>NZ_CP148752.1:0-1233125 GCF_040448305.1 Pseudomonas fluorescens | reverse complement strand
CTCGACGCCGGCCGTCACCAGGGCTTCAGCCTGGGGAATGGTGCGCGGGAAGCCGTCGAACAGGAAACCGTTGGCGCAGTCGGACTGGGCGATGCGGTCCTTGACCAGTGCGATGATCAGGTCATCGGACACCAGGCCGCCGGCATCCATGATGCTCTTGGCCTTGATGCCCAACTCGGTGCCGGCCTTGACCGCTGCACGCAACATGTCGCCGGTGGAGATTTGCGGAATGCCGAATTTTTCGGTGATGAACTTAGCCTGAGTACCTTTACCGGCCCCGGGAGCTCCCAGCAGAATGACGCGCATCGATGTGCTCCTCAATTTTTATATGGATAACGTCAGATTCGCCTCGTGGGGCCAATCTCAAAAATAGGGTCGTGACCGCCCAAACGGTCAAAGGCTGCTCAAGATACACAGCAGGCTGCGCCCACACAAGACGCCAAAAGTCGGAGAAACCGCTGCCTCTTGCGACCATTGCGCACAGTTTCCCAAGTCGCAACCCCATCATTAACTGTCGCCTGACAGCACTTTTCCACCCGTCAAACGGCGGCATCCGGCTCACCTGCCGGATGCCTGACCCCAGGGCAAAAACCTTAGCCGGTGTTACGCAAACCGGCGGCAATCCCCGCCACAGACACCAGCAAGGCCTGTTCTACCGGGCTGCCCTGCGCCACGTCCTGCACTCTTGAACGGGCCAGCAACTCTGCCTGCAATAGATGAAGCGGGTCGAGGTAGGTGTTGCGCAAGCGGATGAACTCAAGGGTCGCTGGGCTATGTGCCAGCAGCTGCGACTGCCCGGTCAGGCCGAGAACGATGGTGCACGCCTGCGACAATAGGTCGCGTAAGTGCGCACCCAATGGCAACAGATTCGGCTCCACCAGACGCTCATCGTAGGACTGTGCAATGTCGGCATCGGCCTTGGCCAGGACCATTTCCAGCATGTCGATGCGGGTGCGGAAGAACGGCCACTGCTCACGCATTTGCCCCAGCAGTTCACCTTCGCCACGCTCCAGTGCCTTGCTCAGGGCCGCTTCCCAACCCAGCCAGGCCGGCAGCATCAGGCGCGTCTGGGTCCAGCCGAAGATCCACGGAATCGCCCGCAGGCTTTCGATCCCCCCGGCCCGGCGCTTGGCCGGACGACTGCCCAGCGGCAAGCGACCGAGTTCCTGCTCCGGTGTCGACTGGCGGAAATACTCCACGAACTGCGGGTTTTCCCGCACCACGGCACGGTAGGCGCTGACACCGTCTGCGGCCAACTCGTCCATCAAATGGCGCCACTCGGGCGTAGGTGGCGGTGGAGGCAGCAAGGTCGCCTCCAGCACGGCGGCCAGGTACAGATTGAGGTTTTGTTCGGCGATGTCCGGCAGGCCAAACTTGAATCGAATCATTTCGCCCTGTTCGGTAGTACGAAAACGCCCCGCCACCGAACCCGGTGGCTGCGACAGGATCGCCGCGTGGGCCGGGCCGCCGCCTCGCCCGACAGTGCCGCCGCGACCGTGGAACAACAGCAGTTCGACGTCGTGCGAACGGCAGATATCCACCAATCGCTCTTGCGCCCGGTACTGCGCCCAGGCCGCCGCGGTGGTGCCGGCGTCCTTGGCCGAGTCGGAGTAGCCGATCATCACTTCCTGCGGCCCTTGCAGGCGCGCGCGATAGCCCGGCAACAGCAGCAGCTTCTCGATCACCGGACCCGCGTTGTCGAGGTCGGCCAGGGTTTCGAACAGCGGCACCACGCGCATCGGCCGCAACACGCCGGACTCTTTGAGCAGCAACTGCACGGCGAGTACATCGGAAGCCGCACCGGCCATGGAAATCACATAGGAACCGAGGGATGCCGACGGCGCAGCGGCGATTTCCCAGCAGGTCGCCAGCACCTCGGCGGTGTCGGCGGAGGGTTTGAAGTACGTCGGCAACAAGGGTCGACGATTGCTCAATTCGCGCATCAGGAAGGCGATGCGCTCTTCCTCGCTCCAGTCCTCGTAGCGACCCAGGCCGAGGTAGTCGGTGATTTCGGTCATCGCCGCGGTGTGACGCGACGAGTCCTGGCGTACATCCAGACGAACCAGGAACAGACCGAATGTCACTGCCCGACGCAGGCAATCAAGCAACGGCCCGTCGGCGATCACGCCCATGCCGCACTCGTGCAAGGAGCGATAGCAAAGCTCCAGTGGATCGAGCAGTTCGCGGTTGTCTTGCAGCACATCGGCGGGTGCCGACGCTGGCGTCGACAAGGCGGCATGTGCCCAGTTACGCGTTGCCCGCAGGCGTTCGCGCAGCTGTTTGAGCACTGCCCGGTAAGGTTCGGCGCTGTCTCCTGCCTTGGCCTTCAACTCATCGCTGGCCTGCTGCATCGACAGCTCAGCGGCCAGGCGATCGACATCGCGCAGGTACAAATCGGCCGCCATCCAGCGCGCCAACAGTAAAACCTCTCGGGTAACCGCCGCCGTCACGTTCGGGTTGCCGTCGCGGTCGCCGCCCATCCACGAGGCAAAGCGAATCGGTGCCGCCTCCAGTGGCAGGCGCAGGCCGGTGGCAGCGTGCAGGGCCTGATCGGCCTTGCGCAGATAATTGGGAATGGCCTGCCACAGCGAATGCTCGATCACCGCGAAACCCCACTTGGCTTCGTCCACCGGTGTCGGACGCGTGCGGCGGATTTCCTCGGTGTGCCAGGCTTCGGCGATCAGGCGTTGCAAGGTGGTCTTGATCTGCTCGCGCTCGGTACTGGTCAGGTCACGGTGATCCTGAGCCGCCAGTTGCGCGGCGATGGCGTCGTACTTCTGGATCAGCGTGCGGCGTGCAACTTCGGTGGGGTGCGCGGTCAATACCAGCTCGATCTCCAGCCGGCCCAGTTGCCGGGCCAGCGCGTCGGCGCCATGCCCCTCGGCGCATAGGCGCGCGAGCAACTCCGGCAACACCCGGGCTTCGAACGGCGGCGCCTGGGATTCCTCGCGGCGGTGAATCAACTGATACTGTTCGGCGATGTTGGCCAGGTTGAGAAACTGGTTGAACGCCCGCGCCACCGGCAGCAACTCGTCTTCGCTCAGCTGGTTGAGGCTGGCGCTGAGTTCGGCGTCCATGGAGCCGCGCCGGTCAGCCTTGGCGCCCTTGCGGATCTGCTCGATCTTGTCGAGAAAACCGTCGCCATATTGCTCACGAATGGTGTTGCCCAACAGCTCACCCAACAGGTGAACGTCCTCGCGCAAGCGTGCATCAATATCGGTCATCAGCAGGTCTCCAGCAAAAAATCCGGGCGGCTAAGAACCTAGAGAGTGCCGCCCCAGACCGGTTCTTACAAGCAAGACGACGAAGGGACTGTAAACCTTGCCTGTTGAGGCTAGTCTGAACGGTAAGCCGTACAACGCTTGTCGCCGGCCAATGCCGGACACTCACTCTGCCTGCCACGAGCGGGAGCGCAATGAGGTCAATATGAAAATCCGCGAGCTTGCCCACCACTGGGAAGAAAACGCCAAGGGTCGCCTGACCGACACCGGCTACTCGATTCATCTGGACGTGGAGTCTGCCGCACGCCTGGCCGCGCTCGTCGAGATGTACCCCAAGCGGCATCCCGAAGAACTGCTCGGCGATCTGCTCGGCGCCGCACTGGAAGAGCTGGAAAGAAGCTTCCCGTACGTCAAAGGCACGACCGTGGTCGCCACCGATGAAGAAGGCGATCCGCTGTACGAAGACATCGGGCCGACCCCGCGCTTTCTGGCGCTGTCCCGTCGGCATTTGCATGATTTGTCGATGCCTGACGACAAACAGAAACACTGACTTTCCGCAGAACCTGTGGGAGCGGGCTTGCTCGCGAAAGGGGTTTAACATTCGATATCTACGTTGACTGATACACCGTTTTCGCGAGCAAGCCCGCTCCCACATTGGCCTGTATTTCACTTCGAAAATTGCGCTTCTCCGGACCTGTAAAAGGCCCGGCATAGCGCTTCGCGTCCTGTAAATCCCCGTCTTAGAGCCCTGTCCATTCGATCACGGCTTTTTCAATAGCTGACTAAATTCTCTGAACTTTCAAAAAAAGCCTCGGGTCAACCCAAGTAACCACGCCTGGGACGAGCGTTTCAAAAAAACCCGCAATTGATGGTTTCAGCGCCTTGCCCAGGGTGGACTTCGACGTTTTTCAGGAACTGGCCCAATGGAGTTGAAGACCATGAAAACCCGAACCGGAACCCCCTCATTTACCTGTTCACAAAGCCTGAAACTGGCGGCGCTGGCCCTGGGCAGCTGCCTGGTCCTGGCCGGCTGCGCCGGTAACCCGCCGACCGAGCAGTACGCTGTCACCCAATCGGCCGTCAACGACGCCGTGAGCGCCGGCGGCACCGAGTTTGCCGCCGTGGAAATGAAGTCGGCCCAGGACAAGCTCAAGCAAGCCGAAATCGCCATGCACGACAAGAAATACGACCAGGCCCGGATGCTCGCCGAACAGGCCGAATGGGACGCTCGCGTGGCCGAGCGCAAAGCCCAGGCGATGAAGGCCGAACAATCAGTGAAGGACGCTCAGAAAGGCGTCCAGGAAATGCGCCAGGAAAGCCAGCGCACCGTTCAGTAAGCGGCGCGGCGCCACGCATTCCCACTCGACTAAAAGGACGAAATCATGAAACGTAAACAACTGATGATCCCTGCCCTGCTGGCTGTCACCGTAGCCTTGGCAGCCTGTTCCACTCCACCGAACGCCAACCTCGTACAGGCCCGCAGCAACTACACCGGCCTGCAAGCCGATCCGCAGGCCAGTAAAGTCGCTGCGCTGGAAACCAAGGAGGCCAGCGACTATCTGGATTTGGCCGATAAGGCCTACAGGGACAAGGAGGACACGGCCAAGGTTGACCAGCTTGCCTATCTGACCAACCAGCGTGTCGAAGTGGCCAAGCAGACCATTGCCCTGCGCACCGCCGAGGCCAGTCTGAAAGATGCCTCGGCGCAACGGGCTCAGGCGCGCCTCGACGCCCGGGACCAGCAGATAAAACAGTTGAAGGACAGCCTCAACGCCAGGCAGACCGATCGCGGGACGCTGGTGACCTTCGGTGATGTGCTGTTCGCCACCGACAAGGCCGAACTGAAACCCAACGGCCTGGCGGACATCAACAAACTGGCGCAGTACCTCCAGGAAAACCCCGAGCGCAAAGTGATTGTCGAGGGCTATACCGACAGCACCGGTACGGCGTCGCACAACCAGTCGCTGTCGGAACGTCGCGCAGGCTCCGTGCGTGCGGCACTGGTGAAGATGGGCGTTGATCCGGCGCGTATCGTCGCCCAGGGTTACGGCAAGGAGTATCCGGTGGCGGATAACAGCAGTACCTCGGGCCGGGCGATGAACCGTCGGGTGGAGGTGACCATTTCCAATGACAGTCAGCCGGTGATGCCGCGTTCGGCGGTGAGTTCATACACTCAATAAGTCGACATCACACAAAAACCTGTGGGAGCCAGCCTGCTGGCGATAGCGGTGTATCAGTCAACATCAATGTTGAATGCACAATCGCTATCGCCAGCAGGCTGGCTCCCACATTGGTTCTGTGTTGCCTGTGAGAATCGGATTACTGCTCCAGCTTCTGCGGCGTCTCCTGCCCCATGCAGCGCACGGCTTTTTTCTTGCTGTCGACCAGCACGCCGGTCAGGCCTTTCTGCTCCATGTCGAACAGCACCAGCACGCCATCGATGCACTGCGCCACTTGGGCGGCCGGTTCCAGGGAGACTTTGTAGTCTTCACCCGGCACGGTCTTGAGCATGGTGAATTCGTTGAGCAGCAACGCATCCTCAGGCTTGGCGAAGTGCAGGTAGCCGTACCACCACAGGGCACCGACGGTGCCGAGGATGCTGCAGATACCGGTGATGATCAGCGGGATGGCGTTGCGTTCTTCACTCATTGCGGGTTCTCTGGTGGTTCATTTTCTGAATTCGGGGGTGCCGGGTAATTGGGAATCTCACCCAGGCGGCGCAGGCCGTTGAAATGTTGCGGGTCATCGAGATAACGCAGCATGACTTTGCGCCAGACCGGGTCGGCGAACGTCTGCACGTGACCGCCACGGGTCAGTTGCAGCACCCGTGGCGGCGGCGCAGCTTGATACAGTCGGATGCCGTTGGAAAGAGGCACGATCGGATCGTCGATGCTGTGGTAGATCAGTTTCGGCACGTCCTTGAGTTGCGCCATGGAGTTGATCGCACTGTCGCCGTCCGGTACCAGCCACGACAACGGAACCTGCACCGGCCAGGTCAACCATGATGTACTCAAGGCAAACTGACCGATGCTTCGGTAACTGGCGGGCACACCGTCGAGGACAATAGCCTTCAGTTGTTTCTGCCGTTCCGGGTGCCGGACCAGGTAATGCACGGCCATCGAGCCACCGAGGCTCTGGCCGAGCAGGATCAGCGGCTTGCCTTTGACCTCCGGCGCCTGGTCGAGCCATTTGAAGGCCGCGTCGATGTCCTGATAGATCGCCGGCAGGCTGGGTTCGCCTTCGGAAAGGCCATAACCGCGATAGTCCACAAGCAACACCTGGTAACCATTTTTCGGCAACCAAAAGCTCCCGCCGAGGTGCATGGGCAGGTTTCCGCCGTTGCCGTGCAGGTGCAGCACCGTGCCTTTGACCTCGACACCCTTCTTCGCCGGCAGCCACCAGGCGTTCAGCTTGAGGCCATCGGCGGTATTCAAGGTGACGGTGCGGTATTCGAGCCCGGCTTTTTCCGGGGTGAACAACTGGCCGGGTTCGGGGTAGAACAGCAGTGAACTGCAACCGTTCAAGGCCAGGAAAAGGCAGAGGATGCCGAGGATTCTCATCCGTTGAAACCTCGCGAAAACATGGATTGGAACACAATCTCCTGTGGGAGCGAGCTTGCTCGCGATAGCGGTAGTTCAGTCAACATCCAGGTTGAATGTTACGCCGCCATCGCGAGCAAGCTCGCTCCCACATTGGGTCCGTGTGAACCTCAGAGGATGTTGGAGTAATCCGCCTCTATCCGGTCCAGACTCAGGTGGTTGAGGAAGTTGGAGAAGCACATCCACGCCGACAGCGCGTTCATGTCGCGGAACTGTTCGGGCAGGTACTTGGGCGGCACCACCAGGCCTTCGTCCACCAACTGGCGCAAGGTACGCATGTCTTCCAGGGTGGTCTTGCCGCAGAACAACAGCGGTATCTGCTCCAGCTTGCCTTTACGCACGGCCAGTTGAATGTAGTTGTAAATCATGATGAAGCCCTTGAGGTAGGACAAGTCTTTGGTAAATGGCAGACCTGTCGGCACCGAGCCGCGGAAAACGCGACTGGCGTTGCTGTAGCTCTCTGGCATTTCAAAGCCTTGCTCACGGAAGAACTCGAACACCTGCAGGAAGTCGGCACCCTCCTCCACCATGTGGATGGCGCGGGTGCGGTTGGTCAGTTTGCGCAGGCGGCTCGGGTAAGAGGCGAAGGTGATGATTTCCATCAGGATCGCCAGGCCTTCCTGGGTCACCGTCGACGAGGGCGGCCCCTTGGAGAGGAAGGTGCAGATCGGCTGGTTCAGGCCGTTGAGGGTGGTGCCGACATGCACCAGCCCTTCATGAACTTCCAGCGCCCGCACGTCGCGGTCGTTGAACATCGCGTCGGAGCGGATCTTGATGTAGTCGGCGCCGGCCGCCGCATCGGCGACGATGCCGTCGGACTCGAACACCCGGATGGTTTCCTCGGCTTCGCCAAAAACCTTGTTCAAGCGATGCTGGAGCATGTCGACCGCATCCTTGGCAGTCAGGGTCTTCGGCTCATCCTTGAGGTCGCCACGGCCATCGATGTTATTCAGGTATTCGGACAACATCATGCCCAGGTCGGACAGTGTCGGGTCACCTGCGTGGAACGCGTCGGACGCGGCGCCGTACAACTCCTGGGAAATCAGGCCGAAATCCTCGGTGCCGCGCGCTTCGAGCATGCGCACCACCATGCGGTATTCCTTGCACATGCGGCGCATGATCTGGCCGACCGGGTTGAACTGGCCGAGCTGGCGGGTGATGTCGCGCTCGATGTTCTGGAACTCCAGCTTCACTTTGCTGGAGTCGAACGCCAGCGGCCGGTTGAGGTAGTAGTTGCGGTCCACCGCCGGCATTTCCTTGCCCTTGGCCTTGAGGAAACCCTTACGAATGTTGTCGTCCCATTTGACCGCATCGAGGACGCGGATCGGCGTCTGCGCCAACACGATGCGATCGGACAAAATGCGTATCGACTGTTGGTAATCGTCCACGCGAAACTCCTGTAGAAACCTGTTTGTGCTGCTTATTTGGCTTTGGCCTGACGCTGGTAGCGTACGGCTTCGACGAACACATCGGAATTGGCCGGGTCGTCGAGGTAGGCAGCGACTTGATCCACGTGGCTGTCGATCAATACGCCATCGCCGTCGTCAGTCTGAAACGCTTCGCCGCTCAGGGCGTTTTGCTTCAGCGCCTGGTTGATCTGTTCGAGGTCGAGGTTGTACAGCACCAGTTCACGCTGGTCGGTCAGCTCGAAGCCGCCGATGATGAAATGCCCGCCGAACTGCGCCGGCACCTTCGCTGACAGGTACCAACGGTTGCCATGACGCGACACGGTGAAGGGGTAGGCTTCACGCTCCTTGGGATTGGCCTTGAAGTAGCTGACGGCCTGGTAGCGATTGTCGCCGATGCGGGTCAACTCCAGATTGACGGGCTCGCCCCAGGCGCTGGTGCTGGTCCACCTGCCGAGCAACCCTTTGGGCGCGGGCTCGCTCGTGGGCAGCGGCTCCTTGAAGGTCACCAGACAGCCACTGAGCAGCAGGAACGACAAGGCGATCACAACGACACGCCAGGCTTTCATTCAATACTCCCTATGAACATACACCGCCCTCGGATGAACACCGCCCTTCTGTGGGAGCGAGCCTGCTCGCGAAAGCGGAGTGTCAGGCAACAGAGATGTTGAATGTCAGACCGTATTCGCGAGCAGGCTCGCTCCCACAGGGGTAGCCTCCAGTCAGGAGGGCCTACACTGACGCCAGCACCAGGTGCATGTAGCGCGTCAGGATGCCGAGCATTTCCTCTTCGGCGGCAGGCTCGTCTACGTTGAGCAGGCCCTGATATTCCATCCGGCCGATAATCGCCGTCAACACCTTGGCATCCTGATGCGGCTCGCGCGAGCCCAACACCTGGAACAGCTGGCAAGAGCCCTGCAACAGGATTTGCTGATGCGAGCGCACCAGTTCGGCCAGGCGCGGGTTGAGCAATGCCTCCTGACGGAACGCCTGCTCGGCCATCAAATGTTCGCGACGATTGACCAGTTGCCGGTGAACGTAATCGGTCATCAGCCGTGCAATGTCGTCCGCCAGTTTCGAGCGCGCCTGCGGGCTGCCATCGCCCCTGTCGATCATGTCGCGCAGCAGGCCCTCGTTGTTCACCCAAAGCTTGCCCATGTACGCCGCACTGCGTTCCACGTATTGGGCGAAGGTATCGGTGAGCAGGTCATCGATATCCTTGAAATAGTAAGTGGTCGCCGACAACGGCACTTGCGCCTCGGCGGCCACCGCACGGTGCCGTACGGCCCGTACACCGTCACGCACGACAATGCGCATCGCGGCGTCCAGGATTTCCTGTCGTCGCTGTTCGCTGCCCTGTCGGCTGGCCTTGCGGCCCTGGTACTGAACACTTTCAGCGACCGCAGTGGCGACACCCGCTGCACCTTCTTGAGCTATTGCACGAATCACGACAGGTATTTCCTCTCAGATGAAAGTAACAAGTTGATACGTTTGTACCAGACAGGCAATAAAAAGCCGCCTCAAAGGCGGCTTTTTATTTGAAACACTTACGCTTGCGGCCGCATGTGCGGGAACAGGATCACGTCGCGGATCGACGGAGAGTTGGTCAGCAGCATCACCAGACGGTCGATACCGATGCCTTCACCCGCCGTTGGCGGCATGCCGTACTCCAGCGCACGAACGAAGTCGGCGTCGTAGTGCATGGCTTCGTCGTCGCCGGCGTCCTTGTCGGCCACCTGGGCCATGAAGCGCTCGGCCTGGTCTTCCGCGTCGTTCAACTCGGAGTAGGCGTTGGCGATTTCACGACCACCGATGAACAGCTCGAAACGGTCGGTGACGTTCGGGTTGTCGTCGTTGCGACGGGCCAGCGGCGACACTTCGAACGGGTACTGGGTAATGAAGTGCGGCTGTTCCAGCTTGTGCTCGACCAGCTCTTCGAAAATCATCACCTGCAGTTTGCCCAGACCTTCGAAGCCCAGCACCTTGGCGCCGGCCTTCTTGGCGATGGCGCGAGCCTTGTCGATGTCGTTCAGGTCATCGGCGGTCAGTTCAGGGTTGTACTTGAGGATCGAGTCGAACACCGACAGACGCACGAACGGCTCGCCGAAGTGGAACACCTTGTCGCCGTACGGCACGTCGGTGCTGCCCAGAACCAGCTGCGCCAGCTCGCGGAACAGTTCTTCGGTCAGGTCCATGTTGTCTTCGTAGTCGGCGTAGGCCTGGTAGAACTCCAACATGGTGAATTCAGGGTTGTGACGAGTCGAAACGCCTTCGTTACGGAAGTTGCGGTTGATCTCGAACACTTTCTCGAACCCGCCAACAACAAGGCGCTTGAGGTACAGCTCCGGCGCGATACGCAGGAACATGCCCATGTCCAGCGCATTGTGGTGGGTTTCGAACGGCTTGGCTGCCGCGCCGCCCGGGATGGTCTGCAGCATCGGCGTTTCCACTTCCAGGAAATCACGCTGCATCAGGAAGCTGCGGATGTGGGCGATGACTTGCGAACGCACGCGGAAAGTCTGGCGCACGTCTTCGTTGACGATCAGGTCGACGTAGCGCTGGCGGTAGCGCTGTTCGGTGTCGGTCAGGCCGTGGTGCTTGTCCGGCAGCGGGCGCAGGGATTTGGTCAGCAGGCGCACGTTGGTCATTTCAACGTACAGGTCGCCCTTGCCGGAACGGGCCAGGGTGCCTTCGGCGGCAATGATGTCGCCCATGTCCCAGGTTTTCACCGCAGCCAGGGTTTCTTCGGACAGGGTCTTGCGGTTGACGTAGACCTGGATGCGCCCGGTCATGTCCTGGATCACCATGAACGAACCACGGTTGAGCATGATGCGACCGGCAACCTTGACCGGGATCGCAGCCTCTGCCAGCTCTTCCTTGGTCTTGTCCGCGTACTGTTTCTGCAGTTGTTCGCAGTAGTTTTCGCGGCGGAAGTCGTTCGGGAAGGCATTGCCCTTGGCGCGCTCGGCAGCAAGCTTTTCCTTGCGCAGGGCGATCAGGGAGTTTTCTTCCTGTTGCAGGGCTTGCGGGTCGAGTTCTAGGTCGCTCATGTCTTTAAATATTCCATCTGGTTCGTTTTCCCCGGCCTGCGGCCGGGGATCGCCGGCAAGCCGGCTCCTACAGGGGATCGCGGTGTGTCAGTAACTTACAGCCCGGACTTCAGGCTCGCTTCCAGGTATTCGTCGATATCGCCGTCGAGTACCTTGTCGCAGTCGCTGCGTTCGATGTTGGTGCGCAGATCCTTGATCCGCGAGGCATCGAGCACGTACGAACGGATCTGATGACCCCAGCCGATATCGGACTTGGTGTCTTCCAGCGCCTGGGACGCCGCGTTGCGCTTCTGTATTTCCTGCTCGTACAACCTGGCCCGCAGCATTTTCATGGCGGTGTCTTTGTTGGCGTGCTGGGACCGTTCGTTCTGGCAACTGACCACGGTGTTGGTCGGTACGTGGGTGATACGTACGGCCGAGTCGGTGGTGTTTACGTGCTGACCACCGGCACCGGAGGAGCGATAGGTGTCGATCCGCAAGTCTGCCGGGTTGATTTCGATTTCCACCTTGTCATCGATCTCTGGCGAGACGAACACTGCAGAGAACGAGGTGTGGCGACGGTTGCCGGAGTCGAACGGGCTCTTGCGCACCAGACGGTGCACGCCGATCTCGGTCCGCAACCAGCCAAACGCGTATTCGCCCTTGATGTGCACGGTGGCGCCCTTGATCCCGGCGACTTCACCGGCAGACAGCTCCATGATGGTCGCGTCGAAACCGCGTTTGTCGGCCCAGCGCAGGTACATGCGCAACAGGATGTTGGCCCAGTCCTGGGCTTCGGTGCCGCCGGAACCGGCCTGGATGTCCAGATAGGCGTTGTTCGGGTCCATTTCATGGCTGAACATGCGTCGGAATTCCAGCTTCGCCAGATTTTCCTCGAGACGGGCCAGCTCGGCGACGACATCGCTCACTGCGCCTTCGTCGTTTTCTTCGACGGCCATGTCCAGCAGGTCGCGGCAATCGGCCAGACCGGCGTTCAATTCGTCCAGGGTATCGACGATCTGCGCCAGCGCAGCGCGCTCGCGGCCCAGTTCCTGGGCGTATTCAGGTTTGTTCCAGACACTCGGATCTTCAAGCTCGCGATTGACTTCGGTCAGACGCTCATGCTTTTGATCGTAGTCAAAGATACCCCCGAATAGTTTCGGAGCGCTCGGACAGGTCCTTGATGGTGTTCAGGATCGGGTTGATTTCCATGACGGGCAGCACTCGTTGGCGAACTTTTGAAAGCCGGCGAGTATACCGGGAAACGGCTTGAAACGGCAGTCCGCTTGGCTGAAAAGGGACTGTAGGAGCGAGCTTGCTCGCGAAAAAGCCAAAAGCACCGCTGGGCATCTGGCTCTACGCGTTATCGTTCACGACCATCGCGAGCGAGCTCGCTCCTACAGGTTTCGATGCGCTTACCCGATCCCCACCTGATTACGCCCATTGTTCTTCGCCGAATACAGCCCCTTGTCCGCCGCCGAGATCAATTCGCGGCAATTGCTGCCCGCTGTCGGCGTCATGGTCGACAGGCCGATACTGATGGTCAGGCTCGACCCTTCGCTCGGTGAAATGTGCGGGACCTTCAGGGCTTCCACGGTCATGCGCAGCTTTTCCGCCACCAGCCGCGCGCCGCCCTGGGAGGTATTGGGCAGTACCAGGGCAAACTCTTCGCCGCCGTAGCGGGCCGGCAGGTCCGAGGGCCGGGCGCTGGCATCCTTGATCGCCGCGGCGACCTTGCGCAGGGCTTCATCACCTTCAAGGTGGCCGAAGGTGTCGTTGTAGGTCTTGAAGTAATCCACGTCGATCATCAACAACGACAACTGGTTCTGCTCACGCAGCGAACGGCGCCACTCCAGCTCCATGTATTCATCGAAGTGCCGGCGGTTCGACAACCCCGTCAGGCCATCGGAGTTCATCAGGCGTTGCAGCACCAGGTTGGTGTCGAGCAGTTGCTGCTGGCTGACCCGCAACGCACGGTACGCTGCGTCCCGTTGCAGCAGGGTCATGTAGGAGCGCGAGTGATAGCGGATGCGCGCGACCAGTTCGATGTTGTCCGGCAGCTTGACCAGATAATCGTTGGCCCCGGCCGCAAAGGCCGCGCTCTTGATCAGCGGGTCTTCCTTGGTCGACAGGACAATGATCGGAATGTCCTTGGTCGCCGGGTGATTGCGGTATTCACGCACCAGGCTCAGGCCATCAAGACCGGGCATCACCAGATCCTGCAGGATCACCGTCGGCTTGATGCGCACCGCGTGGGCGATGGCCTGGTGCGGGTCGGCGCAGAAGTGGAAATCGATATTCTCTTCGTTCGACAGGCCGCGGCGCACGGCTTCGCCGATCATGGCCTGATCGTCCACCAGCAACACCATGGCGGCGTTTTCGTCGGTCTTGAAGTCGTCGAGCTGTAATTCAGTCATGTGCGGTCACCTGAGTACTACCTGAGCCAGGAATGAGGGAAAAGGTGCTCATTTGGCGAAAATCTCCAGCAATCGTGGTGCTATCTTGTCCAGCGGGCGAATCTCCACGGCAGCATTGATGGCCGCGGCCGCCTTCGGCATGCCGTACACCGCACTGCTGCTTTGGTCTTGTGCGATGGTCAGGTAGCCCTGTTCGCGCATGAGTTTAAGCCCCTGGGCGCCATCACGTCCCATGCCGGTGAGCAAAACCCCCACGGCGTCACCGCTCCAGTAACTGGCCACGCTCTCGAAGAACACATCGATGGAGGGCCGGTAGATCTCGTTGACCGGTTCGGCGGTGTAGGCCAGCGTGCCGTTTTTCAGCAAGCGAATATGATGATTGGTGCCGGCCAGCAACACCGCGCCGCTTTGCGGCGGTTCGCCTTCCTGGGCCAGCCGCACGTCGAGGCCGCTGGCGCTGCCGAGCCACTCGGCCATGCCGGCGGCAAACACCTGGTCAACGTGCTGCACCAGCACGATGGCCGGAGAGAAATCACGCGGCAGTCCCTTGAGCAAGACTTCCAGCGCTGCGGGCCCACCGGCGGATGAGCCAATGGCGATCAGGCTCTGACGAGAGCCCGAACTGCGCAACGGTACCGGCGCCGGGCGCGGGCGGTTGCCCTTGTCGCCGATCAGCCAGACGATATTCAGGATCTTGCGCAACAACGGCGCGGCCGCTTCCTGGGCATTGCCGGCGCCGAGGGCCGGGGTGTCGACCACGTCCAGCGCACCGTGACCCATGGCCTCGAACACCCGGTGCACGTTCTGCTGGCGATCCACGGTGACGATGACGATGGCACAGGGGGTCTCGGCCATGATCCGCCGCGTGGCCTCGACGCCGTCCATCACCGGCATGATCAGGTCCATCAGAATCAGGTCCGGCGTGTCCAGCGCGCACTGGCGCACCGCCTCGGCACCATTGCCGGCGACCCAGACCACCTCGTGGGCCGGCTCGAATGCCAAGGCGCGGCGCAGGGCCTCCACCGCCATGGGCATGTCATTGACGATTGCGATCCTCATGCTCGTGCTCCTCCGATGAGCTCGACCACTGCATCGAGCAAGGCGTCGTCATGGAAACTGGCCTTGGCTAGATAATAGTCGGCCCCGGCATCCAGTCCACGGCGCCGGTCCTCTTCACGATCCTTGTAGGACACCACCATCACCGGCAGCGATTGCAGGCGATTATCCCGACGCAGCAGCGTGACCAGTTCGATGCCATCCATGCGCGGCATATCAATGTCGGTGATCAGCAGGTCGAAATCCTCCGAACGCAGCGCGTTCCAGCCGTCCATGCCGTCCACCGCAACCGCCACGTCGTAGCCGCGATTGAGCAACAGCTTGCGCTGCAACTCTCGCACGGTCAGAGAATCATCCACCACCAGAATGCGTTTGCGGGCCGCCTCGACCACCTGATTGCTGTGACGGGCAATGCGCTCCAGGCGACCTGTGTTGAGCAGCTTCTCCACTGAACGCAGCATGTCTTCGACATCGACGATCAGCACCACCGAGCCGTCGTCGAGCAGGGCCCCGGCGGAAATGTCCTGCACCTTGCCCAGACGCTCATCCAGCGGCAGCACCACCAATGTCCGCTCACCTATAAACCGTTCCACCGCCACCCCGTAGATGGCATCGCGCTCGCGAATCACCACGACTTTCAGGGTTTGCCCGCTGTTCTGGCTGGCCGGACGTTGCAGCAACTGACTGGCTGCCACCAGGCCGACATGCCGGCCTTCGTGCCAGAAATGCTGGCGGCCTTCGACCTGCACGATATCCGCCGGCTCCAGGTCGCACATGCGCTCGATATGGGCCAACGGGAAGGCATAGGCTTCGTCGCCGACGTCCACCACGAGGCTGCGCACCACCGACAGGGTCAGCGGTACCTCAAGGTGGAAACGACTGCCCTCGCCTGCCGCCTGCTCCAGCACCACCGCGCCGCGCAACTGCCGGACCATGTGCTGCACTGCATCCAGGCCGACGCCGCGACCGGACACCTCGGTGACCGTGTCGCGCAGACTGAAACCGGGCAGGAACAGGAACGTCAGCAACTCCTCTTCACTCAACTGAGCAGCGGTTTGCGCGGGCGACAAACTTCGTTCAACGATGCTTCGGCGGAGCTTTTCCAGATCCACGCCGTTGCCGTCATCGCTCAATTCGAGCACCAGCAAACCGGCCTGATGAGAAGCGCGCAGGCGAATCAAACCTTCAGCCGGCTTGCCGGCCAGCAGGCGTTGTTCCGGGGTTTCGATGCCGTGGTCGACCGCATTGCGTAACAGGTGAGTCAGCGGTGCTTCGAGCTTTTCCAGTACGTCGCGATCGACCTGGGTTTTTTCGCCTTCAATTTCCAGCCGCACCTGTTTGCCCAGATCGCGCCCCAGATCCCGGACCATCCGCACCTGCCCGGTCAGCACATCGGCAAACGGCCGCATGCGACAGGCCAGCGCCGTGTCGTACAACACCTGTGCCCGCTGGCTGGCATGCCAGGCGAACTCATCGAGTTCGGCGTTCTTTTCCATGAGCAGTTGCTGGGATTGCGCGAGCAATCGCCGCGCATCCTCAAGGGTCTCCTGAGCTTCCAGGCTCAAGGCGTGATCCTTGAGATGCACATTGAGATTCTCCAGTGCGCGCAGGCTGTTGCTCTGCATGCGTTTGAGTCGCTGCATGGTCGCAAGGTGCGGTTTGAGCCGCAGGGTTTCCACCAGGGATTTGCTCGACAGATCGAGCAGGCTGTTCAGCCGCTCGGCGGTGACACGCAGCACACGTTCGCCGTTTTCGGTGGTGCGTTTGGTCTTGCTCGGGGCTGGTGCCGGTGGCGGTTCGATGGCAGGCACCGGCGGCTCGACCTTGGGCACGGGTGCCTCGAGTTGTAGCTCGGCCATCACCGGTGCAGCAGCCGCAATCAGGAACGCCGCCGGGTCTAGCAACCCCGCCATCAATACCACATAGGCGTCGATGTCCGCGGCCCCCGGCGTGCTGTTCGGCGTGGCGATGCGCATCAGCAAATCAGTGCCTTGCAGCAACGCATCGATGTGCTCGGGGCGCAGCAACAGGCGGCCTTCCTGGGCACTGACCAGGCAATCTTCCATCACATGGGCAACGCTGACCCCGGCATCGACGCCAACGATCCGCGCCGCCCCCTTGAGCGAGTGCGCCGCACGCATGCACGATTCAAGTTGATCGGCCTGGGTCGGATCGCGCTCAAGCGCCAGCAGGCCGGCGCTCAAGACCTGGGTCTGGGCTTCGGCCTCCAGGCTGAACAGCTCCAGCAAAGAGGCGTCGCGCATTTGCTCGGGGGTCATGTGAGGCTCCGGGACACGGCGGACAGCAGCTGTTCTTCATCCAGCCAACGCAGGCTGCGACCTTTGAATTGCAACACGCCACGGGTGTATTTGGCGCTGACCTGAGCACCCGAGCGCGACGCGGCATCGAGGATGCGCTCATCGATGGCATGAATCCCGTCGACCTCGTCCACCGGCACCACCACCGGCCCGCCATCGGCGGCGATGATCAACATGCGTGGCATGACCCGCGCGCCGGGTGCCACGTTGCTGGTGCCGTCGAGGCCGAGCAGCTCCACCAGCGACAGGCAGGCGACCAACGCACCGCGCACATTCGCCACACCGAGCAAGGCCCGGGAGCGTTGATGCGGCAAAGAGTGAATCGCTTGCAGCGGCGCTACCTCTACCAGACTACGGGTCGCGAGCCCCAGCCACTCCTCCCCCAAACGGAACATCAACAGCGAGCGGGTTTTCACCTCGCTCTCGACCGCGACGGACGCTGGCCCGCGATCTTCCTGCTGCAATGCATAGCGATCGAGCAAGCGTGTGGCGGCCGCGGAATACACCGTACAATTGCGGCAATGAATATGTTCGCTGAGCAGCGGGCAGGACTTGTCGCCGTGGATACCGATGCGGTTCCAGCAATCGTCGATGGCCTGGGCATCCCGGGTGACGCTAAAGGTGTCGGCGGCGATCATCGTTTACGCTCACTGTCGGCGGCGCGTGCGCTGCGGGCGGCACGTTCCTGCAATCGTCTGGCTCCCATCGCGTCGCCCTGGGCCTGCAGCAACCCGGCCAGGTGCATCAACGCCTCAGGATGCTGCGGTTCGAGGTACAACGCCTTGCGGTAAAAACCCTGGGCTTCAAGGGTATTGCCGGCCACATCGCTGAGCAGTCCCAACCAATAAAAGACTTGAGCCACCGGCTCATGGCTGCACAAGTAACTTTCACACGCCGCTCGTGCATCGGCGCTTTTGCCTTCATCGGCCAGCACGGCGATATTGGCCAGCAGCGCGGCAGTGTCGGTACCTGAGATTGCAGGCGCAGCCTGCAGCGGCGCAACCCGGGCAAACGGACGGCTGCGCACTGGCGCAGGCGGTGGATTGCGCAGCGGTTGCGGCACTGGCAATGGCGCTGGAACGAATGCCGGCAAGGGTTCAGGGTCCGGCATCCCTTGCCGGCTGAACGCGAAGGACTGTGCGATACCGATCGAGCGCATCCCCAAACGCCCCAGCAGACTGCCTTCGGCCGGCCCGATAAACAGCACGCCGTCAACGTGGGTCAGGCACTTGAGCACTTCGAAGACTTGCTTCTGGGTCGGCTGGTCGAAATAGATCAGCAGGTTGCGACAAAACACGAAATCGAAGGGCGGCTCACCGGCCAGCAAAGCCGGATCCAGCAAGTTGCCGACCTGCAGGCGCACTTGCTCAAGCACGCGCTGATCGAGGCGATAGCTCTCGCCTTCAGCAATGAAATGACGGTCGCGAAACGTAATGTCGTCACCCCGAAAGGAATTCTTGCCGTACAACGCCCCCCGGGCTTTTTCCACTGACAACGGGCTGACGTCCAGGCCGTCGACCTTGAACTGGTGTGGTTTGAGCCCGGCATCGAGCAACGCCATGGCGATCGAGTACGGTTCTTCGCCAGTGGAGCATGGCAGGCTGAGAATCCGTAGTGCGCGCAGGCTGTTGATCTCGGACAGACGCTTGCTCGCCAGTTTCGCCAGGGTGACGAAGGACTCCGGATAGCGGAAGAACCAGGTTTCCGGAACGATCACCGCTTCGATCAACGCCTGCTGCTCGTCCCGCGAGCCCTGCAAGGTTCGCCAATATTCATCGGCCGAGGGTACTTGCGCAGCGATGCAGCGCTGGCGCACCGCTCGCTCGATGATCGCCGGCCCTACCGAGGTCACGTCGAGTCCGATGGTTTCCTTGAGGAAGTCGAAAAAACGCTGGTCGCTGTTCATGGCCGCTCCTGCAGCAGCGCCGGATCCATTGGCGGCGAGGGGAACAACAATGCGCGCACCTGATCGTCCAGCAGATCGCCGACGCGTACCCATTGCAGTAAACCCTGCTCGTCCTTGCGCACCGGCCCGAGGTAAGGCGTCTGGCGATTGTCCAGGCCGTAGGGCTGAAAATCCGCCGGATCGCAGCGCAAGGTGTCAGTCGCCTGTTCCAGAATCAGCCCGAGCAGCTGCGACTCGGCGGATTCATCCGGGTGATAGTTGACCAGCACCAGTCGCGTGCTGGTACGGGCCTGTGCAGGCGTACCAAAGGTCAGTGCGCTCAAGTCGATCACCGGCACCACGGTGCCCCGATAGGCGAACACCCCGGCGACCCAGGCGGGGGCATGGGCAATGGGCTTCAAGGGCAGGCGCGGCAACACTTCAGCCACTTCGATAGCCTTCAAGGCATAGCGCTCGTTGCCGATGCGAAACACCAGAAACAATGCATGTAGCGCCTGCGTCACGACAGAGCGTTTGGCCGTGATTTCGCTCATCAGACTTTGAATCGCGAAACGCCGCTGCGCAGCCCGACGGCCACCTGGCTCAGCTCATCGATGGCGAAACTGGCCTGGCGTAAAGACTCGACCGTCTGGCTGCTGGCATCGCCCAACTGCACCAGCGCATGGTTGATCTGCTCGGCACCGGTGGCCTGGGCCTGCATGCCTTCGTTGACCATCAACACCCGCGGCGCCAACGCCTGAACCTGATGGATGATCTGCGACAACTGCTCGCCGATTTGCTGCACCTCGGACATGCCGCGGCGCACTTCTTCAGAGAACTTGTCCATGCCCATCACCCCGGCCGATACCGCCGACTGGATCTCGCGCACCATCTGCTCGATGTCGTAGGTGGCCACCGCCGTCTGGTCCGCCAGACGCCGCACTTCGGTGGCGACCACGGCAAAACCGCGTCCGTACTCACCGGCCTTTTCGGCCTCGATGGCGGCGTTGAGCGACAACAGGTTGGTCTGGTCGGCAACCTTGACGATGGTCACCACCACCTGATTGATGTTGCCGGCCTTCTCGTTGAGGATCGCCAGCTTGGCGTTGACCAGATCGGCCGCGCCCATCACCGAGTGCATGGTTTCCTCCATGCGCGCCAGGCCCTGTTGTCCGGAGCCGGCGGCCACTGAAGCCTGATCGGCGGCGGTGGAGACCTCGGTCATGGTGCGCACCAGATCCCGGGAAGTGGCGGCGATCTCACGGGAGGTCGCGCCGATTTCCGTGGTGGTGGCGGCAGTTTCGGTGGCGGTGGCTTGTTGCTGCTTGGATGTCGCGGCGATCTCGGTCACCGACGTAGTCACCTGCACCGACGACCGCTGGGCCTGGGACACCAGAGAAGTGAGCTCGGTCATCATGTCGTTGAAACCGGTCTCTACCGCGCCGAATTCGTCCTTGCGCTCCAGATTCAGGCGGCTGCTGAGGTCGCCAGTGCGCATGATTTCGAGGATTCTCACGATGCGGTTCATCGGCGCCATGATCGCGCGCATCAACAAAAGACCACACAACCCGGCACTAATGACTGCGACCAGCAACGAAATGACCATGATCAGCTTCGCCATCGCTACCGATGAAATGATCGAGTCAGTGGCCGCCTCAGCCGCCTCCCTGTTGAACTCAATGAGTTCATCCAGCTGTTTGCGGCCGGCAGCCCATGCCGGGGTCATCTGTTCGGCGAGGATGCGACGGGCCTGTTCGAAGTCCTTTTGCTGGTAGGCATCGAGTACCTCTTCGAGCAGCTTGTCATATTGATCGTGCAGCTTTTCAAACTCCTCGAACCTTGCCAGATCATCTTTCTGGAAGATGGTACCGTGGTAGCTGGCCATCGCGCGTTCCAGCCGTGCCTCAATACCCTGGTACATATCCTTGTCAGCCTGGGTCATGCCTCGACCGCCCCCCAGCCCGATCAGTTGCTGGGTCAGCACGTAATCATCGACCCAGGCACCGCGAATCAGGGAGCTGTAGTGAATCCCGGGAACACTGTCCGAGCGCACAACGTTCTCACTGGACTCAATCGACAGTAAACGGGAATACGACACGACGACCATCAGCAACATGATGGCGATAATTACCGCAAAGCTCGCCAAAATGCGTTGGCGTAACGTCCAGTTCTTCACAGTCAATCCTCGGGCCTGATTCGAAATGCGGGGAGTATAGCTGAGGGCGGTGTTTCATTTATAAGACGGTTGCGCGCCACTTCTCATCCCGTTGAAAAAAGGCGGGATGGGCTCTGGAGCGGGACTGTCCGCTAATGAAGGGGATGGGTGCCAGGGGTGATTGGGTAGAAAGGGGCCGTGGAATGGCCATTGGGGCGGTGGTGTGGCTGAAAACGCCATCGCGAGCAGGCTCGCTCCCACATTGAATCTCTGGCGTACGCAGAATCTGTGATCACTGAAGACCTGATGTGGGAGCGAGCCTGCTCGCGAATGCAGTCTGACGGTTTACAGGGAAGCCTGGCGAACCTGCTTCTCCAGCTCGGCTTTCAACCCCGGCTCCAGCTTGAGCTGGCGCGCCAGTTCGTCGAGATAGGCCTTCTCCATGAAGTTTTCCTCGTCCACCATCATCACGCTGGCGATGTACATCTCGGCGGCGATTTCCGGAGAACGGGCGGCGCGGGCGACATCGCTCGGGTCCAGCGGCTTGTTGAGCTCGGCGTGCAGCCAGTGTTGCAGCTCCTGGTCGCTGTCGAGCCGGGTGAACTCGCCTTCGATCAAGGCACGCTCGCGCTCATCGACATGACCGTCAGCCTTGGCCGCGGCCACCAGCGCCTTGAGAATCGCCTGACTGTGCAGCTCGACTTGCGCAGCCGGCACGCGGTCCAGGGTTTGCGGCTCCGTACCGGCTGCACCGCCCTGCTGCGCCTGCCAGTTACCATAGGCTTTATAGGCCAGCACGCCCAACGCGGCGAGACCGCCGTAGACCGCGACCTTGCCCCCGACTTTACGGGCCTTTTTGCTGCCGAGCAGCAAGCCCATGGCGCCTGCCGCCAATGCCCCGCCACTCGCGCCGGAGAGCAAGCTGCCGAGGGCACCGTTGCCACCGCTCGCGCCCTTTTGCTGTGAGCTGCCGGCCTTGTTCTGCAACAGGTCCTGGCCGGACTTGAGTAGTTGATCGAGCAATCCACGGGTGTTCATTTACCGCCTCCACAAGACGTTTAACCTGAAACCAAGACCACCAGCCTAAAACGAAAGTGCCCACGTCCCGTGGGCGAGAGTGCTTCCAGATGTTGCATTGCCTCAATGCCCGCGCTACCGCTTGCACCTGACTATCAGAAAAAACGATATACACTCTCGCCAATCGATAAAAACAGCCCACCGGGTGCTTTCCCATGATGACCTTGCGTCAGATCCGTCACTTCATCGCCGTGGCCGAGACCGGCTCGATTTCGGCCGCCGCGCAAACCGCGTTCATTTCCCAATCGACCCTGACCCTGGCGATCCAGCAACTGGAAGAGGAAATCGGCGTCAGCCTGTTTAGCCGCCACGCCAAGGGCATGACCCTGACCCACCAGGGGCATCAATTCCTGCGTCAGGCGCACTTGATCCTGGCCACGGTGGATAACGCCAAGCGCAGCCTGCAACAGAGCACCGACCAGGTCGCCGGGCAACTGATCGTCGGCGTGACCAGCCTGGTGGCCGGTTATTACCTGGCGGATCTGCTCACCCGCTTCCAGCGCGCCTACCCCAACGTGGAAATCCGCGTGATGGAAGATGAGCGCCCGTACATCGAGCATTTGCTGGTCAGCGGCGAGATCGATGTCGGCGTGCTGATCCTCTCCAACCTCGAGGACCGCCACGCCCTGCAGACCGAAGTGCTGACCCACTCGCCTCACCGGCTATGGCTGCCGGCCCAGCACCCGTTGCTGGAACACGACAGCATCAACCTCGCCGACGTGGCCCGCGAGCCATTGATTCAACTGAACGTCGATGAAATGGACCGAAACGCCCAACGCATGTGGTCGGCAGCCTCCTTGCAACCGCGCATCACCCTGCGCACGGCCTCGACCGAAGCGGTGCGAAGCCTGGTGGCCGCCGGATTGGGCGTGTCGATCCAGCCTGACATGACCTATCGCCCGTGGTCACTGGAGGGCGACATCATCGAAGCACGGCCGATTGCCGACCTCAGCCAGACCCTCGATGTCGGCCTGGCCTGGCGCCGCGGCACCGCGCGACCGGCGCTGGTGGACCCGTTTCTCACGGTCGCCCGCGAACAACCCCACGGCGGGCGCAAGCCATCTATTTAATCGAACGCCACCTTCAGTATTTAGTATTTGTTGTCCTCGGGTCCGCGAACTAGTCTTGTTGCATCCAATAAAGACGGCCGGGCCCCAGTCACAGGGAGCGCTGCCATGTCTACACAAGAAGCCACACAAAAAACGAGAACCCGAAAAATGGCTGGCGCGCAGACCCCGTTGTTCACCGCCCTGTTGATCGACGGTGAACTGGTCGCCGGGCAAGGCTTTGTCGAGCCGATCCTCAACCCGGCCACCGGCGAAGTCCTGACGCAGATCGCCGAAGCCAGCACCGAGCAAGTCGAAGCGGCCATCCTCGCCGCCCACCGTGCCTTTGCCGGTTGGTCACGGACCACGCCACAACAACGTTCGAACCTGTTGCTGGAGATCGCCAACGCCATCGAAAAAAACGCCGACCTGCTGGCCCGCCTCGAATCCATGAACTGCGGCAAGCCGTTGCATCTGGCCCGTCAGGATGACCTCAATGCCACGGTCGACGTATTCCGCTTCTTCGCCGGTGCCGTGCGATGCCAGACCGGCCAGCTCAGCGGCGAATACCTGCCGGGCTACACCAGCATGGTCCGGCGCGATCCTATCGGGGTCGTGGCGTCGATTGCGCCGTGGAACTACCCGATCATGATGGCCGCGTGGAAAATCGCCCCGGCCCTGGCCGCCGGCAACACCCTGGTGTTCAAGCCATCGGAACACACGCCTCTTTCGATCCTGGCCCTGGCCCCGGCGCTGGCCGAGATCCTGCCACGGGGTGTGATCAACATCGTTTGCGGTGGCGGCGAAGGGGTCGGCAGCCATTTGGTCAGCCATCCGAAGATCCGCATGGTGTCGCTGACCGGCGATATCGTCACCGGCCAGAAGATTCTCCAGGCTGCATCGAAAACACTCAAACGCACCCACCTCGAACTCGGCGGCAAGGCCCCCGTGATCGTCTGCAACGATGCCGACATTCAGGCCGTGGTCGAAGGTGTGCGCACTTACGGCTATTACAACGCCGGCCAGGATTGCACCGCCGCTTGCCGCATTTATGCCCAGGTGGGGATACATGACCGTCTGGTGGCCGAGCTCGGCGCAGCCGTCAGCAGCCTGCGCTTCGCCGGCAAACGCGACGCCGACAACGAAATCGGCCCGCTGATCAGCACCCGCCAGCGCGACCGCGTGGCCAGTTTTGTCGAGCGTGCCCTCGGCCAGCCGCACATCGAGCGGGTGACCGGCGCAGCGGTGCATTCCGGTGCCGGCTTCTATTATCAGCCGACCCTGCTCGCCGGCTGCAAGCAAAGTGACGAGATCGTCCAGCGCGAAGTGTTCGGGCCGGTGGTCACCGTGACCCGCTTCGATGAACTCGAACAAGCGGTGGACTGGGCCAACGATTCGGAATACGGCCTGGCCTCGTCGGTCTGGACCCAGAACCTCGACAAGGCCATGCAGGTCGCGGCGCGCTTGCAGTACGGCTGCACCTGGATCAACAGCCACTTCATGCTGGTCAGCGAAATGCCCCATGGCGGCCTGAAACGTTCGGGCTACGGCAAAGACCTGTCCAGCGATTCGCTTCAGGACTACAGCGTGGTGCGGCACATCATGGCCCGCCATGGCGAGCATCTCTGACTACGCTAATAACAAGCCGCCAACGGCATGCTTCACCACGTTCACAACTGCCCCGACCATAATTTAAAGAAGAGGGAATTCCCATGTTCGTGCACAAGACCGCACTGCTCAGTGCAATCACCACCGCGCTGCTGGCCAGTGCCAGTGTCCAGGCCGCCGAGCCGCTCAAAGCTGTCGGGGCGGGCGAAGGCCAACTGGATATTGTGGCCTGGCCCGGCTACATCGAACGTGGCGAGAGTGACAAGGCCTACGACTGGGTGACCGGTTTCGAGAAGGAGACCGGCTGCAAGGTCAACGTCAAGACCGCTGCCACCTCCGATGAAATGGTCAGCCTGATGGCCAAGGGCGGCTACGACCTGGTCACGGCGTCCGGCGACGCCTCCCTGCGCCTGATCGTCGGCAAGCGTGTGCAGCCGATCAACACCGCGTTGATCCCGAACTGGAAGAACCTCGACCCACGCCTGAAAGATGCGCCGTGGTACGTGGTCAACAATCAGACCTACGGCGCCCCCTATCAGTGGGGCCCGAACGTGCTGATGTACAACACCAACGTGTTCAAGACCGCGCCCACCAGCTGGGGCGTGCTGTTCAAGGCGGAAAACCTGCCGGACGGCAAGCCGAACAAGGGCCGCGTGCAGGCCTATGACGGCCCGATCTACATCGCCGATGCGGCGCTGTACCTGAAGACCGCCAAACCGGAACTGGGCATCCAGAGTCCGTACGAACTGACCGAAACCCAGTACAAGGCCGTGCTCGACCTGTTGCGCGCCCAGCAGCCGTTGATCCACCGCTACTGGCACGACACCACCGTGCAAATGAGTGACTTCAAGAACGAAGGCGTGGTCGCCTCAGGTGCCTGGCCGTATCAGGTCAACGGCCTGATGAACGAGAAGCAGCCAATCGCCTCGACCATCCCGAAAGAAGGCGCCACCGGTTGGGCCGACACCACCATGTTGCATGCCGAGGCCAAGCACCCGAACTGCGCCTACAAGTGGATGGACTGGTCGCTGCAACCGAAAGTCCAGGGTGACGTAGCGGCCTGGTTCGGCTCGTTGCCAGCGGTTCCGGCGGCGTGCAAGGAGAGCGAACTGCTTGGCGCCGAAGGCTGCAAGACCAACGGTTTCGACCAGTTCGACAAGATCGCCTTCTGGAAAACCCCGCAGGCTGAAGGCGGCAAGTTCGTGCCGTACAGCCGCTGGACCCAGGATTACATCGCGATCATGGGCGGCCGCTAAAAGTCATTCCGGTAGCTACTGCGCGTCGACCAGCCGCGCCCGGGCAGTGCTCGCCTCCTCACGTACTGACGTACGCTCCGGGGGCTGCGCGCTGGCCGGACACGGCTAATCGCCGCTCGCTACGCTCCCGAAACGACTTTATGTGATCGACGCTTTTCAAGAAGCAAAGCTGATTTTCGAATTACTGTTTTTTCAGAAGTCCAGGCAAGGCCGCTGCGACGGTCTTCGCCTTTTTGGAGCACCGCACCATGACGCTTGCAGTCCAGTTCACCAACGTCTCCCGTCTATTCGGCGAAGTGAAAGCCGTAGACCGGGTTTCCATCGACATCCAGGACGGCGAGTTCTTTTCCATGCTGGGGCCTTCCGGCTCTGGCAAAACCACCTGTTTGCGCCTGATCGCCGGCTTTGAACAACCGAGCGCAGGCTCCATCCGTATTCATGGCGAAGAGGCCGCCGGCCTGCCGCCGTACCAGCGCGACGTGAACACCGTGTTCCAGGATTACGCGCTGTTCCCGCACATGAACGTTCGCGACAACGTCGCTTACGGCTTGAAAGTCAAAGGCATCGGCAAGGCCGAACGCCTCAAGCGCGCCGAGGAATCCCTGGAGATGGTCGCCCTCGGCGGCTACGGCGAGCGCAAGCCGGTGCAGCTCTCCGGCGGTCAGCGCCAGCGTGTGGCCCTGGCCCGCGCCTTGGTCAACCGTCCACGGGTGCTGCTGCTCGACGAACCCCTCGGCGCCCTCGACCTGAAGCTGCGCGAGCAAATGCAGGGCGAGCTGAAAAAGCTGCAACGTCAGCTCGGCATCACCTTCATCTTCGTCACCCACGACCAGACCGAAGCGCTATCGATGTCCGACCGCGTGGCCGTGTTCAACAAAGGCCGCATTGAACAGGTCGACAGCCCGCGCAACCTGTACATGAAGCCGGCCACCACCTTCGTGGCGGAATTCGTTGGCACCTCCAACGTGATTCGCGGCGAGCTGGCCTGGCAGCTCAGCGGCAATCCGCAGCCGTTCTCGATTCGCCCGGAACACGTGCGTTTCGCCGAAGGACCGCTGGCCAGCCACGAGATCGAAGTCAGCGGTTTGCTCCACGACATCCAGTACCAGGGCAGCGCCACCCGTTATGAGTTGAAACTGGAAAACGGCCAGACCCTGAACATCAGCCAGGCCAACAATCAGTGGATCGACAGCAGCACGCAACACCAGACCGGGCAGCGCCTCAGCGCACGCTGGGCGCGGGAAGCAATGGTCCAGTTGCACGACACCCTTGCAGGCGGGGTGTGAGATGAGCACCTTGGCTATTTCTCAATCCTCGTCAGGCGGCTCGCCGTTGCGCAGGTTTTCCAACCTGTTGTATCGCCGGCCGAACCTGTACCTGTCGATGTTGCTGGTGCCGCCGTTGTTGTGGTTCGGCGCGATCTACCTGGGCTCGTTGCTGACGTTGCTGTGGCAAGGCTTCTACACCTTCGACGACTTCACCATGGCGGTCACTCCCGACCTGACCCTGGCGAACTTCACCGCGCTGTTCCAGCCGTCGAACTTCGACATCATCCTGCGCACCCTGGGCATGGCGGTTGTGGTGTCCATCGCCAGTGCCATTGTCGCGTTCCCGATTGCCTACTACATGGCGCGCTACACCACCGGCAAGACCAAGGCGTTTTTCTACATCGCGGTGATGATGCCGATGTGGGCCAGTTACATCGTCAAGGCCTACGCCTGGACGCTGCTGCTGGCCAAGGGCGGCGTGGCGCAGTGGTTCGTGCAGCATTTGGGGCTGGAGCCGGTCCTGCAGTTCGTGCTGGGCATTCCGGGCGTCGGCGGCAGTACCTTGTCGACCTCGCACCTGGGGCGTTTCATGGTGTTCGTCTACATCTGGCTGCCGTTCATGATCCTGCCGATCCAGGCCTCGCTGGAACGCCTGCCACCCTCGCTGTTGCAAGCCTCCGCCGACCTCGGCGCCAAGCCGCGCCAGACCTTCATGCAAGTGACTCTGCCGCTGTCGATCCCGGGCATTGCAGCAGGCTCCATCTTCACCTTCTCGCTGACCCTGGGCGACTTCATCGTGCCGCAACTGGTCGGCCCGCCCGGCTACTTCGTCGGCAGCATGGTGTACGCCCAGCAAGGCGCGATCGGCAACATGCCGATGGCCGCCGCCTTCACCCTGGTGCCGATCGTGCTGATCGCCATCTACCTGTCCATCGTCAAACGACTGGGGGCCTTCGATGCACTCTGAGAAAGCTTCTATAGGTCTGCGCATTGCAGCCTGGGGCGGGTTGCTGTTCTTGCACTTCCCGATCCTGATCATCTTCCTGTACGCCTTCAACACCGAGGACGCGGCGTTCAGCTTTCCGCCCAAGGGTTTCACTTGGAAGTGGATCGGCGTGGCGTTCTCTCGGCCGGACGTGCTCGAAGCGATCAAGCTGTCGTTGCAGATCGCCTCGATTGCCACCCTGATCGCCATGGTCCTTGGCACACTGGCGTCCGCCGCGCTGTACCGCCGGGACTTCTTCGGCAAGCAAGGCATCTCGCTGATGCTGATCCTGCCGATTGCCCTGCCGGGGATCATCACCGGGATCGCGCTGCTGGCGACCTTCAAGACATTGGGAATCGAGCCGGGGATGTTCACCATCATCGTCGGCCACGCGACCTTCTGCGTGGTGATCGTCTACAACAACGTCATCGCCCGCTTGCGCCGCACCTCCCACAGTTTGATCGAAGCCTCGATGGACCTCGGCGCCGATGGCTGGCAGACCTTCCGCTACATCATCCTGCCGAACCTCGGCTCGGCGTTGCTGGCCGGCGGCATGCTGGCGTTTGCCCTGTCGTTCGACGAAATCATCGTCACCACCTTCACCGCCGGCCATGAACGCACCCTGCCGCTGTGGCTGCTCAACCAGCTCAGCCGCCCACGGGACGTGCCGGTGACCAACGTCGTGGCGATGCTGGTGATGATCGTGACCATGTTGCCGATTCTCGGCGCCTATTACCTGACGCGGGGTGGTGAGAGCGTTGCGGGTAGTGGCGGTAAGTAACCGAATAACTGGAGGAACCCGATCCCCTGTAGGAGCGAGCTTGCTCGCGATGATCTCAAACACACCGCGCTTAACCAGACTGAACGCGTCATCGTTCACGTCCATCGCGAGCAGGCTCGCTCCTACAGGGGGCCAGGTTTCAGCAGAAAAATAAAAGTGTTAGTGAGGACAAAGCCATGCAAACCAAACTCTTGATCAACGGCCAACTGCTCGACGGCGAAGGCCCCGCCCAACCCGTATTCAACCCGGCGCTGGGCTGTGTGCTGGTGGAAATCAACGAAGCCAGCGCAGCCCAGGTCGATGCCGCCGTACGCGCCGCCGACGCCGCGTTCGACAGCTGGTCGCATACCCCGCCGAAAGCGCGCTCGCTGCTGCTGCTCAAACTGGCCGATGCCATCGAAGCCCATGGCGAAGAGCTGGCCAAACTGGAATCGGACAACTGCGGCAAGCCCTACAGCGCCGCGCTGAACGACGAGATCCCGGCGATTGCCGACGTGTTCCGTTTCTTCGCCGGCGCCAGCCGCTGCATGAGCGGTTCGGCCGGTGGCGAGTACCTGCCGGGGCACACCTCGATGATCCGCCGCGACCCAGTGGGCGTGATCGCTTCCATCGCGCCGTGGAACTACCCGCTGATGATGGTCGCCTGGAAAATCGCCCCGGCCCTGGCCGCCGGTAACACCGTGGTGCTCAAGCCGTCGGAACAAACCCCGCTGACCGCCCTGCGCCTGGCCGAACTGGCGTCGGACATTTTCCCGGCCGGTGTACTCAACCTGGTGTTCGGCCGTGGTCCTACCGTCGGTAGCCCATTGGTCACCCACCCGAAAGTGCGCATGGTGTCGCTGACCGGTTCGATTGCCACCGGCTCGAACATCATTTCCAGCACCGCCGACAGCGTCAAACGCATGCACATGGAGTTGGGCGGCAAAGCCCCGGTGATCATCTTCGACGACGCCGACATCGACGCCGCCGTCGAAGGCATCCGCACCTTCGGTTTCTACAACGCCGGGCAAGACTGCACCGCCGCCTGCCGCATCTATGCCCAGGCAGGCATCTACGACAAGTTCGTGGAGAAACTCGGCGCGGCGGTCAGCAGCATCAAGTACGGCTTACAGGATGATCCGTCGACCGAACTCGGCCCGCTGATCACCGCGCAACACCGCGACCGCGTTGCCGGTTTCGTCGAGCGCGCCATCGCCCAGCCGCACATTCGTTTGATCACTGGCGGCAAGGCTGTCGAGGGCAACGGCTACTTCTTCGAACCGACGGTACTGGCCGATGCGCAGCAGGACGACGAAATCGTGCGCCGTGAAGTGTTCGGGCCGGTGGTCTCGGTGACTAAATTCAGCGACGAAGCGCAAGTGCTGGGCTGGGCCAACGATTCGGACTACGGCCTGGCCTCCTCCGTGTGGACCGCCGACGTCGGCCGCGCCCATCGCCTGTCGGCTCGTCTGCAGTACGGCTGCACCTGGGTGAATACGCACTTCATGCTGGTCAGCGAAATGCCCCACGGCGGTCAGAAACTGTCCGGCTATGGCAAGGATATGTCCATGTACGGACTCGAGGACTACACCGTTGTGCGGCATGTGATGTTCAAGCATTAAAAGCATCGCCAGCAGGCTGGCTCCCACATTAGTTTGGAATGCATTTCCCTGTGGGAGCCAGCCTGCTGGCGATTGCGTCACCCCGGGTTCAAGGTAGAAACCAGCACTAAGCACCATCAGGAATTCAAAACAATAACCACCGATCCGGGCGGCGCGCCCATAGCCCCGTCACGGTTTCGGACATCCGAAATCTGCCGATTTTCCGGAGCAATCACACATGAGTGCATCACCCGATATCTCTGCAGCCCTTGCCGACAGCGATGCCGAGCAACTGCGCAAACTCGGTTACACCTCCAACTTCAACCGCAGCATGAGCCTGTGGGAAAACTTCGCCCTGGGCTTCACCTACCTGTCCCCGGTCGTCGGGGTCTATACCCTGTTCGGCCTGTGCCTGGCCGCAGGCGGGCCACCAATGTTCTGGGCCTATTTGCTGGTCGGTTGCGGCCAGTTGCTGGTGTGCCTGATCTTCGGCGAAGTGGTTTCGCAGTTCCCGATTTCCGGCGGTGTGTACCCGTGGGCTCGCCGCTTGGTGGGCAAGCGCTGGGCGTGGATGGTCGGCTGGATCTACTCCATCGCATTGTGCGTGACCATCGCGGCGGTTGCCGTGGGTGCCGGTCCGTACCTCGCCGCCATGATGGGCTTTGAACCGAGCAACAACACCAACATCATCATCGCCCTGTTCCTGACGCTGTTCGCCACCCTGGTCAACCTCAGCGGCACCAAGGTACTGGCGCGGATCGCCATGTTCGGCTTCCTCTGCGAACTGGTGGGCGCGGTGATCGTCGGCGTTTACCTGCTGATTTTCGAGCGTCATCAACCCATCAGCGTGTTGTTCAACACCTTCGATATCAGCGTCGACGGCTCGTACCTGCCAGCCTTCCTCACCGCGTCGCTGGCGGGGATGTTCCTGTACTACGGCTTCGAGGCCTGCGGCGATGTGGCCGAAGAAACCCCGAACCCGAGCAAGAAAATCCCGGTGGCCATGCGCATGACCATCTACATCGGCGGCATCGCGGCGATGTTCGCCTGCCTGGCGCTGATCCTCGCCGTACCGGACATGCAAGCGGTGATCAACGGCACCGACAAGGACCCGGTCACCACCATCCTCAGCAACGCGTTTGGTCCGGTGGGTTCGAAAGTAGTGATGGGTGTGGTGATGATTTCCTTCATCTCCTGCGTGATCAGCCTGCAAGCGGCGGCCAGTCGTCTGCTGTATTCCTACGCCCGTGATGAAATGGTCATCGGCAGCCGACTACTGAAGAAGATTTCCCCTACGACTCAGGTTCCAGTTGCCGCGCTGTTCGTGTCCGGTGTCCTGCCGGCACTGATCATCATCCTCGGCTTCTTCCTGCAAGACGCGGTCGCCACCATCGTCAGCTTCGCGGCAATCGGCATCTACCTGGCGTTCCAGATGATCGTGCTCGCGGCCCTGTACGCCCGCATGAAGGGCTGGAAACCGAACGGCAAATTCACCCTCGGCGCTTGGGGCTGGGCGGTGAACATCGGCGCGCTGGTCTATGGTGTCGGCGCCATCATCAACATGGCCTGGCCACGCACCCCGGATGCCGCGTGGTACATCAACTACGCGATGGTGTTGAGTACCGCCATCGTGATTGGTCTAGGTTTGCTCTACATGTGGATCGCCAAGCCGTATGACCACGGTACGGCGCCTGCGGGGGATGCGTGGAAGGTTAGTCGGTAACGGGGATTTACCCGGCGCCAAAGGTGGCGCCGGGTCGTCAACAATATTTGAAGAAAAGAATACTAAAGCGACAGTTCTGTCTGATCATGCTTCAGCAAAGATATGCGATCGAACAGTTTAATTTTTTCATTTGCTTTATGCTTGGCGTGATCAGACATGGACGCGATTAACTCTTCAAGTTGGCTCACACTACCAACCACTTTAAAGACCTTTTCATCATCAACAAAAACAAGAGATTTTTTATTTCGCGACAACAACTCAATCACATTACTAAGTGTTCCAGTGCTCTTTGCATCCCATATCATCAATCCGTAGTCAGCCGCCTCGGCCATCACAACATCTTTTGCGGTAAAAAAGGCTCGCGATCCTTTGGAGTGCTTGCTTTCCACTGTTCTGGCCGGCCATTTCCCCAAGTTGTTTCGTGGGGCCATACCACTGCAATAAATGGTAGTTTTTGATCGAGACAAGCTCAGGAGATACTCTTGAATAGAGGTGTCAGCACCACCGGCGTCGCCAACCACGACCTCAAACTCAGACGCAACAATATTATCGATACGCTCTTTAACCTTCGGATCAAGGCATTTGATATTGATAGAGCCTGCAATAAATACAGTTGTCATTTAGATCACTTCCAAGTTAGTGCCACCACGTAAATGCTCCGCACCTTTTGACACTTACGTAAAGCTGTACAGGCTGCCTCCATTGATGCACCACTATCAAACAAATCATCAACAACCAAAGCGTTCCAGCAGCCAGCGTTGATAATCACATCATTCACACTAAAACCATCTCCAATAGCAGCAACCTTTTCAGCTTTGGAGTGCAAATCCTTGAGCGATTGTCCGGTAATGGCCTTTCGGAGTAAATCCGAAAATACCGGTTTCCCTACAATACGCCCCAACTCAACTGCAACCTCGGTAACCGGTTGTCGTCGGCGAACATTCGAGGCTGGCATAGGAACGACGAATCCCACTTGATCCAGCTTCGGAAAAACATTCGTTGCCACGGCTTGAGCAAGTGGCCCCACTTGATTCCAATCCTTCTGGTATTTGAGCTGGTAGGTCGCCTCTCCTACCTCAGTACGATGATTATCGAAGCATGGATTTCCGCGCTCATCGTTTCCGAGAAAGGTACTACTTATCATGTGCTTGTCCAGCACCCATCCCTGATCCCAGGGACCGCTTATCTGTTTGAGGGATACTTTCAAGGCACTCTCCATTTTGCACCGTCTGATGAGCGCAAAAAATAATGGAAAAAACGCGCTTGAAGTCCCTTGCTCCTGTACCTCACGCAAAAACAGGAAATTCCTACAGATGCAGCCTTCCTGAAAAACCCTCGATTCCTACAACAAGCGTCGCCAGAGTAGACTTGGTGCCGCGAGCGCCTGACCGATAGGCTTTGCTCCGTCGCTGCCAAATCAGCGCCCCGGAGTCGAAGCCGGAACAAGTCAAAACGGTGCTCGTGTGCCCCCATAGAACTGTGGCTGTTTTATGCCTTCAGTTCTGCATTATGGCGGGCCGTGTGGCGCGGGCCTTCCGGCTTCCGTTTTGATTGGAAGTGTCCCGACTTCGAACGCCACTCGGTCCGCCACCCAACCTGTCGAAGGGTTGGTGGTGACTTTCCAAACCAAAACGGAAATCACGCCATGCCAATGCATCCTCAAAGCTCGCCTCTTCCCTATTTTGATCCCACCGTCTTCACCCGCCACAACCGCTTCCTCCACGCCTTTATGCAAGACAACCAAGCCTGGTTCTGTGTTCAGGACCTTGGGCGCCTGATGGGCAAACCCCTGAATGAACGGCTCACCCTGAAACTCGACCCCGACCAACGTCGCAGCGTCTGGCTGCGCAAGGACGGCAAAACGGTCGAAGCCCTGATGGTCAGCGAATCAGGCATGTACGCCTTGCTGGTTCACCACTTCGTCCCGGAAAACCGCAACCTGCGCCAGTGGTTGAGCAACGACGTCATACCCTCGCTGCGTGATGCGAAATCAGCGTCTGTGGAAAACCTGCCAAGCCTGAGTTCCTTGAATTGGGCCGGAATCTCGGTGCCCTTGCTGCATTACCAACATCACGCCTGGATCAAGTGGCGAGACATGCCTGAGTTGATGCAGGTGCAGCGCCCCTATCCGGTTGCGGGCACCTGCCGCTGAGTCTTGAGCCCTTAATGAAAACGGGGCGGACGCTACCGTCTGCCCCGTTTGCCGTATGAGCACGGCCTCGCCGCTTCAGGAGAGGCGTGAAAGGTGAGTCGATAACAGCGCTCGCCCCTATGCCAGTGGACAATCTGCTTACAAGGCAATCACTCGCAACATTTCCCCTCCGTCCACTGCAGTATCACTGGCTAGAGTGTCTTTTACTCAGCACGTGGTGAGGGTTGACGAACATCACGGTACAACCTAGGGTGTTTACGTGGTTTACAGCGTATACACATTGAGGAAAGCCGTCATGGCCTCGCCCGTTCTATCTTTTCGCGTCGAAGAGCTTCTGGCTCAACAACTGGATCAATTGGCAGCAGCCACTGATCGCGATCGTCAATATCACCTAAAGCGAGCACTGGTTCGATATGTGGAAGCTGAGTCTTGGCATCTGCAAGCCATCAGCGAGGGTATAGCCGATGCCGATGCTGGGAAACTCACCGATCTGGACGCCGTGAAGGCTAAGTGGGAAAAACGTGCCGAACGTAGTACTGACTGAAAAAGCGGAAAGCGACCTCGACAATATCCACGAACACTACCGAGAGACCGCAGGCGCAGACGCCGCCATGAAGATCATCTCGACGATTTTGCAGTCCTTCAAACAACTGGAAGTGTTTCCTGGCTCAGGCAGACCTTCCGTCATGCCAGATGTACGAGAACTGGTTCTTGATCGTTATCCCTTCATTGCTCCTTACCGATTTTCTCAAGGAAAAATTCAAGTTTTGCGAGTGCTCCATCAGCGAATGGAGCGCTCGCAAGATTGGTAGAAAGCACTCAGCCGCGACTACCTTGCCGCGACTGAATACCCGCCTTCTTCAAAACCTCGAAACACTCCTCATCGCATCCACCAGATACCTCATCGCGATCCTGTCGCTCTCCGACAGTTCCCGATAGCGTTCCACCAGTTTCATTTCCTCGCTATTGAGCCGGCGTCTTCGACGCCCCAGGGCCAGACACGGAAAGATTCCCAACATTTCGGTGATGCCTTGTACTTTCGACATGGACGATGTCCTTCTCTAGACGTCAAAGAAACTGCAAAAAACCGCATCGCCCTATCCCTTTTTCAGCAGCCGCTGGGTGCCCGCTGAACCGCACCGGTCCGAAGGGCATAAACCGGTCATGTGCACAGAATAGAAATATTCCGGGCGCTGAAAAGCGGTTTTTAGAGTAATTAGTCGAAAAAAGCAGAAATGCCCTGTAAATCAGAAACCCCTGTCGGAATTGTTTCCCGACATGTCTTGTTTCATTGCTGAGACGGCGCAGTGCCATCAATCAATTTTGCTCTTCAATCGAACGGTTTAAGCTGTCGGGCATCTGTGTAAAAGTCCGTTGTGTTTGGCCGAAGGCATGTCCGAACCGATATTTCTGATCCAGCACGTGCCAGGAACGGCGCGGGATTGTTCACGACAGGTTGTATTTATGCACCGCAGGAACTTGCTCAAAGCCTCCATGGCCATCGCGGCCTACACCGGTTTGTCCGCCACGGGCCTGTTGGCCGCCAAGGCCTGGGCCGCCGGCGGTGGCACCGCTGACGGCGAAGCCACCGCGTTCGATTTCGAGGCGCTGAAGCTCCAGGCCAAACAGCTCGCCAGCAATCGCTACCAGGACACCAAGCAACAGTTGCCGCCGACCCTGGCGACCATGACGCCGCAGAACTTCAATGCGATCCGCTACGACGGCAATCATTCGTTGTGGAAAGAGCTCAAGGGCCAGCTGGACGTGCAGTTCTTCCACGTCGGCATGGGGTTCAAGCAGCCGGTGCGCATGTACAGCGTCGATCCGAAAACCCGGATGGCCCGCGAGGTGCATTTCCGCCCATCGCTGTTCAACTATGAAAACACCACGGTCGACACCGCACAGCTCAAGGGTGACCTGGGTTTCTCCGGCTTCAAGCTGTTCAAGGCCCCGGAACTGGACAAGCACGATGTCGTGTCCTTCCTCGGCGCCAGTTACTTCCGTGCGGTGGACGCCACCGGCCAGTACGGTTTGTCGGCCCGCGGGCTGGCGATCGACACCTACGCCAAGAAGCGTGAAGAATTCCCTGACTTCACCAAGTTCTGGTTCGAGACACCGAACAAGGACAGCACCCGCTTCGTGGTCTACGCCCTGCTCGACTCGCCGAGCGCCACCGGTGCCTACCGCTTCGATATCGACTGCCAGGCCGAGCGCGTGGTGATGGAGATCGACGCCCACGTCAACGCACGGACCGCCATCGACCAGTTGGGCATCGCGCCGATGACCAGCATGTTCAGTTGCGGCACCCACGAACGCCGGATGTGCGACACCATTCACCCGCAAATCCACGACTCCGACCGCCTGGCCATGTGGCGCGGTAACGGCGAGTGGATCTGCCGCCCGCTGAACAACCCGGCGACCCTGCAATTCAATGCCTTTGCCGATACCGACCCGAAGGGCTTCGGCCTGGTGCAGACCGACCACGAGTTCGCCAGCTATCAGGACACGGTCGACTGGTACAGCCGCCGCCCGAGCCTGTGGGTCGAACCGACCACCGCGTGGGGCGAAGGCTCGGTCGATCTGCTGGAGATCCCGACCACCGGCGAAACCATGGACAACATCGTCGCCTTCTGGACGCCGAAGAAACCGGTAGCTGCGGGGGATTCGTTGAACTACGGCTACAAGCTGTACTGGAGCGCATTGCCGCCAGTCGGAACGCCGTTGGCACGGGTCAACGCGACCCGTTCGGGCATGGGCGGCTTCACCGAAGGCTGGGCGCCAGGCGAGCATTACCCGCCAGTCTGGGCCCGTCGTTTTGCCGTGGACTTTACCGGCGGCGGCCTGGACCGCTTGCCTGAAGGCGCGGGCATCGAGCCGGTGGTCACTTGCTCGAACGGCGAGGTCAAGGATTTCAGCGTGCTCAAGCTCGACGACATCAAGGGCTACCGCATCCTGTTTGACTGGTACCCGACCAATGACAGCGTCGAGCCTGTCGAGCTGCGCCTGTTCATCCGCACCAACGACCGCACGCTGAGTGAAACCTGGTTGTACCAGTACTTCCCGCCGGCTCCCGACAAGCGCAAGTACACCTGATGATCGGGTAGCACCCTGCCACCATTCGGTTTTCCGAACGCGACCTGCGGGTCGGTTCGGTTAACCGGATCACCTCAGTGAAATCTCAACGCAAAAAATATTTAATTCCCTTATAAATCAACGTCTTGATCAATTCACACTGGTCTGGCACGAGTCATGCTCTACACTTCTTCGACGAATGTCCTTTGCGCCGACTCATCGTAGCGCTCAGGTGTTTTGCAGCACAAAAGGGCCGGTGAACTGGCTCCATAAAAAAAACAATGTCGAGGAAAATTTGATGCGCATCGTTCCCCATATCCTGGGCGCAGCCATTGCTGCCGCTCTGATCAGCACGCCAGTTTTCGCCGCCGAACTCACCGGCACCCTGAAGAAGATCAAAGACTCCGGCACCATCACCCTGGGCCATCGCGACGCTTCCATTCCGTTTTCCTACATTGCAGACGCTTCCGGCAAACCGGTCGGCTACTCCCACGACATCCAGTTGAAAGTCGTCGAAGCCATCAAAAAAGACCTGGACATGCCGAACCTCCAGGTCAAATACAACCTGGTGACTTCGCAAACCCGCATCCCGCTGGTGCAGAACGGCACCGTGGACCTCGAGTGCGGTTCCACCACCAACAACGTCGAGCGTCAGCAGCAAGTTGACTTCTCCGTTGGCATCTTCGAAATCGGTACTCGCTTGCTGTCCAAGGCAGACTCCAAGTACAAGGATTTCGACGATCTGAAAGGCAAGAACGTCGTGACCACCGCCGGCACCACGTCCGAGCGCATCCTCAAGGCGATGAACGCCGACAAGCAGATGGGCATGAACGTCATCTCCGCCAAAGACCACGGCGAGTCGTTCCAGATGCTGGAAACCGGCCGTGCAGTGGCCTTCATGATGGATGACGCCCTGCTGGCTGGTGAAGCTGCCAAGGCCAAGAAGGCCAGTGATTGGGCCGTAACCGGCACTCCACAGTCCTACGAAATCTACGGCTGCATGGTGCGCAAAGGCGACGAGCCGTTCAAAAAGGCTGTGGATGACGCCATCAAGGCCACCTACGCATCGGGCGAGATCAACAAGATCTACGAAAAGTGGTTCATGCAACCAATCCCGCCAAAAGGCCTGAACCTGAACTTCCCGATGAGCGAAGAACTCAAGGCCCTGATCGCCAAACCGACTGATAAAGCGGCTGACGACAAGAAGTCCTGATTTCTGACTAACCTTATCTCCTGAGAGGGCCCTCGCCCTTTCAGGAGGTGGTCACTTCCTGCTGGCATTTCTGGAAACACTCGAACCGGTGGCTGTCGAGCCGAGCGCGTGTGCCTGACTCTCAAGGTCAGGCGGGAACGGAGCTTCCCCCAAGCGGGCACTTGTACATCGATTGAACTGAGGGGAGACCCTAATGAATTACAACTGGGACTGGGGCGTGTTCTTCAAGTCCACCGGCGTGGGCAGCGAGACCTATTTCGACTGGTACGTGTCCGGTCTGGCCTGGACCATCGGTATCGCCATCGCGGCCTGGATCATCGCCCTGACACTGGGCTCGATCCTGGGCGTCATGCGTACCGTGCCGAACCGCATCGTATCGGGCATCGCCACCTGCTACGTCGAACTCTTCCGTAACGTGCCGCTGCTGGTTCAGCTGTTCATCTGGTACTTCCTGGTACCCGACCTGCTGCCGGCGGACCTGCAAGAGTGGTACAAGCAGGATCTGAACCCGACCACCTCGGCCTTCCTCAGCGTCGTCGTGTGCCTGGGCCTGTTCACCACCGCCCGGGTTTGCGAACAGGTGCGCACCGGTATCCAGGCCCTGCCAAAAGGCCAGGAATCCGCGGCCCGCGCCATGGGTTTCAAACTGCCGCAGATCTACTGGAACGTGCTGCTGCCACAGGCCTACCGGATCATCATTCCGCCGCTCACCTCGGAATTCTTGAACGTCTTCAAGAACACCTCCGTGGCCTCGCTGATCGGCTTGATGGAATTGCTCGCGCAGACCAAACAGACCGCCGAGTTCTCCGCCAACCTGTTCGAAGCCTTTACCCTGGCAACGCTGATCTACTTCACCCTGAACATGAGCCTGATGTTGCTGATGCGCATGGTCGAGAAGAAAGTCGCCGTACCGGGCCTGATCTCCGTAGGGGGTAAATGATGGAATTCGACTTCTCGGGCATCATCCCGTCCCTGCCGGGCCTGTGGAACGGCATGATCATGACCCTCAAGCTGATGGCCATGGGCGTGGTCGGCGGGATCATCCTCGGCACCCTCCTGGCGTTGATGCGTCTGTCCCACAGCAAGTTGCTGTCGAACATCGCCGGCGCGTACGTCAACTATTTCCGCTCGATCCCGTTGCTGCTGGTGATCACCTGGTTCTACCTGGCGGTGCCGTTCGTGCTGCGCTGGATCACCGGCGAAGACACGCCGATCGGCGCGTTCGCCTCGTGCATCGTGGCCTTCATGATGTTCGAAGCGGCGTACTTCTGCGAAATCGTCCGCGCCGGTGTGCAGTCGATTCCCAAGGGTCAAATGGGCGCCGCCCAGGCCCTTGGCATGAGCTATGGCCAGATGATGCGCCTGATCATCCTGCCGCAAGCGTTCCGCAAGATGACGCCGCTGTTGCTGCAACAGAGCATCATCCTGTTTCAGGACACCTCGCTGGTCTACGCCGTCGGCCTGGTGGACTTCCTCAATGCTTCGCGCGCCAGTGGCGACATCATTGGCCGCTCCAATGAGTTCCTGATTTTCGCGGGTCTCGTGTACTTCATCATCAGCTTTGCCGCCTCGCAGCTGGTCAAGCGTCTGCAAAAAAGGTTCGCCGTATGATCTCTATCAAAAGCATCAACAAGTGGTATGGGGACTTCCAGGTACTGACTGATTGCAGCACCGAGGTCAAAAAAGGCGAAGTGATCGTGGTGTGCGGGCCATCCGGTTCCGGCAAGTCGACCCTGATCAAGTGCGTCAACGCCCTGGAACCGTTCCAGAAAGGCGACATCGTGGTCGACGGCACCTCCATCGCCGACCCGAAGACCAACCTGCCGAAACTGCGTTCCCGCGTGGGCATGGTGTTCCAGCACTTCGAGCTGTTCCCGCACCTGACCATCACCGAAAACCTGACCATCGCGCAGATCAAGGTCTTGGGCCGCAGCAAGGAAGAAGCCACCAAGAAAGGCCTGCAACTGCTCGAACGCGTCGGTCTCTCGGCCCATGCCCACAAGCACCCGGGCCAACTGTCCGGCGGTCAGCAACAGCGTGTGGCGATTGCCCGTGCGCTGGCGATGGACCCGATCGTCATGCTGTTCGACGAACCAACCTCCGCGCTGGACCCGGAAATGGTCAACGAAGTGCTCGACGTGATGGTGCAACTGGCCCACGAAGGCATGACCATGATGTGCGTGACCCACGAAATGGGCTTCGCCCGTAAAGTGGCGGACCGCGTGATTTTCATGGACCAGGGCAAGATCATCGAAGACTGCAAGAAAGAAGAGTTCTTCGGCGACATCAACGCCCGCGCCGAGCGTACGCAGCACTTCCTCAACAAGATTCTGCAGCACTAAAAGCACCGGGCAATAGCCCGAAGCCGTACCGATCTCCTGTGGGAGCGAGCCTGCTCGCGATGAGGCCCTGACAGTCAACATTGATGTTGAATGTCAGTCCGCTATCGCGAGCAGGCTCGCTCCTACAGGGGGCCGCGGTGGTGGCTTGCAGATTTGTGTTGTGGTTGACCCAAGGCATCTGTGATGAAATGCGACCCCAATCTTTATCGCGCAGCAATGCCATCACTCGCCGTGAAACCCCGTCTGGTTCGTCATTTGTTCCTGCCGCCGCTGATCATCGCCATGATGATCGGCCTGGGCTGTATCGGCTTCTGGATCAGTGAGCACTACGGCATTCGCAGCCTTGGCGAAAACGGCCAGCGTCAGCTGGAACTGCACGCCCGTGCCGTCGAAAGCGAAATCAGCAAATACACCTACCTGCCCAGCCTGCTGGAACTCGAAACCAGCGTTCCGCAGTTGCTGGCCGACCCGACTCCGGAACACCGGCAGACGGTCAACGATTACCTCGAAGGCCTGAACCGGCGCAGCCGCAGTCGGGCCATCTACGTGATGGACACCACCGGTCGCGTCATGGCCACCAGCAACTGGCGCGATGTCGACAGTTACCTGGGTGAAGACCTGTCCTTTCGCGCCTATTTCCAGAACGCCGTGCGCGGTCAGCCGGGGCGCTTCTACGGCATCGGCAGCACCAACGGCGAACCCGGTTACTACCTGGCCCATGGCCTGGAAGAACACGGCAAGATCATCGGCGTCGCGGTGGTCAAGGTCCGCCTGGAAGCCATGGAAGAACGCTGGCAACGGGCACGCCTGGAAGCCTTCGTCAGCGACGAAAACGGCATCATCATTCTGTCCAGCGATCCGGCGCGGCGCTTGAAATCGGTGGTGCCGCTGAGCGAAGAAACCAAGGAAAAACTCGCCCGCAGCCTGCAGTACTACTGGTTCCCGCTCAACGAATTGCAGCCGCTGGCCCGGGAAACCCTGTCCGAAGGCGTGGAAAAACTCACGTTCCCGGCCAACAGCGAACTGGTGTCCGACGATGAAAACATCAGCTACCTGGCGCAAACCCGGCCGCTCGGCGATACGCCGTGGAACTTCACCCTGCTCACGCCGCTTCAGGACTTGCGCCGCGAAGCGATCAACCAGGGGATCCTGGTGGCCGTGGCGTTTGCCCTCCTGGCGTTCCTTTTGATCGCCTGGAACGAGCGACGCAAGGTGATCGCCACCCGCCTCGCGGCCCGGGAAGCCTTGCAGGAAGCCAACAATCAGCTGGAGCGTCGGATTACCGAACGCACCACCGACCTGCGCGCCAGCAACGAACGGCTCAAGGGCCAGATCCGCGAACGCCGGCAGGCCGAAGAGACCTTGCGCCGCGCCCAGGATGAATTGGTACAGGCAGGAAAACTCGCGGCCATCGGCCAGATGTCCACCAGCATCGCCCACGAACTGAACCAGCCGCTGGCGGCGCTGCGCACCTTGTCCGGCAATACCGTGCGCTTCCTCGAACGCGGCCAGCTCGACGTGGCCAGCACCAACCTCAAGACCATCAACGAACTGATCGACCGCATGGGCCGGATCACTGCCAGCCTGCGCTCGTTCGCCCGGCGCGGTGACGACAAGGGCCAGGCCTGCCTCGGCAAAGGCGTGGACGCGGCCTTGCAATTGCTCGGCGGCCGGGTGGAAAACATCCAGCTGCAACTGCACCGCGATTTCACCGATGTGCAGGTGCAGATCGACCAGACCCGCCTGGAGCAGATTCTGGTCAACCTGATCGGCAACGCCCTCGACGCCATGCAAGCGCAGCCGCAACCCGAGCTGTGGCTCGAAGGCGAAGCGTTCGATGGCAAATATCGCCTGCGGGTGCGTGACAACGGCCACGGCATCGACGCCGAAGCGCGCAAGCACCTGTTCGAACCGTTCTTCACCACCAAACCCGGCGAACAGGGCCTGGGCCTCGGCCTGACCCTTTCCGCCAGCCTCGCCGCCGCCACCGGCGGTCACCTGGGTGTCGAGCACCCGGCCAGCGGTGGTACCGCATTCGTCCTCAGTTTACCGTTGGTAAGCCCCACTCCCGCCGAGCCAATATGAACAACGACCTTAGTGTATTGATCGTCGAAGACGACCCCCATGTGCTGCTCGGCTGCCAACAGGCGCTGACCCTGGAAGACATTCCCTGCATTGGCGTGGGTAGCGCCGAAGAAGCCCTGGAGCGGGTCGGCGACAACTTCGCCGGCATCGTCGTCAGCGACATTCGCCTGCCGGGCATCGATGGCCTGGAACTGCTGACACGACTCAAGGAGCGTGATCGCAGCTTGCCGGTGGTGTTGATTACCGGCCACGGCGACATTTCCATGGCCGTCGGCGCGATGCAGAAAGGCGCCTACGACTTCATGGAGAAACCCTTCTCCCCCGAACGCCTGGTGGACGTCGCCCGCCGCGCCCTGGAGCAACGCAGCCTGGCGCGAGAAGTCTCGTCGTTGCGTCGGCAACTGGCCGAGCGCGACTCCCTCGAAGGGCGGATCATCGGTCGCTCGCCGGCCATGCAGAACCTGCGGGAACTGATCGCCAACGTTGCCGATACCTCGGCCAACGTGCTGATCGAAGGCGAGACCGGCACCGGCAAGGAATTGGTTGCGCGCTGCCTGCATGATTTCAGTCGGCGACACACCAAGCAGTTCGTCGCGCTGAACTGCGGCGGCCTGCCGGAAAACCTGTTCGAAAGTGAAATTTTCGGCCACGAAGCCAACGCCTTTACCGGCGCCGGCAAACGGCGGATCGGCAAGATCGAACACGCCGACGGCGGCACGCTGTTCCTCGACGAAGTGGAAAGCATGCCCCTGCCCTTGCAGATCAAACTGCTGCGGGTGTTGCAGGAACGCACCCTCGAACGCCTCGGATCGAACCAGAGCGTAGCGGTGGATTGCCGGGTGATCGCGGCGACCAAATCCGACCTCGTCGAGTCAAGCAAGGCCGGCGAGTTCCGCAGCGACCTGTATTACCGCCTCAACGTGGTGACCCTGGAACTGCCGCCGCTGCGCGAGCGCCGCGAGGACATCCTGCAACTGTTCGAACACTTTTTGCAGCTGTCATCCCTGCGCTTCGACCGCACGGTGCCGGAATTGGACAACCAGACCGTTTCGAACCTGATGAGCCACGACTGGCCGGGTAACGTGCGTGAACTGCGCAACGTTGCCGAGCGCTTTGCCCTGGGCCTGCCGGCGTTCAAGAAAACCGGTGCCGGCGGCGGTAATCAGGGCCTGGCCTTTGCCGAAGCGGTGGAAGCCTTCGAGCGCAACCTGCTCAGCGATGCCTTGCAACGCAGCGGCGGCAACCTGACCCAGGCCAGCCAGGAACTGGGCATGGCCAAGACCACGCTGTTCGACAAGGTAAAGAAGTACGGGTTGAGCCACTGATGGACCATGCATTCTCCTGTGGGAGCGAGCCTGCTCGCGATAGCGCCGGATCAGTCGATATCATCGCTGGCTGAAACACCGCTTTCGCGAGCAGGCTCGCTCCTACAGGTGATCGGGGGTTAGAGGAGGTTGCGATCGGCCACAGGCTCGATCTGCGCCCAATGTGAAGTGTCTTCACGGTGCTCGCGCAAATACGGCAACACCGCCCCCAGCAACGGCGCCTTGAACGCCTCCTGGAAGCGATGGGCCAAGCCCGGAATCAAGACCAACTGACTGCCGCGCAGATGCGCCGCCAGATGCACCCCGTGCATCACCGGCAGCAGCGGGTCGGCCGTGCCATGCACCACCAGCGCCGGCACCCGCAACTGATTGAGCAGGGTCACCCGGCTCGGTTCGGCGAGAATGGCCATGATCTGGCGTTTCACGCCCTCGGGATTGAACGCCCGGTCATAGGACAGCGCCGCCTGATGCAACAGCGACTGGCGATCGTCGGTGACCATCGGGCTGCCCAGCGCCGCCAGCAAGTCGGCCTGTTGCTCCAGGGCCACTTCGCGGTTCGGTGCGCCGCGCCGGGCCAACAACTGCACCAGCGCCGCACTCGGTGCCGGCAAGCCTTCGGCACCGGAGGTGGTCATGATCAGGGTCAGGCTCTCGATCCGTTGCGGTGCCATGGCCGCCATGTGCTGGGCGATCATCCCGCCCATGCTGGCGCCCAACACGTGGAATTGATCGATGTGCAAGGCGTCCATCAGTCCCAGGCCATCGTCGGCCATGTCGGTCAGCGAGTACGGTGACGACACTGGCAAACCGAGTTTGTAACGCAACACTTCGAAGGTCAGGTTGGCTTCGGCCGGTGTTTGCCGCCAGGTCGACAGACCAACATCGCGATTGTCATAGCGGATCACCCTGAATCCCTGCTGGCACAGGGCGACCACCACCTCATCCGGCCAGTGAATCAATTGCCCGCCCAGGCCCATCACCAGCAGCAATGCCGGATCCGACGCACGGCCGATGCTCTGGTACGCCAGGCTTACCTGGGCCAGATCCACCCGTTCGGTCGGAACATTGACGTCACAACGCGAAGCCGCCAGGGACGGCAGGCCGAACAACAGCGCGGCCAACAATACGATTCGTGAAAAGAATGAAGCACCCATGAAAAAACACCAAAACGCAGAACCCCAGTAGAGCGCGAGTCTGATGAAGTTTGTTCAAGCGCGCTGCCACAGTTCCATGACAGTTTGATGAAGAGTGCCGGGCGGTCATCCGGTGTCAAATTCAGCCTCGCGATAACTATGTACCACCCGACCGTTTGGCGACTGCCTCCTAATGCCCGTCCCGCCGGCACGGTCCGGCCTTCTGGAGATTCATCGTCATGGTTGACGAAACCACACCCCTAACGGCCGATTTCGGCCTTGCCTTCCCTTTGCCCGCGAACCCGGATCAGGGTCTGACCCTGAGCGCCTCGGAACGCTGGAACGAATGCTGTGAGCAGTGGCGGGCACTTATGGCGCAAAACCCGCAGTCGCCGCTCGCCGGCACTTGGTGGAATGCCCGTGCGCGCGGTACGGATCAGTCGCGCAAGGCACAGGCAAACCGCTTGTACCGCCAGCATTTCGAGGCGTCGAGCCAATGGGCTTTTGCCCAGGGCATCCTGGATACCGAGCAGGTCCAGACATTGCAGGCGATCATCGACCCGCCCGCGCAGACAGCAACGCCTGCCACTCCAAAGATTTACGTCGAGCAAATGCAGTTCAAGGATGACAAAGACCTGTCAATCGAACTATCGGGCGCCTTGGTCATCACCCGGGACACGAAGCAACCGGTCGCTCAGTTGCTGTACTTGCCTTCCCTGCCATCCGCCTGGATGACCTTTGAGAACCGTGTCGATATGGAAAGCTGGCTGTTCGAACATCAGCCGCAGATGTTCGACCAACCCCGGCTACCGACAGGCACCCTCAGGGTTTATTACACAGAGCTTGAGCGCAGCGTGCTGCAGACCAGCGCTGAATCCTTGTGGGCACGATTGCCTGTCACCCCTGCCGATCGGCCGCGTAACGAATTGATCCTGGCCTTGCCCGCCACCTTGCCGGACGCGGATACCAACGAAGACGATGTCCTGTTCGGCCAGTTAAGCCCCGATATTCCACTGGGCATCCGTCGCCAGGCACTGGAGCAACAGCGCACGGCACTGGATGCCTTGTTGGGCGAGAACTTTCAGGGCGACCACACTGACCCGCGCCTGCAACGTCTGCAACGGCAAATGGATGCCCTCACCGCGACCGAGCAGGCCAGCACCACCGCCGCAACCGCGCTGCTGAACACCGACAGTGCGCAAAAAATGCTGGAACTGCGCCACAAAAACCGCCCGCACTACGCAACCCTTTACCAGGCGCGCCTGGACGGTCTGCGTGCCGAAGCTGAACTGCAACTGAGCCTGAACCAGATCAACACTGAAGAGCATCAGTGGCTCACTCGTGTGCTGGATGCCCCCGATCAAGCCCCAGCGGCCGATCTGGTGGTCGCACGCCTGGTGCTGTCGGCGACGGACACCGAAGGCGATACCCACCGCACGCAAACCGAGGAACTGGATGGTGTCCTGCTGTTTACCAAGGCCTCGGCGTTGCTGCCGGACTCGACCGACAGCCTGTTGCTCTACTGGCCCGGGCGCTTCGGTGGTTTGCAGCGTTTCAGCTCTCGACAGGCACTGGAACAGACCTTGTTCAAACGTCCGGCCAACGACAACACCCTGGCCCTGCACGTCTTGCCGCTGAACGGCCCGCCGTTTGAATACGCCTTGCAGACCCAGCTTCACAGCTGTGAACAACAGGCTGCCCGGATCATGGCGACCAATCCTGTGCCGTCTCATGCCAGCCAACGCGCGGCAGAGCTGGAAAAGCTGCGCGAACAGACCCTTGCCTGCCTGACCGTTCCCCAGTCCGCCGCCCGGGAGTTGGTGTACGCGCACATCCTCGAACAAAACCGCAGCAGTGCGCTGGCCGCCCAATTGCCGTCGTGGCATGGCGAACTCTCCGCCGTGCAGCGTGACCGACTCAAGGTGTCGTTCAAGTCCTACATCGCTGCGATGAAGCGCTCCCACGAGTGGCTGGAACGCGAGCTGCCACCTCGGGAAGCCTTCAGCAAGAAAGCTGTCGACGCCCGATTACGCCAGGACTTCGACCTCACTCAACAGGTGGAGGTGCTGCTCGACGTTCCCGATTCCACCACTTGGCGCAAAGTCGTCATGGAAGGCGCCGCGCCAGGCACCCCCCAGCAAAATGTACTGGTCGCCAGCGAGCAGCGCAGCAAGCTGTCTCTCGGCGACCTGGCGCTGAGCAACATCGATCAGGAAATGTGGTGGCGACTGTCGCTGATGCAGGTCGAGGTCAGCGGTGCCGACGCCGTACAACGGCAGAAAGTGAAAAGCGGCATCACTACGTCCTGGCTGCGCAAGCTGGTCACCGAGCTGGATGTGGCCGGGAAATATGAAACGCTGATCCGCGAGACCTTTCTCGGCTCCTCGACGGCATCGACGTTCAACAATGAATACCGGCACGAATGCCTGAGTGAACCCTGGCGCCTGATGCTGCGTTTGCAAGGCGAGTTCGCCGTGCTCGCCAAAGACATCAATGCCGATGGCCAACAGGTCCTGGACATCGCCATCGATGCCAACAGCCGTGAAGGCTTTAGCGCCAATGGCAAACGCATCGAACTGCTGCCGGCACACCTCACGGTGGGCGGCAAGGACACCCATGGGCAGGGGCCGACCACGCTGTCCGGCGTCACCTTTATCGTGGAGCAAATCAGTGGTCTGACCCTGCTTTATCTGCCCGACAGTCCCGACGGGGTTTTTCTGCGCCAGTTCGACAGCCTTGAGCAGGCGCGGCTGCGCTTGTTCAACGATTGCCTGCGCAGCTCGATGGTCAGCTACCTGGCCGACCGTGCCTTGAAGGGCGATGTCGCCCACCACGTCAGCCGGATCAACCAGGCCCGGTTGAAAAACTTCGACGGGCTGATCGGCGTCGGCACGGCCTGGCCATCCAGCACATCCCTGGCGGCGCATCTGCTGAATGTGCACATGGGCCGTTTGCTGGAAGCCCATCGGGCAACATCGCGCTCCAATGATGCGTTGTATCTGGAGCAAGTCGCTTTGAAGTCCGGCGCCATGTTCAACTACCTGAAAATGGCCCTGGGCATGCTGCCCTTCGTCGGTACGGCCATCGCCCTGTACGACGCCTGGAACAGCGCCAACCTAGCGGTGGCGGCCTTCCTGCGCGGCGATGTCGGCCATGGCCTGGCCGAGGTGGAGGCGGTGCTGTTGTCGCTGATCGACGCGGTCATGGACATTCTCCCCGGTGCCAGTGCCGCGCCCGCTGCCGCCCGCGCCGCCACGCGCAGTCGTCAGTGGCGGGCGCTGGGCAAAAGTCCGGGGGCCTTGCAGGTATCGACGCCACGCCAGGCACGGCGTGCCCTGGAACGCTTCAAGGGTTATGAACATGAAAAACCGCTTTCCCTCTCGGGCCTGCAACCGGGCACCGAGGGCCTTTATCGCAATGTGTATCGCCACGCCGACGGCGACTTCATGCTCAGCCAGGGCCGTATCTACCGCATCGAACTGGCGGGCAATCCGCCGCGCTGGCGCTTGAGCGGCACCAGCACGCGGACCTACAAACAGCCGATCGCCCTGGATGAATCCGGCCACTGGAACACCCACTACGCGGTATACGGCACCGTGATCGAAGGCGGCGGCGTGGGAGGTGGCGCGGCGCTTGGGCACATGGCCGATGGATTGGACCCACTCTGGCCGGTCGCCATTCGCCGCTGGCTGCCACGCTGGTGGACCGATCGTGCCTTGCGTCGGCAGTTGACCCTGAACAACACCGTCGACGCCAATATCCGTCGCCTCAAATCTCAAACCAGAAACACCGACTCCTTACTGAAGAGCTACTCCAAGCCTGAAGGTACTCAGCGTCCGCCTCTCGCGACTGTCGACCGTGCCTTTCTGGAAGATATCGAAGCCGCGCAGACCCTGTACCTGACTTTGGGCGAGTTGAAAGTGTTAAGCCATGGCAACAAGCGCGCCTTGATCAACAGAGACCAAAATACTTGCGCCGCGACTGTCTTTTACCGTCAGAACCACCGGATCGCCCTCTCCATGGAACGCCTGAATGAGTACAACGCAAGGATCGATCAGTTGGTCGATCGTTCGGGCGCAACGCCTAACACCAATACCTCCACACACTTGAAACTGCTGGCCGAGCGCAAGGAGGCCCGAATGGACTTTATCAAAGAGTTTGACCAGCAACACCAAGCTGTCGAAGACGCCAGACAATGGGTCCGTCGAATCACTCACTCCCCGCAAAAAGAGGAGGCGGCCAAGACCATGCAGCTTCTAAACGACACGCACAGTGACTCGACTTACCGTTACTTGAGGACGGCGTATGTCCTGGAGACCATCCCCCATTTTGAAGCCGTTGACGACCTTACGTGGCTTTACTTCCATGTGCGATTGAAACAATCCCGTGAAAAGGTCGGGCGTGTCCTATTCACCCAATATCAACTACCACAAGTCCGTTCCAATATCGGCCAGCGCAACCGCGTTTTCGAAGAATGCCTGACCACTTACCGCGAGTTCCGCCGCCAGCTTGGCGCTTGGACGCTAGGCTATCCGCAACACCTGGATATGGAACAAGTCCGTGCGTTTCTAGACGACCTCGACCAGATGGAAGCGCTCGCCCGCCATGCCATCGGAAATCGATCTGCAGCCCCACCTCCGACAAAAAGCACCGGAAAACAACTGTTCGAGACTGAAGACAACCGATTGCTGATTGGCGAACCCAGTACCGATGTCGTGACTCGGCAACAGCGCTTCACCATCGAAGATGTCGATGGCCGTACGGAAACCTGGCTGCCCCGCTCCAACGGTAAATATCACCTCAGTGAACCAGCTGTCTCCACGCAACCGGTATTGCCGACCGATGTCAGGCCGCTGCTGACAGAGGCCGGAAAAAGGCTGGGGGTCGCGGACGCCTATACCAACAAAGTCAAAGGCTATGCGCAGCAAAACATGCTGCCGGTCGACCTTGAGCACATGATGAGCAGCGAGGCCACGGAGTTGACCATGCGTGCCCGGGAGATCGAACGCTTGTCCCCCGCCGAGGCCGTGGCGCTGCAATTGCGCAATCGGGCGGATGAGATGTTGCGCACGGGGCGCACCCTGCGCATCGATCAAAGCATGAACAGCAAAACCCCGACAGAAGGTTATCTGGACTATCTGCTTGAACAGCAAGTGGTGGACATCCGCAAGGAAGGCGGTTTGCGCGACCTGGGCAAACGCCCGGACGGACGACGGGATTTCCTCCAGGAATACGAGGTGCGCAACCTGCGCAGCGAACCGGCGCAAACCCTGTGGTACGCGCACTTTCACTACACCTCGGCCAAGCCGCAATTCAGCGACTTCGTCAAAGGCCATCTGAAACTGCCGGAACAACGCAACCTGGGCCTGCAATGGCAGAAGGACGTGGCCGCCAGTGGCGGTACGGTCGAGGCGATCTGGCGCGGCGACATCGGCAAACCGCTGGGCAACAAACACTTTTCCATGCTGTAACGTAACAACGGCGGGGCACGCAATGTGCTCCGCCGTGCTTGTGGTCGACAGCGGCATCAACATGAGACAAACTCAACCTTTTCGATTTATCGACAAGTTTTCCTCATGGAGCCCCCGGTGCTTGAAATCCGTCACCTCAAGACCCTGCACGCCTTGCGCGAAGCCGACAGCCTGGTGGATGCGGCCGATCGCCTGCACCTGACCCAATCGGCCCTTTCCCATCAGTTCAAGGAACTGGAGGAGCGTATGGGCATGCCGCTGTTCGTGCGCAAGACCAAACCGGTGCGCTTCACCAGCGCCGGTTTGCGCCTGCTGCAACTGGCCGACGCCACCCTGCCGCTGCTGCGCGCCGCCGAGCGCGACATCAGTCGCCTGGCCGGTGGCACCGCCGGTCGTCTGCACATGGCCATCGAATGCCACAGTTGCTTCCAGTGGCTGATGCCGACCATCGACCAGTTCCGCGACGCCTGGCCGGAAGTCGAACTGGACCTGGCCTCGGGGTTCTCCTTCGCCCCGCTACCGGCCCTGGCCCGTGGCGACCTGGACCTGGTGGTGACCTCCGATCCGGTGGACCTGGCCGGGATCACCTATGTACCGCTGTTCACTTATGAAGCGATGCTCGCGGTGGCCAACCAGCACCGCCTGGCCAGCAAGGCCTATATCGTCCCCGAAGACTTGCTCCCGGAAACCTTGATCACCTACCCGGTGGAACGGGACCGGCTGGACATCTTCACCCGCTTCCTCGAACCCGCCGACATCGAACCGGCCCAGGTCCGCACCTCGGAACTGACGGTGATGATGATGCAACTGGTGGCCAGCGGTCGCGGCGTGTGCGGCATGCCCCATTGGGCACTGCATGAATACAGTTCGCGAGGCTATGTGAAAGCCAAGCGGCTGGGTGAGAAAGGCTTGTTCGCCACGCTGTATGCGGCGATCCGCGCCGACATGCTCGATGCGCCGTACATGCGTGACTTCTTGCTGACGGCCAAGGACACGTCGTTTTCGACGCTGGATGGTGTTAGCGCTGTTCGATAGAGCAACAAAAATCCCTGTAGGAGTGAGCCTGCTCGCGATAGCGGTCTGACATTCAATATCTGCATTGACTGACACGCCGCCATCGCGAGCAGGCTCGCTCCTACAGGGATCTTGGTGATCCTTAGAGCTCGCGCCACATATGGATCTTGTCGAAGTAATCCTCTTCCACCCGCACGGCCATCCGTTCCAGTCCGAACTGGATGAAACCGCAGCGTTGGTAGAGGTTGAATGCGGCATCGTTGCCGGCGGTGACGGTCAACTGGATCAGGCGCAAACCCGCGTGGGTCTGCGCCTCGGCCAATGCCGCCTGAACCAGTTGATAACCGAGCCCGCGCTGGCGGACCTTGGCGGTCACGTACATGCCAAACAGCGTCACCTTGTGCCGGGCCTTTTCCCGAGGCTCGAACGCAAGGCCGACGATGCCGGCCAACCGACCTTCTTCGAACGCCCCGAGCACCACGTCCAGCTTGCCGGTCAGGCGCGACTCCCACCAGCTCAGCGGCATCACCGCCCGCTCACGCACGCTCGAGGTGAAGGCCTGCGGGTGCAGGTCGTAGGCTTCGAGCATCAGCGCCCGGTAGTCCAGGGCATGGCTGGCATCCAGTCGTTCGATCCACATCCTCAAGCCATCCGTTTTTGCTCAAGCATCAGCCGCAGCGCCAGCGCCGACAACACGAAGCCCATGAAATAGCGCTGCATCGCCAGCCAGGTCGGATTGTTGACGAACCACGAGGCGATGCCCGCGGCAAACATGGCGATCAGCAGGTTGACGCAGAAACTGACGCTGATCTGGGTCAGGCCGAGGATGATGCTCTGGCTGAACACCGAACCGTGCTCCGGCGTGATGAACTGCGGAAACACCGACAGATAGAACACCGCGATTTTCGGGTTCAAGGCACTGGTCAGAAAGCCCATGGTGATCAGCTTGCGCGACGAATCCGGGGGCAACTGCTGCGCCTCGAACGGTGAGCGCGCACCGGGTTTGATCGCCTGCCAGGCCAGCCACAACAGGTACAGCGCACCGGCCCACTTCAACACCTCATAGGCCATTGGCACCGCCAGGAACACCGCGGTCAAACCGGCGGCCGCGGCAAACAAGTGCACGAAGAATCCAGCAACCACCCCAAGCAACGAGATCACCCCGGCCTTGCGACCCTGGCAGATCGAACGGGAGATCAGGTAGATCATGTTCGGCCCAGGCGTCAGTACCATCAGCAACGCGGCAGCGGCAAAAATCAGCAGGTCTTGAAGCGGGATCATGGGCGAGGTCCTTTGCGTGATGATCAGGCGATCGCGATCAGCGATGCTCGATAAAACGGCAGGATCAGGTCCCGTGTCAATGGCGCCAGGCTGATACCGCCATCGCTGGACGGGTCGATCCAGATCACTTCTTCGATTTCCGCCGCAGGCGTCACGTCGACATCGATGTGCAGCTGAAAAATCTCGGCGTGTACGACAAAGCCCGGCTCGTTGGCGGCCGGTGCCGAGAAGTGACCGAGGTAAACGGCCTGCACCGGGTCGATGTCCAGACCCAGCTCTTCTTCCAGCTCCCGGGCCAGCGCATGAACCGGCAATTCGTGGGGCTCGATCTTGCCACCCGGCTGCATGAACGCCGTGGTGCCGCGCTTGCGCACCAGCAACGTGCGGCCGTCAGGGCCGATCAATAAGGCAGCGGCAATGCGGATAGTCCCGGAGGCTTGCATGGAGTACGTCGACATAAACAGAAGGCCCTTGACTCAAAAGCGGCAAGGATCACATGTCCGCCCTGTAGGAGCGAGCTTGCTCGCGAAAACGCGTAAAACCAGATGCCCATCGGCGCCCTCAGGTTTATCGCGAGCAAGCTCGCTCCTACAGTTTCCTTTATGCAGCTTCCTGGAAATCCATCTCCGGCGGCTGTCGACGGAAACCGCCGGTCAACACCGCCAGGTACACCACGCCAATCGCCAGCCAGCTCAGGCCCAGGTAAATCGCCAGGTGATCGAGGCTGACCATCAGCCACAGATCCGCCACCAGACCGATGAACGGGAACAGCAGGAACAGTACGAATTCGCGCGGGCCTTTTTTCTCGCCACCGATCCAGTAATGGAAGATCACCGACAGGTTGACCAGGCTGAACGCCAGGAACGCGCCGAAATTGATGAACGAGGTCGAGGTGGTGACGTCCAGTTTCAGCGCCAGCAACGCCACCACCGCGCACAGCAGGATGCTGTTGATCGGCGTGCCGAAGCGTTCGTGCAAGGTGCCGAAAAACGACTTCGGCAGCACGCCGTCGCGGCCCATGGCGTACAGCAGCCGCGAACCGCTGGCCTGGGCCGACAGGCCCGAGGCGAACTGGCCGACGATCAGGCCGATCAGGAAGATCGAGACGAACAGGTCGCCACCGATGTTGCGGGCAATTTCATAGGCCGCCGAGTCGACGCTGTCGAACTGGAACGACGGATGGGCAATCTGCACGAAGTACGACACGCCGACGAAAATCAGCCCGCCGATCAGGGTGATCAGCATGATCGCCCGGGGAATGGTGCGGCGTGGATCACGGGTTTCTTCGGTCAGGGTGCTGACCGCGTCGAAGCCCAGGAACGAGTAACAGGCGATGGCCGCGCCGCTCATGATCAGCGGCATCTGCATGTCGCCATTGAAGAATGGCTTGATCGACCACAACGGCGTGCTCGCATCGCCACCGACGTAATGCACGCACAGCGCGACGAAGGCGATCAGCACCAGGAACTGCACCAGCATCAGCAAGGCGTTGATACCGTTGGCCAGTTTCAGGCCGACGATGTTGATCGCGCTGGTGATGCCGATGAACGCCAGTACCCAGACCCACTGCGGCACCGCCGGGAATGCGGAGTTGAGGTAGGCCGCGCCGATCAGCCAGATCGCCATGGGCAGGAACAGGTAATCGAGCAGCACCGCCCAACCGGCGATGAACCCGAGTTTCGGGCTGATGGCCTTGCGCACATAGCTGTAGGCCGAGCCGGCCACCGGGAACGCCGCGGCCATGCGCCCGTAGCTCATGGCGGTGAAGAACATCGCCACCAGCGCCGCGAGGTACGCGGCCGGCACCATGCCGGCGGTGGATTGAGCGAGGATGCCAAAAGTGCCGAGCACAATGATCGGCGTCATGTAGGCGATGCCAAACAGCACCACCGACCCCAGTGACAGGGTGCGTTGCAAACGAGCCATGAGCGACTACTCCGGATTTTATTGGATTTATGGCAGAGCCGAGTTCGGCGCAAGTTACGGGTGTTGCGTTGTTGTTTTTGGTCAGGCAGGTGTGTCGTCTGGGAGGGCCTCATCGCGAGCAGGCTCGCTCCCACAATGGGTCTTCGGTGAATACAAATTTTGTGAACGACTGATATCAAATGTGGGAGCGAGCCTGCTCGCGATGGCGCCAGCCCAGCCAGCACAGAACCCGGATCAGTTCGAAGGAATCAGCAGCTCCCGCAGCCCCCCCGCCTGCTCAATCACCTCCCCCGGCAACCTCAGCCGCTGATCATCCAGATAGCGATAATCCTGGCGCGCCGCCTTCAGCAGGTTCAGGTCCAGTTCGACCGCAAACTGCCCTTCCTCGCGTCCGGCTTCGAACAACAAGGTGCCCAGCGGATCGACCAATGCGCTGCCGCCGGCAAACAGCAATCCACCGTCACCCTCTTCCACCCGGTTGACCATCAGCGCAAACGCCTGGTTTTCCTGGGCGCGGGCCATGATCGCGGTGCGGTGGGTCGGGCCGTAGGGGTCCATGTTGCCGTTGGTGACGATAAACAGCTCGGCCCCCAGTTGCGCCAGGGCGCGGGCGCTTTCGGGGAATTCGATGTCGTAGCAAATCAGCAGGCCCACGCGCACGCCGTTCCACAGGCAGGTGGCGTAGCGATCGCCCGCCTCGTAGACACCGCGATCCGAGGCCCACAAGTGAGTCTTGCGGTATTTCAGCGCGATGCCTTCAGGAGTGATCAGCAGCGTGGTGTTGTAGAAACGGCCGTTATCGTTCTCGGCCATGCCAATGGCCACGGCAATATTGCGCTCGCGGGCGGCGGCGATTACCGCGCTGACGGACGGGCCGTCCAGCGCCTCGGCCACCTCGGCCACGGACTCGGCCGAAGGGAAACCCATCAAGTGGCCTTCGGGGAACAGGATCAGCTGCGTATCGGCTGCGCACGCAGCCATCGCCGCCAGGGTGCGTTCGAGGTTGTAAGCCGTGTCGTTATCACGGCCTGCCAATTGGGCGAGTTCGACCTTCATGGGTATTCCTTGTCATGGGCCGGGCGGCAGAAAGATTGCCCGGTCGGTGTCTGTGCGCCAGTATGCGCAGCAAGCAACCGGGCGGGGAATTACGCCGCTGGGGTAACACGATAGGGGTAGATGCATGACACTCTCGTTGGACGACATCGCCTGGCACCGCTCGGTGGGGCAACTGATCGACGCCCTGGACAAGCCCAATTTCTGGACCCAGCTTGTACGCCTGCTGGACCAGTACGTGCCCTTCGACAGCTGGGTGGCGCTGCTTTTCAGTGCCGATCAGCGCCCCCAGGTGTTCGCCGAATGCCCCGGCGAAGACGGCAGCCCTGACCAGTTGTTCCAGGATTACCTGCGCGGCCTGTACCTGCTCGACCCCTTCTACATCGCCTGCCGCGAGCAGTCGCGCACCGGGCTGTATCGCCTGTCGGAAGTGGCCCCGGAGCACTTCGAGCTGACCGAGTATTACCAGCGCTACTTTCGTCTGAATGTGGTGGCCGACGAAATCCAGTTCAATTGCCAGCTCGAAGGCGACCGCACGCTGTGCCTTTCACTGGGCAGTACCCAGCGCTTCAGCGGCCAGCAGATCGCCTTGCTGTCGTTGATCCAGCCGTGGGTGCTCGGCCTGTTGCGCCAGCGTCTACCCTATGAAATCAACGAAGTCGTGGCCCTGGTCCCCGCACCGCCGCAAGCTGATTGGCGGGTACAACTGGAGGCCTCGGTGCAGCAGCTCAAAGGCGCGCAGTTGACGGCTCGGGAGCTGGATGTCGGGCGTTTGATGCTCAGCGGTTGCTCCAGTAAAGAAATCGCCCGTAAGCTGGAAATCTCGGTCGAAACCGTGAAAGTCCACAAGAAACACATGTACAGCAAGCTGGGGATCAAATCCCAGTCCGAGCTGTTTTCGATTTTTCTCCAGGCACAAAATGCCTGAATGACCTGTGGAGCACTTTGCTTTTATGTGGGAGCGAGCTTGCTCGCGATAGCGGTGGTTCAGTCACTATCAATACTGAATGAAAGACCGCCATCGCGAGCAGGCTCGCTCCCACAGTGTTTTGTGTTTAGCCAAATTTATTGAGTCCGAACCCAAGGAAACCGTATGAGCCTGTCACTCCTGAGCCGCTACGCCTTCTTTGCCGTCTGCGTGATCTTCACCCTCGCCAGCCTGCCTTTTCTTGACTATGACTGGCTCTGGTCGATCACCACCGTCACCGCTGTCCTCAGCCTGATCGGCCTGTTCGATCTGCTGCAAAGCCCACACGCGGTGCGCCGCAATTACCCGATTCTCGGCAATATCCGCTACCTGGTGGAAGGCATCCGCCCGGAAATCCGCCAGTACCTGCTCGAATCCGACAGCGACGCCCTGCCCTTCTCCCGGGCCCAGCGCTCGCTGGTCTATTCCCGGGCCAAGAATGAAACCGCCGACAAACCCTTCGGCACGCTGATTGACGTGTACCAGTCGGGTTTCGAATTCATCGGCCACTCCATGCGTCCGGCGCCGTTGAGCGACCCGAGCAGTTTCCGGGTGACGGTCGGCGGCCCACAGTGCACCCAGCCCTATTCGGCGTCGGTGTTCAATATCTCGGCCATGAGTTTCGGCTCCCTCAGCGCCAACGCCATCCGCGCGTTGAACCAGGGTGCCAGGCTCGGCAACTTCGCCCATGACACCGGCGAAGGCAGCATCAGCCCCTATCACCGGGAAAACGGTGGCGACCTGACCTGGGAACTGGGCAGCGGCTACTTCGGCTGCCGCACCAGCGACGGCCATTTCGACCCGGAACGCTTTGCGGCACAAGCCCGGACGCCACAGGTGCGGATGATCGAAATCAAGATGAGCCAGGGCGCCAAGCCCGGCCACGGCGGCATCCTGCCCAAGCACAAGGTCACCCGGGAAATCGCCGAAACCCGCGGCATCCTGATGGGCGAGGACTGCGTGTCACCGTCGCGCCACACTGCGTTTTCCACGCCGATCGAAATGATGCATTTCATCGCACAACTGCGTGAGCTGTCCGGCGGTAAACCGGTGGGCTTCAAGTTCTGCCTCGGCCATCCGTGGGAGTTCATGGGCATTGCCAAGGCCATGCTGGAAACGGGCATCCTCCCGGACTTCATCGTGGTGGACGGCAAGGAAGGCGGCACCGGCGCCGCGCCCGTGGAATTCACCGACCACATCGGCGTGCCGATGCGCGAAGGCCTGCTGTTCGTGCACAACACCCTGGTGGGCTTGAACCTGCGGGACAAGATCAAGCTCGGCGCCAGCGGCAAGATCGTCAGCGCCTTCGACATCGCCAGCGTGCTGGCCATCGGTGCCGACTGGGCCAACTCCGCGCGCGGCTTCATGTTCGCCATCGGCTGCATCCAGTCGCAGAGCTGCCACACCAACAAATGCCCGACCGGCGTCGCCACCCAGGACACCCTGCGCCAGCGCGCGCTGGTGGTGCCGGACAAGGCCCAGCGCGTGTTCAATTTCCACCGCAACACCCTCAAGGCCCTGGCGGAAATGCTCGCCGCCGCCGGCCTCGAACATCCGTCGCAACTGTCGGCCAAGCACCTGGTGCGACGCATGTCGGCAACCGAGATCAAGCTGTTCTCGCAGCTGCACGTATTCCTCAAACCGGGGGAGTTGCTGACCGGCGAAGTGAACGGCGAGTTCTACTCGCGGATGTGGCAGATGGCCCGGGCCGACAGTTTCGAGCCCCATGACATAGCGGCGGCATGACCTCGCCACCCCGATCAAAACCGCGTGTCACCAACGCAGTGTTTTGCTCGGGGTCGGTTCCTTCATCACGATAAAACCGTAATCACCGATCAGGTAAATCCGGTAGAACTGTCTGTCCACCAGCGCCGGATAACCCTGAAAACCGACCCGTGTCGCGTTGCGCCGTTCCCGCTCCGCCACCACGTTGGTGATCCCGGCTTTCGGCAGATTCTCGGCCAGCATGTAAAAGTCGGTATTGAGCAGGTAGTGCAGCACCGGCAACTGCTTGAATGAGCCTGCCGCCGCCACTAACCAATAGTCGGAATAACTCACCGAGATGTAGATCCTCTTGGCCTCGCGCAGCGACTGATGGCTGGCGATGTCGTACGCAAGACCGGCCAGCGCCGTGGACGCAAAGGTTTTCTGCACCGTCAGCACCCGGCCATGGGCGAACGACAGCGACAACATGGCCAGCAGAGGAATCATCAACAGCAGTGGCAGGCGCTCATGAATCGACGCCAGCGCCAGATGCCCCAGGTAGAACAGCAATACCAGCAGCACGGCGAAGCCCATCAAGGTGCGGGCGCCTTCGTTGAAGTCGCGGAAAATCAGCGCGACACCGGACACCAGCAGCGTCACCAAGGGCAATGTCAGCAAGCACATCAGGCCGATCAACAGCTTCTTCGGCCCGCCTTCCTGACGCGCCGCTACGTTCAATCCCAACCGCACCGCCCCGGCTATCGCAAGCAACAGCAACCCGCCGAACACCCAGAGCCATCCGCCATGGAACAACAGCACGACTTTTTCCAGGACCCGGGCAATGTTGATCTGGATCTGCAATGAGGGATGCGCCGTCCAATCGAGCAGCAATGTGCGATTCGAGTCCATGAACAGATAAGCACTAACGCTGTAGATCAACCCGCCGAGGATGACCTGGGCGGCTTTCCAGCCCAGCAGGTCACGCCATGGAACCGGGGCCGTTTTATCGTTGGCAGCCCTGAGCAACTCCAGGCAACACAGGCCCAGGAACACATTCAGGCTGACCTGATACAACCCCAGCGCCAGTGCAATCAGGAACGCCGGCACCAGCCATTGCACGCTGCGCCACGGGTGACGAAAGGTGATGGCGTAGATCACCGCCACCAGGCTCAGGGCCGTGGTGGGACCGTCGTATTGATAGGACAGGTTCTGCAGGAAGAACGGGCTGTACCAGAGCGGCAACAGCACCAGGCAACAAGCGACGCTTGGCTTGTGAAAGTAATGGAACGTCAGGCTGGTCAGCGCCGACGCCATGGCCAGCGTGGCGATCAACAAGGGCAAGGGAAAGATGTTTGGCGCGGCATGGCTGAAGGTCAGCGCGTTGTAGAACAGCTGGGTGAAGAGTCGGCCCTGCTCGGCCCAGGCCATGCCCGCCGACAGCGAACGCCAGTTGTCATCGATGTAGGGATAATCCGCGAGGATCAACGGCAGGACATACACCAGGGTGGCGAACAGAAAAAACCGCCAGACCTGATGCCGACTGAGCTCGCGAACGAAGAAGTCGCTGAACCGGCCCATGCTAACGCCTGCCCCGGTCTTTACCGCCGACGATGTCTTTGATCACATAGCGCGGCCGGTGCTTGGCCTCGATGTAGATGCGACCGATGTACTCGCCGAGGATGCCGATGCCGATCAGTTGCACGCCGCCGAGAAACAGGATGGCGGTCATCAGCGACGGATAACCGGGGACGCTGTTGCCGAAGAAAACCTTGTCCAGCACCATGTACACCGCATAGAGCACCGCGAAAATCGAAATGCCGCCACCGACGTAAGTCCACAAGCGCAGCGGCACGGTACTGAACGAGGTCACGCCTTCCAGTGCCAGGTTCCACAGCTTCCAGACATTGAACTTGCTGCTCCCCACCACCCTTCCTGGCCGCTCGAACTCCACCACCACGGTGTTGAACCCGGCCCACGACAACACACCTTTCATGAACAACTGGTGCTCGGGCAGGGACCGGATCACGTCGACCACCTTACGATCCATCAGCCGAAAGTCCCCGACGTTTTCCTCGATGCGGGTGTAGGCGATGCGATTGAGCACATGGTAGAAAATCGACGCGCTGTGGCGCCTGAGGTAGCCGTCGGCGGCCCGGTTGCGACGTTTGGCGAGGACCACGTCGGCACCCTTTTGCCACTGCTCGATCAACAACGGAATGACGTTGATCGGGTCCTGCAGGTCGACATCCATGGGAATCACGGCATCGCCGCTGGCGTGCTCCAGGCCGGCAAACAGTGCCGGTTCCTTGCCGAAGTTGCGCGAGAAATTGATCAGCATGACCTGATCGTCCGCCTGCGCCAGTGCCGCAGCCTGTTCGGCCGTGCGGTCGGAGCTGCCATCGTTGATGAACACGATCTCGACTTCGGTGCCGCCCAGCTTCAACTCCCGTCGCACCGCCTGATAAAACAGGTTGATTGACTGCTCTTCGTTGAACACCGGGACAATGAGCGAGATTTTCATCGATCACGCTCGCGAAACACCACGTATTTGGAATACAGGAAACCGAACACCAGGCTCAACGCCGAAAACAGGGCCACGGTGAACAAACCGTGCAATCGCCAGGCGTCGCCCAGATGGCCGACACCCAGGCTCAATGCCCCCATGCCAAAAAGAAACAGTAGATAACCTGCGACCGTGGCACTGGCGGCGAAGGTAAATTGCGCGTTCATATAGAAGGAAAACGACGCAGCCACGCAGAAGGCCGCCAGGTTGCTGATCGCCTGGCTGAGGCCGGCCGCCACGCTCAGCAGGAAAAAGATCTGCCAGTGAATCAGGGTGTTGGCGACCCCGATCACCGTGTAACTGGACAGCCCTTTCCACAACAGTCTCATGGGAGGCTCCCGTTTCAAGAACGTTGCACTCATTAAATTTTGAGCCTGTCTACTGTCAGAAATCGCAGGTTGACGGACCTTTCTGACCAGCGGTTGAGCCTTGGGGTAACGCCCGAGACATCCGGTAATATCCCGACTTTGCAATTGCCCACGAATCAGTCCACCCTGCGCGCCGCCAATTGGGCGCGTGGCCTTTGCGCCCGCGGCCAATCCCATTTTCACCCGCTGTTACGAGTTTGCTGTCATGACGTTAGCACGCGATCACCGGATCGACTTTTTTCGTGGTCTGGCACTGATCTTCATCTTTTGGGATCACGTGCCCCACAACCCCTTGGGGCAAATCACCCTGCGTAACTTCGGTTTCAGCGATGCGGCCGAGGTTTTCGTGTTTCTGGCCGGTTACGCGGCCGTACTGGCGTACGGCAAAGTCCTGGCGCGCGAAGGTTTTCTGATCGCCTGCGTGAAAATCCTGCGCCGGGCGTGGGTGCTCTACGTGGTGCATATCTTTCTGCTGGCGATGCTGATGGGCATTGTGTTTTTCGCCAACAGCCACGTGGAAACACGGGATCTGGTGGAAGAAATGGGCATGCATCACTTCATCAGCAACCCGCAGCAGGCCTTGATCGATGAACTGCTGTTGCGCTTCAAGCCGAACCTGATGGACCCGTTGCCGCTGTACATCGTGCTGTTGGCGGGCTTGCCCCTGGTGCTGCCGATTCTGGTGCGCAAGGCCTGGGTGGTGGTCGCGATGTCATTGACGCTGTACCTGATGGTGCCGCTGGCTGGCTGGAACCTGGCGGCCATCAAGGACGGCGTGTGGTATTTCAACCCGGTCGCCTGGCAGTTGCTGTTCGTGCTCGGCGGTGCCGCTGCGATTCACAGCCAGCGCCCGCGCTTGCCCGAGACGCGCCCATTGGTTCGCCAGCCGTTGTTTGTCGGTGCGGCGTTGTATGTCGTGGTCGCCGGTGTGTTGACCGTGCTGTGGCGTTGGCCGGACATACACGATGCCGTGGTGCCGGCGAACCTGCAAAACGTCCTGTACCCCATCAGCAAGACCGACCTGTCCCCCGTGCGCCTGCTGCATTTCCTCGCACTGGCCTACGTCACGGCGAAATTGATTCCCGACAGCGGATGGACGCAAAACTGGCTCGCGCAGCAAAGTTGCCGCATGGGCCGTTTCTCGCTGGAAATTTTCTGTCTGGGCGTGCTGCTGGCGCCATTGGCGGACATGGTCAATGCGTTGACCGACGACGCTGTTGCCATGCAGGTCTTCACGGCGCTGGTGGGTGCCGGGTTGATGGCGCTGCTGGCGGCGTGGCTTGAGTTCAACAAGCGGTTGAACCAGACAATCAAAAGATCCCAGCCTGCGGCAGCTCCTACAGAATCAGACCGCATTCCCCTGTAGGAGCTGCCGCAGGCTGCGATCTTTTGCTCTTCAAAACCAAAAAGCCCCGATCCTTTCGACCGGGGCTTTTGTCTTTCAGGCGTTACAACTTACGAAACCGAACGCACCGCACCCTGCGAAACATTGGTCGGTTGCAGCTTGAACATGTAGAACAGCACCGTCAGCAGCACCAGGAACGCAGGGCCCACATACAGCGCCACGCGGGTGTCCGGGAAGTACGCCATCAGGCCGACCACCAGCACCAGGAACGCCAGCGCCAGGTAGGAGCTGACCGGGTACAGCCACATGCGGTATTTCAGGCCGGCCGCTTCGCTGGCGCTCAGGCCTTTGCGGAATTTCAATTGGGCCAGCAGGATCATCGCCCAGGTCCAGATCGCGCCGAAGGTGGCAATCGCCGTTACCCAGACAAACACCTTTTCCGGCACCAGATAGTTGAGCAATACGCCCAACAGCAACGCACCAATCGACAGCAGCAATGCACGACGCGGTACGCCGTTGTTCGAGGTCTTGGCAAAGCCGGCCGGGGCCTGGCCGTTCTGCGCCAGGCTGTAGAGCATGCGCCCGGTACTGAAGATGCCGCCGTTGCAGGACGACAACGCCGCGGTGATCACCACGAAGTTGATGATGCCCGCCGCGGTCTTGATGCCCAGCCGCTCGAAAGTCATCACGAACGGACTGCCCTGGGTGCCGATTTCGTTCCACGGGTAGATCGACAGGATCACGAACAACGCGCCGACGTAGAACAGCAGAATCCGCCAGAACACCGAGCCGATGGCATTGGGGATGGTCTTTTGCGGGTTCTTCGCTTCACCGGCGGTCAGACCGATCATCTCCACGCCGAGGTAGGCGAACATCACCATTTGCAGCGACATCAGCACGCCAGTTATGCCGTTGGGCATGAAGCCACCGTGGGTCCACAGGTTGGAAATCCCCAGGGCCACGCCGTCGTTGCCGAAACCGAAGGCGATGATGCCGATGCCGCCGAACACCATCGCAATGATGGTGACGATCTTGATCAGGGCAAACCAGAACTCGAATTCACCGAAGGCCTTGACCGCGATCAGGTTGATCGAGCCCATGCTGATCAACGCAGCGAGCGCCCAGATCCAGCGCGGTACATCGGGGAACCAGATGCCCATGTAGACCGCCACGGCAGTGATTTCCGCGACGCAGGTCACCAGCCACAGGAACCAGTAGTTCCAGCCGGTCAGGAAGCCCGCCAGCGGGCCGAGGTAGTCTTGGGCGTAACGGCTGAACGAGCCAGCGACCGGATTGTGCACGGCCATCTCGCCGAGGGCGCGCATGATCACCAGGATTGCCAGACCGCCGATGATGTAAGACAGCATGATGGCCGGACCGGCCATTTCGATGGCCTTGGCCGAGCCCAGGAACAGGCCGACGCCGATACAGGCACCGAGTGCCATCAGGCGAATATGCCGCTCGCCGAGTTCACGTTTAAGCGGACCGCCCTGAGCGGTCTCGCCGTTGGGCTGGTGATTGCCTACGGGCATAAGGGGCACCTCATCTTGTTGTTGGATATGACCACCGAGCATTGAAGCCACCGACCGATAGGCCAATGGCTTCGTGTAACCGGGCCTGCTTTGTAAGCAGAACCGTCCTGTAGGACAAAACCTGCAAGATCAGCGGGTCGTGCAGTATAAAAAGCTGGTGACAGAGATATTCACTCTATAAATCACAAAATTCAGCCATAAATCCCGGCAAAAACCCGACTTGCGGAGGGGCATCACCTAGATCATGTAGGAATTTTCGCTATTTAAAGGGCGCGGAGTATTGCACAGCATTGGTGCATCGTCATGCCCCTACGAAAGCCGTACTCAGTTTCGAAATGGCTCTATTGCGGCCATTACAGGCAACTGCCGCGTTCCCCCCGTGCCAATTGGAGCGAGGGGGATGTTGGATTGCCGAAGTGCCCGTTTGACTGCGAAACTGCCCCCTTGATCAGATCCCCCCCGTTGCGTCAGACCCACTGCAAATACCGGACTCTCGATCACAGGAGGCAAGCCCTCCTCATCACAAGTGCTTCAATCAGCCTGATTATCGGTGCGTCCGTGCATCATTTTGCCTTTCACATTTTTTTTCACCCTCGCCAACCACCGTCTAAGCTTCAGTGAAGTCCGATCAATCTGCGTGAATGGATCAGTCGACTATGGGCGCTTTGTGGCAAACCGATTCGAGTAAAACCGTGGTTCCGAATGAATGTGAGGATGAAGCGCCTATTCCTGAAAAACCCCGTCGCTCCAGGCACGGATGGGGAGCGTTCTGGCTATTGCTGTTGATAATCGCGGTTGTCGTGGGGCTTGCCGCCGCGAGGGAGATGCGTACCTCGAAGTTCCAGGCCCAGGAAGTCAGCAAATACGCCGCGTCCCTGAACTATGAGCTCAAACCCGGCCCCAGCGATGCGATTCGCTATCCGGGGGAAGGTCCGTTCGATCGGCGCCTGGGCTACAGCTCGCTGGACGAGTTCCTGCCGCGCCTGATCAAGCGCGATTTCGTCGTCGAGGCGCAAACCCGCTTTTCCCCGGCGCTGTTGAAGTACAGCGACAAGGGCCTGTTCGTGCCTTATGCCGAGAAAATCCAGGCCGGACTGTCAATCACCGATTGCCGTGCAGCGCCGCTGTACCAGTACAACTATCCACAGCAGCTCTATTCAACCTTTGCCTCGATCCCTCCGGTGGTGGTCAACAGCCTGCTGTTCATTGAGAACCGCTTCCTGCTCGACCCCAAGCAACCGCTGGCCAACCCGGCGGTGGACTGGCCGCGATTCGGCATGGCGGCGTGGTCCCAGTTGGCCAAGATGTTGCACGTGCCTGGCCAATCCGCCGGTGGCAGTACCCTGGCCACGCAACTGGAGAAGTACCGACATTCCCCCGATGGCTTGACGATCAACAGCGCGGAAAAAATTCGCCAGATGATTTCCGCTACCGTACGCGCCTATCAGGCCGGTCCCCAAACCCTCGAAACCCGGCAGAACGTGGTTCGCGATTACCTCAACAGCGTGCCGCTGTCGGCCGTACCGGGCCATGGTGAAGTGCATGGCATGGCTGAAGGGTTGCGCGTGTGGTACGGCTCCGACTTCAATCAGGCCAACGAAGCTCTTGCCAGCACCGCGACGGATCCAAAAACCATCGCGGAAAAAGGCCTGGCCCTGCGTGAGATGCTGTCGTTGATGATTGCCCAGCGCCGCCCGTCGCATTACCTGACCAAGGGTCATGATGAACTGGCCGACCTCACCGACAGCCATATTCGCTTGCTGGCACAAAACAATGTAATCGATGCTCAGCTCGCCGCAGCAGCTCTGGCCAGCAAAGTGACCTACCGCGACTGGGCCACCCAGCCGACCATTCAACCGATCGAAACCAACAAGGGCATCAGCGTGGCACGCAGCCGTCTGGCCGGCATGCTCAACCGTCCGCTGTATGACCTCGACCGCCTTGACCTCTCCGCCACCAGCACCCTGCAAGGCAAGTTGCAAAGCGAGGCCACCGAGTACCTGAAAAAACTCGCCGACCCTGAGTTTGCCACGCAAATCGGCCTGATCGGCGAACGCCTCCTGACCACCACCAGCACCACCCAGGTACGCTACAGCTTCACCTTGTTCGAACTGACCCCGGACGGCTCGCGGGTTCGGGTACAGACCGACAGCACCGACCAGCCATTCGACATCAACGAAGGCAGCAAACTGGAACTGGGCTCCACCGCGAAAATGCGCGTGCTGACCACCTACCTGCAAATCATCGCCGAGCTGCACGACAAATACGCCGGCATGGCCGTCCCGGAACTGAAGAAAGTCGACGTACCGGACCAGGACCGCCTGAGCCGCTGGGCGGTCGATTACCTGATCGAGAACAAGGACCGCGACCTGAAAAAAATGCTCGGCGCAGCCCTGGACCGCAAATACTCCGCCAGCCCCGGCGAGGCGTTTTTCACCGGTGGCGGCCTGCACGTGTTCAACAACTTCCGCAAGGAAGACAACGGCCGGATACCGCCCCTGCGCGACGCCCTGCGCGAGTCGATCAACCTGCCGTTCATTCGCCTGATGCGTGACCTGGTGCGCTACACCACCTACTCCGGCCCGAACAGCAGTGCCGAACTGCTCAAGGACGACCGCGACCCGCGGCGCCAGGAATACCTGGCCGAATTCGCCGACCGCGAGGGCACTTCGTTCCTGCTCAAGTTCTGGAAGAAGTACAAGAACAAGGACACCCAGGACCGGCTCGAAACCTTCCTCGACAGCATGCGGCCAACCCCGATCCGCATGGCCGCTGTGCACCGCTACCTGCTGCCACAGGCCAGTCAGGAAAGCTTCAACGCCTTCGTGCGCTCGCACCTCACCGGCGCCAAGCTCACGGAAAAACTCACTGACGAGCGTCTCGTGCGGCTCTACGAGGCCTACGGTCCCGGCTCCTACGACCTGCCGGACCAGGGCTTCATCGCCAAGGTTCACCCGCTGGACCTATGGCTGATTGGCTACCTGCTCAATCACCCCGACGCCAAGTGGGGCGACATCGTCAAAGCCAGCCAGTTCGAGCGCCAGGAGGTCTATAGCTGGCTGTTCAAAAGCCGGCACAAGGGCGCCCGCGACAGTCGCATCCGCACCATGCTGGAGATCGAAGCGTTCCTCGACATCCACCAGCGCTGGCAGAAAGTCGGCTATCCGTTCGACCACCTGGTGCCGTCGCTGGCCACCGCCATCGGCAGCTCTGGCGACCGTCCGGCGGCCCTGGCCGAGCTGATCGGCACCATCCTCAACGATGGCGTGCGCATGCCGACCCTGCGCATCGACAGCCTGCATTTCGCCGCGAACACCCCCTTTGAAACCCAACTGATCAATGACCCCGACGTCGGCAAACGGGTGATGCCATCCGAGGTGGCGACCGCCATGCGCGAAGCCCTTTCACAGGTGGTGGATGCCGGTACGGCCAAACGCGTGGCCGGCAGTTTCAAACTGCCGGATGGCAGCCCGCTGGCCATGGGCGGCAAGACCGGTACCGGTGACAACCGCATCGAGGCCGTCGGTTCCGGCGGACGGATCCTGAGTTCGAAATCGCTCAACCGCACGGCCACCTTCGTGTTCTACATCGGCGATACCCACTTCGGCACCCTGACCGCGTTCGTGCCGGGCCGCTCGGCGGAAAGCTTCACCTTCACCTCGGCGTTGCCGGTGCAGGTACTCAAGGGCATGGCACCGATTCTGACGCCGTACCTGCAACCGGGCACCCACACGATGTGCCAACCAACCGCGGCCACCGAGGCAACCGTCCGCCGCTAGGCATGGATCGACAGATACGCCTGCGTGGCGGTAACTATGTATTTTTAACTCCTGGATTTTGCGGGGATCAAGGCGCAACAGACGTCTTTATCAACCTGTTTTTGCGCTTTTTTTGGGGCTGCCGCCTACCTAGACTGTTCGATCCATCCATGATCAACGGACGATCAGGCCATGCACCACCCACATCGAATTTCAGACTCGCTCGCCAACGACCTGGCGGATCAAAGCATTCATTTCGACCTGGTCAGGAAGACCATCCCTTCCTGGCTCTCAGAAGCTTCACTGTCTCGTATCACTGCGCTGAAGACTGACCGCGTGAGCATTCCCGACTGGCAGGCGAACGCTGCACAAGCGCTACAGGAACGCTTGAAACATGGCATCAAGCTTGGCTGGTATGCGCAAAACGGTGTCGACCGGGCCCTGAGCGAACTGCAGGATGTTTACGCCTTCGCCAAACCCTTGTTGCAACAGGCACTGAAGGACCGTTTCGGCGTTGAAGAGGACGTCGAAGAGATCTGGTTGCGGCTGTATGCACCGGCAAAAACGTCATGGTGGGTGCATAACTTTTCCGGCGGGACCACCAGTCGTACCGTCTCACTGCTGGATGCCGCCCTGCACAACTTTTCCCGTGACGAGGCGTTCACCCAGGACTCGGAGTTCATCACCCGCCCCGACGGACGTGGGCATTTCGGCGTCGTGCAGCTCAAGCACAAACTGAGCATCGAGCAGTTCAAATCGTTGTGCCGTGAACTGGATATTGGTGCGCAATATCAAAACCACCTGAGCGAATTCCTGCTGCCGCACAACCGCGTGGCCAGCAACGTCCTGCGCCACAAAGTCACTCTCAGCCACAAGACTGCGCTCAACATCGCGGCGCATATGGCACTGATGAAAAACGACATCGAGCAGGACGCCTTCGACGTGGTGCAGGGTCTGCTCGATGACCGCAAAGACCTGCGCTGGGGCGGCCGCTCCGTCGACTGCTACAACTTGTCGATGATGGACATTCGCCTGACCGGCATCGTCCTGATCACCCCTGAAGCAAACACTGCGGCCAGCCCGGTTCCCGTGATCGCGTATGTTCCCCATGACCCGCAGCACCCGCTCAAGCAGTACCCGTCGTCGCTAGAATTCATGGCCGAACTGACGCGCCAGTTGCGCGATGCCAGTGCCCCCAAGAGCTACCAACAATTCTTCAGCCAGTTCGTGCCCCATCAGCAGCGCGGACATTTCTTTGCCGGGCTGAACGACCGACTGAGCAAGGTCAAATGGCAACCGGCTACGCCCGGTTCCAACCTGCCGAGCTGGCGGGAAACGCCTGTGGATAACCCCAACCTGCAATTTGGCCTGTCGAGCGTCAGGATCGATCGGGAAACCGTTTTCAAAGGCGATCTATGGGGTTACTTCCACCGGCAAAAAATCAACAAGGTGCTCAACGACGCACAGGACATCGCGATTTCCACCGAGTACGCCGACCGCATGGCCCGCTGGGCCTGGTGGGATAACCTGGAAAAAATGCTCTCGGACATACTCAGCGCCGCACTGCTGGTGGTCACGCCGCTGGTGCCCGGCATGGGCGAGTTGATGCTGGCGTACACCGCGTATCAACTGACCAATGAAGTGGTCGAGGGCATTGTCGACCTGGCCGAAGGTCGCCTGGCAGAGGCCGGTGAGCAAACCATCGGTGTGCTGGAAAGCATCGTCCAGTTGGGCGCATTTGCGGCGGGTGGCGCAATCGGTAATGTGGCGCGAGCGAAACTCTCGCCGTTTTTCGAAAGCCTGAAACCGGTGCAGTTGGCAAACGGTGAGACACGCCTGTGGAACCCTGATCTCAGCCCTTATCAACGAGCCGACGTGGTTTTGCCGGCGGATGCACAGCCTGATGGACAGGGTATTCACCTGCATCACGGCCGGCGAATTTTGCGCCTGAACAATCAACACTTCGAGGTGCTGGACGACCCGGTTACCGGGCAACAGCGCATCCGCCATCCGCAGCGGTTCGATGCCTATGCACCGACTCTGCGACACAACGGTCAGGGTGCCTGGGTCTGCGAAACGGAGAATCCGCGGAGCTGGGAAGGTACGACACTGATGCGCCGCCTGGGCCACACCACCGATGCTTTCAGCGACACGCAACTGGAGCAGATCCGTCAGATCAGCGGTACTGAAGAGGCCGCGCTGCGCAGGATGCACATCGAGCACGCCCCTCCACCGCCCTTGCTGACCGACACCTTGCAACGTCTGGGGGCACCGGTGAATCCGCCTGCCGCGTTGTCCTCCGAAATGGCCGCACTTTTCAGCGATTTTCCCGAACTGCCTGAAACCGTCGCGGAAAAAATCTTCGCCGGCGCCACCCAGTCGGAACGCCAGCAGATGACCCGGCACAAGCGCCTGCCCTTGCGTCTGAGAAGCCAGGCCCGGGAGCTTCAGTTCGAGACCCAGGCGGTCCGCGCCGCCCACGGCCTGTACGACGACGCGTTGGTCAGCGGCGATACCGAACGCCTGGTGCTGGGCACCTTGCGGATGCAAACCGATACCTTCGGCAACCTGCGAATCGAAATCCGCCAGGGCGCCCTCGATGGCGAACTGCGATGCAGCGCCGGGCCGGAAGATGCAGCCCAGGTGCGATTGATGATTCGCGACGAATCCGGAAAGTATGAAGTGCGTGACGCCGAAGATCAGCAGATCCATGCGGCCGATGATTTTCTTCCAGCCTTGCTCCAGGCCATGGGCAGGGATGGGATCAGAGCGGTGGGATATCAACCGGGCGATACCGAGTTCTTCAAGCAGTGGATCATCGCCAAGACCGAGACACCGAGCGAGCGCCGATCGGTTCTGGCCACGCCACCGATTCGTACTGTGGCCGAGCACGAGACCGTGCTGTTGGTACGTGGTGCCGGTACCAGCAGGTCCGGTCAAACGCTGCACGAACGGATTCACGACCTGCATCCACACTTCAGCGACAACGAGGTCGACATCTTTGCCCAGGCCCTGATCGAAAAGGGCGAACCGATGAAGCTTTTGGAGGAACAGGAAAAGGATCTCGACGAACTACGCAAAACTGTCGAACTCTGGGAGCACCAATCCGCCGGGCTGGATGCCGATAATCCGATGCCGCTACGCGGCACGCGCCTGCACATTGCCGAGAGCCTGCTCAAGTGTTTCGAGCGAAAAAACAGTGAACTCGGCAACCGTGCCAATCCGGATGGCTATGCGCTGGATCTATCGCGGGAGCTTTCGCCCGTGGACCTGGAAGCTTCATGGCCGAAACGACCGGAGCTGAAAAAATATCTGGATAAAGTCACGGTACTGAAACTCGACAACACGCGTTTTATGGCAACGCCGGATGGCTTGCTGCAAGACTTCCTCAATCTGCGCCAACTCAGCGCCAGACGTTGCGAGCTCAAGACGCTGCCCGACAGGATCGGGGCCATGCACCGGCTGGAACGCCTGCAGTTGAGCGACAATGCCATGGTGCTTGATGCCGGCGCAGTACTGCGTCTCAAACCATTGACCTACCTGGAAATACTCAAGCTCGACAACAACCCCTTGGCAATGGCGCCGGATATCGGTCGCATGCCAAGGCTCAAACTTGTGGCCTTGAAAAACACCGGCCTGACCACCTGGCCCACAGGCACCCTGGCCAAAACCCGACCAAGGGGGTTTCTCCTGGACCTGCGGGACAATCCCCTCAGCGTCATTCCCGAGGTGGTGCCCGGCAGGCCGGAAGCCTGGGTCATTGCGCGCACCCGACTCAACGTCGGTGATCTGTCGGAGATGAACCAACTGCAATACCAGGAGACTCGTCGCTCAGTGGGATTGCCGCCCGAACCTCTGGTGATTTCTCACCCGACAGTATTCGACGGCACTGCGGATGATTGGGCCGACGTGCCCGGGTTGGGGATAGAAAGGATCGGCACTTTAAGAGAACTGACCGAGGAACCTAGGTCCCTTGAGTTCATCGAAGTGGTGCTCAAACAGGGAAGATCGGCGGATTTTGCCGCTGCTGGCCCAACTCGCCGGCAATTGGAGCAGCGCATCGCGCGCATGATCGATGCCGTGTACATCGACACTCAGCTGCGCGAGCAGCTCTACACCATGGCCATCGCCCCTGTCGATTGCGCCGATGCCGGTGCGCAGTTATTCAACAACATGGGCATTCGCGTGCTCGCCTCCGAGGCCTATTCGTACTCCACCGACCCGGCGCAGCTTGAGCAAAAACTGGTGACCCTGGCCAAAGGCGCCGCGCGCCTGGAACTGGTCAACGAGGTGGCCCGGGCCGATGTCGCCAGTCGTGGCGGCAACCCGGACGAAGTCGAAGTCTATCTGGCCTACCAGACCGGCCTCGCCTCGCGGTTGAACCTGCCATGGCAATCCAAAGGCATGCTGTATCGGCCGGTGTCCGGCGTCACTGACGAGATGATTGATCAGGCCTACGACACCGTTCTGGCCCTCGGCGAAGGCGACGGTCTGGTCAACGCCATGCTCGAACAGGAGTTCTGGGAGAGCTATCTGCGGGACACTTGGCCGATACAGATCGAATCCAACAAACAACTGTACCTGAAGAAGTACGAAGCGCTCGAAACGCTGCGCGCCACGCAGCTTGAATGGCTCGAGTCGACCTCGGACATCCAGCGCGCCGAACTGCGCAGGCGGCTCCGGACACTCATGAATGATCTGCCGGCGCCCGATACTGTGGTGTTTGCTGATGAACCCATCAGCGAAGCGCAATTCGACAGGATGCTCACCGACCTCGGTGACAGCGAAAAAGAGCTGGCCAGACGCTTGACCCGAGAGGCCCTGCGTAAAGCCGGACAATGACCATCCCAGCCTGACCCACAGGCGGCCTGACGGCTGGCAACAGCGTCAGGCCGCCTGCTTGCCATTGATACTCAGCCCGTCAGACTTCCGAATCCCAGATCACCGTGACACGACCGGTGTACGGGCTCGCGATGTTGGGCTGTTGCAGCATCCACTCCACCTCATACTCCGGCACCTCGAAGTGCAGAACGCCGGGTGCCCTGTCCACATAGAAACCGGGTTGGAATATTTGCGCGCCTTCGGGTCCCCACTTGAGTCGCTGATGCTTGACCGGTTGACCGGACAAATCCGTCAAGCCATTGGGCAGGCTCACGCTGACCCGCAGTTCGACCGGTCGCCTGCCGATTGCATCCTTGATCACGCAATCATAAGTACTCCATCGCTCACACTCGAAATACATTTTGAAACGCGACGACGCTGAAATATGGAAAGTCTGGTCACGGAACAATCGCACCGGTTTGCGTCCCGCGTGCAACCAGCTTTGCCAGCCGCCCGCCGGGACCAGTTGGAGTTTTTCGCCACCGGGAGGAATGTCGACCTTGAGGGTGTGTTGCACATCGAGGTTGAAGTCCAGGGTCAATGCCGAATCGGTCGGCAACAGGACATCGCCGAAATCGAAATCGCCATTGGGTCCGACGCTATAGGTGAGCGAACCGGTATATTGCCCTGAAGCCATGCCCAAGGGATTGGGAGTCTCCAGTTCGTAGCCGAAATCCAGGTAATCGAAACGCAACCAGGGGACGTTGAATTTTGCCTGTTTTGCACAGGCGCCCACCGTGGGCGTTCTCCAGAAAAAATCATAGTAATAAGTGCCGTAAAATCCATAACCGCTGTTTTGGCACGGTGACGGCGCGTACACCCAACTCGAGCCCCACAATCGATTGTGCGCAATCTGGTAGTCATCGGCGCCCCCCACCAGCTCCTTCACATCATCCGTCACGGCCCGCGAGCCAATGCCGGCGATACGCACCCTGACCTTCTGAGGGTCACCGGTGGTTTCGTGATGCACCGTCAGTTCGCGCCATTGCGCCGGGACTTTCAACATTGCCCCTTGCCTGGGGGAAGAATGGTTGGCCGGGATCGGCACACGGGAATTGAATTGAATCGGCACCTGCAGGCTGAAAAACTGATTCGCCTCACATTGCTGCGGGTATTTCGCGCAATAGCCGCTGGGCGGCGTGGTATTGGTGAACTTGTTGAGGTGCGGACGCGCCGAGTCCGGCTTGAATAACGCGGTGATCGTAGCCACCTGAGCCTCGACCGGGCTTGCTGCTGCACAAGCAAGCAAAGCGCCCGCCAACCAACAAAAAGGGCGTGAAACGAAAGAACGCGAGACGTTCATATGAACTCCATCAGTCTGTTTCACGTCAAGGCGCGGCAGCGGTGAATATCAACTGGACATTGCCGTAGTAATGGCCCGGCTTGTAACCGCCAGCGGGCACTTTCGGCTGGATCTCCAGCGGGAAGCGTCCACCCGCCATGGCCTGCGCCACAGGCACCACTTCTTGCGGTCGTGGGTCATGACTCAATTCCTTGCCGTTGAAGCTGACGCGCAAATAGATGTTCTGGTCGTCGCGCCCGTTGGACAAGTAAGGCTCGGCCTCCAGCCGCGCCTCGATCGCACTGGTGTCGTGCTTGACGTCGAAATTCTTGCGCAGCCCCTCCAGCGTTTTTGTGTGAATGTTCCATGGCAATATCTGTTCGCGATGTATCCAGTTCGTCTCGGCAGGTATCACGTAAAACCCCAGGGTCGGGATATCCACCGACACCTCGAATGTGCGTTCTTCCCGCGCGGCAAACGCAAGGGAACTCACCAGTGCCATAACACCTGCGCATATGGCGACGGCCAATTGCTTGATCATGTCTGCTACCTGCTACGTCAAAAAATGCCGCGAGCGCGCCAGGGCGACTCGCCTCTGCGGTGTTATTGGCTGGCAATGCGCAGCGTTTTCTTCGACGCGCCCTCGACCAGATTGAAGCGATACTCGCGTCCGGGTTTCTTTTCGAACTCGAAGGTTTTGCCCGCCAGAATGTGATGCTTGGTGACCGGCTCGCACTCGCTTTCATTCTTCAGCGAACAGTTTCGGAACTCATCGATCAGCACCACGGTGTTGCCATTGTTGCGCAGTAGGTAAACACCGGCGCCGTCGTCGATTACAGTGTCGAAGCGACTGTTTTTCGGCCGCACGAAAAACACCGTGCCAAACCCGGTCATCACGTTGACGCCCGCCGACAGGTTCTCTTTGTAGGCGTCCCGTTCTTCAGCCGACACGGCGAACTCATCTTCCTTTTCCGGCACCACCGGCACGAAACGCACGCGAAAATACCGCTCGGTGTCCCGCGAGCCCATGACCAGCAGGCGCGTACCCTGCATGCCCTTGGCCGGCACGATCAGGCGCGCAGGGCTGGCCATCAAGCCATCCCGGCCACTGCCGTCCGCCTGGGTCTTGACCGGAATTTCACGATGGCTGCCATCGGCGTCGTAAACGATTTCCAGGATGTTGACCTTGACGAACGCCGTGCTGTCGCCACTGTTGAACACGCGCTTGAGGTAGGTGCTCTTGTCGCTGTCCAGATAGTCGTAAACCGTTCCAACATTGATCTGCGGGCCGGCATTGGCCATGCAGGAAAAAACCACGCAACACATCCACATCATCAAATACTTCATTGCTTCTGACCTCGACCGTTCAAGACAACGCTGCTTGGGGACATTTCATTCGTGCGCACTAAACCTCCGAATCCCAGATCACAACGACAGTGCCGGAGTAATGTTTGGGCGTGGTTGGCGCGAGTACGATTTCAATCGCATCCTTGTGCAGCTCAAAGTGCAGCGTCCCGTTTTGTCGATCGACGTACTGACTGGGCTGGAACACGACGCCATATTCCTCTCCGACCTTCAAGGCTTGCTGCCTGACGGGATTGCCACTGCTGTCCATCAACCCCGCGGGCAAACTGACACTCACCACGATGGGAACGAAGATGTTGTTGCCGTCATTTATGTAGCAACTGGTTCCTGGGCCGAACTGACAATCCAGGAACATCTTGAAACGCGACGATGCCGAGATGTGGAAGGTCTGGTCACGGAATATCCGCACAGGCTTGCGCCCCGAGTGCAACCAGTTTTGCCAGCCGCCTTGCGCAATCATCTGGATTTTTTCGCCACCGGGGGGAATGTCGACTTTGAGGGTGTGCTGAACATCAAGGGTAAAGTTGATGGTCAGGCTGTCATCGCTGGGCAGCATGATGTCGCCCATATCAAAATCGCGCCCAGGCCCGACGCCGTAGGTGTAGCCGCCAACATACCGCCCGGTGGACATTTCCAGGGGGTTCGGCGTGCGAAGCTCATAACCGATCTGCAACATGTCATAACGCAGGCTTTCAATTCGGTAAGCCGCCGTCGGTGCGCAGAGGCTGCCCAGCGGTGTCAGCCAGAAGAATGATCGCCAGTCAGGTTCGACATACATGCCGCCGGTAAAAGCGCAGGGTCCAGGAGGAAAGGTCCAGTTGTAGCCTCCCCACAGCATCTGGTGTGCGTTCGAATTATTCACCGGCGCGCCTTCACCAATAATGTTTTGGACCCTGTCCGGCAGGTAATACCTCGCGCCAATCGATGCGATGCGCACCTGCAACGTCGACTGTTCGCCGGTCTCTTGATGAGTAACCAGCAAAGGTCTCCAGTCCGTTGGTGGCCGGAACATCGCTCCCTTGCGCATATCACTGTGACTGGCTTCGATCGGTGCAATGGAGCTGAAGTCGATTGGCACCAAAATACTGAAAATCGACAACCCCTCACAAAACGTCGGGTAGGAGGCGCAGTGCCCGGTAAAGGGCGTTGTATTGGTGAATTCGTTACGCATGGGATTGCTCGGATCAGGCTTGAACATTGCCGTTACCTCGATGGACGCAGCCCCTGCCGACATTGAAAACACCAGAGATTGCAGTATCGCGGCGAAACCCAACGACACCCGCTGAACAACGTTGCAAGTCTTCATATTCAATTGCCTCGCGAAAAATGAATCCTTCATGGTCAACTGGCCTTCTCGTCAGGCTGACCAACACCGGCCAACGTATCCGGCGAACAACGCAGATCACCGATCATCAGCACGTTGTTTTCACTGCGGTGCTGATCGACGTCGAGTCGGAACTGGCACAGCAACTGGTCGGCATAACGCACTTCCAGGGTGGGTGAGCCGGCATTCATTTCCATCGAGAAGAAGCCATCGACTTCGCTGACCCCGCGGCTGGCGTGATTGATCACGTGGTGCCCCTTGAGCGGCCGCCCTTGCGGATCGACCAGCCGACCGAGCACGGTCAGGGTTTTCATCACCCGCACCTTGCGGTACTCCACGCCGCCCTTGTTCAGGTGATAGCGGGTACGTGCCGGCTCGATGCTCGCCGCCGGCACATGGTTGCCTTCAAAGTCGAAGCTCACCGAGCTGTTTTTGTAAGCCGTGAGCGGGATGAAATTGCGCCCCGGACGCAAGGCTGCGCTGCCGCCACTGAGGTCGTCGGCGCGCAAGGCGATGCCATCGATGTCGGACTCGACGTCGACGATCATCCCCGCCCCGCGTCCCTGATGCTGGCTGGTCAAGGCCATGCGCCGGGCACCAACCACCAGCGTGCTGTCCAGGTTCAGGCCGCCGGTGAAGTTGTCGTTGAACGACGAGCGCTGGATAAAGCCATCGCCGTTGATCGCGTCGGTACGAAAGTTCGCCAGGCTCGAAAGACCGACACCATAGGTATCGCTGAGCGCCGTCACCGAGACGCTTTGCAGCACGTGCTCTTGCAGGTCCTTGCGGTAACCGAGCGAGCCATTGTTGTCACGGCTGCCATCGCGGGCCGTGCGGCTGCCGATGCTGCCGGAAATCTGCTGCCCCGGACCGCCCAACGCCATGTTGATGCTCAGGTCGACGCCACGATTGCGCGCATCACCGCTGCTGAAACTGCCCGGACGATCAAACAGCGACAACCGCCAGTTGGCGTCGCTGCCGAACAACACGGTGCGTTGTGTCCAGCCCAGATCGGCGCCCACGCCTTCGACGTTGCCCTCGCTGTGAGACACCCGCGCGTTGAACGAACTTTTACGGCTGATCCGGTGATTGAGCGCCAGCGATGAATTGCTGGTCTCCCCGGTGAACACGTTGCGCTGACGCACGCGAGTGCCGTCGGGCAAGGTGTCGTAGGTGTTGGTGGTGTCGAGCCAACTGCGGTTGTGGCTGATCACCAGACTGCCGGCGCCATAGTTGTACAGGCCTTGCAAGTCGGCGCCGGTGCCGTGGTCTTCGGTCTGGTACAGGTTGGCGTAGAGACTGACGCTGTTGCCCAGGGTCCAGTCGATGGAACTGCCGTATTGCAGCGTTTCCCGCACCTGCCGGGCCGACAGCCCGAGAATCACCCGTGGATGCAGCAAGTAGTTGATCGCCGCGCCGACGGTGGCATCACCACTGGCCTGTTGATCCCAGTTGCTGAGCAATTTGCTTTCCTGCCCGGCAAATAGGTTGTAGCGCCAGCGCTCATCAAAGTTGCGCCAGTTACTTGGTTTGTAAATCAGCTCCTGAGTGGTCGAGGTGATTTGACCATCCTCGATCAGTCGCACTTCCACTTCATAGATACCGCCCGGCAACGGACGGGTGTCGAGGGTTTGCAAACCGGCCGGGACTGACTGGGTGTTGATCAGCAGGCCGTCACGATAGATTTCCACGGAGCCTTGCCGGTTGGCCGTGACATAAACCGGGTACACGCTGGGTTTCGGGCTGTCGATCGCCAGGCTGTCGGAACTGCCATACATCACTCCCACGGCGGTATCGGGGCTGGAGCCGAACGAACGGGGCTGACGCGTCAGGCCTTCGGAGTTGGGGGTGAAGTAACCCAGGCGAAAAAAACGCCCTTCCAGTTCGCGCTGGCTATAGAGCTCATGCACCGCGTGATAGGTCTTGTCGTCCGGACCGCCCAGACGAGACAGTTGCATGTTGAATGTCTGGGTCCAGTTGCCCAGGCTGCCGCTGGCCTCCAGGCCGAAACGGCCGCCCAGGTCCTGGTCCTGGCCACCATTGAGATTGAGCTGGTTACGCACCATCAGGCCGCTACTGCCGCCTTCCGGTTGCTCGTAATATCGCTTGGCTTCGCTGTCGCGCTCGGCATTTTCGGTGACGATCGACAGCAATGAATTTTCCAGGTTGTAGTGCACCGCCAGCATCTGTTCCGGGCATTGTCCGCTGCAGGCGCCCAGCGTCACGCCAGGTTTGAGGATATCGGCCCAGGTCTCGCGCTCACTTGCACTGAAGCGGCTTTCGCTGGTGTCGGTGAAGTCGAGCAACGTCACCCGGTCATCGCGGGACAACACGATCATCGACTCGCCGAGGGGTTGTTGATCGAGCTCGACCCGAACCGCCAACGGTACATCGAAGAAATGCTCCTCGAACTCGGCCGGCAGGCCCTTGGCCTGTGCCAGCAAACTTCGCGGCGTGTTATCAATGGAGGTGGGCGCCGCAAATGCGCTGCTACATAACAGCAGCGCAAGCGCCGCCGCGATGGGCGTCATCGGGAACATGAACAAATACTCTGATTACAAAGAAGTCAAAACACGGCCGACAAACCGGAAAGTTTGCCGACCGGGTACGTTACTTGGAACAAGTAAGCGTTTTAACGTCGAATGCCTTAATTAAACAGAAGGTTCAACGACCAGCATGACTACACCGGTGTAGTCGCCGGCATCCGGTTTGCCGCTATTAACTGCACTGATTTTGAACGGTGCACGATAACGAGTATTGGATTCAGTATCTCCAACGACCTCCTGCGAAGTGGTGGTCAGCGTCTTGCCATTGAGTTCGACTTTCAAATCGATGGTTTGGCTACCGGCAATCAGCTTTGGAACGCCTTCGAGCCGCGCGTTGACCTTGCCGGCGGTATGCAGGACGTCAAAATGCCCGTCGACGGTTTTCATGGCGTCGATACCTGGGTTGTAACTCATGTCCTGGTCCTTGTTGACCAGGTCGGAATCAACCGGTACCGCGTAGAAGTCGTCGGAAGGAACATGGGCGATCAGGCTGATGGAGTGCTTGGCTTCAGTGGCGGCAAACGCCATCGAAGAGGTCAGTGTCAGAACGGCCAGGGGAGCAGCAAACGCAATTTTCTTGAACATCTTTCAGTACCTGTCATTAAAAAGGATAAGCGCTGAAAGTTCATGATGAACAGAACCGTCACGAGCAGCCATTTGCCCAGCTGAACTTTCAACGCCGAGAGATGATCGAGAAATTTATCTTGAAAGTAAGCAGGCAAGTTCCTGAAAGTGCGTAGCCAAAGTGCTATGACCGTAGAAAGAAAAAACCGGAAATAACTATAAATTCAATGTTTGGCTGTAAGAGACAGACTACAAACAGCGTTCTAACCGCCATGACCTGCGAGATATTAACAAAGTAGCTTCTGTAAGACTAATACCACACTCCCCGTAAACAATGGACCAAAACAACAGATTAGAGAGTTAACACTAATTTTGGCATTTGCACCTGCTCTGCTGACCCTTATTTTTTGTGATTTGAAGATGATTTCCAGTCCGCTGCCGGGAGTGGCCGCTGGTCGGGAGGTCTTGTCTTCCCGTAAAGATATATCTTAAGTTGTATCTAAACACGACGAGAGAACGCAAATATGAGAGACCATCATTCCCCCCACCGTGAGCATGGCGATGGCCGTGACAGCTTCGAGAAACGCCCCGCCCGCGAACGCGGCGGCCGCGGGCCCCGGGTGTTTGCCCCCGGCGATCTGAAGTTGTTGCTGCCGGCATTGATTGCCGAACAGCCGTGCCATGGCTACGACCTGATCCGCCAGATCGAAGGCATGTTCGAGGGTGCCTACTGCCCCAGCCCCGGCGTGATCTACCCGACCCTGACGTTCCTGGAAGAAAGCGAACTGATCCTGGGCGACGCCGAAGGTGGAAAAAAACGCTACACCATCACCGATGCCGGACGTCTATTCCTGCAAGAGCAAGCTGTTGCACTGGATGGCGTGCGCATGCGCATCGACGTCAGCAAGCGTTCGCTGCGCGGCCATGATCGCCCGGCGGAAATCCATGAGGCTGTGCATAACCTGCGCCACGCCCTGCAAATGCACCATGGGCGCTGGAGCCCGGACGAAATCCTGCGGGTACGTGACCTGCTCAACAACACCGCCAAAGCCATCGTCGACGGCCCCGCCGTTCAACCCGTTCAGGAGAACGCCGAATGACTGAAGTGATCAGCACCATTCACCGTGTCATGCACGAAATCAAACGCCGTCGCCTGGAAGTGTTGCGCGTGGTCAACCTGACCCCGCGCATGCGCCGGATTACCTTGGGCGGGCCTGAACTGGCAGGTTTCGTCAGCCTGGGCACGGACGATCACGTCAAACTGTTGTTCCCGCAGAACGCCGAGCAAGCGGCGGCGCTGGAAACCCTGGTGCTGGGCGCCGGCAAGGACAACGGTCCGCTGCCTGAAATGCGCGACTACACCCCGCGCCGCTACGACCTCGATACCCTGGAGCTGGACATCGATTTTGTATTGCACGGCGACGGCCCGGCCTCGACTTGGGCGGAGCAGGCCCAACCCGGGCAGTTCCTGCACATCGGCGGGCCACGGGGCTCGATGATCGTGCCCGACATTTTCGACAGCTATTTGCTGATCGGCGACGAAACCGCCCTGCCCGCCATCGCCCGGCGCCTCGAAGGCCTGGCGGCCAACCGCCGTGCGCTGGTGATCGTCGAAGTGGAAAACGGCAAGGAGCAGCAGGTGCTGCACAGTGCGGCCGAGGTCAATGTGATCTGGGTGTTGCGCGAAGGTGGCAAGGACAATCTGCTGACCACCGTGCGCCAGATCCAGGTGCCAGCCGGCAGCCTGTACGCGTGGGTGGCGACCGAGAGCAAAGTGTCGCGGCAGATTCGTCGGGTGTTGCTCGATGAGCATGGGCTGGATGAGCAGTTCGTCAAGGCGGTTGGGTACTGGAAATTGGGGGACAGCGGCGAGGAGTGACCTGCTCGCGGGCCTCTTCGCGAGCAGGCTCGCTCCCACAAAGGGCGGATGTACGCAGTCCAATGTGGGAGCGAGCCTGCTCGCGATGGCGGCGCCTCAGACACTACAAACGCTGACTCTTGGTACGAGACCCAAGCCACCGATCCAGCCCGATCACCAGCAACGCAATCACCACAAACCCCGCCAACAACCCGCCGGCATTGATGAACACCTGTGGATAACCGAGTTTGTCCACATCCACGAAGGGATACGGGTAAACCGCCAGCAGATGCCCGCGCAACAGCGCATAGGCGAAATACAGCAGCGGATAAATCACCCACAGCGCGATATGCCACACGCGCAATGTGCCCTTGGGCACACAACGCCACCAATACCCCAGGAACAGCAACGGCATGATGTCGTGCAACAGCTCATCGGCCAGCCATTGCCAGCCCTCGGGATGCCACAAGTGGCGCAGCAGCAGATTGTAGGCGAGGCTCACCACGGCGATGCTCACGGCAATCGCACTGCTAACCCAAGGCTGCAGGAACCAGCGGCGCGCGGCTGACTCGCGGGATGTCCATTCACAGGTCAGCACGGTCGCCACCAGGGTGTTGCTCAGCACGGTGAAATAGCTGAAAAAACTCATCAGCCCGCCGATCAGGCTGGCGCCCAGCGTCCAGCGTGAATGGAGAATCAGGTACATCTGGATGCTCAATCCCGCCCAGCCGAGCATGGCGGCCACGGCCACAAAATGACGGCGTAACGCAGACGGGTTGACCATGTTCAAAGCGGTCGTTTGGTGCGCATCAACTTCACATACAGGCGTTCGACCTTCTCCCGCGCCCACGGGGTTTTACGCAGGAATGTCAGGCTCGACTTGATGCTCGGGTCGCTCTTGAAGCAGCGGATATCGATGCGCTCGGCCAGCCCCGACCACTCGTAGTGTTCAACCAGTGCGTTGAGGATCTGTTCCAGCGTCACGCCATGCAACGGATCGGTGTTGTGTTCGGTCATGCCGGGCCTTTGAGCAGAGAGGGAATTGGAAGCCGCGCACCTTACGTTAAATGTAGGTGAAACGGAAAAGATCGCAGCCTGCGGCAGCTCCTACATTGGAATACGTATCCTGTAGGAGCTGCCGCAGGCTGCGATCTTTTGTCACTGTTACCAAATCCGAAACGATGCATGTCAGCAAAAGCACTTTCTCTATTTGTAACAGATCATTATCCTTGCACCCCGCTGCCTGCTGAAACGCTTCTGCTTTCACTTCACGCCTGCTGCTTTCCGTTTATTCCCCAGAAAAAGATCAAGAACTCCGTCTCTATGCCTGACTTTAAATCTTTGCGAGACAGCGCTGTCTTTGCAACTGCTGCCCATCGAAACCTCCTGCCCCTGATCGGCGGCCTTACCGCGCTGGGCCTGGCCTCCTGCGTTCAGGCGGCGCCTGCTTTCGATAGCGATTCACCGTGGATGCTCGGTGACTGGAATGGCACTCGCACAGAACTCGCGGAAAAAGGCTACGACTTCAAAGTCGATTACACCGGTGAAATGGGCAGCAATCTGCACGGCGGCTACGACCATGACCGCACGGCCCGCTACAGCGACCAGTTCGGCCTGGGCACCCACCTGGACTTGCAGAAAATCCTCGGCTGGGACGACGCCGAGTTCCAGTTGACCATCACCGAACGCAACGGCAACAACATCAGCAACGACCGCATCAACGACCCGCGTGTCGGCGGCTTCACCTCGGCCCAGGAAGTCTGGGGCCGCGGCCAGACCTGGCGCCTGACGCAGATGTGGTATCAGCAGAAATTTCTCGATGAAAAGCTCGACATCAAGGTCGGCCGATTCGGCGAAGGCGAAGACTTCAACAGCTTCCCCTGCGACTTCCAGAACCTGGCGTTCTGCGGCTCCCAGGTCGGCAACTGGGCGGGCGACATCTGGTACAACTGGCCGGTCAGCCAGTGGGCGATGCGGGTCAAATATCACCTGACGCCAGAGCTTTATGCACAGGTCGGCGCGTACGAGCAGAACCCGTCGAACCTTGACCGCGACAACGGCTTCAAGCTCAGCGGCAGCGGCACCCAGGGCGCGGTCCTGCCGGTGGAGCTGGTGTGGACGCCGAAACTCAATGACCTGCCGGGTGAATACCGCGCCGGTTACTACTACAGCAGCGCCAGCGCCACCGACGTCTACAAGGACAGCAATGGCCAACCTGCCGCCCTGACTGGCGAAGCCTACCGCAGCGTGTCGAGCAAGCACGGCGTATGGCTGGGCCTTCAGCAGCAAGTCACCAGCGTCGCCAGCGACCACTCCCGCGGCCTGAGCCTGTTCGCCAACGGCACGATGCACGACAAGAAGACCAACGCCATCGACAACTACGTCCAGGCCGGCCTCGTCTACAAAGGCCTGCTCGACGCGCGCGCCCGGGACGACATCGGTTTCGCCATGGCCCGCGTCCACGTCAACCCGGCCTTTCGCAAGAATGCCGAGGCGACCAACCAGGCCAACGCCGTATTCGACTACGACAATCCGTCCTACCTGCCGCCCCAGGACACCGAATACAGCGCCGAACTTTATTACGGCGTGCACGTGACCAACTGGCTGACCGTGCGCCCGAACCTGCAATACATCCGCCACCCCGGTGGTGTGGACGAGGTCGATGACGCGCTGATCGGCGGGATCAAGGTCCAGTCCTCGTTCTAAAAAACACCACAAACCCCCTGTAGGAGCGAGCCTGCTCGCGATGGACGTCAACGATAACGCTGCGAACCTGATACCCCGCGCCGTTCTCGTGTTTTTCGCGAGCAGGCTCGCTCCTACAAGGATATGTGTCAACTGAATCGATTTATCTGAACCATGCCCGCACAAGATCGTCATCTACAGTGAACTTGCGCAGGACTACTTGAAACGTCACGGAGAATCACACTATGAGCACTGATAGTGCCTTGAGTCGAAGCCGTCTATTGCCGACCCTGCTCGGCATTCTGCTTCTACTGATGGGCCTGGCCATGCTGGCCGGGGGGATCAAGCTGAGCATGCTCGGCGGCTCGCTGTATTACCTGCTGGCCGGTATCGGCATTGCACTGAGCGGCGTCCTGCTGATCGCCGCCCGCCGCGCGGCGCTGGGCCTGTACGCACTGGTGCTGTTCGCCAGCACCCTGTGGGCGCTGTGGGAAGTTGGCCTGGACTGGTGGCAACTGGTGCCGCGTCTGGCGCTGTGGTTCGCCCTCGGTGTGGTGATGCTGCTGCCGTGGTTGCGTCGTCCATTGCTGATCAACGGCCCTGCCCCCATGGGCACTGGCGCCTTGAGCGTGGCCGTGGTCCTGGCCGGTGTCACCGCCGTCGCCAGCCTGTTCACCCATCCGGGCGAGACCCTCGGCGAGTTGGGTCGTGACTCGGCTGACATGAGCAGCACTGCGCCACAAATGCCTGACGGAGACTGGCAGGCCTATGGCCGCAGCGAATTCGGTGACCGCTATTCGCCACTCAAGCAGATCACCCCGGCTAACGTCGGCAAGCTGCAAGAAGCCTGGCGTATCCAGACCGGCGATCTGCCAACCGCCGATGACCCGGTGGAACTGACCAACGAAAACACCCCGCTCAAGGCCAACGGCATGCTCTATGCCTGCACCGCCCATAGCAGGGTGCTGGCGCTGGACCCGGACACCGGCAAGGAACTGTGGCGTTTCGACCCGCAGATCAAGAGCCCGGTGGGCTTCAAGGGTTTCGCCCACATGACCTGCCGTGGCGTGTCGTACTACGACGAAACGGCCTACGCCAAGTCTGAAAACGCTGCCTCCGCAGTGATTTCCGAGGCCGGCAAAGCCGTCGCCCAGGCCTGCCCGCGTCGTCTGTACCTGCCAACCGCCGATGCACGCCTGATCGCACTCAACGCCGACACCGGCAAGGTCTGCGAAGGTTTCGGTAAAAACGGTGTGGTTGACCTGACTCAAGGCATCGGGCCGTTCACCCCCGGTGGCTACTACTCCACCTCGCCGGCAGCGATCACCCGTGACCTGGTGATCATGGGCGGCCACGTCACCGACAACGAGTCGACCAACGAGCCATCCGGCGTGATCCGTGCCTTTGACGTACACGACGGTCATCTGGTGTGGAACTGGGACAGCAACAATCCCGACGCGACCGAACCGCTGCCAGAGGGCGAACACTACAGCCGCAACTCGGCCAACATGTGGTCGCTGGCCAGCGTCGACGAAAAACTCGGCATGGTCTACCTGCCACTGGGCAACCAGACCCCTGACCAGTGGGGCGCAGACCGTACCCCGGGCGCCGAGAAGTTCAGTGCCGGCATGGTCGCGCTGGACCTGGCCACCGGCAAGGTGCGCTGGAACTACCAGTTCACTCACCACGACCTGTGGGACATGGACGTCGGCAGCCAGCCAACCCTGCTCGACATGAAAACCGCCGACGGCGTGAAACCTGCGCTGATCGCCCCGACCAAACAGGGCAGCCTGTACGTCCTCGACCGTCGCGACGGCACGCCAATCATCCCGATCCGCGAAATTCCCGTGCCGCAAGGCGCGGTGAAAGGTGACCACACTGCTGCGACCCAGGCTCGTTCGGACCTGAACCTGCTGGCCCCGGAACTGACCGAAAAAACCATGTGGGGCGCCAGCCCGTTCGACCAGATGCTGTGCCGCATCCAGTTCAAGGAACTGCGCTACGAAGGCCAGTACACCCCGCCGTCGGAACAGGGCAGCCTGATCTATCCGGGTAACGTCGGCGTCTTCAACTGGGGCGGAGTTTCGGTCGATCCGGTTCGCCAGATGCTGTTCACCAGCCCGAACTACATGGCCTTCGTTTCGAAAATGGTGCCTCGTGCCGAAGTCGCAGCCGACAGCAAGCGCGAAAGCGAAACCGCGGGCGTGCAACCGAACACCGGCGCACCTTACGCGGTGATCATGCACCCGTTCATGTCGCCGTTCGGCGTACCGTGCCAGGCTCCGGCCTGGGGCTACGTCGCGGGCATCGACCTGACCACAAGCAAAGTCGTGTGGAAACGCAAGAACGGCACCAGCCGCGACAGCTCGCCATTGCCTATCGGCCTGCCACTCGGCGTGCCAAGCATGGGCGGCTCGATGGTCACCGCCGGCGGCGTTGGCTTCCTCAGCGGCACGCTGGATCAATACCTGCGCGCTTATGACGTCAACGCCGGCAACGAGCTTTGGAAATCGCGCCTGCCGGCTGGCGGTCAGGCTACGCCGATGACCTACACCGGCAAGGACGGCAAGCAGTACGTGCTGTTGGTCGTCGGTGGCCACGGGTCACTGGGCACCAAGATGGGTGACTATGTGATTGCGTACAAACTGTCCGAGTAAGTTTTAGCGGCAGTCAAAACAAAGGCGACGCCCGTGAGGACGTCGCCTTTTTTGTGGCCACTGATTTCAAAACACCACATGACCACTGTGGGAGCGAGCTTGCTCGCGATAGCGGTCTGACAGTCACTTCAAAGGTGTCTGTCCTTACCTCATCGCGAGCAAGCTCGCTCCCACAGGGGATAGTGTCGCCGCAAAATCCAGCTAACCTGTCTCTGCGCTGAACACACCTGCGAAACACCGCGTCGCAGAAAATGACCGTTGAAACCACCGCCAACCTGCCCCATCTAAGACCCATACCCATTGCGCAGGTGCCCTCATGAGCGACCAGCAGGAATTCCCCGAAGCCCCAAGCGAATACGCCGACCCGGAAAACGCCCCACAGCACAAACCTGGCAAAGGCCTGGCCCTGCCTGGCCAGAACCTGCCGGACAAGGTCTACATCATCCCGATTCACAATCGCCCGTTCTTCCCGGCCCAGGTGCTGCCGGTTATCGTCAACGAAGAGCCGTGGGCCGAGACCCTGGACCTGGTGGCCAAGTCCGAACACCATTCCCTGGCCCTGTTCTACATGGACAGCCCCCAGGAAGACCCGCGCCACTTCGACACCTCGGCCCTGCCGCTCTACGGCACGCTGGTCAAGGTGCACCATGCCAGCCGCGAGAACGGCAAACTGCAGTTCGTCGCCCAGGGTCTGACCCGCGTACGCCTCAAGACCTGGCTCAAGCATCACCGCCCGCCGTACCTGGTGGAAGTCGAATATCCGCACCAGCCCACCGAGCCGACCGACGAGGTCAAGGCCTACGGCATGGCGCTGATCAATGCGATCAAGGAACTGCTGCCGCTCAACCCGCTGTACAGCGAAGAGCTGAAGAACTACCTCAACCGCTTCAGCCCCAACGATCCGTCGCCGCTGACCGATTTCGCCGCCGCGCTCACCTCGGCCACCGGTAGTGAGCTGCAGGAAATCCTCGACTGCGTGCCGATGCTCAAGCGCATGGAAAAAGTCCTGCCGATGCTGCGCAAGGAAGTCGAAGTCGCGCGCCTGCAAAAAGAGATTTCCGCCGAAGTTAACCGCAAGATCGGCGAGCATCAGCGCGAGTTCTTCCTCAAGGAGCAACTCAAGGTCATCCAGCAGGAGCTGGGCCTGACCAAGGACGACCGCAGTGCCGACCTCGAACAGTTCGAACAGCGGCTGGAGGGCAAAGTCCTGCCAGCACAGGTGCAGAAGCGCCTCGAAGAGGAAATGAACAAGCTGTCGATCCTCGAAACCGGCTCGCCGGAATATGCGGTCACCCGCAATTACATCGACTGGGCGACCTCAGTGCCGTGGGGCGTGTACGGCGAGGACAAACTCGACCTCAAGCACGCGCGCAAGGTGCTGGACAAACACCACGCCGGCCTCGACGACATCAAGGACCGCATCCTCGAATTCCTCGCTGTCGGTGCCTATAAAGGCGAAATCAGCGGCTCCATCGTGCTGCTGGTGGGACCGCCGGGCGTGGGCAAGACCAGCGTCGGCAAATCCATCGCCGAAACCCTGGGCCGCCCGTTCTACCGCTTCAGCCTCGGCGGCATGCGCGACGAAGCCGAGATCAAGGGCCACCGCCGCACCTACATCGGCGCGCAGCCGGGCAAACTGGTGCAGGCGTTGAAAGACGTCGAAGTGATGAACCCGGTGATCATGCTCGACGAGATCGACAAGATGGGCCAAAGCTACCAGGGCGACCCGGCCTCGGCGTTGCTGGAAACCCTCGACCCGGAGCAGAACGTCGAATTCCTCGACCACTATCTCGACCTGCGGATGGACCTGTCGAAAGTGTTGTTCGTGTGCACCGCCAACACTTTGGATTCGATCCCCAGCCCGTTGCTGGACCGGATGGAAGTGATTCGCCTGTCGGGCTATATCACCGAAGAAAAAGTCGCCATCGCCAAGCGTCACCTGTGGCCCAAGCAGCTTGAGAAAGCCGGTGTGTCGAAAGGCAGCCTGAGCATCAGCGACAGCGCGCTCAAGGCGTTGGTTGACGGTTACGCCCGTGAAGCCGGCGTGCGCCAGCTGGAAAAAAACCTCGGCAAACTGGTGCGCAAAGCGGTGATGAAACTGCTCGACGAGCCGAAGGCTGTGATCAAGCTCGGCCCGAAAGACCTCGAAACGTCCCTCGGCAAACCAGTGTTCCGCAACGAGCAGGTGCTGTCGGGTGTCGGCGTGATCACCGGCCTTGCCTGGACCAGCATGGGCGGCGCGACCCTGCCGATCGAAGCCACGCGCATCCACACCCTCAACCGTGGGTTCAAGCTCACTGGCCAGCTGGGTGACGTGATGAAAGAGTCGGCGGAAATCGCCTACAGCTACGTCAGTTCGCACCTGAAATCCTATGGCGGCGATCCGAAGTTCTTCGACGAGGCCTTCGTCCACCTGCACGTACCGGAAGGCGCCACGCCGAAAGACGGCCCGAGCGCCGGCGTGACCATGGCCAGTGCCCTGCTTTCGCTGGCGCGCAATCAGCCACCGAAAAAAGGCGTGGCCATGACCGGCGAACTGACGTTGACCGGGCATGTACTGCCGATTGGCGGAGTGCGGGAAAAAGTGATTGCGGCGCGGCGGCAGAAGATTTTCGAACTGATTCTGCCGGAGGCGAATCAGGGCAATTTCGAGGAGCTGCCGGAGTATCTGAAGGAAGGCATTACCGTGCACTTTGCCAAGAAGTTTGCAGATGTGGCGAAGGTGTTGTTCTGATGCTCTTGTAGCGCCTGTACTGCCGTCTTCGCGGGCAAACCCGCTCCCACAGGAAATTGAGTCGCTCACAAAACGTGTGTGCACCCTCAATCCCTGTGTGCGAGCCTGCTCGCGATAGCGATCTTTCAGTCACTTACTTTTCGACCGATAAATTGCTATCGCGAGCAGGCCCGCTCCCACATTGGATCTCATCGACTCAAGTACCGAATCCGACTGGAAATCTGCGGCGCGTGCTTGCACCATGAACGTCTCCCGAAAGCTCTGGAAATCCCATGCCCGACGACATCCACTTCTACGAACCCGCCAACGGCCACGGCCTGCCCCACGATCCGTTCAACGCCATCGTCGGCCCGCGCCCCATCGGCTGGATCTCTTCACAGGATGCCGAGGGCCGCTTGAACCTGGCGCCCTACAGCTTCTTCAACGCCTTCAACTACATTCCGCCGATCATTGGTTTTTCCAGCGTCGGGCGCAAAGACAGCCTGAACAACATCGAGCAAACCGGCGAGTTCGCCTGGAACCTGGCCACCCGGCCGCTGGCCGAGCAGATGAACGAGAGCAGCGCCATGGTCAAACCTGAGGTCAACGAGTTCGAACTGGCTGGGCTGACGACCGCAGCATCGAAGGTCATTCAGGTGCCACGGGTGGCCGAGAGCCCGGTGTCCTTCGAGTGCAAGGTCACGCAGATCATTCAGCTGCAACGGGCGGACGGCAATGTAGTGCCGAGCTGGCTGATTCTCGGCGAAGTGGTCGCCGTGCATATCGCCAAATGGCTGTTGAAGGATGGGGTATACGACACCGCCGCGGCAGAACCGATTCTGCGCGGCGGTGGGCCAGCGGATTATTTCCAGCTGGGGCCTGAGGCCTTGTTCAAGATGTACCGCCCGGGGCGGTGAAGTGACTACCAGAGCAGGTCGGCGTCTTCTTTGACGTCCTTGAGGTGGGTCAGCTCTTTGGCCGCTGCCAGGTCGGCGTCATGGGCGGTCTTGAAGATCTGCCCTTCCAGCACTTTGTGAAAACGCGGGGCGCCGGCACCACCCAGCGCTTTGACGGCGATAGCGGCGTGATAACCACCCTCGCCCGGTACTACAGCGGAAACAGCTTCGAAGTGATCAAAGGCTTTACGTGCCATGTCGCGCATCCTGGCTGGTTGAGAATGCCGTCATTAAACCCTCAACCGGCCAGTTTGTGTACCGCCGCTGCGGACTGACCGAGGGCCTGCGCCGCCGAGACATCCTTGAAGGTGTGGAAATCCAGGCTGTTGACCACCAGCTCCTGCACCAGCTCGGCAAAAATCTCCATCGCCGGCGTGCTGAAGTACGCGGTCATGGCCTGTTGATTGCTCCAGAAACCGGACACCAGCCACAGTTCCGGGTCGCACTGCGAATGCTGCAAGGCAAAGCTCAGGCAGCCTGGCGCTGCGCGGGACGGTTCGATCAGGGCGCTGAGGCGCACACCGAGTTCCGCCGAGCGCCCGGCGCGCGCTCGAACGAAGGCCATATGACTGACGGGGATCTGCGTGGACATGTTCAACCCTCCCGGGGAGTCGCGTGGCAGCCGGGGGACGGGCTGCGACAGGATCAAAGGTTAAGGGCCGCGACGCCTGTCTCGTTAGTCGATTCCTGCCGGCGCGTTGCACAATCCTGCGAAACTGCATCGCCAGCCTGTAACAAGCTGTAAAACCCTGTCACGGTTCTGCCATACGAGTTTCAAGCAAGTTCTTGCGGCACAAGGCTCTAGTGGCTACACCGCCGGTCGCCACCAGGCAGAATCAGGCAAGCATCTGGCAGGATGTGTCTACCGCTGCCGCTTGCACAAACTTATGCTCAGCACCACTCCCTTCATGCCTTGCCGAGGATGCCGCGCATGTCGTCGCTCGATCACTTTCAAGCCCCGCTGGACACCGACATGGAAAAGCAACGCGCGGAACTGGCGGCCATCATCCGCCGCAACACCGCCGAAGATGGCAGTTATGCCACGGCCATCGGCTCGCTGTTCATGTCCCGTCACAGCCAGAACCACGAATTCGCCCCGGTGCTCGCGCAGCCAGCACTGTGCATCATGGCCCAGGGGCGCAAGGAAGTTCAGCTGGCCAACGAGTACTTCAACTACGACCCGTTGAACTACCTGGTGGTCTCGGTCTCGATGCCACTGAGCGGGCGCGTGGTGAATGTCTCGGCCGAGGAACCGATCCTGGCCTTGCGCCTGGACATCGACCCGACGGAAATCACCGCACTGATCGCCGACGCCGGTCCCCTCGGCGTGCCCACCCGGCCGGCCGGGCGCGGGCTGTATGTCGAAAAACTCGACACCGCGATGCTCGACGCCGTGCTGCGCCTGGCACGGTTACTGGACACGCCCAAAGACATCGCCATGCTCGCACCGCTGATTCGCCGGGAGATCCTCTATCGCCTGTTGCGCAGCAAACAGGGGCATCGGCTGTACGAAATCGCCATCGCCAACAGTCAGAGCCATCGCATCAGCCAGGCGATCAAATGGCTCAATGGCAATTTTGAACAGCCGTTGCGCATTGATGATCTGGCCAAGGAAGTGAACCTGAGCGTGTCGACGCTGCATCACCGTTTCAAGGCGATGACGGCGATGAGTCCGTTGCAGTATCAGAAGCAGTTGCGCCTGCAGGAAGCGCGGCGGTTGATGCTGGCCGAAGGACTGGAGGCTTCGGCGGCGGGGTATCGGGTCGGGTATGAAAGCCCTTCGCAGTTCAGCCGGGAGTACAGCCGGTTGTTCGGGGCGCCGCCGTTAAGGGATCTGGCGCGGTTGCGGTTATCGGTTTGAGCTTGTTTCTTTGCAAGCAGTACCTGCCTCATCGCGAGCAAGCTCGCTCCCACATTGGATCTCCTGTGAACACAATACTTGTGAACACTTCAGATCTACTGTGGGAGCGAGCTTGCTCGCGATGAGGCCAGCACAAACAGCATCAAATCCGGATCAGGCACCAAGTACCCGGCAAGCCTCCACCGGCAAGGTCACCGAAACCGGGTGACCAACGCTCAAGCCAAAGCCCTGGCAAGGCGTGCTCAGCGCGGTAAACGAAACCCCGGAACACTCCACCGTGGTCTCGATGGTCGCGCCGATATCGCGTACGAACGTCACCTTGCCCAGCAAGCGGTTGCCCGCGGTCGCCTGCGGAGCCGACAGTTGCAGGTCTTCCGGGCGAATCAGCATCTTCACCTTTTCACCGGCCACAATGCTGCTGCAGATCGGCACTTGCAGCGCATCGCCGCCCGGCAAGCTGACCTTGCCGTTACCCAGCACCGTGGCCGGGAAGATGTTGCCCGAGCCAATGAAGTCCGCGACGAACTCGTTGGCCGGATGGCGGTAGATCTCGATCGGCGTGCCCACCTGCTGCACCTTGTGCTCACCCAATACGACCACGATATCGGCCATGGTCATGGCCTCGCGCTGGTCGTGGGTCACCATGATGGTGGTGATGTTCAGGCGTTGTTGCAGCTGACGGATTTCCACCTGCATCGACTCGCGCAGCTTGGCGTCCAGTGCCGACAGCGGTTCATCGAGCAGGAGGATTTTCGGGTGCGAGGCAATCGCCCGGGCAATCGCCACGCGCTGGCGTTGGCCGCCGGACAGCTTGGCCACCGGACGATTGATCATCGCTTGCAGCTGGATCAGCTCCAGCAATTCCACCACCCGCGCCTGCTGGTCAGCCTTGCTGACCCCGCGCAGCTTCAGCGGATAGGCGATGTTCTCCCCGACCGTCATGTGCGGGAACAGCGCCAGGGACTGGAACACCATGCCGAAGTTGCGCAGGTGCGCCGGGGTGTTGCCAATGTCTTCGCCGTCCAGGCGGATCTCGCCGCCGGTCAGGGTTTCAAGGCCGGCGATCATGCGCAGCAAGGTGGTCTTGCCGCAGCCCGAAGGGCCGAGGAAACACACCAGTTTGCCCTCGGGCAAATGCAAGTTCACATCCGTTACCGCGCAGGCCGAGCCGTAATGTTTCTCGACGTTTTCCAGAATCAGACCAGACATGTGAATCACCTCAAGAAATCAGAACGAAACGCCACCTTCACCGACCAGCTTCTCCAGCGCCCAGATCAGGACGAAGTCGATCAGCACGATCAGTACGGCAAACGAAAATACGGTTGGGTCGAGCGAAGACACGGTGCGGCTGTACATCCAGATCGGCACGGTCATGACGTCGATGGTGTAGAGGAAATAGGTCACGGTGAATTCGTTGAACGAGACGATGAACGCCAGCAGCATGCCCGCCAGGATTCCCGACTTCATCAACGGCACCACCACATCGACAATCGCCCGCAGCGGTGAAGCACCGAGCATTTGCGCAGCCTCCTCGACTTCGCTGCCGATGGAGAGCATCGCCGCCGTGCAGTTCTTCACCACGAACGGCAACGCGAGGATCACGTGGGCAATCACCAGGCGCGAGGTGGTCATGTGGAACGGCAGGCTGTCGAACACCAGCAGCAATGCCAGCCCCAACACCACCATCGGGAACACCAGCGGCAACGACATCAGTTGCAGCGCCACGGCCTTGCCGCGGAACTCGCAACGAGTCAACGCGTAGGCCGCTGGCACCGCAATGATCGTGGCGAAGATCATGGTCAGGCACGACACCAGCAGGCTGGTGCTCATGGCCTGGCCGAGGCTCAGGACGTCGCTGGCGTCCGGCGACACGAAGGTGTGCCAGGCGGCCTTGTACCATTGCAGGCTGTAGCTGCTCGGCGGGAAGTCGAGGTTCGACGCGCCGCTGAACGACATCACGATCATGGTCAGGATCGGCAACACCGCCAGCAACAGGATGAAGCCCGAGAGGATGCCGGCAAACTTGCCGGTATCACCCGGCAACAACTGGCGCTTCTTGATCAGGGTACTCATTGCGAAGCCTCCAGCATGCGGCGACGGCGGCCAGTGATGTATTCGGACAGGGTCATGATCGCGAGGGTGGTGACGATCAGCACCACACCGGCAGCGGACGCGGCGGGCCAGTTCATCAGCGGAGCGATCTGGTCATGCACCATCACCGCCAGCATCGGCACGCGCCGGCCACCGAGCAGCAAGGGCACCACGAAACTGCTGGCGTTGTAGGCAAACACCAGGGTCGCACCGGTAATGATCCCCGGCAGACTCATCGGCAATACCACCTGGCGGAACACCTGGAAGCGACTGGCGCCCAGGGTGGCGGCAGCTTCTTCGTAGCTGCGGGCGACGCCGCGCATGGCGCTGGCAATCGGCAACACGGCCAGCGGGAAGGCGGTTTGCACCAGGCCCATCAACACGCCGTTCTGGTTGTACAACAGCATGATCGGGCGCTTGATCAGGCCCAGGCCCATCAGTGCCTGGTTGAGCATGCCACCTGGGCCGAGGATCACCAGCCAGCCGTAGCTTTGCAGCAACAGGTTGACCAGTAATGGCAGCAACACCGCCGCAAGGAAGATCCGGCGCACGAACGGCGAGGTCAGGCGCGACATGGTGTAGGCCACCGGGATCGCCAGAATCACTGCGATCACCGCGCTGATCAGCGCCAGGCGCAGGGTCAGCATCAGCGACTTGAGGTAATAGGGTTCCAGCAACTGGGCGTAACTGGCCAGGCTGAACCCGGACCATTCCGCGCCCTTGGTGCCCACGCTCATGCGCAGTACCAGGAGGCTCGCGGCGATCAGTACGCCAAGAAACAGCATCGACGGCGTGAGGAAAAGCCAGGCGCGCGCGGTCGGCGAAACACCCCGACTCGGGCGCGACTCAGCGGCGCTGACCGAATGGGTCAAAGGTTGGTGTTCCATAGCAAAGGGTCTCGTCAATGGAAAGCAGCTGACAGACACAAGACTTCCAGACGCATCAGCCCCCTTGTGGGAGCGAGCCTGCTCGCGAAAGCGGTGTGTCAGTCACATCAATACTGAATGTGCTGACGCATTCGCGAGCAGGCTCGCTCCCACAGGGGATCTTCAGTGTTTGAAGACCCTGTGTACGTCACTCGATCAGGAAGAAAAGATTTCCGTGTAACGACGAATCCATTGGTCATGCACGCTGGCCAGGAAGGCGTTGTCGTGCATGATCGCCTTCTCGGCAATCTGCTCCGGCGTGAGGATGTACGGGCTCTTGCGTGCTTCGGCGGAGATGATCGCCTTGGCGTTGACCGGGCCGTTGTAGATGTCTTCAGCCATCTTGCCCTGCACCAGCGGGTCCAGGGAGTGGTTGATGAAGGCGTAGGCCATGTCGGTATCGCCCGGACGGTTCTTCGGCATCACCGAGAGCATCAGGTCGGTGTAGAAACCTTCCTTCATGCCGAACGTGGCGCCCAGGCCGTAGGCCGGATCGCGGATCTGTTTCGGGAAGAAGGCCGGTGCGTACAGGCCGCCCATGTCCAGGGAACCGGTGCGGAACAGTTCGGCGATCTGGTTCGGGTTTTCACCCAGGGTCACCACACGATCTTTCAGCTCGGCGAGTTTCTTGAAGCCAGGCTCGATGTTGTGTTCGTCACCACCGGCCAGTTTGGCGGCGATGATGATCAGGTCCATGGCCTCGGTCCAGTTTGGCGGCGGCAGGAAGATGTTCGGCGCCGCGTCGGCATCCCACAGGGAGGCGTAGCTGGTTGGAGCCTCTTTCTGGGTGCGGGTGCTGTAGACCAGGCTGTTGCACCACAGCAGGTAACCGATGCCGTGGCCATTGGCGCCGGTGCGGTATTTCTCCGGTACATCGACGAGGTTGGGAATGCGGTTGAGGTCGGGTTTTTCCAGCAGGTTGGCGGCGGCCAGACCTTCGGCACCGACGCCTGCCAGGGTGATGATGTCGTACTGCGGACGATCACCACCGGCCTTGAGCTTGGCGACCATTTCCGAGGTACTGCCGGTGCGGTCAGCGATGACCTTGCAGCCGTACTTGTCTTCGAACGTCGCGGCGATGTTGCGCAGTGCAGCCAGGCCGGTGTCATCCGACCAGGTCAGCAAACGCAAGGTCTTGCCGGCAAAACGTGTGTCGCTGGCATTGGCCTTGATGAACGGCATGCTCATGGCTGCCGCTGCAACCGAGGCTACGCCCACGGTCTTGATGAATTGACGTCTGTTCAGATCATGCTCGCCCATTACGGACTCCCTTTGTTTTTGTAGGTATAAGGCAGGTCGAAACTGTTGCATCCGCGCGACCGGACCAGCGTTATCTCCCGTATTTTCGGGGGTTTGGCTGAGCCAGCGGGTTCATCCTGAGGTCGTGTAAAACACCTGACTATCGATAAAAACTCATTGAAGCCATGACGCCAGCGCATGCCTCATGTAGGAGCGAGCCTGCTCGCGAATGACGCATGAACGACGCGGGCTGTCTGACTCCCCGCGTTATCGTTGACGTCCATCGCGAGCAGGCTCGCTCCTACAGGAGAGTGCCTTCAGACGGCCCGGATCACGTGTTTGATTTCCTGGAAAGCCTGCAAGCCCCACGGCCCCAATTCGCGGCCGATGCTGCTCTGCTTGTAGCCACCCCAGGCGGTCTGCGGGAAGATCACCTGCGGCGCGTTGATCCACACAAGCCCCGCCTGTAAAGCGTTGGCGACGCGGTCAGCGGTCTGTGCATTGCGCGTCACCACACTGGCGACCAGGCCAAACTGACTGTCGTTGGCCAGGGCAATCGCCTCGGCTTCAGAGGCGAAACGGCGCACGCAGATCACCGGGCCAAAAATCTCTTCACACCACAGCGCACTGTCGAGGGGCACTTCGGTGAACACCGTCGGCTGCAAAAAATATCCGCGCGGCAGGTCGGCCGGGCGATTGCCACCGCAAACCAGCTTAGCGCCGGCACTCAAACCGCGATCGATGTGACCGAGCACGCGCTGGTATTGCGCCTGATTGACCAGGGCGCCCATTTCCACGTTCGGGTCGAACGGGTCGGCCACGCGAATGGCTTCTGCACGAGCTTTCACTCGGCTCAAGAATTCATCGGCCAGTTCATCGGCGACCAGCACGCGGCTGGTGGCGGAGCACATCTGCCCGGCGTTGAAGAAACCACCGCCACAGGCCACTTCCACCGCCAGGTCGATATCGGCATCGGCCAGCACCAGCAGCGAGGATTTGCCGCCCAGTTCCAGGCTCACGCCCTTGACGGTTTCAGCCGCTCGTTGCATGACCTGCACGCCGACCGCATTGCTGCCGGTGAAGGAAATTTTCGCGATGCGCGAGTCTGCCGACAGGGGCGCGCCAACGGCCAGGCCAGTGCCGCACACCAGGTTGAACACGCCCGCAGGCAACCCGGCTTCAGCGATGATCGCCGCCAGTTCCAGCTCCGGCAGCGGCGTCACTTCCGAAGGCTTGAGCACCACGCAGCAACCGGCGGCCAGGGCCGGGGCGAGTTTCCACGCGGTGGTGACCATCGGGAAATTCCACGGCACGATCAGGCCGACCACACCGCAGGGCTCGCGGCGCAGGCGAGCGCTGAAGTCGTCGGTCGACAGCTCTATCGCGCTGTCCTGTTTTGCGTCCAGCCCTTCGGCCAGACCGGCGTAATACTCGAACGTGGCGATCACGTCATCGACGTCGATCGCGGCTTCGAATTGCGGCTTGCCGTTGTTGCTCGACTGCAAGTGCATCAGTTTTTCACGGTTGGCCTGCACGCCCACAGCGATTTTGCGCAGGATCGCGCCGCGCTCGGCGCCCGTGGTTTTCGACCAGTCGGCGAACGCCTGGGTCGCCGCGCTCACCGCTTGATCAACCGCGCGTTCATCGCCGCCATTCACGGTGGTCAACAGGGCTTCGGTCGCCGGGTTGATCACCCGCAGGTGTTCGTTACCAGCCGACCATTGGCCGTTGATGTACAGGCCATCCAGGGTCGTAGGGAAAGTCATTTCGACACCGCCTGCATCCACTGGGTCTGGTCGATTTCAATCAGGGTCGGGCCCTGGCGATCGGTAGCGATACGCAATGCGCCACGCAGTTGCTCGACACTGCTGACCGCTTCGGCGGCGCAACCCAATGCCTTGGCCACACCGATGAAGTCCGGGGTGTAGATGTCCACGCCTACCGGCTCGATGGCGCGGTTGACCATGTATTTCTTGATCTCTTCGTAGCCCTGGTTATTCCACAGCAGCACGATCACCGGGGTGCGCGCTTCAACGGCGCTGGCCAGTTCCGGCAGGGTGAACTGCAGGCCACCGTCGCCGATCAGGCACACCACCGGAGGACGCGCGCCACCTTCGACGCGGCCACCCAGCCAGGCGCCAATCGCCGCCGGCAAGGCGTAGCCGAGGGTGCCGTAACCGGTGGACGAGTTGAACCAGCGACGCGGACGCTCCGGGTTGAACGTCAGGTTGCCGGTGTACACCGGTTGGGTCGAATCGCCGACGAATACCGCGTTCGGCAATTCCTGCAGAACGGTTTCGAGGAAACGGGTCTGGGCCAGGGTCGGTGCGTCCCAGGTCGCGGACAGGTCTTCACGCAAACGGGCGGCACGCACCTGGCCCCAATCGTTGCTGCGCTCGGCCAGGGATTTGTGCGACAGGGCACTGAGCAAAGCCTGGGCGGCGTTGCGCGAGTCGGCCACCAATGCCACGTGCGGCGGGTAGTTGCGCACGGTCTGGTCCGGGTCGATATCGACGCGCAGCAACTTGCCAGGAATTTCGAAGCCACCGGCGAAGGTCACGTCGTAGTCGGTCTCGGCCAGTTCGGTGCCGATGGCCAGGACCACGTCGGCCTCGGCGACCAGCGCACGGGTGGCGACCAGGCTCTGGGTCGAACCGATCAGCAACGGGTGACCGGAGGCGAGCATGCCCTTGGCATTGATGGTCAGGGCGACCGGCGCGTCCAGCAGTTCGGCCAGTTCAGTCAGCTCGACGGCCGCGTCGATGGCCCCGCCACCGGCGAGAATCAGCGGACGCTTGGCGTCGGCCAACAATTCAGTCATGCGCGAAACAGCGCTCGGCGAAGCACCGGCACGGTCGATATTGACCGGCAGGCTGCTGAGCAGGTCATCGGCTTCTTCGACCAATACGTCCAATGGAATTTCGATGTGCACCGGACGCGGACGGCCGGCCTGGAACAGTGCAAAGGCGCGAGCCAGCACGCCCGGCAATTCCGACGCCGACATCAGGGTGTGGGAGAACGCCGCGACACCGGCGCACAGTGCGCCCTGGTTCGGCAGCTCATGCAGCTTGCCGCGACCGCCGCCCAACTGGCTGCGCGATTGCACGCTGGAGATCACCAGCATCGGGATCGAATCGGCATAGGCCTGGCCCATGGCGGTGGTGATGTTGGTCATGCCAGGGCCGGTGATGATGAAGCACACACCCGGTTTGCCGCTGGTGCGGGCGTAGCCGTCGGCCATGAAGCCGGCGCCCTGTTCGTGGCGTGGCGTGACGTGGTTGATGCTCGAACGGGCCAGCCCGCGATACAGCTCCACGGTATGCACCCCCGGAATGCCGAACACCTGCTCGACCCCGTAGTTTTCGAGTAACTTGACCAATACTTCGCCGCACGTCGCCATGTCTTTGCCCTTTTTGTTCGTTTGAGACGCCGGGCATGCGCTGTGTTTATGATGGATTCGCAGGCCCGGGAATGGCCTCATTGGAACGGGCGACAGGTAGCCGCAACAATGGATAAAAAGTCATACTAGCCATGTCCTCACGTCATACCTTGGATCCCAATGAAACGACTGCCTCCCCTGCCGGCGCTGCACACTTTTCTGATTACCGCGCAGTGCTGCAATTTCACCCGGGCCGCCGAACAGCTGCACATCACCCAAGGCGCGGTGAGTCGGCAGATCGCCGGGCTGGAAGATCATCTGGGTTATGAGCTGTTCATCCGCCTGGCCCGAGGCCTGGACCTGACAGCCGAGGGACGGGAATGGCTGCCACGGGTCCAGCAGATTTTCGGCCTGATCGACGAGGCCGTTGAACAGATCGGCGAGAAGCGCGAAACCCTGCAACTGAAGGCACCAACCTGCGTCATGCGCTGGTTGCTGCCGCGTCTGTTGCAATGGCAAAGGGAGCGCCCGGACGTGCCGGTGGAACTGACCACCACGGTCAAGCACGGCGTGGATTTTCATCGCGAGCAATTCGATGCAGCGGTGATGTACGGTGCACCGCCAGACGATTCATTGATGTCGCAAAAACTCTTCGACGAACAACTCACGCCTGTGTGTTCCAGACCGATGCTCGAAGGCCCCATGCCCCTGCAGACACCGGCGGATCTGCAACAACACCTGTTGCTGCACCCGACCCGCGACGAGCGGGACTGGAAGGCCTGGTTGAAAGCCGCGGATGTGCATTTGACCAATGTCGGCAAGGGCCAGCATTTCGAAACACTGGACCTGGCGATGTCGATGGCGTCCCAGGGAACGGGGGTGGCGATTGGCGACTGGTCGCTGATCGGCGATGACCTGAATGCCGGGCGGCTGGTCATGCCTTTCGAATTGAAGGTGACAACGGGGCTGGCGTATTACCTGGTATTCCCCGAAAAACCCGGGCCTTCGCCGAAGTTGATGGAATTGATGGGCTGGTTGGTGGAGCAGGCGCAGTCGCGGTAAAACCGTATAACTCTGATGCTCCACCCTGTAGGAGTGAGCCTGCTCGCGATGACGGCTTCACATTCGAAATCAATGTTGACTGCTCCGCCGCTATCGCGAGCAGGCTCGCTCCTACAGGTGATCATTGAACTCAGTACCCGACAGTAAACCGCTGCCGCGAATGCTTCGGCGCTTCCACTTCGTCGAGCATCGCAATCGCGTAGTCGGCAAAGGTAATCCAGCTGCGCCCTGCGCTGCTCACCAGCAAATCATCCTGACCGAGGCGAAATTTCCCGCTGCGATCGCCCTCGACAAATTCGGCCGATGGCGACAGGAAGGTCCAGTCCAGATCCCGCTCTTCACGCAAGATTGCGAGGAATTCGGCACCGGCACTGGCCTCTGCCTTGTAAGCCTCAGGGAAACCTTCGCTATCGATCACTCGAGTGCCATCGGGCAATAGCAGCGAACCCGCCCCGCCCACCACCAGCAGACGTTTGACCCCAGCTTTTTTCACCGGGTCAACGACTGCGTTGGCAGGCAGCGTGGCGAAGTGCGCCGCGCTGATGACCACGTCATGGCCCGCAATTGCAGCTTGCAACGCAGCGGCATCAAGGGCATCGACGGCCTTGCCGGCCACACCTTCACGCGGGTCGATTTTCGACGTATCACGGGCGATGGCGGTAACGCTGTGACCGCGGCGCAGGGCTTCTTCCAGCAGTTGGCTACCGGCACGACCGGTGGCACCGATGATTGCGATTTTGCTCATGACGTTCTCCAGTGGGTTGAGCTTCTTGGATTTCAGTTGAGGCGGGTTACCACTTCATCTCGCCCTTGGCGACCTTGGCGCTCAGTTCCAGGGAGCTTTCATCACCCAGGGTCGGGAAGCGTTTTTTCATCGCCGCGATCAGCGCGGCGGAATCCTTGGCCTTGGCGGTTTCTTCGTCGAAAGCCTTGATGTAAGCGGCGGTGAACTGCACGGCGGCCAGGGAGCGATCGCTCTCGCCGAGGTAATGACCCGGCACCACGGTCTGCGGTTTCAGGGTTTCAATGGAATGCAGCGTAGCCAACCAATCGGCATGGGACTGTGGCGTTTGCGTGTCCGCCATCCACACGTGGATGTTTTGCGCCACCACGACACCACCCACGACTGCCTTGATCGACGGAATCCACACAAAGCTGCGATCCGGCTGCGGGCCCTCAAGACCCACCACCTGCAACTTCTGCCCTTCAAGGATCAGGCTGTCACCCTTGAGCACACCAGGCACGATGGTTTTGGCCGGCACGTCGGCACCCATTTTCGGGCCCCAGATCGCCAGTTTGCCGTCGACGGTTCGCTTGATGTGGTCGACGGTCGGCTGCGAGGCGAGGACCTTGGCCTTGGGGAACGCGGCCGTCAGGGTATCGAGGCCGAAGTAGTAATCCGGATCGCCATGGCTGATGTAGATGGTGGTCAGTTGCTTGCCGCTAGCGCGGATTTTTTCCACCACCTGTTCGGCCTGGGACTTGCCGAATTGCGCATCCACCAGGATCGCTTCTTTCTCACCACTGACCAGCACCGAGGTCACCGGGAAGATGGCTTTTTCGCCGGGGTTGTAGACATCCAGCGTCAGGGTCGAGGCGGCTGCATGGGCGGCGAAACCGAGGGCGACTCCTACCAGTAAAATGCGCTTTAAAGTGGTGAAACCGATCATCTGTTGCTCCGTATTACAATGGCTGTCGTGGTCCCTTGTAGGAGCGAGCTTGCTCGCGATGGACTCAAAGACGCCGCGTTTAACCGGTAACCCGCGTTATCGTTAACGTCCATCGCGAGCAAGCTCGCTCCTACAGAGGAACAGAGCTTAGTTGCCTGACTCAGTACAAAAAATGCGATGCTTGAACATAGTTTGTTTCTGAAAGCGGGCAAATCATGGATCGTCTTCAAGCAATGCGCGTGTTCGTCACGGTGGTCGACCTCGGCAGCCAGTCGGCCGCCGCCGATCATCTGGAGCTGTCACGGCCGGTGGTATCGCGGTATCTGGCGGAACTGGAGGACTGGATCGGCGCGCGCCTGATGCATCGCACCACACGCAAGTTGAGCCTCACCGCCGCCGGCAACGAGATCCTGCCCCGCTGTCGGCAGATGCTCGATTTGTCCACGGACATGCAGGCCGCCGTCAGCGAACCGGATGACGCGCCGCGCGGCCTGCTGCGGATCAGCGCCAGCACCTCCTTCGGCCAGGCGCAACTGGCCGATGCCATGGCCGCCTATGTCCGACGCTACCCCGGCGTCAGCATCGACATGCAGATGCTCGACCGCACCGTGAACCTGGTGGATGAGCGCATCGACCTGGCGATCCGCACCAGCAACGACCTGGACCCGAACCTGATCGCCCGCCGCCTGACGGTTTGCCGCTCGGTGATCTGCGCGTCCCCCGCTTACTTGCGCGAGCACCCGGCGCCGCAACGGGTCGAGGACCTGAGCCTGCACAATTGCCTGACCCACTCCTACTTCGGCAAAAGCCTGTGGCATTTCGAACAGGACGGCGAGCAGGTTTCTGTACCGGTGCAGGGCAACATCAGCGCCAACGAGGCCAGCACGCTGCTGCGCGCAACGATCGCCGGCGCCGGGGTGGCGATGCTGCCCACGTACCAGGCCGGCGTGCACCTCCACAGCGGCGAATTGATTCGCCTGCTGCCGACGGCCGAACCCCGGCAAATGAACGTGTATGCGGTGTATGCCTCACGCAAGCACATGCCGGCGGCGTTGCGCACCTTGCTGGATTTTCTGGTGCTTAGATTTCCGGAAGAACCGGCGTGGGATATCGGCCTGTAACCGGATCGAAAATGTGGGAGCGAGCCTGCTCGCGATAGCGGTGGATCATTCAAAAAGGGTTGCTGACTGACACGACGCCATCGCGAGCAGGCTCGCTCCCACAGGGGTGATCAGTGTTCTGAATACCGCGCTATTGCTGGCAACTCAATGGCGCTGACCTATGCTCAAAGTAATACCGACAGGTATTCGTTCAGAGGTCAACGCCATGAACATCAGAACAAGAAGATACCTCGCGATTTTCATCACCTGTGCGGTCACACTCGGGCTGTATGGCGCTGCGGCCTGGCGCGTCGAGCAGTTGCGCAATCTGCCCCGTGAAGCCGCGAGCTGCAACTTCGAGCGCTGCATCCCCCACAACGCTACCTTCAACACCCTCCGGTAACGAAGGGGGTCAGGCTTCGTTGTCCTGATCGGCCTTCAAGCGGTCACGAAATGCTTTGGGCGAAATCCCCACTCGACGCCGGAACAGGCGCGTGAAGTTGGTCGGATCGGAAAACCCCAACACGTCGGACATTTCATAAATGGTCATGCTGGTGTAGGTCAGCAAACGCTTGGCCTCCAGCAATTGCCGTTCGTGCATGATCTGCAACGCCGGTTGCCCCGCCAGCTCACGGCAGGTGCCATTGAGGTGGGATACGGAAATCCCCAGCCGGTGCGCCAGGTCCTCGACCTTGACGTGCTGGCGATAGGTCTCTTCCACCAGCTGAATAAACCCGTTGAGGTATTCCCGGGCCCGCTGCGGTCGCGCCATGGCGGTGCGTCGCTGGATCACCTGGCGGCTGACCCACACCACGATCACGCTGACCAGTGAATGCATGAGCATTTCCCGCGCCGGTTGATGGCTAGTGTATTCGTTCTGCAAGGCACTGAACAGGCTGTTGAGGTACTCGGCGTCCTTGCCTGCCGGGTAGCTTTCGGACTGGGCCAGGGCATTGACCGATTGCCCCAACTGCATCTGCAGGTGGGCGATCAGCGGCGCGGCCAGGGTCACGACAAACCCTTCCACGTCCTCGGAAAAGCGAAAGCCGTGCACCGACAGCGGTGGCAGGATCTGGATCGCCGGCTCCACCAGTTGCGTTCGCTTGCCTTCGATTTCAAGCTCTGCCTGACCTTTGAATACGAAGAGCAACTGGCACAAGTCAGCATGGCGGTGCGGTTTGATTTCCCAATGATGTTCGCGACTGCGTTTGGAAATGGTTTCACAGTGCAGCAAGTCCGGGGTCGGCCAATCCAGGCTTTCACCGTAGAGCTTGAACACTGGAATCGAAGGCAGGTCAGGCTTGTTCATCACTTCAATCCAGGCCTCGGAGTAGATGGCGGGCGATAATCGCACCGATTGGCAGAATGTACAGCTATCGGCTCAGTTTTCACCTTCAATTGACAGACCCGCAAGGGAAAAATGCAAGCACTCGATCCATAAAAATCATTCACCGGCCCTGGTCGCGTGAAGCTTGCGAGTCATAAGAACAATGAAAACGCTGAAAACCCAAGTCGCCATCATTGGCGCCGGCCCTTCTGGCTTGTTGCTCGGCCAATTGCTGCACAATGCCGGAATCGACACCCTCATTCTCGAACGTCAGACCCCGGACTATGTACTCGGTCGAATCCGCGCCGGCGTGCTTGAACAAGGCATGGTAGAGCTGTTGCGTCAGGCTGGCGTGAGTCAGCGCATGGACGCCGAGGGACTGGTGCATGGCGGCTTCGAACTGGCCCTCGACGGACGCCAGGTACACATCGATCTGCACGCCCTGACGGGTGGCAAGACCGTGATGATCTACGGCCAGACCGAAGTCACCCGCGACCTGATGGCCGCTCGTCGGGAGGCTGGCGCGCAGACGATTTATCAAGCCGACAACGTCGTTCCCCACGGCATGAAAACCGACGAAGCGTTTGTCACTTTTGAGAAGGACGGCGAGCTGTATCGTCTCGATTGCAACTACATCGCCGGTTGCGACGGCTTCCATGGAGTGGCGCGGCAATCGATTCCCGCCGACAGCCTGAAAGTATTCGAACGGATCTATCCGTTCGGCTGGCTCGGGATCCTGGCCGATACCCCGCCGGTCCACGAAGAGCTGGTCTACGCCCGCCATGAGCGCGGTTTTGCCCTGTGCAGCATGCGCTCGCCGACACGCACCCGTTATTACCTGCAAGTACCCACCAGCGATCATGTGGATAACTGGTCGGATCAACGCTTCTGGGACGAACTCAAGTCGCGACTGCCACAACAGTTGGCGGACAAACTGGTAACGGGTCCATCCATCGAAAAAAGCATCGCGCCACTGCGCAGCTTCGTCGTCGAACCGATGCAATACGGGCGCATGTTCCTGGTCGGCGATGCCGCGCACATTGTCCCGCCCACTGGCGCCAAGGGCCTGAACCTGGCGGCCAGTGACGTCAGTACGCTGTTCAATATCCTGCTCAAGGTTTACCGCGAAGATCGCCTTGATCTGCTGGAGAAATATTCGGAAATCTGCCTGCGTCGGGTGTGGAAGGCCGAGCGGTTTTCCTGGTGGATGACCTCGATGCTGCACCGTTTCGACGACCACGATGCGTTCAGCCAGCGCATTGCCGAATCGGAGCTGGAGTATTTTGTCGGCTCCGAAGCGGGTCGAAAAACCATTGCAGAAAACTATGTCGGGCTTCCTTATGAGGCTATCGAATAGCTTCCTACCGACTTACACTGGCGAGCATCCCCGCTCGCCTTGCCACTTGCGGGTCAATCACTGCCCGCAGGTTTTCCCGTGACCAATCTCCACCAGCCTGAAACGCCTAAACCAGCGATCCGCAGCGTGCTGATCGCCCTGATGCTGGCGATCTTTCTCGGGGCGCTGGACCAGACCATCGTCGCCGTTTCGATGCCGGCCATTTCCGCGCAATTCAAGGACGTCAGCCTGCTGGCCTGGGTGATTTCCGGCTACATGGTGGCCATGACCGTGGCGGTGCCAATCTACGGCAAACTGGGCGACCTGTACGGGCGGCGCAAGCTGATGCTGTTTGGCATGGGCCTGTTCACCCTGGCGTCGGTGTTCTGCGGCATGGCCCAGAGCATGGAGCAACTGGTGCTGGCGCGGATCCTCCAGGGCATCGGCGCCGGCGGAATGATCTCGGTGAGCCAGGCGATCATCGGTGACATCGTGCCGCCACGGGAGCGCGGTCGTTACCAGGGCTATTTCAGCAGCATGTATGCCGTGGCCAGCGTGGCCGGCCCGGTGCTTGGCGGCTACATGACCGAATACCTGTCCTGGCGCTGGGTGTTCCTGATCAACCTGCCGCTGGGCCTGGGTGCCTGGCTGGTGGCCCATCGCACGCTGGTGGGCCTGCCGATTCCGCAACGCAAACCGATCATCGATTACCTGGGCACCGTGCTGATGATCATCGGGCTGACGGCGTTGTTACTGGGCATAACGCAGGTCGGTCAGGGCCATTCGTGGCGCAGTGCCGAAGTGTTGGCGCTGCTGGCTAGTGCAGTGCTGGTGCTGGGGCTGTTTGTCGTCCACGAGCGGCGGGCACGGGAGCCGTTGCTGCCCATGCATCTGTTCGCCAACCGCAACGCGATCCTGTGTTGGTGCACGATTTTCTTCACCAGTTTCCAGGCCATCTCGCTGATCGTATTGATGCCGCTGCGCTTTCAGAGCGTCACCGGCGCCGGTGCCGACAGCGCCGCCCTGCACCTGCTGCCGCTGGCCATGGGTTTGCCGATCGGCGCGTATTTCGCCGGCCGCCGCACCTCGGTGACCGGGCGCTACAAACCGATGATCCTTGCCGGTGCAGCGCTGATGCCTGTCTCGATTATCGGCATGGCATTCAGCCCGCCGCAGGCGTTCGTCTTGAGCAGTCTGTTCATGCTTCTCTGCGGGATTGCCTCCGGCATGCAGTTCCCGACGTCATTGGTCGGCACGCAGAACTCGGTGGAGCAGCGAGACATCGGCGTGGCCACCAGCACCACCAATCTGTTCCGTTCGCTGGGTGGTGCCGTGGGTGTGGCGTTGATGTCGGCGCTGCTGTTGGCGTTGTTGCAGGATTCGAGTTTCGCGCACCTGGCCAGTTCGTCACTGATTGCCGAAGGCAGTTCGGGGAATGTGTTGCTGGACGGGTTGAATGCCGCGCCGGGTGATGCGCAGAACGCCTTGCGTGCCGAATTGTTGCTGACGTTCCGGCATCTGCTGACGGTCAGCGCCGCCGTTTCACTGCTGGGGCTGGCGGCGGCGATTGCCATGCCGAACATGTTGTTGCGCGGGCGCGAGGACAAGGTTCGCTAGATAGACCGAGTCGCCCGCCTTCGCGAGCAGGCTCGCTCCCACAGGTTCTCTGGCGTACACAAACTCTGCAATCACTGGAGATCCAATGTGGGAGCGAGCCTGCTCGCGATAGCGGTCTCACAGCCACTACCATTCAAGGGCTGTAATACCCGACCGCCACCAGAAAATGCCCGACCTTCTTCAGGTAGGCATGTTTGTTCTCGACCTTGCCGGTCACCGGGTTTTTCCAGCGATATTCGTATTCGCCATCATCCTGCTGGGCCATCAATGCCAGAATCGGCTCGCCCACCGGTTTGCCTTCCGGGTCCAGGATCTTGCTGAAGTCGGTATTGATCAGCCGCAGGTTGGTGCCGTGGGCCACGTAACGCTGGGTGTCCAGGTCGACGACAAATACGTACAGGTCATCCTGCAGGTAGCCGCCCTTGAGGGAATTGATCGCCGTCAGGGTGCCCTTTTCGTCTTTGGCCAGATCGGTTGCCGCTTTATTCAGCAAGGCCATGGCCTGTTCGGCGGAGGCCCGTGGCAGGTAATAACCGACCGCCAGAATCCGCTGGCCGATGCGCTGGTAGTAGACATGCTTGCGCTCGACCTTGCCGTCGCTCCAGTTCTGCCAGCGATATTCCGCCTGCTGAATGCCATTGCCTTCCGGCACTTTCAGGGCGTCCTTGAAGGTTTTCTGCAAATCCGGCCCGAGCACTTGCGACACGTCCCGGTCAATCAGCGCCGACGACGGCCCGCCGCTGGCAAGCATCACGCCCTTGGTGTCGAGCACAAAGACATATCGGTCCTTGTCGACAAACTCACCCTGGCGGCTGAACGCAGCAAAGGCCTTGTCGCCATTCTCGTGGTAGTAAGCCAGGGCTTTTTCCAGCAGAGCGATGGCCGCCTTGCTGTCGTCCTTTTCCGTCCCGGCGGCTTGCACCTGGCCCAGGTACAGCAAAAACATGCCGCACAGCAAGGCGAACCTATGCAGTAACCCCATTGCGCATCCCTCGTTCCCGGTGGTGTTTCAAGAGCGTAGACGGCAATGGGATTTGTATGGATCCTTCTGATGTTCCTGTAGCGGTCAATTACTGCCGCGCGCGCAGTTGCTGTTGAAGGTTCTGGATCTGCGCCTGAAGGGTATTGATGTTGCGGGTGACCTGACTGCGGAAGGCATCGAACTCGGCAGTGTTGGTCGAACCCTGCGCGGCGGCCGGGCGATTGTCCTGTTCGCTTTTGAGCACAATCATGTCTTGCTCAAGACGTTCGATGGCAGCGCTCGGGTTGCCTTGCTTTTTCAGCGAGACAATATCGGCGCCCAGGCTTTTCAGCTGTGCATCGAGTTTTTCAGCGTCGGACGGGGCACTTTTCAGGGCGGCCAATTCAGCGCTCAAGGCTTTGACCTGGGCCTGCAACTGCGTATTGGCCGTCTGATGTTCGGTGTCCTGGGCAGTCAACTGCACCAGACGCTTGTCCAGTTCGCTGGTTTGCGCGGTCATCTGTGCCAGTCGCTTGTCCAGGTCCGAGGCCTGGCCGGCAACACCTTGCTGTTGGGCGCTCTGGTCCTGGAGCTTGCTTTCCAGCTGGCGGATTTGCAGTTTCAAGGCCTCGCTGTCAGTGGTGACGTTGGTCTGGCTGGCAACAACCTTTCCGGAAATATCCTGCAAGCGCCCTGCCGCTTCCTCACTGATCCGCGCGAAGCTTTCCTGGGTCGCCACCAGTTGCTGTTCCATCAGGGAGATCTGCTGGAAGCTCCACCAGGCCAGGCCCGCGAACGCAAAGATCAGCGCCCCGACCAACGCCCACAGGGGGCCGGTGCTCGCCGCCTTGACCTTCACCACCGGCGCCGTGCGCGAATGCACGACCGTGCGGGCAGTGGGCGGAAAATCGTCGTCGAGAACGTCTGCACGCAAGCTCGGTACATCGTCGAAGTCGTCGTTGGCATCGTTACGCATGGACATTGAATCAACCTTAGTGAAACAAATGATGGCTTTATGCCGCGCAGTATAAACCCCACAGCCGTAACCATTGACCCTGAAGTCCCGTATCCGGTTCAGTAAGGGGTCGTTGTCCTGACATCATCGAATAGCCTGAGCCTTCCACCAGCCACAGAATTCATCGAGGGCCGTCCAGAGGCTGACCTTGGGATCGTAATCCAGATAATGCCGGGCGCGGCTGATGTCCAGGGTGAAATTTTTGTTCATGACCTGCATGCCCAGACGCGACAGCGTCGGTTCGGGACGCCCCGGCCACAACTTGCACACCCCTTCGTTGAGCGCCGCCACACTGTAGGCCAGGCCGTAGGAACGGTAGCGGGTTACCTGTGGGACTTCCATGTTGCGCATGACGTAATTGACTACGTCCCACAGGGGAATCGGCGTGCCGTTGCTGATGTTGTAAGCCTTGCCCAGCGCAGAACCGCTGGCGAGCAAACTGCTGAGCAACGCTTCGTTGAGGTTTTGCACGCTGGTGAAATCAACTTTGTTCAGACCGTTGCCGATGATTGCCAGGCGCCCCTTGCGCTGCATGTTCAACAGGCGCGGGAAGATGCTCATGTCGCCGGCCCCGGTGACGAAACGCGGGCGCAGGGCCAGGGTTTCGAGGCCGAACTCCTGGGCGCCGAAGACTTTTTGTTCGGCCAGGTACTTGGTAGCGGCGAAAGGGTGCTTGAAGCGCTTGGGCACCTGTTCTTCGGTCAGACCCAGGTGATCGCGACCATCGAAGTAGATCGACGGCGACGACAAATGCACCAGCCGCCGAACCCGTTGCTTCAGGCAGGCTTCGACCACGTTCTCGGTGACCTGGACGTTGCCCTGATGGAAGTCCTGATAACGTCCCCACAAACCGACTGCGCCGGCGCAATGCACCACGGTCTCGACGTCCGAACACAGCTCGCGCGCCAGTTCCGGGTCGCTCAAGTCGCCCGGGATGAACTCGGCTCCGCGGCGTACCAGATGCTCCACACTCTCGGCCCGGCGACCGTTGACCCGCACGTCCAGGCCCTGCTCCAGGGCAAAACGCGCAAAGCGCCCGCCGATGAAGCCGCTTGCGCCGGTAACCAGAATCTTCATGAATTGCTCCGAATATTTCGTTTTGCGTATTACGTGAGGTCTTGACGCTGCGCGTCAGTCCAAGGGCACCAGCCATTGCTTCGATGCGCTGACCAATTGATCGGTGAGCAGCCCCAGCAACTGACCGCCATTACGCCAATGATGCCAGTACAGCGGCACATCGATCGGCTTATCTGGCAGCAGCTCCTGCAATACGCCCCTTTGCAGTTGCTCGCGTACCTGCAGTTCCGGGACCAGCCCCCAGCCCAGCCCGGCTTCCGTCAGACGAATGAAACCTTCGGAGGACGGGCACAAATGGTGTTCGAAACCGCCCTCGACGCCCAGGGACGCAAGGTAGCGATGCTGCAGGAAGTCGTCCGGACCAAACACCAGCGCCGGGGTCCGGGACAACTGATCGGCGCGTACGCCCTGCGGAAAATGCCGGGCAATAAAGGCGGGGCTGGCCAGCGCACGGTAACGCATGGCCCCCAGCAACACGCTGCGCGCACCCGCCACAGGGCGCTCGCTGGCGCAGACGCAGGCCGCCACTTCACCGGCGCGCATGCGCTTGAGGCCGACGGTCTGGTCTTCGACCACCAGATCCATCAGCAGATGCTGTTCCGCGCAAAACTCGCCCACCGCCTGCGCCCACCAGGTGGCCAGGCTGTCCGCGTTCAGGGCGATCCGCAGGCGTTCCGGCAGGCCCTCTTCATCCAGCGCCGGCACCAGGCTTTGCAGATCCCGTTCAAGCAATCGCACCTGCTGCACATGGTTGAGCAACCGCCGACCGATTTCCGTCGGCGTTGGCGGCGTGGCCCGCACCAGCACCGGTTGGCCAACCCGCGCTTCCAGCAGCTTGATGCGCTGGGAGATCGCCGATTGCGACAAGCCCAGCACCTGGGCCGCCCGTTCAAAACCGGCCTGTTCGACCACGGCGGCCAGGGCAGAAAGCAATTTATAGTCGAACATCAGTTTTCCTAATGAGCGATCAGCAAGATTGGTTTTTCTTATACAGCCTTCACAAGGACAATGACCAGCATGAACTCTTGAACAAGGATCACCCACATGGCTGGCGAAACTTCATTGGCAACGCTGCTGCGCAGCATGAGCCCGCAGCTCAACGCTGGCGAATACGTGTTCTGCACTTTGCGCGACGGCAAGTTGCCTACGGATCTGGAAATTGTCGGCAGCTTTCGCGAGCAGGAAGGCCTGACCGTGATTCTCGAACGTTCCCGTGCCGTAAAGGCCGGGTTCAGCTTCGACTACATCGCCGCCTGGATCACCTTGAACGTACATTCAGCCCTCGAAGCGGTCGGCCTGACCGCCGCATTCGCCACGGCGCTTGGCCAGGCAGGAATCAGCTGCAACGTGATTGCCGGCTACTACCACGACCATCTGTTTGTCGGCCAGGCCGACGCCGACCGTGCCCTGCAAGTGCTGCGGGATCTGGCAGCCAACGCGGAGTAAAAAATCATGTGGCAAAGTTATGTGAACGGCCTGTTGGTGGCCTTCGGCCTGATCATGGCGATCGGCACCCAGAATGCGTTTGTCCTGGCGCAAAGCCTGCGGCGTGAACATCACCTGCCGGTGGCGGCGCTCTGCGTGGCCTGCGACGCCCTGTTGGTGGCTGCCGGGGTATTTGGCCTGGCGACGGTGCTGGCGCAGAACCCGACGCTGCTGGCCATTGCCCGCTGGGGCGGCGCAGCGTTCCTGTTGTGGTACGGCAGCCAGGCACTGCGCCGGGCCTTTTCGAAGCAGAGCCTTGAGCAGGGCGAAAACCAGACCGTACGCTCGCTGCGGGCAGTCATGCTCAGCGCGCTGGCGGTGACCTTGCTCAATCCGCACGTCTATCTGGACACCGTTTTGCTGATCGGCTCCCTGGGCGCTCAACAAACCGAGCCCGGCGCTTATGTAGTCGGCGCGGCCAGTGCCTCGCTGTTGTGGTTTTTCACCTTGGCCCTTGGTGCGGCATGGCTGGCACCGTGGCTCGCCCGCCCGAGCACCTGGCGAATTCTCGATCTGTTGGTGGCGGTGATGATGTTTGCCGTAGCGCTGCAACTGATCGCGGCCAGCTGATTGGCGGAACCTCTATTCCACACAGTTGTTGCGTGGTTATGCCGCCCCCCCGGTGCTATGATCCGACTCCCTGCGCCGCAAAGAGTACAAACTCCCCGGCGCTTGTCTGGCCGCCCGTGATCGGCCTTGCGCTCACCGCAACTGACCTGATTAGGAGAATCATCATGGCTTTCGAATTGCCGCCACTGCCGTACGCACACGATGCCCTGCAGCCGCACATCTCCAAGGAAACCCTGGAGTTCCACCACGACAAGCACCACAACACCTACGTCGTGAACCTGAACAACTTGGTGCCAGGCACCGAGTTCGAAGGCAAGACCCTGGAAGAAATCGTCAAGACTTCCTCGGGCGGTATCTTCAACAACGCCGCTCAGGTCTGGAACCACACTTTCTACTGGAACTGCCTGGCGCCAAACGCCGGCGGTCAACCAACCGGCGCTCTGGCTGAAGCCATCAACGCGGCTTTCGGTTCGTTCGACAAGTTCAAGGAAGAGTTCAGCAAGACGTCCATCGGCACCTTCGGTTCCGGTTGGGGCTGGCTGGTGAAAAAGGCTGACGGTTCCCTGGCCCTGGCCAGCACCATCGGCGCCGGCAACCCGCTGACCAACGGCGACACCCCGCTGCTGACCTGCGACGTCTGGGAGCACGCTTACTACATCGACTACCGCAACCTGCGTCCGAAGTATGTCGAAGCGTTCTGGAACCTGGTCAACTGGAAGTTCGTGGCTGAGCAGTTCGAAGGCAAAACCTTCACCGCTTAAGCTCGACGCCAGTCAAAAAAACCCGGCTTTTTAGCCGGGTTTTTTTATGGAAGAAGTATGAGCAAAGGAACGGTGGTGATTGTCCCGCCGTCTTCGCGAGCAGGCTCGCTCCCACAGGTCACCACCGAGCCAGTGGGAGCGAGCCTGCTTGCGAAGAACGATAACGCGTTCAGCCTGCCAACTACTGTGGATCGACGTTATCCAACGCACGATTCACCGCCAGCTCCGCCAGCATGATGATCTGCGCAATGGCCAACGCCGTATTGCGCTGAGGGCCGGTCAGGAAGGTGGCGAAATCACTCGCCATGACGTTGGCCGAAGCCAATGACTCACAAGCGTGGGCCAGCAGGGATTCGGTATCCATATCCGGGACGATCATGAACATGGTGTTGGGGGTGTAGGGTTTGGCTGTATTTAAGGGCGGATCGGGGATTAATTTATCCACTGAAATATTCCTATGCGGTGGGTGCCACCCATTGCCGTTCTCACACGGCAAAGAGGTGGCAGCTATGTGCGAGGTGAGAAACCGGTCATAGGCACCCGGCCAGACAAAAGTCTGCCCGCACACAGCCGCCATAACGCATTTACAGACAGCGGATAAGCTGGCGGCAATTATGCGGATACTGGCACTGGATGACTATGACTCGCCGGGTTCTCACACCCGATCGCTGAGTTTTCAGCGACCCTCAGAGGCTATTGAGTCCGCTTCCGACGGGCAACCTGAAAACTGCGTGGGAAACTTCTGGCGGTTTCCTACACCGCGTCAACCCGCAAAAACGTAACGCGGAGTTTCTCTGGCAGCGTTCCCACGCGGGAGCGTGGGAACAATCAGCTTAGAGACGTGGGAGATTGGTCGGCTGTCAGGCCGCCATCGCAGGCAAGCCAGCTCCCACAGGGATCGGGGACATCTGCAAGAAATTGGTCGGCTGTCAGGCCTGGTTCTTCATGCGTACGCATTTCCCCGTAGGAGCTGTCGAGTGCAACGAGGCTGCGATCTTTTGGCTTTATTACTGAATTACTGACAAACAAGATCAAAAGATCGCAGCCTTCGGCAGCTCCTACGGAGTAATACATCCGCGAAATCAGGTCGGCTATCAGGCCGCCTGAGCGAGCAACCCAGGACAATTTCCCATGATGAAACAAGTCTTGCCCCCCTTGCCCCAACGCCGCGGACGACTAACATCAAACAAAAGGAAAATATCTCCACCCCGCCCCTCAAGTTGAAGGACTCGACAACCGACACAGTGCTAATAGGCTAACTCGTCAAGACAACTGCAAATCGGCCAAGCTGAAGGCAAAATCCCCCAAGGGTGATAGTCCCTTTGACTGCCATCACGGGATTGCCAATACTCATGGCAACTTGATGCTACCCGCACGGAACAAGGAATAACCCTTTGAAGCTGGAACTCAAGAACAGCTTGTCGGTGAAGTTACTCCGGGTCGTGCTCCTGTCGGCATTGATCGTCGGCGTGGTCTTGAGCTGCGCGCAGATTGTGTTCGATGCCTATAAAACACGCCAGGCCGTCGCCAGCGATGCCGAACGCATCCTCGACATGTTTCGCGACCCCTCGACCCAGGCCGTCTATAGCCTGGACCGGGAAATGGGCATGCAGGTGATCGAGGGCCTGTTTCAGGACGCCGCCGTGCGCAAGGCCTCCATCGGCCATCCCAACGAAGCCATGCTCGCGCAAAAATCCCGAGAGTTGCAGCACTCCAACAGTCGCTGGCTGACCGACCTGATTCTTGGCAAGGAACGCACCTTCACCACCCAGCTGGTCGGTCGCGGGCCCTACAGCGAGTATTACGGCGACCTGAGCATCACCCTCGATACCGCCACCTACGGCCAAGAGTTCATTGTCAGCTCGGTGATCATCTTCATTTCCGGCGTACTGCGCGCGCTCGCCATGGGGCTGGTGTTGTATCTGGTCTACCACTGGCTGCTGACCAAGCCGCTGTCGCGGATCATCGAGCACCTCACGGAAATCAATCCGGATCGCCCCAGCGAACACAAGATTCCGCTGCTCAAGGGGCACGAGAATAACGAACTGGGCATCTGGATCAACACCGCCAACCAGTTGCTCGAATCCATCGAACGCAATACCCATCTGCGCCACGAAGCGGAAAACAGCCTGGTGCGCATGTCCCAGTACGATTTCCTGACGGGGCTGCCGAACCGCCAGCAATTGCAGCAGCAACTGGACAAGATCCTCATCGATGCCGGCAAATTGCAGCGCCGGGTCGCCGTGTTGTGTGTCGGCCTGGATGACTTCAAGGGCATCAACGAGCAGTTCAGCTATCAGACCGGCGACCAGTTGTTGCTGGCCTTGGCCGATCGCCTGCGCGGTCATAGCGGGCGCCTGGGCGCCCTCGCCCGCCTAGGTGGCGACCAGTTCGCCCTGGTCCAGGCCGACATCGAACAGCCCTACGAAGCCGCCGAGCTGGCGCAAAGCATTCTCGATGATCTGGAAGCGGCGTTTGCCCTTGACCATCAGGAGATCCGCCTGCGCGCCACCATCGGCATCACCCTGTTTCCCGAGGACGGCAACAGCACCGAAAAGTTGCTGCAAAAGGCCGAGCAGACCATGACGCTGGCCAAGACCCGTTCGCGCAACCGCTATCAGTTCTATATCGCCAGCGTCGACACCGAAATGCGCCGCCGCCGCGAGCTGGAAAAAGACCTGCGCGATGCGTTGATCCGCAATCAGTTCTACCTCGTCTACCAGCCGCAGATCAGCTATCGCGACAACCGTGTGGTGGGTGTCGAAGCCCTGATTCGCTGGCAACACCCCGAGCACGGTATGGTGCCGCCAGACCTGTTCATCCCCCTGGCCGAACAGAACGGCACCATCATTGCCATCGGCGAATGGGTGCTGGACCAGGCCTGCAAACAACTGCGCGAGTGGCATGACCAGGGCTTCTCCGACCTGCGCATGGCGGTGAACCTGTCTACGGTTCAACTGCACCACGCCGAACTGCCACGGGTGGTCAACAACCTGCTGCAGATGTATCGCCTGCCGCCGCGCAGCCTGGAACTGGAAGTCACCGAAACCGGCCTGATGGAAGACATCAGCACCGCGGCCCAGCACTTGCTCAGCCTGCGCCGCTCCGGCGCGCTGATCGCCATCGACGACTTCGGAACCGGCTATTCGTCCTTGAGTTATCTCAAGAGCCTGCCGCTGGACAAGATCAAGATCGACAAGAGCTTCGTTCAGGACCTGCTCGATGACGACGACGATGCGACCATCGTTCGCGCCATCATCCAGCTGGGCAAGAGCCTGGGCATGCAGGTGATTGCCGAGGGCGTGGAAACCGCCGAGCAAGAGGCCTACATCATTTCCGAAGGCTGCCACGAAGGTCAGGGCTATCACTACAGCAAGCCGTTGCCGGCACGGGAACTGGGCCTATACCTGAAGCAAGCCCAACGCAGCAACGCCGCTATTTTGTAAATCCCTGTAGGAGCGAGCCTGCTCGCGATGAACCTGAGAGCAATACGCTCATTCAGAATGAACGCGTCATCGTTCACGTCCATCGCGAGCAGGCTCGCTCCCACAGTGAATAAGAAATATTTACAGGTACAACCCTTTACACATAATGCGAAAGATTTGCATTATGTCGCAGTTTTGCGTGCGCATAGCACGACACCACCCCTAACGAAGCAGGATGTTCGCCATGATTCGTATGCCTCTGGCTACCGCCAGTCTGTTGGCCATCGCTATTTCCCTCGCCGGTTGTGGCGAAGGTAAAGACCAGGAAAAAGCTGCCGCGCCAGCTGCCAGCACTGCCGCTGCCCCGGCTGCTCCAGCCGCTGCGCCTGCCGCTGCCGGTAAAGTCGACGAAGCCGCCGCCAAAGCCGTTGTCGCCCATTACGCCGACATCGTTTTCGCCGTTTACAGCGATGCCGAATCCACCGCGAAGACCCTGCAAACCGCCGTAGACGCCTTCCTCGCCAAGCCGAACGCCGACACCCTGAAAGCCGCCAAGGCTGCCTGGGTTGCCGCTCGCGTGCCTTACCTGCAGAGCGAAGTGTTCCGCTTCGGTAACACCATCGTTGACGACTGGGAAGGTCAGCTGAACGCCTGGCCGCTGGACGAAGGCCTGATCGACTACGTCGACAAATCCTACGAACACGCCCTGGGCAACCCGGGCGCCACTGCCAACATCATCGCCAACACTAAAGTGCAGATCGGCGAAGACAAGGTCGATGTCAAAGACATCACCCCGGAAAAACTCGCCAGCCTGAACGAGCTGGGCGGTTCCGAGGCCAACGTCGCCACCGGCTACCACGCCATCGAATTCCTGCTCTGGGGCCAGGACCTGAACGGCACCGGCCCTGGCGCCGGCAACCGTCCGGCTTCGGACTACCTGGAAGGCAAAGGCGCTACCGGCGGCCACAACGATCGTCGTCGTGCCTACCTGAAGTCCGTGACTCAGCTGCTGGTCAGCGACCTGGAAGAAATGGTCGGCAACTGGAAGCCGAACGTGGCCGACAACTACCGCGCCACCCTGGAAGCGGAACCGGCTGAAACCGGCCTGCGCAAAATGCTGTTCGGCATGGGCAGCCTGTCCCTCGGCGAACTGGCGGGCGAGCGCATGAAGGTTTCCCTGGAAGCCAACTCCCCGGAAGACGAACAGGATTGCTTCAGCGACAACACCCACAACTCGCACTTCTACGATGCCAAGGGCATTCGTAACGTGTACCTGGGCGAATACACCCGTGTTGATGGCACCAAAATGACCGGCGCCAGCCTGTCGTCCCTGGTGGCCAAAGCCGACCCGGCTGCCGACACCGCGCTCAAAGACGACCTGGCCGCCACTGAAGCCAAGCTTCAGGTCATGGTCGACCATGCCAACAAGGGTGAGCACTACGACCAATTGATCGCTGCCGGCAACACCGCGGGCAATCAGATCGTCCGTGACGCCATCGCTTCCCTGGTCAAGCAGACCGGTTCGATCGAAGCCGCCGCTGGCAAACTGGGCATCAACGACCTGAACCCGGACAACGCTGATCACGAATTCTGATCAATGCTGGCTGAGTGAGTAATAAGGCGACCTTCGGGTCGCCTTTTTTGTCGGCCATAACACAAACAACTGTAGGAGCGAGCCTGCTCGCGATGGGGCCATGTCAGTCGACATCAGTTTTGGATGACACATTGCAATCGCGAGCAGGCTCGCTCCTACAGGGGATTATGGGCAAGCCAAATTACCTGTCCCACATCAAGCAAACGATAATTCCTCTTATTCAAATTCCCATCCCCTGTTAGACTTTGCGCCCTTGTTTTGCTCGTCTTGCAGGATGTCTGATGCCCTCGCTGCCTCTTCGCTTGTCCGCACTGTTTCTGGCCCTGGGCCTGAGTGCCTGCGATGACGCCCCGAAATTCACCCAGGCCGAGCCTGGTGAAGCCCGCTCCGGCGGCAGTGCGACGGTGCGCAAGACCGATCAGAACGCGTTTTCCATGCCCTCGGCGAACCTGCCGCCGTCACGGCGCGTGGATTTCAGTGTCGGCAACAGTTTCATCCGCAGCCCTTGGGTGATCGCCCCGTCGACGACGACCGCTCGCGATGGCCTCGGTCCACTGTTCAACACCAATGCCTGCCAGGGCTGCCACATCAAGGACGGCCGCGGCCATCCGCCGACTCCCGACGATGTGAACGCCGTGTCGATGCTGGTACGACTGTCGATTCCCGACGCCCCGGTGTATGCCAAGGTCATCGAACAGCTCGGTGTAGTGCCGGAGCCCGTCTACGGCGGTCAGTTCCAGGACATGGCCGTACCCGGCGTGGCCCCCGAAGGCAAAGTGCGGGTCGATTACACCGCCGTGCCGGTTCGCTTCAAGGACGGCACCGAAGTCGAGTTGCGCAAACCGAGCCTGAACATCACCCAGCTGGGCTACGGCCCGATGCACCCCGACACCCGTTTCTCGGCCCGCGTGGCGCCGCCGATGATTGGCCTGGGCTTGCTCGAAGCGATCCCCGACGAAGCAATCCTGGCCAACGCCGAGGCACAGGCCAAGGCGAACAACGGCATCAGCGGACGCCCGAACCGGGTCTGGGATGACGCCCAACAGAAGACCGTTCTGGGACGATTTGGCTGGAAAGCCGGACAACCGAATCTCAATCAACAGAATGTCCACGCGTTTTCGGGTGATATGGGACTCACGACCAGCCTAAGACCCGTTGATGACTGCACGGACGCGCAAACGGCTTGCAAACAGGCACCCAGTGGCAATGGCCCCAACGGCGAGCCGGAAGTCAGCGACAACATCCTGCGCCTGGTGCTGTTCTACAGCCGAAACCTCGCCGTACCGGCCCGTCGTGACGTCAGCGCACCTGAAGTGCTGGCCGGCAAGACCCTGTTTTATCAGGCCGGTTGCCAGTCCTGTCACACACCGAAATACACCACCGCCGCCAACGCCGCCGAACCTGAACTGGCCAATCAAGTGATTCGCCCGTACAGCGATCTGCTGTTGCATGACATGGGCGACGGCCTGGCCGACAACCGTACCGAGTTCCAGGCCAGCGGCCGCCAATGGCGTACCCCGCCGTTGTGGGGCATAGGCCTGACACAGGCGGTCAGCGGCCACACCCAGTTCCTGCACGACGGCCGCGCCCGCAACCTGCTCGAAGCCGTGCTCTGGCATGGCGGCGAGGCAAAAGCGGCGCAGCAACAGGTTTTGTCTTTCAATGCCGAGCAACGCGCTGCGTTGCTGGCGTTCCTGAATTCCCTTTAACACGCATTCCATTCGCGGGAGCCCGACATGTTCCGTCCCAAACTGTTGTTCACCAGCCTTGTCGCACTTGCCTTGGGCGCCTGCTCGCCCCAGGACCCGCAAGCGGTCACGTCGGCGGCCATTGCCAAGTCGGTGATCCTGCCGACCTACACCCGCTGGGTTGAAGCCGATCGTCAATTAGCGGTCAGCGCCCTCGCCTACTGCGAAGGCAAGGAAAACCTGGAAACTGCCCGTGCCGACTTCCTGCATGCGCAAAAAGCCTGGGCCGAGCTGCAACCATTGCTGATCGGGCCGCTGGCCGAAGGCAACCGTTCGTGGCAAGTGCAGTTCTGGCCGGACAAGAAAAACCTGGTCGGCCGTCAGGTCGAGCAACTGGTCACCGCCCAGCCGCAAATCGATGCCGCCGCCCTGGCCAAGTCCAGCGTTGTGGTACAGGGCCTCTCGGCCTACGAATACATTCTGTTCGACAGCAAGCCTGACGTGGCCAACGCTGAGCAGAAGAGCAAATACTGCCCGCTGCTGATCGCCATCGGCGAACGCCAGAAGCAATTGGCCGAAGAGATTCTGCAAACCTGGAACAACACCGACGGCATGCTCGCGCAAATGAGCAAATTCCCGAACCAGCGCTATGCGGACTCCCACGAAGCGATCGCCGATCTGCTACGCGTGCAAGTCACCGCCATCGACACCCTGAAGAAAAAACTCGGCACGCCAATGGGCCGCCAGAGCAAGGGCGTGCCGCAACCGTTCCAGGCCGATGCATGGCGCAGCCAGGCGTCCCTGACCAGCCTCGAAGCCAGCCTCGCGGCCGCCAGGACAGTCTGGGAAGGTGTGGATAACAAAGGCCTGCGCAGCCTGTTGCCGAGCGAGCAGAAGCCGTTGGCCGACAAGATCGATGCGGCCTATGCCGCCTCGCTGAAACTGTTTGCTGGCAACCAGCGCTCGCTGACCGACATGCTCAATGACGATGCCGGCCGCCAGCAACTCAACGAGCTGTATGACAGCCTCAACGTCGTCCATCGCCTGCACGAGGCTGATCTGGCCAAGGCACTGGGCATCCAGCTGGGCTTCAACGCCAACGACGGTGACTGATGAGGGCCAGTTCCATGCTGCGACGCCAGGTTCTGACATTAGGTAGTTTGCTGCTGGGTGCAGTGACGCTGGGCGGCTGGACGCTGTTCAAGCAAAAGGACAGGAGTCCGTTATTGCTTTCGGCGCGGGACGATACCGACGGCCAGCATTACGCCGTCGGTTATCGGCTCGATGGCACCCAGGTGTTCGCCACCCGGGTCGGCCAGCGTTGCCACGACATCGTCAACCACCCGACACTGCCGATTGCGCTGTTCGTCGCTCGCCGTCCGGGTACCGAGAGCTACCTGATCGACCTGCGCGACGGCGCGCTCCTGCAAACCGTGGTGTCACAGCCGAACCGGCACTTCTACGGACACGCGGTCATTCACCACAGCGGCGATTGGCTGTACGCCACCGAAAACGACACCACCGATCCGGGTCGCGGCCTGCTCGGCGTGTATAAGTTCGAAGGCGAACGGCTGGTGCACAGCGGTGAGATTTCCACCCACGGCCTCGGTCCGCACCAGGTGTCGTGGATGCCCGATGGCGAAACCCTGGTGGTGGCCAACGGCGGGATTCGCACCGAGGCCGAAAGCCGGGTGGAGATGAACCTCAACGCCATGGAACCGAGCCTGGTCCTGATGCACCGCGACGGCACCCTGCTGAGCAAGGAAACCCTCGCCCAACAGATGAACAGCGTGCGCCATCTGGCCATCGCCAGCGACGGCACCATCGTCGCCAGCCAGCAGTTCATGGGCGCGGCCCACGAGTCGTCGGAGTTGCTGGCGATCAAGCGACCCGGTCAGCCCTTCGTCGCGTTCCCGGTGCCCGAGCACCAGTTGCAGGCCATGGGGCACTACACCGCCAGCGTCGCGGTACACAGCGACCTGCGCCTGGTGGCGTTGACCGCACCGCGGGGCAACCGTTTTTTCATCTGGGACCTGGACAGCGGTGAAGTACGCCTGGACGCGCCACTGCCCGATTGCGCCGGGGTCGGCGCCGTGGCCGATGGTTTTGTCGTGACCTCGGGCCAGGGACGCTGCCGCTACTACGACTGCCGCCAGACAAACCTTGTTGCAAAACCGCTGGAGCTACCCGCAGGGCTCTGGGACAACCATCTGCATCTGATGGCCTGAATCATTGAAAAAGTCGCCGCTTTGGGCCGCGCCTGCATCGGGATGACGTACACCCCGCAGGCGCGACCCGAGGCGGCGAATCTTTTCAGGCTTTCACCTCTCTAATACCTCGCAACCTGTAAAAACAGCAGTTGGATTACCCTCTACACTCCCGGTAATGTGCCCCCACTGTCTCACCTGATTTTCTCCAAGGAACTGGATATGCTGCGTCGCCGCATGCTGATCATGTTGGGTGTTGTTCTACTGATTGTGCTGGTCCTGGCCGCGTACAAAGCCTTCTCGATCTACACGATGGTTCAAGGCTTCTCTGTGCCCAGACCGGCCGTCAGCGTTGCCGTGGCCACCGCCACCGAGCGCCCATGGCAAGCCCGCCTGCCTACCGTTGGCACGCTCAAGGCATTGCAGGGCGTGGACCTGAGCCTGGAGACCGATGGTACCGTCATCGATTTGCAGTTCGAGTCAGGGCAAAAGGTCAAGGCCGGTCAACCACTCCTGCGCCTCGACAGCGCCGTGGAAAGTGCCCTGCTGGAAACTGCTCAGGCCGACCTCGGGCTGGCACAGCTCGATTACGGTCGCGGCAGCCAACTGGTCGGCAGCCAGGCCATTTCCAAAGGCGAGTTCGACCGACTTTCGGCGGTGCTGAAAAAGAGCAAGGCCACGGTCAATCAACTCAAGGCTGCGCTCGGCAAAAAAAGCATCGTCGCGCCCTTCAGCGGCACCATCGGCATTCGTCAGGTGGACGTCGGCGACTATGTGGCCAGTGGCACCATGATCGCCACCCTGCAAGACCTCAGTAGCCTGTATGTCGACTTTTTCGTGCCCGAGCAGTCGGTGCCGAAGATTGCGCTCGGCCAGCCAGTGCGGGTCATTGTCGCGGCGTATCCGACCCGGGAGTACCCCGGCACCATCAGTGCAATCAACCCTAAAGTCGAGAACAGCACCCGTAACGTGCAGGTCCGCGCCACCCTCGCCAACCCCGATGGCAAGTTGATCCCAGGCATGTTCGCCAGCCTCCAGGTGCTCCTGCCCGACCCGCAGCCGCGCATCGTGGTGCCGGAAAGCGCTATTACCTACACGCTCTACGGCAACTCGGTGTATGTGGCCGTACCAAAGAAGGCCGAGGATGGCAGCCTGGTAAAGGACGACAAGGGCCAACCGGTGCTGATCGCCGAACGGCGTTTTGTCGAGACCGGCGAACGCCGCGATGGGCAAGTGATGATCACCAAAGGCGTGCAGAGCGGCGAGAAAGTGGTAACCGCCGGTCAGCTCAAACTGGATAACGGCTCACGCGTTGCCATCAGCGACGACAAGACCCTGGCCGGGCAGAACAGCCCGCCACGCGCGGACTGATCAAGGAATCCCCATGGCTTTTACCGACCCGTTCATCCGCCGTCCGGTTCTCGCTACGGTGGTCAGCCTGTTGATCGTGCTCCTGGGCTTCCAGGCCTGGAGCAAGCTGCCGCTGCGCCAGTACCCGCAAATGGAAAACGCCCTGATCACGGTGACGACCGCCTACCCCGGGGCCAACGCCGAGACCATCCAGGGCTATATCACCCAGCCGATGCAGCAAAGCCTGGCCAGCGCCGAGGGCATCGACTACATGACCTCGGTCAGTCGCCAGAACTTCTCGGTGATCTCGATCTACGCGCGCGTCGGCGCCAACAGCGACCGTCTGTTTACCGAACTGCTGGCCAAGGCCAACGAGGTCAAGAGCCAGCTGCCCCAGGACGCTGAAGACCCGGTGCTGAGCAAAGAATCTGCCGATGCGTCAGTGCTGATGTACATGAGCTTCTTCAGCAAGGAATTGAGCAACCCGCAGATTACCGATTACTTGTCGCGGGTGATCCAGCCGAAACTGGCGACCTTGCCCGGCATGGCCGAAGCCGAGATCCTCGGTAACCAGGTCTTTGCCATGCGCTTGTGGCTGGACCCGATGAAGCTGGCGGGTTTCGGCCTCAGTGCCAGCGATGTGACCAACGCGGTGCGCCAGTACAACTTCCTCTCTGCCGCCGGCGAGGTGAAGGGCGAATACGTGGTCACCAGCATCAACGCCAATACCGAACTCAAGTCCGCCGAAGCCTTCGGGGCGATTCCGCTCAAGGTCGATGGCGACAGCCGTGTGCTGCTGCGCGATGTGGCGCGTGTGGAAATGGGGGCGGAAAACTACGACACCATCAGCTCGTTCGGTGGCACCCCTTCGGTGTACATCGGCATCAAGGGGACGCCCGGCGCCAACCCGCTGGAAGTGATCAAGGAAGTGCGCAAGATCATGCCGGACCTGGAGGCCCAGCTACCGCCGAACCTGAAAGGTGAAATCGCCTACGACGCCACCCTGTTCATCCAGGCCTCGATCGACGAAGTGGTGAAAACCCTGTTCGAAGCGGTGCTGATCGTGATCGTGGTGGTGTTCCTGTTCCTTGGTGCCCTGCGCTCGGTGGTGATCCCGGTGGTGACCATCCCCCTGTCGATGATCGGCGTGATGTTCTTCATGCAGATGATGGGGTACTCGATCAACCTGCTCACCCTGCTGGCGATGGTATTGGCCATCGGCCTGGTGGTGGATGACGCCATCGTGGTGGTGGAAAACATTCACCGTCACATCGAGGAAGGCAAGACACCGCTCGAGGCTGCCATTGAGGGCGCACGGGAAATCGCCATGCCGGTGGTTTCGATGACCATCACCCTGGCGGCGGTGTACGCACCGATCGGTTTCCTGACCGGCCTGACCGGGGCGCTGTTCAAGGAGTTCGCCCTGACCCTGGCTGGCGCGGTGGTGATTTCCGGCATCGTTGCCCTGACCCTGTCGCCAATGATGTGCGCGTTTCTGCTGCGTCACGACGAGAATCCCAGTGGCCTGGCCCATCGCCTGGACATGATTTTCGAAAGCCTCAAGCGCCGCTACCAGAGCCTGCTTCATGGCACCCTCAACACCCGGCCGGTGGTGCTGGTGTTCGCCGTGATCGTGTTGTGCCTTATTCCGGTCCTTCTCAGTTTCACCAAATCGGAACTGGCGCCGGATGAGGACCAGGGCATCATTTTCATGATAGCCAACGCCCCGCAACCGACCAACCTCGACTACCTGAACACCTACACCGACGAGTTCGTCTCGATCTTCAAGGCGTTTCCCGAGTACTACTCGTCATTCCAGATCAACGGTTTCAACGGCGTGCAATCGGGCATCGGCGGTTTCCTGCTCAAGCCATGGGACGATCGCAGTCGCACGCAAATGGCGATCCTGCCCGAGGTGCAGGCCAAACTGGAAAAGATCCCGGGGCTGCAGATTTTCGGCTTCAACCTGCCGTCACTGCCGGGCACCGGCGAAGGCGTGCCGTTCCAGTTCGTCATCAACTCCGCCAACGATTACGAATTGCTGCTGCAGGTGGTCGACCGGGTAAAAAAACGTGCGAAGGAATCCGGCAAGTTCGCGTTTGTCCACGTTGACCTGGCCTTCGACAAGCCGGAAGTGGTGGTGGATATCGACCGCGCCAAAGCCGCGCAGATGGGGGTTTCCATGCAGGATCTGGGGGGAACCCTGGCGACCCTGCTGGGTGAAGGCGAGATCAACCGATTCACCATTGAAGGTCGCAGCTACAAGGTCATTGCCCAGGTCGAGCGGCCGTTCCGCGACAATCCGGACTGGCTGAACAATTACTACGTGAAAAACACCAAGGGCGAACTGTTGGCGTTGTCGACCCTGATCACCGTCACCGACCGCGCTCGACCGCGACAGCTGAACCAGTTCCAGCAACTCAACTCGGCCATCCTGTCCGGCGTGCCGCTGGTGAGCATGGGGGAAGCCATCGACCTCGTGCGCCAGATCGCCCGGGAAGAGGCACCCGCCGGCTTTGCCTTCGACTACGCAGGCGCATCGAGGCAGTACGTTCAGGAAGGCAGTGCCCTGTGGGTCACCTTTGCCCTGGCACTGGCGATCATTTTCCTTGTGCTGGCGGCCCAGTTCGAAAGCTTCCGCGACCCGCTGGTGATCCTGGTCACCGTGCCGTTGTCTATCTGCGGCGCATTGATTCCGCTGTTCCTGGGCTGGTCGAGCATGAACATCTATACCCAGGTTGGGCTGGTGACGTTGATCGGGCTGATCAGCAAGCACGGCATTCTGATCGTCGAGTTCGCCAACCAGCTACGCAAGGACAAGGGCCTGACAGCGCGGGAAGCGGTGGAGGAAGCGGCGGCCATCCGCTTGCGTCCGGTCTTGATGACCACCGCGGCAATGGTGTTCGGCATGGTGCCATTGATCATCGCCACCGGTGCTGGCGCGGTCAGCCGGTTCGACATCGGTACGGTCATCGCAACGGGCATGTCGATCGGGACGTTGTTCACCCTGTTTGTGTTGCCTTGCGTCTACACGCTTCTGGCTAAACCGGATAAACCTCAAGAACACCCATAACCTTGTGGGAGCGGGCTTGCTCGCGAATGCGGCTCAACATTCAACAAGGATGTTGCCTGACACACCGCTTTCGCGAGCAAGCCCGCTCCCACACAGGTCAGCGTTGAAACCTGGATCACGGAAAAAAAAAGGCCTCGCATCAGCGAGGCCTTTCATTTTGGCTTCAATCGGTTCAACTCTGCGGCCTCAATCCCTGAGAAAGACCGAACATGAACAACAATAAGTCATGATCGGGTCGGGTGGCCACGGATGCCTTTGCAACCCGTGGTAATGGACAATGTTCTTCTGCGCTTATCGAGCTGAGAACCTGGGGGCGTGGTTGCTCCCAGGTTGCCATCGCGATCGATGCAACTGCCAAGGCTCCTACCAGAAACAGACCTCGTGCAATTTCGAGTTTCATCGCTATAAAACCTTGATAGCGCTGCCAAACGCCGTCTCATAAAAATAGATGAGCTTTTTCCAGTCTGCGTCGCTGAACGACGAGTGGCGACGCAACTGCTTCAAGTCATGGACAGCTGCGCGATTGGCCGTCAAACGCTTTCGGCATTTCTCCAGATCGATCAGGGCCACTTCGACCTTGGCCGTCTCGCCCTCACCGGTCACGCGAACAAATACGTGCTTGTCGTAAAGGCAACCGTGCTGCCAGCGGCCCTTGTGCATGCGAGCCAGGTTTTCAGCCAGGTCCTTGAGCACTCGTTCGTTTATGGCTTCACCATGACGCTCGCGACCGCCGCCGGCGTACCAGCGATCGATTTCCTCGAAGCCGTCGAGTGACTTGGTGACCAGCAAGGCACGCCACTTATGTACAGGATCGCGCTGTGCGCCACAGAAAACGATTTGCGGAACCCGTACGCCAAGCTCGGTCACACCGATGAACGCAGCATGCTCGCGCATAACCGTAGGCCGCCCGAAAGGGTGCTGCAAGCTACGATGGATATGCCCGGTCTGGCGCTTGACGTAAAGCAGCTGACCATCACTGCCCATCAGGCGTTGAACGCCGCTTTCCCCGCCGCGACGGACGTTGGGTTCTTCCACCCATTCACCGCGCTGATTCCAAAAGTAATCGAAGCGGTCCTGGGGAGCGACTTCCGTTTCTGCTGCATACTGCACTGCCATCCTGTTACCTCTTGCGTAATACGTAAACTCGCCACATGGCATAGAGCGGTAAAAAGTCCAGTTGTTCCTGGATGCGGAAACCCGCCTGCTCAAATTCCTTCTCTACGGTAGCGGCCGGTAACACAAACCGGTTTTGGTAACCTTCCTGCCCACGGGTTTTCTCCGAACGCTTGCGTTTCCAGGCCTTGAAATTGCCATCGACCCACAGCGAAAGGATCACGCTGTCACGGCAAACGCGCTCGAATTCACGCAAAATAGCCATGCGATGCTCGGCTTCACCGATGTGGTGGAGCAAGCGCATGCAAAAAATGCTGTCGACGGCGTTGTCCGGCAAGGCGATGTCGAATGCAGACGTGTGCAAGGGTTGTACCCGTTTCACCACCTCGACAGGTTGCGCCTGGATTGCGATCTTCAGCATCGACTGCGAGTTATCGGCACCGATGATCACGCGGTTGGATTTTTCCGCCAACAAGGGCCAGAAACGCCCTGCACCGCACGGCAAATCAAGGACCAGACCAGGCTCGCCAACCAGAGCCAGCGCCTTGCGCGCCAGTTGTTCGTCACGCCAATGGGACAATCGACGGCCGAGACCTTCCTGGTGTTTGCGCAAATAGCGTTGTGCGTGTTGATCGTCGTACTTTTCGGAAAAATCGAGTTTGATCGGGCCGCCCATCATCAGGTCTCCTGAACTTCTGATAGCAACTACCTTAGGTTTCGTGGTGTCGGTGACTGGTCATCCATTTGTGAAAATATCGTTATGGGAAACCCGGAAGTATTACAGGGCTTTACGGAATTGACAGGTTTTGCTGGACGCCTGACTCAACAGATCAAGCTCGGGACAGCTCCACCTGAAAACGGCAGCCACTGGGTTCCATCGTAGTCAGGCTGACATTCCAGCCCTGGTTTTCACAGATCCGCTGCACCAGTGAAAGCCCCAGGCCCAAGCCTTCCCCGCGTTTTTCAGTGCCCCGAACGAAGGGTTCGAACATCGCCTCGCGTTTTTCCTCGGGAATGCCCACACCGCTGTCTTCGACCAGAAATCCCGTGCCCGTCAGGCTCAGGCGGATGAAGCCCCGTTCGGTGTAATGCACGGCGTTGCGCAGCAAGTTACCCATCACCGCGTGCAAGAGCGTGGCATTGTAGCCATTGGCCTCGGGGTTGCCCGGCTCGAAAATCAGCTTTAACCCTTTGCTTTCAATGGGCTCGCGCCACAGAGAGACCTGGCCCTCGGCTACCTGGCCCAGGGACTGCTGCGGCGACATGCTGGCGTTTTCGCGCTGGGCGCGGGCCAGCATCAGGAAGGTTTGCACCAGCTCACGCATTTCTTCACACGCCCGGGCGATGCGCTCGACCTGGGCGCGACCGCGCTGATCGAGACCGGGGTTTTCCAGCAACAACTCGCAGGAACTGGCCAGGATCATCAGGGGTGTACGCAATTCGTGACTGACGTCGCTGGTGAATAACCGCTCGCGGGTCAGGGCCTGACGCAAGCGCCCGAGGGTCGCGTCGAAGGCCACGGCCAGTTCGCCCACTTCGTCGGCGGCATAGTCCGGCGCCAAGGGGGGGGCCAAACCCAACAGCTGATCGCGATGGCGTACCTGGCGGGCCAGCCGCACCACCGGCGCCATGACCTTGCGTGCCAGCACCCAGCCGAGAAACACCGCCAGTGCCAGGCTCAGCACGAAACCCACCAGCACCACGGCAAACAGCACCCGCTCACGCTCTTCAAAGTCGCTCTGATCCTGCAACAGCACGTAACGTCGGCCGTCGACGATTTCGACCATGGCGTGGTACGACAGGTTTTCACGGAACACTTCGTGGAAACCCGGCTCCAGGTGCCGCAAATCCTTGGGCAACCTGAAATCGCCTGGCCCGTTGCTGAAGTAGAACAATTGGTCCGGTTCGGGGCGATGGCTCCAGTCCGTGACATTGTCCATCAGCAACAGACGCTGTAAATCGCCGCCCAGACCGGCCGAAATCAGTTTTTCCTCCACCAGGTGCACGGTCGCCACGATGCCCATGGCAAAGGCACCCGCCACCAGTGCGCTCATCAGCGCAAAGGCAATGATGATGCGTTGAGCAAGGCTCTGCTTAAACTCCATCACGGCCCTCGGCCAGGCGATACCCCACACCGTGCACGGTTTGCAGCAATGGCTTGGCGAACGGCTTGTCGATCACCTGGCGCAGTTGGTGGACATGGCTGCGCAGGCTGTCGCTGTCCGGGCAGTCATCACCCCAGAGCGCTTCTTCAAGAATTTCACGGCGCAACACATGAGGGCTTTTCTGCATTAGCACGGCCAGCAACTTCAGGCCGACCGGATTGAGTTTCAGCAACCGGCCTTCGCGAGTGACTTCCAGTGTGTCGAGGTCGTAGCTCAGGTCGCCGACCTGCAAGGTCCGCCGCCCGCCGCCCTGGGTTCGGCGCATGACCGCTTCGATACGCGCTGCCAGTTCCGACAGGGCGAACGGTTTGATCAGGTAGTCATCGGCGCCGGACTTGAAGCCTTGCAGACGATCATCCAGTTGATCGCGGGCCGTGAGCATGATCACCGGCGTTTCGCGACGGGCATCCTCGCGCAGGCGTTTGCACAGGGTGTAGCCATCGATGCCCGGCAGCATGATATCGAGCACGATCAAATCGTAGTGCTCGGTGGCCGCCAGATGCAGACCAGACAGACCATCCTGAGCGCAGTCCACGGTATAGCCTTTGAGCCCCAGGTAATCGGCCAGGTTGGCCAGGATATCGCGGTTGTCTTCAACCAATAGAATTCGCATGGGTATCTCTCCGTCCACAGTAACGGCCGTCGTGGCCCGCGCAGCTTAAGGCGAAGTCCAGCTCACGGCTAGGACTGAGTGAAGCGCAAAAGCGTGGAAATTGACCGGTTACAGCCTTAACGAGTTTTTCACCAGCGATTCACACGCTGGCGACAGAATCGGGTTCAAACTCTGCGCGGCTGCGCATTTGAGAACATTTCACTGATCAAGGAACTAGCATGGTTTCGACCCTTGCCCGCCCTGCCCCTCGTCCGCTCAATTTCCGGATGTGCCTTGGAGTCCCCGCCGTAGCTGCGATCATTCTGGTATTGCTCGAATTGACCAGTCTGGACATGGACCTGGCCAAGCTGTTTTACGACCCGGTCGCCGGGGAATTCATCGGGCGCCACAGTTACTTCCTCGAGGACATCCTGCACGATCGCGCCAAGCAAGTGGTCATTGCCTTCTCGGTGTTTGCCATCCTCGGCTTCATCGCTTCGCTCTTCATGGCCAGGCTCAAACCGCTCAAGCGCGAACTGGGCTGTCTGGTGTTGTCCCTGGGCCTGGCGACTTCCTTTGTCACGCCCATGAAAGCAGTGACCGCGGTGCAATGCCCATGGAGCCTCGAGCAATTCGGTGGTCACGAGACCTACAGCGAACTGTTGAGCCCTCGCCCGCACACCGAAAAACCGGGGCGTTGCTGGCCCGGCGGCCATGCGGCCACCGGTTTCACCCTGTTTGCCCTGTTTTTCGTACTGCGTGACCGTCGCCCGCGCATGGCTCGCGCAGCGTTTGTCTTCGCCTTTGCCCTCGGGTCGGCGTTCTCCATCGGGCGGATGATGCAGGGCGCGCACTTCTTCTCGCACAACCTGTGGACGGCGGTGTTTTGCTGGCTGATCTGTTTGGGGTCGTATTACTGGATTCTGTATCGGCCGGCTGTGAAGTCTGAAACTGAGGCTAATGCTGAACCTATCGGCGTCTGATCCGGCCCCATCGCGAGCAGGCTCGCTTGGGGGTTCCCCCCAAACATAGAATCTCCCACAGGATTTCGCAGTTCCCTGTAGGAGCGAGCCTGCTCGCGATGACGGAGTGTCAGTCAACAGGTTCGTTGACAGTAAAACCGCTATCGCGAGCAGGCTCGCTCCTACCCGGGATTGATGTGTCCATCAAAGTCCGGGCAATAAAAAACCCCGCCTGTTTTCGCAGGCGGGGTTTTTTCATACAGGGGTAAGGCTGGCTTACATCATGCCGCCCATGCCGCCCATACCGCCCATGTCTGGCATACCGCCGCCAGCACCGCCGTCTTTCTTCGGTGCATCAGCAACAGCGGCTTCGGTGGTCAGGATCAGACCGCCGATCGACGATGCAGCTTGCAGCGCGGAACGGGTGACCTTGGTTGGGTCCAGGATGCCCATTTCGATCATGTCGCCGTACTCGCCAGTCGCAGCGTTGTAACCGAAGTTACCTTTGCCGTTCTTGACTTCGTTGACCACAACGCTTGGCTCGTCACCGCTGTTGGCAGCGATCTGACGCAGCGGTGCTTCGATGGCACGACGCAGAACGGCGATACCCACGTCCTGGTCGGCGTTGTCGCCTTTCAGGTCGAGGATTGCTTCCAGAGCGCGGATCAGCGCAACGCCACCGCCAGGTACCACGCCTTCTTCAACGGCTGCACGGGTTGCGTGCAGGGCGTCTTCAACGCGGGCTTTCTTCTCTTTCATTTCTACTTCGGAACCAGCGCCAACCTTGATCACTGCAACGCCGCCGGACAGCTTGGCCAGACGCTCTTGCAGTTTTTCACGGTCGTAGTCCGAGGAAGTTTCGGCAACCTGAGCACGGATCTGAGCAATGCGGGACTCGATGTCGCCTGCTACGCCAGCACCGTCAACGATGATGGTGTTTTCCTTGGAGATGGTCACGCGCTTGGCGCTGCCCAGGTTTTCCAGGGTGGCTGCTTCCAGGCTCAGGCCGATCTCTTCGGAGATAACGGTACCGCCGGTCAGAACGGCGATGTCCTGCAGCATGGCCTTGCGGCGGTCGCCGAAGCCTGGAGCCTTGACGGCTGCGACTTTAACGATGCCACGCATGTTGTTCACGACCAGAGTCGCCAGGGCTTCGCCTTCAACGTCTTCGGAAACGATCAGCAGTGGACGGCCGGCTTTGGCAACGGCTTCCAGCACTGGCAGCATTTCGCGGATGTTCGAGATCTTTTTGTCGACCAGCAGAACCAGCGGGTTGTCCAGCTCGGCAACCATGGTTTCCGGCTTGTTGACGAAGTACGGGGACAGGTAGCCACGGTCGAACTGCATGCCTTCTACAACCGACAGTTCGTTTTCCAGGCCAGTGCCTTCTTCAACGGTGATCACGCCTTCTTTACCGACTTTTTCCATGGCTTCGGCAATGATGTCGCCGATGGAGTTGTCGGAGTTGGCAGAGATGGTACCTACCTGAGCGATTGCCTTGGTGTCAGCGCATGGCTTGGACAGGTTTTTCAGCTCTTTGACGATGGCGATGGTCGCCTTGTCGATGCCGCGCTTCAGATCCATCGGGTTCATGCCGGCAGCGACGGCTTTCAGGCCTTCGTTGACGATCGACTGAGCCAGAACGGTAGCGGTGGTAGTACCGTCACCAGCGTCATCGTTGGCACGGGAGGCAACGTCTTTGACCAGCTGCGCGCCCATGTTTTCGAAACGGTCTTCGAGTTCGATTTCTTTGGCGACGGAAACGCCGTCCTTGGTGATGGTCGGAGCGCCGAAGCTCTTCTCGATGATCACGTTACGGCCTTTCGGGCCCAGGGTCGCTTTTACCGCGTCAGCCAGGACGTTGACGCCTTTGAGCATTTTCTTGCGGGCGGAATCGCCAAACAGAACTTCTTTAGCAGCCATGATCGATATTCCTTAAATACTTTGTAGTAGCGGGAAAATGAGCGGGAAATCAGCCTTCGATAACAGCGAGGATTTCGTTCTCGCTCATTACCAGCAGGTCTTCGCCGTCGATTTTCACAGTGTTGCTGCCGGAGTAAGGACCGAACACAACCTTGTCGCCCACTTTCACGGACAGTGCACGCACTTCACCGCTTTCCAGTGCTTTGCCTGGGCCTACAGCGAGGATTTCGCCGCTGTTGGCTTTTTCAGCAGCCGAACCTGGCAGGACGATACCGCCAGCGGTTTTCTTTTCTTCTTCGCTGCGACGGATGACGACGCGGTCATGCAGAGGACGAAGCTTCATTGTCGATCTCTCCTAATTGTGGTTTTCATCGGCCGGTGTAGTCCCGGCGGGTTTAACAAAGGCCGGCGGTGCCGGTTGCGGTTCGTCAAGCGAACCGCGGAAGTCTGTCTGGCGTGATCGCCAGAAACCTTGCGGTGACCGTTACATAAGGGCGCATAAGCTTATTACAAGGGCTGGGATCGAAAAATTTTCAGTTCGCTGCCCCGCAAACGAACACGGCACCCGAAGGTGCCGTGTCGATGTGTGTGTTACTTGGTATCGCGGTGTTCGAACTCGCCTTCGATCACGTTGGGCTCGCGGCCCAGCGGCTCGCGAGGTGCCGGGCCGCCACGGGCCTGGAGGTCATCGGCGAACGCTCGCTGACGCATCGCCTGCTCTTCGGCGCGCTGGCGCATTTTATTGGCCAACAGACGACGACTGAACGGCAGCAGCATGAACAGACCGATCACATCGCTGATGAAACCCGGAAGAATCAGCAGGCCACCGGCCAATGCCAGCATCAGGCCTTCGAGCATGGTCTGGGCCGGCAGTTCGCCGCGGCTCAGGCTTTCACGGGCACGCAGGGCCGTGGCCAGGCCGGCGATGCGCAGCACGAACACGCCGAACATCGAGCCGAGAATGATCAGCAGCAAGGCCGGGAAAAACCCGATGGACCCTGCCACCTTGACGAATACGAACAGCTCCAACACCGGGAACAGCAGAAAGAGCAACAAAAAAGGGCGCATCAAATGGTTCCTCAACGCAAGAATGCCTTGCCAGTTCACCTTAGATGACGTCACCGTTTCGTGAATTCAAGCGTCGGCCACTTCATTTTTCGGCCAATGCTCGGCGTGAGCCAGAGAAACCAAGGCTTCGCGGACTTGTGTCGGCGTATTACAAGGCACTTGAAACGGCAACCAGTACAGGCTTTGACCGATACGCAGGTGCATGCCTTCGGTATCGATACCGACCATTTGCGCCGGCACGTTTTTCGGCAGCCCGGCCAGATCGACGTAATGAGCGATGGCCTTGGCGTGATCGGCGTTCATGTGCTCGACCATGCTCACTTCGGCCTTGCCGGCGAACGGGTTGGCCAGGGTCAGGTCGTTGACCCAATGAATCGCGCCAAAACCGCCGATGTAACGGTGGCGTACAGGCTCAAGCACCCAGAAATCGAAATCGTGGGCCCGGTGATAACCCTGCGACTCCGGGAAGTAGCGATAGTAACGCTCGGAAGCAGCGTCAATGGCGGCTTCGTCTTCGAGCTGCTGCGCCTCAGCCAGGTAAGTCAGTCGACCAACGGCTTGAACATCTTCGGCGCCACGTTCGCCGACAAAGAGCGAGCATTTAGGGTCTTTTTGCAGATTATGAGTGTGCTGGGCGATGCGGCTGATCAGGATCAGCGGCCGGCCCAGCTCGTCCAGGCAGTACGGAACCACGGAGCCGAACGGAAAACCGGGCATCGATTTGGAGTGCGTCGAGAGCACCCCACGGTATTCCTTGAGGAGCAATTCTCGTGCATGCTTAGCCGCCTCAACGCTCAATTTATGACTCCTTATATAGAATCCGTCAGAAAAACGGACGAGCTGCTGGTGGAAAGTCCCAGCACGCCATCGGGGCAGTTCTCATGTGCAGCCAAGCCAGGTCAGGCGCAGATCGAGAGGCTCTCTAAAGGAAACCACTCAGACCTGCTACCGGGGCATGCGAATGCAACTCACTGACAAAGTAATCATTATCACTGGCGGTTGCCAGGGTTTAGGCCGCTCCATGGCCGAGTATTTCGCAGGCCTGGGCGCGAAGCTGGCGCTGGTGGACCTGAACCAGGAAAAACTCGACGACGCCGTCGCGGCCTGCAAGGCCCAGGGTGTCGAGGCCCGCGCCTACCTGTGCAACGTGGCCAACGAAGAGCAAGTGACCCACATGGTTGCCCAGGTCGCTGAAGACTTCGGCGCGATCCATGGCTTGATCAACAATGCCGGGATCCTGCGTGACGGGCTGTTGCTCAAGGTCAAGGATGGAGAAATGACCAAGATGAGCCTGGCCCAGTGGCAGGCCGTCATCGACGTCAACCTGACCGGCGTGTTCCTGTGCACCCGTGAAGTCGCGGCGAAAATGGTCGAGCTGAACAACAGCGGCGCAATCATCAATATCTCGTCGATTTCCCGCGCCGGCAACGTCGGTCAGACCAACTACTCCGCCGCCAAGGCCGGTGTTGCTGCGGCGACCGTGACCTGGGCCAAGGAACTGGCGCGCTACGGCATTCGCGTCGCAGGCATTGCACCGGGCTTCATCGAAACCGAAATGACCCTGGGCATGAAGCCTGAAGCGCTGGAGAAGATGACCGCCGGGATCCCGCTCAAGCGCATGGGCAGGCCTGAAGAAATCGCCCATTCGGCGGCTTACATCTTTGAGAACGACTACTACACCGGTCGGATTCTGGAGATGGATGGCGGGTTGCGGATTTAAAGCCCCCACAAAACAACTGTAGGAGCGAGCCTGCTCGCGAAGGTGTGTCAGGCACCGCGGTGTCGACTGATACACCATCGCGAGCAGGCTCGCTCCTACAGGGATTCGTATTTCAGCTTATTAGTCGTCGCTGACGCTGATATTCGGCATCGCCGGCGTCAACGCTTCCTGCAATACGATCCGCGCGCCAACGTGACGGGCCAGTTCCTGGTAAACCAGGGCAATCGGGCTGTCCGGCTCGGCGATCACAGTTGGTTTTCCGCCATCGGCCTGTTCGCGGATGGCCATCGCCAGCGGCAGCGAAGCCAGCAGCTCGACGCCATACTGGTTGGCCAGCTTCACGCCTCCGCCTTCACCGAACAGATGCTCGGCATGTCCGCAGTTGGAGCAGATGTGCACGGCCATGTTTTCCACCACGCCCAGCACCGGAATGTTGACCTTGCGGAACATTTCCACACCCTTGCGCGCGTCCAGCAATGCCAGGTCCTGCGGGGTGGTCACGATGACCGCACCGGCCACTGGCACTTTCTGCGCCAGGGTCAGCTGGATGTCACCGGTGCCTGGCGGCATGTCGATGACCAGGTAATCCAGGTCGCCCCAAGCGGTTTGGGTCACCAGTTGCAGCAAGGCGCCGGAGACCATCGGCCCGCGCCAGACCATCGGCGTGTTGTCATCGGTGAGGAAGGCCATGGACATCACTTCGACGCCGTGGGACTTGAGCGGTACAAACCACTTCTGATCCTTGACCTCGGGGCGGGTGCGCTCGGGGATGCCGAACATGATGCCCTGGCTCGGGCCGTAGATGTCCGCATCGAGAATCCCGACCTTGGCGCCCTCGCGGGCCAGGGCCAGGGCCAGGTTGGCCGCCGTGGTGGATTTGCCCACGCCGCCCTTGCCGGACGCCACGGCCACCACGTTTTTCACGTTCGCCAGGCCCGGAATCTGCGCCTGAGCCTTGTGCGCAGCGATCACACTGGTGATTTCGACCTTGGCACTTGCCACGCCATCCAGCCCCTGAATGGCCATTTCCAGCATCTGCGCCCAGCCACTCTTGAACAGCCCGGCGGCGTAACCCAGTTCAAGCTGAACGCTGACACGCTCGCCCTGGATCTCGATGTTGCGCACGCACCCGGCGCTGACCGGGTCCTGGTTCAGGTAAGGGTCGGTGTATTGGCGAAGGACGGCTTCCACCGCTGCGCGATTGACGGCGCTCATGGGCAACTCCGAAAACAGGACTGGAAAAGATGATGGGTATCGTACCTGTTCTAAGCGTTCGGCGGGATGTTGAACCTTCACCTGTTACTCATCCAATGAAACAGGCTCACAGGGTGAAAAATATGCGCCGGCGCTTTATAGTGGCCGACCTCCGTTTCATCAAGTAGCCGAGCCCCATGTCCGAGCCACGCAAGATCCTCGTCACCAGCGCCCTGCCCTATGCCAATGGTTCGATCCACCTTGGCCATATGCTGGAATACATCCAGACCGATATGTGGGTGCGCTTCCAGAAGCACCGCGGCAATCAATGCATTTATGTCTGCGCCGACGACGCCCACGGTTCGGCGATCATGCTGCGCGCGGAAAAGGAAGGCATCACCCCGGAACAACTGATCGCCAATGTCCAGGCTGAACACAGCGCCGACTTTGCCGAGTTCCTGGTGGACTTCGACAACTTCCACTCCACTCACGCCGAAGAAAACCGTGAGCTGTCAAGCCAGATCTACCTGAAACTGCGTGACGCCGGGCACATCGCCACGCGCTCGATCACCCAGTATTTCGACCCGGAAAAGAAAATGTTCCTGGCCGACCGCTTCATCAAGGGCACCTGCCCGAAATGCGGCACCGAAGACCAGTACGGCGACAACTGCGAAAAATGCGGCGCGACCTACGCACCGACCGACCTGAAGGATCCGAAGTCGGCAATCTCCGGCGCCACCCCGGTGCTCAAGGATTCCCAGCACTTCTTCTTCAAGCTGCCAGACTTCCAGCAAATGCTGCAAACCTGGACCCGCAGCGGCACCCTGCAAGACGCCGTGGCCAACAAGATCGCCGAATGGCTGGATGCCGGCCTGCAACAGTGGGACATCTCCCGCGATGCGCCGTACTTCGGTTTTGAAATCCCCGACGAGCCGGGCAAATACTTCTACGTCTGGCTGGATGCACCGATCGGCTACATGGCCAGCTTCAAGAACCTGTGCAACCGCACGCCGGAGCTGGACTTCGACGCGTTCTGGGGCAAGGACTCCACCGCCGAGCTGTACCACTTCATCGGCAAGGACATCGTCAACTTCCACGCCCTGTTCTGGCCAGCCATGCTCGAAGGCGCCGGCTACCGCAAGCCGACCGGGATCAACGTGCACGGCTACCTGACCGTCAACGGCCAGAAAATGTCCAAGTCCCGTGGCACCTTCATCAAGGCCCGCACTTACCTGGACCACCTGTCGCCGGAATACCTGCGTTACTACTACGCGGCCAAGCTGGGCCGCGGCGTCGACGACCTCGACCTGAACCTCGAAGACTTCGTGCAGAAGGTCAACTCCGACCTGGTGGGCAAGGTCGTCAACATCGCCAGTCGTTGCGCCGGCTTCATCAACAAGGGCAATGCCGGTGTGATGGTCGACACCAACGCCGCGCCTGAGCTGACCGAAGCCTTCCTGGCCGCCGCGCCAGGCATTGCCGACGCCTATGAAGCCCGCGACTTCGCCCGCGCCATGCGCGAGATCATGGGCCTGGCGGACCGCGCCAACGCCTGGATCGCCGACAAGGCACCGTGGTCGCTGAACAAACAGGAAGGCAAGCAGGATGAAGTCCAGGCTATCTGCGCCACTGGCGTCAACCTGTTCCGCCAACTGGTGATTTTCCTCAAACCGGTGCTGCCGCTGCTGGCCGCTGACGCCGAGGCGTTCCTGAACGTCGCGCCGCTGACCTGGAACGACCACGCGACCTTGCTCAGCAACCACCAGTTGAACGAGTTCAAGCCGTTGATGACCCGTATCGACCCGGTCAAGGTGCAAGCCATGACCGACGCCTCGAAAGAAGACCTGACCGCCAGCCAGACCGACACCGGCGCAGCCGCACCTGCCGGCAATGGCGAACTGGCCAAGGATCCGCTGTCGCCGGAAATCGAGTTCGACACCTTTGCCGCCGTCGACCTGCGTGTCGCCCTGATCGTCAAGGCCGAACACGTGGAAGGCGCCGACAAGCTGCTGCGCCTGACCCTGGACATCGGTGACGAGCAACGCAACGTGTTCTCCGGGATCAAGAGCGCTTATCCGGACCCGTCCAAGCTCGATGGTCGCCTGACCATGATGATTGCCAACCTCAAGCCACGGAAAATGAAGTTCGGCATCTCCGAAGGCATGGTGATGGCGGCCGGCCCTGGCGGTGAAGAGATCTACCTGCTCAGCCCTGACAGCGGCGCCAAGCCGGGCCAGCGCATCAAGTAAGGTCTGCGGCAAATCGATCCCACAGTCGTGCCTGGCGCGACTGTGGGATTTTCATGTCTGGCCCACCCTCCCGCCTTGCCGGATAATGCCTAAGCTCCTGTAGGAGCGAGCTTGCTCGCGATGGTCGTCAACGATAATGCGTGCCCACAGGTTGAACGCGGCGCTCCTGAGTCCATCGCGAGCGAGCTCGCTCCTACAAAAACTACCGTTCTTGCCGGCACGATCATGACCGAAGCACTTCTTACGCTTATCAGCACCGCCCTGATCAACAACCTCGTGTTGCACTGGCCGTTGGCCGTCGATCCGCTGTTGGCCGGTCAGCGCCGTCAGGTCCATGCCTTGGGCATTGCGACGACATGTCTGATGCTGGTCGTGGGCATGCTCGGCTACGCGCTCTATCAATGGCTGCTGGTGCCGCTGCAATTGACGACGCTGCGTCTGTTTGTGTTTCTGCCATTGAGCGTGCTGCTGATCAGCCCACTGCTGAAGTTGCTGGCGCGGTTGTTTTCGGCACTGCCGTTCGAAGGCCTCTGGCCATTGCTGCTGGGCAATGCCGGCGTGCTCGGCGTGGCCTTGCTCAATGCTCAGGAAGACAAGGGCTTCTTTCACGCCACAGCCTTGAGCCTCGGTGCTGGGCTGGGCTTTTGGCTGGTGTTGAGCTTGTTCACTGATTTGCGTGAACGCACGGCCGACAACGATGTTCCCCTGCCCTTTCGCGGCTTGCCGATCGACCTGATTGGCGCCGGCCTGATCGCAGTGGCCTTTCTCGGATTCAGCGGACTGATCAAAACATGAGTCTGATTCAACTCATCGACGCACTCTTGCCGCAAACCCAATGCGGCAAGTGCGGCCACCCCGGGTGCAAGCCGTACGCCGAAGGCATCGCCAATGGCGAGCCGATCAACAAGTGTCCGCCAGGCGGCAACGAAACCATTAATGCCTTGGCCGAGCTGCTGAAGGTGCCGGTGCTGGAGCTGGACATCACTCGCGGCTCGGCACCTGCGCAGATCGCCTATATCCGCGAAGCCGAGTGTATTGGTTGCACCAAGTGCATTCAGGCCTGCCCGGTCGATGCCATCGTCGGCGCGGCCAAACTGATGCACACGGTGATCATCGATGAGTGCACCGGTTGCGACCTCTGCGTGGCACCGTGTCCGGTGGACTGCATCGAAATGCGCCCACTGCTGCCGAACACGGTACTGCCCGTTGTCGGAGGCCTGGCCCTCACACCGCAGGCGCGGCAGGCCCGCACCCTCAAGCGCGATCACGCACGGCGCCGCTTCGAACAACGCAATGCCCGCTTGCAGCGTGAGGAGCAACAGAAAATCACCGAGCGACAGGCAAGGCAGCGAGCCGTGCAACCTGCCGCGGTGACAGGCGACCCGGTGCAGGCGGCCCTCGAACGCGTCCGCGCACAGAAAACCGCCAATGCCGATGCCGCGCTGAAAAAGGCCAAGATCGATGTGGCGATGAGTCGGGCACAGTTGCACAAATCGCTGAAGGCCTTCGGGCATCCGCCGACCTTCGAGCAGCAATCGCAGTTGATCGTCCTGCAACAACAGTTCGAAGCCGCCGAACAAAACCTGGCGCAACTGGAAAGCGTCGCCCCATCGGCCCCTGCACCGACAGTCGCAGCTGTGTCGTCAAATGATGCCGATCTGAAACGGGCCAAGATCCAGTTGGCCATGCGCCGCGCCGAACTCAAGAAGGCTCAGGCCAACGAAGCATCGGCGGAGCAAATCGAAGCCCTGGAGCGCGCACTCGGTGAAGCCGAACGCCTGGTGGACGCCCATGCCAGCCCTTGAAGCGGTTGATGATCGCCTGCAACAGGCGATGAAACTGGTGCTGTTGGCCACGCTGCCGGGAGTGCTGGTGGCGTTCTGGCTGTACGGCTGGGGCGTGTTGATCAATCTGGTTCTGGCGGCGGCTGCCGCGTTGGCCGTCGAGGCCGCCATCGTGCAATGGCGCAAGCGACCGCCGGGGCCAACCTTGAGTGACGGCAGCGCGTTGGTCAGTGCCACGTTGCTCGCTCTGGCGCTGCCGCCTTACTGCCCATGGTGGCTGACCCTCAGTGCTGCCGCTTTTGCGATGGTGTTTGGCAAGCACTTGTATGGCGGTGTCGGCTCGAATCCCTTCAACCCGGCGATGCTCGGTTTGGCTCTGGTGCTGGTGACCTTTCCCCAACCAATGACCCATTGGCCGTCATCCCATGGCATGGATCTGCTGAGCGGCTTGCAGCAAGTGTTCGGTGCCGGCCATGCGCCTGATGCCTGGGTGCAGGCCACGGCACTGGACAGTCTGCGGATCAACAAAAGCCTGACCATGGATGAACTGTTTGCCGGCAACCCGGCATTCGGTCACTTTGGCGGCCGGGGGGTGGAATGGCTGAACCTGGCCTTTTTGGCGGGTGGAATGTTTCTCCTGCAACGAAGGGTGATCAGCTGGCATGCACCGGTCGGCATGCTGGCCAGTCTGTTCATCATCAGCCTGCTGTGCTGGAACGGTTCGGGTTCCGACTCCCATGGCTCGCCGTTGTTTCATCTGCTGACCGGCGCGACCATGCTGGGAGCGTTCTTCATCATCACCGAACCGGTGTCCGGCGCCAGAAACCCTGGCGCGCGGCTGCTGTTCGGCGCTGGCGTGGGGCTTCTGACTTATCTGATTCGTACCTGGGGTGGCTACCCGGACGGCATCGCCTTCGCCGTGCTGTTGATGAACCTGTGCGTGCCGGCGCTGGAGCGGTTCGTGGCGGCCAGGCAACAGCCGGAGGCGCCATGAACCGGACATCAAGCATCGCGTTTGTGGTGCTTTTGGCCGCACTGGGCCTTGGCGTGACGTACTTCGTGCAGCTCGGCAGCGCGCCACGCATTGCAGCCGAACAGCGCCTGATCGACAGCCGTCATCTGCTGGACCTGGTCGCGCCAGACAGCTACGACAATCAACCACTCGAACACCCTATAAAGATTGAAGCAACCGCACTGGCCAACAGCACCTTGCTGGGTGGTTTTCTGGCGACCCGGGTCGATCAACCCGTCGCGGTGTTGCTGCGCAGTCAAACCCTTGGCTACGCCGGTGCCATCGACCTGTTGATCGCTGTCGACGCCAACGGCAGATTGCTGGGCGTCAAAACCCTCAAACAGTCGGAAACACCAGGACTGGGGGCACGGATCGCCGACTGGCCCAATACCTGGCTCCAGGTTTTTTCCGGCAAGTCTCGAACAGACCCCGTTGACAGCGGCTGGGCACTGAAAAAGGATCAGGGACAGTTCGATCAGATCGCAGGCGCGACCATCACCTCGAGAGCGGTGATCAATGCCGTCCACGATGCCTTGCACTACTTCGATGAACACCGGCAACAACTGCTCGGAATCCCTGCCCATGGATAACTCATCGACCCTGCGCAACGCCTTGATGCTGACGCCGCTGATCGGCGCCACCCACTCGCTGATGGCCGCACTTGGCCTGTGCCTGATGTTCATGGTGGTGACCCAGTTTTTCAGCCTGGCCATGGGCGCCCTGCGGTCCCGACTGGTCCCGGCGACCCGCTTGCTGGCCAGCATCCTGTTGGCGGCCACACTCACCAGTTGCGCGGAACTCATGGCACAAGTCTGGTCGCTGCAATGGCAGCAGCATCTGGGGTTTTATGGCGCCCTGATCGCCTTGCAATGCGTCGTACTGGAGCACACCGGGTTCTTTCAGAACGGTTGGCGCCAACGCCTGCGACTCAATGGCCTGTTCGCCACGCTGATGATTGCGCTGGGCCTGCTGCGCGAACTCTTCGGCAACGGAACACTTGGAAACCATCTATCGTGGCCGATCGGCGCAACGCCAACTGACTGGCAAGGCTGGGTGCTGGTGGCTGATGGCGGTCTGCGCCTGGCCACGTTGGTCCCTGGCGGGTTCATACTGCTCGGACTGCTGATCGCCGCCTGGCAGGCTTGGCGCCCCGCACCCACACATTGATTGCCTTCGAGGAAACGCACCGCCCATGAATGCCGCAAAACGTCTGGAAATATTCCGCAGACTGCACGAGGACAACCCGGAACCAAAGACCGAGCTGGCCTATTCCTCAGCGTTCGAATTGCTGATTGCCGTGATTCTCTCGGCGCAGTCGACCGATGTCGGCGTCAACAAGGCCACAGCCAGGCTGTTCCCGGTCGCCAACACACCGGCGGCGATCCATGCCCTGGGTGTCGAAGGACTGTCGGAGTACATCAAGACCATCGGTCTGTACAACAGCAAAGCGAAAAACGTGATCGAAACCTGCCGCTTGCTGGTCGAGCGTCACGCCGGTGAAGTGCCACAAACCCGCGAAGAGCTGGAAGCACTGCCCGGCGTCGGCCGCAAAACCGCCAATGTGGTACTCAATACTGCATTCCGTCAGCTGACCATGGCCGTCGACACGCATATTTTCAGGGTCAGCAACCGCACCGGCATTGCTCCCGGCAAGAATGTGGTGGAAGTCGAGAAAAAACTGATGAAATTCGTGCCCAGGGAGTACCTGCTCGACTCCCATCACTGGCTGATCCTTCACGGCCGCTATGTTTGCCTGGCCCGCAAGCCCCGATGCGGGAGCTGCCGGATCGAGGACTTGTGCGAATACAAGCACAAAACCTCCGACGATTGAGGCGCTATTAGGTTTATTGAATTATCGATTGAAAAAATCTTTTTTACCCGCCGGGAGATTGTCGATATAAGGAGCGCCAAAGGCCTTCTTAGCCTGGAGCAACTAAATGAGTACTGGCAAAGAGCAACTGGACGTAGAAGACGACTTCACCACCGCCGAAACCGATGACGCTGAGCCGGTGGTTGAAGTAGCGAAAACCAATCTGAGCAAACGCCGCACCATCGATAACCTGCTGGAGGAGCGCCGACTGCAAAAGCAATTGGCCGATTACGATTTTGACTTATGACACCTGAAAGCCTCCCGAAACGGAGGCTTTTTTCTAAGTGCCATACTCCGGAAGACGCCCCTTGTCGCGCAGTTACGTCATCACACCAGACCATTGCGTTGTGCCAGCTCGATCAGATCGACCAGAGACCGCGCATTTAGCTTGAGCAACAGGCGGGTCTTGTAAGTACTGACTGTTTTATTGCTGAGAAACATTCCATCGGCAATCTCTTTATTGGTCTTTCCTCGGGCCAACTGTTGCAGAACCATCATTTCCCGTCCCGACAAGCGATCAACCATATCGGCCTCACTGGCATTCCCCAAACTGCAACGCACGGTATGCAAGGCTTGGTTAGGAAAGTAACTGTAGCCTGACAACACCGCCTTTATTGCACTGAGCAACTCCGTCAGGTCTTGTTGTTTGCAGACATAACCAGCTGCACCGGATTGCATGCAACGCATCGAAAAATGCCCCGGCGCCTGGGAAGTCAAAATCAGCACTTTCATAGGCATTGAGGTCGAAGACAAACGCGCGATGACTTCCAACCCGTCCAGCTTCGGAATCCCGATATCCAGAATGACAATATCCGGCATAAGTTCACGGGCTAGTTGCAGTGCGTCCACACCATTATCGGTTTCTGCAATAACTTCGTAGCCATGACGCTCCATTAGCATACGTACCGCAAGACGAATGACGGGGTGATCATCCACGATCAGCACTTTATTCATGGGCAAGTCCAATTTTCGCTGTTCGAATTTTTAGAGCCCGCACAATAGCCTAGTCGTTTCACCCATGGCATGTCGCCCCTCCCAGCCACCCACACCAAGAGACATCCCCTACAAACAACACGGATTCCTCCTACAAAAATCCCTCGAACGGAATGAATTGAAAACTGTATCAGCGTCAGTGTGTCGCACTTTCCAGCCGTCACCTCAATCGTTTACGACCAAAATTATCCGAGAGCCAGCCTGAACGGTCGCGCCCTGACAAACATAAACCTCTACCCCTCCGCTAAAACGTAACTGATATTTACGCACTAAACATTCACACCAGAAATATCACACACCAAGCATCCAATTACTCTTACAGCAAATAATATTTTTTGAGCAATCATTAAAACACCACCAACGCTGCAAAAATCGAAGAGCAACACAACAAACAAATAAAAGCACTTATCAAAACCAACAAGCAATAAAACTCACTACAATAATTACCACACACAACCAACCTCATAAACCATTCGAGAAAAGACAATCCAGCATGAGTACAGAACATGATAAAAAAACGAATCACCAACCCAATGACAATTATCGCGATATTCGCAGCACTCTCTGAAACTTCGGCAGCCGTTTCTCTACCCTTCCTCGACCAAGAGGAAAGAGAACTCTACGTCTGGTTTCTGATCAGCTTTCCGTTTTATTTACTTTTGCTTTTTTTCGCGACACTCAACTTCAACTACAAATCCCTTTATGCGCCCTCCGACTTTGAAAAGGGAAAACACTTCATGAAGGTCATGGATGATGCTGGGCGGCCGGAAAAAAAAGCGTCCGGGAAGTCGTCTGAGAATCCCGCTCTGGAAACGTCAACGAATGACCGGCAGTCAGCTCGAACGCCCTGCGGCGCACAGGACCCGCCAACCGAGATTGGTCTGCAAACCACTGTCTCTGTTCAACATCAGCTTCGGTTACCGGAACTTATAAAAGACCTGTACATCGTTGATGCACGCTGGATGAGCAAGGAGGTCGAGTTTGGAGCGCTGCTGGAAAACCTCCAGAGGCCACGGGAAAAGACGGCGTACGTGATTCTGTTTGTCACTTGTGCCGTTTCGGAGATTTTACTGAAAACCAGTGCGCTTAAACATTCAAAGCAGGCCAGCAAGCGCAGTGCCGCCTTTTATGTTGCCTACAATCTGGACTCGCACAGGTTGTCGGTCATTGATCAGGCCGGGCAACCGGCGAACAACAACGTGTAGTACAGGTCAGACCATCGAGAAGGAGAAAATCAGGAAATCATCAGTGCAAACGAAAACACCCGACAACGTAGTAACTGGCGTCACACCCCGTTTTCAGGTACCTGACCTCGTCGAGGACGAGGTCAGGTATCCATCACGATTTCAAAGGTCTCAGAACAGCTTCCGGCCTTTGTTCGCCGCAATGCGCATGCGCAGGGCGTTGAGCTTGATGAAGCCCGCTGCATCCGCCTGGTTGTACGCGCCGCCATCTTCTTCGAAGGTAGCGATGTTGGCGTCGAACAGCGAGTCGTCGGACTTGCGCCCAGTGACGATCACATTGCCCTTGTACAGTTTCAGGCGCACAACGCCGTTCACGTTGACCTGGGACGCATCGATCATCTGTTGCAGCATCAGACGCTCAGGGCTCCACCAGTAACCGGTGTAGATCAGGCTGGCGTACTTGGGCATCAGCTCGTCCTTGAGGTGAGCCACTTCGCGGTCCAGGGTGATCGACTCGATCGCACGGTGGGCACGCAGCATGATGGTGCCGCCAGGGGTTTCGTAGCAGCCACGGGACTTCATGCCCACATAACGGTTCTCGACGATGTCGAGACGGCCGATACCGTGTTCGCCACCGATACGGTTCAGGGTCGCCAGCACGGTAGCCGGGGTCATTTCGACGCCGTCCAGTGCGACGATATCGCCGTTGCGGTAGGTCAGTTCCAGGTATTGCGCTTTATCTGGAGCCTTCTCCGGGGAGACGGTCCATTTCCACATGTCTTCTTCGTGCTCGGTCCAGGTGTCTTCCAGCACGCCGCCTTCATAGGAGATGTGCAGCAGGTTGGCATCCATCGAGTACGGGGATTTTTTCTTGCCGTGACGCTCGATCGGGATGTTGTGCTTTTCAGCATAATCCATCAGCTTTTCACGGGAGAGCAGGTCCCATTCGCGCCACGGAGCAATCACTTTCACGCCTGGCTTCAACGCGTAGGCGCCCAGTTCGAAACGAACCTGGTCGTTGCCCTTGCCGGTGGCACCGTGGGAAATGGCGTCAGCGCCGGTTTCGTTGGCGATTTCGATCAAGCGCTTGGCGATCAACGGACGAGCGATGGAAGTACCCAGCAGGTACTCGCCTTCGTAAACGGTGTTGGCGCGGAACATCGGGAAAACGAAATCGCGCACGAATTCTTCGCGCAAGTCGTCGATGTAGATCTCTTTCACGCCCATGGCCTGTGCCTTGGCGCGTGCAGGTTCGACCTCTTCGCCCTGACCCAGGTCAGCGGTGAAGGTCACGACTTCACAGTTATAAGTATCCTGCAGCCACTTGAGGATCACCGAAGTGTCCAGGCCGCCGGAATACGCCAGAACGACCTTGTTTACGTCCGCCATGCCATCACTCCACGGGGTTCTACGGAAAGCCGTCAAGTCTACCGCTCATGCAGGATAATTTACAGAGGCGCGACAGCTTATGACGACGAAGCGACAGATTCTGTCGAGGGCGCGACGATTACAGCCGAGTCAGGAAGTGGCCGTAGTGGCCGCTTTCGTCACTTGCGGGGCGACTTGTTCCGCTGGGGCTCCGCGCTCCAGGCGCACCGCAACTCGACGGTTCTTCGCGCGGTTGGCGTTGTTGGTGTTAGGCGCCAACGGATAACGCTCGCCATGGAAACGCACGGTGATTTGCGACTCCTGGATGCCGTTGGCCTTGAAGAACTCCAGCACTGCCAGGGCTCGGCGCCGCGACAGGTCGCGGTTGGTCAGACGGTTGCCGCTGTTGTCGGAGTGACCGTCGAGTTCGATGTGATTGACCGTCGGATCGGCCTTCATGTACTCCAGCATCACCTGCAGTTTGGTTTGTGCGGCGCTGTCGAGTTCGATTCCGCCGCCGGGGAAGCCGATTTCGGATTGCTTCACCTGTTCGAAATTCTGTGGCAACAGTTTCGCCACACAACCCTGGTAGTCGGCAAACGCCTTGGTGAACCTGACCGGCAACAAGCGTACTTCCGACACCCGCCCATCCCCCGAGGAATGTCGAACCACCGGACTGCGACCGTCCATCAGTCCGCTGATCAGGCGTCCGGCCTGAACCTGTGAACTGTTGAACAATACGTTGCCGCTGCCGATTCTCACTGTGCCCAGGTTGATATCGTCACGCCCCGGTTGCCACGGCGCGGCAGCGGCCAGCAGCGTCGCCGAGCCACCGCCAATCATCGGGCTGTAGGTTTTCAGACGAAACGTCGCCTGCTCGCCGGCACGACGCACGAACTCGCCCGAACCGAAGTCGGTAATCGGCTGAGTCAGGCGGCATTCGAATTTGTCACCCTCGACCGTCCACTCAATGCTCTCCAGACGGGTCTGGAAAGTGAGCGCCATCGCGGGAAGGCTGGCAAACACACTGAGCAAGGCTAAAAAACGCTGGCGCACGGGAGGCTCCACTGGCTTCTACAACAAAAAGACCGACACACACATGTTTACGGCATACCTGTTGGATATCGGAAGCTTCCTGCAAAACTTGATAGCGAGTGCCTGCAAGAGTCTTTTCCGGTAGCATTCCCTTGAGTTTGACCCGCCTGGAATCCCCTCATGTCCGACCGCCTGACCCTGCTGCGTCCCGACGACTGGCATATTCATCTTCGCGATGGTGCCGTGTTGACCAATACCGTCGCGGATGTCGCGCGCACCTTTGGCCGCGCCATCATCATGCCCAACCTGGTTCCACCGGTGCGCAACGCGGCCGAAGCCGACGGCTATCGCCAGCGGATTCTCGCTGCCCGCCCGGCCGGCAGCCTGTTCGAGCCACTGATGGTCCTGTACCTGACCGACCGCACCCAGCCCGAAGAAATTCGCGAGGCCAAGGCCAGCGGATTCATTCACGCCGCCAAGCTGTACCCGGCCGGCGCGACTACCAACTCGGACTCTGGCGTCACCAGCATCGACAAGATCTTCCCTGCACTCGAGGCCATGGCCGAAGTCGGGATGCCGTTGTTGGTCCACGGTGAAGTCACCCGGGGCGATGTCGATGTGTTCGATCGCGAAAAAATCTTCATCGACGAGCACATGCGTCGTGTGGTCGAACGTTTCCCGACCCTCAAAGTGGTCTTCGAACACATCACCACCACGGACGCCGTGCAGTTCGTCAACTCGGCTTCGGCCAACGTCGGCGCGACCATCACCGCGCACCACCTGCTGTACAACCGCAACCACATGCTGGTGGGCGGGATTCGGCCGCACTTCTATTGCCTGCCGATCCTCAAGCGCAATACCCACCAGGAAGCCCTGCTCGACGCCGCCACCAGCGGCAACGAGAAGTTCTTCCTCGGCACAGACTCGGCGCCCCACGCCCAGCACGCCAAGGAAGCGGCCTGCGGTTGCGCCGGTTGCTACACCGCCTATGCGGCCATCGAGATGTATGCCGAAGCCTTCGAACAGCGCAACGCGCTGGACAAACTCGAAGCCTTCGCCAGCCTCAACGGCCCCAGGTTCTATGGTCTGCCGGCGAACACCGATAGCATCACCCTGGTCCGCGAAGAGTGGACCGCCCCGACCAGCCTGCCATTTGGCGAGCTGACCGTTATTCCGCTGCGCGCCGGTGAAAAACTGCGCTGGCGCCTGCTGGAGGAACACGCGTGAGTGAAAACCATTTCGACGACGAACTGGAAGGCAACGGCGGCGGAGGTGGCCCTCGTCATCCAATGGCGGCAAGGTTCCGTGGTTACCTGCCGGTTGTCGTCGACGTAGAAACCGGTGGCTTCAATTCGGCCACCGACGCCCTTCTGGAAATCGCCGCGACCACCATCGCCATGGATGAAAAGGGTTTTGTTTACCCGGATCACACCTACTTCTTCCGTGTCGAGCCGTTTGAAGGCGCGAACATCGAAGCCGCTGCCCTGGAATTCACCGGGATCAAACTCGATCACCCGCTGCGCATGGCCGTGAGTGAAGAGTCGGCCCTGAACGATATCTTCCGCGGCGTGCGCAAGGCCCTCAAGGCCAATGGTTGCAAACGGGCGATCCTGGTCGGGCATAACAGCAGCTTCGACCTGGGCTTCCTCAATGCCGCGGTTGCGCGGCTGGACATGAAGCGCAATCCGTTCCACCCGTTCTCCAGTTTCGATACCGCAACGCTCGCCGGCCTCGCTTACGGCCAGACCGTGCTGGCCAAGGCGTGCCAGGCAGCAGACATCGACTTCGACGGTCGTGAGGCTCACTCGGCTCGCTATGACACCGAGAAGACGGCCGAGCTGTTCTGCGGCATCGTCAATCGCTGGAAACAGATGGGTGGCTGGGAAGACTTCAACGACTGAGTGCACTCTCGAATCAATGTGGGAGCGAGCTTGCTCGCGAAAGCGGTGTGTCATTCAACAAAAATGCTGGCTGACACTCCCTCTTCGCGAGCAAGCCCGCTCCCATGTTTCCCATCCGATGAAATCGTCGACCTGTACAGCCATCGCCGGGAAGAGCGCATTTATCCCCGGGCAATCAGGCTCAAACCCCCGAAGTATCCGATCAAAAACAAAAATGCCAGTCAGCTTAACTGACTGGCATTACCCCGCAGGGTGCATCTTTTTCATCCAGCGTCAGCAGATCACTGAGCCGCCTGATTCTCCGACAAAATCAACTTGCCTTCCTTATCCACCGGAATCTGGTTGCCTGGATCACGATCCATGCGCACTTTGCCTTCCTTGCCGTCCAGCGAATACCGCACGTCGTAACCTACAACCTTGTCACTGATGTCGTTGACCGTGTTACAGCGGGTCTGGGTGGTGGTGTAGGTGTCACGCTCTTGCATGCCTTCCTGCACCTTGTTGCCGGCGTAACCACCACCGACAGCACCTGCGACCGTGGCGATCTTCTTACCGGTGCCGCCACCGATCTGGTTACCCAGCAAACCACCTGCCAATGCACCGACCACCGTACCGGCGATCTGATGTTGATCTTTCACCGGCGCCTGCCGGGTGACCGCTACATCCTTGCATACTTCACGTGGAGTCTTGATTTGTGTCTTGACCGGCTCAACGGCGAGTACTTGCGCGTACTCCGGGCCGCTTTTAACCAGGCTGTAGGTGGCCACAGCACCCCCGGCAGTTACACCGACAGCACCCAGTACAGCACCAACCAGCATCGACTTGTTCACATGAACCTCCTGGACCATCACATGCGGAACGTGTCCGCGCTTCTCCCTGCCTTGGAGCACAAAAAAAGGCGCGAGTTCAACTCGCGCCTTTTTCGGACTACATCGCTTAAAGACTTTGCCTTCAAGGACGGTCGTCGACTTCCTTCTCGGTATTGGCCGGAGGAATCAGGTCTTCCGTGCTCAGGTTCAGCCAGATCAGCACCACGTTCGCGATGTAGATCGACGAGTAAGTACCCGCCAGAACACCGATGAACAGGGCGATGGAGAAGCCGAACAGGTTGTCGCCACCGAAGAACAGCAGGGCCGCGATCGCCAGCAAGGTGGAGATCGAAGTCGCCATGGTCCGCAGCAGGGTTTGCGTGGTCGAGATGTTGATGTTCTCGATCAGGCTGGCCTTGCGCAGTACACGGAAGTTCTCACGAACCCGGTCGAATACCACGATGGTGTCGTTGAGCGAGTAACCGATGATCGCCAGTACCGCTGCCAGCACCGTCAGGTCGAAGGTGATCTGGAAGAACGACAGGATACCGATGGTCACGATCACGTCGTGGATCAGGGAAACGATTGCACCGACCGCAAACTTCCACTGAAAGCGGAAAGCCAGGTAGATCAGGATCCCGCCCAGCGCCATCAGCATGCCGAGGCCGCCCTGGTCGCGCAGCTCTTCACCCACCTGCGGGCCGACGAACTCGACACGCTTGACCGTCGCCGGATTATCGCCACCGACCTTCTGCAAGGCTTCGGCTACCTGGTGACCCAGTTGCGGGTCTTCGCCAGGCATGCGCACCAGCAGGTCGGTGGTTGCACCGAAGTTCTGCACGACCGCATCGTTATAACCGGCGCTCACCAGCTGCTCACGCACCTTGGAGACGTCAGCCGGACGCTCGTAGGTCAGCTCGATGAGCGTACCGCCGGTGAAGTCCAGGCCCCAGTTCATGCCCTTATGGAAGACACTGAATATTGCCAGTGCGGTAAGGAACAATGTGACGCCGAACGCGAAGTTGCGAACGCCCATGAAGTTGATTGTACGTAACATGGCAGCCCCTTAAATCCACAACTTCTTGAAGTCACGACCGCCGAAGATCAGGTTGACCATCGCGCGGGTCACCATGATGGCCGTGAACATCGAGGTAAAGATCCCGAGGGACATGGTCACTGCGAAGCCCTTGACCGGACCTGTGCCCATGGCAAAGAGGATGCCGCCGACCAGCAAGGTGGTCAGGTTGGCGTCGAGAATCGCGGTGAATGCCCGGCCGAAGCCTTCGTTGATTGCACGCTGCACGGTCATGCCGGCGGCGATCTCTTCACGGATCCGCGAGAAGATCAGCACGTTGGCGTCGACCGCCATACCCATGGTCAACACGATACCGGCGATACCCGGCAGGGTCAGCGTTGCACCCAGCAGCGACATCAAGGCCAGCAGCATCACCATGTTCACCGTCAGCGCGACGGTGGCGATGAGGCCGAAGAAGCGGTAGATGGCCATGATGAACAGCGAGACGAACAGCATGCCCCACAGCGATGCATCGATACCCTTGGTGATGTTGTCGGCACCCAGGCTCGGGCCAATGGTGCGTTCTTCAGCGAAGTACATCGGCGCCGCCAGACCACCGGCACGCAGCAGCAGCGCCAGTTCGGACGATTCGCCCTGGCCGTTCAGGCCGGTGATGCGGAACTGCGCGCCCAGCGGCGACTGAATGGTCGCCAGGCTGATGATCTTCTTCTCTTCCTTGAACGTCTGCACCGGCACGTCTTTCTCGACGCCGTTGACCACTTGCTTGACGTAAGTGGTAACCGGACGCTGCTCGATGAAGATCACCGCCATGCTGCGACCGACGTTCGAACGGGTCGCACGGTTCATCAGCTCGCCGCCGTGACCGTCCAGACGAATGTTCACTTCCGGAGTGCCCTGCTCACCGAAACCGGCCTTGGCGTCAGTCACCTGGTCACCGGTGATGATCAGGCCACGCTCGATCAGTGCCGGAGGACGGTTGCCCTCACGGAACTCGAAGGATTCGGAAGTGGCTTTCGAAGCACCAGGCTCAGCGGCCAGACGGAACTCGAGGTTGGCCGTCTTGCCGAGGATACGCTTGGCTTCGGCGGTGTCCTGCACGCCCGGCAGCTCAACCACGATGCGGTTGGCGCCCTGACGCTGGACGATCGGTTCGGCAACACCCAGCTCGTTGACGCGGTTACGTACCGTGGTCAAGTTCTGCTTGATGGAGTATTCGCGGATTTCCGCCAGCTTGGCCGGGGTCATCGCCAGACGCAGCACCGGTTGACCATTGAGGTCGGCCGGAACAATGTCGAAATCGTTGAAGTTCTTGCGAATGATCGAACGGGCCTGTTCGCGGGTCGCTTCATCAGAGAAGCCCAGCTGAATGGCACCATCGAGTTGCGGCAGGCTGCGATAGCGCAGTTTCTCTTTACGCAACAGACTCTTGACGTCGCCTTCGTAGACTTTCAGGCGCGCGTCGAGGGCTTTGTCCATGTCCACTTCCAGCAGGAAGTGCACACCACCGGACAAGTCCAGACCCAGCTTCATCGGGTGCGCAGCGAGGTTGCGCAGCCATTGCGGGGTGGTTTGTGCCAGGTTCAGTGCAACGACGTAGTCATCACCCAATGCCTTGCGCACGACGTCTTTGGCCGGCAGCTGGTCTTCAGCCTTGGTCAGGCGAATCAGCCCACCCTTGCCGCCCTCTGCCAGCGTGGCAGCCTTGACGTTGATCCCGGATTCCTTGAGCGCAGCGCTCACACGATCCAGATCAGCCTGATTGACCTGCAGCGCAGTGCTTGCACCGCTGACCTGAATGGCCGGGTCATCAGGATAAAGATTGGGAGCGGAATAAATCAGACCGATCGCTAGCACCGCCAGGATCAGAATGTATTTCCACAGAGGATATTTGTTCAGCATCACGCCGCCCGTTTATGACGCGGGGCGCCTTGCGCGCCCCGTCGATTGAAAATGAAGATGAAACTTAGATCGCTTTGAGCGTGCCTTTTGGCAGCGTGGCGGCGATGGCGCCTTTCTGGAACTTCATTTCGACGGTGTCGGAAACTTCCAGAACGACGAAATCGTCGGCCACTTTAGTGATCTTGCCGGCGATGCCGCCGGTGGTCACAACTTCGTCGCCTTTCTGCAGGCTGCTCAGCAGGTTTTTCTGCTCTTTGGCGCGCTTGGCCTGTGGACGCCAGATCATCAGGTAGAAGATGACCAGGAAACCGACCAGGAAAATCCACTCGAAACCGCCGCCCATTGGGCCGGCAGCAGGTGCAGCGGCGTCAGCCATGGCATTAGAGATAAAAAAGCTCATTTAGCACTCCAGTTGCAAATGTTGAATCTTGGGGTCAGTAAACTCAGTCCAAAGGCGGCACGGGAAGCCCGCGTTTGGCGTAGAAGGCATCGACAAAGGCGGCCAATGTACCCTGTTGAATAGCCTCGCGCAAACCAGCCATAAGCACTTGATAATGGCGCAAGTTATGGATGGTATTGAGCATGCTTCCCAGCATTTCGCCGCACTTGTCCAGGTGATGCAGATAAGCGCGGGAGAAGTTCTGGCAGGTATAGCAATCGCAGGTCGGATCGAGCGGCGAATCATCATGGCGATGGAACGCGTTACGGATCTTCAGCACGCCGGTATCAATGAACAGATGCCCGTTGCGGGCATTACGGGTTGGCATCACGCAATCGAACATGTCCACACCGCGGCGCACACCCTCAACCAGATCTTCCGGTTTGCCAACGCCCATAAGGTAACGAGGTTTGTCAGCCGGCATCATGCCCGGCAGGTAATCCAGCACCTTGATCATTTCGTGCTTCGGCTCGCCCACCGACAGACCGCCGATGGCCAGGCCGTCGAAGCCGATCTGGTCGAGGCCTTCCAGGGAGCGCATGCGCAGGTCCTGGTGCATGCCGCCCTGAACGATGCCGAACAGCGCTGCGGTGTTGTCGCCATGGGCTTCTTTCGAACGCTTGGCCCAACGCAGGGACAACTCCATGGAAATACGGGCGACGTCTTCGTCCGCCGGGTACGGCGTGCATTCGTCGAAAATCATCACGATGTCGGAGCCCAGGTCACGCTGGACCTGCATCGACTCTTCCGGGCCCATGAACACCTTGGCGCCGTCGACCGGAGAAGCGAAAGTCACGCCCTCCTCCTTGATCTTGCGCATGGCGCCCAGGCTGAACACCTGGAAACCACCGGAGTCGGTCAAAATCGGGCCTTTCCACTGCATGAAATCGTGCAGGTCGCCGTGCTTCTTGATCACTTCCGTGCCCGGGCGCAGCCACAGGTGGAAGGTGTTGCCCAGAATGATTTCAGCGCCAGTCGCCTCGATATCCCGTGGCAGCATGCCCTTGACCGTGCCGTAGGTGCCCACCGGCATGAAGGCCGGGGTCTCGACGGTACCGCGCGGGAAGGTCAAACGACCGCGACGAGCCTTGCCATCAGTGGCCAGCAGCTCGAAAGACATACGACAGGTGCGACTCATACTGTTTCCTCTGGGCCCGATTCTTTAGGGGCAGTCGGCGCAGGATTACGCGTGATGAACATCGCATCACCGTAGCTGAAAAAGCGGTAACCGTTGTCCACGGCAGCCTTGTAGGCGGCCATGGTTTCGGGATAACCGGCGAACGCCGAAACCAGCATCAACAGCGTGGATTCGGGCAAATGGAAGTTGGTGACCAGGGCATCGACCACATGAAACGGCCGGCCAGGGTAGATGAAAATGTCTGTATCGCCGCTGAACGGCTTGAGCACGCCATCGCGGGCGGCGCTTTCCAGGGAACGCACACTGGTAGTCCCCACCGCCACCACACGACCACCGCGAGCGCGGCAGGCGGCAACGGCATCGACCACGTCCTGGCCGACTTCCAGCCATTCGCTGTGCATGTGGTGGTCTTCGAGCTTCTCCACCCGCACCGGCTGGAACGTGCCGGCACCGACGTGCAGGGTCACGAACGCGGTCTCGACGCCCTTGGCGGCAATCGCCTCCATCAGCACCTGATCGAAATGCAGCCCCGCCGTCGGCGCCGCCACCGCGCCCAAACGCTCGGCGTAGACAGTCTGGTAACGCTCGCGGTCGGCGCCTTCATCCGGGCGGTCTATATAAGGAGGCAGCGGCATGTGCCCGACACGGTCGAGCAGCGGCAACACCTCCTCAGCGAACCCCAGCTCGAACAACGCATCGTGCCGTGCCAGCATCTCGGCCTCACCACCGCCGTCGATGAGAATCTTCGACCCAGGCTTGGGCGACTTGCTGGAACGCACATGGGCCAGCACGCGATGACTGTCGAGCACCCGCTCCACCAGGATTTCCAGCTTGCCGCCGGAAGCCTTCTGGCCAAACAGCCGCGCCGGAATCACCCGGGTATTGTTGAACACCATCAAATCGCCGGGGCGCAAATGCTCCAGCAAATCAGTGAATTGACGGTGTGCCAGGGCGCCGCTGACCCCATCCAGGGTCAACAGGCGACTATTGCGACGCTCGGCCAAAGGGTGGCGGGCGATCAGCGAATCAGGGAGCTCGAAGGTAAAGTCAGCAACGCGCATGATGGGGTGTCGTCTAGCAGGGCCGGGAAGTCTAGCGGAAATATCAAAAATTCTCCATGTACCTGATTGACCAGCGGTTATCTCATCTCTATACTTCGCCGCCATTGAGCCCTGATGGCGGAATTGGTAGACGCGGCGGATTCAAAATCCGTTTTCGAAAGGAGTGGGAGTTCGAGTCTCCCTCGGGGCACCATTTGCAGTACATAGACGACTACCAGCGTCTACGCAACACCCCTAGAGCCCGCTAACTGCGGGCTTTTTGGTCTCTGGGGTTCCACCCCCATCTCTTGCAAGCCAGCCTCTTTTTGGTACATTTTCTGTACAGATTCCAGTTCGAGAACCGGAGGTGTACAGCCATGCCCCTCACCGCCTTGCAAGTCAAAGCGTCCAAGCCTACCGACAAGCAATACACATTGGGTGATAGTTCGGGTCTTGCCCTTTTGGTTCAGCCGAACGGGCGCAAGTACTGGCATTTCCGCTATACGTACCTTGGTCGGCCGGCGCGGGTGTCGCTTGGTGTCTATCCGAGCATCTCCTTGCAGGAGGCTCGTGAACGGGCTGCTGAATGCCGGAAGCTGCTCAAGGACGACATCAACCCTGGCGCCAAGCGGCGGGATGACAAGCAGCAGCAACGGGAGGCTGGGCTCAACACCTTCAGGCGAGCTACGGAGTACTGGTATCAGTTCAAGGCCGACTCCGGCCGCAGCCATGCGACGCTAAAGAAGATTCGCGACTACCTCGACAAGGATCTGCTACCGGCACTCGGCGAGATGCAGTTGGAGCACATCACTCGCGCCGACTGCGCGAAGTTGCAGGCCAGCATCGAAAAGCGTGGGGCGTTCAATGTGGCAGACAAGGCTCGGACCTGGCTCAAGCAGATTTTCAGTCAGGCGATTGCGCGGGGGTTGTGCGAACACAATCCGGCTTCAGAACTTCATGCCATCGCGTTGGTGCCGCCTCCCCCTGAGCACTATCCGCATTTGCGTGAAAGCGAGCTGCCGGAATTTCTTCAGGCGCTGAGTAAGACCACCAGCAGGTTGCCGTCGAGGATTGCTTCGTGGATGGCAATACTGACGGCGAGCCGACCCGGCATGGTTCGGTATGCGACGTGGGATGAAATCGATTTTGAAGAAGGGACGTGGACCATACCAGCTGAACGCATGAAGATGCGCCGGGACTATGTCAGCCCCCTGCCCCATCAACTGATAGCGATGCTGATCAAGCTGCACCAATGCACTGGGCGCAGCCGCTACCTGTTTCCGGGTAGTGGTGAGAAACGGCCCGTCATCAGCGAGAACACGATCAATCTGGTGTTTGCCAAGATTGGCTACAAAGGGCGGATGGTGAGCCATGGCGTTCGCCACACCGCGAGCACGCTGCTGCGCGAACATGGGTGGCTGAAGGATCATGTTGAAAGCCAACTGGCGCATGTCGAGGGTGGCATTGCTGGGGAGTACAACCAAGCGCTGTACCTGACACAACGGCGGATCATGATGCAGTGGTATGCCGATTATCTCGATGCGCTCAGGGTTGGGATTACGGCGAGCCTGCGGGATCAGTTTGATACGCGGGTTAATCAGTTTCTGTCGCGCAAGTCTTCGGAGCTTCTCGGGGTCAACGCGGTCGATGGCGGCATCAGCGCCTTGGAAGATGAGCGTGGCGCATTCCAGCGCTAACACGCCAGTGAAATCTCCACAGCGTTGCCTTCCACGCGGGCCCTTCCAAGCAGGGCGGCAAAGCCGCCCTGCTTGGAAGGGCCTCACTTGAAAAACCTAAAAATCAGTGTAACCGTCTTCTAGAAACCACGGATTTCCATAGACGGCTTATGCCATTCGCAGCCGCAGAATTCTCGAAAAGTCGAGCCTTGACCCTGTCTATCGGCGAGCGTAGAAAAGATCGTGCAAGTGCTGTCGTTGACAGCAACCCAGGTAGCCAGAACCTTTAAGGCTACGCCACACCGTGGTGGTTCTCCCAAAGTGTGATTAGCGTCCGGCGGCTCGCACGGTCACAGCGATGTGATGGATGCCTACTTTTACCAGTGTGCCCACTGCGGCAACTCATCCCCCTTCATAGCTGCCCTGCAGCAACCAATCCGCTTGGCCACTCCCGTGCGCCAACCTGCGCCCGTCTCTTTCCCCCAGAAAGAGACGGGCGCTCCAACCGCTGCTGCAGCCCAACTCGTACAGGGCTTTGCGGCATTCCCCTTCGTGACAATTGGCGTGACAAACACCGAAGTCACCAGCAATAGCGATGCAGATGAAGGTGCCGCAGCCCAGGGAATGGACTGCACCTGACTGACAGTCAGGCATGCCCCGGTCATCGAATCACTGCCTTCACCCGACTCAGGATCTCGCGGCGCCGGTCTCGTCAGCCAGCGCAGCCTCCACCCGCCCACTTCCTCGGAAGTGTTCAGGAGGCCAGATCATGAGATGCCCAAGCTCCCGGTCGTAAGGAGTCGCCAGTCCCGCGTTAGTGGACAACCCTCACAGGTCGCAGGGGCCTTGATCCCTGATAACACTCAGCATTCATGGCGGGATGACGTGGGGAAGGTTTTAAAGGTTTGGCTTCGAGAGGAGTTTGATCATGGCATTGGTCGGTAGACGGGACGGGCGGAACTTTGGCTATGGACGGCAACTGAGTTATGCCGGGCCACAGGCGCTACGTGATCTGTTTGGCGGCGGGCATTACGGGACGGTCAAAGCGTACAGTGATCGCTGGCAGGCGTTTGTGCGCTGGTGTCGGTCGGAGGATGGGCCAGGGTTTAACGATGCTCGGCAGATTGCCCGGCGGACTTTGCTCGATTACGCCAGATATCTGCGGCAGCAAGTTGAACAAGGTGAACTCGCCATCGCCACCGCGCAAAACCGATTGTCCAGCGTGAACCGAACCATGGCCGCGCTTCGCGGTGATCTGAATGTGAAAGTACCGAGCCCGAGCAAGGCACTAGGAATGCAGCGCACCAGCGTTCGTTGCTCAGTGCCGCAAGGCCAAGATCGCGAACACGTGAAACGGATCGTCGACGTGCTTTGCGAACACCAGCAGCCGCGCGCCGCGGCCATCGTGCAGTTGGCGCGAGCCACTGGCATGCGCTTGCGCGAGGCCATTTTGGCCGACCTTCCCCGCCTAAAACGTGAAGCCGAACACTACGACAAAATCAACATCCAGGACGGCAACAAAGGTGGCCGCGGCGGCGCAACCGCGCCTCGTTGGATCACGGTGGATGACCATATTCGCGAAGCGCTCAGGTACGCCGAACAGGTCTCACCCGACGGTAGCCGCAACCTGCTGGCACCGAACGAGAGCTACCTCGATTTCCAACGGGAAATCGTCCGCCCCGCCCGAGATATCCTCCATACGCACGACCTCAAAGGCTTCCACGAACTGCGTGCGGCTTATGCGTGCGAACGCTATGAGCAGATCACCCATCACCTGGCACCCATTAACGGGGGCAGATGCAGGCGCCTCGATCCACGCCTTGATCGAGAGGCACGCTTACAAATCAGCTATGAGCTGGGACATGGTCGAATCGACGTGGTATCGGCGTATATCGGTGGTCGGGTATGAATAAACCATTCGATATGGAGATCTTCTTGGCTGGGGTGCTGACTGGAGCACATGCCACACGCGAACGTCACATCCGCCAGGCCAAGACTATTCAAGCAGCCATTTCTGAACGCTGGAACCGAGATAATCCATGGACATGGCAAAGAAAACATCTCGTTTGGTTTTTGAACGACCACATGAACTCAAACTCGAAATCGACGCGCTACTACTACCTGCTGACTACAAACCTGATCACTCTGCGCCTAGGAAAATCCTGGAACTTTCCACGCTAGCCGAATGCCAGCAACTGCGCGCTCTGTATCCCTCACCGGCAGATTGAGCCAGCCAACGATTTGATTGGGACTAGGGCGGACCCCTTGAGCTCCTGAACCGAACCTCTGTTGTTTGATAACCTCTATGTTTTACTGATGGACTGAGGGTTGTAGCTCGAGGCTACAGGCTTCACCTGAGACGTAGAGGCTGAAGGCGGTGATAGACACTAGTCTGGTGGCGAAGCTAAGGGCTGAGAATGCAAGATTGGTTGCCTTGCTGGATGCTCATGGCATCGAATGGCGCCCGCCTGCTGAGCCAGTCAAAATAGCGATTGTCCAAGCAGAGCAATCACAGCAACTCGATACTGAAGGAAAGCTTACCCTATTCCGAAGCTTGTTTCGTGGCAGGACGGACGTTTATCCCATCCGCTGGGAAAGCAAGGCAGGCAAATCAGGATACGCACCCGCTTGCGCAAACGAATGGAGGCCTGGCGTTTGTGAGAAGCCCCGAATTAAATGTGGCGACTGCGGTAACCGCCAGCTGCTTCCGCTGACCGATGAGGTGGTCTATCGCCATCTGGCGGGCGAAGTGGTCGCTGGTATCTACCCCCTACTCTCTGATGACACTTGTTATTTTTTGGCGGTCGACTTCGATGAGGCCGAATGGCGTGATGATTCCAAAGCTTTTGTGCAGTCATGCCATGAGCTGAACGTCCCGGTGGCGCTGGAAATATCGCGCTCAGGCCAAGGGGCTCATGGCTGGATTTTCTTTGAGCGTAATGTTCCTGCCTGCGATGCGCGCCGCCTCGGTGCCGCAATCATCAGTCATGCCTGTGAGCGCACCCGGCAGTTGGCGCTCAGCTCCTATGATCGACTGTTTCCAAACCAGGACTATATGCCCAAAGGCGGCTTTGGAAATCTCATCGCGCTCCCTTTACAAAAGCGCGCCAGGGCCCAAAACAATAGCGTTTTTGTAGACGACTCGCTTGAGCCTCATCCTGATCAATGGGCCTTCCTGGCATCGATTCAGCGCATGAGTCCAGAAGATATCCAGCCCGTTATTATCCAGGCGATGGGTAATCGGGACCCTCTAGGGGTCGCCTATGTCGATGACGAAGGTGATGCAGAACCCTGGAAAGATCGTGAATCGAGAACACGTAAATTGACATGCCCGTTGCCTGCTGCTGTCAACATCACGCTGGCTAACTTAATTTACTTTGAAAAGTCGGAATTGCCACAGCCATTGGCAAACCAGCTTGTCCGGCTCGCGGCCTTTCAAAATCCCGAGTTCTACAAAGCTCAGGCCATGCGCATGTCAGTGTGGAACAAGCCAAGGATTATCGGCTGCGCCCAGAACTTCCCCAAACATATTGCGTTACCACGTGGCTGTTTGGATGCTGCGCTGGAGCTTTTAGAGGAAAACGGGGTTACCCCTATTCTTAAAGACGAACGCTTCGCGGGCACCCCCATCGACGTGAGCTTTCTCGGGACCCTGCGTTCTGACCAAGAGGCTGCTGTCAGCGCAATGCTAAGTCATGACGCCGGTATCCTCTGCGCACCGACAGCTTTCGGTAAAACGGTGAGTGCTGCTGCGTTGATTGCCGCACGTGGCATTAACACGTTGGTGCTTGTGCATCGGACGGAGCTGTTAAGGCAGTGGCAAGAGCGCTTGCAGGCGTTCTTGGGAGTCGGGAATGGTGTCGTTGGTACTCTTGGGGGCGGAAAAGCGAAGCTTACAGGCATCATCGACATTGCCGTAATGCAGTCGTTATCGCGAAAAGGCGAGATCAGCGATCAGGTAAAAAACTACGGCCAGATCATCGTTGATGAGTGTCATCACCTATCAGCAGTGTCATTCGAGGCACTACTGAGGAGCGCGACCGCGCGGTACGTACTGGGACTCACAGCAACCCCAGTGCGCCGAGATGGGCAGCAGCCCATTATTTTCATGCAGTGCGGACCGATCCGACATTCTGCGCCTCGACCAGCGAGTGCGCCCCATGACCTATCTGTCGTGCCTCGATTGCTGCCCAAACCAATAGTGGTCCCCGACGGCTTTGGGATTCAGGACATTTTTCGGCGTCTAGCCGACGACTCTGAGCGGACAGCCAAAATCGTCTCGGAGATTGAGCTGGCGTACAACGAGGGTAGAAAAATTCTAGTGCTAACGGAGCGGACGGAACATGTGGATGCCCTTGAATTAGAATTGAAGCAGCGCGTGCATAACCTGTTCACGCTTCATGGGCGAGTGCCTAAGAAACAGCGCATTTCCCGTATGCATGAGCTTGAGTCCCTTCCCCCTGATGCTCCACGAGTGCTGTTGGCAACAGGAAAACTAGTAGGTGAAGGCTTCGATCATCCGCCGTTGGACACGCTGGTGCTGGCAATGCCCATCTCATGGAAGGGAATCCTTCAGCAATATGCGGGACGGTTGCATCGATCGCATGCCGATAAGGTCGACGTGCGAGTGATCGACTTCGTTGACGGGGGTAATGTCGCACTGCTGAGGATGTGGGATAAGCGCCAGGCGGGTTACAAAGCGATGGGCTACCGTATGGCTGATTCCATGGTCACCATGGACCTACTCTAACGTGGTTGACGGTCAACCTCCGTACCAGTCTCAGGATGCTTTTTTCGAGGACAAACAAAACCCCTATCTGTATGCGCAGATAGGGGTTTCGGAATTTAATCTTGACGATGACCTACTCTCACATGGGGAAACCCCACACTACCATCGGCGATGCATCGTTTCACTGCTGAGTTCGGGATGGGATCAGGTGGTTCCAACGCTCTATGGTCGTCAAGAAATTCGGGTACTGAGTCGTGGCCGGTTGGCCGCGCTTCAGCAAATTGGGTATGTGACAGTTTTCGGTGTTTTGTAAGATTCGAACTTTCGGTTCTTTCGTCTTCACACACCGCAATCTGATGCTCTTTCGAGTAGTCAAATTGCTTGGGTGTTATATGGTCAAGCCTCACGGGCAATTAGTATTGGTTAGCTCAACGCCTCACAGCGCTTACACACCCAACCTATCAACGTCGTAGTCTTCGACGGCCCTTCAGGGGACTCAAGGTCCCAGTGAGATCTCATCTTGAGGCAAGTTTCCCGCTTAGATGCTTTCAGCGGTTATCTTTTCCGAACATAGCTACCCGGCAATGCCACTGGCGTGACAACCGGAACACCAGAGGTTCGTCCACTCCGGTCCTCTCGTACTAGGAGCAGCCCCTCTCAAATCTCAAACGTCCACGGCAGATAGGGACCGAACTGTCTCACGACGTTCTAAACCCAGCTCGCGTACCACTTTAAATGGCGAACAGCCATACCCTTGGGACCGGCTTCAGCCCCAGGATGTGATGAGCCGACATCGAGGTGCCAAACACCGCCGTCGATATGAACTCTTGGGCGGTATCAGCCTGTTATCCCCGGAGTACCTTTTATCCGTTGAGCGATGGCCCTTCCATACAGAACCACCGGATCACTAAGACCTACTTTCGTACCTGCTCGACGTGTCTGTCTCGCAGTCAAGCGCGCTTTTGCCTTTATACTCTACGACCGATTTCCGACCGGTCTGAGCGCACCTTCGTACTCCTCCGTTACTCTTTAGGAGGAGACCGCCCCAGTCAAACTACCCACCATACACTGTCCTCGATCCGGATAACGGACCTGAGTTAGAACCTCAAAGTTGCCAGGGTGGTATTTCAAGGTTGGCTCCACGCGAACTGGCGTCCACGCTTCAAAGCCTCCCACCTATCCTACACAAGCAAATTCAAAGTCCAGTGCAAAGCTATAGTAAAGGTTCACGGGGTCTTTCCGTCTAGCCGCGGATACACTGCATCTTCACAGCGATTTCAATTTCACTGAGTCTCGGGTGGAGACAGCGCCGCCATCGTTACGCCATTCGTGCAGGTCGGAACTTACCCGACAAGGAATTTCGCTACCTTAGGACCGTTATAGTTACGGCCGCCGTTTACCGGGGCTTCGATCAAGAGCTTCGCGTTAGCTAACCCCATCAATTAACCTTCCGGCACCGGGCAGGCGTCACACCCTATACGTCCACTTTCGTGTTTGCAGAGTGCTGTGTTTTTAATAAACAGTCGCAGCGGCCTGGTATCTTCGACCGGCGTGGGCTTACGCAGTAAATGCTTCACCCTCACCGGCGCACCTTCTCCCGAAGTTACGGTGCCATTTTGCCTAGTTCCTTCACCCGAGTTCTCTCAAGCGCCTTGGTATTCTCTACCCAACCACCTGTGTCGGTTTGGGGTACGGTTCCTGGTTACCTGAAGCTTAGAAGCTTTTCTTGGAAGCATGGCATCAACCACTTCGTCACCCAAAGGGTAACTCGTCATCAGCTCTCGGCCTTGAAATCCCGGATTTACCTAAGATTCCAGCCTACCACCTTAAACTTGGACAACCAACGCCAAGCCGGCCTAGCCTTCTCCGTCCCTCCATCGCAATAACCAGAAGTACAGGAATATTAACCTGTTTTCCATCGACTACGCTTTTCAGCCTCGCCTTAGGGACCGACTAACCCTGCGTCGATTAACGTTGCGCAGGAAACCTTGGTCTTTCGGCGTGGGTGTTTTTCACACCCATTGTCGTTACTCATGTCAGCATTCGCACTTCTGATACCTCCAGCAAGCTTCTCAACTCACCTTCACAGGCTTACAGAACGCTCCTCTACCGCATCACCTAAGTGATACCCGTAGCTTCGGTGTATGGTTTGAGCCCCGTTACATCTTCCGCGCAGGCCGACTCGACTAGTGAGCTATTACGCTTTCTTTAAAGGGTGGCTGCTTCTAAGCCAACCTCCTAGCTGTCTAAGCCTTCCCACATCGTTTCCCACTTAACCATAACTTTGGGACCTTAGCTGACGGTCTGGGTTGTTTCCCTTTTCACGACGGACGTTAGCACCCGCCGTGTGTCTCCCATGCTCGGCACTTGTAGGTATTCGGAGTTTGCATCGGTTTGGTAAGTCGGGATGACCCCCTAGCCGAAACAGTGCTCTACCCCCTACAGTGATACATGAGGCGCTACCTAAATAGCTTTCGAGGAGAACCAGCTATCTCCGAGCTTGATTAGCCTTTCACTCCGATCCACAGGTCATCCGCTAACTTTTCAACGGTAGTCGGTTCGGTCCTCCAGTCAGTGTTACCTAACCTTCAACCTGCCCATGGATAGATCGCCCGGTTTCGGGTCTATTCCCAGCGACTAGACGCCCTATTAAGACTCGCTTTCGCTACGCCTCCCCTATTCGGTTAAGCTCGCCACTGAAAATAAGTCGCTGACCCATTATACAAAAGGTACGCAGTCACCCAACAAAGTGGGCTCCCACTGCTTGTACGCATACGGTTTCAGGATCTATTTCACTCCCCTCTCCGGGGTTCTTTTCGCCTTTCCCTCACGGTACTAGTTCACTATCGGTCAGTCAGTAGTATTTAGCCTTGGAGGATGGTCCCCCCATATTCAGACAAAGTTTCTCGTGCTCCGTCCTACTCGATTTCATGACCAAGAGATTTTCGCGTACAGGGCTATCACCCACTATGGCCGCACTTTCCAGAGCGTTCCGCTAATCTCAAAGCCACTTAAGGGCTAGTCCCCGTTCGCTCGCCACTACTAAGGGAATCTCGGTTGATTTCTTTTCCTCAGGGTACTTAGATGTTTCAGTTCCCCTGGTTCGCCTCTTGCACCTATGTATTCAGTACAAGATAACCATCTTATGATGGCTGGGTTCCCCCATTCAGACATCTCCGGATCAAAGTCTGTTTGCCGACTCCCCGAAGCTTTTCGCAGGCTACCACGTCTTTCATCGCCTCTGACTGCCAAGGCATCCACCGTATGCGCTTCTTCACTTGACCATATAACCCCAAGCAATCTGGTTATACTATGAAGACGACATTCGCCGAAAATTCGATTGAGCTCCTAAGAGCAACTCACAAATTTTACCTTAGCCTGATCCGTTACCAGTGAAAGTAACGTTCAGTCTATCTTTCTATCACATACCCAAATTTTTAAAGAACGATCTAATCAAAAGACTAGAAATCAATATTCACCTTGGAATATTCATTTCTAAACTCTCAAACGCTTCGAAGCAGTTAATGGTGGAGCCAAACGGGATCGAACCGTTGACCTCCTGCGTGCAAGGCAGGCGCTCTCCCAGCTGAGCTATGGCCCCATACAAAATTGGTGGGTCTGGGCAGATTCGAACTGCCGACCTCACCCTTATCAGGGGTGCGCTCTAACCAACTGAGCTACAGACCCAATTTCGAGCGCGTAACTGTTAGCTTGGAGCTATCAGCTTGGAGCTTAAAGCTGCTTCTATCGTCTTCTTCAATGAATCAAGCAATTCGTGTGGGAACTTATGGAGCAGCTGAGTCGTCGATTAAGGAGGTGATCCAGCCGCAGGTTCCCCTACGGCTACCTTGTTACGACTTCACCCCAGTCATGAATCACACCGTGGTAACCGTCCTCCCGAAGGTTAGACTAGCTACTTCTGGTGCAACCCACTCCCATGGTGTGACGGGCGGTGTGTACAAGGCCCGGGAACGTATTCACCGCGACATTCTGATTCGCGATTACTAGCGATTCCGACTTCACGCAGTCGAGTTGCAGACTGCGATCCGGACTACGATCGGTTTTGTGGGATTAGCTCCACCTCGCGGCTTGGCAACCCTCTGTACCGACCATTGTAGCACGTGTGTAGCCCAGGCCGTAAGGGCCATGATGACTTGACGTCATCCCCACCTTCCTCCGGTTTGTCACCGGCAGTCTCCTTAGAGTGCCCACCATGACGTGCTGGTAACTAAGGACAAGGGTTGCGCTCGTTACGGGACTTAACCCAACATCTCACGACACGAGCTGACGACAGCCATGCAGCACCTGTCTCAATGTTCCCGAAGGCACCAATCCATCTCTGGAAAGTTCATTGGATGTCAAGGCCTGGTAAGGTTCTTCGCGTTGCTTCGAATTAAACCACATGCTCCACCGCTTGTGCGGGCCCCCGTCAATTCATTTGAGTTTTAACCTTGCGGCCGTACTCCCCAGGCGGTCAACTTAATGCGTTAGCTGCGCCACTAAGAGCTCAAGGCTCCCAACGGCTAGTTGACATCGTTTACGGCGTGGACTACCAGGGTATCTAATCCTGTTTGCTCCCCACGCTTTCGCACCTCAGTGTCAGTATCAGTCCAGGTGGTCGCCTTCGCCACTGGTGTTCCTTCCTATATCTACGCATTTCACCGCTACACAGGAAATTCCACCACCCTCTACCATACTCTAGCTTGTCAGTTTTGAATGCAGTTCCCAGGTTGAGCCCGGGGCTTTCACATCCAACTTAACAAACCACCTACGCGCGCTTTACGCCCAGTAATTCCGATTAACGCTTGCACCCTCTGTATTACCGCGGCTGCTGGCACAGAGTTAGCCGGTGCTTATTCTGTCGGTAACGTCAAAACACTAACGTATTAGGTTAATGCCCTTCCTCCCAACTTAAAGTGCTTTACAATCCGAAGACCTTCTTCACACACGCGGCATGGCTGGATCAGGCTTTCGCCCATTGTCCAATATTCCCCACTGCTGCCTCCCGTAGGAGTCTGGACCGTGTCTCAGTTCCAGTGTGACTGATCATCCTCTCAGACCAGTTACGGATCGTCGCCTTGGTGAGCCATTACCTCACCAACTAGCTAATCCGACCTAGGCTCATCTGATAGCGCAAGGCCCGAAGGTCCCCTGCTTTCTCCCGTAGGACGTATGCGGTATTAGCGTTCCTTTCGAAACGTTGTCCCCCACTACCAGGCAGATTCCTAGGCATTACTCACCCGTCCGCCGCTGAATCCAGGAGCAAGCTCCTGTCATCCGCTCGACTTGCATGTGTTAGGCCTGCCGCCAGCGTTCAATCTGAGCCATGATCAAACTCTTCAGTTCAAACATCTTTGGGTTTTGAGAAAACCCTAAACTTGGCTCAGCAATCGTTGGTTACATCTTTGATTTCTCGCGGAGTAACTTGTGATGCTGATAATCTGTTGACTAGCAGTCTGACTCCACAAGCACCCACACGAATTGCTTGATTCAGTTGTTAAAGAGCGGTTGGTTAAGATCTTTCGTCTCAACCGAGGCGTGCACTCTACAGCAAACCCCTTTAAGCAGCACCCTTAAAAGCTTCTGATTTTAATAATAAAATCAACTACTTAAGCCAAAACCAGCATCAAGCTGCTCGTTAGCGGGAGGCGAATACTACAGCATTAAAATACGTGGTCAACCCCTGTCTAGAAATTCTTTTCCCTTACCAAAGAGCCTAGGTTGCCACTATGAAAACTTCCAAGGTCTGTACAAAACATCAGGGCAGCAGAGTACCCAGACCACGTCGTCACTAAGTCGCCCCTTATTTCGTAGACGCTGACTGACCGCTTTTGGCTGTGGATTGCCGCCTGTCGCGACAGGCTGAAAACGACCCAGGCTGTGTAAAAACGCAGACGCCGTTTTGAAGTCCTCGCTTCTACGTTGAATCTGCAAACGTCCGGTTAGTTAGCAGACCTGGATTTTGCGTAGGTGCGTGCTTTTCGCGCCGATTTTCATTGCCGCGTCTGCCTTAAAATGTTTTTACACAGCCTCGCCCCATAGCTGTCACTCGCCAGCGGCAGCTGTCGACCGATTCTGTTGAAAAAGTCCGAGCGGATTGACTCAACCTACACTGAGTTTGAAAAGCGTCCGATTTACGCGTTGCTCGTGCTCCTAGCAGGGCGAGAGTATTGCAGTGAATCGCTCCAGCCCTACCACTTATGCCTGAGTCGTTAATCATGGAGGACGTCACTACCATGCCCTCGGATGATGTACCTGCTGTTCAACATATAGTGCAGCGCAAACTCGGACGCTGTCTGTTGCGCTTGCAACAATACGAACGGCAGCTGAAAGCCATTGTCGCGCATGGTGAGCTGAGCGGTCCTGCGGATCGGCTGCCTATCATCCGTGAGCAGAAGGTCGCACGTGCCCAGAACAAGACGATGGGCACGTTGATGAGGATGTTGACCGAAAGCTTTCTGTCCCCGCCGCCCCCAAATGAAGAAGAGTCACAGACGGAAGCCGATCTCGGTGACCAGATCTGGCTCAGGTATCGATACCAGTTGGAAATGACAGCCGAGAACTATGAGGCAATGAAGGCCGACCTCAAGGAGCTGGTTGACCTGCGCAATAAAGTGGTTCACCACTTTATTGAGCGTTTCGATCTCTGGTCTGAATCAGGCTGCCAGGCGGCGGTTGGTTTTCTGGAGGAAAGCTACGAAACCATCAATCGGCATTGCCTAAATCTGCAATCCTGGGCCAAACACATGAGTGAGGCACGAGCTAAACTGGCTTCGCTTATGCAGAGCCAGGCATTTGAAGATGCGCTCGTCGACGGTATCAGGGAGGACAGTTCAGTCTTTTGGCCTGGCAATGGGATATGCCGCTGTTTACGTGAAGCAGAAAACAAACTTGCCGAAGATGGCTGGACTCGACTGGAAGCAGCCATCTGCTGGATTGGTGGTACCTATCCAGAGCAGACGCCCAAGCGCTACGGTTGCAAAAGCTGGAGGCATGCCCTGTACGAATCACGGCAGTTCGAAATACGAAAATCCCAAGCTGATAACGAACCTACTGCCGTCTGGTATCGCAGCAAGGTCAGTTGAATGGGAAACTGAATCCTCCCTCCTTTTGTAAGCGCGCTGAGTGACTGCTCCTAGCCGACATCTGCCTGTCACTACCGTCAGCTTTGGGTCCAGGCTGTGTAAAAACGCAGACACTGTCTTGAAGTCTGTGTCGCTACGTAAAATCTGCCAATGATTGGTGTATCAGCGGGGACCTGAAATTTGTGTAGGAACGCGATTTTCGTTCTGGTTCTGACTGTCAAACCTGCTCTAAACCGTTTTTACACAGCCTCGGTCGTTTTCTGCCTGTCATGACAGACATGTTTGGGTCGACAGTTGCCTATAGCGGCAGGCCAGACTCCACCGAACCCGATTGCTTTGTTGACAGCAATGACTCACACAACATGCATCTCGTCGGAAATCAGAAAGGCGAAATCTGGAATCTTCCATCCACCAAGTTCCATTGATATAAATCACTCAAATTTACACTTTTCCGTATATTAAAAAGTGTACATGTGCTTTTATAGATATTAATCAAATGCTTAACCTATTCTTCGAGTCCCCCTCGGGCTACTTGAAAAAGAGTCCTGCTTAGCAGGACCTTTTTTGTGCCTGCAAGAAGGTTGGCTACTCACTTTGCCCCCGATTAAGCCGACACAACAAGACCTCCTTCCACGAAACCGCTGCAGGAGTGCCAAGCGACTCAGAAATTTCAGCCAGGAGGTTTTCTCTGCCAATTAGGCCAAGCTGGCATTGGACTCTGTAGAAGGTTGCAGCATGGCAGTCCGCACGATACCCTCCCACCGTCGCTGCAAATTCAGCGACCGGGCTTGGTAACCCGAGGTAAATCACTGCGCAACAGTGCCATGCGTTCGCAGGCGCTTTTTTTTCGCCTGCGATCTGCGTTATGGCGGCTGTGCGTGGGACGTCTTCGGACGTGCCGGTTTCCTTGATTTCCCGGTTTACCAACCTGCGCACAGCTGCCACCCATTCGCTTGGTAACGAATGCGGCTGCTCTTCAAATTAAGGAGCTTCACAATGCGCAGTATCAATCCGTTTGAAATTTGGCTTTCCCCTCTACGCAATTCCCAATCGCGTAACACCCTCCCCCATTGCCTCTCCATCCTCGGAGGTGGCCAATGACCGAACAACCTGAACTCAAAACCATCGGCCTGACACCTGCGATCTACTGTGCGGATCAAGCGCTGTTTCATGTCACTCGCGGCGTTCCTCTTGGCGATGCGTTGTCCATGGCCTCCGATTTTCTGTTCCTGGCCAAGACACTCACTGAAGATGCTGCTTATGCCAGAGATACTGATCGTCACGCCTGGGCTGCGCATTATTTGACTTCGATGAGCAAGGCATTGGTGGATGATGCGGTGAAGGTGCTGATGCGGGATCGGGCTTGTGCGCCGGCATCTGCGCAGGCGACGTCGAGGTCTGCGGGATAGTGGTCGGGACTGTCGTGTAGCTGCTGTCATGGACGTCAGGCATGACGCGTTGGAAGGCGGGTTTGGTTGGGGGGAGCGAGGGTATTCAGCGGGAATGTGGATGCCTTGCGTTTTTCGCGAGCAAGCTCGCTCCTACAGGGTGGGTGGTCTCACGGAAGTGGGGTGTTGGCCGGAGTTTTGAACAGCGCCGGTTTACGCAACTACAACCCAATGGCTATTGGACCGACCATCCGAATAACCTCAGGATTTGTACAGCTGACTAAAATTCAGTGGGGGATCTTTTCAACGAGCCCTTACAAGGCGGGAGGTTTTACGATGAAAGTCGTAACTTCGCTGGCGTTGATGGTAGCGGCAGGTTGGATCTCCGTGGTTGGTGCAGCTCCGAAGCAAATCGTTGCCGTTCCCTTGAACGCAACTACTTACAATGCCGGGCATATCGCTCAGGCCACTCTGACCCCCTTGAGCAGCAGTGAGACGGCGCTCTCGTTGTTTGTCGGTGGTGTACCCAATGGCACTGCAATTCCGGCGCACTTGTATACCTATATCTACTCGGGAAGCTGCGCCAGGCACGAGCCCAAGCCGGCCTATTCACTCAATCGCATCGTGGCCGACAACTTCAACGAGCAGGCGGGCATCCAACTCTGGAAGAGCGTGCCTCTGGCTTATGACTCGCTGCGGTCCGGCGGATACGCGCTGGTGATGCGGACAAGCCCGGCCGATGGGAATCCCAATATTTTCTGTGGTGAGCTTGGTTAAGGGTTTTCCCCGCTTCCATGCATAGCGTGGGAGCGGGGGAATATCCCTCTCAGGTTGTTTGCAGTATGACGGTGGTCATTCAACAGCAGATGTTGGTTGCCTTGCGTTTTTCGCGAGCAGGCTCGCTCCTACAGTAGGGGGTTGGGTTTCCGTTCTGGGTTTTGTGGTGGCTGGGCTGGCGCTTTCGCGGGCAAGCCCGCTCCTACAGGGATTGGGGTTGTCTTGTGGGTATTGTTGGCCACGGAGTTCGGGGCTTTTGATTGCTTGGGTGCGACGTAAATGCTGGGGATTCGGTTTTGGATTTCCGGCCTCCGGGTGCTTCCGGTGGGCTTGATCGTCACCTTTTCCACAGGCAATCCGCTGTGCATAACTCCAGCAACCTCCCCTCTGGCACGGCGCCTCCCCCCTCATTCTTCTAGACTCAATACAAGGTCGTAGACAGAACCAAACACGTCGCTCTGGTGCGGCCGAATCAAGGGCCGCGTGGCAATCTGGCTTTTATGCCCCTATTGAGGCGCGGCGAAGACCGTGCCGGGCACAACAAGATGCCCGCTCAGGGTGCCCTGGCCGACGGTCTGTAGATGCCACGATACCGTGACGTGGTGTGAATGCCGCAGCCGACACTTTCGGACAACCGACGACCGCCTGGTTTGTCCGTGACCGTGAGGATTGCTGAATGCCTGATGAGATGTTGCACCTGCCTGTGGTCAACAGTCTGCTGGAGCGCCATAAGGGCACCCCGGGTGCGCTGTTGCCCATTCTTCATGATATTCAGGAGCGCATCGGTTACGTCCCCGATGTCGCCGTCCCCGAGATTGCCCATGCCCTCAACCTGAGCCAGGCCGAGGTTCGCGGGGTGATCAGTTTTTACCATGACTTCCGTACCACGCCGCCCGCACGGCATATCCTGCGTCTGTGCCGGGCCGAGTCGTGCCAGAGCCGTGGCGCCGAGCAGCTTGCCGCGCAGTTGCGCGAGCGTCTGCAACTGGACGATCACGGCAGTAGCGCCGATGGCAGCATCAGTTTGCGGCCGGTGTATTGCCTTGGTGCGTGTGCCTGTTCGCCCGCGCTGGAGCTGGATGGCCGGGTGCATGCGCGGCTCAGTGCCGAGCGGCTGGATGCATTGCTCGATGCTTGCCGGGAGGATGCGTGATGCCGACTTTCTATCTGCCCGGTGATTCGGTGGCCCGTGCCGTGGGTGCCGAAGAGGTTGTGGTAGCCCTTATCACCCACGCCCGGGGACGCGTTGCGCCCCTGGAGATACAACGCACCAGTTCGCGTGGCCTGTACTGGCTGGAGCCGCTGCTGGAAGTGGACAGCCCGCAGGGCCGTCTCGGCTTCGGCCCGATGACCGCGGACGATGTGCCATCTGTGCTCGAAGCGCTCAAAGGCGAGCCGTCTTCTCATCCATTGGCCTTGGGCCTGGTGGAAGAGTTGCCTTATCTGAAGACTCAACAACGACTGCTGTTCGCCCGCGCCGGCATCACTCGTCCGCTGTACCTCGATGATTACCTGGATCATGGCGGTTTCGAGGGTTTGAAAAGAGCCATCGCCATTGGTGGCGAACAGACCGCAACTGAGGTGTTCGATTCGGGCCTGCGTGGCCGTGGCGGTGCGGCCTTCCCTGCCGGGATCAAATGGCGCACGGTGCGCGCGACCGAAGCTGCGCAAAAGTACATTGTGTGCAACGCCGACGAGGGCGACTCCGGCACTTTCGCCGACCGCATGTTGATGGAAGGCGACCCCTTCCTGCTGATCGAAGGCATGGCCATTGCCGGCCTGTGCGTCGGCGCCACCTACGGCTACATCTACGTGCGCTCGGAATATCCGGATGCCGTGATCATCCTGCGCAACGCGATTCAGATTGCCCGGTCGAACGGTTACCTGGGCGCCGATGTCGGCGGCAGTGGCCAGGCCTTCGATATGGAAGTACGCGTCGGTGCCGGTGCTTACATCTGCGGTGAAGAAACAGCGCTATTGGACTCCCTCGAAGGCAAGCGCGGGATCGTTCGCGCCAAGCCGCCGATTCCGGCGTTGCAGGGGTTGTTCGGCTTGCCGACGCTGGTGCACAACGTGCTGACTTTGGCCTCGGTGCCGCTGATTCTGGCCAAGGGCGCGCAGTTTTATCGCGATTACGGCATGGGCCGTTCCCTCGGCACGATGCCCTTCCAACTGGCGGGCAATGTGCGTCGTGGCGGTCTAGTGGAACGGGCCTTTGGCCTGACCCTGCGGGAGCTGGTGGAAGACTACGGTGGCGGTACCGCCAGCGGCCGGCCGCTGAAGGCTGCGCAGGTCGGTGGCCCGCTCGGTGCCTGGGTTCCGCCTTCGCAATTCGACACGCCGCTGGATTACGAAGCCTTTATGGCCATCGGCGCGATGCTCGGTCACGGGGGTGTGGTGGTGGCTGACGACACCTTGGACATGGCCCGCATGGCGCGCTTCGCCATGCAGTTCTGCGCCGAGGAATCCTGCGGCAAATGCACCCCGTGCCGCATCGGTTCGACCCGTGGCGTCGAGGTGATCGACCGTCTGCTGGCGGCACCCGACCAGAACAGTCGCGACGCGCAGGTGATCATCCTCAAGGACCTGTGCGACACCCTGCAATACGGTTCGCTGTGCGCGTTGGGCGGCATGACGTCTTATCCCGTGGCCAGCGCCCTCAAGCACTTCCCCGCTGACTTCGGTCTGCAAGCCTCGGAGGCCGAACAATGATCACTCTCTTCGACCCGAAAACCGATATCGATCTGGGCACGCCGGCCCGCGACAGCCAGGTGCAAGTCACCCTGAACATCGACGGCCGCAGCATCAGCGTGCCCGAAGGCACCTCGGTGATGCGCGCCGCCGCGCTGCTGGGCACCACCATCCCCAAACTCTGTGCCACCGACAGCCTGGAAGCCTTCGGCTCCTGCCGCATGTGCCTGGTGGAGATCGACGGCATGCGCGGTTATCCGGCGTCCTGCACCACGCCGGTCAGCGAAGGCATGAGTGTGCACACCCAGACGCCCAAGCTCGCTACCCTGCGGCGCAATGTCATGGAGCTGTACATTTCCGATCACCCGCTGGACTGCCTGACCTGCTCGGCCAACGGCAACTGCGAGCTGCAAACCGTGGCCGGCCAGGTTGGCCTGCGGGAAGTGCGCTACGGCTATGAAGGTGACAACCATCTGGCCGACGTGAAGGACACTTCCAACCCCTACTTCGACTACGACCCGAGCAAGTGCATCGTCTGCAACCGCTGCGTGCGCGCCTGCGAAGAAACCCAGGGCACCTTTGCCCTGACCATTACCGGGCGCGGTTTCGAGTCCAGGGTGGCCGCTGCCGGTGGCGAGAATTTCCTCGACTCCGAATGCGTGTCCTGCGGCGCCTGTGTGCAGGCCTGCCCCACCGCGACCCTTATGGAAAAAAGCGTGGTCGAACTGGGCCAGCCCGAGCGCAGCGTGATCACCACTTGCGCCTATTGTGGCGTGGGCTGTTCGTTCCGTGCCGAGATGAAAGGCGACCAACTGGTGCGCATGGTTCCGGACAAGAACGGCCAGGCCAACCACGGCCACTCCTGCGTCAAGGGGCGCTTCGCCTGGGGCTACGCCACCCACCCGGACCGCATCACCAAACCGATGATCCGCAAAAACATCAGCGACCCTTGGCAGGAAGTCAGCTGGGATGAAGCGGTGACTTACGCCGCCAGCGAATTCCGTCGGCTGCAGCAAAAATATGGCCGAGATTCCATCGGTGGCATCACCTCCAGCCGCTGCACCAACGAAGAAACCTATCTGGTGCAAAAACTGGTGCGCGCCGCCTTCGGCAACAACAACGTCGACACCTGTGCGCGGGTCTGCCACTCGCCGACCGGCTATGGCTTGAAGCAAACGCTTGGCGAGTCCGCCGGCACCCAGAGTTTCGACTCGGTGATGCAGGCCGACGTGATCCTGGTGATGGGCGCCAACCCCAGCGACGCCCACCCGGTGTTCGCCTCCCAGCTCAAACGCCGTCTGCGTGAAGGCGCGCGGCTGATCGTCATCGACCCACGACGCATTGATCTGGTGGATACGGTGCATGCCCGCGCCGAGTATCACCTGGCCCTGCGCCCCGGTACCAACGTCGCCATGCTCAACGCCTTGGCTCATGTGATTGTCACTGAAGGACTGCTCAACCAGGCCTTTATCGACGCCCGTTGCGAGGGTAGCGATTTCGCGATCTGGAGTGAGTTCGTCAGCCGTGCGGAAAACTCGCCGGAAGCCCTTGGCCCTGTCTGCGGCGTACCCGCTGCCGACATCCGTGCCGCTGCGCGCCTGTATGCCACCGGTGGCAATGCGGCGATCTACTACGGCTTGGGCGTCACCGAGCACAGCCAGGGTAGCACCTCGGTGATGGGCATTGCCAACCTGGCCATGGCCACCGGCAACATCGGCCGCGAAGGCGTGGGTGTGAACCCGCTGCGGGGGCAGAACAACGTTCAGGGCTCCTGTGACATGGGCTCTTTCCCCCACGAGTTACCCGGTTACCGGCACATCTCCAACGAGGTGGTACGGGCGCAGTTCGAACAGGCGTGGAACGTCACCCTGCAACCTGATCCTGGCCTACGCATCCCCAACATGTTCGAGTCGGCCCTGGCCGGCAGCTTCAAGGGCCTGTATTGCCAGGGCGAAGACATCGCCCAGAGCGATCCGAATACCCAGCACGTCACCGCGGCCCTGTCGGCCATGGAGTGCGTGGTGGTGCAGGATATTTTCCTCAACGAAACCGCCAAGTTCGCCCATGTGTTCCTGCCGGGCAGTTCGTTCCTGGAAAAGGACGGCACCTTCACCAACGCCGAGCGACGCATCTCCCGGGTACGCAAGGTCATGGACCCACTGGGTGGCAAGGCCGATTGGGAAGGCACCGTGGCCCTGGCCAATGCCCTCGGTTACCCGATGAATTACCAACATCCATCGCAAATCATGGATGAAATCGCCAGCCTGACGCCGACCTTCACCAACGTCAGCTACGCCGAACTGGACCGCCACGGCAGCCTGCAATGGCCGTGCAACGCCGAGGCACCGGACGGCACGCCGACCATGCACATCGAAGAGTTTGTGCGCGGCAAGGGGCGCTTCATGCTCACCGGCTACGTGCCCACCGAGGAGAAGGTCAACGCTCGCTATCCGCTGCTGCTGACCACTGGGCGCATCCTCAGCCAGTACAACGTCGGCGCTCAGACCCGGCGTACCGACAACGTTGCCTGGCATGACGAAGATCGCCTGGAAATCCACCCGACCGACGCCGAGAGCCGTGGCATCAACGAGGGTGACTGGGTCGGCATCGGCAGCCGCGCCGGCCAGACCGTGCTGCGTGCGCGGATCACCGAACGGGTCGCACCCGGCGTGGTGTACACCACCTTCCACTTCCCGGAATCGGGGGCCAACGTCATCACCACCGACAACTCCGACTGGGCCACCAACTGTCCGGAGTACAAGGTCACCGCCGTCGAAGTCAGCCGCGTTTATCACCCTTCGGAGTGGCAGAAGCGCTTTCAGGAATTCAGTGATGAACAACATCGCCTGCTGAAAGAACGTCGGCACACCGAGAAAGCCGAGGTGCGTAAATGAGCACGGACAACCTGATCAAGATGGCCAACCAGATCGCCCAGTACTTCGCCAGCCAGCCGGACCAGCAACAGGCGGTGCTCAGCGTGCGCAATCATATGCAGATGTATTGGGCGCCGAGTATGCGCAAGGAGTTGCTGGCCTGGCAGACGGAGCATCAGGGGGCGGACTTGCACCCGCTGGTGCAGGCGGCGGTGACCGGGGCGGGCTGGGAGGCTTAGCCTGCTGGCTGAAAACTGTAGGAGCGAGCCTGCTCGCGATGGCGGCTTAACATTCAGCATTTTTGCTGGCTGAAGTACCGCAATCGCGAGCAGGCTCGCTCCTACAGGGGGTTTGTGTTGTGGTTGGGATTTGCCCTACTCCTCACCCTTCCGCGCCGCCGACACGGTCACTTCAATCGCCCGGACGCTGATCGCCGCGAATGTCGCGGTCATCAGCACGCCGTTGAAACCCAGCAGGATCGCCAGCACTCGCGAGACACCCAGCTTGGGCACTAGTTCTCCGTAGCCGATGGTCAGCCCCGTCACGAAGGCGAAGTAGACACCGTCATCAGGACTCCATCCTTCCAGTTGGGCGATGATGAGGCCAATCGCAACAATCACCAACAGCAGTACCGAGAAGATCGGCCACACCACTTTGAAATAGAACCAGACGGCTTTGTAGAACTCTTTGCGGACGTTTGATGCACGGGCGAGGTTCATGTCGTGGGCTTCCTGGGGTTTGACTGGCCGGCAGTTGGATGCACGGCGGTTCAATACCCCGTTCAGCTTGGCACAAGCGCTGAAAACTGCGACCGACGGGGCGTTATCTCGGTCGAGGACTATGACAAAGATGACGCCCCGCAAACTATCCAGAAACCGCCTGGCACCGGTGATTTTCTGTAGGAGCGAGCCTGCTCGCGAAGGTCGTTAACGATAACGCGTGTGTTCCTGGTTAAACGTAGCGCTCTCCAGTCCATCGCGAGCAGGCTCGCTCCTACAACAACAGTGGCAAATTTACCCCTCAGTTCGCTTCAGTTTCCCGAATCAGCTTCTTGTTGATCTTGCCGACGCTGGTCTTGGGGATTTCGGTCACGAACTTGAACTGCTTGGGGATCGCCCATTTGTTGATGCGCCCGCCGTCGACGAAGGCTTGCAAATGAACCTCCAGAATCTTGCGGTCGAGGTATTGCCCCGGTTCGCAGACGACCATGGCCATCGGGCGTTCACCCCATTGTTCGTCGGCAATGCCCACCACGGCGACGGACATCACGCCCGGGTGTTCGCTGATCAGGCTCTCCAGTTCCAGGGAGCTGATCCACTCGCCGCCGGTCTTGATCACGTCCTTGATGCGGTCCTTGATTTCCACGCCGCCCAATGGGTCGATCGAGGCCATGTCGCCGGTGTGCAGCCAGCCGTTGTGCCACAGCTCCGCGCCTTTGTCCGGGGCTTTCAGATAACCCTGGGTCAGCCACGGCGCGCGCACCACGATCTCGCCCAGGGACTCGCCGTCATGGGCCACATCGTTGCCCTCGGCGTCGATGATCTTCAGGTCGACCAACGGCACCGGCGTGCCGGTCTTGATGCGGATCGGCAGTTGCGCTTCGGCGGACAGCTGCAGGTCTTCATCGCGCAGGTACGTCAGGCACAGCAACGGACAGGTCTCGGACATGCCGTAGCCGGCGTGCACCACCATGCCTTTGGCATTGGCTTCGCTGGCCACGCCCAGGGTCAGCGCGCTGCCGCCCAGGAGCATTTTCCAGCCGTCGAAACGGGTCGCCTTGCCTTCTTCACAGTTGAGGATCATCTGCAAAATGGTCGGCACGCAGTGGGAGAAGGTCACCTTCTCTTCGCGATATAGCTTGACCAGGCTGTTGGGCTCGTAGCGGCCAGGGTAGACCTGCTTGATGCCCATCAGCGTCGCGACGTACGGCACGCCCCAGGCATGCACATGGAACATCGGCGTGATCGGCATGTACACGTCGTCGGAGCGCAACAGTGGCTGGCCCTGATAAACGCCCAGGGTGCCGACGGCATTCAGGGTGTGCAGCACCAACTGGCGGTGGCTGAAGTACACGCCTTTCGGGTCGCCGGTGGTGCCGGTGGTGTAGAACAGCGTGGCGACCGAGTTCTCGTCGAAATCGGGGAAGTCGTACTGGTCCAGGGCCAGGGACAGCAGGTGCTCGTATTCGCCCAGCACTGGCAGCGAGGTCGTGGTCGCCTCGTCGTCGGTGAGCTGCAGGTAGCCTTTTACGGTTTCCAGCCGACCGTGGATCTGCTCGACCAAGGGCAGGAAATCATCATGCACCAGCACCAGGTCATCCTCGGCGTGGTTCATGGTGAACAGTACCTGCTCCGGCGACAGGCGAATGTTCACCGTGTGCAGCACCGCGCCGATCATCGGCACGGCGAAGAAGCATTCCAGGTAGCGGTGGCTGTCCCAATCGAGCAGGGCCACGGTGTCACCGGCCTTGACCCCGGCCACCGTCAGCGCATTGGCCAGGCGGCGAATACGCTTGTTGAGGGTCTCGTAGCTGTAGCGCAGCTTGTCGGCGTAGACGATTTCCCGGCCCGGCTGGTAGCGCACGCCGGACAGCAGCAATTGCTTGATCAGCAAGGGATAGGCATAAGCGCCGTCGGCGGGCGGAATTATTTTTGTCGCCATCATGATTAAGGTTCCTTGTCCTTTCGATCAGAACTGATCGGCTTGCAGCTCGTAGAGGCAGTCGCTGCCGGCCTTGGCCGATGCGCTCAACGAGTGGATACGCGGCAGCAACCGGGCGAAGTAGAAACGCGCGGTGGCCAGTTTGCTGGTGTAGAAAGCGTCCTCGGCATCGCCGCTCATGACGGCCTTGGCCATGCGTGCCCACATGTAGGCGTACGCGGTGTAGCCGAACACGTGCAGGTACTCGACCGAGGCCGCGCCGATTTCGTTCGGGTTGTTTTGGGCCCGGTCGAGCAGCCACGCGGTCAGGTCGTCGAGGGTGTCGACGGCGGCGTTCAACGGTTGGGTGAACTCGCCGAGGTCCGCGCCAGCACTGGCGGTGAAGTTGCGGATTTCCGAAGCGAACAAGCGGTAGAGCGCCCCGCCGCTACCGACGATCTTGCGTCCGGCCAGGTCCAGGGACTGGATGCCGTTGGTGCCTTCGTAGATCTGGGTGATGCGCACATCGCGCACCAGTTGCTCCTGGCCCCACTCACGGATGTAGCCGTGGCCGCCGAAGACCTGCTGGCCGTGGAGGGTGGTTTCCAAGCCCATGTCGGTGAGGAAGGCCTTGGCCACCGGGGTCAGCAGCGATACCAGGTCCTGCGCGCGCTGGCGTGTCGGGGCGTCGTCGCTGTACTTGGCGATGTCCAGTTGCAGGGCCACGTAGCTGGAGAACGCACGGCCGCCTTCGTTCAAGGCTTTCATGGTCAACAGCATGCGGCGCACGTCCGGGTGCACGATGATCGGGTCGGCCGCCTTGTCCTTGTGCTGCGCGCCGGTCGGTGCGCGGCTTTGCAGACGGTCACGGGCGTAGGCGACAGCGTTCTGGTACGAACGCTCGCCCTGCGCCAGGCCCTGGATGCCCACGCCCAGACGCTCGTAGTTCATCATGGTGAACATCGCCGCCAGGCCTTTGTTCGGTGCGTCGACAATCCAGCCGGTGGCGCCGTCGAAGTTCATCACGCAGGTGGCGGAGGCCTTGATGCCCATCTTGTGTTCGATGGAGCCGCAGGACAGCGCGTTGTTTTCACCCAGCGAGCCGTCGGCGTTGACCAGCACTTTCGGCACCAGGAACAGCGAGATGCCTTTCGGTCCGGCCGGTGCATCCGGCAGGCGCGCCAGTACCAGATGGATGATGTTCTCGGTCAGGTCGTGCTCGCCACCGGTGATGAAAATCTTGCTGCCGCTGATGGTGTAACTGCCATCGGCCTGGGGTTCGGCCTTGGTGCGGATCAGACCGAGGTCGGTACCGGAATGGGCTTCGGTCAGGCACATCGAACCGGTCCAGGTGCCGGCGTACATGTTCGGCAAATAGGTGGCTTTCAGTTCTTCGCTGGCGTGGGCCTTGATCGACAGGCAGGCGCCGGCGGTCAGCATCGGGTACAGGCCGAACGACAGGCTGGCCGCGTTGACCATCTCTTCGACCTGCGCCGAAATCGCCTTGGGCATGCCCATGCCGCCGTACTGCGGATCACCGCCGACACCCACCCAACCGCCTTCGGCGAAGGCTTGGTAGGCCTGGGCAAAACCGTCCGGGGCGGTGACCGCGCCGTCATTCCAGGTGCAGCCCTGTTCGTCGCTGGCGCGGTTCAGTGGCGCAATCACTTCGGCGCTGATCTTGCCGGCCTCTTCAAGAATGGCGGCGGCGGTCTCTTCATCGATCACGTCGGCCAGGCCGGGCAATTGTGCCCAGAGCCGGGACACCTGGAAAACCTCGTTGAGGACGAAGCGCATGTCGCGCAGGGGAGCGTTGTAATCAGACATCTTGGCTTACTCGGAAGTGGTCACGGCATGCGGCATGCCGGGACGTTCAGTGGATTCAGTGGTTTCGGTTGCCGCGACAGCACCGGGCTGCGGGGCCCGTTCGCGCAGCAGGAAGTAGGACAGGGCCGGAATCAGGATCAGCGCGCCGAGCATGTTCCACAGGAACATGAAGGTCAGCAGGATGCCCATGTCGGCCTGGAACTTGATCGGCGACCAGACCCAGCACACCACGCCCGCGGCGAGGGTGATGCCCACCAGCCCGACCACGCGGCCGGTGAAGGACACGGCGTTGCGGTAGGCCTCGGACAGCGGCAAGCCCTGGCGCTGGAAGTGCAACTGCACGCTGAGCAGGTACAAGGCGTAGTCCACGCCGATGCCCACGCCGAGGGCGATCACCGGCAGGGTCGCGACTTTCACGCCGATGCCCATGGCCACCATCAAGGCTTCGCAGAGGATCGAGGTCAGCACCAGCGGCAACAGGGCCACCAGCGTGGCGCGCCAGCTGCGGAAGGTGATCAGGCAGAACAGCGTCACCGCCGCATACACGTACAGCAGCATGGTGCGGTTGGCTTCGCGCACCACGATGTTGGTCGCGGCCTCGATCCCGGCGGTGCCGGCGGCGAGCAGGAACTGGCGATCCGCGGTGCTGTTGTCCTTGGCGAACTGCTCGGCAATCGCCACCACCGCGTCCAGGGTTTCGGCCTTGTGATCCTTGAGGAAGGTGATCACCGGCATCAGCGAGCAGTCGGTGTTGAACAGCTCCGGCGAGTTGACCGAGGCTTGCTGGGCGGCGTAGTTGAGCACGTCCTGGTTGCGCTGGATGCTGTTGAGCTTGGGGTTGCCTTCGTAGGTGCCGGCGGTGATCTGGCGTACTGCGTTGACCAAGGACGCGGTCGCCTGCACGCCCGGATACTGTTGCAGTTCCCAGGCCAGGCGGTCGGCGAGGACCAGGGTCTTGTAGTTCAGGCAGCCTTCCGGCGCGGTCTTGATCATCACCGCGAACAGGTCGCTGGACAGCGCGTAATGCTGGGTGATGTAGGCGTTGTCGCGGTTGTAGCGCGAGTCGGCGCGCAGCTCCGGCGCCCCGCTGTCGAGGTCGCCGATCTTCAGGTTCAGGCTGACCATGAAACCGCCGATGCCCATCAACACCGCGACCAGAACGGCGCCGGTGGCCCACTTGGCGGTGGTGAAGCGATCGAGCGCGTCCCACAGTTTGCCGAAGCCTTTGTGCTTCTCGGCGCGGTTGTCGATCTTCAGTGCACGCTCGGCGGCTTTCGCGCCGACACCGACGTAGGACAGCGCCACCGGCATCAGCAGCAACGAGGTGAAGATCAGTACCGCGACACCGATGCTGGCGGTGATCGCCAGGTCCTGGATCACCGGGATGTCGATCAGCATCAGCACGGCAAAGCCCACGGCATCGGCCAGCAACGCGGTGACGCCGGCAATGAACAGACGGCGGAAGGTGTAGCGCGCAGCGATCAGCTTATGGGTGCCACGGGCGATGTCCTGCATGATGCCGTTCATCTTCTGCGCGGCGTGGGACACACCGATGGCGAAGATCAAAAACGGCACCAGCACCGAGTACGGATCGATGGCGTAGCCGAGCCAGGCGACAATGCCCAGTTGCCAGACCACCGCGATCAGCGAGCAGCCGACCACCAGCAGGGTGCTGCGCACGCAACGGGTGTAGGCGTAGATGATGATCAGCGAGGTGACCACGGCCAGGCCGAAGAACATCATCACCTGGATCAGGCCGTCGATCAGGTCGCCCATCAGCTTGGCGAAGCCGATCACCCGGACCTTGTACTGGCCGGTGCCTTCGACCCCGGATTGACGCGCCGCGCTGTCGCCGGCGTATTCGATCTTGTCGCGCAACTGCTCTTCGAGCATCTGCGAGAACGCGTGGTAGTTGATGCGCTGGCCACCGGCGGCGGCTTTGTCCATCAGCGGCACGATCAGCATGGTCGACTTGAAGTCGCTGGCCACCAGGCTGCCCACCAGACCGGCGCGGGAGATGTTCTGGCGCAACTGTTCAATGTCGGAAGGCGAGCCCTGATAACTGTCGGGCATCACCGGGCCACCCTGGAAACCGTCCTCGGTGACTTCGGTCCAGCGCACCGCCGGGCTCCACAGCGACTTCATCCACGCGCGGTCGACGCCTTCGGTGAGGAACAGCTGGTCGTTGACCTGCTTGAGTACGTCGAGGTATTGCGGATCGAAAATATCGCCCTGGGTGTTCTCGACCACCACCCGCACCGAGTTGCCCAGACCGCGCAACGAGTGGCGGTTTTCCAGGAAGTTCTGGATATACGGTTGGCTCTGCGGAATCATTTTTTCGAAGCTGGGGCGCAACTCCAGGCGAGTCACCGCCATGAAGCCCAGCACCACGGTGGCGAGCGCCATCAGCAGCATGAACAGCGGGCGGTAGTTGAATACCAGCTGTTCGAGGAGGTTGCCGGAGCGCTGGTCGAAATCCCGCAGCTCGCGGATCACCGGCATGGCGTCTTGTTTGATATTGCCCATGTCTGGGTTCTCGCTCTTAGGGTTCGAGGGCTGGATCGGCGGACAGCGTCCGGGCGCCACGGCTGCCCGCTACCACCAACGCGCCAGCGGCGGACTCGGTGGCACCGGCGACCGGGGTCGGTGCCGGTTGCCGCACCAGATGCAACTGCGCGCCCGTCCCTTGGCTGACCAGCATCTGCCCGCCCTGGGTGAACAGGCGGTAATTGCCACGGGCATCGATCAGGCCGGCGGTGATGCTGACGTGCAGGCCGCTGTCCAGCGCAGTCCAGCGCTGGCCGCCGTCGGTGCTGCGCAACACGTTGCCGCGCAGACCGTAGATCAGCACTTCGCCAGGCTTGCCGAGCACGCCGAAGAAGCTGCCTTGATAAGGCGTCGGCACGGCAGTGAAGCGTTGGGCGCTGTCGTCCCACTTGAGCAGCAGGCCTTGCTCGCCGGCGATGTACACACTGTCGCCGGTGGAGGCGATGGCGTTGAGGTGGAAACCCTGGGGGTTGTCGGTGCGGTCCTGGAATGGCGTCCAGGTCAGGCCACCGTCGTCGGTGCGCAGGATCAGGTTGAACACGCCGACCACGTAGCCGGTCTTGTCGTTGGCGAACCACACGTCGAGCAGCGGTTTGTCCGCGCCCTGCTCGGCTAGTCGTTGGCCTTCCATAGCCAACTGGGGCCATTGCTCATTGCCCGGTTCGGCGCTGGCCAGCGCCGTGTAATGCTTGACCAGCAAGGCGCCGATCTGACGACCGTCGAGCTGCTTGTGCCAGGTCGCGCCGGCGTCGCTGCTGTGCAGCACTACGCCGTCATTACCCACCGCCCAGCCTTGGGTGGCGGTCGGAAAACTCACCGCCGTGAGGTCGGCACTGGCCGGTACGGCGGCCTGTTGCCAATGCTTGCCCGAATCATCGGAAAACAGAATATGGCCACGCTGGCCGACGGTAATCACCCGCCCACCGGCGCGGGTCATGCCGGACAACGGGCTGCTGATGGCCAAGGCACTAACCCTGGCGGGCAGGTCCAGCACATCGACGTAATCGGCCGCCTGGGTGATGCCCTGCGACAGGCAAAGCACAACGCCAAAGGCCAGCTGCAACATATTATTTTTATACGAACACATACTGCGTCCTCTTCGGAAAACCGCGCCACATCTCGCGCTGTGCAGCTCATGCCGTTGTAGGAGCGAGCCTGCTCGCGATGGTCGTGAACGATTACGCGTGCTGTCTGGATGCCCGCGTCGCCCTCTGGTCCATCGCGAGCAGGCTCGCTCCTACAGTGGATCGTGCGGTTGGCTTAGCGAATACCGGCGCCGGCCAGGGATTCCGAAGACCACTGGGCCTTGGAGAGCGGCTCGATGTACTTGATGCCGCCGTAAGGGCCGACTACACCGTTGATGTTGTACGAACCGCCGACCAGGTCGTAGATCATGAACGGCGTGGAGTCCGGAACCTGCTTGTCGTAGCTCTGGCTCAGGAAGGCGAAGGAACCGCGATAGAGCTGACCACGGGCGTCATATTGATCCGAGGCCAAAGCGGTCCAGCTGTCTTCGTCGAGGTAGAAGCGGCGCTTCTGGTAGATGTGACGGGCACCGGCCTTGAGGTTGCCTTCCACGACCCAGACGCGGTGTTTTTCCCAACGCACGAAGTCCGGTGACAGGTGATTGGCAGTGGTCAGCGACTTCGGATCCTGGACGTAGGTCAGCTTGTAGGTGTTGTAAGGCACGATCATTTCCTGCTTGCCCACCAGCTTCCAGTCGTAGCGATCCAGTGCACCGTTGAACACGAACACGTCATCGTAGGTGCCCGCACCGGCGGTACCCGGGTTAGGCGTGTCGTAGGCCAGGCTCGGCGCCAGCTTGACTCGACGCTGCCCCGGCAAGTACTGCCAGGCGCGACGCGGTTGCTGCAACGGGTTGGCGGCGTCCTTGAGCATGATCGCCTCACCGGCCCGGCGCGCAGGGCCGGTGTACGCCAGCTTCATCTGGTAGTACACGTCGGCGCTGCTGATCGGCTGCGAGAGGTTTTCATAGATCGGGTAGGAGATGTTCGCTTGCCCGGTGGTTGCCAGGCTTGGCACACCGGCGGAGTCAACGTTCCAGGAGTCGTACTTGGAGCTGATGCTGACGCCTTGGTAGCGCAACAGGAAGTTCCACATCGCTTCGTTGCCCGACTGCGGAATCGGGAACGGAATGCCCGGCAGCACGTTGTCGATGGCCAGGCCACCTTCCAGGGACTTGGCGCCGCTGGCGTTCTTCACGCCGTTATCGAGAATCGCTTGAGGCAGCGACACGGTGCGGTGCGTCGGGAACACGTCGACACGGAACGTCGGGAAACGCTTGGCCAGCTCTACCGTGGTCGCCGTGAGCAGGCCCTTGTACTGATCGACGTTCTTGCCGTCGATCACCAGTACCGGCTTTTCACTGGCAAACGGATCCGGGCGCATGCTGTCGCCGGCTTTGAAGCTGGCCGGTGCGGTGGTCAAGCCACCGTTGTAGGCAGGAATGGAACCATCAGCGTTCCCGGCTTTTTCAGCCCCTACCTGAGTCAGGCTGGTGCCGAGCTTGGCAGCTTCCTGAGTTGAAACAGCAGCCTGTGCCTGAGCGGCGAAGACCATGGCCAAGGACGCGGCCAACACGGTTTTTACAAATTTCATCTTGTTATTCTCCTGCTTGCATTGAGCAAATCAGTGGTGAATCAGAATGTAGTTTTCATCGTCAGGTACACGGCGCCACGGTCCTCAGTCGTGGCACCACCGCCGGAGAAGGACGAGTAGCCGCCGGCGTAACAGGCGTAGTTTTCGTTGCCGCTGAAGGCGTTCGGGGTGGAGCCGTCACCGCCGGTCGGGCCGGTACTCACACCGCTGGTGTTGCACTTGTCGGTTTGGCCAAAGGAGTCCACGTACTTCAGGTCGACAAAGTATTTGTTGTACACAACGGCACCGACGCCAACGGCATAGTTACCGGTGTCCTTGGCACCGCCACCGGAGACCGGCGACACACCGTCGAGACCGACGTTGACCGACATCGGCGCGTTGAGGTCGACACCCGGGAATACCTGGTACCAGGTCGGTGTGAAGTTGACTGCCAGACCCCAGTTGTCACGGGTCGGCGCGTCGATGCCGCGATAGCTGCTCTTGCCTTTGTAGAGCGCCTCGTTTTCGCTATCGAGCTTGAGCAGGTTGCTGTAGTACAGCTCGGCCAGCACGGTTGCCTGATCGAACACCGGCGTTTTCGGCAGGGTCATCAGACCGTTGAGCGTCCAGTGCAGGGTGTCACCGGTGGCGCTCATGCTGTCGCCACGGCTTGGGGTGTCATAGACCACACCGGTGGCGTCCGTACGCGCTGGCAGCAGGCCAAGACCTTGACCCAGGCCCAGCGGGCTGCGGGTACTGACGATCGCCGGGATACTGGCCAGCGGCATGTTGTGACGAACGTTCAGGTCCGAACCCACGCTGATTCCACCCACGTCCTTGGACAGGCTCAAGCCAAGGATCTTGATGTTGTCGGCATAGGCCAGTTGATAGGTGGCGGTGTCCAGCGAATTGAGGGTGTTGATTACCGCAGGCACTTGCCCTGCCGGACGGGTGCCGTTCGGGTTCGCCGAGGTAATGCCCCTGGCGTCCAGAAAGGCTTGCGGCAGGATTTCCGAGGTTTCGCGGTAGTAAACGCCGAGGGTGCCATCGAGCCAGGCCGGCGACCATTTGGCCATGACGCCCCAGTCGCCGCTGTCATGCGGGGTCAGGTCCTTGCCACGACGCACATTGGTCAAGGCGTTGCACGGCGCCAGGCCACAACCCAGCGGGCTGCCCGGGACCACGCCGTTGGTGTTGCCCAACAGGAACGATTGCGCGCCGAAGCCGACCAGGTCGGAACCACCGTAGTAGGTGCCCGCTTCCGGCAGACGCGCGGCATCCCAATTGAGGAAATACTGGGCACCCACGGTCAGCTCGGGATTGATGGTGAACGACATCGACAACTGGTTACGCGGAACGAACAGTTCCTTGGCTTCGGTACCCGGCGACGCGGCAAGCTTGGCCAGGTCGAGGCCGGATTGGCCATAGCTCACCGAGTGCACCGGGTTGAGAATGGTCTCGCCCCAGAACACGTTGTGCTGACCGGCCTTGGCGCTGAACATCGACTCCTCGCCCACTTCGGTGCTGTAGAACACGAAGGCATCGAGGATTTCGCCCGAAGGACCGCTGTAGTAGCGCTGGGCATAGTTGCTCAGGTGCGGGCTGCCATTGCCGACGTTGTCACGGGTGACCCCGGCCAGGCGCGGGTCGTTGGCAATCAGGCCCGAACGCGCATCGTTGCCGTTGACGAACGGGTTGGAATTGGAGCCGGTGTTGTCATAGGCCTTGTCGTACCAGCTGGCGGCGCTGACGCGAAAGCCCATGGCGTTCTTGTAGACCACGTCCATTTCGGTCAACAGGTCGATACGGTTGGTGATGTTGGTACCGGCCTTGCGGAAGTTGTAGTCGCCGTCGTTGTTGTTCGGCGTTGCCAACATGCGTTTGTCGGCGCTTTCGGTGCGCACACCGTAGTTGTACTTGATGGTGTTATCCACGCGTACGTTCCAGTCCGGATTCCCCGTCTCGATCTCGGCCGCATGGGCCACCGGTACGGTTGCCGCAAGAATGGCTGAGGCCAGCAAGGTGCAGCGTGGAGCGGTGAAGCCGTGACTCTTATTGTTGTGCATTGCGTTGTCTCCGCCTTTTTGTATTTGTTTTAAGCGCAGCCGCCCTCGCACAAACCTCTTCGGGTTTGCGTTTAAGGAATGAGGGCAAATGCCGGTTGGCGTACTGCCAGTCCAGCTCCTTGTACTAGCGATCCAGCTCCAGGATGAGTGCTTCAGCTTGCTGCCAGTGGCCAAATCCTGCGGCCGGATTGAGATGGCCGACATCGCCCAGATTGAGCAATTCGGCGCCCCAGCCTTCTGCCATGCGGGTGACCGCTGGAAGACTGGCCAAGTGATCGTTGGTGCTGCCGGCCACGATGCTGCGAAATGGGAGCGGGCCTTGTGGCAGAGGATTCCAGCCCTGGTTACGCAGGGTTTCGGAAGATGGATAGTTTGACGGCCAGACCGCATCGAGGTCCGGTGGCGCGGCCAGCAAAGCGCCCTTGATCGGACGGCTGTAGTGCGCCGCCCAGTGCGCGACCATCAGCACGCCAGCGCTGTGGGCCACCAGAATCACGGGGCCGTCGATCTGTTCGAGTTCGTGTTGAATCGCCCGCACACGGGCCATGCAATCGAGCTTGTCGGTCTCCAGCGGCGCAACACTGCGCACGTTGCTCAGCCTGGCGGCAAGCAATGTTTGCCAATGTTCGGCCACGTGCTCGCGCAGACCCGGAACGATCAGAATGGTGGCGGCAGTTTGCAGTTTGTCCACGGTCAGCACCTTCGCTTTCTCGATAACTCGACTGGCTGTTTTCGCCAGAGGCTTTTTGTAGGGTCGACATTAAAGAGCGCCCACCCGAAGCGCTTTACATTGGACGTCAGGCACTTTTCTTTTGATGACAAATTGTAGGACACCAGGACAGCGCGACCGCCGGTCGAAAAATCCCGCAGGTTGGCGCAAGGTCACTGTAATCAACGGATGAGCGCTGATGGCTCCATGCAGCGTAGAGGATCGGTGACCGGACAGCATGAAATCCATCAACGACATGACAACTGTTCAACTGTTGATACGCTGGATATAGTCGCCACGCTCACGCCAACCGCCATCGGCCCAGGGAAGACTTTGCATGACCAAGCTTGTTCGCGCCGCCGTCTTGACCAACTACCTGGAGGTCACCCAGTACCTGGGTTTCAACCCGCGCGACGTGCTGGCCGCTGTCGGCCTGAGCAGGGCCCAACTGCAAGCCCCTGAACACCGTATCCAGATCGATGCCGCCGTGCGTTTGCTGGAAGACTCGGCCACCGCCAGCGGCTGCCAGACCTTCGGCCTGAGCATGGCCGAGTCGCGCCAGCTCTCGGACTTCGGCGTGGTCAGCCTGCTGCTCAGCCACCAGCGCACCCTGCGCGATGCCTTGCAGGTCGTGGTGGATTATCGGCACCTGATGAATGATTCGCTGGCGATCTTCATTGAAGAGGCCGGCAAGATGGTGATCATTCGCGAAGAGGTGGTCACCGAATCGCCGATGCCCAGCCGCCAAGCCACGGAGCTGGCCATCGGCGTGATGTTCCGGCTGTGCTCGGCCTTGCTGGGCTCACACTGGCACCCCTACAGCGTCAACTTCATGCACCAGCCACCGGACAACCTGCACCTGCACCGCCGGCTGTTCGGCTGCAACCTGGAGTTCGGCAGCGAATTCAACGGCATCGTCTGCCCTGACGTCAGCCTCGACGTGACCAACCCCAACGCCGACCCGGCCATGGCCCGCTACGCCCAGAGCTACCTCGATTCGCTGCAGAACCACGAAGGCGCCTCGATGCTGTTCGAGGTGCGCAAGGCCATCTACCTGCTGCTGCCCATGGGCCGCGCCACCATCGAACAGGTCGCCCAGAGCCAGGGCATGAACGTGCGCACCCTGCAACGCCGCCTCAAGGACGATGGCTGTGCGTTCAACGACGTGATCAATGACGTGCGCCGCGATCTGGTGCTGCGCTACCTGGATAATCCGAATTATCCGCTGAGCCGCATTGCCGACATGCTTGGCTACTCGATGGCGAGTTCGTTTACGCGGTGGTTTATCAGCCAGTTTGGGATGCCGCCGGCTTCATGGCGTGCGCAAAAACAATCCACAGCAAAACCTGTCGCAGGCCCGAAAGATCTCTGAGTCGACCGCACAAAAAAAACGGCGACTGCTGGTACAGTCGCCGCGAAAGACCGGTGCTTGTAGCACCGGTCTGGAGCCCCACGGCATGAGGAGTCAACGCCGTGCAGCCCTGCCATAAAACGTAAGGGTGGTGACGCGTTCAGAGCCCCCAGCGCAGCAACAAGAGCACCAGCACGACCAGGAACACCGTCTCCCCGACCATCAGCAGAATCGGCTTGATCCCGACCGCCGCCAGCTCCTTGAGCCGGGTCTTCATGCCCAGGGCACTGATGGAAATCACCAGGCACCAGCGCGACAGTTCGTTGACCGATCCTTGCACCGCAGGCGCAATCCATCCGGTGCTGTTGATGCAGGCCAGAATCAGAAAGCCGACGGCGAACCACGGTAGCAGCGGCGGGCGCTTGCCGGTCGGGTCGGCGCCTTGCATGCGGGTGATCATCGCCGCAGTGACGATCACCGGCAGCAGCATGGCAACGCGCATCAGCTTGACCACCGTGGCTGTGTCGCCGGTCTCGGTCGACATGCTGTAGCCGGCGCCGACCACCTGGGCCACGTCGTGGATCGTGGCGCCGAGGAACACGCCCGCCACCTGCGGCGACAACTGCAGCCAGTTGGCGATCATCGGATAGACAATCATCGCCAGCGTCGACAGCGCCGACACGCCAATGACCGTGAACAGTGTCGCCCGTTCTTTCTGCGGATGGTTCGGCAGCGCCGCTGCCAATGCCAAGGCCGCCGAGGCGCCACAGATGGCCGTCGCGCCGCCGGTGAGCATGCCGAACAGGCGCTGGAAGCCCAGGGCCTTGGCGGCGATCACAGACACGCTGATGGTCACCACCACCAGGATCACCACCAGGGCTATCGGCTTCCAGCCCAGCGCCGCCATTTGTTCCAGGGTAATGCGCATGCCCAGCAGCGCCACGCCGATGCGCAGCACGGTGCGGGCGGTGAACTCGATACCGGCCTTGCAGGGGCCGTCATCGGCAAGAAAATTCAGGGCCATGCCCAGCAACAAGGCAAACAGCATGACCGGCGCACCGTAGTGCTCGGACAGAAACGACGCGGCGGCCGCGACAATCAGACTGACGATAAGCCCCGGTGCCAGTTCGCGCGTGCGAGTGTGGATACGGGTGAGAGCAATGGCGCTCATGGCGCGTTCTCCTCGGATGCGATGACGATAAACGCCTGGCCGTCGATGATCTCGACCGGGTAGTTGGTGACTTTGACCAGGGTGGAATTGAGCATGTAGCCGCTGCGTAAATCGAAGCGCAGGCCATGGGCGCAGCATTGAATCACCCGCCCCTCAAGACGCCCGCCACACAACGAGGCGCCCTGATGCGGGCAGCTGTCGTCGATGGCAAACAGCTGCCCGTCGACGTTGAACAACGCCAGGCTTTTGTCTTCGAACTCGTACAACGCCCGGCCACCGGCCTGCGGGTGCTTGCCGGCTGGCACGGGAATGCGCCGGGTCATGCTGGCTGCCGCTCGTGCTCACTTTCCTTGAGGGCTTCGTTCATGGCCGCGAGCAGCGCCTGGGCAGGTTGGGCGCCGATCACCGTCATGCGGTTGTCGAACTTGAAGCTCGGCACGCCACTGGTCGCGCCGGGAGATCCTTCAAACGGCGTGGCATCACCCTTCAGGCAATCGAGCACCCCGTCCGGGGCGACGCCGCAGGAGCGGGCAATGGCAAGCAAGGTCTCACGGCAACCGAGGTTTTCGCGTCTCAGGAAATAAGCGGCGAACAGTCGTTCGAGCAACATTTCACGCTGGCTGGCATTGCCCAGTGCGCTGGCACGCTCGAACAAACGATGGGCGTCGGCGGTGTTGGGCATCGTCGCGATGCGGGTCAAGTCGATGGCCAGCCCGACTGCCGAAGCAGCCTGCTGGACCTGGGCTTGGCGCATGGCCACGGCGTCGGCATTGCCCAGGCGCTTGCGGTAGAAATCGGCGAAGGGTTCACCTTCTACCGGTATCTGAGGCAACAGCTGCACGCCATGCCACGCCGTGGTGATCTGCACATCCGGGTGGCGACTGCGAAACTGCACCTGTGCATGCTCCAGTTGGCGTTTGCCGATCAGGCACCAGGGGCAGATAAAATCGAAAAACACATCAATACGTAAACGACGACTCACAACTTCACCTCTATCCCGGCTTCACTGACAGGGTCAGGCACGCTCTGACCCTGAAGGCGGGCAATATCTTTGTGGTAATGACACTTGGCATAAAAGAACACCGCCGCCGCCGCGAGGCTGACCAGTGGCACCAGTTGAAACGCGGCATGCAGACCGATGAGGTCCGACACCCGGCCGGTGATGAACGGCCCGGGCGCCAGCCCCAGCATGTTGTTGGCCAGGGTCAGCGTGGCGAAGGCGGTGCCATGGACCGAGTAATGGGTCAGGTTGGCAACCATCGCGCCAGCGGGGCCGGTGGTGCCAGCGGCAATCAGCATGCCCAGGCAGATCAGCACCAGCTGCAAAGGCCCCGCCGATAGCGCGAACGCCGCCGACAGCAACAGGCAGCTGCCCAGGCAAAAAGCGATGGCCAGGCTGACCTTGCGCTCCGGCGAGTTGCGACACAGCCGATCGCTGAGCATGCCGCACAGGATCATCCCGGCACCGCTGCACAGGACGATGATCGCGGCCAAGCCGCCCGCCTTGCCCGTTGGCATGTCGTAGTAGCGATTGAGGTAGCTCGGTATCCACACTATCACCGTGCCGCCGACGAACAGCTGCAAGCCGCTGCCGATGTAGGTTGCCACCACCGAACGGCTGGACCACAACGTAGACAACGGACGCTTGACCGCTGCCACCTTGTTCGCCAACTGGGCTGCACGCTTGGGCGCAATGCGCGCTTCCTTGACGATGAGCGGATAAAGCATCGCCAGCACCAGGCCAAACAACGACATGCCGGCGAACGACCAGCGCCAGCCCAGCTTGGCGGCAATCGCACCGCCCAAAGCCATGCCCAACACCGAACCGAACATCCCGCCAGCCATGAAGGCGCTGGCCAGGGTGGCGCGCATGTGTTTGGGGAACACTGAAATCACCACGGCGATGCCCACGCTGCCGTAGGCGGCTTCGCCGACGCCGACCATGAATCGCGCAATGAACATCTGCTGGTAGTCCTGAGCCAACGCGCAACCCAGGGTCGCCACGCTCCACAGGAAAGCCATCAGCGCCAGGCTCTTGACCCGGCCGAAACGGTCCGCCAGCAACGACAGGGGAAACGTCAGCAGGCCGACCATCAGGGCAACGATGCCGCTGAGCAGACCCAGCTGTCCGTCGCTCAACGCCCACTCACTCTTGAGCAGCGGGAATACCGCGTTCAGTACCTGACGCGACATGTAATCGGAAATCAACAGGCCGAACGTCAGTGCAAAGACGATCCAGGCATATTGGCGCGCAACGCCGACGCAACCTGCGTCGTCATCGTCGGCGGCGATTGGGTGAAAGGCCATGCAGCCTCCTCAAAGCTTTGTTTTATTGTTGTTATCAAGCGTTTGCAGTGCGGTGGACGAGAGGTCACGGCCTCTCGTCCCCGACTACAGGTCAGCCGCGTTGCGGCACACCTTTCTGCCCAGCCTTGCGGTTGGGGGCCATGCCGTTGGCCAACAGGGTTTCCTCGATGGTTTCGTACTGCACGCCGATGCGGTAAATCTCGCGGGCTTCTTTGCCGGTGGCGATTTCACGGCCCAGTTCATGGGCGATGCGCACGGTTTGCTGGATCTGTGCCACCGAGCCGAAACGGTCGCCCTTGTGATCAATGATAGTGTCTTCATTGCCCACACGCGGGTGCATGCCCATGGCCATCGACATGGTGTTGAACGGCATGACGTTTTTCAGCAGCGACTCGGAGGTCAGGGTACAACCGTCCGGCGCGCGGTGGATGAAGTTGAAGAAGTTGAACGGGTTCGGGCCATCGAAACCGCCGCCGATGCCGATCCAGGTCAGGTTCAGCGGGCCCTTGTAGATGCCCCTGCGCACCAGGCGCTCGAGGGTTTCCATGGCGTGCATGCCGGTCAACTGGAAGTGCGGCTGGATGCCGTTGTCCATCAGGCGCTTGAGGTGCTCGGCAACCCAGGCCGGGCCTGCCGGTACGGTCATCTCGCTGTAGGCAGCCTGGGTCATCGGGTTGGCCAGGGAGGTGCCTTCCAGGTATTCCGGATACAGCAGCTCCATGATGTTCATCTGGGTGGTGTTGATCGCCACCGTGACCTGATCCGGTTTCGGCGTCAGCTCGGCCAGCATGTGGCGGGTGTCGTCGGACAGCCACTTGGCCGCTTCGCCATCGCTTTCCGGGGCGAAGGAAATCGAGCCGCCGACCTGGATGATCATGTCTGGCACGGCTTCACGCACACCGGCGATCAGCTCGTTGAATTTCGACAGGCGCTTGGAGCCCTTGCCGTCCAGTTCGCGCACATGCAGGTGCAGCACGGTGGCGCCGGCTTCATAGCATTCGACCGCTTTCTGGACTTGCTCATCCATGGTCAACGGGATGTCTTCCGGGAAGTCTTCAGGCATCCATTCCGGGCCGTACGGGGCCACGGTGATGACCACCTTTTCCATGTTTTCGGGGTGCAGGGAATCGTCGAAGAATTGCATGGCTGCTCCAGTTCTTATTTCAGTTCTTATGATTGTTCCGCCCACCCGGGGTCGTGCCGGGCAGACGTGTTTACGAGTGCGAATGCTGCGAGTGCGGATGCAGGTGACGTTCGATCAGAACGTCTTGTCGCCGATAATCCCGGCACGCTCCATCTTGCGATGGCACGGCGGGTAATCCATGACGGCGTAATGCTGGGTACTGCGGTTGTCCCAGATGGCGATGCTGTTGGGCTTCCAGCGCCAGCGCACCTGATACTCGGGGATGTACGCCTGGCTGATCAGGTAACGCAGCAACTCGCCGGCGCCGGGGTTGGCGTCCTGGCCGAAGCGCACCCGCTCAGGGGTGTGGTAGTTGCTGAAATGGGTGGTGAAGGCGTTGACGAACAGCACCTTCTCGCCGGTTTCCGGATGGGTGCGCACCACCGGGTGCTCGGCGTCCGGGTACATCGCCTTGAGCGCCAGGCGTTTTTCGATCGGCATGGCGGCACCGAAGCTCGCTTCGATGCTGTGGCGGGCACGCAGGTCGGCGATCTTGACCTTTACGTCTTCCGGCAAGTTCGCATAGGCCTGGACCATGTTGGTCCACATGGTGTCGCCGCCCACTGGCGGGCATTCCACGCAACGCAGCACGCAGCCCATTGGCGGCGCTTCGCGCCAGGTAGCGTCGGTGTGCCAGGCGTTTTCGTAGCGGTCCATCGGCTGGTCCGGATTCTTGTAGATCCGCACCAACCCGGGATGATCAGGATCACTGCCGGCCACCGGATGATCCTCCAGCTCGCCGAAGCGTCGGGCGAAGGCCACGTGCTCGGCGCGGGTGATGTCCTGGTCACGCAGGAACACCACGCGGTGCTTGAGCAGCTGAGCACGAATCTCGGCAAACAGACCGTCGTCATGCACCGCGTCGGCCAGGTTGACGCCGATCAGTTCGGCGCCAATGCTGCAGGTCAATTGTTCGACTTTCATGGCTGGCTGCTCCTTAAATGACGAAAATCGACGAACCGGTAGTCTTGCGAGATTCAAGGTCGCGATGGGCCTGCACGGCATCCTGCAAGGCGTAGTGCTGGTTGATCTCGATCTTGATCCGGCCGCTGCCGACATGGTCGAACAACTCACCGGCCAGCGCGGCTTTTTCCGCAGGGTCGCTGATGTAGTTGGCCAGGGCCGGACGGGTCAGGTACAGCGAACCTTTCATCGCCAGCATCACCGGGTCAAACGCCGGGATCGGACCGGACGCGGTCCCCACGCAGACCATCAGGCCACGGGGTTTGAGCGAATTCAGGGAGCCTTCGAAGGTGTTTTTGCCAACACTGTCGAACACCACGTTGACGCCCACGCCATCGGTCAGTTCGCGAACGCGAGCGGCGACATCTTCATGGCTGTAATTGATTGTATGGTCGCAACCGTGAGCCCGGGCGATTTCCGCCTTTTGCTCGGTCGAAACCGTGCCGATCACGTTCAGGCCCAGCAGTTTGGCCCACTGCGAAACGATCAGCCCGACACCGCCAGCGGCGGCATGCAACAGGATGCTGTCGCCCGGTTTGAAGTCGTAGATGCGGCGCATCAGGTACGAGGACGTCAAACCGCGCATGGTCATCGCGGCAGCGGTCTCGAAGCTGATGGTTTCCGGCAGCTTGATCAGCGGCGCGGCCGGGATCAGGCGCTCGGTGCTGTAGGCGCCGAGGGTGTTGAGGAAACCGGTGTAGGTGACGCGATCACCGACCTCGACGTTGGTGACCCCTTCACCAACGGCCTGGACTACGCCAGAGGCCTCGACGCCCATGCCGTTGGGCATCGGAATCGGGTAGGTGCCGTTGCGGAAGTAGGTGTCGGCATAGTTCAGGCCAACCGCCACATGACGAAGGCGAACCTGACCCGGACCGGGTTCGCCGACTTCGACGTCCTCATAACGTAGAACTTCGGGACCACCGGTTTCGTAGAAGCGTACGGCTTTGGCCATTTTTCTTATTCTCCAATCTGCAATATGGGCGTGTTGCATTGAATTGCGCTGATTGGACTGTAGGACGAGGCCTGTCGGGACGCTTCTCATCAGACGACAATGGCTTTTCATTTGGTGACAGGCAGAAACGGGATCGTCTAGCCGGTCCCACCGCCACCTGCGCTATCATCGCCCGCTTCCACGCCCCAAGAGTCTTGAACCCGGATGTCCGACACGCTGCCACTGCCCGACGATCACCAAGCCCTGCCGCCAGTCCTGGCCGGCCCGCTGTTGCGGCGTCTGGAACCCACGCGGCTGGTGCTGTGGCTGGTGGGTTCCCGGGCGCTGGCGCTGACCTTGCGCTTGCAGGGCGTCGGCGATATCCGTCTCGATGCCGGGCAATGCACGGTGATTGCAGTGGGTGCTCATGCCTTTGTGCACTTGATCGATGTGCAACTCGATGGCGCCCTGCCCTGCGATGAATCGATCGACTATGACCTGCTGATCGATGGCACAGAACAAGGCATCGCTGACTGGGCGCCGCACCTGCTGTATGGCGACGCCCGTTGCCCGAACTTCGTCCTGCGCGCACGGGTCGACCAGTTGCTGCACGGCTCTTGCCGTAAGCCTCATCACCCGGCGACAGACGGCTTGCTGTGCGTCGACCGGTTGCTGGCGCAGGAACACGCCGCCAAGGACCGCCCGGCACTGCTGATGATGACGGGCGATCAGGTCTACGCCGACGATGTCGCGGGGCCGATGTTGCGGGCGATTCACGCCTTGATCGAGCGCCTGGGCCTGTTCGGGGAACACCTCGAAGGCGCGGTGGTCAGCGACAGCGCCAGGCTCTACGAGCATCCGGCCAGTTACTACCACCGCGCGGATCTGCTGCCGGCACTGCAAAGCAATGAAACCCTGCGCGAGCGATTTTTCGGTGGCGCGCGCAAGCCGATTTTCACCAGCAGCAGTGCCGACAACCACCTGGTGACCTTCGCCGAAGTGATGGCCATGTACGTGCTGGTCTGGTCGCCAGTGCCCTGGACCCTGATCGCGCCCCAGGCACCGACACTGACGCCGGAAAGACTCAAGCGCTATGCCCTTGAACAGACGCGCATCGATGCCTTCAAGGCAGGCCTTGGCAACGTCGCGCGGGCGCTGGCGCATCTGCCGACGCTGATGATTTTCGACGACCACGACATCACCGATGACTGGAACCTTTCCGCGCAATGGGAGGAAACGGCCTACGGCCATCCGTTCTCCCGGCGCATCATCGGCAACGCGTTGCTGGCGTATATGTTGTGCCAGGGCTGGGGCAACAATCCGGATGCTTTCGCCGCTGTGCTGGGTAAGGCCGGCGCGTTGAGCGACAGCGCACGCGATCGTCATCTCGACAGCATGGTTCAGGATGACTTGATCAGTGATTTGCTGAAGTTTCAGCACTGGCATTACGTGCTGCCGACCACCCCGGCCATGGTGGTGATCGACACCCGCACCCGACGCTGGCGCAGCGAAATGAACCTCAAGCAGCCTTCCGGCTTGCTCGACTGGGAAGCCCTGAGCGAACTGCAACAGGAACTGCTGGACCACCCGAGTGCGATCATCGTTTCGCCGGCGCCGATCTTCGGCGTCAAGCTGATTGAAACCGTGCAGCGGGTATTCAGCTGGTGCGGTTTTCCTCTGCTGGTGGACGCGGAAAACTGGATGGCCCATCGCGGTGCGGCGCAGGTGATCCTGAATATTTTCCGGCACTCGCGCACGCCGGGTAACTACGTGGTGCTGTCGGGCGATGTGCACTATTCCTTCGTCTACGAAGTGCTGATCCGCCACCGCAAGGCCGGGCCACGCATCTGGCAGATCACCAGCAGCGGCATCAAGAATGAATTCCCCATCACCCTGCTCGAGTGGTTCGACCGCCTCAACCGCTGGCTGTACTCGCCACGCTCACCGTTGAACTGGCTGACCAAACGTCGACGCATGCGCATCGTGCCTCACGTGCCGGAACACGCCGAAGCCGGTGAGCGGCTATGGAATTCGGCGGGGATCGGGCAGGTGTTCTTTAATGAAAAAGGTCAGCCGCAGGACATTTTTCAGCACAACTCCAATGGCTCGCCGAAGACCCGGATGGTGGCGCCCGAAAGCGGCGAGTGATCACAAAAAACTGTGTGCGAGCTTGCTCCGGGCGGCGTACCGACGATTGCAATCTGTCAGTCACTTTAGTGGTGACTGCCACACCGTCATCGCGAGCAAGCTCGCTCCCACAATTGATCGGAGTCGCTCATGGACCTCACCCGAACCCTGATCATTGGTAATTCCGGTTCCGGCAAGAGCTGGCTGGCGCAGCGGCTGGCCGAACAAATGTGTGTGCCCTGGACCGATCTCGACCGGATTCACTGGCTGTCCGACGAACACAGCATCCCCCGCCCCCGAAATGAAGCGCTGGGTATGGCGCACGGGGCGGCAAGTGAAGAGCGCTGGGTGATCGAAGGGGGTTACGGCTGGATCGTCAGCGAAATCCTCCACCGCGCCACGGCGTTGATCTGGCTGTGTATTGATGACGTTGATTGCGTCGCCAACATTCGCCGGCGGGAAGCAAAGGATGACGAACGACTGGTGGCATTGCTTGAGTGGGCGGGCAGCTATCGCACCCGTGACGACTCAAGTGGTTTTTCTGCGCATCAGCGACTGTTTGAAGGGTTTACCGGTCCCAGGATTCAACTGATGGATCGGAAAGAAATCACCGACTTCGCTTCAGAAGTAGGAACAATACCCATCAGTTAAGGCACAAAACCTGTGGGAGCGAGCTTGCTCGCGATGGCGTAATGTCAGCCAACAACGATGTTGACTGTGCAATCGTCATCGCGAGCAAGCTCGCTCCCACAGGTATTGCGATGCTCAACGAGCGTATTTCAAGCCTCTTTCACCACGCTGCTCACCCCTCTGACAATCATCTCCACCTCCCGCTCATCAATGGTCAGCGGCGGTAGCAGGCGGATGGTCTTGCCCCGCGTGACGTTGATCAGCAAGCCGTGATCCCGGGCGGCAATCAGGCTCAGGTCGCGGATCGGTTGCTTGAGTTCGATGCCGATCATCAGGCCCTGGCCGCGGATTTGCGAGACGTTCGGGTTGCCTGCCAGTTCTGTGCGCAATCTTTCGAGCAGGCGCGTCCCCTGAAGCCGGGCGTTTTCCCGCAGCCCTTGTTCTTCAACGATATCCAGCACGGTGCAACCAACCCGGCAGGCCAGCGGATTACCGCCGAAGGTGCTGCCGTGGCTGCCCGGCGTGAAGAGTTCGGCCGCCTTGCCACGGGCCAGGCAAGCGCCGATGGGCACGCCGTTGCCCAGGCCTTTGGCCAGGGTCATGACGTCCGGGACGATACCTTCGTGCTGGAACGCGAACCACTGACCGGTGCGGCCGATGCCGGTCTGGATTTCATCGAGCATCAATAGCCATGAGCGCCGGTTGCACAGTTCGCGCACGACCTTGAGATAGCCCGGTGGCGCCAGTTGCACGCCGCTTTCGCCCTGGATCGGCTCCATCAGGATCGCCACGATCCGCGAGCCAAAGGCCTGTTGCACCTTATCCAGCGCGTCGAGGTCGCCGAACGGCACTTTGACGAAATCCCCCGGCAGCTTGTTGAAACCCAGGCGCACCGCCGGGCCATCGCTGGCCGACAAGGTGCCGAGGGTGCGGCCATGGAACGCGTTCTCCATGACCACCACCAGCGGCTGCTCGATGCCCTTGTGCCAGCCATGCAGCCGGGCGATTTTCAGTGCGGTTTCGTTGGCTTCGGCCCCGGAGTTGTTGAAGAACGCCCGGTCCATGCCCGCCAGCCGCGTCAGTTTCTGCGCCAGCCGCTGTTGCCAGTCGATGCTGTAGAGGTTCGAGGTGTGCAGCAGCAACCCGGCCTGTTCAACGATGGCGGCAACGATTTTCGGGTGGGAGTGGCCGACATTGGTCACCGCCACACCCGCGACCGCGTCCAGGTATTCGCGACCGGCCTGATCCCACAGGCGAGTACCCAGGCCCTTATTGAAACTCAAGGCCAAGGGTTGGTAAGTGCTCATCAGGCAGGCGGCGGTCATGACATCAAGCTCCAGCAAGGGTCGGTGTTTTTGCAGTATGGTTAGCCACCCGAGCTGGATAAACGCCGAAAAACTTCAATCATTTAAAAGCAGAGCTTGATAATGGATCTGTTCCACGCAATGACCGTCTACGTGAAAGTGGTGGAGACCGGCAGCATGACCGCCGCCGCTTTGCAGTGCGAAATGTCCACGACCATGGTCGGCAATCACCTCAAGGCCCTGGAGCGACGGCTGGGTGTGCGCCTGCTCAACCGCACGACGCGGCGCCAGCGGCTGACCGAGTTCGGCGCCGCGTATTACCAGCGCTGCCTGGAAGTGTTGGGGTTGGTGGCCGACTCCGAGCGCTTGGCCGAGCAGGCGTTGGACGAACCGAGCGGCATCTTGCGCATCACCGCGCCTTTGACCTTCGGTACCGAACGCCTGGCGCCGGCACTGAGTGAGTTCAGCCGGCAAAACCCGCGGGTGAAGCTCGACGTAGTACTGACCAACCGACGCCCGGATCTGCTGGAAAACGGCCTCGATGTGGCGTTTCGCCTCGGTGCGCTTGAGCCCTCCAACCTGATCGCCCGCCCGCTGATCGACTACACCCTGACCATGTGCGCCTCGCCGGAATATCTCGCCCGCCGGGGCACGCCACAGACACCTGAAGACCTGCGACACCACGACTGCCTGTCCTTTGCCTATCCGGCCGGGGATGACTGGCAATCGGTGCAAAAGGAATGGCGCCTGGCCGGTCCCGATGGCGAAGTCAGCGTCGGGGTCGGCGGGCCGATGCTGATCAACAGTTCGGCGGGGTTGCATCAAGCGGCGCGGACCGGTATGGGCATCGTGATGATGCCCGACGCCCTGGTCGAACAGGACCTCAAGGACGGAAAGCTGTTGGCCCTGATGCCCGATTACTGTCCGCCCAGCCGGCCGATGCACCTGGTCTATGCCCAGGATCGCCACCGTTTGCCGAAACTGCGGCGCTTCGTCGAATTCGCCGTACAGCGGTGGGGCAAGCACCCGTCGGCCAAATAGGCCACGCGCTGGCTGACGAGTCAGTGGCAGGGTTGTCCCCTTCGTTCACCTCCCCGCCTTCACCAGCACCGGCTGTTCCTGATAACGATTCGGGTACAGCTGCTTCAACTGTGCGACCTTCGGCAAATCGTTGATCACGATGTACGGATAGGTCGGATGCTCGGTCAGGAAGTCCTGATGTTCCTCCTCCGCCGGGTAGAAACCGTTGAAGGTTTCCAGCTTGGTGACGATCGGCTTGTCGAAGGCATGGGCGGCGTCGAGCTGGGCGATGTAGGCCTGTGCGACCCGCTGCTGCTCAGTACTTTTGGTAAAGATCGCCGAGCGATATTGAGTACCGGTATCCGGTCCCTGACGGTTGAGTTCGGTCGGGTTGTGCGCCACCGAAAAGTAGATCTGCAGCAAGGTGCCGTAGCTGACCTGAGTGGGATCGAAGGTCACTTCGACCGATTCCGCATGGCCGGTATTGCCATTGCTGACGCGCTCGTATTGTGCGGTATTAGCCGCTCCGCCCGCGTAGCCGGAGACGGCGTTCTTCACGCCTTTGACATGCTGGAACACCCCTTGAACGCCCCAGAAGCAGCCACCGGCGAACACCGCGGTTTCGCTGCGGGCCTGGGTGGTTTCGTCGAGGGCGGGCGGTGGAAGGATTACCCCCTCTTCGGCGCCACCGAAGGAGAAGGCCGAGCATTGGCTGATGATGCCGGCAGCCGCCAGCCCCAGCAGGGTACGGCGCCAGGTAAAGAGAGTTTTCATGGGGCGAACTCCTGAAGCGTTGATAGTTATCAGCCGAAGGTGAAGGCGTAAGCCGACGCACCCGGGTCAAGAAACTCGATACTGAAGGTCCGGTCGGTCACGCCGCCGTTCTGGCGCACCAGTTGATACAAGCGCTGGTCGGTCACGGTGCCGCTGCCATCGGGGGCCACGTCCATGCCGTGGTCATCACCCGGCGCGTTGCCGTCGATCAGCACCTTGAAGCGCACCGGCTTGCCATCGGCGCCGGGGCCGAGCACCAAATGCAAATCACGGGCGTGGAAGCGATAGACGATGCGACTGGCCGGTGCGCTGGCGGTGGCCCGCTCCGGACCGACATGCCACTGGCCTCCCAGGCTCCAGTCGTTGAGGGCTAGATGTGCCGGCGGGTTGTAGGCCGCGACCTTGTCTGGCACCAGCGCGGTTTCCGGTACGAAATGCTCGGCACGCTGGTAGCCGACATAGGTTTCCGGCGACTGCACGGCGTCGTTGTCCGGGGCCATTTGCACGCCGTCGGCCTTGGCGCTGATCAGCCCGTCGGCGACCTTGGCCGCACCCGCCTCGCGCAGCAATTGCTGGATGACTCGCTCCGATTCGGCGTACTTGCCTTCGCCGAAGTGGTGATAACGAATGCGTCCTTGTGCGTCGGCAAAGTAATGCGCCGGCCAATACTCGTTGTTGAAGGCGCGCCAGATCTTGAACTCGTTGTCGATGGCCACCGGGTAGTTGATGCCCAGGTCTTTCATGGCCTTGGTGACGTTGCCGACGTCACGCTCGAAGGCAAACTCCGGCGCATGCACACCGATCACCACCAGGCCCTGATCGCGATACTTCTCGGCCCAGGCCTTCACATAGGGCAGCGAACGCAGGCAGTTGATGCAGGAGTAGGTCCAGAAATCCACCAGCACGACCTTGCCCTTCAAGGCCTGGGCATCGAGGGGTGGCGAGTTGAGCCATTGCATGGCGCCATCCAGAGGCGGCAGGTTGCCTTCGACCGGCAAGGTGCCCGGGGATTTATCGGCCACTTGCGCCGCGCCCCCGGAGGTCGTGTTTTGCGCCATCATCGCCCCACTGTCACGCGGTGACTTGCCGCTCAGTTTTTCCACCAGCGCTTGCTCGATACCACCGGTCGACGCCGTGGAGAGCCGCGCCAGAACCCCCGTATCCAGGCCCAGGGCAATCGCCGCCACACCGGCCAGCATCGCCACGCCCAGGCCGCGACGCAGCCATTCGCCTGCGCCAATCGAGCGCTTCATCGCGGTGAAGACTTTGCCGCCCAGCAACAAGGCCAGCGCTAGGGACGTGGCGGCACCGGCGGCATACGCCAGCAGCAAAAAGGTGGTTTGAATGCTGGCGCCTTGCAGCGCCGCACCGGTCAGCAGCAGACCGAGAATCGGCCCGGCACACGGCGCCCACAGCAGGCCGGTGGCCACGCCGATCAGCAACGAAGCACCGGGACGTGGCCGCGCATCGGCGCCCGCCGCTTCCGACAAACGACTGCCCGCCGCCACCAACGGCCGGGTCAGGCGTTCAGCCAATTGCGGCAGCAGCAACGTCAGACCGAACAACGCCACGAACACCAGCGCCAGCCAGCGCCCGTACTGGTTGAGCTGCACCACCCAGCCACCGCCCACCGCCGCCAACGTGGCGACCAGCGCGAAGGTCAGCGCCATCCCCACCAGCAGCGGCAACCCGCTTTTGACGAAGGGTTGCCCGGTGCGGGCGAAGACAAACGGCAACACCGGCAGAATGCACGGGCTGACAATCGTCAGCACACCACCGAGATAAGCGAGGACCAGCAGCCACATGGCGATTACCTGCAAAAAGTGAGTGGAGGGGAATCACACCGTCCTGGGCACGAATTTCAGCGCCAGGCCGTTCATGCAGTAGCGCAGGCCGGTGGGTTTCGGGCCGTCGTCGAAGACATGCCCCAGATGCCCGCCGCAGCGCCGGCAATGAACCTCTTCGCGGACCATGCCGAACGCACGGTCCTGGCGGGTCGCCACGGCCTTGTCTAGCGGTGCCCAGAAACTCGGCCAACCGGTGCGGCTGTCGAACTTGGTCGCCGAGGAAAACAGCGGCAGCTCGCAACCGGCACAGACAAAGGTGCCATCGCGGTGCTCGTTGTTCAGGGGGCTGCTGTAGGCGCGTTCGGTGCCCTCTTCGCGAAGGATGTCGTACTGCTCGTCACTGAGGATCGCGTGCCATTCGCTGTCGCTGTGGATCACTTCGAACTCCTCGGCCGCGCTGGCCTCGCTGATCAATGCAGTGCCTGTGGAAAACTTCGGCAACAGGCCGATTGCCAGGGCCGTCATCCCCAGCCCGCCGCTCGCGACAAGAAATTGCCGTCTTGAAAACATGCTCGCCTCCAAAAAATCCAAGGGTGTTTCATGGAACACAGCCTAGGCTTTGGGTGATCGCCAAATCCTCACGGGAAGTTAAACAATTCGTGATAACTCAGACCCCGAAAAACCCGCACAATGCGTCTGCCCGAACTGTAGGAGCGAGCCTGCTCGCGATGGTGGTTCAGACACAGTGGTGTCGACTGACACTCCATCGCGAGCAGGCTCGCTCCTACAGGGGCATTGCGCATCATGCGTGCATCGCACTGAAGGATTGAGCTGTATGGAACAGACCAAACGCGTCCTGGTGGTCGAGGACGATATGCACATCGCAGACCTGATCTGCCTGCATCTTCGCGATGAGCAGTTCGAGGTGGTGCACAGCGCCGATGGCGATGAAGGCATGCGCCTGCTGCAGCAAGGCAACTGGGACGCACTGGTCCTCGACCTGATGCTGCCCGGTGTCGACGGCCTGGAAATCTGCCGCCGCGCCCGCGCCATGGCCCGCTACACGCCGATCATCATCACCAGCGCGCGCTCCAGCGAAGTGCACCGGATTCTCGGCCTGGAACTGGGTGCCGACGACTATCTGGCCAAGCCCTTTTCCATGCTCGAGCTGGTGGCCCGGGTCAAAGCGCTGCTGCGTCGGGTCGATGCCATGGCGCGCAACCTGAAGATGGACGCCGGCAGCCTGCTCACCGACGGCCTGGCCATCGACCCGATCACCCGCGAAGTGTCCCTCGACGGACGGCGCCTGGACCTCACGCCCCGGGAGTTCGACTTGCTGTATTTCTTCGCCCGCCAGCCCGGCAAGGTGTTTTCGCGCATGGACCTGCTCAATGCCGTGTGGGGCTACAGCCATGAAGGCTACGAGCACACGGTCAACACCCACATCAACCGCCTGCGCGCCAAGATCGAGGCCGACCCGGCGCAACCGGTGCGCATCCTCACGGTCTGGGGCCGCGGCTACAAATTCGCCACCGGTGAGGAGCCGCAGCCATGAGGCTGACCCTGACGCAACGCCTGTCCCTGGTGTTCGCCGTGCTGCTGCTGGTGTGTTGCGGCACGTCGGCGTGGTTGCAGGTGCGCTCCAACCAGATGCATGAGCAGGAAGTGGTGCAAGGGTTGTCCCGGGACCTGGCGCAGCACATCGCCAGTGACACGGTGCTGATGGACACCCAGGGCTTGATGCCCAATGCCGTGCGTGACCTGTTCAGCAAACTGATGCAGGTCAACCCGAGCGTCGAGGTGTACCTGTTGGACACCGAGGGCAAGATTGTCGGCAGCGCCGCGCCCGAGGGCCGGATCCGTCGCGAACGGATAGACCTGGCGCCGATCCAGCGCCTGTTGCGGGGCGATGCCCTGCCGATTCTCGGCGACGATCCGCGCAGCGTCGATGCGCGCAAGGTGTTCAGCGCTGCGCCACTGAAGGTCGACGGCAAGCCGGCCGGTTATCTCTACGTGGTGTTGCTCGGTGAGGATCACGATCGCCTGGCCGAACGCGGTGCGACCAGCGCGGCGCTCAACACTGCGTTGCTGTCCATCGGCCTGGTGGCGCTGCTGTGCCTGATTGCCGGTCTGACGGCGTTTGCCCTGATTACCCGGCCATTGCGCCGCTTGACCGAAACTGTCAGCCAGTTCGACATCGATGGCGTGCCGGTCACACCGGCCCTGCCCGTCGCAGTGGAAAAAGCCGCCAGCCACGATGAAATCGCCGTGCTCGATGCGGCGTTCCGACAGATGCAGACCCGCCTGGGCGAGCAATGGCGCTCGTTGACTCGCCAGGATCAGGAGCGCCGCGAACTGGTGGCGAATATCTCCCACGACTTGCGCACGCCGCTGGCCTCGTTGCACGGCTATCTGGAAACCCTGTCGCTCAAGGACGCCACGCTGTCCCCTGCCGACCGCCGTCGTTATCTGGGCATCGCCCTGGACCAGAGCCGCAAGGTGGGCGGTCTGGCGCAGTCGCTGCTGGAACTGGTGCGGCTGGAACACGGCTTCGTGCAGCCGGTGCTGGAACGTTTTTCCCTGACCGATCTGGCCCAGGACATCTTCCAGAAATTCGAACTCACCGCCGAAGCGCGCAAAGTCGAACTCAAGGCCACCTTCGCGCCGAATGCCTCGGCGGCCTGCGCGGACCTCGGCTTGATCGAGCGGGTGCTGACCAACCTGTTCGACAACGCCCTGCGCCATACCCCGGCCGGTGGCGAGGTTGAACTGGGCCTGCGCCCGCAAGGCTCATTCATCGAAGTCACGGTCAGCGATACCGGCCCCGGCATCGCCCCGGAACTGCGCGAAGGGTTGTTCCTGCGCCCGTTCAATATCGGCGGCGCACGGCGTGATGGCGGGTTGGGGCTGCGGATCGTGCATCGCATACTGCAATTGCACGGGCGCGAGATTCAGTTGATCGATGTGCCGGGGCGCGGGGCGACGTTCCGGTTTTCGTTGCCGATCGATGAGGAAACGGCGACTGCGTTGGCGGTGCGGTCGATGAACCTCAATACACCGCGGCAGGCCTGACAGACCGCGGCGTCTGCTTTCGCGAGCATTCGAGCGTCGACCGGCTGCTCCTACAGGGGAGCAAAAAAATGACCAGCCGCCTGTTGATCCGTGACAACGCCGCCCCGGTCCAATAGATTAGGCGACCTGAAAAAGCCCCCGGGCTTTCTCGCCCCAATTCAAGTTATAGAAGTAGTGAAATTTCAATGTCCGATTCCAATACCGCTGAAACCGTAGTCACCTTGTCGTCCAAAGCGGAATACGAAAACTCCATCAATCTTTCACAACACGTGTCCCAGGCCAAGACCATCAGCGAGATGGTGCTGGACGCTTTCCAGTCCACCCGCGAAAGCGACCAGATCCGCGAACTGCGTGCCGCCATCCGCCAGGCTCACGACAGCTTCGACGATGACAAAGCCTACGAACTGATGGGCCAGCTCAAGCAACTCAAGGACGCCGAGGCCGCCGACATCGCCGCCCTCGAAGACCTGAGCAGCAAATTCCCGATCAGCCGCATCCTGTCCAGCTTCAAGGACGACCCGGCGTTCCAGGAAATCGTCTACGGCCTGGCCCTGAAGGTGCTGAACCAGACCCACCAGGCCATCAGCAACCCAAGCGGCGGTAAAAGCAAAGCCGCCAAGGCCAAGAAAGAAGTCGAAGTGTTCACCATCAGCAAGGACGGCATGAGCGTCACCTTGCCGCTGCGCACTCCGCGCTCGCGCCTGAACATCGACCGTGAAGCCTTGGAATTCCTCGGTTTCACCTTCGTTGGTGAAGGCGAGGAAGCAGAGCTGGAAAGCGAGACGTTCCTGGACAACAGCGGCGCCGAGCAAGCGGTCAACCGCAAGAACATCATCACCGCCCTGCAGCAGCAGACCGCGTTCGATGGGTACAGCATCGCTGCGCAGTAAGGCGCCCCACCCTGATCTGTGGTGAGAAGACTGCCTGTGGCGAGCGAGCTTGCTCGCGCTGGGCTGCAAAGCGGCCCCAAACAATCTGACAACACTTGCTGATTTTTGTGAGTGCTCCGCACTCAAGCGGGAGCAAGCTCCCTCGCCACAGATACTTCACAGCCCCACTCAAGAGCCCCGCCATCTGAGCGGGGCTTTTTATTGCCCGTGATTCGGGCAAAACCGCGATTACTCTTCCAGTATCGACGCAGAACACCACTTCCCTTCACCCATGAGCACCACGGGTCCGCCTGCGGGGAGCGTCAACTCACTTTCCAGCCCAGACCTCAGTGGTGCAACTGCCGAGGTCATCATGAACACGCCCCCCTTGTATCGCCAGTTGGCCAACCACTACCTGGACGCTATCCGCAGCGGCACCCTGAAAACCGGTGAACGCCTGCCCTCGATCCGGTTGATGATGGAGAAACACGCCGTCAGCCTGTCGACCGCCGTGCAGGTGTGCCGGGAACTGGAAGACTGCGGTGTGCTGGAGGCCCGTCCGCGCTCCGGCAACTACATTCGCCAGCCCGACACCCTGCCCAGGTCCGCCCCGATTGCCCTGGCGCCAGCGCTGGATACCCGCGCGTATGTCGGCATTCATGAACAAGTCTGCGCGGTGCTCAAGGCCAGTCAGCGCGCAACGATCAAGGTCAACTTCGCCAGCGCCTACTGCGCGCCTGAGCTTTATCCGCTCAAGACCCTGCAAGACAACATGATCAAGTCGCTGCGCTACAACGCCTGCCTGCTCGGCACCGCGGGCGGCGCCTGCGGCAACAGCGCATTGCGCAACATCCTGGCCCGGCGGGCACTGGCCAGCAAGACCCACCTGGCCCCCGAGCGGATCGTGATCACCAACGGTGCCACCGAAGCGATCAACCTGGCCTTGCGTGCGGTCACCCGCCCCGGCGACACCGTGGCCGTGGAGTCGCCGACCTTCTACGGTCTGCTGCAAATTCTCGAAAGCCTGAACCTGCGCGTGCTGGAAGTCCCGGCCTCGGCCCACACCGGGCTCAATCTGCAGGCCCTGCAACGGCTGCTGCAAGGCCCCGAACGGGTCAAGGCGCTGATCGTCATTCCCAACCTGCAAAACCCGCTGGGCAGCATCATGCCCGACGCCAACAAGGCGCGGCTGGTGAAACTGTGCGCCGAGCACAACACCGTGCTGATCGAGGACGACACCTACGGCGACCTGGTGGACACCGAGCAGCCGCTGTCCACGCTCAAACATTGGGATAGCACCGACAACGTGATCTATTGCGCCTCGCTGAACAAAACCCTGGCACCGGGCATGCGCCTGGGCTGGATCAGCGCCGGCAAATGGCACGACCGCGTGGAGATGCTCAAGCATGCGCAGTCGCGGGGGTGCGAGGCGTTATCGCAACTGGCGGCCAGCGAATTCATGCGTACACCGTCCTACGAGCGTTACCTGCGGCGGTTGAGGAAAACCCTGACCCAGCAACGTCAACAGATGAGCGAGGCGATTACTCGCTACTTCCCCCTCGGCACCCGCGTGAACAATCCCCAGGGCGGCACGTTGTTATGGGTTGAACTGCCTCGCCGGCATTCGTCCATCGCGTTTTTTCACGAGGCGCTGAAGGTCGGCATCCAGATTTCCCCTGGGGATATCTTTTCCAATGCCAGGCGCTTCGATCACTTTGTGCGCATTGGCTGTGGCGCGCCGTATTCGCCGCGGATTGATGAAGCCGTGCTGACCTTGGGCCGCTTGCTCCAACATCAGGGTTGACCGCGATTCTGTAGGAGTGAGCCTGCTCGCGATAGCGGTGGATCAGACACATCAATGTTGAATATGCCGCCGTCTTCGCGAGCAGGCTCGCTCCTACAAGGGATTTTCGGTGAACACAACATCGGTGAACGACAGCTATCAACTGTGGGAGCGAGCCTGCTCGCGATGGCGGTGTATCTGTCACATCAATGTTGGATGTGCCGCCGTCTTCGCGAGCAGGCTCGCTCCCACAGGGGGTTGTGGTCAGTTCGGAGGTTGGTGCAGGCAAATGATATGTGGGTCGTCATTCCAGTGCGGGAAACGCTCGGCGATCAGCGGGTCGTGGCCGGGGATGACGTGGTCTTCGCTGTCGGCCAGGCGGTCGATCTCGGTGAAGGCTTCGAGGGTTTTCGCCAGGTCATCGAGAATCGGGAACGGACTGCGCTGACGAATGTTGACCCACAAATGCGCGGCATCCGAGGCCAGCACAATCCAGCCGCGCCCGGTATTGACCCGCACCACCTGGCTGCCCGGCGTATGCCCGCCAACCGGGTGCAAGGTCACGCCGGGAGCTACCTCGACAACACCGTTGTGCAAACGCATCCGCCCTTCGAACAACGGTGGCAGCGCCGACATCACGTCCTCGACTTCGTAGGTTTTGTTCACCGTGGGATGGGCCATTTTCGGCCCGGTGCAGAAACGCAGTTCCGCTTCCTGCAGATGCACGGTCGCTTTCGGGAACAGCCCGAGGTTGCCGGCATGATCCCAGTGCAAATGGGTCAGGATCAGGTGCTCGATCTGCGCCGGATCGATCTCCAGTTGCCGCAGGGATTCTTCCGGCAGGCGATACATCTGGCGATTGCGCCGCTCCGCCGTGGCCGGTTGGAAACAGGTGTCGACCACGATCACCTGCTGCTCGTTGCGGATGACCCAGAAGTAGTAGTCCAGCGGCATCGGCGCATTCGGATCACCGCAGCAGGCGTCGTAGAGAAAGTTCTCCCTGGCGGTGCGCTGGGCGTTTGCGCCGACACGAATAGCGAACACTTCGTACACAGGAGCAGACATGGACACCTCCGGGTTCAGGCGACCGCCGTGGTTTTGAGGGTCGGACGGAAGTCAAAATCGATCTGGTCGCTGATGCCCAGATCCTGTGCCAGCTTATGCAGGCCACTGTAGTCGCGCATGATGGTCGCGTTCTTGTTGCTCTCGCGGGTGTCGGCAATGATCAGCGCCGCATCCTCGACCCCGAGCTGCGTCAGAATCGCCTCCCACATCGAGTAGTCCTGAGCGATAAAAGCACTCAGCGCCACCGACAGGTTGCGTGCGAAAAATTCCCGCTGGATGGGCTGCATGTTCGCGTACATGACCTTGGACACTTCGGCCAGCACCTTGCTGTGGGCGTACTCGTCACGGTTGTGCAGCTCGGCCACCCTGCGGTTCTGTGGCTGGATGGTCTGGTCGTCCGCCAGCAAGTCCAGGTAGGCGTTGACGCTGATCTCGGCCACCACCGCAAAGGTGATCGCCGCCAGATCCCGCTGCCATTGCTCGGGCAGTGCTTCACGCTGGGCTTTAAGGCGCAGGTACGTGACGGACGGTGGCAAGTCCAGATCCTGATCCAGCGCCCGGTCCACCTTGGTCCGCTCGATGGCGCGCAGGTGCATCAGCGTGTGGTAGTGCTCGTCGATCAGGGTCTGTTGCATGGCCTCGCGAAAGTGCCAGTCATCCTTGCCCAGGTACTGATTGGCGATGACACTCAGCGCCGGATTGACCACATGTTCCTCGGCGGTGACGGTGCGCAGGTTGTAGCCGATCCAGCCCCAGGTCACCACGCTGCTCTTGAGTTCGTCGCTCAAGGCCTGGAATTTCGGATGATGGAAGAACGGCACCATGCACTCCGGGTAATCCGGGCGCGCCGGGTCGAACTCTTCATTGACCTGAGCCCTGTCCGGCGAACACACGGTGGCGCGCTTGGTCCAGGCCTGGTTGAGCCGCACGATCAGTTGATGATCGACCTGGGCGATCTCGATTGCTGTCTGCATGACGCGATACCTGTAAGACGCGTACCCGCCGAGGGGTACGCCAAAAGAATGAAAGGCGCCGGAAAAATCAGGCCAGCCAATAGCGGGTCAGGTTGCGCGCCGGGTCAGTGTAACGACTGCGGGCGTGGATCATTCGCCAGTTGTCCCAAATCAGCAGGCATCCGTCGGGAATCAGCACCGGAACGTTGTGCTCGACGAAGTACGCTTCGCCGAGCACGGCAAACCTGGCCAGCGGCGAGGTGCTGTTGGCGACCAGCGATTGCTGCAGGGCCTCCTTGGACGGGTTCACGTCGCCGTAGTGAAACTGGTTGTAGCTGAAGCGGAAAATATCCCCGTCTTCCGTAGGCGTGAGGATGTATTCCTTGACCCGCCGCTGTCCCGGCTCGCCGGGTTTGGCGGTGGCGACAAATTCTACCGGCGTGTCATCCAGCCACTCCCGCAGTTGCCGTTCGCTGTGTTCGAGGGACTTGAGAAATTCGTAACCGTCCACCAATCCGGTGTGCCCGCCACCGCACGTGGCCTGTTTATGGCAATGCAACGCCAGATAGCGTGGCGGCGGGCCGTACACCGGCGCTTCAGTGTGCGGGCCGATGCCGTTCATGCTCTGGGAATACGGCAAGTCTTCGTAACCCGGCTTGCGGGTAATGGGAAAGGCCATCTGGCCGTTGAACTGCGGAATGATCGGGCCGAATTCGCACAAGGTGCCTACGACATCATCGGCAAATTCGTCGGGGGTCAGCACTGTCCAGCCCAACGTCGACAGTTCTTCATGACGATGGCCGAGCGAAATGCAAGGTTGAGACGCAACAATCCCTTGGTCTGACATGGTGAGATTCCTGGCGGGTTATCCGGCGTTGACGGTTGAGGTGTACGCGGCGATGAAGTCGCGGCAGGCGTCACCCGGTCGATAGTGCTGCTCATCGATGCACTGCACCGGGGTGATTTCGGCGGCGGTGCCGGTGAGAAAACACTCATCGAAGTCGCCAAGCTCTGTAGGCAAAATCGTGCGTTCGACCACCTGGTAATCCAGCGCCTTGGCCAGCTCGATCACGGTCTGGCGGGTGATGCCGTTGAGGAAGCAATCCGCTGTCGGGGTCTGCAGCGTCCGGCCTTTGGCGAAGAACACATTGGCGCTGGTGGCTTCGGCAACGTGACCGCGCCAGTCGAGCATCAGCGCATCGTGGTAACCCGTATTCTCGGCGTCGTGCTTGCTCAGCGTGGCGATCTGGTAATGCCCGGAGGCCTTGGCTTCGAACGGGCTGCTGTTCGGTGGTGGGCGGCGCCAGGTCGCGGTTTTCAAGCGGATGCCGGCCATGCGCGCGGCCGGGTCGAAATAGCTCGGCCACTGCCAGCACGCGATGGCCACGTGCACACGGTTGAAACGCGCCGAGGTGGAAATCATCTCGCTGCCGCGCCAGGCCACCGGGCGCAGATAACCGTCGACGACCTGGTTGCGTTGCAGCAGTTCGTGGCTGGCCGCCTCCAGTTCAGCCAGCTCAAAGGGGATGGCAAAGTCCATCAGGTGCGCCGAGCGATACAAGCGCTCGCTGTGTTCGCGCAGCTTGAAGATCCTGCCGTTGTAGACCCGCTCGCCTTCATACACGGTGCTCGCGTAATGCAGGCCATGGGTCAGCACATGCAACTGCGCCCGGGACCACTCGACGAACTCGCCGTCGAGCCAGATAACGCCCTCGCGCTGATCAAACGGGATACTGCTCATATCCATATCTCCCCATTGTTCATGAAATTTCCTACGCCGTTTCCAGCAACACCGGTATCAATTCCGGCACGGCGGTGAGCTCGGTCTGAAAGAAGAACGCACGCTCGCCGAAGGCCGGTTGCAGGTCGTCAAACCAGGTCACCTGCGGATCGAAGCGCGCGTAGAACGTGCGCAATACCCATTGCGGATTGCGTGCCTGGAGGAACTGCAAGACAAAGACCCTTTCCCCGGCGACGGTCTCGATGCCGTTGATCAACACCTTGCCGTAGAAGGTGCTCATGGACGGCCCGCGCACCGTACGCGCCAGCCCCGACACCGTGCGGTACGCCGCCTGGAAGATCTCGAAGGCCCGGGCCAGCGGCATTGCGAAGTAGTGGCTGGGGCCGGTGTCGCGTTCGACGAACATGTAATAAGGCACCGCCCCGAGCCGCACACCTTCGGTCCACAGCGCGGCCCAATCCGCGGGGTTTTCGTTGATGTGGCGGATCAGCGGCGCCTGCATGCGTACCGTCGCCCCCGTCGAGCGAATGCGCTCGATGGCCTGGCGGGCGATGGCCTGGCGGATCTCCACCGGGTGGTTGTAGTGGCCCATGATCGACAGGTTTTTCCCCGCCGCGACGATGCGCTGGAACAGCTCCAGCAGCTCAGGCGCATCCTTGTCGCTGACAAAACGCTGCGGCCAGTACGCCACGGACTTGGTGCCGATGCGGATGTTCTTCAGGTGTGGCAACTCCAGCAGCGGCTCGATGTAACCGGCCAGGGAGCGGGTGTTCATGATCATCGGGTCGCCGCCGGTAATCAGCACGTCGGTCACTTCGGTGTGCACCCTCAGGTAACTGACCAGCTCCTGGGACTCACGGGCGTTGAACTTGAGTTCTTCCTCGCCGATGAACTGCGCCCAGCGGAAACAGAAGGTGCAGTACGCGTGACAGGTCTGGCCGGCGCCGGGGAAAAACAGCACGGTCTCGCGGTACTTGTGCTGGATGCCCGGCAGGACTTTGCCATTGAGGGTGACACCGTTGTGGGTCAACTGCCCGGCCGGATGCGGGTTCATGCGCCGCCAGATCGCCTCGATCCGACGCTTGATCGCCGCGCTGTCATCCTGCTCGATCAGTTGTTTGAGCGAGGCATATTCCTCTATCAGCAACATGTCCTTGTGGGGAAAGGTCATGCGGAAAATGGGATCGTCCGGAATGTTGTTCCAGTCGATCAATGTGCCCAACACGTATTCGTTGGTGCGAAACGGCATGACCCTGGCCACCACGGTCATGGCCTCCTGCAACGCCGGCGTCAGCTTGTGCCAGTACGGTGAGTCGCGGATGGTGCGTGAGTTATAGGGTTTGTAGCGTTCGTGCTCCGACAGTCCTTGCATGGCCGCGCTCCTGGTGATTGCCCTGAGTGTTGTTACGCGATGGCCGGCGCTTTGCGCTCTATGTCCATCCACGCCCGGACGCTGTCGCGATCCCACTGGCGGCGCACATACGCCGCGAGCCGTGCCGGCACCGGATCGCCGTTGGCAACCAGTCGGTTGAGCATGATTGCAAGGTCGGTGTCGGCAATGCTCCAGTCGCCGAACAGATGCTCGGCGCCCTCTTCCAGCAAATGCCCGGCGACGAAGAACAGGCGCTCGACGGCAGCTTGTGCCTCGTCGGACAGCGCGGTGTTTTTCTTGCCGAAGTACACCAGGTCGAACGGGCGCTCCTTGCGCACCACCAGCAAGTCACTGCGCAACCAGGCCTGCAATTGACGGGCACGGGCGCGCTGCTGGAGGTCCTGCGGGTAGAGTTTTTTATGCCCCGGGGAGAGTTCATCGAGGTATTCGGCAATCGCCGATGATTCCGCCAAGGCAAAATCGTCGTGAACTAACGTTGGAATTTTGCAAGTCAGCGAAAGATCGCGATAACTCGCCAGATAGTTTTCGCGCGCTTTTAGATCAACAGTAACAAGTTCAAATGAAAGTTGCTTCTCCTTGAGCGCCACAAAAGCAGACATCGCAAAAGCGCTGACATGATCGGCGCCGACATACAGTTTTAGCTTCCTGTTTTCCATAGAACACTCCATTCACTGACTGCAGGGATCAACGTGCATTGGAAGTGATCGTAGTTAGTTGCATTAAGGCTGAATAGATACAGAATTTGTCCGTTTCAATCGATACAGAAAGTTGTTTTCCACAGATGGATACGCAGCCAAAACCCCGGCAATAACGCTGCAAAAGGCGATAACGGGGCAGGTCTGAAAAACAAAAAAGGGAGCCGACGAAGGTGGGCTCCCTAGGTTTATGCGGTGGGAAATTACGGCTGGGTGGTGATCAGGCCATGGCTGTCGGCGAAGTTCGAAAGCAGTGCCATTTGCGGCATGTTGCTCATGTTCAGCATCGCCAAAGGCTCGTGTCTGCTGGTGTTGACGAAGCCGTGCTTGGTCCAGGCCGGCACCAGCAGCACGTCGCCATTGCTGACGTTGACCCCGTCGGCATCGCCGAGGGTCAACACACCGCTGCCGCACTGGATGACAAACAGATGCCACCAGGAATGGGCATGGCCATTGAGCGTCACACCGGGGTTCAGCCATTGCATGGCGATCGCCATGCCAGGCGTCACTTCACAGCCTTCAATGCTCTTGTCGTGAGCCAATGCGACAATATCAACGTCGCTGGCTTCAAGGGTCTGACGCATGCCCGCCAGTTCAGTGCCTTTCCATACCTTGGGACTTGGCGTTCGATGGTGCAGGCTCTGACGAAAGTCCTTATATGAAAAAAACGCACCTTGAAAGTTATCCATTCGCACGTCCTTTCTTTTTATTTCCCATACTTTATCGCTAAACCTTAAGTTAACGGTTCAGCACTGTAAAGTCGGGAAAGAACTTACAAAACCGAGGGGCGCAAGGCGGCGATCATGTCCACTTCTATCGCGGCATTCTTGGGTAACTGATAAACACCCACCGTGGTGCGGGTATGTTTACCGGCATCGCCCAGCACATGGCTGAACACATCCGAGGCGCCGTTGGCCACCTCGCTCAAATCGACAAAATCCGCCGTGGACTTCACATAGACCGTTACCCGGATCAATGACTTGATCTTGTCCAGCGAACCAATGGCATCGACGATCAACGCCAGCCCGCGCATCGCGCTGATGCTGGCGGCCGCTTGCGCATCGGCCAAGCTGAGGTCCAGCCCGACGCGGCCGGGGTAATGGATCTTGCCGTTCATGCGCGGTACCAGACCGCTGATGTACAACTCATCGTGATGGCGGATCAGCGGTGCGTAATGCCCGCCTGCGGTGTTTTCGCCGTAGATGTCATAACCAAACTCTTTGGCCAGGGCGATGAAGCGTTCATCGCAGGTCATGTGCTGGATCATTGATCGAACCCTCTTAATCAGTAATGCAAAAAACGGGTGCTTGCGGGCTCAGCACACGGCGCGGGTGGCCGGTGCCAGGCAAGTCACCTCAATGCGTGACTCAATCGCCTCGGCCAGACGCAACAGGTCGTTGCTCAGTTGCCCGTAGTGTTCGTTGAACAACACGATGTGGCCGATGAATGAGAAGTTGTCCTTGATCTGCGCGCTGACCGAGTCACCGACACGCTTGGCGTACTGGCCCTCCACCAGGTCGATACGCAGGGCGCGGGCGAGGGCCTCGATGTCAGGCATCGCGCGCAAGATGCCGCCGGCCGGCGCCCTGAGCAGACGAATGCCGCAGTAGCCGCGGGCCACTGGCTCGTGCTGTTCGGTCTGGCCTTCCACCGCCCAGCGCACCCAGCGTTCCCACGGATCGAAATTGACGAAGGCGCGTTTGGCCAGGTCCCAGATATGCATGCCACCGGGGCGCATGTTGGTTTCCACGGCCGAGGTCAGGTTGTCGCTGCGCAGGAACACTTCGTTGTGCCAGGCCCCATTGTCCCGGGACACCAGGCCCGCCATATGCCGACCGGCTGCCATCAAACGCGCCTGTACCTCAGCCGCAAGCGGTGCGGGCACGACTTGCTGGATCTCTGCGCGGTAGGCGCCTTCGGTGGTGGTTTTTTCAGTCACCCAGGTGCTGCCGGCCACGCAGTCCCAACTGTATTCGCGGGCGTTCTGCACCAGTTCTTCAAGAACGATGCCGCCTTCGCGGTAAGGCTTCAGGGCGAGCCAGGCATCCTCGCATTCCGAAGGGTGATGGATGACACGACAGCCCCGGCTCGCGCCTTCGCAGGCCGGCTTGATGAAGGCTTTTCCGCCCAGTTCGACGACGCGCTGGCGCAGTTCCGACAGGCTTGCGACCCGCGCGGAAAACACCGGCCGGTATTCTTCGGGGGCGGTGCTGGCCGCCGCTTCGAGTTGGCGGAAGATCTGCTTGTCCAGGCCCGCCCGCGCTTCGCCTGGGGTAATGCCCGGCAGGTCGAAATGACTGGCCAGCGCCGCACCGAGCAGCACGCCGCGATCGGAGAACGGCAGTACGCCGATCAGCTTCCAGCTGTCGGCATTCAGGCACCCCACCACCAGTTCAAGGGACGCCGCCACATCGTCTTCGGCCAGTGAAGTGCTGCAGACGTGATCGGCCACCTGGTCGTCATCGGGCTGAATCTTCTCGACCAGCAGGATGAGCCTGGCGTTGTAGAGCGACTTGCACAGCTCGCGCAGTTTCTGGATGTCGTGCACCCGATTACCGTTGTAACCGACCACTACTACGCATGAAGTCGTATTCATAATGCCCCCGACCTGCAAGGTGAAATCCGCAACGGCGATGACTCAGTCATGCAACGACGCATTGGATTTACGGTTGAGCCAATACCAGGCCAGGATCCCTGCGGCACCGATGGCGGCCAGCACCAGCGCGTTGTACGGCGCCGGTACCACCCGCATGATCAACACGGTCAGACCGGCCCCCACCCCCAGGGACACTTCCTTGACGAACATGTTGTTCTGCTTGACCGAGAAGTAATCGAGGTAGCTGAAGGCGCATTCGGCGATGGACAGCAGCGCCACCCAGACCAGCGCCCCGGCGAGGGTTTCGACGTGGAACGCGGCAGGCGAAGACAGCACCGCAAAGCCGCCGACGATGATCGCGATCACCGCCACGACCTTGAAGCGCCCGGTGCGCTCGATCAGCTTCATCACCGGCACCTGGGCGAAGACCACCACGGCGCTGTTGAGGATCAGCATCAGGCCGTACCAGGCCGGCAGCTCGCCGGTCTTGAGCAGGATCGCCTGTGGCAGGATCGAGAACACCCCGAACAGCTTGATGCCCATGATGATCCCGGCGATCACCCAGGGCAGTTTGTTGCCCCAGTTGCTGCCGGCCTGACTGGCTGGGCGGGCTACCAGCGGTTCGGAGGTGAAGGTCGCGCCGAGGGCGATCGGCAGGCACAGCAACACGAACGCCGCCGCACCGAGGAAAAACATCGTAGGCGTGAGAAGAGGCGACAGCAGGATCAAACCGGCCACCAGGCTGCCCATGTTCATGGCCACGCGGTTGTAGGCCGCGCCTTCCTTGGTCTGGGCCGCTTCGCTCTTGATCAGGTAACCGGCAATGGCGATGCCGTAGGCAAACAGCGCGGCAGCAAACATCACCATGCCTTGATTACTGGTCAGCGCCAGCAACACCAGGCCAAGGCCGGCACACAGCAGCGTGACGCTCAGGGAACGTCGGCCAAGCACCAGTAAAGTCAGGGGCAACAGCAACAACAAGGCGCGATATCCAAGGGCCAGGATGCTGTTGGTGGCCGTGTCGAGCCAAACGTTGGCCTTGCCCAGCACCGCGAACAGCGAGACGGCGGTGATGATCCGGATCGTGAATAACCGCAGGTTAATGACCGGTTTAGCCACCGCGACCGTTGTTTCGACACTCATGCAACACCTCAGGAACCGGGTGAATGCCCGCCGACAAAGGCTGACATTCAGAAAAGTCTGTAAGGGCATGGTAGAGAGAGAGGCTTGTCCTGATCAGTGCAAGTTCGTATAGAATCCAACGAACTTTACTGCCGGAGAGACCAGTAAAATGCAGGTTCAACGTGCAGTCATTGCCGCCATTGAATTCCAGCCCGGCGTGCCGCTGGTGCAGCAGATCGTCGATCAACTGACCCAGGCGATCAGCACCGGCGGCCTGCCCCACGGCGCCAAGCTGCCGCCGATTCGCGAACTCTCCGACTTGATGAACGTGGGCAAGTCCACGGTGGTCGATGCGCTGGACCGCATGCGGGCCAAGGGGCTGGTGGTGTCTCGCCAGGGCTCCGGGCATTACGTGCATCGCTCCGAAGCGGCGCTGAAAAGTGGCACCGGCCCGGACCTGCAACCCCAGGACACCCTCAGCGTGATTCGTCGCGCCTTGCTGCTGGACAACGGCACGCTGCGCCCCGGCTGCGGCTTTCTGCCGACCTCATGGCTACCCGCCGAAGAATTGCAGAAAGCCGTGCGCAGTACCCTGCGAGCAACGTCGTTGCGCATGGGCGAGTACGGCGTGGCCGGCGGTTACCTGCCGTTGCGCCAGGCCCTGCGGGTGAAACTGGCGACCTTCGGCATCGAAGCGCCGGTGGACCAGATCATCACCACCGCCAACACCATGCAGGCCATCGACCTGCTGATGCGCCTGCTGGTCAAACCCGGCGACACCGTGCTGCTCGATGACCCCTGCTACTTCAACATGCACGCCAACCTGGCGCTGCACGGGGCCAAAGTCATCACCATCGCCCGGGATTGCGACGGCATGGACCTCGACGCCTTCGAGCAACTGTTGATCGCCCACAAACCCGTGCTGTACATGACCAACAGCACACTGCATAACCCCACCGGCCACTCGTTCACCCCGGCCCAGGTCTACCGCTTGCTGGAACTGAGCCACCGCCATGGCTTGCACATCGTCGAAGACGATCTGTACTGCGACATCCAGCAACGCCGCACCCCGCGCCTGGCGGCCAGCGGGCTGGACAACGTGAGTTATGTGTCGGGCTTCTCCAAGACCCTGACCGCCAACAGCCGCGTCAGCTACACCGTACTGTCACCGCAACTGGCGGCACGCATGGTCGCCCTGAAAATGGCCTGCGGCGGGGTGACGTCGGAACTGGCAGAGCAGATTACCTGCACCATGCTCAGCGATGGCAGCTATGCCAAACATGCGCGGCGCACGGTGGATCGGTTGTATGAATCCAATAGTCGTGTGGCGGGTTGGCTTGCACAGGCTGGGTGTTCGCTTTCCTCGTTGCCCGGCGAAGGCGTGTTTATCTGGGCACGGTTGCCGGACGGCTTGCATGCCGAGAACCTGGCTCGCCAGGGGTTGGAGAACAATATGGTATTGGCGCCGGGCACCTTGCTGAGCAAAGGGCCGGATGCCAGCCAGTTCCTGCGATTCAATGTGGCCCACAGCGACAGCTTGCAGGTGCGGGAGCGGTTTTTCCGGTTGCTGGACACACAAGGTAAATAACTGACAGTCACCGATCCTGTGGGAGCGAGCCTGCTCGCGAAAAGGCCGTCACAGCCAATATCCATATCGCCTGACACACCGCCTTCGCGAGCAGGCTCGCTCCCACAGGGGACCAGCGTCGTGCCCGGTATCCGCGATGACCACTAACCATTGTGGGAGCGAGCCTGCTCGCGATGAGGCCGTCACATCCAGCATCAATATTGCCTGACACACCGCCTTCGCGAGCAAGCCCGCTCCCACAGGGATTGCGGTGTCCAATGAGATCCTCGGCCACCAGATCGCTACGATTGCCGAGCTCATCCTTGCCGGCTAACTTCGCCCGGTCGCTGCCAATTCAGCGACCGGGCCTGAGAACCCGGGTAAGATGCCACGCAGCTACGCCCCACGATTGTTGGCGTTTTTCTACGCCTGAATTTTCGTGTTATGGCGGCTGTGTGTGGGAGACCTTAGGGTCTGCCGGGTCCTGCATCTCCGGTTTCTCAGCCTGCGCACAGCTGCCACCCATTTGCCTGAGAACGAACGGGACAGCTTCACTTATGCAGGAGTTACAAATGAACGCTATCGATCCGTCTGCTACACCAGTCATGCCCCTCCACCTCCCAACCAACAAGAGGTGAAGCCCAATGACCAATCCCCAAGACCTCAAAACCATCGGCCTCACCCCGTTCTCCTACCACGCCAACGAACCCCTGTTCCGCATCAACGCCGGTGTCCCGGTGATCGAAGCCCTCTACCACGCCTCCGACCTGCTCCACCTCGCCAAATTGCTCGCCTCAGACGCCGCCATGGTTCGCGACTCCGACCGACACGCTTGGGCCTCACATTTTTTGCAGGACATGAGCAAGGCAATCATCGATGACGTGGTGAAGGTACTCGACGCCCCGTGTAACAACCGCGCGTAAATGAAAAAGCCCCACCGTTCTCTCGAAAGGAGGGGCTTTTGCGCTGCAGGCCGTTTCAACTTTTGAACCAAACGATACAACCTCTTCGCTGCAACCAGAGCTCAGGAAAACATGGCGCGCTGCTCAGCTTCGTAATGCCGGGTCTGAAAAGGCATGAGGGCTTGAGCTTTTAGGCCGAGGCCCTCACTCAACCCCCAAGAGACAGCGAGTTCATCACGGCGTCGACGCAGTGGCGTGATGGTTTGTAGCATCACGGCTTGCACGGAAGTCGAATGTGCAAAAAGCTCGAGGACATTGAGAGTTTCCGACACCCGGAGATCGGACAAGCAAGTAAATCGAGTGAATCGTTCAAGCAGATAGCCAGCGCGCCGAACCTCCACGTCGTCAGTGTGCCGAGTCAAAAAAGCGGTTACCTCGCTTTCAAGATTTGAGTCCGAGTACCAGACAGCTTTGGCGGCGCTCACGAGAGCAGCGTCATCCGCTTGATTCAAAGGTCTTTTTACCAGCGTGTCCAGGGCGGATGAGAGGACGTGGCCGCTATGGGGCTTCGTCATCTGTGCTCTCCAGATAATCATGCAAAATATTAGTGAGAACGGAGATTGGTGGCTCCTCAATATGAACGTGTTCTTGCGTACCAATATCAGTGGTCCGCACGTCTTCCACCGCATTGCGACGCATGACTTCGCGTTGAGCGCTCATTTCTTCAACGCCCTGGATCAACTCGTCAAATAGGTTACGTTCTCTCATTCAGCCCCACTTTCCTGTCATCGAAGACGAATACGTTGCCGCTGTCTTTTGCCTCAACGATCTATCAATTGACGAGAGAGACCTTACCCGAGCAACGCAGGTGCTGGCGTTAGGACGTTTCCTAAATGCCATGTTCCGTTTTCCTCAATGACTCATGACACAGGGGTTGCGCCGAACCCGTTTGGCCAGACGACTATGGTTCGTGCCTGAAACACCGCGTCGCTGCCATCGCGAGCAGGCTCGCTCCCACAGGTGATCGGGGTTGCATTCAACATTGGCGGCAACCCGGTCCAGCAGAAAGCCCCCAACAAAAAGCCCCGCTCTTCTCTCGAAGGCGGGGCTTTTCAATTCAGCATCCGACGCTTAAGGCGCGTACGTCAGCAACAACTCCGCCGGCACTTTGAAGTCCAGGGACATCATCACGCTCAACGCGGTAATGGTGAAGATCGAGAACACGAACAGCTTGCGTGCCCAGACCGTGTCATCCACTGCCTTGTAGCCGGTCCAGGCCATGTACAGCCAGTACATGCCCATGGCTGCGGCGACGGCGAGGTAGCTCATGCCGGCGTAGCCGCTGAAGGTCAGCATCAAGGTCGCCACGAGGAAGGCCAGGATGTAGATCAGGATGTGCTTCTTGGCCACCTGGATGCCGCGCTTCACTGGCAGCACCGGAATCGATGCGGCCAGGTAATCGTTGAAGCGGAAGATCGCGATGGCGTAGGAATGCGGCATCTGCCACAGGCTGAACATCACCAGCAGGGTCAGTGCGGCCATGTCGAAGGTGTTGCTGACTGCGACATAACCGATCACTGGCGGCATGGCGCCCGACAGACTGCCCACCAGCGTACCGTGAACCGACTTGCGCTTGAGGTACAGGCTGTAGAAGCCGACGTAGATCACGAAGCCGATCACCGCGAACAAGGCGGCCAACGGGTTGGCCACCTTGTACAACAGCGCAACGCCGGCGACACCCAGGACGGTCGCATAGATCAGGGCCAGCTTCAGGGAGATGAGGCCCTGGACCAGTACCCGGTTCTTGGTGCGTTCCATCTTGATGTCGATGTCGCGGTCGATGCAGTTGTTGAACACGCAACCGGAGGCAACCACCAGGGACGTGCCGATCATGGCGGCCAGGAAAATGGCCAGATCGACATGCCCTTTGGAGGCCAGGAAAAATCCGCCTGCCACAGAAAGCACGTTACCGAAAATGATCCCCGGTTTGGTGATTTGGATAAAGTGCTTGAGGGACATGCGGACTTACCTCACTTCGCCATCATGAACGTGTGGATGCTGAACATGATCCACAGCGACAGGCCAACCAGCAGGACGATCACGATCGCGGCGAAGACAAACGCAATCACGTTGTTTCGCTGCGCGGCCGAACGGTCCAGGTGCAGGAAGTACACCAGGTGCACCAGTACCTGGACGATCGCGAACGCCAGGACGATCAACAGGGTGATCGACTTCGGCAGCGTCGGGTACATCACCAGACCGAATGGAATGACGGTCAGGATCACCGACAGGATGAAGCCGATGGCGTACGACTTGTAGCTGCCGTGACCGGCGTCGTCGTGGCCATGGTGGGAATGAGCTGGGTTAGCCATTTACATAGTCCCCATCAGATAAACAACGGTGAATACGCAGATCCAGACGACGTCCAGGAAGTGCCAGAACAGGCTCAGGCAGCTCAGACGGGTCTTGTTGGTCGAGGTCAGGCCATGCTTGTTGACCTGATACATCATGATCGCCATCCAGATCAGACCGCTGGTCACGTGCAGACCGTGGGTACCGACCAGGGTGAAGAACCCGGACAGGAAGCCGGAACGGCTAGGGCCGTAGCCTTCGGAGATCAAGATGTGGAACTCGTTGATCTCCATGCCGATGAAGCCCAGGCCGAACAGGAAGGTCATGGCCAACCAGCCCAGGACCTGCTTCTTGTTGCCCCGGTAGAACGCCAGCATGGCGAAGCCGTAGGTGATCGAACTGAACAACAGCAGAGCGGTTTCGCCCAGCACGTATGGCAGTTCGAAGATGTCGTGACCCGACGGGCCACCCGCTACGTTGTTAACCAGTACCGCGTACACCGCGAAGATCGACGCAAACAGAATGCAGTCGGTCATCAGGTAGAGCCAGAAACCGTATACGGTCATCTCGCCCGAGTCGTGGTGGTGGTCATCGTGCCCATGGTCACCATGGGCGTGTCCAGCATTGGTCACTAAATTCGACATGGTTTAAGCCTGTTCCAACGAGGTTTCAACACGGGTGGCGGTGGCCGGGACTTTCCCTGCCGCTACCAGACGCTTGTGCTGCTCGGCTTCGATGCGCTCGATCACGTCGACCGGCACCATATAGCCTTGATCATCACGGGCCGCGTGGATCACGAAGTAGATCACGGTGCCGGCCAGGCTAGCGATTGCCAGCCACCAGATGTGCCAGATCATCGCGAAACCGAACACGGTCAACAGCGCGCCCATGACCACACCGGTGGCGGTGTTGTTAGGCATGTGGATCGGCTGGTACTTGGCCGGAGCCTTGTACGCGGTGCCGTTTTCCTTGGCTTCGGTGAACGGGTCGATGCAGTCGGCTTTCGGCAGCACGGCGAAGTTGTAGAACGGAGGTGGCGACGAGGTCGACCATTCCAGGGTGTGTGCATTCCACGGGTCGCCGTGTTCGCACATGTTTTCCGGCTTGTTGCGGTCACGCACGCTGACGTACAGCTGGATCAGCTGGCAAGCGATACCCACGGCGATCATCACCGCACCGAACATGGCGACGTACAGGTACGGCACCCACTCAGGGTTGGTGGTGGCGTTCAGGCGACGGGTCATGCCCATGAAGCCCAGAGCGTAGAGCGGCATGAATGCGACGAAGAAGCCCGAGATCCAGAACCAGAACGCTGCCTTACCCCAGCCTTCGTGCAGCTTGAAGCCGAACGCTTTAGGGAAGTAGAACGCGAAACCGGCGATGTAACCGAATACCGCACCGCCGATGATCACGTTGTGGAAGTGCGCGATCACGAACAGGCTGTTGTGCAGTACGAAGTCGGCACCCGGGATGGCCAGCAGTACGCCGGTCATGCCGCCAATGGCGAAGGTCACCATGAAGCCCAGGGTCCACAGCACCTGGCTGGTGAAACGCAGACGGCCCTGGTAGATGGTGAACAGCCAGTTGAACAGCTTTACACCCGTCGGGATGGAAATCAGCATCGTCGCCAGACCGAAGAAGGCGTTGACGCTGGCACCCGAACCCATGGTGAAGAAGTGGTGCAGCCAAACCATGAAGCCCAGGATCGAGATTGCGCCCGATGCGTAGACCATCGAGTGGTGGCCGAACAGTTTCTTGCCGGTGAAGGTCGAGATGACTTCGGAGAAGATACCGAACGCTGGCAGGATCAGGATGTACACCTCAGGGTGACCCCACGCCCAGAACAGGTTCACGTACATCATCGGATTGCCACCAAGTTCATTGGTGAAAATGTGGAAATCCATGTAACGGTCAAGCGTCAGCAGTGCCAGGGTAGCGGTCAGGATCGGGAACGAAGCCACGATCAGGACGTTGGCCCAGGTGCAGGTCCAGGTGAAGATCGGCATGTCCATCAGCTTCATGCCAGGGGTACGCATTTTCAGCACGGTGGCCAGGAAGTTGACCCCCGTCAGCGTTGTCCCCAGACCCGATAGCTGTAGCGCCCAGATGTAGTAGTCCATCCCCACGCCAGGGCTGTATTGCAGGCCCGACAGCGGCGGATAGGCAACCCAGCCGGTCTTGGCGAATTCGCCGACGCCCAGGGACAGGTTGATCAGCACTACGCCGGAAACCAGCAGCCAGAAGCTCAGGGAGTTCAGGAACGGGTAGGCAACGTCACGCGCGCCGATCTGCAGCGGCACTGCAAGGTTCATCAGGCCGGTGAAGAATGGCATCGCCATGAAGATGATCATGATCACACCGTGGGCGGTGAAGATCTGGTCATAGTGTTCAGGTGGCAGGTAGCCAGGCGAACCCTCGGTGGCCATGGCCAGCTGGGTACGCATCATGATGGCGTCGGCAAAGCCGCGCAGCAGCATGACCATGGCGACGATGATGTACATCACGCCGATTTTCTTGTGGTCGACCGACGTCAGCCACTCGGTCCACAGGTAGGTCCACTTCTTGAAGTAAGTGATACCCGCGAACAGTGCCAGACCGCCGAGCGCGATCATGGCGATGGTCACCATTACGATCGGCTCGTGGAACGGGACCGCTTCCCAACTTAATTTACCAAACATCGTTTACTCCTCTGCCCCGGCAGCTGAATGCGCGTTCATGTCCATTCCTTGCGTAGCGGCCACTTCTTTCTCTTCTTTCTCGTGCTTCACTTTCGGACCCGGTTTCATGCCTTCGTACTTGTCGACGATGGTCTGGAACAGGTTCGGCGTCACCGAGGAGTAGAGCTCGACTGGGTTGTTCTGGCTCTGCTTGGCAAGGGCTGCGTATTCAGCTTGTTCAAGCTGTTTAGGTGCCTTTTTGACTTCGCTTACCCAGGCGTCGAAATCTTCCTGGGAAGTGGCGATCGCCTTGAATTTCATACCGGTGAAACCTGCGCCGCTGTAGTTGGCGGAGATACCGTCCATTTCAGCGTTTTCGTTGGCGATCAGGTGCAGCTTGGTCTGCATGCCCGCCATCGCGTAGATCTGGCCGCCCAGCGCAGGGATGAAGAACGAGTTCATCACGGCGTCAGAAGTGATCTTGAAGTTGATCGGGGTGTGCGCCGGGAACACGATCTTGTTGACCGTGGCGATGCCTTGTTCCGGGTAGATGAACAGCCACTTCCAGTCCAGCGCCACCACTTCAATGGTGATCGGCTTGACGTCGGATTCCAGCGGCTTGTACGGGTCAAGGGCGTGGGTCGACTTGTAGGTGACGTAACCCAGGGCAATGATGATCAGCACCGGAACAGCCCACACCGCGATCTCGATCTTGGTGGAGTGGTTCCATTTCGGGGTGTAGGTGGCATTGGTGTTGGACGCGCGGTATTTCCAGGCGAACAGGAAGGTCATGACGATGACCGGAACCACGACCAACAGCATCAGCAGCGTTGCGGTGATGATCAGGTTTCGCTCGTCCAGACCAACCTGGCCCTTGGGATTGAGCAAGGTCATGTTGCAGCCTGACAGCAACAACGTGCCGATCAGCGGCAATAAGCCTAGTAGTCTGGGGTACCTGTTTTTACTCATCTCACGACCTCTAAAGCAGCTTGCGCAATGCAGTTGGGTTTTGATCGCCAACACTTCACCCTGCCAAGGGTTGGCATTTTTCTTGGATTGAATAAGGGCATGCCCGTCGTGCGTCAGACGCTGTACGACAAATCCCGGGCCTGCGGTGAGTTCTTATTCGAATACGTGGTCAAAGGCCTTGTTACAGACCAATTCCATTTGGTGCGGGTAGTTGGAGGCTCCGACACCTGGGCATCGCATGAAGCCACCAGACCTCTCGACACCCTGTTTCTGCTCACCCCTGATTAAGATTTGAGCAGTGCCGGGAATTCAGTGCGGGCGATTGTAGATATGTAGCGTTTTATAAACCATGTCTCATCCCGAAATAATTTTTATCCGAACCGGCAACAATCATTACCCGTTTTCGCAAAAGTGGCGCATCTTATCGAAATTCATTCTCAACAAAAACACCAAAATAAGTAGGTCTTCCACCCACGGTTCAGACAGTATCGAGTCCCTCCTCTGTGCCCTTGACCTTGCCCAAGGCCCGATATGACGGGGGCTCCGGCCATTCGCCAGAGCCTGTTAAAACTGCCTGTTCGTGCCCGTAATGGAAAAAACCGCAAGCCTGCAAAACAACCCGATTTCGTTACGTTTCCATGTACCAATCGGGCCTCCTCGAACGCCCTGAGACGCCGACTCTGTGACAACATGTCGCACATGTGTCGCACCCTTGATTGCCGCCCGTCACGGTCTTTTTACCCGGCCTCTGAAATGCGCTGCGCAAGACAAAAAAAGCCCCGGCCCTCTCTTCGAGGACCGGGGCTTTTTTGTCCGACAATGCGTGGCGGCAGATGACCTCAGCGCAGCGCTTTGCGGTTACGCGAGGTCAGCAGCGGCACCAGCACCACGATCAGCACGAAGGCGACCAGCGCCCACTGCGCCAGTGACAGGCCGAGGATCGGCGGGTATGGCGTGGAGCAGAAACCGTCGACCTGGAAACCCAGCGGGAAGATCTTCGCCAGCGGCAAGTCATCGACAATCGGTTGCAGCACATCGATGCCACAGCTGACCGCCGGATAGAACTGCGTATAGACGTGATGCCCGGCAACGCCTGCACCTGCCACGGCACAGATCACCACCAGGGCTTCAAACACCGTGATGCTGCGACGGCTGCGCATGGCCGCGCCGATGAAGGCGAAGATCGCGATCAGCAGCAACGCGTAACGTTGCAGGATGCACAGCGGGCAAGGGGCCTCGCCCAGAACAATTTGCATGTACAGCGCGCCGCCGATCAGCGCCAGGCAAATGATGCCCAACAACACCAGGTAGCGCCGTTCACGCCCCAACCGCATGGATTCATCGCTCATCGCGTTTCCCTTCAAAATATCGATTACCCGCCAGTCTACACGCTGGCCCGGACCTTTGAGAGCCTGGAGCATGTGAGGGGGATTCGGGGGGGAATAGACGATAAGGCGGTTAAGAAGGGATTAACTTTCCAGCTTTTTTTCATTTCAGAACCGAGGTGAAGCAATCGCGGGCAAGCCCGCTCCCACAGGATTTGCGTCGATCCAGATTGATGTGAACGACACAAAACCTGTGGGAGCGTGGCTTGCCCGCGATGAAGGCGACGCGGTGAGCCTGCTGCCCCACCGCGCCAACCCCTTACTCCAGCGCCGCTGCCGGCCCGAAGAACTCATAACGGCTTTGCTTCTCCGGCACACCCAGTGCCTTGAGGTGGCGCTTGATGGACGCCATGAAACCTTTCGGCCCCAGGAAGTAAACATCCAGGTCACGCTGCTCCGGCAGCCATGCATGCAACTGCTGCTGGCTCAACAAACCGACCTTGTGCGCCGCCGGGCTCACGCCGTCGTCCTCGGAATAGCAATAAAAGCGCTTGAGTTGCGGGTGACGCTCAGCCAGGCCGTCGATCCAGTCGCGGAAGGCATGGACGCTACCGTTGCGCGCGCAGTGGATGAAATGCACCGGCCGCTGGGTCTCCAGCGCCGCTTCGAGCATCGCCAGGGTCGGGGTAATGCCGACGCCGCCACTGATCAGCACCAGTGGTTTGTCGCTGGCGGTCAGGATGAACTCGCCCGATGGCGGGAACAACTGGATGCTGGCGCCGACATGCAATTGGTCATGCAGGTAGTTGGAAGCGCGGCCACCGGTTTCACGCTTGACGCTGATGCGGTACTGGCCTTTGTTCGCCAGCGCCGACAGCGAGTAGTTACGACGGATCTCTTCACCGTCGAGGATCAGTTTCATGCCGATGTACTGGCCGGGCTCTGCCTCCAGGATCGGGCCTTTGTCCGCGGGTTCGAAGTAGAACGAGGTGATCTCGGCGCTCTCCTCGACCTTGTCCACCACGATGAATTCCCGCGCCCCGCGCCAGCCGCCCGGTGCCTGTTCTTTCTGGTCGTAGATGCTGGCTTCGGCACCGATCAGGATGTCTGCCAGTTGCCCGTAGGCCGCACCCCAGGCCGCGATCACTTCCGGGGTGGCAATCTCTTCACCCAGCACTTCGGCGATGGCCCGCAGCAGGCAGCTGCCGACAATCGGGTAGTGCTCCGGCAAAATCTGCAGGGCCACGTGCTTGTTGATGATTTTGGCCACCAGGTCACCCAACTGGTCGAGCTGGTCGATATGGCGCGCATACATCAATACGCCGTTGGCCAACGCACGCGGCTGATCACCGCTGGACTGGTGGGCCTGGTTGAACAGCGGGCGGACTTCCGGGTATTCGGAGAGCATCATGCGGTAGAAGTGCGTAATCAGCGCCTCACCACCGCTTTCGAGCAGCGGCACGGTGGATTTGACGATGGCACGGTCTTGAGCGCTCAGCATAAGGTGACTCCTGGTCTTCTTGGGTTGCTAACGGATTACCCTATGCTTATCAGTTTCCATGCCAACTATTTAATCGTTAAAAATCAATAAGTTAAAAACATAATAGTCATTTAGACACTGCCTGACTTATAGTCATACCGACTACACGGAGTCACTATGACTGCAAAATCCCTGCTCACCGCCCTGCTACCCCTGGTCTCCGACCTGTCCCGCGAACTGCCCGAGGGCGAGCGTTATCGCCGCCTGCTGGAAGCCATGCGCGCCCTGCTCCCGTGCGACGCCGCCGCCCTGCTGCGCCTCGATGGTGAATGGCTGGTGCCGCTGGCCGTCGACGGCTTGAGTACCGATACCCTCGGTCGACGCTTCAAGGTCAGCGAACACCCGCGTTTCGAAGCGCTGCTCAGCGGCCCCGGCCCGACCCGTTTCGCTGCCGATAGCGACTTGCCCGACCCCTATGACGGCCTGGTCGATGGCCTGGATGATCATCTGGAAGTCCACGACTGCATGGGTTGCCCATTGTTCATCGACGAGCGCCCATGGGGCCTGCTGACCCTCGATGCTCTCGACCCGGAGCGCTTCGAACCGATCGAACTGGATGCCCTGCAAGCCTTCGCCAGCCTCGCGGCCGCCACGGTCAACGCCGCCGAACGCATCGAGCGTTTGAACAACCGGGTCGAAGATGAACATCAACGCGCCGAGGTCTACCGCCAGGCCAGCGGCCAGCAGAATCGCGAGATGATTGGCCAGAGCAAGGCCCACAAGCGTCTGGTCGAAGAAATCAGCCTGGTGGGCGGCAGCGACCTGACCGTGTTGATCATCGGCGAAACCGGGGTCGGCAAGGAGTTGGTGGCCCAGGCCATCCATGCCGCCTCACCCCGCGCCGACAAACCGATCATCAGCCTCAACTGCGCCGCGTTGCCCGACACATTGGTGGAAAGCGAGTTGTTCGGCCATGTCCGCGGCGCCTTCACCGGGGCGATGAACGACCGCCGCGGCAAGTTCGAACTGGCCAATGGCGGCACGCTGTTTCTCGATGAGGTCGGTGAGTTGTCGCTGACCGTGCAGGCCAAGTTGCTGCGGGTGCTGCAGAGCGGTCAACTGCAGCGACTGGGCTCGGACCAGGAGCATCAGGTCGACGTGCGCCTGATCGCGGCGACCAACCGCGACCTCGCCGAAGAAGTGCGCAGCGGCCGTTACCGCGCCGACTTCTACCATCGCCTCAGCGTTTATCCGCTGCTGGTGCCGGCCCTGCGCGATCGCGGGCGTGATGTGCTGCTGCTCAGCGGTTACTTCCTGGAGCAGAACCGCTCGCGCATGGGCCTCAACAGCCTGCGCCTGAACAGCGACGCCCAGGCCGCGCTGTTGGCCTACGACTGGCCCGGCAACGTGCGCGAGCTTGAACACTTGATCGGCCGCAGCGCCTTGAAAGCCCTGGGCAATTGCAAGGAGCGGCCAAAGATTCTCAGTTTGAGCGCCGCCGACCTGGACTTGCCCAATGCCAGCGTTGAAGCCGCCGCCGAGCAACCCGTCGCCACCATCACGCAAGCGCTGACCGGCGATTTGCGCGAGGCCACCGAGCGTTATCAGCGCCTATTGATAGGTGCCTGCCTGGAGCGGCACAACAACAATTGGGCAAGCGCGGCCCGTGAGCTAGGCCTGGATCGGGCGAATCTGGGGCGGATGGCTAAAAGGCTCGGCATGAAGTGATGACCCCATCGCGAGCAAGCTCGCTCCCACAGGATGTGTGAACGACGACGATCTAATGTGGGAGCGAGCTTGCTCGCGATGGCGTCTTACTGTTCACCACAATTGTTAAAGCCTGCTCCAAACAAGTCGATAACCCGGCATCGAAGTCATTGGCGATCCCGGGATTGCCCGTCACCTTTTTCCAGAGAAGGTTCCTATGTCCTCCACCAAAGCCCGCGCAGACTCACTTTCGCTTCTGCTGTTTACCTTGCGCAGCGGCAAGCTGATGGCGATCAACCTGCTCAAGGTCAGTGAAATCATTCCCTGCCCGCCGTTGACCAAACTGCCGGAGTCGCACCCCCACGTCAAAGGCATCGCCACCCTGCGCGGCGCCTCGCTGTCGGTGATCGACCTCAGCCGTGCCATTGGCGAGCGTCCGCTGGAAGACCCGAACGGCGGCTGCCTGATCGTCACCGACGTCAGCCGCTCCAAGCAGGGCCTGCACGTGCAGGCCGTGAGCAAGATCGTCCATTGCCTGACCACCGACATCCGCCCTCCACCCTTCGGCTCCGGTGGATTGCGTGCCTACATCACCGGCGTGACGTCGGTCGATGGCACCTTGGTGCAAGTGCTGGACATTGAAAAAGTCATCCACGGCATCGCCCCGGCGCAAATCGAGATGGCGCCAACCGAACTGAGCATGGAAGACGCCGAACTGCTCGGCAACGCGCGCATCCTGGTGGTCGATGACAGCCAGGTCGCCTTGCAGCAATCGGTGCACACCCTGCGCAACCTTGGCCTGCAATGCCATACCGCCCGCAGCGCCAGGGAAGCCATCGACTGCCTGCTGGACCTGCAAGGCACCGCGCAGCAGATCAACCTGATCGTCTCGGACATCGAGATGTCGGAGATGGATGGCTACGCCTTCACCCGCACCCTGCGGGAAACCCCGGATTTCGCGCATCTTTACGTACTGCTGCACACCTCACTGGACAGTGCGATGAACGCCGAGAAAGCACGACTGGCGGGGGCGAACGCGGTGCTGACCAAATTCTCTTCGCCGGAATTGACCCAGTGTCTGATCACCGCGGCCAAGGCTGTCGCCGAACAGGGTTATTGAGTGTTGAACGAAGAATTCTGCTGGCTGATGCGGCGCGACCTCTCTGTCGTCGTGCCGGCCCCCGATTGGCCAACCGGCCTGCAATTGAGCGAGTACCGGCCCGAACTGGGCGCCGCCGTACACCGGTTGATGGAGTTCGGTTATCTCGACGGCGGTGGTCGCGTAGCTGCGCTGGACATGTGGCAACGGCAGTTCGAATCCGATCCGGAATATGACCCGGTCCTGTGCTTCATTGCCCTGGATGCCGAAGAAGTGGTGGGCGTTTGCCAGTGCTGGACCAGTGCCTATATCAAGAACCTGGTGGTACATCCGCGGTTTCAGGGCCGGGGATTGGGGCGTGCGCTGTTGTTGCAGGCGTTCAAGGTGTTCCAGCAGCGGCGTGAAGGTTTCGTAGACCTGAAGGTACGTGAAGACAACCTTCGGGCGCGGCGCTTGTATGAAAGCGTCGGGATGCGTGCGGTCCGCCGGGAGCCGGTTCCGCTCTGACACGACGCCATCGCGAGCAGGCTCGCTCCCACAGGGTTATTTGTCGAACACAGATGTTGTGTACGACATCAATCACTGTGGGAGCGAGCTTGCTCGCGATGGGGCCAGCAAAGTCTCCATCAAACTTTCAGGCATACTCCTGCCTTGGTCATTCAGCCCAAGGAAGCCTGAACCATGAAAGCTGCGCCCCTGATTCTCCTCTGCCTCATCGCCATCGGCACCAAAGCCCACGCCTCCAGCCCCGACGCTTGGGCCACCTACGAAAAAACCGTACTCGCCAGCTGCATCAAGGCCAGTGGCCTGAAGGACAGCAAACCGGTCGGCAACGCCGCGCAGTTCGATGACCGGGTCGGCTACACCGCGCTCCTGCTCCAGGGCCAGTACCCGCAAAAGCACATGAAAGGCGCACAAGGCACCGAGTTGTGCCTGTACAACAAAAAGAGCAAAACCGCGTACGTCGCCGAATGGGACTCCATCCGCCCGGCCGGCAAGGCAAACTGAGTGGCGCATAATTTGCTTCGATAGCGGCTTTTGCGGCGACATTCTGTCGCCGTGTCATGCCCTGTGATGCGAACGAACGCTCGATGAATACAACGTTTTCCTGTGTAGGCTGCGGCAAATGCTGCAATGACCACCATGTGCCCCTGACCCTGAGCGAAGCCCGGATGTGGGCAGCCGACGGTGGTCAGGTGATCGTGCTGGTGGAAGCGTTTCTGGGTAATGGCCTGGGTCTGCCGGTGCAACAACGGGAACACGCTGAACGCCGTTCGGCAGCGGTACGCAGCGGTGAATCCGCGGCGTACGTGGCCATCACTTTCGCCGCCTACAATGTCGGCCCCTGCCGAAATCTTGACGAAGACAACCGCTGCCGCATCTACGAACGCCGGCCGTTGGTGTGCCGTATCTATCCGATGGAAATAAATCCGCACATACCTCTGAACACCGCTGTGAAGGAATGTCCGCCTGAGTCGTGGGAAAAAGGACCGGATCTGATTGTCGGTGGTGAGTTGGTCGACCGGGAATTGTCGGAACTGATCCAGCGCTCCCGTCAGGCGGATCGTGATGACATTCTGATGAAGGACGCGGTTTGTGCGTTGCTGAGGATTCGCACGACGGCCCTGAAGGGCGACGGCTTTACCGCTTATCTTCCGGATATGGCGGAGTTCGCCGCGATCATCGACGACCTGGCCGGGCAAACGTTGCCGCAGTGGGGCAGCGAATGGCGGTTTCATGTGTCGGGGGATGATATTGCGGAGCAAGTGCTGGCCGCCGGTGCGCAAGTGGCGGCGGATGCGCCGGTAAACTACTCGTTTATTTCGTTGCGGGCGGATTGATCCGGGATTTGAGGTGTCTGTTCCGGCCTCATCGCGAGCAGGCTCGCTCCCACAGGATAATGCATTCTTTCATGAGAATGCGATCAAATGTGGGAGCGAGCCTGCTCGCGATGAGGCCAGGTCAAACGCCGCAGCTTGAAGGCCTAGCGCTTACCCATCGACCGCCGAGTCCCCGGTGGCGCCATGCCCGGCGTCTTGGTGTGGCCATTCTTGGCGCCGTTCTTGTACCACGGCTGGTTGGAGCCCTTGGCGGCCGCCAGATCACCCGGCTTGAACGGGAACTTGAAGGCCGGGATTTCGGCTTTGGTTTCGCTGTCGGCGCTGGAGTCGACGCTGTCTGGCAGCTCTGCCTGTGCGTCGCTCAGGGCGTCGGCGACCGGCGGTTGTTTCGGGGAAGTCATGAAAGCTCCGGGTGGTGCATGAAGTGTCGGGCCCGGTGAGCGAGCCGCATGCCACAGTATAAGAAGTGCCGCAGTATAAGAAGTGCCGCAGTATAACTGGATGACGCCCTGCAAGCTGCAAGCTTGCAACGACCGCTGAGCGACTCGCACAAATCCCGTGAAGAATGTTAGCGTGCTCATCATTCTTCACCGCCCGACGAGCCCGCCCCCCATGAAAAAAACTGTCCTGGCATTCAGCCGCGTCACCCCGCAAATGGTCGAACGCCTGCAACAGGATTTCGACGTCATCGTGCCGAATCCGAAAAACGGCGACATCAACGCCCAGTTCAACGAAGCCCTGCCCCATGCCCACGGCCTGATCGGCGTCGGTCGCAAACTCGGTCGTGCGCAGCTGGAGTACGCCGCCAGCCTGGAAGTGGTGTCCAGCGTCTCGGTGGGCTACGACAACTATGACCTGGCCTACTTCAACGAACGCGGGATCATGCTGACCAACACGCCGGATGTGCTCACCGAAAGCACCGCCGACCTGGCGTTTGCCCTGTTGATGAGCAGCGCGCGCCGCGTCGCCGAACTGGATGCCTGGACCAAGGCCGGACAATGGCAAGCCACTGTCGGTGCGCAGCTGTTCGGTTGCGATGTGCATGGCAAGACGTTGGGCATTGTCGGCATGGGCAATATCGGTGCGGCCATCGCCCGACGCGGTCGCCTGGGGTTCAACATGCCGGTCATCTACAGCGGCAACAGCCGCAAGACCGGGCTGGAACAGGAACTCGGCGCACAGTACCGCAGCCTCGATCAATTGCTGTCCGAAGCTGATTTCGTGTGCCTGGTGGTACCGCTCAGCGAGAAGACCAAACACCTCATCAGCCATCGCGAGCTGGCGCTGATGAAGCCGGGCGCGATACTGGTGAACATCTCCCGTGGCCCGGTGGTGGACGAGCCGGCGCTGATCGAAGCGCTGCAAAACAACCGCATTCGTGGTGCCGGGCTGGACGTGTACGAAAAAGAACCGCTGGCCGAGTCACCACTGTTCCAGCTGAAAAACGCCGTGACCTTGCCGCACATCGGCTCGGCCACCCATGAAACCCGCGATGCAATGGCCAACCGTGCCCTGGCCAACTTGCGCAGCGCCCTGTTGGGCGAGCGACCGCAGGACCTGGTCAACCCGCAAGTCTGGAAGGGTTAACGCAAAACAGGCAGGTGTAACAAGCGCCTGCCTGTTTAATACAAAAAAACTCACTTTCCTTATTAAACAACTTTCTGAATACACACCCTGCAACTCAGTCAGCAGCCAAACAACAAAACCACGCGATAGACTCTCCTTGTTTACCTTGGCACTACGGGATCAACAACGGAGATCACCAACTTGAACCCATTCACAACAAGTCAAGTCATTCGACTCAGCAAAGTCATACTAATGTTGTTCATTAGTCTCTTTGGATTGCTAATGCTATATAACAACTTCATGGATTACTCGACAAATTATCAATACATTAGCCACATCCTGAGCATGGACACCACCAATGATCAGAACAAATACAGACACAGAGCTATTACTTCCACCATACTTCACCACCGCATTTACTGGCTGATCATTACACTTGAAGTGATCTACACCCTATGCTGCCTACTCGGAACCTATTACCTTTACAAAAACATCAACTCCAGCCCCGAACAATTTCACGAAGCTAAAAAACCTGCACTAATCGGATTATTGACTGCCATTTTTCTTTATTACGTCGGCTTTCAAACAATCGGTACCGAATGGTTCAACATGGATGAGTCGAAAACCTGGAACTACAATGACAGGGCTGGACACATCGTTGATTTCATCTTTCCGCTATTGATATACGTCGCGATGAAAATCGAGCGCTGAGTCACTCAGCACTGCCTCAGGCCAGCTTGCCGTTGCCCAGCACTTGCGGCATTTTCGGTTTGCGAAACACCAGTACGTTACCCAACATCACCAATACCAGCCCCAACAGTGCCGGCACCGTCCATTGATAGCCCTCGACGAACGCTGACACGTTGAGCGCCACCACCGGGAACAGCACCGTGCAGTACGCAGCCCGCTCAGGCCCCATGCGGCCGACCAGAGTCAAGTAAGCGGTGAAACCGATCACCGATCCCGGAATCACCAGGTACAACAGTGACCCGATGTAACGCGCGCTCATTTCCATGTCGAAGGGAATGCCTTTGACCAGGCACCACACCGTGAGCATCGCCGCCCCGTAAGCCATGCCCCAGGCATTGGTGGTCAGCGGCTTGAGACCGACCTTCTGTTGCAGGCTCGAAAGCATGTTGCCCGCCGAGAAACACAAGGTACCGCACAGGGCCAGACCGAGACCGAGCAAGGTTTCCGGGCTGGCGGTATGCCCGGCCAGCTCCGGCCAGAACAGCAGGCCCAGCCCAAGCAGGCCCAACGCGCCGCCCATCAATACGTTGCGAGCGATTTTCTGACCGAAAAACACTCGCGCATTGAGGGCATTCCACAGGGTGGCGGTAGAAAACACCACGGCCACCAGACCGCTGGGGATCCATTGGCTCGCGGTGAGGAAGCACATGAAGTTGACGCAGAACAGGCACAGCCCCTGAGCCAGGCAGATCAGGTGCCCGCGACGGTTCATCACTTGCAGGCGCCGGCTGAGCAGCAGGATCACGAACAGCACCAGCGCGGCGAGGCCGAAGCGATAGACGATCGACACGGGAATGGCCACCACGCCCAGTTGCCATTTCAAGGCAATCCAGGTGGTGCCCCAGATCAGCACGGTCAGCAGGTACAAAGAAAGGTTCATGACTAAGGCTCCTCGATAGGAGCCCAGTGTCCGGCGCTACGCCCTGGCTCACTTGCATAAACTTGCGCTTTTGTCTGGCGGCAGGCTGGCAGGCACGCGTCTACGGAGTAGGATGCAAGGCGTTGGATGCAGGTGTTAGAGAGCAACGATCATGGCGGCACTGGATACCCTACAAGTCTTTCAAGCCCTCAACCGCTCGCCCAATGCTCGCCTGGAGCACAGCGCCGAGCTCGGTGACGGCTTGTCTGCAGCCTTGTGGAGCAATCACCACGATGCCCAGGAATACGAAGCGCCCAGCCACCACACGTTGTCCTGTTACATCGCCGGCGGCACCGGCACCTTTCGCCGCGACCAGCCCGACAACAAGGGTGGCCCGGACAAACTGTGCATCCTCCCGGCCGATCACCAGTCAGGCTGGGTGATCAATGGCGATATTCGCCTGGCACACCTGTATTTCAGCCCCGAACAATTTGCCCTCGGCTGCGTCACCCTGCTCGATCGCGAACCACGGGAAATGCAACTGCGCGAGCAGACCTTTCTTGATGATCCGCAGCAGGCGCTGCGCTTTCGGCAGTTGATCACCTTGAACTGGGACGAGCCGGGCGAGCGCCTGCTCACCAGCAGCTTGGCTCACGAACTGCTCAGCCATGCCCTGCTCAGCCAAGTGAATGTGCGTCAGGGCCTGCGCCTTAAAGGCGGGTTGGCCGCGCATCAGCGTCGTCATCTGGCGGAGTTCATCGACAGCCACCTGGACGAGGCCATCAGCCTGGGTCAATTGGCGGCGCTGTGCGCGTTGTCGGAATACCATTTCGCGCGGATGTTCCGCGAAAGCTTCGGCTTGCCACCCCACCAGTACGTGCTGGCGCGGCGCCTTGACCGGGCGCGGGAGTTGCTGCGTACGACCTCGCAGCCACTGGGGGAGATTGCACTGGCTTGCGGCTTCTCCAGTGCCAGCCATTTCACCAACCGCTTTCGCCAGACACTTGGCGGGACGCCCGGTGAGTATCGGCAGGCGTTTTTGCGCTAGATCCGGGATTTTCGGCGCCTTTCAGGGCGCCATCGCGAGCAGGCTCGCTCCCACAAGGTTTGGCGGTGCTCACCTGTTTTTTGATCACCTTATTCCCCTGTGGGAGCGAGCCTGCTCGCGAAGAACGATGACGCGGTCTGTCGTCAGAACTCCAGCGTGCTGGACAACGAAATCTGCCGCGAATCCCCCATCGAAACAAAGAACCGACTCGCCGCCGAGGTGTAGTAGGTGCGGTCGAACAGGTTCTTCACGTTGAGCTGAAACTTGACCTTCTGCCCTTCGACTTTGGTGTCGTAGGTGGCGAACGCATCGGCCACGGTGTAGCTCGGCAGGTCGAAATCGTTCACCGCGTTGCCCGCGCGCTCGCCCACATAACGCGCCCCGGCGCCGACACGCAGCTGATCACCGCCAATGACGCTGCCGAAGTCATAGACGGCCGACAACGAGCCGCTGTTCTTCGCCACGTTTTGCAGTTGATTGCCTTGGTAAACCGGGTCTTCGGTGACCTCGGCATCGGTGTAGGCGTAGCTGCCGATCATGCTCCAGCGATCGCTGAGCTGACCGCTCAAATCCACTTCCAGGCCACGGGAACGCACTTCACCGGCGGCACTGTAAATCGTGGTCGGGCCTTCGGCGTTGGCCACCAGCACGTTGCGTTTCTTGATGTCGAACAGCGCGATGTTGCCGGTGACGCGGCCCGGCAGATCGAGCTTGGCACCCAGCTCCCAGGACTTGGCTTCCTCCGGTGCGATGCCGCCGTCAAGCACGGTACTGCTGCCGCTCAGGGGCGCGATGGTCGAGTTGGGTTTGAACGACTCGGTGTAGCTGCCATAGAACGACAAGGCATCGGTGTATTTGTACACAAGGCCCGCGCGCGGTACCCATTTCTGCCCGTTGCTGTCGGTGTTGGCGTGGAATGGCACGCCTTTGCCGGCGTACTGGTCGTAGGCTTGGAAACGCGCGCCAGCCACCAGAATCCACTTATCAGTGAGGTGGATGGAATCCTGCAGGAAGACCGAATCGCTGCGCAGTTCATCGGTCTGCGCGCTGTCGGCCGCACTGACGGTGGTGCCCGCCACTTCCCGACCATAGACCGGATTGACGTAACTGAATGTGGTCAGGCTTTTCTGGCGGATCAGGTCTTCGCGATAAATCTTGCGGTATTCGTCATCGACGCCGAACAGCAGGTCGTGCTGCATGCCGAGCACATTCACATTGCCTTCGAGGCTGGCGGTGGTGAAACGATCGGTGCTGATCGCATTCTGGGTGCCGTCCATGCTGCGGGTCAGGGTGCCCTTTTTGGTGTCGATGGCGGTCACGCGCACCTGGCTGGCGTCGTAGGTTTCGCGGTTCCAGCTGTAGCCGAAATGGGCTTTCCAGTTGTCGTTGAGTTCGTGATCGGCCTCGAAGTGATAGAGGTCCGAGCGCCCTTCCATGTTGTTGAACGGCTCGTCGAGACGCTCGTTGCGCGAGATGTCCAGCGGATGGTTGGTGCGTGGATCGATCAGCGTGCCACGGTCGAATGGTGTGAGGAATTCGCGGTGTTCATAGGAGAACAGCACGCTGGTGCTTTCGCCGTACCAGGCCAGCGACGGCGCGATCAGGCTCTCGCGATGCACACCGAAGTTGCGCCAGTAATCTTCGTCTTCGTAGTCCAGCACCATGCGGTAGGCCAACCCGGAATCGCCGAGGGCACCAGTGCTGTCGAGACCGCCGCCGCTGCCGTTCTTGCCGTCGCCATAGCTCGAGCCGCGCGCGGTCAGTGCGTTGTACTGCTCAAGCTCAGGCTTCTTGCTGACCATGTTGACCACGCCGCCCGGATCCTGAATGCCATAGAGCAACGAGGCCGGCCCTTTGAGCACTTCGACCCGGTCCACGCTGGCGTTGAGGCCACGCCCCTGCACGATCGGCATGCCGTCGCGCATGATCGAGCCGTTACGGTTGTCGCCAAAGCCGCGGACCATCACTGAGTCCTGGGTGCTGCCCAAAGTGTTGGCCTGGGTGATGCCGCTGACATTGGCCAGGGCGTCATCGAGATTGCGCGGCGCCTGGTCGCGGATGACCTGGGCCGGGACGACGTTGATCGTCTGCGGGATGTCCTGAATCGGGGCCGAGGAGCGCATCACCGAAGAGGTCGGTGGCGGCTGGTAGCTCATGGAGTCATCCATCGACGAGGTGATGGTGGTTGCGCCCAGGTTCAACGCACCTTCAGTCGTCCGTGGCTCCAGTGCAATGGTGTGGCCGTCGGTGCGACGGAAGGTCAAACCCGAACCGGTGAGCAGTCGTTGCAGGGCCTGTTCGGCGCTCATCTGGCCATTAATGGCCGGCGCATTGAGACCATACGGCGCTTCATCGGTGTAGACCACGCTGATGCCGGTCACCCGGCTGAAATCACTCAGGGCCTGGGGCATCGGTTTGGCGGCCAGCGCGAAGTTGAATTGCCCACGCGACTGGCTACTACCCACCTCTGCGGCCAGCGCCACGCTCAGCGGCAACAACGCCAATGCCGAAAAGCTCAACGCAGACACACCCAACCATTGTTTGACCGACCCCGATTTTGCCCTGGACTTCATGACTCATGACCTGTGTAGAACCGCAACGGATGCGAATGACTCGCAGTTTCAGTCACTACACGGATGGCAATCGGGTTTACCTCAGCAAAAATTTGAAAATATTTTTATTCAGGGTGATGTGGTGTTTGAACTGGCCCCTTCGCGAGCAGGCTCGCTCCCACAGGGTTATGTGTTGCCCCAATTTGGAGGCCGACTCAAAACCTGTGGGAGCGAGCCTGCTCGCGAAGAGGTCAGTCGCCTCAACGCAAAATAATCAGCTGCCCCAAAACCTGATGCTGCTCAAACCCCAACACCCCCTGCAACGAACTCAACACCGCCTGCGGGTTCCTGCTCGGAAAGCTGCCACTGACCCGACGCGTCGCCAGTTCATCGTTGAGTATCACGATCCGACCGGGGTAATAGCGCGCCAAATCCTGCACCACATCCGCCAACGTCGCCTTGTAGTAATTGAGCCAGCCCTGGCGCCATGCCAACTGCGCTTCGCTGTCCACCGCGTGGAGTGTTTGCGCCGAGCCTTCGCCGTAGGCCACTTGCTGGCCGGCAGTGAGAATTTGCTGCTCGGCGTTCTGGTCCGCTGTCACGCCAACCCGTCCCGACAGCACCGTGACCTGTGCACCGTGGGGCTGCAAACGGACTTCGAACTGCGTACCCAGAACCCGCGCCTGCCCTTTCTCGGCGTCCACCACAAATGGCTCGCCGGTGTGGGTGACGCTGAAAAAACCGGCGCCGCGACGCAGTTGCACATGCCGCTCACCGCGACTGAAATCCACGGCGATGGCGCTGTCGGCATCCAGTGTCACCTGCGACTGATCGGCCAAGGTGACGGTGCGGATTTCCCCCGGTGCCGAGACGTAATCCGCCCCCAGGTCATCCATCCAGCGCATCGGCTTCAAACCTGTGCCGAGACTGATCATCAACAGCAGGCACGCGGCCATCGCCAGCGCACCGGACCAGCGCCCGACCGTGCTGCGCCGCGGTTTGTCCATGGCGTTGAGATAGCCCTGCAAGGCAAAAGCGTCTTCCTTGGCGAGCGTGCGCGCCGGCCCTTCGCTCAACTCCCACAAGACCTGCACCTGGGCATACGCCTCGGCATGGGCGGGGTCGGCCTGCAACCATTGGCTGAACGTCGCTTGGTCAGCGCTGCTGGGTTGGTCATGCAACAGGCTCAGCCAGGCCAGCGCGGCCTGCTCCTGCGCGGGCGTCGGGGTAACGCGTTCGAAGTGGTTCACGGTGCTTTCCCTGGCGTGCGCGTTTCGGGTTCCCGAAGGCTGGCCTTACAGGCTTCGAGGGCGCGCATCATATGTTTTTCCACGGCACTTTGGGACAAGCCCATGGCCTTGGCGATCTCGGCGTATTTGCGACCGTGAATGCGATTGAGCAAGAAGATCTGCCGCGTGCGCTCCGGCAAGGCGCGCAACGCGGCTTCGACGTGGCGCAAATCGTTGCCCGCCTCCAGCGCCGCTTGCGGTCCACAGCCATGGCTGTCCGGTGGCTCCACCATCAAGCCTTCGCTGGCCCGGACCCGCGTGCCTTCACTGCGCAAGTGGTCGATGGCGATGTTGCCGGCGCAGCGCAACAGGTAGGTGCTGAGCTCCTCGACTTGCACCAGCGGCCGCCGCCAGAAACGCAGGAACAAATCCTGTACCAGGTCGGCCGCCGTCGCCCGGCAACCGACGCGCCGACTCACCAGCGCTTCCATTTGCGAACGCTGGGAGAGAAACACCTGGAGAAAATGCGCACGGTCTCCGCGCTGTTGATCACCCTCGATATCGCGGGGTTCGGGGGGGAGAGTGATCATCGATTCAACACTGCGCAAACACGGCAATCGGACTGGCCAGCAGGCTCAGCCCGGCCAGAGACAAGGCCAGACGCGGACGGTAGGGAATCAGCAAAACCAGCAACAATGCACTGAGCATCAACAGGCCGAACCACTGAACCAGGCCCAATCCCCAGCCTGCCGCCACCACTGCCGCCCACAACGACAGACTCAGCGAAAGCCAGCCAAGCAGTTTCAGGCCCAGACGCCGACGCTGTGTCGGTTTATGCCCCAGCAGTTCGGCGTGATGCCGGTCCATCGATAAACACAGCGCGGCAAAACCGGCATAACAAAGCAACGCGGCGAGCAACATTCAGTTCGCCTCCCGTTCGAGCGCCATCGATCGCGGGCGTTTTGTGCCGACGGCTTGAGCCATTTCCGAGCTGCGTATTTTCCAGGCTGCCCAGGCGAAAAACAGGCCGCTGACCAGGCATGCCAGATCGAACCCGGCCATGGCCCAATCGCTCTGCGCCAGCGACACCCCCAGGTGATACTGTGTCGTCAGGGCGTTCAACAGCGGCACTGCACCAAACAGCAACGCCGCCAACGCCAGTTGCTCGACCCAGGCCGCCCGGCCTCGGCGGAGCATGGCGTGCAGCAGGCTCAAGCCCCAGACGATGAAGAAGCCGTTGACCTCCCAATCCGAGCGTCCGGTCATGGTCACCGGCAACAATCGATTGGCCCAGAAGAACGCCGCCACCGCGAGCATCAGCCCCGACATGCTGGCGATGTTCAGCACCTCCACCAGCCTTAGCTCGAAAGGCATCACAGCGCTTTTGGCATGCTTGAGTTGACGTTTGCCGAGCCAGATCACCAGCCCGGTACCGATCATGGCCGTACCGGCCAGACCACACATGAAGTACATCCAGCGCAACACCGGGCTGGCGAAATGGCCCATGTGCAGACCGAAGAACCCGCCGGCGATTGCAACAGGCAACGAGCGCTCCAGCATCGCCTCCAGCTGCTTACCCGTTACGCCATTGAAGGACACGGTGCGGCCGAAATCGTGGCCCACACGGTCGGCCCCGTCGAACTGCATCACCACCGAAGCATTGGCGTCGCCGGGGTGGTTCACCGTCACCTCGGCAATCCGGCCACTTGGCCGAAGTCGGTTTGCCTGCTCCAGCAACGGCGCCAAAGGCATCAACAGACCGGAACTGCCGACGGCTGACGGGACTTCGGACTCGGGAATCGCCTCTCGATAAAACGTCTGGGCATCGCCCTTGTACCTGGCCTCAATCCCTGCCGGCATTACCATCATCATGAACATCACCAGACTGCTGTAGGTGATCATCAAGTGAAACGGCAACACCAGCACGCCCACCACGTAGTGCCCGTCGAGCCAGGAACGCCGCCCCTTGCGCGGGCGGAAGGTGAAGAAGTCCTTGAAGATTTTCTTGTGGGTGATGATGCCGCTGATCAGTGCCACAAACATCAACATGGCAGCGACAGTCGCCAACCAGCGCCCCCACGGATAGGGCATTTGCAACTCGAAGTGGAAGCGATAGAAGAACTCGCCGCCCATCGTCTCGCGGGGGTGCACTTCGGTGCCGGTTAGCGGGTCGAGCAATTGTTCGCGGTGTTGGCCGGGCTTGTCCGCTGCCGGTTCCCAGTGCACTGATAAACCCGGCCGCCGGGCGCTGGGCAACTCGATCAACCAACGTGAGGCGCCTGCGGCGTGTTGCTCAAGATAGTGTTGAGCCACGGTCAAACTGGTTTCGGCGGACACGGAACGAACCGGGATCTCCGGCTGCATCCAGTGGCTGGTTTCACTTTTGAAATAGGCCAGCGTGCCAGTCAGGAAAATCGCAAACAGCAACCAGCCGAAAATCAGCCCGGCCCAGGTGTGCAACCAGGCCATCGCCTGGCGAAAGCCCTCTTTCATGAACGACCCACCCCGTACGCCAACCCGAGCACCGCTGCCAGCATCAAACCCGGCACCATCACGCCGAACCAGGCTCGCCACGCACTGCCGCAGGCAAAGCACCAGATAACGGCCAGCAAGTACACCAGAAACGAGGTCATCATCCCGATCACCACCGCTTCAGCGCGACTGACAGGCAGCCAAAGGCTGAGGCTGACACCGGCCAGCGCCGCGACGAGGTAACCGCCAAATACGGCAGCGAGCACCCGCGACGCGACCGCCAATCGGTAGGAAACGGGAAGTGTGCGGGGTTTGGCGTTCATGTTTCGACCTGGAAACCGGATGAGGCCACGACAGCGTCAGGGGGCCGGCAAGGACGCAATATTAATGATAAATATTCTCATACGCAAAGGGAGCGGATGAATCCCTCTATTACCCCGGTTGGTTGCGGCGCAAACCCGGCTGTCTCCACAGCGCATGCCAATCGCCATGGGATCCAAAAGCCGCCCAAAACAAAACGGGCCTGCAATGCAGGCCCGTTTTCATGGGAAGGTAAAAAAGTGAATCAGGTGTCAGCCGTTAAGCGCTGCCTGTTCGTTCTCAAGAAACTCTTCTTCCAGCAGCTGGTCGGCATGGGCGCCACTCTCGATGGGCACCACATTGGCTCGTTTGCCGCGTAATTTGCCGAACATATGCTCCAGCGCATGTTCAAGTTTGGTGGCCGCTCCGTCGATCGCCTGCTCCATGGTGGAGGCTTTATGGGTGACGGAAACCGGTTGATGGCCTTTTGGCCGCGCCTCCAGTTGGCAGCGCATGTCGTGGGGACCCGGCTTGTCGCCGTTCTCGTCCCGCAGGTGAACCTCGACTCGTGTCAGGTCCTCTTCGTAGCGTTCGAGCGTGCTCTCAATGGTCGTACGTACCCACTCCTCCAGTCGTTTACTGCCTTGAATATGGTTATCGCTATTGACTTGGATTTGCATAGTTCATCCCTTATTTCAGCTAGCTCGCGAGAGGCCGGTCAGCTAAGCCCTTGGGCGTCATCACCGTGACCTCTTACTTACACAATCGGTCTGTACGCTGAACAATTCAACCCCCTAAAAAAGATAAATTTTCAATCGCAAAAAAAGCCGGACAACCGGTAAAAGCGCTGTTAAGGTCGGGAGTTGGGTCGCCCTGCTCTTACGTAATAATTGCTCACATTTGCCGCTCCCCCAACGGGTGCAGGCTGCGAAAAGCACCCGCCTCCTCCACCAACCAATCGTGCACCGCGCGCACACCCGGATGGCTCAACGCCCCCGGTGCGTAAAGCAGCATGTAGCGCTTGTGATTGGGCACCGCCAGGCCAAACGGCACGATCAAAGCACCACGCTCCAACTCATCATTGAGCAAGGTACGACGCGCAATCGCCACGCCCATGCCGGCGATGGCCGCTTCGATGGTCAAGTGATTGCGATTGAAGGTATGGCCACGTCGCACATCCGCGCCCTCGAAGCCGATGGCATTGAGGTAAAACTCCCATTCCGCGTACTCATAGCTGCCGCGCCAGGCGGTGATGTCGTGCAGCAAGGGAAAGTGCATCAGGTCTGCCGGACCGTGCAGCGGCGGACGACCACGCAACAGGCTCGGCGCGCACACCGGAAAAATCTGTTCATCCAGCAAGGCTGTGGATAACAGGCCCGGATAGCTGCCGTCGTTCAGGTCGATCGCCAGGTCGAAGTCACCTTCATGCAACGGCACGCTGCTGTCCTCGGCCACCAGGCGCAACTGGATGTCCGGAAAGCGCTGCTGCAAACGCGGCAGGCGCGGCGTCAGCCATTTGCTCAGGAACGACGGAATCGAACGCACTCGCAGAATCCCGCTGATCATGCCCGCATCCAGTCGTCGCAATTCCGCGTCGATGCTGCCAAAGGCCTCGTTGACGGTAATGGCCAGGCGCTGGCCCTCAGCGCTCAGCTCCACCCCGCGGGCGCGGCGATGAAACAGGCGAAAGCCCAGGCGTTCTTCCAGCTGGCGGATCTGCTGGCTGACCGCCCCCGGTGTGATGTGCAGTTCTTCGGCGCATCGGGTGAACGACAGGTGCCGCGCGGCACAGGCAAACACGTTCAGCCAGACATACGTCTGGGCGTGTAATTGACGGCTCATCGTTTAGTCCTGCTAAAGGATGTCTTAGGAATTTTCGTTGGTCACGCAGGACCGTGACAGGCAGTATCGCCCAAATTGCGCTTGTCCTACAGAAATGGCAGCGATTTCCCTTCCATTGCATGTACAGGCTTTAGCATGGCTATCAGTGTTTTCGATCTATTCAAAGTCGGCATCGGTCCTTCCAGTTCTCATACCGTCGGTCCGATGCGCGCTGCCGCAACCTTTGCCCAAGCACTGGTCGATCACGGTTTTCTGGCTGAAGTGCGACGCGTGGAAGTCCGCCTTTACGGCTCTCTTTCGGCGACCGGCGTCGGCCACGCAACGGACCGCGCCTGCGTCATGGGCCTGATGGGCGAATGGCCCGACCGCATCGATCCAACCACCATCGACAGCCGCATTCACACCCTGCGCGAAACCGGCAAACTGTGTCTGGCAGGCATAACGGAAATTGCCTTCGACTGGCAACGCGATCTCCTGCTGCTAAACGAGAGCCTGCCCTACCACCCCAACGCCATGTCCCTGACAGCCTTCGGTGAAACCGGCGAACTGTTCGAGCAGACCTACTACTCGGTGGGCGGTGGTTTCATCATCGAAGCGGCCGAAGCCGAATCCGGGATCGCACCAGCTGGCGATGTGGTGCTGCCTTACGACTTCTCCAGCGCAGCCGAACTGCTCAAGCTCTGCAACGAACACGGGCTGCGGGTGAGCGAACTGATGATGGCCAACGAACGGGCCTGGCGCAGTGACGCAGACATTCGCCAGGGCCTGTTGCATATCTGGTCGGTGATGCGCGAATGCGTCGAACAGGGCTTGCGCCACGAAGGCATCTTGCCCGGCGGTCTGAATGTGCCGCGTCGAGCGGCGAAACTGCATCGCAGCCTGCAGGAAATCGGCAAGCCGAATGTCATTACGTCCACCTTGTCGGCAATGGAATGGGTCAACCTGTACGCCCTTGCCGTGAACGAAGAAAACGCCGCCGGCGGGCGCATGGTCACGGCACCGACCAACGGCGCGGCGGGGATCATTCCGGCGGTGCTGCACTACTACATGAAATTCAATGCCGATGCGTCTGACGACGACGTGGTCGCGTTTTTCCTGGGCGCAGCTGCCGTCGGCATCCTGTGCAAGAAAAACGCTTCGATCTCCGGGGCCGAAGTCGGTTGTCAGGGTGAAGTCGGCTCCGCCTGCGCCATGGCCGCCGCAGGCCTGGCAGAGGTGCTTGGCGCCACCCCGGAGCAGCTGGAAAATGCCGCCGAAATCGGCCTGGAACACAACCTCGGCCTCACCTGTGATCCGGTCGGCGGACTGGTGCAAGTGCCGTGCATCGAGCGCAACGCTATCGCCGCAGTGAAAGCCATCAACGCCACGCAAATGGCCCTGCGCGGCGACGGCAAACACTTCATTTCCCTGGACCGGGTGATCCGCACCATGCGCGACACCGGCGCCGACATGCACGACAAGTACAAAGAGACATCACGGGGCGGACTGGCGGTGAACTGGGTGGAATGCTGATCGCTTTGGAGGCACGTCGAGGTTAATTGCCCTGAAACGTGCAGAAAACGCGGCCCCTGTAGGAGCGAGCTTACTCGCGAAAAACCCTCAGGCGCCGCGAACCATCTGGTTTGACGCGTTATCGTTCACGACCATCGCGAGCAGGCTCGCTCCTACAGAACGTATTTTTTGTCCGACGATTTTTCCGGCATGAGCCTTGCTACTTCCCTGCTGGAACAATGATGGCGAGATGGCCGGTGGTCAGGCATTGCGAACCAACCCGATCACGGCCGGTCAACAACTGCACGTTCAATCAGGCGGTGACGCATCATGGACAACCCTTTCCAGCTCATTACCGATGCCTTTGCAGCGGATTACCAGATCAACCTGAGCATTCAGGGCCTGGATGGCAGCATCATGCTGACCCTGTCCAACAGTGGCCGCGTGGTGGCCAAGCGCATGATCAGCGCCGAACAACGCAATGACCCCGAGCGCCTGAAACGACTGGTGCAAAGCATTCAGTTCGGCATTGCCATCGAACAGGGCCACAGTGCCGTGGCCATCCTCGAATCCATGACCGATGGCGGCACGCACAGCCTGCCGCCACCAGCCAATGGCCGTCCCCGACCCGCCATGGGGCTTTAAAGCTCGCCCTTTTCTACTTCCGGATGTTCACTGGAGCCCGCACCTGACTTGCGGTGTGGGTTCTCGATCTTCACCGAAGGAAATTGCGACGACGCGTAACGCACCACCAGAATCGCAAACGCCAACAGCAGAATCCCGCCGCACAGGTAGATGATCCCCAGGTCCGGCGGGTTGTGGTGCGAAACGTTGGAAATCAGCAACCGCGTCAGCGCGGTGATCGCCACGTAGATCAGGAAGCGCACGGGCATGTGGTTGGTCTTGAAATAAATCCCGACCATCGCCCCCAGTTCCAGGTAGATGAACAGCAGCAAGATGTCATCGATCTTGATGTGCCCCTCTTCGATCATCCCGAGAAATTCCATCACCGCCGCCCACGCGGTCACCGCACCAATGGCGAACAGCGCCAGGTAGTGAAAGGTTTCAACGAACAGATTGCCCAGGGACTCGGCCAGTTCATGCACGTTCTGCCGCAGTTTTTCGGCCCAGTTGATTTTCACGATGCTGCTTCCTTAGGTCGATTCGACCGGATGATGCGGGTTGGACGTGACGGTTTTTCTGCATGCAGAAAAAAGGCCAGCCCATGATGGCGAGCCTCTCTGGATCACGCGCCGTGGCGTTTGGTCGCACCCGTGCAGCACCTCGCCTGACAAATGCCGAAACCGGTCTACATTGAAAAGCCACTATCCAAAAGACAGGGTTTCGCTTATCCTTTCGCTGTATATAGATACAGTAGTCGAAATCGACAACCAATGTGAAGGCATGTGAGGTGGTGAATGGCCGTCGAAGTGGTATACCGCAGCAGCCGAGATCTGGAGCGCTTGTTCATGGATAAAGCCGAAGCTGACCGTCATGACAAAATGCTCGAACTGGCCGAATTGCTGGCTGAAGTGTTGCAAAAAGCCGTTCCGTCCCTGACCGAGCAGCAAGTGGAAGAAGCCGGGATTTATATGGCGAAAAATCGCGACGTGTTCGCCAAGGCGTTCAAGAGCCAGCCGGACGCCCTGTCCGAATTGCTCAGCGCACCGGTTGAAGTCGCACAACCTGTTGCAGCGGTCGAGGTCGTTGAGCCCGCTGAGCCGGTCACCCCGGCCAAGCCTGCCAAGGCCCCCAAAGCCGCCAAGTAAGCAAAGCCCGAATTGAACAGGCCCTGAGTCGAATGACCCAGGGCCTTTTTCATGCCTGTGGATAACGCATGCCCTATTCAGCGGTACAACACCTTCTCCGCCAACTCGTCGGCCACCCGTGCAGGGGAGCGTTTTTCCGCCTGGGCGTGGGCGAACACTTCGGTCAGGCGCGAGCTGATTTTCGACAGGTGTGCGGTGATGGTCGACAGCTCTTCGCCGCGGTGCTTGAGCGACACGTAAATCAGCCCACCGGCGTTGATCACGTAATCCGGCGCATACAGGATACCGCGGCGTTCCAGTTGGTCGGCGACATCCAGATGCGTCAGCTGATTGTTCGCTGAACCGGCCACCGCTGAGCAGCGCAATTGCGAGACGGTATGGCTGTTGAGCACACCGCCAAGCCCGCAAGGCGCGAGGATATCGCAAGGTGTGCTGAGCAGCGCTTCATTGGCAATCGGGTGCGCCCCCAGTTGCTCCATGGCCAGTTGCACCTTGCCGTGATCGATGTCGCTGACCAGCAGTTCGGCACCGGCAGCGTGCAACTGTTCTGCCAATGCATACCCGACATTGCCCAGGCCCTGGATGGCCACGCGCAGACCTTCGAGGTTGTCGCTGCCCAGCCGGGCCATGGCGGTGCTGCGGATGCCGGTGAACACGCCCATCGCCGCGTGTGGCGCGGGGTCGCCCGCCGAGGTGGTGCTGGTGACGTGCTGGGTTTGCTGGGCGATGCAATCCATGTCCGCCACTGAAGTGCCGCTGTCGATGGCGGTGATGTAGCGGCCTTCGAGCTGTTCGATACAGCGTCCAAAGGCTTCGAACAGCGCCGCACGGTTTTCCACATGGGCCGGGCGCACGATCACCGCCACGCCGCCGCCCTGGGCCAGGCCGGCCAGCGCTGCCTTGTAGCTCATGCCTTGGGCAAGGCGCACAGCATCCTCGACCGCCGATTCGTCATTGGGGTAGGCAAGGTAACGACAACCACCCAGGGCAGGCCCCAGCCGGCTGTTATGAATGGCAATGACCGCCTTCAACCCGGTGACCGAGTCAACGCTCAGATGCAGCGATTCAAGGCGAGTGCTTTGCATGAGAGCGAACATCGTAAGGCTCCCGAATCACTTCTTGTAGTCGCCAGTATAGGCTTGCGCCCAAAAATTGCAGAAGCGCACCGGAATAAGAACGGCCCCAATGCAGGCTTTCGGAAATAACCTGTGATCGCCCTTGTGCGGCACTGGACGAATGCCGGAGAGGGGGCTAAAACGAGGCATTGCCCGGAGATTTTGATGACCCCGCGCCAATCGTTCTTCGCCTGCCTGCAACGTTCACCGCCCGCGCTGTTCGAGGCGGCACTGTGGATTGCAGCCGAGCACGACAGCGAGGTGGAGCCGCAAGCGCTGTTGGCCGATTTCCAGGTGTTGCAACAACGGGTCAGCGGCGGCTTGCCGATGCTGCCGGTCAGTGAACTGGCCCAGCCGCTGCTGCGCCGCATGAACGACCTTGGCTATGCCCAGGACGACTTCACACCCTTGCGCCCGCAAGTGGCACTGCTTGATAAGGTTCTGGAGCGCCGACGAGGGCAACCCTTGACGCTGGGGCTGATTGCGCTGGAGTTGGCCAGGGGCCTGGAGATTCCCATGGTCGGGGTCAACTTCCCCGGGCATTTCCTGCTGCGGGTGCCGGGCGCCGATCATTTGCTCGACCCCTGCGGCGGCCGTCGCCTTTACCCGAACGATTGTCGGGAACTGCTGCACCGCCAGTTTGGCCCGAACATGAAGCTCAGCGCCGAGCACCTGGTAACCGCCGAGCCGCTGCAGATGCTGCAACGGCTGTCGCGCAACCTGCGCCAGTTGTACCTGTCCCACGACGATGTCATCAATGCCCTGATCGACGCCGAGCGCGTCCTGGAACTGGGCAATGCCACTGCCGCCGACTATCTGGCCCGGGCCAGCCTGTACCAACGGCTGGACTGCCCGAACGCCGAGCGTTTTGACCTGGAGCATGCGCTGCTGCTCAGCGACGACCCGATCCAGCGAATTCGCCTGACGGAACGGCTGGGGCATTTGCCGCCCAATTCCATCGTTCACTGATCAAAAATCATTGTGGGAGCGAGCCTGCTCGCGAAGAGGGAGTGTCAGTCAAATCAATGTGACTGACATACCGCTATCGCGAGCAGGCTCGCTCCCACATTGGAACGGTGTGAGGCTTCAAGGCGTGTCTGGCTGATTCGCCGGATGCGCCTTGATGAACGCCGGGTGCGTCGCCGCCAGTGCCGCCACTCGCCGGATTCGCGGATAAGCCTCAAGAGAAACATTGAAACGCTCGGCCGCGTACAGCTGCGGGATCAGGTAGACGTCCGCCAGCCCAGGCTCTGGGCCGAAGCAGTAACCGTCATCACCGATCAACTGCTCCACCGTGGCCAGGCCCTGGCCGATCCAGTGGCCGATCCACTCCACCACCTGTGTTTCATCATGGCCCGACTGGCGCAGCCGATTGAGCACGCTGACGTTGTGCAGCGGGTGCACATCGCAGCCAATCACAGCCGCCACGCCGCGCTCGTGAGCGCGGGCAGCCAGGTCCCCGGACAGCAGTGGCACCTGTGGATAACGTTCCTCCAGGTACTCGATGATCGCGGGAGACTGGATCAGCAATTCGCCTTCATCGGTGCGCAAGGCCGGCACGCGGCCCTGCGGGTTGATGCCCAGATAAGGCGGCTGTCGATGCTCACCACCCTGCGGTGCGATCAGGTTGACCGGCAAGGATTGATAATCCAGGCCCTTGAGCGCCAACGCGATACGCACCCGGTACGAAGACGTCGAACGGTAGTAGGTATAGAGTTCCATGCCCCGCTCCTGTTAGCGCGCCGGCAGCACTTTGCCGCGGCATTCGCCGAAACCGATGGAAGCGAAACCGTCGTGGCGGCAACGGCCGCGAAGGATGATTTCGTCACCGTCCTCAAGGAATTTACGCACCTCGCCCGAAGCCAGTTCGATCGGCTTTTTACCGCCCTCGGTAATTTCCAGCAGGCTGCCAAACTGACCGTTCTCCGGCCCCGACAACGTGCCCGAGCCGAACAAGTCACCGGCCTGCAATTGGCAACCATTGACGCTGTGGTGCGCGACCATTTGCGCCACGGTCCAGTACATGTGCCCGGTGTTGCTCAGGGTCAGGCGGTGGGCTGGCAGGTTCTGTTCGCGCATGGCCTCGGTGAGCAGCAGCACTTCCAGTTCGATGTCGAATGCACCACCGGCCTGATCGCGCTTGTCGAGCAGGTACGGCAGCGGCTGCGGATCACCTTGGGGACGCGCTGGCTGGGCACGACGGAACGGCTCCAGCGCTTCGGCAGTGACCACCCACGGGGAGATGCTGGTGATGAAGCTTTTCGACAGGAACGGCCCCAGCGGCTGGTATTCCCAGGCCTGGATGTCCCGTGCCGACCAGTCGTTGAGCAGGCAGAAACCGGCGATGTGATCGGCGGCGTCACCAATGGCAATCGAGTCGCCCATGTCGTTGCCCTGGCCGATCCAGATGCCCAGTTCCAGTTCATAGTCCAGGCGCGCGCAAGGGCCGAATGTCGGTTCGCTCTGACCGGCTGGCAAGGTCTGGCCTTTCGGGCGGCGCACATCGGTACCGGACGGGCGAATCGTCGACGCACGACCGTGATAGCCGATGGGCACGTACTTGTAGTTCGGCAGCAGCGGGTTGTCGGGACGGAACAGCTTGCCAACGTTCTGCGCGTGCTCGATGCCGACGTAGAAGTCGGTGTAATCGTTGATTTTCGCTGGCAGGTGCATCTCGCAATCTGCCGCCAGTGGCAGCAGTTTTGCGCCCTGGGCTTCGATCTTGCCGTGCAGGGTGCTGCCCTCGGCGAACAGTTCCAGCAAACGCTCGCGCAACGCGACGCGAGCCTCGCGGCCCAGTTCGAAGAACGCATTCAGCTGACCGCCACGGGTGGCCTCGACGGCAGCCTTCGCGGCGCCATCGAACAATCCGGCCTCAAGGGCCGCTTGCAGATCAAAGATATGCTCGCCAATGGCCACGCCACTGCGCGGTGCCGAGCCGTTGAGGCTGAACACGCCCAGTGGCAGGTTTTGCAGGGGGAAATCCGCGTGGCCGTTGGCCGAAGCAACCCAGCTGCGAGTGATGGAAGTCTGCGTCATGGGTTATCTCCGGGTCGGGTCGAAAGTGGCGGGCAGCGTAGCCCAGCAGGCGTCGTAAGTGTTTTGCAGTTGCGGGCAATCGAGGGCGAAACGGCTTGGGCGCAACACCTGGCTGGTCTCGAACATGAACGCCATGGTGTTGTCGATTTTCGCCGGTTTGAGGTCAGCGTTGATCGCTTTGGTGCAAGTCTCTCCGTCGGGACCGTGGGCGCTCATGCAGCTGTGCAACGAAGCACCGCCGGGCACAAAGCCTTCGGCCTTGGCGTCGTATTCGCCCTGGATCAAACCCATGAATTCGTTCATCAGGTTGCGATGGAACCAAGGTGGACGGAAGGTTTTCTCGGCCACCATCCAGCGCGGCGGAAAGATCACGAAGTCGAGGTTGGCCAGGCCATGAACGCTGGTCGGCGAGGTCAGCACGGTGAAGATCGACGGATCGGGGTGATCGAAACTGACGGTGCCAATGGTGTTGAAACGGCGCAGGTCATATTTGTACGGCACGTTGTTGCCGTGCCAGGCAACCACGTTGAGCGGCGAATGATTGAGCTCGCAGGCCCACAACTGGCCGAGGAACTTCTGCACCAGCGTGGTGGGTTGTTGCAGGTTTTCGTAGGCCGCCACCGGGGTCAGGAAGTCCCGCGGATTGGCCAGGCCATTGCTGCCAATCGGCCCCAGGTCCGGCAGACGCAGCGGCGCACCATGGTTTTCGGCGACATAACCGCGGGCTTGCGGGTCGAGCAGTTCGATGCGGAATTTAAGGCCGCGAGGCAGTACGGCAATTTCCAGCGGCTCCAGTTCAAGCACGCCCAGTTCGCTGGCAATGCGCAGGCGCCCCAGTTCAGGCACCAGCAACATCTCGCCGTCAGCATTGAAGAACACGCGCTCCATGGAACGGTTGGCGCGGTAGTTGTAGATGCTGATCCCGGCCGGTTTTTCTGCGCCCGAGTTGGCGGCCATGCTCACCAGACCGTCGATGAAATCGGTCGGCTCGGCGGGAATTTCCAGCGGATTCCAGCGCAGGCGGTTGGGGGTCACGTCACCCAGCGGGCCGCCGGCCAGTTGCCGGTCCAGTTTGACGAATGCCGGATGATTGGCCGACGGCTGAATGCGGTACATCCAGGTTCGCCGCGCCTCGCTGCGCGCCATGGTGAATGCCGTGCCGGAGAACAGTTCGGTGTAGAGGCCGTACGGGGCTTTTTGCGGGGAGTTCTGGCCGACAGGCAGTGCGTCGGGTAACGCTTCGCTGCTGAATTCGTTGCCGAAGCCTGACAGGTAGGCCAGCGCTGGCGTCGTTGAATCGGGGTTCATGGAGCCTCCTGAACAGGGAGTCGACAGTGGCCGCTCGCTCTATTGCAGAGGTCGAGGCACGTCCGGGTTGTTTTTATCGTAATTTGATTACGCATAACGTAATTTGATTGGTATTGACCGTCAAGCTATAAAGACGCCCATTCGTCCCGGGAGCCCAGCCACCATGGAAAAAACCAGCGACAACAACGGTAAACAGAAAGTCCGCTCGGCCGAGGTTGGCACCGACATCCTCAAGGCTCTGGCCGAGTTGTCGCCTTCGACTTCGCTGTCGCGCCTGGCCGAACACGTGCAGATGCCGGCGAGCAAGGTTCACCGCTATTTGCAGGCCTTGATCGCCAGCGGATTCGCCGAACAGAACACCGCCACCAACCATTACGGCCTGGGCCGCGAAGCCTTGCGCGTAGGGTTGGCGGCACTCAACAGTATGGACGTGCTGAAAGTCGCCGCCCTGCCTCTGGCCGAATTGCGCGATGACTTGAATGAAACCTGTTTTCTGGCGGTGTGGGGCAATCAGGGCGCGACCGTGGTGCATATCGAACCGGCGGTGCGTGCGGTGACGGTGGTGACACAACTGGGCTCGGTGTTGCCATTGCTCAGTTCTTCGACGGGACTGGTGTTTGGCGCCTACCTGCCGAAACGCGAAACCGAGGATCTGCGCGTGCAGGAATTACAGTCCCAGGCAGCCCACGCGCTGGCAGACGATCAGGCCTATGCGGCCCAGTGCGAACAAATCCGCGCACGCGGTTTGCACCATGTACATGGTTTGCTGCTGCCAGGGGTGGATGCCTTGTCGGCACCGGTGTTCAACGCGATGGGCAGAGTGGTTGCCGTGCTGACGGTGGTGGGGCCGACATCGTTGTTCCATGCCGATGAAAACGGTCCGGCGGCGCAGCGTCTGTTATCCGCCAGTCATTCGGTCAGTTGGCGCATGGGTTTTGAACCCGCCGCATCCGCAACCTGATTGCGGCAGCTGTGCCAACCAAGGGGTTGGCACAACTACTTTGATAGAACCACCAATCAGCTCAGTAAATCCCGGGCAATTGCTGCACCCATTTCATTGAGTTCATCAAGCTTCACACCATCGAAACGATACTTCTGGTCAAACGTGTACGGCTCGGAAAAGATCCCCAAATTCTCACTGGCGAATTTTGGAATTTCACCACCCTGCAACTTGAGAAAAAATGCCGAGACCAGTGATTGAGAGTAAATAACCGTCGAATCGTCAGCCGACGCAACTGCATTTATATATACCTTATCGACATCAATACCGCGACCACTGAGCCTTGCGTGCAGTTTGGCCCGCACCAGCTCCTTTGTCAGTTGTTCCATGACTTAAAACTCCATAATTGAATGGGCTACGAAAGTCCCTGAGTATCAGATCAGGAAATCCGGAGCAATTCCGATCACCAGGTCACTAATATCCTTGATCGTGAGTTGCGGATGCAAATCAGATTCCCGGGAACTGTAGGCGATCGAATAAACGCCCTGTCCTTCACCGTAATAGTAAGGAATTTCATTATGCTGAAAATAAGCAAAGACATCTTCAGCCAGACTTCGGGACTGAAATATCTTTCGCCCGTCCGCTTCCATCACAAAACTGGTCAAGTACACGTTATCAATATTGATTTCCGGGATCTGATACTTTAACGCTGTGTGGACCTGCTCGATACCAGAAACCTTGATCGAGCGCTTTGAAAGGTTGATTGAGGGCGCATCGGTCAACCAACGGACGATATCCATTACTATTCTTTCAAACTCTAGCAGGTCCAGCCCATTAAGCTGATGCTCCGGTTCGAAAGAATACCGCCGATTGAAGATTCCATTGATAGCCTGGACATAATTAGGCAGTGTCTCTTTCTCAACCCACTCCAGCGTCTCATCGAATAACGTCCTGGACTCGCTGACGTCAGTGCCAACAATATCAACCCGCGTATTCAGATAGGTCTTGAACGGATTGACCCCGAGTTTCCCCAGGCGTTCAGCCAACAGCACCTTGACGGCGAAATCCGCACGAATACGCTTCAATAGCACAATCTTACTGTTAGAAAAAAAACTCTCACTCATACAGACTTCCTGTCACGTTAAATAGCCGAGCATCCTGCTCGACCTGTCGACCATTATACTGACAATACAACTAATTGCTTATTTGTCAGCGCCGATAAGCATACTAATCGACACAGTTATTTATGCACGCGACAGTATGTTTTAATTCATTTCCAAACGAAAAACCAACAACTACCAACTCTGCATTATCAACCCCAACTTCTTCGCCATGGCAACTGCTTGTGTACGCCGTTCCACACCCAACTTGCTGTGAATGCGCCGGGCATGGGTTTTAACCGTATGCAACGAAATGAACAGCTGCTCGGCAATTTGCTGATTGGAATTACCCTGGGCAATCAAGCCGAGCACTTCCAGCTCCCGACAACTCAGCAGGCTGGCATCCACGACCAGCGTGGTCACCGTCTCCTCGCCTTGTAAACGACAGATCAGATTCGGCTGGCGCAAGTTCAAATCACGCAATGCCTGTTGCCCCTGACAACGCTTCACCAGCGCCAGACCGGCCTCCAGTGCCGAGTGAGCCATGTCCGGCTCGCCCGTCAGGTCCGCCACTTCGCAGATCGCCAGTTGCAACTCCGTTTCCAGCGCCTGCATGGCGTGTTGTTGCGCGTGCTCGAGTAACGCCTTGAGCCGATCCAATGGACGTTGCGCCAGTTGCAAATGAGTCTCGGCCAGCACCAACTGGTATTCGATACGCGCAATCAGCTGCAGAGTGGCTGGCGGTGCCTGGCGCGCGTGGGCCCCACGGTAATGACGCAAGACCCGGGTCAGCGCTTCCCGGGCCAACTCCGGGCGCCCTTGTTGCAGCCAGAAATGACTGCTGATTTGCAGCAGCACGCCGCGATACACCGTATCGGGGATCTGCCGTTGCTGCATCAGCCGTTCGGCCTCGCGCAGACGATCAAACGCATGAGCGTAGTCGCGTTGATTGGCCGCCAGTTGCGCCTGTCCGAGAAACCCGTACAACACGTGCTTGTCCTGACTGTGCAGGCAGTCATCGAGACCTGCCTGGAAACATTCACCGGCCAATTCATCCTGACCCTGGCACAAGGCCAACCGCCCACGCCGCAGTGCGATTCGTCCCAGCAGCGGCGTCGGTCGATCAGCCTGCCGTCCGAGCATTTCATGGATGTCGGCCAGCAAATGGCTTGCTCGCCGCGGTGCACCACGCTGCTCCAGCAGCTGCGCATGATCGAGTTCGAGCAAGCCTTCAAACAACAACGAGCCTTGTGCCCGCGCCAGGCACAGTGCGTCACGATTGAAGGCCTGGGCGGCATCGAGGTCGGCGTTGAGTAGCGCTTGCTGGGTCAACCCGGACAGACACAACAACCGCGCGGACCACGCCTCGGCCGCCAGATCGTCCAGCGCCTCGATAAAATGCGCCCGTGCCGCCGGCAGGCGTCCCTGCAAATGCAACAACCAACCCTGTTGCGCCTGCCAACGCGCCAGCAGTTGCCGTTGCAAGGATGCCGTCGGTTGTGGGGCAAATCGCGACAGCTGCCCAATGCAGGCAGCCGCCTGCTCGAAACGCCCGGCAAACAGCAACGCTGCGGTAATCAACCCCACCCTTTGCGGAGTGCCCAGGGTCAACTGTTCACCCAGCTGCTCGTGCAGCTTGAGTAACCAGCTGACGTTCTGACGCTTGAACAGATGCTCAAAACTGAAATGCTGCAACAGGCTGACTGCAACTTCGAACTCCTGCGCCAACAGAGCCTGCTCGAAGGCGCCCTGCCAGTCTTCTTCGGCGCTGAACCATTGGCACGCGCGGCGATGCCAGGATCGCCCGGCCGGGGTCGGCTCTTCACGCATCTCCCGGGCCAGTGGCTCGAAGATCCGCAACCACTCGACGGAGTCTTCCCAGGGTTCAATGAAGCAGCCCATTTCCTGCAACGCGTGCAGCCACTGCGCGCCCTCACCCGTACCGAAAAGATGCTCGCACAAGCTGGCGTTGAAGCGTGGCAGATGAACCAACACCTGCCAGACCTCAACCAACTCCGGGGGCAAGGTGTTGAACAACTCGTGTTGCAGATAATCGAGCAATGTTGCCGAACGCCCCTGCTCACCCGACCACGGACAACCATTGAGCAATGCGATCCGCACGCCAGCGCACCATCCTGCGCTGCGCTCAACGACCCTTTTGGCGGCTTGTGCCGCCAGGGTCGGCTCGATATGACCGAGCAATTGCCCGACCTCGTCCTCGGTAAACGCCAGCGCCCGGCCTTCGCACTCGTACAACTCATCATCGAGCAGCAGCCGTGGCCAGTTGCAGGGTGGTCGTCGACGGGAACTCAGCCACCAGGTCAGCGCCGGGCTGGCGACGGCCAACAGGCGATCGAGCATCCGGTCGAGTTCCGGATTGGGTGCTCGGCAGTAATCATCGATAAACAGCCAGGTCGGCGCCTGTAATCGGGCCAGATGTGCCAGCAGCCCGGGCTCATCCGTCGAGGGCAGACCCAGCGCTTGCGTCAGGCTCAACAAAAAATCGGCTGCACTCAGCGACTCCCCCGCCAGCGGCAGCCAACAGACCCGAGCGTGCTCCGGCGCCCGCAGCAGGCATTCGGTGAGCAATGCGCTCTTGCCACTACCGGCCGGTGCGCAAAGCAACTTCACCCGCGCGGTCGAGACCAGCATGGGGTCAATCAGCCGCTCGCGGAACAGATGATGGGACGACAGTCGGGGCAGGAAGCCAGGGTGGTCCAGACAGTGCGTCATTGCAGTCATTGTGGTGCGCCTTTTTTATAATTCTGGCGCCACCCTAGCCCCCTCCCGAACGCTTGTTGAAGAAGTATTCAACACACTGATCGACCGCTATAAAAAAGGTGACCGCAAAGTCACCTTCTTGTGTAGGAGCCTGTAGGAAACCTACCGAACCCCTGTGCTACGCAAGGCTGCTGGCGTGTAGTCCCCCGCTTTTGCTTCGATGTTGAATTCGAAGCTGCGCTTCTCTTCGTTCTTCATTCCCAAGGCGATATAGCGGCCGGCGATCAGGTCATACAGCGCTTCGACGGTGTAGGCCGGCACTTGGTGATCGTAGTAGAACTGGGCATGCCCTTCGGCGACGCGCCAGAGCTGGCCACGCCCGTCGTAGTGGTCGGCCAGAGCCACTTGCCAGCTGTCTTCGTCGATGTACATGTGGCGCTTGGCGTACACATGCCGCTCGCTTGGCTTGACCGTGGCGACGACTTCCCAGACCCGGTGCAACTCATAGCGGGTCAGGTCCTGATTGATGTGCCCGGCTTTGATCACATCGGTGTACTTGAGGTCTGGCGAGTCGAGCTTGTAGCTGTTGTAGGGGATGTACATCTCCTTCTTGCCGATCAGTTTCCAGTCGTAGCGATCCGGCGCGCCGGAAAACATGTCGAAGTTGTCGGTGGTGCGCAGGCCGTCGGATGAGGTGCCGACGCCGTCATAAGCGACCTGTGGCGCACGCCGTACCCGGCGTTGGCCTGCGTTGTAGATCCAGGCCTTGCGCGACTCCTTGACCTGGTCGAGGGTCTCGTGAACCAGCAACACGTTGCCCGCCAGCCGCGCCGGGGCGGTCACTTCCTGCTTGAAGTAGTTGAGGACGTTATCGTCGCTGCCCGGTTTCAGATCACCGAGCAACGACGGCACGGCGACCTCGTCCTTGAAACGGATCACGGTGAAGTCGCCATTGGACTGCGGTGTCGCCTGGGTGATGGTGCGGCGCAGATTGCCGCCGTGATAACGCGTGACGTGGTTCCAGATCACTTCTACGCCATTCTTCGGAATCGGGAACGCGTAGTAGCGATTGCCGGTGAAGTTGGCCAGGCCGTTACCGTCGTTGATCGGTGTTACGTTCAGTGCGCTGCGTTTGGCCGACTCATAGATTTCTGCCGGTAACGCCACGGTGCGGTGGCTCGGATAGACCGGAATCTTGTAAGTCTCGGGATAGCGTTTGAACATCGCGATCTGGCCGTCGGAGAGTTTGTCCTTGTACTTGTCGACGGTCGCTGCGGTGATCACGAACAACGGCTTTTCGCTGGCGAACGGGTCGGCCAGGAAACCTTTGCTGTCCACCGCTCCAGCGTTTTTCGGGATGCCGCCAGTCCAGGCCGGAATCGAGCCATCGGCATTACCGACCTTCTCGGCACCGAGTGGGGTCAGGCTGGTGCCGAGCTTGTTGGCTTCTTCCGGCGACACCGCGGCCATCACGTTGGCGGCCAGCAGACTCAGGGCCAGAACGGTGCCCAATTGCAGAATCATCTTGCGCATTGAATTCATCCTTTTCAGCCAGATCAGAAGTTCACACCAAAGCTCAACGCCACGAAGTCACGGTCGGTGAGGACGTTGTAGTCCCCGCCGAAAAAGTCGGTGTAACTGAGGCTCGCGGTATAGGTGTTGCGATAGTCCGCATCGACACCGAGGCTGACGGCCTTGGCGCCTTCGTTGAACAGACCGTTGGGGCCATAGCCTGCGACGTCGTGGGACCACGAAAGGTTGGGCCTGACGTTGATCCCGGCGATGAGGTTGTTGTAGTCGAGGATGGCCCGGCCGCGATAACCCCATGAAGTGGAGGTCACGAAGCCGTCGGTATCGCCGCCGAAACCATACTGGCCATACACCGAGTCGCGGCCGTAGCGCAGTTTGGTGCGAGGCTCCAGTCCACCGACCCGAACCACCGCCGCCTCGCCCACCAGGGTCAGGCGATCCGCACCTGCGACCTGATCGATGAAGTGCGTCAGGGTGCTCTGGATCTGCGTCACTTCCTTGCGGCGATAACCTTTGTTATCAGCCCCGGGTGAAGTGGCAATGGGCGATGCCGCACCGCCTGCGATCGGATTGAGCATGGCCAGGGTCAGGTCATTGGTGTTGACCTGCACCGGGAGGTTGGGGCGGTAGCTGATTTCCCCGCTCCACGCGGTGCCGGTGGATAAGGTGGTGGAGAAGCTCGCGCCGTAGAGGCGGATGTCCTCCGGGTATTCGAGGTAATACTGGCCGCGACCGAGCATCACACTTTGGGCCAGGCCCGAACCGCTGCCGGGCGCGATACGGTTGGCAGTGGCAACGATCCCCGGAATGCTCGCCAGCGTACTGAGGCCGGCGGTAGTGGTCCCGACATTCGGTGAACGGCTGTGATAGTTCATGAAGTACAGGCCGTACTCGGTGTCGTCCCCCAGCCAGCGCAACGCCGTACCCCACTGCCCGGAATCCCGGGCATCGCGGTCGCCACCACGGGGAACGATCACCCCCTCCTTGCTGACCTCGAAGCCCTGGCCAAAGGCAGCCGCAATCGGCTGCAAGGGTGCAATGGCCGGGTTGGCGACGGTGTAGCCCTTGTTGCAACCGTCCGCCACCACATCGACACCAAAGAAAGTGCCGCAGTTATCGACGACCGTCTGGTCCCACTCCAGTTGATAGAAGCCTTCCACGGTCAACTTCTCCGTCAGGCCCTGGGAGGCGAACAGCATGTTGACCGGGATCAGCCCCTCCTTGATCTCGGCGCCAGGACGACGGAACGCGGACACGTCGACCGGATTAATGCTGTTGATCGAGTTGCCGATGAAGGTGCTCTCGCCCCAACTGACCACCTGCTTGCCGGCGCGCAAAGTGCCCGGCAAATCGGCGAGGGAATAGTTGTGATAAACGAAGGCGTCGAGAATTTGCCCGCCTGAAGACTTGGCGCCTTCTTTGCGATTGTGATCGCTGATGTCCTTGAACGGGCGGCTTTCATCCTTCAGTTCAAAGTCGTACCAATACTTGCCACGCACGAACACACCGGTGTCGCCGTACTTCAGTTCGAGGTCATGAATCCCCTTGAAGATCTTCGAGAAGGTTTCGCCCTTCTTGAAGTTCAGTCGCCCGTCGTCACCGGTCGAAGACTGGCCGGAACCGCCATTGACGGTGCCCACCAGGGCGTCATCCGCATCACGCATGCCCCAGCTCGCGCCGACCGACAGCGAGGAGTCGAACGTCCCCTCGATTTCCCCGATGTTGAACGAAATGGCCTGTGCCTGGGCACAGCAACCCAAGGCGACCGCAGCCGCCAGTGCCTGCGGTGTGAAGATGGCGCGCATTGTTGTTTTTGTCATGCGTCTTCCCCGGTGAGTGACAGAAGGCCTCACCCTACTGCCGGGCATCGGGGTCGATAAGCGCACCAAGGAGGTATTCGTGGTGTACCTCTTAAGGATGACTGGCACAGGGTCATCAACCAGACGACGAGCACCCGAATACTGACTGTTGCCGGGGCTGCAACAGTGCATGTCCGTAATTGGTATTTTTCCTACGACAGCAAGGGCTTATTCTTGCCTCGCTGTCACAGCAAACCACCGCAAGGCACGATGTACCGGTCTGCACCGTGACTGAAAGATTTCAGATGAATTGAGGAATCGGTTCATCGCCCCGTGTTCACTGACGTTGATTTGTAGCTCCTGATCCAACGTCTTACCTTGGCCGCTGCGTTTGCAGCGGCCTTTTTTATGGGCGATGGTTTTTGATGAGTCACTGCTGCCAGTCGGTAACCCTGACCATCCAGGCAAAACTTCGCATGTCTACATTTCTTACAGAAATGGACTACAGGCATAAGTAAACACCAATAGCACTCAAGCCATTAAGTTGAACAGCAAGCCGGCGAACGACTTCTATCGTCGTCCGACTTCAAACTTACCTATTGCGAGTGCAACTATGAAACCCATCAACTACAGCCATTATCGCTCAACCAGAAGCTTCAACAGTCGAGTACGCTTTCTGGTTCTTCACTACACGGCCGCTAACTTTTCAAGCTCTGTCAGTGCTCTGACCGGCCCGAATGTCAGCGCGCACTATCTGATTCCGGATATTACTGACCCCAGTTACCTGAGTGCCGGTTATACCGTGCAGGAAGTTTTCAACCTGGTGGATGAAACCCATCGCGCGTGGCACGCGGGCGTCAGTCAGTGGGGTAACCGCAGCAGTCTGAATGACACGTCCATCGGCATTGAAGTCGTCAATCTGGCGACTGACAATAAAGGTGAATTCACCTTCCCGCCGTATCACCCCGAGCAGATTACTGTGATTGAACAACTGGCGCTGAACATCCTCAAGCGCTACCCGGACATCACACCGACGCAGGTTTTGGGCCACTCCGATATTTCGATCGGCCGCAAAAGTGACCCGGGGCCGATGTTTCCCTGGCAGGCGCTGTACTTGAAAGGCGTCGGCGCCTGGTTCGATGAAACCACTCGGGACGAGTATCTGCGCCAATACAACACTTCGGGCATTCCAGTCCGATGCGAATTACTGGGGCTGTTCAAAACCTATGGATACGATGTTTCGGGCGCGTCCACGGAAGGCGGTTTTCAACAGTTGGTGCGGGCATTCCAGATGCATTTTCGCCCGGATAACTTCGATGGAAAAATGGACGCACAAACCGCCGCCAATCTGAAGGCGCTGGTAGTCAAATACTTTCCCCGCTGATCATTGGCAAACGGCTTCCAGCCGACAAATGCAACAACCGGCAAGGTCAGTCAATGCGACCTTGCCGGCGCTATCAGAGCGTATATTTATGTAAATTCCCCATCATTTCCTTCAGCGCTTCGATGTTGTCTTTCGGATGCGCCGCGCCTTCGAAATCACAGATCTGCTGCCAGTGCGCCGCCACGTCTTCCGGGGAGAAACCTGTCCGTGGATCGAACCCGGCACCGAGGCTGCGCTCCCAGCGGACCTTGCCCATCCAACCGCCGCCGACTTCGAACAGACCGGAGGTTTCCTCGCAGTTCTCGCTGGCCAGGTACACCACCAGCGGGCTGACCAGTTCGGGCTTGAGCTGTTCGAAGACTTGCGGCGGGATCAGGCCTTCGGTCATGCGCGTGCCGCCGGTGGGGGCGATGGCGTTGACCAGGATGTTGTTCTTGCGGCCTTCGATGGCCAGGGTGCGGGTCAGGCCATAGAGACCGAGCTTGGCCATGCCGTAGTTGGACTGGCCGAAGTTGCCATAGATGCCCGAGGTCGACGCGGTGAAAATCACCCGGCCGTAGTTTTGCTCGCGCATGTGTGGCCAGGCGGCGCGGGTGACTTTGTAGGCACCTTCGACGTGGACGCGGTAAACCAGGTCCCAGTCGGCGTCATCCATTTTGTGGAAGGTCTTGTCACGCAGGATCCCGGCGTTGTTGACCACCACGTCGACGCGACCGAAGACGTCCAGGGCGTGCTGGACCAGTTTGTCACCGTCAGTGACCGAGTCGTGGTTGGCCTCGGCGATGCCACCAGCCTCGCGAATGTCCGCCACCACGCGGTCGGCGGCCGAGGCGTTGGCGCCTTCGCCCTGAGTCGAGCCGCCAAGATCGTTGACCAGCACCCTGGCGCCCTGTTTGGCGAACAGCAGTGCATGCGCCCGTCCCAGGCCGCCACCAGCTCCGGTAATGATCACGACTTTATCTTCGAAGCGCACAGACTCATTCATGGGGGACTCCAGCAGGCCAAGGGACAGTGAGTCCGAGTTTCAGGCACGGCGCAGCGGGTCACAATGAACACCGGGGAGGCTGAATGGTGGGCGATAAGGCTGGGGGATGATTGATTGAGAAAATGGACACGAAACCCTGTGGCGAGGGATCGCTTGCTTACTCAGGAACACGCCAGCTTGCGCGGCGGCAACAACAGTTGATCGCGAAACGCCAGGTAGTGCTTGAGCACCTCGCAGGGCGCCTCGATCTGTGGGTAGTGGCCAATGTCGGGCAACACCACCGTGTCCGCCTCCGGGATCAGCTCCCGGTAACGCTCGACCATGTGCACGCCGGAGACCGGATCAACCCCGCCATCGATCACTCGCAGCGGCACTTCACCGCGTTGCATCGCGCTCACCCAGCGGTTGCGCCAGACGCGTCGCTCCGGGATGTAGGCGATCAATTTGTGCATGATCCGTGGCCCGCGATGGCTTTCGACCAAGCTCCAGAAATCATCCATCTGGCTTTCACTGGGACGGGTTTGCGGACCGAAAATCCGCCGAAAGCTTCTCACCAGGCCATCACGGCTGAAGGCGCGGCCAATCATCCAGCCCAACGGGCTGAGCAAGAGTTTTTGCATCAGTAGCGGGTGGTGGGTTTCCGGAAACAACCCGCCGTTGAGAAACACGCAACTGGCCAGCTCCACCCGCGACTCGTAATGCCGGGCCAGCAGTTCCTGAGCCACGCTGTCGCCGTAATCGTGGGCGAGCAGGTGCACTGGCTGCTCCACATTCAGGTGTTCAAGCAGTGCCTGTTGCAGATCCGCTTGCTCCAGCAGGGTGTATTCATGATTCGCCGGTTTGGCCGAATCGCCAAAGCCCAGCATGTCGCAAGCGATCACGCGAAAGCGCTGGGCCAATGGCTGCCACAGGTAATGCCAGTCCCAACTGGCGGACGGAAAGCCGTGAATGAGCAGCAGTGGCTCCCCCTGCCCTGCTGTCCAGTAACGGATGCTCTGGTCACGAAAAATAAACGTCTGGCTGCGCTTGCGCCAGACACACAGTGGGATCTCGGCGAGTGCCATTAGAGTTTATAACCCGGGTCCAGTTTATCGAGTTTACGCAGCAGCGCCGGCCAGGCCAGCGCTCCGCCCATTCCTTGAGCACTTCTGGTGACACCCGCGATCATGGCTTTGGCGCCGGCCAGAATCTGCGGTTCGATAGCGATCAGTTCAGCGGCACCGTTTTGCGCCATGACCTGAATGTCGCAGGCACGCTGAAAGGTGAACATCATCAGGAACGTATCGGCGATGCTGCTGCCGCAGGTCAGCAGACCGTGGTTATGCAACATCAGGAAATTGTTTTCACCGAGGTCGGCCTGCAGTCGCACTTTCTCTTCATGGTTGAGCGCCACGCCTTCGTAGGCGTGATAGGCCAGGCTGGAATGCACGAACAACGACTGTTGGCTGATCGGCAGAACGCCCTGCTTCTGTGCCGACACCGCAACCCCCGAAGCCGTGTGAGTGTGGAGCACGCAGACGACATCGTGACGGACTTCATGCACGGCGCTGTGGATGGTGTAACCCGCCGGATTGATCTCGTAAGGACTGTCCATCAGCTTATTACCGGCCTGATCCACCTTGACCAGGCTCGACGCGGTCATTTCGTGAAACATCAACCCGAACGGGTTGATCAGGAAATCTTCGGTGCCGGGCACCTTGGCGGAGATATGGGTGAAGATCAGGTCATCCCAGCCATATTGGGCGACCAGGCGATAACAGGCCGCCAGGTCGACGCGGGTCTGCCACTCGGCAACACTGACCTGGTCTTTGACACTGTGTGGCGATTGGACGGGAGCGACAGTCACGGCAAGGAGCCTCGGTGTTTTTATGATGGAGTGTTTCCAATGATTACCGAGTCTAGTCAGCCCTTGAGGTTCGTGTAGTTGCATTCGCAGCCAGCTTGGTGGCCCTGCGAGTCAGTCGTCCTGTTGCCCTGGATCCATGTCGAATGACCGGCGTCAGCAAGGGTCTGACAGGCAGTTTTTACCGCACTGTCAGCCCCCTGACTGGCATGGATGCCGGGGTAACGATCAGGCGCGCAATGCGCTGATCAGGTCCGCCAGCCAAGGCTCGGCGTCCGTTTCGGGGGTCACGGTTTCGCTGGCATCCAGACGCAACATCGGCAGTACTTCGCGAATGCCCAGTTCACCGAACAATTCGCGCATCTGCTCGCCGCCGCCACAAAAAGTATCGCCATAACTCGCATCGCCCAATCCGATCACTGCACCTGGCAAACCGCGCCAAGCCGCTGGCAATTGCTCACGAATGCTCGAATACAGCGGTTGCAGGTTGTCCGGCAGCTCACCCATGCCGGTGGTCGACGTCACCGCCAGAAAGGCTTCGGGGCCAAACGCCTGGACATCGGCGAGGGTCGCACGCGGGTTGTGCCAGGTTTCGAAACCGGCGGCTTTCAACAGGCTGGCGGCGTGGCGGGCAACTTCTTCGGCCGTGCCGTACACCGAGCCGGAAATGATGGCGACTTTCATCAATCTGATCCTGAATCCGAGTAAAAGACCCGGATATTAACAGCACGGTCGTGATTGTTCTTTTAGAATGCAATCGAAAATCAATCAGGAAAGGATACTCCGATGATTAATGCACAGCTGCTGCAAATGGTAATCAACGCCTCCAACGACGGTATCGTGATTGCCGAAAAGGAAGGCGATCAGGACAAAATCCTCATTTACGTCAACCCCGCGTTCGAACGCCTCACGGGGTACTCCAGCGAAGAAATCCTCTATCAGGATTGCCGCTTCCTGCAGTCGGGGGATCGCGACCAGGAAGCCCTGCCGCTGATTCGCGACGCCTTGAACGGTGAAGGATGCTGCCGGGAAATACTGCGCAACTACCGCAAGGACGGCACACCGTTCTGGAACGAGCTGTCCCTTTCCACGGTGAAAAATCCAGCGGACGGGCAAACCTATTTTGTCGGCGTGCAGAAAGACGTCACCGTGCAGGTCAAGGCGCAACAGCGCGTGGCCCAGTTGGAGGGGCAGTTGGCTGAACTCCAGGCCGAGCTTGCTGCGCTCAAGGCGACGAACGGTAAAAACAAAGTTCGGAATTAATGGTCAGTAACTACAATCACCAATGACTTTGTAACCCTATCTTTCGAGCTGGCCATGCAACGCGAAGCGCTCCTGACCCAGGATGAACTGGATTTCATCCAGGCCATGCAACACAACCCGCAACTCAATGTGCGGGACGCGACGTCGAGTCTGCTCGTCAACGGTGGGTCGCAAATCCGTGACCTGCTCACCCGCCTGGCGGCCCATGAGCAGGTCACCATTCAAGCCAGTTTCGAAAACCAGCAAATGACCTTTCCCCTACACCTGGTGGAAGACGAGTTTCATGCGCTGCATTTGCGCCTCGGTGTGCCGAGCATCTATGAAGACGGGCCGATGGCCCGGCCTTGGCGCCTGGTACTGGACGAACCGGTAGCGCTGGAAAACGCCAAGGGTCAACCCGGCACCCTGTGGGTACACGAAGTGTCGTGCAAAGGGGTTCTGCTGGAGGTTCGCAACAAGACCAAGCCACCGAAGCATTTCGCCTTGTGGTTCAGCCCGTCAGGCTATGAGCGGATTGCCTTGCGTGGCACTTTCGAGAAAGAAAACGAACAGGGTTTCTTTGCCTATCAGCTGAGCCAGAACGATACGGATGAAACCGAGCGTCTGCGCCAGTTCATCCTGCAACAGCATCGTTTGACTCATCCAGCGCTGCATCTCTGAACTTCAAGTATCCAGATTACCCGCCAGGAACTGCTTCAGACGCTGGCTCATGACCTCCCCTGCATTGCCCAGGCAACCGATCGATGACCCGGCCAGGCTCTCCTGTGCCAGGTCGCAAGCATCGCCGGCCAACAACAATCGACACTCCAGACTCATGGCCAGGCGATTCAAGCGCCGTGGCAACTCGGCAGTCGGCGCATGATTGGAAAACAGCACCAACGCCAACGGCTTGATCCTTTCACACGTCAGCGCCAGTTCCTCGAACGGCTGGCCCATGTTCAGCACGCGAACGGCCACTGGCCCGGAACTCAGGAACAGGGCGGCGACCAGCAGTTCCAGCTCCCGGCACTGGCCTACCAGGGCACTGATGACTACACGACGCGGCTGTTTGTCGCGCAGCAACAACAGACGCTGCACCACCCGGGAACGCAGAAAACCATCCAGGAACAGCCACTCGCTGGTTCCACCGAACTGGACCTGGCGTTGCAACAACTGCTTCCAGACAGGGATCAGAATGTCCTGGAACACCACCGGCAGGGAGTAACTGGAAAAGATTTGCCCGTAGACCTGCTCCAGCCGAATGTCGTCAAAACTACTGACCGCAGCAAGAACCTGTTGCTGCCATTGCGCGTAATCGGCTTCCACGAGATTGCTGGGGATGATGTGGGACAGCGCCTGGAGCGGCTCGGTCCTGGCCAGGATCTTGCCGATCCTGCTGACCGCAACACCGCGCTCGATCCAGCCGAGAATGCTACGGACACGCTCAATATCGGACATCGAATACAGGCGATGCCCGCTATCGGTGCGTGTTGGAACAATCAGGCCGTATCGTCGTTCCCAGGCTCGAAGCGTGACCGGGTTGACACCTGTCAGTCGCGCCACCTCGCGAATGGGGAAGAGTTCTTCCTGTTCGAGAGCGACGGCCTGCGTGGAGCCTGAAGCGACGTCTGTAAGTATGGGCATCCTGTTGAAACATCCCTGTATCGTCCGAGCGTTATTCTAACGCCCCTGCCCCGTAAAGTTTCCGTAAAAAATCGATGCCGCGAATGAGCGGATAAACGTCACAGACGTCACGGGCAGAATCAGGAATAATCCTTGCTTGTTTCGAGTCGCAGCCCACCACCCCGGCGCTGTGCCTGGCGAAGTTCCTATCCGGAGCGACGCAAATGCCTTACGGAGATACACAATGTCTACCCCTCCCGTCACGCTGATGGTTGCGCGCCGCGTTGCCAATGGACGTTACCAGGACCTGATTTCCTGGCTTCGCGAAGGCGAACAACTGGCCACCGATTTTCCCGGTTATCTCGGTTCCGGTGTGCTCGCTCCACCGCCCGAGGACGACGAATTCCAGATCATTTTCCGCTTCGCCGATGAGCAGACCCTGCACGCCTGGGAGCATTCGGCCTCGCGCACTGCCTGGCTGGCACGCGGCAGCGACCTGTTCGCCCACCCGACCGAACATCGGGTCAGCGGCATCGAGGGTTGGTTCGGTGCCGTCGGTCAACGCCCGCCGCGCTGGAAACAGGCTGTGGCGATCTGGCTGGCGTTCTTTCCGGTCTCACTGCTGTTCAACTTTGTGCTGGGTCCGCTGATGAGTGACATGAGCCTGCTGCCGCGGGTATTCATCAGCACACTGTGCCTGACGCCGCTGATGGTTTACTTGTTCATTCCGTTGTCGACCCGTTTGCTGGCCAATTGGCTTATCAGTGCGCCAACGCGACCGCTGCCCGCAGAACCCACCGTCCAAAATCGCTGATCCCCCCTGTGGGAGCGGGCTTGCTCGCGAAGGCCATGTATCAGTCAATATTTTTACTGTCTGACACCACGCTTTCGCGAGCAAGCCCGCTCCCACACAGGCCCGTTTTTGCACAATAGGTATAGCGCTCCCGTCGCTGGTATAGTTTTGCTCTCACCGCGATGCGAGCCGTTCATGACTTCTTCCGCAGCCCCTATTCTCATTACCGGCGCCGGCCAGCGTGTCGGCCTGCACTGCGCCCGGCGATTGCTGGAAGATGGCCATCGCGTGATTTTCAGCTACCGCAGCGAGCGTCCCGGCGTACAGGCCCTGCGTGATCTGGGGGCCACCGCGGTGTTCGCGGACTTCTCCAGTGAAACCGGGATCCTCGCCTTCATCAGCGAACTGAAAACCCACACCGACTGTTTGCGGGCGATTGTCCACAATGCCTCCGAATGGCTCGCCGAAACGCCGGACACCGATGCAGCAGCATTCACCCGCATGTTCAGCGTGCACATGCTGGCGCCCTATCTGATCAACCTGCATTGCGCCGACCTGCTGCAACGCTCAAGCCCCGCCGACATCGTGCACATCAGCGATGACGTGACCCGCAAGGGTAGCAGCAAACACATCGGCTATTGCGCCAGCAAAGCCGGGCTCGACAGCCTGACCCTGTCCTTCGCCGCCAGGTACGCGCCGGCCATCAAGGTCAACGGGATCGCGCCAGCCCTGCTACTGTTCAACCCTGAAGACGACGCGGCCTACCGCGCCAAGGTGCTGGCCAAATCCGCACTGGGCATCGAGCCCGGCTGCGAAGTGATCTACCAGAGCCTGCGCTATCTGCTCGACAACCCTTATGTCACCGGCACCACCCTGACCGTCAATGGCGGAAGGCACATCAAATAAGTGTCCCGCGAGGATTTTCCATGACGTTATCCCTGCCCCAGAATTACCGAGAGATCCTTATCGGCCTCGGCGAAAACCCCGACCGCGAGGGCTTGCTCGATACGCCGACGCGCGCAGCCAAAGCCATGCAGTACCTTTGCCATGGTTACGAACAAAGTGTCGAAGAGATCGTCAATGGCGCGCTGTTCGCCTCCGACAACGATGAAATGGTGATCGTCGACAACATCGAGCTGTACTCGCTTTGCGAACACCACATCCTGCCCTTCATCGGCAAGGCGCATGTGGCTTATATTCCAACCGGCAAGGTGCTGGGCCTGTCAAAAATCGCGCGGCTGGTGGACATGTTCGCCCGGCGCCTGCAGATCCAGGAAAACCTCACCCGGCAAATCGCCGACGCGGTGCAGCAAGTGACCGGCGCGGCAGGCGTCGCGGTGGTCATCGAGGCACAGCACATGTGCATGATGATGCGCGGCGTCGAGAAACAGAATTCGACCATGAACACCTCGGTGATGCTCGGCGCCTTCCGCGAGTCGAGCAACACCCGCCAGGAGTTCCTGCAATTGATTGGACGGAGCAAGTAGCAATGCCACAACTTCAGCCAGGCATGGCACGCATCCGGGTCAAAGACCTGGGCCTGCGTACCTTCATCGGCATCAATGAGGATGAAATCCTCAACAAGCAGGATGTGCTGATCAACCTCACCATTCTGTACGCAGCCCAGGAAGCGGTACGGGACAACGACATCGATCACGCGTTGAACTACCGGACCATTACCAAGGCGATCATCGCCCATGTGGAAGGCAACCGCTTTGCGCTGCTCGAACGCCTGACCCAGGAAATTCTCGACCTGGTGATGGCCAACGCATCGGTGCTATACGCCGAGGTCGAGGTCGACAAGCCCCACGCACTGCGATTCGCCGAGTCGGTGTCGATAACACTCGCGGCAAGCCGCTGAGCTTCAAGCCGCAAGCTTCAAGCGGTAAGCTACAGGTCACCGAACATCCATCTTGCAGCTTGAGGCTTGCCGCTTGAAGCTGACTCGCAGAGACCGCCATGACCGATCAACAACGCCTGGAACTCGAAGCCGCCGCCTTTCGCCGGCTGGTGGCCCATCTGGACAGCCGCAAGGATGTGCAGAACATCGACCTGATGAACCTCTCGGGTTTTTGCCGCAACTGCCTGTCCAAGTGGTACAAGGCGGCGGCCGACGACCGCCAGATCGAGGTCAGCCTCGACGAAGCCCGCGAAGTGGTTTACGGCATGCCGTACTCCGAATGGAAAGCCCAATATCAGCAAGAAGCCAGCGCCGACCAGCAAGCGGCGTTCGCCAAAGGAAAACCCAATGAGTGATTTGAACACCCTGCGCGCCAGCCTCAAGACCGGCGAACACGCCTTCGCCGACACCCTGGCCTTCATCGCCGCCGGTTACGACTACCAGCCTCAGGCCTTCAACAACGGTGGCGTGGAAAACGCGGCCGGGCAGAACGAAGGTTCGTGCAAGACCCTGGGTCTGGCGCTGCTCGAAGGCTTGAGCGATGAAGAAGCCCTGCTGGCTTTCGGCGAGCATTACCGTTCGGTTGTTGCCACGCCAGAAGGCAGCGATCACGGCAATATCCGCGCGTTGATTGCCCATGGCCTGGCCGGTGTGAAATTCGCTCAGCAGCCGCTGACGCGCCGCTGATTTAAATTGTAGGAGCGAGCCAGCTCGCGAAAAACCCAAGAGCACTGCTGGGCCTCTGGTTTACGCGTAATCGTTCACCACCATCGCGAGCAGTCGTGCGTCGACCGGCTGCTCCTACAGGTTCTGCGTTCACGGCGCGGAACTGATCAGAAACACATCCTGACTTTTAAGATTGACCCGGCAACTTTATTTCGTTTGCCCCCTACCACCGCTCACGGCTTAGATAAAAAGAAGTCCTCCTTCTTCCGAGCCGGTCATTCATGCGCAGCGAAACCATCAGCCAGTCGATCAACATCGTTCACCCTGTCACGCTCAGCCACGGCAAAAACGCCGAGGTCTGGGACACCGATGGCAAACGCTACATCGACTTTGTCGGTGGTATCGGCGTGCTGAACCTCGGCCATTGCCATCCGCGCATCGTCGAGGCCATTCGCGAACAAGCCACCCGGCTGACCCACTACGCGTTCAACGCTGCACCTCATGGGCCTTACCTCGAACTGATGGATCGCCTCAGTGCGTTCATGCCAGTGAATTACCCGGTCAGCGGCATGCTCACCAACAGCGGCGCGGAAGCGGCGGAAAACGCGCTGAAGATCGTTCGTGGCGCCACCGGCCGCAGCGCGGTCATTGCCTTCGACGGCGCTTTCCACGGTCGCACACTGGCCACCCTCAACCTCAACGGCAAAGTCGCGCCCTACAAACAGAAAGTCTGCGTGCTGCCGGGGCCGGTGTTTCACCTGCCCTTCCCCAGCCAGGACAACGGCGTCACCTGTGCCGAGGCTCTCAAAGCCATGGAGCGCCTGTTCAGCGTCGAGATTGATGTCGAAGACGTCGCCTGTTTTATCGTCGAACCGGTGCAGGGCGAAGCGGGCTTCCTGGCCATGGAGGTCGAGTTCGCCCAAGCGCTGCGCAAGTTCTGCGACGACAAGGGCATTGTGCTGATCGCCGATGAAATCCAGTCCGGTTTCGGCCGTACCGGCCAGCGCTTCGCATTCTCGCGGCTGGGCATCGAGCCGGACCTGATCCTGCTCGGCAAAAGCATCGCCGGCGGCGTGCCGCTGGGTGCGGTGGTCGGGCGCAAGCCGCTGCTCGACAATTTGCCCAAGGGCGGACTCGGTGGCACTTACTCCGGCAATCCCATCGCCTGCGCAGCGGCACTGGCAACCCTCGACGAAATGACCGATGCCAACCTGCATGCCTGGGGCACACAGCAGGAAGAAGCGATTGTCGGCCGCCATGCAACCTGGCGTGCGAACAACCTGACGCCGTATCTGGGCCGCCTGACCGGCGTCGGCGCCATGCGTGGCATAGAGTTGATCAACGCCGATGGCTCGCCCGCACCGGCACAATTGACCCAACTGCTGGCCCTGGCGCGGGATGCGGGTCTGCTGTTGATGCCCAGTGGCAAATCGCGGCACATCATCCGGCTGCTGGCGCCGTTGACCATTGAGGCTGCGGTGCTGGAGGAAGGGCTGGATATTCTTGAGGCGTGCCTGGCAAAACTGACCTGAACACTATCCCACAAGGGCTACACCACATTATTGGTGTGCACAAAAAACCGGCCGAAGCCGGTTTTTCATTTCGACGAAAGCAGAATCAAGCGTTCTGCAGATCGTCGAGGTAACGCTCGGCATCCAGTGCCGCCATGCAACCGGCGCCAGCGGAGGTGATGGCCTGACGGTACACGTGGTCAGCCACGTCACCGGCGGCGAAGATACCTTCGAGGTTGGTGGCAGTGGCGTTGCCTTCACGGCCGCCCTGCACAACCAGGTAGCCGTCTTTCAGGGTCAGTTGGCCTTCGAACAACGAAGTGTTCGGGGTGTGGCCGATGGCGATGAACACGCCGTCGACTTTCACTTCGTCGAAGCTGCCGTCGTTGTTCTTCAGGCGGGCACCGGTCACGCCCATGTTGTCGCCCAGCACTTCGTCCAGGGTCGCGTTCAGTTTCAGCTCGATCTTGCCTTCGGCAACACGGGCGTTCAGCTTGTCGATCAGGATCTTCTCGGCGCGGAAGGTTTCGCGACGGTGGATCAGGGTCACCTTGCTGGCGATGTTGGCCAGGTACAGGGCTTCTTCAACAGCGGTGTTGCCGCCGCCGACCACAGCCACAGGCTTGTTGCGATAGAAGAAACCGTCGCAGGTCGCGCAGGCCGAAACGCCTTTGCCCATGAACGTTTCTTCGGACGGCAGGCCCAGGTAACGAGCGCTGGCGCCGGTGGCGATGATCAGGGCATCGCAGGTGTAAGTCGCGCTGTCGCCGGTCAGGGTGTACGGCTTGGCAGCGAAGTCGACGGCATTGATGTGATCGAACACGATCTCGGTTTCAAAGCGCTCGGCGTGCTCGCGCATCCGCTCCATCAGCGCCGGGCCGGTCAGGCCGTGGACGTCACCCGGCCAGTTGTCGACTTCGGTGGTGGTGGTCAGTTGACCGCCGGCCTGCATGCCGGTGATCAGCAGTGGCTTGAGGTTGGCACGGGCGGCATAGACCGCAGCGCTGTAACCGGCAGGGCCGGAACCGAGAATAATCACTCGCGAATGACGGACTTCAGACATGACCTGCTCCTGTTGACCGGCCCGGAATACCTGGCGCGGAACGCCGGATTGCCGGCTGGAATAAAAAAGAACGGTTGAAAGCACTTGGGGAAGGCTTGAACCCGACCGTCCTGTAAAAAGATTGGGTGCAGCGTATCGAGGGGGCGAAGATTAAGGAAATACGGTTTAACAATCCAGCTCATAGGTGGTCTCTATGCCATCTGACCGACGATATCGACGTCTTTGTTACAGTGAATGTCGATACCGCCACCGCGCTTTCGCCTGTGAAGCAAAGCCGGTAAGGTCGGCGCGTTTTCCCTCTGCTTGGAGCCTCTTATGCCCGCCCCTGTTCTGTCCGGCCCGCAATACCTGCGCGAAGGCCTCAAGCTGGTGCTGAGCCCCAGCCTGCGTTTGTTTGTGCTGTTGCCGCTGGCAATCAACCTGGTGCTGTTCGTCGGATTGATCTACCTGGCCGGCCATCAATTCAGCCTGTGGGTCGACACCTTGATGCCGTCCCTGCCCGACTGGCTGAGTTTTCTCAACTACATCCTCTGGCCGCTGTTCGTGGTACTGGTGGTGTTGATGGTGTTCTTCAGCTTCACCATGCTCGCCAACGTCATTGCCGCGCCGTTCAACGGCTTCCTCGCGGAGAAAGTCGAAGTGGTGGTGCGCGGCACCGATGACTTCCCGGCCTTCAGCTGGGGCGAGCTGATTGCCATGATCCCGCGCACCCTGGCCCGGGAGATGCGCAAGCTCGGCTACTTTCTGCCCCGGGCCATCGGGCTGTTCATCCTCTCGTTCATCCCGGTGGTGAACATCATCGCCGCACCGCTGTGGCTGTTGTTCGGGGTGTGGATGATGGCGATCCAGTACATCGACTACCCGGCGGACAACCACAAGCTGGGCTGGAACGAGATGCTCGCCTGGCTGCGGCAGAAGCGCTGGCAGAGCATGAGCTTCGGCGGCAGCGTGTACCTGGTGCTGCTGATCCCGGTGGTGAACATCCTGATGATGCCGGCGGCGGTGGCCGGGGCGACGCTGTTCTGGGTGCGCGAGCGGGGCGCGGAGAACCTGGTGACCCAGCGCTAAGTCACAAATCCATCATCCTGACGTCACACTGACGACATGGCCCCGGTCGACACTGGGGTCATGACGACAGCTCTGCATATCACCCTGATCACCGAAACCTTCCCACCGGAAATCAACGGCGTGGCCAATACCCTTGGTCGCTTGTGCGACGGTTTGCGCGCGCGCGGGCATCAAGTGGAACTGGTGCGACCGCGTCAGAGCTGCGACCAGCAGCTGGGCAGCGACGATGAATTGCTGCTGTGCCGCGGCTGGCCACTACCGGGCTATCCCGGCCTGCAATGGGGTCAGTCGTCGATGCACAAACTGCTGCGGCGCTGGACGCGTCACCGCCCGGATGTGCTCTACATCGCCACCGAGGGCCCACTGGGTCTCTCTGCGTTGCGTGCGGCACGGCGATTGGGGATTTCCGTGGTCAGCGGCTTCCACACCAATTTCCAGCAGTACTCCAACCAGTACGGGTTTGGTTTGCTCACGCGCCTGCTGACTCACTACCTGCGCTGGTTCCATAACCGTTCGACCATGACCCTGGTGCCCAGCATCAGCCAGCGCCTGGAACTGGAGCGACGTCAGTTCGAGCGACTAGCGTTGCTGTCCCGAGGGGTCGACAGCGAATTGTTTCACCCGGCCAAACGCTTGAATGCCCTGCGCGAGCAATGGGGACTGGCCGAGGCAGACATCGCCGTCATTCATGTCGGCCGCCTGGCTCCGGAAAAGAATCTCGGCCTGCTCAAGCGCACCTTCAATACCCTCAAGGCGAGTTATCCCCAGCGCACGCTGAAACTGATCGTGGTCGGCGATGGCCCGCAGCGCCAGGAACTGGAAAACGATATGCCCGAGGCGATTTTCTGCGGCACCCAACGGGGTGAAGCCCTGGCGTGTCACTATGCCTCGGGCGACGTGTTTCTGTTTCCGAGCCTGACTGAAACCTTCGGCAATGTGGTGCTTGAAGCACTCGCTTCGGGGCTCGGCGTGGTCGCCTACGACCAGGCGGCAGCCGCCCAGCATATTCGTCATGGCTACAACGGCGTACTGGCGATGCCGGGGGACGAAGAAGCGTTCTGTGATGCAGCAGCATGGCTGCTGGAGGAAAGGGAAGCCTTGCGCAATGTGAGGCTCAATGCGCGCCAGCACGCCAGTCGCCAGGGTTGGGCGGCGATTATCGAGCAGTTCGAAGGGCAGTTGCGCGGGGCGTGTGCCGGGGAGATGGTGGTGCCAAATGCACCGATTGCTCCCTGAGTTTTTGGTGATTTGAAGTCCGCCATCGCGAGCAGGCTCGCTCCCACAAGGGATCCATGTCATGCACAGATCCAGTGTGGGAGCGAGCCTGCTCGCGATAGCGTCAGTCCAGTCGCCGCTTAAACCAACGTCATCAACGCCTCACGGCTGAACGGCAGAATGTCTTCCTCACGGCCGTCGCGCACTTTCTGCGCCCAGTCCGGGTCCACCAGCAAGGCACGGCCGACCGCCACCAGGTCGAACTCATCGTTGTTCAGGCGCTCCAGCAGTTTTTCCAGGCTGGCCGGTTGCGCGACCTTGTCGGTGTTGACCATGAATTGCAGGAACTCGCCGTCCAGGCCGACGCTGCCCACGGTGATGGTCGGTTTGCCAGTGAGTTGGCGGGTCCAGCCGGCCAGGTTCAGCTCGGAACCGTCGAACTCCGGCTCCCAGAAGCGGCGGGTCGAGCAGTGGAAAATATCCACGCCCGCGTCGGCCAACGGCTTGAGGAACTCGCCCAAGGCTTCCGGGGTTTGCACCAGACGCGCGGTGTAGTCCTGTTGCTTCCACTGGGAGAAACGGAAAATGATCGGGAAACCTTCACCGACCGCGGCTCGCACGGCCTGAATCAATTCAATGGCGAAGCGCGAACGGTTGGCCAGGCTGCCGCCGTATTCGTCGGTACGCTGGTTGCTGCCTTCCCAGAAGAACTGGTCCACCAGATAACCGTGGGCACCGTGGATTTCCACGCCGTCCATGCCGATGCTCTGGGCATCCTTGGCGGCCTGGGCGAACGCGGCGATTACGTCCTGGATGTCTTGTTTGGTCATGCCATGCACCACGACCTGACCTTCCTTCACTTTTTCCGACGGGCCATAACCCGGCACGCTGGCGTCCGGCTCGGTGCCAATACGGCGCACGCTGCCCACATGCCACAACTGCGGAACGATCTTGCCGCCTTCGGCGTGAACGGCGTCGACGACTTTCTTCCAGCCGGCCAGGGCCGCTTCACCGTAGAAATGCGGAACGTTCGGATAGCCGTTGGACGCCTTGTGACCGACGGTGGTGCCTTCGGTGATGATCAGGCCGACGCCCGCAGCGGCGCGACGACGGTAGTATTCGATCACTTTGGAATTAGGCACGCCGCCCGGGGAAAAGGAGCGGGTCATCGGCGCCATGACGACGCGGGTCGGCAGTTCGAGGGTGCCGAGGTGGAACGGTTTGAACAGGGCTTTGACGGGCATGGGACGCTCCACGGGAAGTAATTTTATGACGGCGATAATATGGAGAGTCCACCGCATTGAACAGCATTATTGATTTTGGTGATTAAGAACTAAAAGGTACGAAATACTGTAGGAGCGAGCTTGCTCGCGATGAGCCAGAGAATGCCGCGCCGTATCAGGCTTACAGCGTTATCGTTGGCGACCATCGCGAGCAGGCTCGCTCCTACAGGGGGAGATATCAGCTCAGCGCTTTTTCAATCGCGTGAACGATGGTCGGATCATCCGGCGCCGTACGCGGCGAGAACCGAGCCAGTACACGGCCGTCCTTGCCCAGCAGGAACTTCTCGAAGTTCCAGGTGATGTCGCCGGGAAATTCCGCGCCCTCGCCCGCCAGCAAGCGGTACAACTGATGACGGTCATGCCCGTTGACTTCCAGTTTGCTGGACAACGGAAAGGTCACGCCATAGTTGAGGCTGCAGAAGTCCTTGATCTCTTGTTCGGTCCCCGGTTCCTGCCCGGCAAACTGGTTGCACGGCAAGCCCAGCACGCTGAAGCCTTTGCCCTTGTATTGCTGATAGAGGTTTTCCAGCGCCGCGTACTGCGGGGTCAAGCCGCATTTGGAGGCGACGTTGACCACCAGTACGACTTGGCCCTTGAAAGGCGCCAGAGGTAGCTCCTGTCCATCCAGGGCTGTCAATTTAAGGTCGTGAAAAGCACTCATGGCGTACTCCAGATTCCCGTGTTCTTCTCGAAACAGCCACTTGGCGGTGTCGTCAGGGACAGCCGCAGACTAAAAAGGCGCCCACAGGGCGCCTCTCCAGTTATCTGAGCTTAGCGCAGAAATCAGTGGTGATGGCCACCTTCGCCATGGACGTGACCATGAGCGATTTCTTCCTGGCTGGCGTCACGGATGTCGATGATCTTGACCTGGAAATTCAGGCGCTGACCGGCCAACGGGTGGTTGCCGTCAACGGTGACGTCGTCGCCGTCCAGATCACGGATGGTCACGATCTGCATCTGGCCGTCCGGAGCGGAAGCGTGGAACTGCATGCCCACTTCCAGCTCGTCGACGCCTTCGAACATGCTGCGGCTCAGTGTGCTGACCAGTTCGGCAGCGTATTCGCCGTAAGCGTCTTCCGGTTCAACGGCTACGGTCAGCTCGTCGCCGACAGTCTTGCCTTCCAGAGCCTTTTCCAGGCCCGGGATGATGTTGCCTGCGCCTTGCAGGTAGACCAGCGGCGCGCCGCCGGCGGAGCTGTCGATGACCTCACCAGCGTCGTTGGTCAGGGTATAGTCGATGGAGACAGCCTTATTGGCGGCGATCAGCATGGGGCGAGACCTTTTGCATAAGAAGATTGAAAGGCCAAGTTTAGCGAAGCAATCGTCCGAAAGCGAACACAACCCGGACAGACGGGATTCGACGATCACAGGCTTCCACCAGGACGAGGACGGCCACTGGGTGGCCGAGCTTTCCTGCGGCCACACCCAACACCTGCGGCACCAACCGCCATGGCAATCACGTGCCTGGGTCATGGACCCTGCGCAGCGCCAGGAAAAAATAGGCCAACCCTTTGATTGTGGTTGGTGCGCACAAGGCTCGGTTAGCGATAACCTTGGCGACTGAATTTCGGTAGACGACCAGCTATAGGTCATCGCCTTTGCAATGCACCTTTAGAGAATCCGCATGCAAACTTTTTTTATCGCGCCCACCGATTTTGGTGTGGGTCTGACCTCCATCAGCCTCGGGCTGGTGCGTACCCTTGAGCGCGCCGGGCTCAAGGTCGGTTTTTTCAAGCCGATTGCCCAGCCGCACCCGGGCGATACGGGCCCGGAACGTTCCACCGAACTGGTGGCGCGTACCCACGGCTTGAAACCGCCCCAGCCCTTGGGCCTGGCCCATGTCGAGCGCATGCTCGGCGACGGTCAGCTCGATGAGTTGCTCGAAGAAATCATCGCCCTTTATCAGCAGGCGGCCGTCGGCAAGGACGTGCTGATCGTCGAAGGCATGGTGCCGACCCGCAGCGCCAGTTATGCCGCGCGGGTCAACCTGCACCTGGCCAAGAGCCTCGACGCCGAGGTGATCCTGGTCTCGGCACCGGAAAACGAAGTGCTGACCGAACTCTCAGGTCGCGTCGAGTTGCAGGCGCAATTGTTCGGTGGCCCGAAAGACCCGAAAGTCCTCGGCGTGATCCTCAACAAGGTCAAGACCGAGGAGAGCATGGAGGCCTTCGCCACGCGCCTGAAGGAACATTCGCCGTTGCTGCGCAGTGGTGATTTCCGCTTGCTCGGCTGCATTCCGTTCCAGCCGGAACTGAACGCCCCGCGCACCCGCGACGTCGCCGACCTGATGGGCGCGCAAGTGCTCAACGCCGGTGATTACGAAACCCGGCGCATGACCAAGATCATCATTTGCGCCCGCACCATGCGCAACACCGTGGAGTTGCTCAAGCCCGGCGTGCTGGTGGTGACCCCCGGCGATCGCGACGACATCATCCTCGCCGTCAGCCTCGCGGCCCTGAACGGCGTGCCGCTGGCTGGCCTGCTGCTAACCAGCGACACCCTGCCCGACCCACGCATCATGGACCTGTGCCGCGGCGCCCTGCAGGCCGGGTTGCCGGTGCTGTCGGTGAGTACCGGCTCCTATGACACCGCCAACCTGCTCAATGGCCTGAACAAGGAAATCCCCATCGACGACCGCGAGCGCGCCGAAATCATCACCGATTTCATCGCCGGCCATCTCGATGCCAACTGGCTGCACCAGCGCTGCGGTACGCCACGGGAAATGCGCCTGTCGCCAGCGGTGTTCCGCTATCAATTGATCCAGCGCGCCCAGGCGGCCAACAAGCGCATCGTGCTGCCCGAAGGCAGCGAGCCGCTGACCGTGCAGGCTGCCGCGATCTGCCAGGCCCGCGGCATCGCTCGCTGTGTGTTGCTGGCCAAGCCCGAGGACGTGCAAGCCGTCGCCCGCGCCCAAGGCATCGAGCTGCCGCCAGGCCTGGAAATCATCGACCCGGACTTGATCCGCGAGCGCTACGTCGAGCCAATGGTCGCGCTGCGCAAAAGCAAAAGCCTCAACGCGCCGATGGCCGAGCAACAACTGGAAGACACCGTGGTGATCGGCACCATGATGCTGGCCCTGGATGAAGTCGACGGCCTCGTGTCGGGCGTGATCAACACCACCGCCAACACCATCCGCCCTGCTCTGCAACTGATCAAAACCGCGCCGGGCTGCACCCTGGTGTCGTCGGTGTTCTTCATGCTGTTCCCGGAAGAGGTACTGGTCTACGGCGACTGCGTGATGAACCCGCACCCAAGCGCCAGCGAACTGGCCGAGATCGCCCTGCAAAGCGCTGATTCGGCCGCCGCATTCGGCATCACGCCACGGGTGGCGATGATCAGCTACTCCAGCGGCGAGTCGGACAGCGGCGAAGAGGTCGAGAAGGTCCGCGAGGCGACGTTGCTCGCGCACGAACAACAGCACTCACTGCTGATCGACGGCCCCTTGCAGTACGACGCCGCCGCCAACGAAAGCGTGGCCCGGCAACTGGCGCCGAACAGTCAGGTGGCCGGTCGTGCCACGGTGTACGTGTTCCCCGACCTCAACACCGGCAATACCACGCACAAAGCCGTACAGCGCAGCGCCGACTGCGTCAGCCTCGGGCCGATGCTGCAAGGGCTGCGCAAACCGGTGAACGATTTGCCGCGCGGCGCGCAGGTCGATGACATCGTCTACACCATCGCGTTGACCGCGATTCAAGCTGCCAACCGACCTATGGATGTGTAAATGCTGGACTTCCTACCTGCTCCGCTGCGAGGCGTGATCGCCTCGCTGCTGTTGACGCTGAACACGATTTTGCTCTGCTCGTTCCTGTTCTGCGTGGCGCTCGTCAAGGTATTGCCGTTCGCCTTCACCCAGCGCCTCTCGGGCTGGCTGATGAGCCATACCCACGAAGCCTGGATCAGCATCAACAAAGGCTGGATGAACCTGGTACGCCGCACGCGCTGGCGCATCAGCGGCCTGCAAGGCCTCGACTATCAGCATTCGTACCTGATCACCAGCAACCACCAGAGCTGGGTCGACATCCTGGTGCTGCAATACGTGCTCAACCGGCGCATTCAGCCGTTGAAGTTCTTTCTCAAGCAGGAGCTGATCTGGGTCCCGGTGATCGGTCTGGCCTGGTGGGCGCTGGGCTTTCCGTTCATGAAGCGCTACTCCAAGGCCTATCTGGAAAAGCATCCGGAGAAGAAAGGCAAGGACCTGGAAACCACCCGCAAGACCTGTGCGAAATTTCGCGACAACCCGGTGGGTATTTTCAACTTCGTCGAAGGCACGCGCTTCACCGAGGGCAAGCACAAGCAACAGCAGTCACCCTTCAAGTACTTGCTCAAGGCCAAGGCAGGCGGCATTGCCTTTGTGCTGGATGCGATGGGCGAGCAGCTTGAATCCCTGGTCAACGTGACCATCCACTACCCCGCCGGGCGTCCGGGCTTCTGGGATTTGCTGTGCGGGAATGTGGCGGACGTGGTGGTGCACTTCGAAGAGCTGAAGATTCCGCCGCAATTCATTGGCAAGAACTATGACCAGGATGGCGAATACCGCCTGCAGTTTCAGGGCTGGATCAACCAGTTGTGGCAAGACAAGGATGCGTTGCTGGAACAGATGCATCGGGAATTCCCGAACCGACACTGACCTCCTGTGGGAGCCAGCCTGCTGGCGATCGCGGATTCACATTCAGCAGATCTGTTGACTGAATCACCGCAATCGCTAGCAGGCTAGCTCCCACAGTGATCGAGTAAATCTCAATAAAAAACCCGCCGATGATCGCTCATCGGCGGGTTTTTCATTTTTCGGCTAAGGCTTAGATCGCACCACGCTCACGCAGCAGACCCAGCACTTGCTTCACGCCTTCTTCCAGCGAAACGGAGCTCAGTTCCAAGCGATGAAGCTGACGATTACCCACACACCAGCGCACTCTTAAGTTCAGCCTGACTCGGGCTTGTCGCTTAAGACTGTCGAATATCCAGTTGGTTTTTACTGAAAATCTGAAGACAAAAATCAGGAACAGACAACTTATATATGGGTTTCGCTACACATAACCATCACTTCCCCCAGTACAGCATCCATACTCATCACCGCTGTCATCAGAGCCATCATTAATCTCAAGCGGCCCGATAGTTACAACTGGGATAACATCAGGAGGAGGAGCCGGTAAAACAGGAGATATTGGTATATATACCCCTCCACCGCCAATATTTTCATCGAAAACAGGTACCGCTGAGGGCTGTAGCTCTCCGGTTTCAGATATCCAATTACAGGAAAGCATCTGATTGCCGTAGACATCCCTCAAAGTGTTTTTGTGGACAATTTGCATATCCGGCGCACATACATAGTCAAGGTAGCTTTCCAACCCTTTATCGCTGAAGAAATTTTTTGCATTTGTCGCAATAGCACCAACCACTTCTGAATTATAAATCGAATATATACCGGTGCCGATAGCTACAACACTTAAGGTAGCAACAACCGAAAATGGCGCAGCTAGCAAAACAGCCATGGTTGCAATCACCCCTGCAACATTACCAACTAGACTGACAACGTCACCCGCCTTAATTTCGCGTCCATCTCTGAAGTCGACCCCTATTTTTAGAAAAGTTATCGTGCCGGCGACCATATTGACCGGCATATTTACAATCGGAACATAAGGACCTGCTAATTTTGTCACCGACGTAACACTCGCTATCACAGCACCGGTTTGCACCGACTGATTCAGCAACACCATCCCAGTTCCGTTGACTAAAAACTGATCTGATACTGCAGTCGCCCCCGAGCCAATAGTTACACCATCATTGACGACAGCTACAAATATTTCAGCTTTCCCGGCCATATATTACTCCTTAATCACAGTTTTGAACGCAAGCGTCATCCTTACCTGATCACACTTTACTGAAGGCGATCTCGCCGCATGTGGAACTCGTCCATCAAAAATCACCACACGCCGCGATTTTGGAAGTACTGATTTAATAATTTTTTCTTTTTTGTCATCGTAGAATACGAGCTCACCTCCCCAGGACGTTGGCCAGTGCTCATTACAAAACACGATCACTGTCATCCCTGGATGCGTCTTGTTATCCCGATGTATGATCGTGTCTTGCCCAAATGTTTGCCCATTTGCATAAACACCTAATAACGTGATTTTGAAATCATGTAATATTGATAACCTTTCCCAGAAGCCGACAAGAAAACGCCAAGATTCACTTCTGCCTAATTCGTCTAAACATGATTTCCGATCCGGCCGACCTTTACCCGCAATAAAAACATGCCAACAAGGCCTAACAAATGGAAGCTCCTCATAATTTGGCCAGTTGTATCTCCAAACGGCGCCCTTGAGTTGAACATTTATGCATTCCTCTTCCCCTTGAGTTAAAAAATCGTCAATTACAAATATCTCATCATCAATCTTATTTATTTTCACAAGCCATCCTTTTCGCTGCACATCTATTCCAAACACCAGTCAAAAAAACAATATAAAGGAAATACAACGATGAAATAAACAACAAAGAAAGCACAAAGTAATTATCGATATTAACTGAGCTAGCCCAGCGCAATATATCTTGACGACTTATCAACAACCCATAATCTTCATCATATACTCCCCAAACAAATTTTTTACTTTGGTCAGCATCTACTGCCACCCACAACCTTCTTGGCTTATCAAAGTCCGTGTACATAACATCACGATTCGAAGCCTCAATTATATATTTGTAAGCAGCGTCATCAGCTCCAACCCTCAGATACAAAAAAGATGTTGTCTTTGAAGCTTGCGAATGCCCCCTATATACAAAAGCATCTTTCATAACTAACTTATCAGGAACCGGAGGAACTTCTATCAACCTACTATAAATATAAAGAGAAAAAACAAGATACAACAACAGAACAATTACACAGAAAATGATCTCAAAAGCACTAGAAACATAACCAACCGGAACTGGAAAAATTTTATTTCGCACACCTTGATCCTCAAGCGAAGGCTTACTTTTTAAGCAACCACCGACTTCCTTGCAATTGCTCGACTTGATACAACCTGCGCAAAAACACATCTACCCTGTTGCAAACACTATTCTCATTCACAAAACAATAAAACTTCATAACTTCCGACTTTCTTGTAGTCCATTTCCGGTCAAGGATTCTGACTATTCCTTCTGACTTTAGATTTTCAGAGGCTTCCTGGTTCTGGGATCTGCTATGTGGATACGTGAAAGACGTGGTGGCGCATTTTCAGCAACTGAACATTCCGCTGCAGTTCATCGGCAAGAATTACGACCAGGACGGTGAATACCGCCTGCAATTTCAGGGTTGGATCAATCAGCTGTGGCAAGACAAGGATGCGTTGCTTGCGCAGATGCATCGCGAGTATCCAGCGAAGTATTGAGGTGCCAGCGAAGGCGTTTTCAAGAACACAAAAAAACCCGCCGATGATCACTCATCGGCGGGTTTTTCATTTGCGGCTAAAGCTTAGATCGCACCACGCTCACGCAGCAGACCCAGCACTTGCTTGACGCTTTCCTCCAGCGAAACGGACTGGGTGTCGATCACCAGATCGGCATCCAGCGGCACGTCGTATGGGAAGGACTCGCCCGGGATGTTATCCCCGGCCGCCGCGTACAGGCCTTGCGGATCACGCTCGGCGCAGACTGTCGGCGAAGCCTGGACGTAGACCGTCAGCAGACGCTCCTTGCCGATCAGTTCCCGGGCCTGTTCACGACCTTCAGCACTCGGGGCAACGAACGCTGCGAGGGTCAGCAGACCGGCTTCGTTGAACTGACGCGCAACGTGCGCGGCACGACGCCAGTTCTCGGTACGCCCGGCGCGATCCTGTGGCAGACCTTTGTTCAGGTCGTGACGCAGGTTCTGGCCATCGAGTACGAACACCGCACGGCCAAGGTCGAACAACTTGCGTTCAACCGCATACGCCAGGGTGCTTTTGCCCGCGCCCGACAGGCCGCTGAACAACACGGTGGCCGGTTGCTGGCCGAAGCGCTGCGCGCGTTCTTCGGTGGCGACGTGGGCCAGTTTGCCGTGGTGCGTGCTGGTGCCATGGGCCAACGGCTGGGCGACGATCATGCCCGCGCCAACGGTGCCGTTGGTCAAGCGGTCGATGATGATGAAGGCGCCGGTGGTGCGGTTGCTGTCGTAACCGTCGAGGGCAATCGGCGCATCGAGCGCGATCTTGACCTTGCCGATTTCGTTCAGTTGCAACGCGCTGGCCGGACCTTCTTCCAGGGTGTTCACGTCGACCTTGTTGACGATGCTGGCGATGGAGCCCGGCACGTAACTGGTGGCGCGTTTGATGTCGTATTTCTTGCCCGGCAGCATCGGCTCTTCAGCCATCCACACCAGCATGGCTTCGAAGCTGTCGGTCACCGGCGGCACGTTGTCGGCGTGAACCAACAGATCGCCACGGGAGATATCGATTTCGTCTTCCATGGTCAGCGTGACTGCCTGACCAGGACCTGCGTGCTCCAGTTCACCTTCGAAGGTGACGATGGATTTCACGCGGCTGCTCTTGCCCGACGGCAGCACCACGACTTCGTCGCCTTTCTTGACGATGCCGCTGGCCAGCGTACCGGCGAAGCCACGGAAGTTCAGGTTCGGACGGTTGACGTACTGCACCGGGAAACGCAGGTCGGTGAAGTTGCGATCGCCCGCCACTTCCACGGTCTCGAGGATTTCCATCAGCGACTGGCCGGTGTACCACGGCGAACGCTCGGACTTGTTCACCACGTTGTCGCCCTTCAAAGCCGACATCGGCACGAAGTGCATCGTGGTGGGCTTCATCTTCAAGCCTTCGGCGAACTGCAGGTAATCGGCCTTGATCGACTCGAACACGCCCTGGTCGAAGTCCTTGAGGTCCATCTTGTTGATGGCCACAACGATGTGCTTGATGCCCAGCAGCGAGGCGATGAAGCTGTGGCGACGGGTCTGGGTCTGCACGCCGTAACGGGCGTCGACCAGGATGATCGCCAAGTCACAGGTGGAAGCACCGGTGGCCATGTTGCGGGTGTACTGCTCATGGCCAGGGGTGTCGGCGATGATGAATTTGCGCTTGGCGGTAGAGAAGTAGCGGTACGCAACATCGATGGTGATGCCTTGCTCACGCTCGGCCTGCAGGCCGTCGACCAGCAGCGCCAGGTCGATGTCTTCACCGGTGGTGCCGACTTTTTTCGAGTCGCGGGTAATGGCTTCCAGGTGATCTTCGTAGATCATCTTGGAGTCGTGCAGCAGGCGCCCGATCAGGGTGCTCTTGCCGTCGTCGACGTTACCGCAGGTCAGAAAGCGCAGCAGCTCTTTACGTTCGTGCTGGCCCAGGTAGGCGAGGATGTCCTCGCTGATCAAATCAGATACGTGCGACATGACAACCCCTTAGAAATAACCCTGACGTTTTTTGTCTTCCATCGAGCCTGCGCCATCGTGGTCGATGACACGGCCCTGGCGCTCGGAAGTTCGCGTCAGGAGCATTTCCTGAATGATGTCCGTGAGGCTTTCGGCCTCGGACTCCACCGCGCCCGTCAACGGGTAGCAACCAAGGGTACGGAAACGCACTTTCTTTTTGACGATGCGCGCTTTGTCTTCATCGCTCAGGTGCTCGAGGATGCGCTCGTCGTCGATCATGATCAGCGTGCCGTTCTTCTCGATGACTTCACGCTCGGCGGCGAAGTACAGCGGAACGATCGGGATGCCTTCAAGGTAGATGTACTGCCAGATGTCCAGCTCGGTCCAGTTCGACAGTGGGAAGACGCGGATCGACTCGCCCTTGTTGACCTTGCCGTTGTAGACGTTCCACAGTTCGGGGCGCTGGTTTTTCGGATCCCAGCGGTGCTTGCTGTCGCGGAACGAGTACACACGCTCTTTCGCGCGGGATTTCTCTTCATCGCGACGGGCGCCGCCGAATGCTGCGTCGAAACCATACTTGTCGAGTGCCTGCTTCAGGCCCTCGGTCTTCATGATGTCGGTGTGCTTGGCGCTGCCGTGGGTGAACGGGTTGATGTCCTGCGCCACGCCGTCCGGGTTGACGTGGGTGATCAGGTCGAGGCCCAGCTCGGCGACCATCTTGTCGCGGAAGCTGTACATCTCCTTGAATTTCCAGCGAGTGTCGACGTGCATCACCGGAAACGGCAGCTTGCCCGGGAAGAACGCCTTGCGTGCCAGATGCAGCATCACGGCGGAATCTTTACCGATGGAGTACAGCATCACCGGGTTATCGAACTCGGCGGCCACCTCGCGGATGATGTGGATGCTTTCCGCCTCCAGCTGTTTCAGATGCGTCAGTTTGTCGACCATGGCTACTCACGAAAACTTTCTTATGAACGGCCAGCGGGCCGTGTTCGAGCGGGGATCCTAGCACAGCGACCTCTTCTAATCAGGACGCCAACTAGATCGAAAGAGCATATGAATATGCCCCCGCGTTTGGGCCAAACGCACCCCCTGTAGGAGCGAGCCTGCTCGCGATGGTCGTCAACGATAACGCTGGGAGCCTGACACCCCGCGGTGTTCTCGGGTTCATCGCGAGCAGGCTCGCTCCTACAGGGATGGCGTTTCAGATCGGATTCGGACAATCGATGAAGATGTGTTCCAACGCAAAGCGCCGCGCCAGATAATCCCCCAGCGCCTGAACGCCGTAGCGCTCGGTCGCATGGTGACCGGCGGCAATGAAGCTGATGTCGTTTTCCCGGGCGCTGTGGAAGGTTTGCTCGGAAGCCTCGCCGCTGAGGTACAGATCGACGCCGGCCAGAATGGCCTGATCGATGTAACCCTGGCCACCACCGGTGCACCAGCCGATACGGCGGACCATGGCGCTGCCTTCGATCAACAGCGGCTCACGCCCCATCACTTCCTGGACGCGGCGGGCGAAATCCCGGGGCATCATCGGCTCATTCAGCGAGCCGACCAGGCCGACGATCTTCAGATTGTCCGGGTCCAGCGGACCTTCGACGGTGATGTCGAGTTGCCGCGCGAGCTGCACGTTATTGCCGACGTCCGGGTGCAGGTCCAGCGGCAGGTGATAGGACAACAGGCTGATATCGTGCTTGAGCAGGGTCTTCAAGCGGCGCTGTTTCATGCCGGTGATGCACGGGTTCTCGCCTTTCCAGAAGTAGCCATGATGCACCAGCACCAGGTCGGCACTGGCCTCCACGGCCGCATCGAGCAAGGCCTGGCTGGCGGTGACACCACTGACAATGCGCATCACTTGCGGACGGCCTTCGACTTGCAAGCCGTTGGGGCAGTAATCGGCGATTTTGGCGCTGTTGAGGTAACGGTCGGCTTCTTCGACCAGGGTGCTCAGGGCGACGGCCATGAAAGACTCCTAAATATCCCGTTCAGAGGCGCGTGCGGCCTCGTATAATGCGCGTCATTATGAGCGGTCTCATACCGCCTGCAACTCTCTCAGGAACTGCTTAATGCTCAAGGCGCTGCGTTTTTCCGGCTGGCCGCTGTTGGCCGGCGTGCTTGTCGCTCTTTTGATAATCCAGCGTTACCCGCAGTGGGTCGGGCTCCCGAGCCTCGACGTGAATCTGCAACAAGCGCCACAAACCACCAGCATGCAGCAGGGCCCGGTGTCTTATGCCGAAGCGGTATCCACCGCGGCGCCGTCGGTGGTGAACCTGTACACCACCAAAGTCATCAACAAACCCAATCATCCGTTGTTCGAAGATCCGCAGTTCCGTCGCTTCTTCGGCGACAATTCGCCCAAGCAGAAACGCATGGAGTCGAGCCTCGGTTCCGGCGTGATCATGAGCCCGGAAGGCTACATCCTGACCAACAACCACGTGACCAGCGGCGCCGACCAGATCGTGGTAGCGCTCAAGGACGGCCGGGAAACCCTGGCGCGGGTGATCGGCAGCGACCCGGAGACTGACCTCGCGGTTCTGAAAATCGACCTGAAGAACCTGCCATCGATCACCGTGGGGCGCTCCGACAACATCCGCATCGGCGACGTCGCGCTGGCCATCGGCAACCCGTTCGGCGTCGGCCAGACCGTGACCATGGGCATCATCAGCGCCACCGGGCGCAACCAACTGGGCCTGAACAACTACGAAGACTTCATCCAGACCGATGCGGCGATCAACCCGGGCAACTCAGGCGGTGCGCTGGTGGATGCCATCGGCAACCTGACCGGCATCAACACGGCGATCTTTTCCAAGTCCGGGGGCTCCCAGGGCATTGGTTTCGCGATCCCGGTGAAGCTGGCGATGGAAGTGATGAAGTCGATCATCGAGCACGGCCAGGTGATTCGTGGCTGGCTGGGTATCGAAGTGCAGCCGCTGACCCAGGAGCTGGCCGAGTCGTTCGGCTTGTCCGGGCGCCCTGGCATTGTCGTGGCGGGGATTTTCCGCGATGGTCCGGCACAGAAGGCCGGCCTGCAACTGGGTGATGTGATTCTTGCCATCGATGGCGAACCGGCCGGTGATGGCCGTCGCTCGATGAATCAGGTGGCGCGGATCAAGCCGACCGACAAGGTCGCGATCCAGGTGATGCGCAACGGCAAGGAGCTCAAGCTGACGGCAGAAGTCGGCCTGCGTCCACCGCCGGCTCCGGTCAAGGACGCAGAAGAAAAGTAAGCTGTAGCCAAAACCAATGTGGGAGCGAGCCTGCTCGCGATGGCGATTTAACAGTCAACAAAGATGTTGAGTGTTATGGCCTTATCGCGAGCAGGCTCGCTCCCACAGGTTTTGAGGGTGGTTTAGAGGTCGCCGAGGCCGTCGATCAGCGCCTGGTTCTGCTCTGGCGTGCCGATGGAGATCCGCAGGAACTGGGCAATCCGCTCCTGCTTGAAGTGCCGAACGATCACGCCTTGCTCGCGCAGCTTCGCCGCAAGCCCCGCCGCATCGTGCCGGGGGTGACGGGCGAAAATGAAGTTCGCCGCCGATGGCAGCACTTCAAAACCCTTCTCCTCTAGCTGTGCAACGACCTTCTCGCGATTCTCGATCACCAACCGGCAGGTCTTGTCGAAATACTCGCGATCGTCGAACGCGGCGGCAGCGCCGACATTCGCCATGCGATCCAGCGGATAGGAGTTGAAGCTGTTCTTGATCCGCTCCAGCGCCTCGATCAGGTCGGGATGGCCGACCGCCAGGCCTACCCGCAGACCGGCCAGGGAACGGGACTTGGACAGGGTCTGGGTCACCAGCAGGTTTGGATAACGATCGACCAGGGAGATTGCCGTCTCGCCGCCGAAATCGATGTAGGCTTCGTCGACCACCACCACCGAATCCGGGCTGGCCTTGAGAATCTGCTCCACCGCTTCCAGCGCCAACAGGCAACCGGTCGGCGCATTCGGGTTAGGGAAGATGATCCCGCCGTTCGGTTTGGCGTAGTCCGCCGGGTTGATCTGGAACTGCTCGTCCAGCGGCACCGCGTCGAACTTGATGCCGTACAACCCGCAGTAGACCGGGTAGAAGCTGTAGCTGATGTCCGGGAACAGCAGCGGCTGATCGTGTTGCAACAAACCGTGGAAGATGTGCGCCAGCACTTCATCGGAACCGTTGCCGAGGAACACCTGATTGCCTTGCACGCCGTAGTACCTGGCAACGGCTTGCTTGAGCAGGTCGCTGTTCGGGTCCGGGTACAGACGCAGATTGTCATTGAGTTCGGTTTGCATCGCCGCGAGGGCTTTTGGCGATGGGCCGTACGGGTTTTCGTTGGTGTTTAGCTTGACCAGTTTGGTCAGCTTGGGTTGTTCGCCCGGCACGTAAGGCACCAGATCCTTGACGAACGGGCTCCAGAATTTACTCATGTTCATTTCACCTGCTTGTCGTCAACGATGCGGTATTCGGCGCTGCGGGCATGGGCGGTCAGCGACTCGCCACGGGCCAGCACGGAAGCGGTTTTGCCCAACTCGGAAGCACCCTGTTCGGAACAGAAAATGATCGACGAGCGTTTCTGGAAGTCGTACACACCCAGTGGCGAGGAGAACCGGGCAGTGCCGGAAGTCGGCAACACGTGGTTCGGGCCTGCGCAATAGTCGCCCAGGGCTTCGGAGGTGTGACGCCCCATGAAGATCGCACCGGCGTGGCGGATTTGCGGCAGCCAGGCTTGTGGATCGGCAACGGACAATTCGAGGTGCTCCGGCGCGATGCGGTTGGCCACTTCGATGGCTTGCTCCATGTCACGCACCTTGATCAGTGCACCACGGCCATTGATCGAGGTCTCGATGATCGCGGCGCGCTCCATGGTCGGCATCAGCTTGGCGATGCTGGCGGCGACCTTGTCGAGGAACTCGGCGTCGGGGCAGACCAGAATCGCCTGGGCGTCTTCGTCGTGCTCGGCCTGGGAGAACAGGTCCATGGCGATCCAGTCCGGATCGGTCTGGCCGTCGCACACCACGAGGATCTCGGAGGGCCCGGCGATCATGTCGATACCAACCTGGCCAAACACGTGGCGCTTGGCGGTGGCGACATAGATGTTGCCCGGGCCGACCACTTTATCGACCTTCGGCACGCTTTCGGTGCCGTAAGCCAATGCAGCAACGGCTTGAGCGCCACCGATGGTGAACACACGGTCGACGCCGGCGATGCAGGCAGCAGCCAGCACAAGTTCGTTGATTTCACCGCGCGGGGTCGGCACCACCATGACCACTTCGGTGACGCCGGCGACCTTGGCCGGAATCGCGTTCATCAACACCGACGACGGGTACGACGCCTTGCCGCCCGGTACGTACAGGCCGGCGCGGTCCAGCGGCGTGACTTTCTGGCCCAGCACGGTGCCGTCGGCCTCGGTGTAGCTCCAGGAGTCCTGCTTCTGTTTTTCGTGGTAGCTGCGCACACGGGCGGCGGCGACTTCCAGGGCTTCGCGCTGAGGCACGGAGATGCGGGTGAGCGCCAGCTCCAGACGCTCGCGCGGCAGGATCAGGTCGGCCATGGACTTCACGTCCAGGCCGTCGAACTGCCGGGTAAAGTCCACCAGTGCCGCGTCGCCACGCTCACGCACGGCCTTGATGATGTCCAGCACCCGCTGATTGACCGAGTCGTCAGACACACTTTCCCAGCTCAGCAGATGATCCAGATGATGCGCGAAATCCGGGTCAGCAGCGTTGAGTCGGCGAATTGCAGTCGGTGCGGTCATAGCGAGAGCCTCATAGGAATGGCAAAAACTCAGGCGCCCTAACTTAGCAGTCGTTTCCGCTTGGGCACCTGAGAATTCTGGCTATGAGGCGGATAGACGGGCGCGACTTAACGTCGCGCGGGTGAATCAGCCGCGGTGTCGAGACTCCACTGCCTTGCGCAGGGTGTCGATCAACGCCTGGATACGGGCGTGCTGCATCTTCATCGAAGCTTTGTTGACGATCAGCCGGGAGCTGATGGCAGCAATGAAATCCTGTGGCTCCAGGCCGTTGGCCCGCAGTGTGTTACCGGTGTCGACCACGTCGATGATCTTGTCGGCAAGGCCGATCAGCGGTGCCAGCTCCATCGAGCCGTACAGCTTGATGATGTCGACCTGACGACCCTGCTCAGCGTAGTAACGCTTGGCAACGTTGACGAACTTGGTGGCGATGCGCAGGCGACCCTTGGGCTCGACCGCGCCAACCTTGCCGGCAGTCATCAACTTGCACTGGGCAATTTGCAGGTCCAGTGGCTCGTACAGGCCCTGGCCGCCATATTCCATCAGCACATCTTTACCGGCAACACCGAGGTCGGCGGCACCATGTTCGACATAGGTCGGCACATCGGTGGCACGCACGATCAGCAGGCGTACATCTTCCTGGGTCGTGGGAATGATCAGCTTGCGGCTCTTGTCCGGATTCTCGGTCGGCACGATGCCCGCTTCAGCCAGAAGCGGCAGGGTGTCGTCAAGGATGCGGCCCTTGGACAGTGCGATGGTCAACATGGGAAACGTCAGTCCTTATCAAGGTACTCATGCCCGGTCGCAAATGGCGCCGGACACACATCGAGCCGGAAACCGGCTCGACTTGAAACAAAACCAATGGGCACGTCCCTGTGCCCCATCTGTAACAACTAGCCCGGAACGCGGCGGATCTTGGCGCCCAGCATCTGCAGTTTTTCTTCGATGCACTCGTAGCCACGGTCTATGTGGTAGATGCGGTCGATCAGGGTGTCGCCTTCGGCGATCAGCGCCGAGATCACCAGGCTGGCCGAAGCACGCAGGTCGGTCGCCATCACTGGCGCGCCCTTGAGTTTTTCGGTGCCGGTAACGATGGCGGTATTGCCTTCGACCTGGATCTTGGCGCCCATGCGGTGCAGCTCGTAGACGTGCATGAAGCGGTTTTCGAAGATCGTCTCGATCACAGCACCGGTGCCTTCGGCAATGGCGTTGAGGGAGATGAACTGCGCCTGCATGTCAGTCGGGAACGCCGGGTACGGAGCGGTCCGCACGTTGACAGCTTTCGGACGCTTACCGTGCATGTTCAGCTCGATCCAGTCTTCGCCGCAGGTAATTTCGGCACCGGACTCACGGAGCTTTTCCAGAACGGCTTCGAGGATGGTCGGATCGGTGTCCTTGACCTTCACGCGGCCGCCGGTCACGGCAGCGGCAACCAGGTAGGTACCGGTTTCGATACGGTCTGGCATCACTTTGTAAGTGGTGGTGTGCAGACGCTCGACGCCATCGATGGTGATGGTGTCGGTACCGGCGCCGGAAACCTTGGCACCCATGGCGTTCAGGAAGTTCGCCAGGTCGACCACTTCAGGCTCGCGCGCGGCGTTAGCCAGGACGCTGCGGCCTTTGGCCAGCGCTGCGGCCATCATGATGTTTTCGGTACCGGTCACACTGACGGTGTCGAAGAAGAAGTGCGCACCGCGCAGGCCGCCTTCAGGCGCCTTGGCCTTGATGTAGCCGCCTTCGACGTCGATGACTGCGCCCATGGCTTCCAGGCCACGGATGTGCAGGTCAACCGGACGCGAACCGATGGCGCAACCGCCAGGCAAGGCGACTTCGGCTTCACCGAAACGGGCAACCATCGGGCCCAGTACCAGAATCGACGCACGCATGGTTTTAACCAGTTCGTACGGTGCGACCAGGGTCTTGATGGTGCGCGGGTCGATTTCGACGGCGAGTTTCTCGTCGATCACCGGCTCAATGCCCATGCGGCCGAACAGCTCGATCATGGTGGTGATGTCGTGCAGGTGCGGCAGGTTGGCCACGGTCACCGGGCCATCGCACAGCAAGGTGGCAGCCAGGATCGGCAGGGCAGAGTTCTTTGCCCCGGAGATGCGGATTTCGCCGTCAAGACGAGCACCGCCAGTAATAATCAATTTATCCATAAGAATCTCGACGCCCTTGGGCTCAGGTGCGCTCGGCCCAGGCCGCGCTGCTGAAAAATTTCATAGTGACCGCATGGATGCTGCCATCGGTGATCCACGGGTTCAAATGGGCATAGATCTGCTGCTGACGCTTCACCGGGCTCAACGCCGCCAGTTCATCGCTAATCACGTTCAGCTGGAAATTGCAGCCTTCGCCCTCGACTTCTACTTTCGTTCCGGGCAGCTTTCCTTCTAGGAAGCTCTTCACTTCTACGGCCTGCATGCTCAACCTCAATCGGCGCCCTGTGCGCGCGGGTCGGACATCATACAAAAAAGCCCCGCGCCTGCGAACCCCGCCAAGCAGGACTCGGACGGGGGGCTTTTTTATAGATGCGTGTCAGGGGTGCGCCAACAGCTCGGTCATCTCGCTGACCTGAGCGATTTCACGCATGTCTTCCGGCATCCCGTGGATGCTCAGGGCCTTGCCGGCCGCCTGCGCATCGCGGATAAAGCACAGCAACAACGACAAACCAACACTGCTGGACTTGGTCACCGCCGAGCAATCGACCACCAGCGCCGCAGCCTTGCTGGCCTTGATCAGCGCCTTGCCCTGCTCGCGCAGGCCAGGGCCGGTGCGGTAATCCAGCACGCCACTGAGTCGCAGCTCGCCTGCTTCGTCCATCTGGACTGCCGACTCACTCATTGGGCTGACTGCTCTGGTTTCTTGTCGGTGGCTTCCTTGGCCTTGGCGACTTCCCCGGCCCAACCATTGATGGTCTTGTCCAGGTCGTTGCCATTGCGCTGCATCGCATCGGCGAACTGATCGCGGAACAGCTTGCCGATGTTGATGCCGTTGATGATGACGTTACGCAGTTTCCACTCGCCGTTGATCTTTTCCAGCGTGTAGGACACTGGATAGATCGCGCCGCTGCTGCCCTTGACGGTCATGCCGACACTGGTACGGTCGCCCGATTCGTCTTTGGCCGGATCAACGGTGATGCCCTGGTTGTTGTACTCCAGCAAGGCATTGCCATAGAACTGGAACAGACCCTTCTTGAAGTTTTCTTCGAAGGTCTTCATCTGCGCAGGCGTAGCTTTCTTCGAGTATTTGACCGTCATGATGCTCTTGGAAATACCCTCGGCATCCACAACCGGCCCGACGATGGTGTTCAGCGCCGCATAAAAGTCTTGCGGATCCTGCTTGTACTTTTCTTTATTGGCCGCCAGATCGGCCAGCATCCGATTAGTGGTGTCCTGTACCAGATCGTGCGCCGAAGGCGCCGCCACGGCGTTGGCTACCAGCGGCAGCGCCGCGAGCAGTACCAAAAGGCCACGTCGCAAGGTAGAGATCATTTAACAGTTCCTCATTTAGCTTCTTTGCTAACGGTATTGAGCAGGAATTTACCGATCAGGTCTTCGAGCACCAACGATGACTGCGTGTCATGGATGGTTCCACCATCCTTGAGCAGGGTGTCTTCCCCGCCCACGCTGAGACCGATGTACTTCTCGCCCAACAGGCCAGCGGTCAGAATAGATGCAGTAGAGTCCGCAGGCAGATTATCGATGCGTTTTTCCAGCTGCATGGTCACCCGACCGGTGAAACTGTCGCGATCCAGATCGATGGCCGTGACCTTGCCGATGGTCACACCGGCCATGGTCACCTTTGCTCTGACCGTCAAACCGGCGATATTGTCGAAGTAGGCGTAAAGTTTATATGTGTCGGTGCTCGGAGTCGGAGACAGGCCACTGACCCGCAACGCCAACAAGAGCAAAGCCAGGATGCCAGCCAGCAAGAAAAGGCCGACACCGATTTCCAGGGTGCGGTTTTGCATCAGAAATCTCCAAACATCAAGGCGGTCAGAATAAAGTCCAGGCCGAGCACTGCCAACGAGGCATACACAACGGTCTTGGTAGTGGCACGACTGATCCCCTCGGAAGTGGGTTCGCAGTCATAGCCTTGGAATACGGCGATCCAGGTCACGACAAAGGCAAAGACGATGCTTTTGATGATCCCGTTGAGCACATCGTCCGCGAAGGTCACGCTGTTCTGCATGTTCGACCAGTAGGAGCCTTCATAGACCCCCAGCCAGTCAACCGCCACCCACGAGCCGCCCCAGATACCCACCACGCTGAAAATCATCGCCAGCACCGGCAGGGAAATGAAACCGGCCCACAAGCGTGGCGCGATGATGTACTTGAGCGGGTCGACCCCGATCATTTCCAGGCTGGACAACTGCTCGGTGGACTTCATGTTGCCGATTTCGGCGGTCAACGCCGAACCTGCGCGCCCGGCGAACAGCAAGGCGGTCACCACCGGCCCCAGTTCACGCAGCAGCGTCAGCGCCACCATCTGCCCGACGGCCTGTTCTGAACCATAGCTGGAAAGAATGTTGAAGCCTTGCAGCGCCAGCACCATGCCGATGAATACCCCGGAGACCACGATGATCACCAGGGACATCACGCCCACCGAGTGCAACTGCTTGACCAGCAGCCCGAAACCGCCACCGATTCCGCCCCGGCCAAGCAAGGAATGGAACAGGAACAGGCTCGAACGCCCGAACACCGCCAACACATCGATGCCGGCCTGGCCGAAGCGGCGAACGCGTTCTACCAATGAAATTCTGCGCATCAGCGCTTCCCCAGAAGATCTGCGCGGTAATCCGTCGCTGGAAAGTGGTACGGAACCGGGCCGTCGGGTTCACCGGTCATGAACTGACGAATGCGCGGCTCATCCGAGTTCATCAACTCGTCCGGCGTGCCCTGCCCCAATACCTGACCATCGCCCACCACATAAATATAATCGGCAATGCTCGCGGTCTCGGCCAGGTCGTGGGATACCACGATGCTGGTGATGCCCAGCGCATCGTTGAGCAAACGAATCAGACGCACCAGAACGCCCATTGCGATGGGGTCCTGGCCGACAAAGGGCTCGTCGTACATGAGGATCTGTGGATCGAGCGCGATCGCCCGGGCCAGCGCGACACGGCGCTTCATGCCGCCGGAAAGCTCGTCGGGCATCAGTTCGATGGCACCGCGCAAGCCCACGGCCTGCAGCTTGAGCAGGACGATGTCGCGGATCATTTCGTCCGGCAGTTGCGTGTGAACCCGCAGCGGAAAAGCGACGTTCTCGAAGACATCGAGGTCGGTAAACAGTGCACCGCTCTGAAACAGTACGCCCATATGCTTGCGCGCATCGAACAGATCGCTGCGCGACAGTTTTGGCAGGTTCTGACCGTTGACCCAGACTTCGCCCTTGGTGGGCCGCAACTGGGCGCCCATCAGACGCAAGAGCGTGGTCTTGCCACACCCGGAAGGCCCCATGATGCCGGTGACCTTGCCGCGTGGGATACGGATATCGACATTATTGAAAATGCTGCGCGCACCGCGCTTGAAGGACAGTCCCTTCAGCTCGACCGCGTAGGCGTTATCGGCACTCATCTAAACTCCTTGCGATGCAGCCTCTCACTCGGACGCCTGACTTTCTCACGAAAGCACATACCTCCCGGGCAGGCCGAACTGGCGGCGAACTATATCACTGCAAAGGCTGCGCCCCCAAGGCCAAAGCCAGGACATGTTCAACTGTATGACAGGTTGAAAGCCCCGTTTAGAAGGTTTCCGGCAACAAGGATGACAATGCGCGACGAACTAGCGTGAGGGATTCGATCATAACCGCTATAATCGCCGCCTTTTCATCAGGCTATACGATTTCTGACATGAGCCAATCCAGCGACCTGATTCAATCAGCACAACGCACCATCCGCCTCGAGGTAGAAGCCGTGCAAGGCCTGCTACCCCATATCGACGCAGATTTCGTACGCGCTTGCGAGATGATTCTGGCCAGCAAAGGCCGCGTGGTCGTGGTCGGCATGGGCAAGTCGGGGCACATCGGCAACAAGATTGCCGCGACCCTGGCCAGCACCGGCACCACGGCATTTTTTGTGCACCCGGCTGAAGCCAGCCACGGTGACATGGGCATGATTACCCGTGACGACATCATTCTGGCGCTCTCGAACTCCGGCTCCACCAATGAAATCGTGACCCTGCTGCCACTGATCAAACGCCTGGGCATTCAATTGATCAGTGTGACCGGCAATCCTGACTCCGCGCTGGCCAAGGCCGCCGAGGTCAACCTGAATGTTCACGTCGAACACGAAGCCTGCCCGTTGAACCTGGCACCCACCTCGTCGACCACCGCCGCCCTGGTCATGGGCGACGCCCTGGCCGTCGCGCTGCTGGAAGCCCGTGGCTTTACCGCCGAAGACTTCGCCTTTTCCCATCCCGGCGGCGCCCTGGGCCGACGCCTGCTGCTGAAAGTGGAAAATGTCATGCACGCAGGCCAGGAACTGCCGCAGGTGCAGCGCGGCACCCTGCTCAAGGACGCGCTAATGGAAATGACCCGCAAAGGCCTGGGCATGACCGTGATCCTGGAAGCCGATGGAAAGCTGGCCGGGATCTTTACCGACGGTGACTTGCGCCGCACGCTGGACCGTAGCATCGACATCCATAGCGCTACAATCGACCAGGTCATGACTGCACATGGCAAGACTGCCCGCGCCGAGATGCTCGCCGCCGAAGCGCTGAAAATCATGGAAGATCATAAAATCAACGCGCTGGTCGTGGTCGACCGTGAAGACCGCCCGGTCGGCGCCTTGAACATGCACGACTTGCTGCGTGCAGGAGTAATGTAATGAGTGCGGACCTGTTGCAACGCGGCAAACAGATCAAACTGGCAGTGTTCGATGTCGATGGCGTGCTGACCGACGGGCGCCTGTACTTCCTCGAAGACGGCAGCGAATTCAAGACCTTCAACACACTCGACGGCCAGGGTATCAAGATGCTGATGGCCGCTGGCGTGCAGACGGCCATCATCAGTGGCCGCAAGACCCCGGTGGTCGAGCGACGGGCCAAAAACCTCGGCATCCCGCATCTGTATCAGGGGCGCGAAGACAAACTGGTGGTACTCGATGAGCTACTGGCCCAACTCAACCTGAGCTATGAGCAGGTGGCCTACCTCGGCGATGACCTGCCGGACCTGCCGGTGATTCGCCGCGTCGGCCTGGGCATGGCGGTGGCCAATGCCGCCAGCTTCGTGCGTGAACACGCTCACGGCATCACCCTCGCCCGTGGCGGCGAAGGTGCCGCTCGCGAATTCTGCGAATTGATCCTGCGCGCCCAGGACCGCCTCGATGCGGCCAATGCGGCGTACCTGTGAGCCCACTATGCTGAGCAAAAAGTTTCGCAACACCCTGATGTTCAGTTGCATCGCGGCGATATTCGCCGCGGTTGGCTACTGGAACATCAGCCCGGAACGCTTCCTCGACAAGCCGGTAACGCCGGTCGATGAAAGCGCGATCGACTATTACGCCATCAACGCCCACAGCGTGCAGTACCTGCCGGACGGCAAGCTGCAATATGATCTGGTGTCCGACAAGGTCGAGCACCTGAAAGCGACCGAGGTGACATTGTTGACCAACCCCGACCTGAATGTGTTCCGCGGCACTGAATTCCCGTGGCACGTCCAGAGCCTGCGCGGCGAGGTCAACCCTGATGGCACACAGGTCGAACTGATCGATGACGTGCGCATCACGCGCTTTGACGAGAAAAACCGTAAAACCCTGATCACCAGCACCCGCATGACCGTGTTCCCGCAGCAGCAATATGCGCAGACCGAGCAAGACGTTAGAATCGACGGCGCTGGCGGTGTATCGACTGGCAAGGGAATGAAGGCGTATTTGAAAGAAAGCAGGATACACCTGCTATCGAACGTAAGAGGACAGTATGAGGCTCGTTAAAACCCTCCCGATTTTGCTCAGTCTGGGCGCAGCACTGGGAAGCGTGAGCGCCTGGGCTCTGCCGGAAGATCAACAGCAGCCTATCCGCATTCAGGCCGACGATGCCCAACTGGACGACAAGCAAGGTATTGCTACCTATAAGGGTGACGTGATCATCACCCAAGGCTCGATGAAGGTGACAGGCAACACCGTTACCATTACCCGCACCCCGGCTGGCGACATCGACGTAGTGACCTCGGTGGGCAACCTGGCGTACTTCGAGCAATTGCAAACAGCTGGCGATACCAAGCCTGTTCAGGGCTGGGGCGTGACGATCCAGTATCACGCCGCGCAAAATCGCGTCGTACTGATCGACAAGGCCAAAGTTGTCGACAAGGACAACAACGTCACCCAAGGCGAGAAAATTGTCTACGACACGGACAAGAAGCTCGCCAGCGCCGGTCGCGCCACAGGCAGCAAGGTCACCGAGGCGCGCCCGCGCATCGACATGGTGATCCAGCCGAAGAAGAAAACCGACGAGCAAAAGGCCCAGTAATGGCAACTCTGAAAGCTCAGCATCTGGCCAAGAGCTACAAGAGCCGCCAGGTCGTGCGCGACGTCAGCCTGTCCATCGACAGCGGTCAGATTGTCGGCCTGCTTGGCCCGAACGGCGCCGGCAAGACCACCTGCTTCTACATGATTGTCGGCCTGGTACAGGCCGACCAGGGCCGCGTCCTGATCGATGACCTGGACGTCAGCCACCAGCCGATGCATGGCCGCGCAAAGGCCGGTATCGGCTACTTGCCGCAGGAAGCATCGATCTTCCGCAAACTGTCGGTGGCCGACAACATCATGGCCATCCTCGAGACCCGCAAGGAGCTCGACAAGGCCGGTCGTCGCAAAGAGCTGGAAAGCCTGTTGCAGGAATTTCACATCAGCCACATCCGCGACAACCTCGGCATGAGCCTGTCCGGTGGTGAGCGCCGCCGCGTTGAAATCGCCCGCGCCCTGGCCACCAACCCGAAATTCATCCTCCTCGACGAACCCTTCGCCGGCGTGGACCCGATTTCGGTCGGTGACATCAAGCAGATCATTCACCACCTCAAGGCCAAAGGCATTGGCGTGCTGATCACGGACCACAACGTTCGTGAAACCCTGGATATCTGTGAAACCGCCTATATCGTCAATGACGGTCAACTGATCGCTGAAGGCGACGCTGAAACCATCCTGGCCAACGACCTGGTGAAGGAAGTGTACCTGGGCCACGAATTCCGCCTGTAAGACACCGAGGTGCCAGAGCAGTCGACGGGCGCTTGTCTCGATAAAAAATCAACTCTTTTTTATTGTTACAGCGCTCCAGGCAAACCCGACGCTTCAAAGATGTTCAGGAGCCAGCCGGAGCAACCTGTCAACAAAACTTTGCAGCTTTTATTGTTACAGCGCTCTAGGCAAACCCTTCAGTTTCAGGCATATAATTTGCTTATGTTTGGCGCCCCGGCGCCCTGTAGTGGATGGCGCATGTGCGCCGGCGAATAAGGTGTTAAGCCCCTGCCATGAAACCATCGCTAGTCTTGAGAATGGGCCAGCAGCTGACGATGACACCGCAGCTGCAACAGGCCATCCGCCTGCTCCAATTGTCGACCCTGGACCTGCAACAGGAAATCCAGGAGGCCCTGGAGTCCAATCCGATGCTCGAACGCCAGGAAGAAGGCGACGACTTCGACAATTCCGACCCCTTGGCCGACAACGCCGAACAAAAGCCCAACACTGACATCCAGGAGCCCTCCTACCAGGAAAGCGCCCCGACGGTTGATAACCTCGATGAAGGTGACTGGAACGAGCGCATCCCCAACGAACTCCCCGTCGACACCGCGTGGGAGGACGTTTACCAGACCAGCGCCAGCAGCCTGCCCAGCAGTGACGACGACGAGTGGGACTTCACCACCCGCACCTCGGCCGGCGAAAGCCTGCAGAGCCACTTGCTGTGGCAGCTGAACCTGGCCCCGATGTCCGATACCGATCGCCTGATCGCCGTGACCCTGATCGACTGCATCAACAATCAGGGCTACCTGGACGAAACCCTCGAGGAAATCCTCGAAGCCTTCGACCCGGAACTGGACATCGAACTGGACGAAATCGAAGCCGTCCTGCACCGCATCCAGCAGTTCGAGCCCGCCGGCATCGGCGCCCGCAACCTGGGTGAATGCCTGTTGCTGCAATTGCGTCAGTTGCCAGCCAAGACACCTTGGCTGGCCGAGGCCAAGCGCCTGGTCACCGATTACATCGACCTGCTTGGCAGCCGCGACTACAGCCAGTTGATGCGCCGCATGAAGCTCAAGGAAGATGAACTGCGCCAGGTCATCGAACTGGTCCAGAGCCTCAACCCGCGCCCGGGCTCGCAGATCGAGTCCACCGAAGCCGAGTACGTCGTTCCTGACGTTATCGTGCGCAAGGACAACGAGCGCTGGCTGGTGGAGCTGAATCAGGAGTCGGTGCCACGTCTGCGGGTCAACGCCCAGTACGCCGGTTTCGTGCGCCGCGCCGACACCAGCGCCGACAACACCTTCATGCGCAATCAGTTGCAGGAGGCCCGCTGGTTTATCAAGAGCCTGCAAAGCCGCAATGAAACCCTGATGAAGGTTGCCACCCAGATCGTCGAGCATCAACGCGGCTTTCTGGAGTACGGCGACGAAGCCATGAAGCCGCTGGTCCTGCATGACATCGCCGAAGCGGTCGGCATGCATGAATCGACGATTTCACGGGTGACCACCCAGAAGTTCATGCACACCCCCCGGGGCATTTATGAACTGAAGTACTTTTTCTCCAGTCACGTAAGCACCTCCGAAGGCGGCGAATGCTCGTCCACGGCGATCCGGGCAATCATCAAAAAACTGGTTGCCGCGGAAAATCAGAAAAAGCCGTTGAGTGACAGCAAGATCGCTGGTTTACTGGAGGCACAAGGCATTCAGGTGGCTCGCCGCACCGTCGCCAAGTACCGCGAATCCCTCGGGATCGCGCCTTCGAGCGAACGCAAGCGGTTGATGTAGAGCCACGCCACAGCGTTCCAGTGGTAGATCATCTGATCTACCGCTTTATGCACTGGCAACGAAGGAGAAGCTGTATGCAAGTCAACATCAGTGGACACCAACTGGAAGTGACCGAACCTCTTCGCACCTACATCGGCGAAAAACTCGAACGATTGGAGCGACATTTCGACAAGATCACTAATGTGCAGGTCACGATGACCGTCGAAAAACTGAAGCAGAAAATCGAAGCCACGCTGCATATTCCCGGGAATGAAGTGGTCGCAAACGCGGAACATACCGATATGTACGCCGCGATCGACGCACTCACCGACAAGCTGGATAAACAACTCAAAAAACATAAGGAAAAGACCCAGAGCCTCCTCCAGGGCGCAACCGGTCGTTAACACTCCCTACCCATGATCCGACTTGAAAGTATCCTGACCCCCGGCCGTTCCCTGGTGAACGTGCCGGGAGGCAGTAAAAAGAAAGCCCTCGAACAAATTGCCAATCTGATCGCCCGCGAAGTGCCGGCCCTGGAGATGCAAGATGTCTTCGAGGCACTGATTGCCCGTGAAAAACTCGGCTCCACCGGGTTTGGCAATGGCATCGCCATTCCACATTGCCGTCTCAAGGGCTGTGTTTCGCCCATCAGTGCATTGATGCACCTGGACGCCCCTATCGATTTCGACGCCATCGATGGTGCGCCGGTTGACCTGCTGTTCGTGCTGCTGGTCCCGGAAGCCGCCACCGATGCGCACCTTGAGCTGCTGCGACAGATCGCCAGCATGCTCGACCGCAAGGAAGTTCGCGAAAAGCTGCGTAGTGCTGCAAGCAACGAAGCCCTGTATCAGGTTGTCCTGGACGAGCAAAACGGTCAGTAATCATGCGCTTGATCATCGTCAGTGGCCGTTCCGGCTCAGGTAAAAGTACCGCCCTCAACGTTCTTGAGGACAACGGCTACTACTGCATCGACAACCTGCCTGCCGGCCTGCTGCCGGAGTTGGCCGAACGCGCCTTGGTTCATACCGAGCTGTTACAGCCGCTGGTCGCCGTTTCCATTGACGCGCGCAACCTGCCCAGCCACCTGTCACGCTTCCCCGACCTGCTCGAGGAAGTCCGTGCCCGCCACATCCAGTGCGATGTGCTGTACCTGGACGCCGACGAAGAAACCCTGCTCAAGCGCTTCTCGGAAACCCGCCGACGTCACCCCCTGACCAATGCCAACCGTTCGCTGGCCGAAGCCATCAGCGTCGAGAGCGACCTGCTCGGGCCGATTGCCGACCTCGCCGATCTCAAGATCAACACCACCAGCCTGAACCTGTACCAGCTGCGCGACGCCATCAAACTGCGCCTGCTGAATCAGCCAGAGCCGGGCACTGCGTTCCTGGTGGAGTCCTTCGGGTTCAAGCGTGGTATGCCGGTGGACGCCGACCTGGTGTTCGATGTGCGCTGCCTGCCCAACCCTTACTGGAAACCGGAATTGCGCGAGCAGTCCGGGCTCGATCAACCGGTTGCCGACTATCTGGCGGCACAACCGGATGTCGAAGAGATGTTCCAGGACATTTCCACATACCTGCTAAAGTGGCTGCCGCGTTTTGCCGCCAGCAACCGCGCCTATGTCACCATTGCCATTGGCTGCACTGGCGGACATCACCGTTCCGTCTACCTGACCGAGCGTCTGGGGCAGGCGCTGCAAAAATCACTGAAGAACGTCCAGGTTCGCCACCGCGACCTCAGCTAAAGGATTCACACCGCGATGCCTGCTCTGGAAATCGAAATCATCAACAAGCTGGGCCTGCATGCTCGCGCTTCTGCAAAATTCGTTGGGGTGGCGGGTCAGTTCCCGTGCCAGATCCGGGCCGGTCGTACACCAGAGTCCATGGTCGATGGCAAAAGCATCATGGCGATGATGATGCTGGCCGCCGGCAAAGGCACCACGATTCACTTGAGCACCGAAGGCGAGCAGGAACAGGAAGCGCTGAACGCGCTGGTGGCGTTGATCAACAACTTCTTCGACGAAGGCGAATAACACTACGACGGGTGAGCTTTTGTGGCGAGGGGGCTTTGCCACAAATCAAGCCAGCGCTGTATCCATCACCATCATCAAACAGAACCCCATCAGCAGCCCGAGGCTGGCAAGCTTGTCATGACCATTGCGGCGCGACTCGGGAATGATTTCATGGGTCACCACCAGCAACATCGCCCCCGCCGCCAGTGCCAACCCCAAAGGCAGCAGCAGTTCGGCCAGGCTCACCAGCCACGCGCATAGCAGTGCGAACACAGGTTCGACCAACCCAGATGCGGCACCGATCAGGAACGCCTTGATCCTGGACATCCCTGCCCCGGCCAGTACCAAAGCGATGACCAACCCTTCCGGCACATCTTGCAAGGCAATGCCAATGGCGAGACTGTCGGCGTCAGGCATTCCACCACCGGCCGAAACACCCACAGCCATGCCTTCCGGGATGTTGTGGGCGATGATCGCAAACACAAACAACCAGATCCGCGGAGGAATGACCGGTCGCTCCAGCGTGCCGACCAGCATGTCCGGACTGGCCCCGGAGACCTTCCGATCCACCAGGAACAACCCGAATGCGCCGAGCATAATGCCGAAGCTGATCAGCCCACTGGACGCCCAGGGTGACAGGCCAAGCCCTTCGGCGGCAGAGATGCCCGGAACGATCAGCGAAAATGCCGTCGCCGCGAGCATCACGCCAGCGCCAAACCCAAGCAAAGTGTCGCTGAGCATCTGTGGCATCCGCCGAATCACCAACACCGGCACCGCGCCCAGCGCGGTACCCAAGGCGCAGATCGCACCGCCCTGCAGTGCACGTAGCAACTTCGGCTCAAGGTCGAGCCATGCCAGCCCATGGGCAACCAATAGGCTCATACCCGCCAGCAGTAACAGCGATCCAAACGCGTAACGAAACATCCGTCCACTTCCGATCGCCAGTGTTTCAGTGCCCATAGCCCTGCCTTGGATTGTTTTTATAAAAGACTTAAACCAGTGCGGTCTGATAGCGCGCAGCGACTTGCGGCCAATTGATCACGTTGTAGAACGCGCTGATGTATTCCGGACGACGGTTCTGATAACGCAGGTAATAGGCGTGTTCCCAGACGTCGAGGCCCAGAATCGGGGTATTGCCGTTCATTAGCGGACTGTCCTGGTTACCGCTGCTTTCCACCACCAGGGTCTGTTGCGGGGTCACGCTCAGCCAGGCCCAGCCACTGCCGAAGCGGGTCAATGCAGCCTTGGTAAAGGCTTCCTTGAAGCTGTCGAGGCCGCCCAGTTGTTCATCGATGGCCTTGGCCAGCGCACCTTCGGGCTCGCCACCACCGCCGGGCGTCATGACTTCCCAGAACAGCGAATGGTTGGCGTGGCCGCCCCCTTGGTTGATCACCGCCGCACGCAGTTTTTCCGGCAGTTGTTGGACGGCAGACACCAGTTTCTCCACGGGCCACTCGGCATACTCGGTACCCTCGACGGCCGCGTTGAGGTTGTTGATATAAGTCTGGTGATGCCTGGTGTAGTGGATCTCCATGGTCTGCGCATCGATGTGCGGTTCCAGGGCGTCGTAGGCGTACGGCAAGGCAGGCAAGGTAAAAGCCATGTTCAATGGACTCCATAATGATGAGGCGCAGGCGAAGCGACATCGATGTGCAGCAGTCGATGGGTACGCGGGTACTCACCGTGCTCACTGATGAAATTCAGCAGCTCAACGTAGGTCTTGCTGCTCTGGCGCAACGCCGCTTCACGCAATGCTTGTGGTAGCCGCGGGTCCTGCATGGTCTGCAACAGCCGTTGGTGGATGGCACATAGGTATTCGGCGCTCTCCTCCGGCTGGTTCAGACGCAGGTGCAGGTCCGCCAGGTTGTGATGGGAAATCACGCAGGCCGCCACCGCTTCGTCGGCATCCGCCCAGCGCTCGAACAGCACCTGGGCCAGGGCCAGTGCCTGCAGGTACGCCTCGCGGGCATCGACTAATTCGCCCAGCATGAAAAAGCGATTGGCTCTTTCGATCGTGCGTTTCCAGTGCTCCATGGTGCGCCTCCAAAGCGGTAACGGGGCTTACACGCCGCCCGCGGTGAGTTTTTCCGGGTTGAGCAATTCTTCCAGCTGGCTGCGCGACAGCTCGGTGTGTTCCAGCGCGACGTCAATCACCGGCCGACCTTGCTGATAGGCCTTTTTGGCAATCTCGGCAGCTTTCTGGTAACCGATGATCGGGTTGAGCGCGGTGACCAGAATCGGGTTGCGTGACAGCGCTTCCTTGATTCGGCCTTCGTTGACCTTGAAGCTGGCGATGGCCTTGTCTGCCAGCAGACGGCTGGAATTGGCCAGCAACTCGATACTGCTCAGCAGGTTCTGGGCGATGATCGGCAGCATCACGTTCAGTTCGAAATTGCCCGACTGACCGGCGATGGTGATCACACTGTCGTTGCCGATGACCTGAGCCGCGACCATCGCGGTGGCCTCCGGAATCACCGGATTGACCTTGCCCGGCATGATCGAGGAGCCCGGTTGCAAGGCTTCGAGTTCGATCTCGCCAAGGCCGGCCAGCGGGCCGGAGTTCATCCAGCGCAGGTCATTGGCGATTTTCATCAGCGACACGGCGGTGGCCTTTAGCTGTCCGGAGACTGCAACGGCAGTGTCCTGAGAGCCGATCAGCGCGAACAGATCCTTGCCTGGCTGGAACTCAACCCGAGTCAATTTGCTTAGCTGCTGGCTGAAACGTGCCGCGAACTCGGGGTGCGCATTGACACCCGTACCCACCGCCGTGCCGCCCTGGGCCAGGGATTGCAGGCTTGGCTGCAAGTCTCGCAGATGGCCGATGTTGGCCTTGAGCTGCTGCGCCCAACCATTGAGCACCTGGCTCATGCGCACTGGCATGGCGTCCATCAGGTGCGTGCGCCCGGTCTTGACGTGGTGATGAACTTGCCCGGCCTTGTGCTCGATGACCTGTACCAGATGCGTCAGCGCCGGCAGCAACTGCTCATGCAACGCCAGCGCGGCACTGACGTGAATCGTGGTCGGGATGATGTCGTTGCTGCTTTGCCCGCAGTTGACGTGATCGTTGGGGTTCACCGCCTCGCCGAGCAAGCGACTGGCCAGCGTGGCGATCACTTCATTGGCGTTCATGTTGGAGCTGGTACCGGAACCGGTCTGGAAGATATCCACCGGAAAATGCTGCATGAAATCGCCTTCGAGCAGCCCTTGGGCCGCGTCGACGATGGCTTTGCCCTGGGCTTCGCTGATCTGCCTGAGTTCGACGTTGGCGCGGGCGGCCGCTGCCTTGGCGAGGATCAGCGCGCGAATGAACTGAACCGGCATCGGTTTGCCGCTGATCGGGAAGTTATCCACCGCACGCTGAGTCTGTGCGCCGTAGAGGGCGTCCACCGGGACCTGAAGCTCGCCCATGCTGTCGCGCTCAATACGTGTCTTGTTCATCAGAAAGTCCTTGCACCAGTTCAGTAAGAGGAATCGAGGGCTGCAACTCGCAGGTAGCCAGTTGCCAGGTGTAGCTCTGCCAGCGCTTGAGGCGGCATTTGCACAACGAAAGGCGTTCGAGGTCGCGCAACGGGCGCCAGGCCTGGTCGAGACAGTAGGTGCGCCAGTGCCACGGCAGCGCGACATCGGCGGCGGTATCGAGCAACAAACGGAAGGAGGTTTCGGCGACGGTCCAGGGTGAGGTGGCCGTGCAACACGCCAGATACCGGCCTTCGGCCAGGTAGTGGTCGATCAGGCGAGGCTCGTCGGGGTTCATCGCGCAACGGATCTGGCGACTCATCCAGCGCCAGCTTTCGAGGTACGGCTGCTCGTGCAAGGCAGAACTCATGATCCGGGGTTCACTCGGTAATGAGATTTATTATTAAATGATAATGAGAAACAAAACAAGGTTGTAAGGGCAAGTTACCTCCCACAGGGGATCTGTGTTGTAGCCAATAAAAAAGGCGCGCCACCCAATGGGTGGCGCGCCTTTTTGTATTGCTGCCGGGCTTTAGCTACCCGCCACCGTCATCCGCTCGATCAGCACCGAACCGGTGCGAATGTTGCTGCGCAACTCAAGATCGTTACCCACGGCAACGATCTGCTTGAACATGTCACGCATGTTGCCGGCAATGGTCACTTCCTGCACCGCGAACTGGATTTCGCCGTTCTCGACCCAGTAACCCGCCGCGCCCCGGGAATAATCACCGGTCACCATGTTCAGGCCTTGGCCCATCAACTCGGTCACCAGCAATCCGCGGCCCATGCGGCGCAGCAAGGCGGCCTGGTCTTCATCGCCATGGGTGACGAACAGGTTGTGCACGCCCCCGGCATTGGCGGTGCTCGGCATGCCGAGCTTGCGACCGGAGTAGGTGCCGAGGATGTACGACACCAACTCACCTTTTTCGACGAACGGTTTGGCATAGGTTGCCAAACCATCACCATCGAACGCTGCGCTGCCCAATGCCCGCATCAGATGCGGACGCTCGTCGATGGTCAGCCACTCCGGAAACAGCTTCTGACCGAGAGTACCTTCAAGGAACGACGACTTGCGATACAGGCTGCCGCCGGAAATCGCCGACAGGAAACTGCCGAACAGTCCTCCAGCCAACTCGGCGGAAAACAGCACCGGCACCTCGCAAGTCGGCACCGGACGCGCGCCCAGACGACTCGCCGCCCGTTGCGCAGCGCGCTGGCCGATGCTGACCGGGTCGGCCAGCAGATTGCCCTGGCGGTTCACGTCGTACCAGTAATCGCGCTGCATCTGGCCATCGGCCTCGGCGATCATCACGCAGCTCAGGCTGTGGCGAGTCGACGCGTAACCGCCGATAAACCCGTGGCTATTGCCATAAACGCGGCAGCCCTGATGGGTGCTGAGGGTGGTACCGTCGGCGTTCTTGATCCGGCTGTCGGCGGCTAACGCCGCGGCTTCACAGGCCAGGGCCTGTTCGATGGCTTGTTCCGGTGTGATGTCCCATTGGTGGAACAGGTCGAAATCCTGAATATCCCGCGCCATCAGCGCGGCATCCGCCAGGCCCGAGGCTTCATCTTCAGAGGTGTGCTTGGCGATGGCCAGTGCTGCGGCAACTGTCTCGCGGATAGCTTCCGGACCGCTGGCCGAGGTGCTGGCGGAGCCTTTGCGCTGGCCGACGTACAAGGTGATGCCGAAACCCTGATCACGGTTGAATTCAACGGTTTCGACTTCACGCTGGCGCACCGTGGTCGACAAACCCTGCTCCAGTGACACCGCCACTTCACAGGCACTGGCGCCCTGGCGTTTGGCTTCAGCGATGATCTGCTCGACTTGTTCCTGCAGTGCCGGCAACGCTTGTGGGCCGACGCTTTCAACTGCACTCATGCTGTTCTCCACTCAAATTCTGCTTTCGGTAACGGTCATCGAGCGACCGGGCCGGACAAGCGGCCCCCGACTGGTTATCATGGCGGCGTTTCTTTGCGGACGGCCACCATGGTTGATTCTTACGACGACTCCCTCGATACGGGAGAAAAAAGCAAATCCCAGGTTAAACGCGAGCTGCATGCTCTGGTTGACCTTGGCGAGCGCCTTACAACACTCAAGCCTGACTTGCTGGCAAAACTGCCCTTGACCGACGGAATGCGTCGGGCTCTGGCCGATGCGCCCAAGCACACCGCGAACATCGCGCGTAAACGGCACCTTCAATTCATCGGCAAACTGATGCGCGATCAGGACACTGCCGCCATTCTGGTTCTGCTCGATCAACTCGATGCCTCCACTCGCCAATACAACGAACGCTTCCATAACCTGGAGCGCTGGCGCGATCGTCTGATCGCCGGCGACGATGCCGTTCTGGAAAAATTCGTCGTCGACTACCCGGACGCGGACCGCCAGCAATTGCGCTCCCTGATCCGTCAGGCCCAGCATGAGGTTGCGCAAAACAAGCCTCCTGCTTCCAGCCGTAAAATCTTCAAGTACATCCGTGAGCTGGACGAGACTCAACGCGGTCTGCGTTAATTCTCGAATCGGGTGAGCTGCCTCGCAGCTCACCCGCAGCCTCACTTCTTACGAACCCGTGCCACCCACGGTGATCGCATCAATCTTCAGCGTTGGCTGGCCGACACCCACCGGCACCGACTGCCCATCCTTGCCGCACGTGCCCACGCCGCTGTCCAGCGACAGATCATTACCAACCATCGACACCTTGCTCATGGCTTCCGGCCCGTTGCCGATCAGGGTCGCACCCTTGACCGGAGCGGTGATCTTGCCGTCCTCGATCAGGTACGCCTCACTGGTGGAGAACACGAACTTGCCGCTGGTGATGTCCACCTGACCGCCACCCAGGTTGGCGCAGTAGATACCGCGTTTCACCGAAGCGATGATTTCCGCCGGATCGCTTTCGCCAGCAAGCATGTAGGTGTTGGTCATGCGCGGCATCGGCAGGTGCGCGTAGGATTCGCGACGACCGTTACCGGTGCGAGCCACGCCCATCAGTCGCGCGTTGAGCTTGTCCTGCATGTAGCCTTTGAGCACGCCGTTTTCGATCAGCGTGGTGCACTCGGTCGGCGTGCCTTCGTCATCGACGCTCAACGAGCCACGGCGACCGGCCAGGGTACCGTCATCGACAATGGTGCAAAGCTTCGACGCAACCATCTCACCCATGCGCCCGCTGTAGGCCGAACTGCCCTTGCGGTTGAAGTCGCCTTCCAGACCATGACCGACGGCTTCGTGCAGCAGCACGCCCGACCAACCGGAACCGAGCACCACCGGCAAGGTACCGGCCGGTGCCGGAATGGCTTCAAGGTTGACCAGCGCCTGGCGCAACGCTTCACGGGCATAGCCCATGGCGCGGTCTTCGGCGAGGAAATAGCGGTAATCGGTCCGACCGCCACCGCCATGACCGCCGCGCTCGCGGCGACCGTTCTGCTCGACGATCACACTGACGTTGAAACGCACCAGCGGTCGCACGTCTGCCGCCAGACCACCATCGGTGGATGCCACCAGAATCCGTTCCCAGACACCGGCCATGCTCACGGTGACTTGCTGGATGCGAGGGTCGAGGGCGCGGGTCGCGGCATCAATTCGCTTGAGCAAATCGACTTTCTCGGCACGGGTCAGCACTTCCAGGGGATTGTCCGGCGCATACAACTGCGCGACATCCTGGCTGGTGAATGCCTGTACGGTGCCGTGCTGCCCGGCCCGGGAAATCGAACGGGCGGCCCGCGCCGCCGCGCCCAGGGCTTCCAGGGTGATGGCATTGCTGTAGGCAAAACCGGTTTTTTCGCCCGATTGCGCGCGCACGCCCACACCTTGGTCAAGGTTGAAGCTGCCTTCTTTGACGATGCCGTCTTCCAGCGCCCAGGACTCGGAGATCTGCCCCTGGAAATACAGGTCGGCCGCATCGATGCCCGGCCCGGCCAGATCGCCGAGCACACCTTGCAGGCTCTCGATCGTGACGCCACCGGGCGCCAGGAGGTGTTCACTGACTGAGGACAACAACTCGCTCATATGCTTTACGCCTTAAATTCGTCGTTCTGATGCAGGTCGCTGGGCGCCCTGCGAGAAAAAGCGCCGGTGACTGGACACCGGCATCCGCGCCCGGATGGACGCCTGTTCGCTGCTGTCGCGTTCGGCCAGCAGCACGGCCTCGCCTTGATCCTGTTGCGCCAGCACACGCCCCCACGGGTCGACGATGGCGGCATGTCCAAAGGTTTCCCGCGGTCCCGGGTGCGTCCCGCCCTGGGCAGCCGCGAGCACGTAACATTGCGTCTCAATGGCTCGCGCACGAATCAGCACATCCCAATGCGCCGCACCGGTCACTGCCGTGAAGGCCGAGGGGGCGGTAATAAGTTCCGCGCCGGCCGCGCGCAGTTCGCTGTACAGCTCGGGAAAGCGCAAGTCATAGCAGACCGTCAGGCCAACCCGGCCGACGGGCGTGTCCGCCACAACCACCCCGCTGCCATAAGCATAGTCATCGGATTCACGATAACGGCCACGATTGTCCGCCACGTCCACATCGAACAAGTGCAGCTTGTCGTAGCGCGCCACCGTTTCGCCCTGGTCATCGACCAGCAACGAACAGGCATGCACTTTGGCCGTCGGCTGATCCACCGGCGGCAACGGCAATGTGCCAGCCACAATCCATAACTTGAGGTCGCGTGCGGTCTGTTTCAACCAGGGCAGGATCGGGCCTTCGCCCAGTGCTTCGGCGCGCCCGATGTCGGCAATGTCGCGCCGGCCCATGGCGGCGAAGTTTTCCGGCAATACCGCGAGCTTCGCGCCGCCGGTGGCCGCCTGTTCGAGCAGGCGACGGGCCTGGGCCAGATTGGCCAGCACATCGCTCTGGCTGACCATTTGAATCACCGCTACAGACATGGCGCACTCCTGGAATCGTATGCGGCCATGCTACTCCATAGGCTTGCCGAGTGCCTTTTCAAAAGGATCTCAAAAAGCCTTGTCGAAGGTGATTTTCGGTTCTTTCCACGACCCCTGGACGCTGTACTTCACACTGGCGAAACGGGAAACGCGGTCACCGATCAGCTTATCGATCAGGAATAGCGCCCCGCCGACCGCGGGTGCACCGACGATCAGTGCGGCGATCGGCAAGTTATTGGTCACTGGCAAGGTCACCAGCAGTTTCGCATCGATCTGATCGGCCACCATGTTCAGGGTGCCGTCGAGTTCGATGGTGCTCGACGGGCCGGTCAGCCGAATCGGCTCACGGGTGACATACACCCCATTGGTCCCAACCAGCAGCCCCTTGACCCGGTCATAACTCAGGCCTTTGCCGAACAGGTCGGAGAAGTCCAGGCGCAAGCGCCGGCCGATGGAGTTGAAGTTGAGCAAACCAAATACCCGCAACGCCTGGGCACTGCCTTCGACCTCGACGAACTGGCCCTGATTGAGCGTTGCATCGAGCGAGCCGGAGAAGCGTTTGGTCGCCACCCAGGCTGGCGAGCCGGGCCAGCGGCCATCGACATCCATATGAAAGTCCTGGCTGGTGACGCTCGGCGCAAACCCCCAGCCCTTGAGCACATCGGCGAGGTTCTTGCCGCTGATACGGCCCTTGTACCAGCTGTTGCTGGCACCCGGCACGCCTTCCCAACCTCCGCTGCCCACCAACAGCATGCCCTTGAGGCCCAGGTCCAGGGAGTTGAACACGATGCCCTTGGGCGTAGGACGAATCTTCAGCGACCAGCCCCCCACGAGATCCTGGCCCTGGAATAGCTGATTGATGATGATGTCCATCGCGGGGATTTTCGTCGGGTCCACCGACGCCAGTGGATCCGGCGAGTTTTCATCGGCCAGCACGGTCGGGTCCGGTGCAGGCAGGCGCACGGCTTGCAGATTGACCGTGATTGGCGTGGCCTTCGAATCGGGAAGGCTGGCACTGCCCTTGATCTGCTGGCTGTCGAGCTGCAGCGCCCAGGCGGAAGGCTTGCGCGCCAACTGGATCGACGCCTGATCGAGCGTGGTACCGATACCACTGAGCTTGCCCACCTTGAAATCCGCGCCGCTGAGCAATTGCTTGGCGCTGCCGCCGGGGTCTTGCCCGGCGTATTTATCCACCAGATCCTTCCACGGGCCAACGTCCAGCTCCGACAGCACGCCCCTTATCCGCAGGCCTTTGGTGCCAGGCAACACGGCCTCGCCGCCACCGAGGAACAAGTCTCCGCGACCGTCGGCGAAATTGCTGGCCGGGGCCACAAACGTGAAACTCGCCAGGTCCCCGTAGTTGGCCCAATAGCGCCGCTCGTCGCCCTGCAAGGTCATGCGGAACGTCGTGTCGCGCCCTGCATCGGCGGTCATGCCGAACGGTGCAGGCAAATCGACGGCCGCGCCCTTGAGGTTGGAATTGACCATCAATTGGCTGTCTGCGCCGTCCAGGGTCAGTTGCAGTTGATACGGAATCACACCGCTCACCGGCAGAGGCTGGGTCACCTTCAGCCAGTCGGTCAGTTTCTTGACCTCGACCTGGCCCGACGCAGTCACCCGGGTATTGAGTTTGCCCGGGCGGCCATCGGCAAAAATCTGTGCGGTGACCGGCTTGTCGAACGCCCGTGCGCTGATGTTGTGCCCGCTCAGGCCTTTGGCGCTGTCGAAACGGAAATCACCTTTGAGCTGGGTCAGTTCCAGTACAGGTTCGGCCAGTTTCAAGCGTGCCTTGGCCGTCTTGAAGTCGACGAGAATCTTCGGCTCCTCGCCTTTTGCCAACGGAATATCCAACTTCAGCTTGCCTTGCAGGTCTCCCTCGCCTTCCCAGCCGGCAAAGGTTGCCCCGGTGCCTATCGGCGCTTCCTGGAGGATTTTCAGGCCATCGCCCAAACCGCCGGCAAATCCGCCATCAAGGAACAAATGAACGTTTTGCCCCGCCGGTACATGGGGAATGTTGACGTAGATATCGCTGACCTGCGTGTCGAGCAACTGGCCCTTGCTGGCCAGAATCCGCACACCACTGTCTTCGACAAACACATCACCGCTGACCTTGCTGACGTGGGGCCAGCCCGGCTGGAAGGCCAGTTCGGCATCGTGAACCTTGAAGTACAGGCTGATGCTGCGATCCACATCCGCGGCACCGTGACTGAGCGACCCTTGATACTGGAAGAACCCTTGGTCCACCGCGCCCTTGAGAATCGCCGTGCGCAGCCATTCATCCAGCGCCGGGCTGAGGACCGTCGGCAAGTACTTGGCGGTGTAGCGACCGTCACCGTCCACCAGGCCGACCCGCAGGTCCATGTAGTCTTCCTGGGTGGGATCGAAATGCAGGCGAATCAGGAAGTCGCCGGCGATCTTGCCTTCCTCGCCCAGCACTTTCAGGTACGGCGCGATCAGGGTGAAACTTTCTTTATCGAGCTTCCAGGTCAGCCGTGCATTGGCCTGAATGTACTGCCATGGCTTGGCGAAAATCGGGTCCAGGTGCAGCATGAAATCCTTGCTGTCCATGCGCAGTTCGCCGTGCCCCAGGTCACCACTGATACTACCGCTGACGTTTCGCGCCGCCGGCGCACCGTGATAGGCATCGAAGCCTACCTGGTCGAGGTTGGCGGCAAAGCCGAACTTGCTGTCGTCGGTGGCATTCGGGCGGAAGTCGACCAGCACGTTACGCAGGCCACCCGTGACTTTGAGCCGCTCGACGACCGTGGCAAAACCTTCTGGCAACGGCGCAAGGGCATTGAGCAGCGGCGTGAGCGGGGTCAGGTCGACGCGGTCGGCTTGCAGATGCCACAGTTCTTCGGTCTTGTCGGTGGCCGCGCTTTGCTTGAGCTGCAAATGCGTTTCCCAGCGGGTCTCGCCGAGGTTCATCGCCAGGGAATCGAGAGTCACTGACGCGCCTTCGGCATTGCGCTGGAAGTATCCATTGAGCGCCAGGTTATTGATCTGGATCGGCTTGCGCTCGGCGTAGGCACCCTTGAGTTGTGGCGCGTTCAAGCGCACCGCAGCACTTTGCAAGGTGCCTTTGCCCCAAGTCACCCACAGCTCGCCACCGGCCTTGATCTCGGAAAAATTCCACTGTTGGGTCAGACGTTCAGGCAACCATTTCGACCAGTCGCTTTGCGGCAGGCTCAGGTAGACCTCGGCTTCACCGTCCTGCCATTGGCTGGCACGAATGCGGGTACGCAGACTCATGGCCACCGGCTGCCCGTCAGGCAGGGTCAGCCGTGCGTCGAGCCGCTGCCGCGACACCCCGGTTTTCAGATTAAGGCCGACATAAGTCAGGGTCAGCGGCGACTCGCCAAACGGCTGCAAGGTCACTTGGCTGTCGAGCACCGACAGTTGCTGAAGCATCTGCATCCGATTGAGCAGTTGCTCCGGATCGGTGGGCTGGTCCTGGCGCACCGGCAAACCTTCCAGCGCCCACTGACCGTCCTCACCTTGCTTGAGGTTGATCTTCAGGCCGCTGAGTTCCAGATGAGCAATGCGTACCTGTCGCGCCAGAAGACTGCCCCAAAGGTCCGGCACCGCACGCACCTGATCCAGATGCAAGGCGTTGGCACCCTCGCCGACGGTCACATCGCGGGCCATCAATATCGGCGCGAAACCACTCCAGTTGCCTTCCAGCTCGCCGATCTGCAACGGCATGCCCAAGGCATCGCTGGCTTTGGTTTCGATGTCGGCACGGTACTCGGCGACTAACGGCGTCAGCTCCCGGCCCAGGCTGACGTAGAGCGCCATCAACACCAAAACCAACGCGCACAGGCCCAGACCCCAGCGGGTCAGTGCGGCCAAAATGCGTGTAAGACGGTCCATGTCAGGTGGCCCCCATGGCAAAAGTTTTGCAAAAAGCTGAGGCCAGCCGTTCAGGAAAAGTTAAAACGCAGCGACTCAGAGCAACACCACGTCGTATTGTTCCTGGGAATACATGGTTTCTACCTGGAACCGGATAGTGCGCCCGATAAACCCTTCCAGTTCGGCAACGTTGCCCGACTCTTCGTCCAGCAGACGGTCGACAACTTTCTGGTTCGCCAATACACGATAGCCTTCCGCCTGATAGGCGCGAGCCTCACGCAGGATTTCGCGGAAGATTTCGTAGCAAACGGTTTCCGGGGTCTTGAGCTTGCCGCGCCCCTGACAGGCGTTGCATGGCTCGCACAACACTTGTTCAAGGCTTTCGCGGGTGCGCTTGCGGGTCATCTGCACCAGGCCCAACTCGGTGATACCGATGATGTTGGTCTTGGCGTGATCGCGCTCCAGTTGCTTTTCGAGCGTGCGCAACACCTGGCGCTGGTGTTCTTCATCTTCCATGTCGATGAAGTCGATGATGATGATTCCGCCGAGGTTGCGCAGGCGCAATTGGCGGGCGATGGCCGTCGCGGCCTCGAGGTTGGTCTTGAAGATGGTTTCTTCGAGATTACGATGGCCGACGAACGCTCCGGTGTTGACGTCGATGGTGCTCATGGCTTCCGCCGGGTCGACCACCAGATAACCGCCAGACTTGAGCGGGACCTTGCGCTCGAGAGCCTTCTGGATTTCGTCCTCGACGCCATACAGGTCGAAAATCGGTCGCTCGCCCGGGTAATGCTCCAGGCGGTCGGCAATCTCGGGCATCAATTCGGCGACGAATTGCGTGGTCTTCTGGAAGGTTTCCCGGGAGTCGATGCGGATTTTCTCGATTTTCGGGCTTACCAGGTCACGCAGGGTGCGCAGCGCCAAACCGAGGTCTTCGTAGATCACACTGGGCGCGCTGATGGTTTTGATCTGGGCGCTGATCTGATCCCAGAGCCTTCGCAGGTAGCGGATGTCCATGAGGATTTCATCGGCGCCAGCACCTTCGGCTGCCGTGCGCAGGATGAAACCGCCGGCTTCCTTGATCCCTTCCTTGGCCACGCAATCGGTGACCACTTGCTTGAGGCGTTCGCGCTCAGCTTCGTCTTCGATTTTCAGGGAAATGCCGACGTGAGCGGTGCGCGGCATGTACACCAGGTAACGCGAAGGGATCGACAACTGGGTGGTCAGGCGTGCGCCCTTCGAACCGATCGGGTCCTTGGTCACTTGCACCACCAGGCTCTGGCCTTCGTGCACCAGCGCACTGATGCTCTCGACCGCCGGGCCTTCGCGCAGGGAAATTTCCGATGCATGAATGAACGCGGCACGGTCCAGGCCGATATCGACGAATGCCGCCTGCATTCCCGGCAATACCCGCACGACTTTGCCTTTATAGATGTTGCCGACGATCCCGCGCTTTTGCGTACGCTCGACATGGACCTCTTGCAGGACACCGTTTTCGACCACCGCCACGCGCGACTCCATCGGCGTGATGTTGATCAGGATCTCTTCACTCATGGCAGGGTCTCGTTCAGGCATGTTCACGATAATGGCCGCATCTGTTCAGGAAGACGCTTAAAGCGCGTTCCGGGGTTGCCAACAGGGTATGCCGAAATGGCCGAGCAGTTCCGCGGTTTCGCAAAGCGGTAGTCCGACCACCGCTGAATAACTTCCATTGAGCCCGGCGACAAACACCGCACCCAGTCCTTGAATGCCATAACCGCCCGCCTTGTCCTGTGGTTCACCGCTGGCCCAGTAGGCCACGGCTTCTTCACGACTGATATCCCGAAAACGCACGCGACTGGTGACAACCCGGGACTCGCAACGTTCGCCATCGAGCACGGCAATCGCGGTCAGGACCTCATGTTCACACCCTGACAACATCATCAGCATGGCGCACGCATCCGCTTGATCAACCGGTTTGCCGAGAATTTTTCCATCGAGCACCACGGCGGTATCGGCGCCGAGCACGCAGAACGGTTCGTCAGACACGACGCCGCCGCGCCCGGCCTCGGCCTTGCCGCGCGCCAGGCGCTCGACGTAGGCCGATGGGGATTCTTGAGCTATAGGGGTTTCATCGATGTCCGCACTGACGGCGCAGAACGGAACGCCGATCTGCGTGAGCAGTTCACGTCGACGCGGCGAACCAGAGGCGAGGTACAACCGTTTCATCAAGACCTCTCCCTGTCCAATGCCTGAGCGAATTAATTGATTTTGTAGCGTCGACGCAGTCCGCGCAAACCGAAACTGATCCAGGGCCAGAGCAGCGCACTGACCAGTGCCGGCAGCACCAGCGCCAGCGTCGGCTGACGATTGCCGGTCAAGGCACTGAGCCACAGTTGTACAAGCTGGGCGAGGCCAAAGATCACCAGGATCACCAGGCTCTGCTGCCACATCGGGAACATCCGCAGGCGTTGCTGCAGCGCCAGCACCAGATAGGTGATGAGCGTCAGGATCAAGGCATTCTGACCCAGCAAGGTACCGTAGAGCACGTCTTCAGCCAGCCCCAGGCAAAACGCCGTCACCATCCCGACGGTCTGCGGCAGGTTCAACGCCCAGAATGCCAGCAACAAGGCCAGCCACAACGGGCGCAGGATTTCCATGAACTGCGGCAGAGGCGAAACGCTCAACAGCAGGCCGACGGCAAACGTCAGCCAGACTATCCAGCCGTTTCGGGATGCTTTTACACCGCCCATTATTCTCTCCCCACTGGAGTGGCCGGCGCGGAGACTGGCGGTTTGGCGGCAGGCTTCGCGGCAGCGGGTTGCGCCGCCGGCGGTTTAGCCGCCGCAGGATGCGAGGCCGCGGGCTTGGCTGGCGTGGTGGCTGGTTTGGCTGGTGCGGTGGCCGCAGGCGCCGCCGTGGCAGGAATCACCGGTGCGGCGGCCGGTGCAGCGGGGACCGCGGGGCTGACCAGTTTCGGAACCGTCGCCGGAATGGTCGGCCCACCACCCTGTGCATCCAGGCTTTCCTGAGCCTGTGCGGCGTCGTTGGCGCGCTCTTCGGCAGTCCGGTTGTCGCTGAACACCAGCAGCAGGTAACGGCTACGGTTCAAGGCGGCGGTCGGAATGGCGCGGACAATGGCAAACGGCTGGCCGGAATCGTGAATCACTTCCTTGACCGTCGCCACCGGGTAACCGGCCGGGAAACGCTGACCGAGACCGGAGCTGACCAGCAAGTCGCCTTCCTTGATATCGGCGGTATCGGCCACATGCCGCAACTCGAGACGCTCCGGGTTGCCGGTGCCACTGGCGATCGCCCGCAAACCGTTACGGTTCACCTGCACCGGAATGCTGTGGGTGGTATCGGTCAGCAGCAAGACACGGGAGGTGTAGGGCATCAACTCGACCACCTGGCCCATCAGGCCACGGGCATCGAGTACCGGCTGACCGAGGACCACGCCGTCGCGCTCACCTTTATTGATGATGATGCGATGGGTGAAAGGGTTGGGGTCCATACCGATCAACTCGGCCACTTCGACCTTCTCGTTGACCAGTGCCGAAGAGTTGAGCAATTCGCGCAGCCGAACGTTCTGCTCGGTCAGGGCGGCAAGCTTCTGCATGCGCCCCTGCAACAGCAGGTTCTCGGTCTTGAGTTTTTCGTTTTCGGCGACGAGTTCGGTCCGGCTGCCAAACTGACTGGCAACGCCTTCCCACAGTCGTCCGGGCAGGTCGGTGATCCAGTAAGCGTCCATCAGCACCAGCGACATCTGGCTGCGTGCAGGCTTGAGCAGACTGAAACGGGCATCGACCACCATCAGCGCGACCGATAGCACGACCAGCACCAACAGGCGCACGCCCAGTGAAGGGCCCTTGGTGAAAAGCGGTTTAATAAGCCGCTCCTCCCAAGCAAATGTTCTGTTTATTCATACGGCAGCAATCCGGCCTGGATGCAGACTGACAGAAGATAAACGCGAACAGGCAGCACTGCAAAGTGCCGCCTGCGCGCTCAACAGCATAGAGGCAATCCGGCGACTTATTCGCTGGAAAGCAGGTCCATGGTGTGTTTATCCATCATTTCCAATGCACGGCCACCGCCGCGAGCAACGCAGGTCAGCGGGTCTTCGGCAACGATCACCGGCAGACCGGTTTCCTGGGCCAGCAATTTGTCCAAGTCACGCAGCAAGGCGCCACCACCGGTCAGTACCAGACCGCGCTCGGCGATGTCGGAAGCCAGTTCCGGCGGCGATTGCTCCAGGGCGCTTTTCACGGCCTGAACGATGGTAGCCAGGGACTCTTGCAGAGCTTCCAGCACTTCGTTGGAGTTCAGGGTGAATGCGCGTGGAACGCCTTCGGCCAGGTTGCGACCGCGAACGTCGACTTCGCGAACTTCGCCGCCCGGGTAGGCAGTGCCGATTTCCTGTTTGATGCGCTCGGCGGTGGACTCACCGATCAGGCTGCCGTAGTTGCGACGCACGTAAGTGATGATCGCTTCGTCGAAGCGGTCGCCGCCAACGCGCACGGATTCGGCGTAAACCACACCGTTCAGGGAGATCAGCGCGATTTCGGTGGTACCGCCACCGATATCCACGACCATCGAACCGCGAGCTTCTTCAACCGGCAGGCCGGCACCGATCGCAGCAGCCATTGGCTCTTCGATCAGGAACACTTCACGGGCACCGGCACCGAGTGCCGATTCACGAATGGCACGACGCTCAACCTGGGTGGATTTGCACGGAACGCAGATCAACACGCGAGGGCTAGGCTGCAGGAAGCTGTTTTCGTGAACCTTGTTGATAAAATACTGCAGCATTTTTTCGCAAACGCTGAAGTCGGCGATCACACCGTCCTTCATCGGACGAATGGCAGCAATGTTGCCCGGCGTACGGCCCAGCATGCGCTTGGCTTCGGTGCCGACAGCAACGACACTTTTCTGGTTACCGTGTGTCCGAATGGCCACAACCGATGGCTCATTCAGGACAATACCGCGCTCGCGCACGTAAATAAGGGTGTTGGCAGTGCCCAGGTCAATGGAGAGATCGCTGGAAAACATGCCACGCAGTTTCTTGAACATGGGAAAGGGACCCTAGGCAACGCGTGGGTAAAAAAGTGCGGCAAACTCTAACAACGACAGGGATTTTGGGCAAGGCGCCAATATGTTAAATTGGCCGCTTTTCTGTGCACCAAGCCCCACAATCGCGGCCTTATGACCGTAGAAGTGCGGTAGTGTTCCGACAATCTAACACACGGACGCCGTCCGTTTTGTTTTCCACTGGAGAATCCCAATGGCGCTTGAACGCTCCGACGTGGAAAAAATCGCTCATCTGGCCTGCCTAGGCCTCAATGATGCCGATCTTCCACACATCACTTCGGCCCTCAACAGCATTCTCGGGCTGGTCGACGAAATGCAAGCGGTCAATACCGACGGTATCGAACCGCTGGCCCACCCACTGGAAGCCAGCCAGCGCCTGCGCGCAGACGTCGTGACCGAGACCAATCACCGCGAGGCCTACCAGTCCATCGCACCAGCGGTCGAAAACGGCCTGTACCTGGTTCCGAAAGTCATCGACTAATAGGGAAAGAGCCTGCAATGCATCAATTGACTCTAGCCGAGATCGCCCGCGGACTCGCCGATAAAAAGTTTTCCTCCGAAGAGCTGACCAAGGTCCTGCTGGCGCGTATCGCCCAGCTCGATCCGCAGCTCAACAGTTTCATCAGCCTCACCGAGGACCTGGCGCTCACGCAGGCGAAAGCCGCTGACGCCCGCCGGGCCAATGGTGAGAGCGGCGCCCTGCTCGGCGCGCCGATCGCCCACAAAGACCTGTTCTGCACCCAGGGCATTCGCACCAGCTGCGGCTCGAAGATGCTCGACAACTTCAAGGCACCATACGACGCCACTGTCGTCGCCAAGCTGGCCGCTGCCGGGGCCGTGACCCTGGGCAAGACCAACATGGACGAATTCGCCATGGGTTCGGCCAACGAGTCGAGCTACTACGGCGCGGTGAAAAACCCGTGGAACCTGGAACACGTTCCGGGCGGTTCGTCCGGTGGCTCCGCGGCGGCGGTTGCCGCTCGTCTGTTGCCGGCAGCCACCGGTACCGACACTGGCGGTTCCATTCGTCAGCCCGCGGCCCTGACCAACCTCACCGGCCTGAAACCGACCTACGGTCGTGTTTCGCGCTGGGGGATGATCGCCTATGCGTCCAGCCTCGATCAGGGCGGCCCATTGGCGCGCACTGCCGAAGACTGCGCGATTTTGTTGCAAGGCATGGCCGGTTTCGACCCGCAGGACTCCACCAGCATCGATGAGCCCGTGCCTGATTACAGCGCCAGCCTCAACGGTTCGCTGCAGGGCCTGCGCATCGGCGTACCTAAAGAGTATTTCAGTGCTGGTCTCGACCCGCGCATCGCCGACCTGATTATGGCCAGCGTTGAAGAGCTGAAAAAGCTCGGCGCCGTGGTCAAGGAAATCAGCCTGCCGAACATGCAGCATGCGATCCCTGCGTACTATGTGATCGCCCCGGCGGAAGCCTCTTCCAACCTGTCGCGTTTCGACGGCGTGCGCTTCGGCTATCGCTGCGAAGACCCGAAAAACCTGGAAGACCTGTACAAACGTTCCCGTGGCGAAGGTTTCGGCCCGGAAGTACAGCGCCGGATCATGGTCGGTGCCTACGCGCTGTCGGCCGGTTACTACGATGCCTATTACCTGAAGGCGCAGAAGATCCGTCGCTTGATCAAGAACGACTTCATGGCAGCCTTCAATGAGGTCGACATCATCCTCGGCCCAACCACGCCGAACCCGGCCTGGAAGCTTGGCGCCAAGAACAGCGACCCGGTCGCTGCGTACCTGGAAGACGTCTACACCATCACCGCCAACCTCGCGGGTCTGCCGGGCTTGTCGATGCCGGCCGGTTTTGTCGACGGCCTGCCAGTCGGCGTGCAGCTGCTCGCTCCGTATTTCCAGGAAGGTCGCCTGTTGAACGTTGCCCACCAGTATCAGCTCAACACTGACTGGCACACCCGCACCCCAACCGGCTTCTGAGGAGACACACATGCAATGGGAAGTCGTGATCGGGCTGGAGATTCACACCCAGCTCACCACCCGGTCGAAAATCTTTTCCGGTAGTTCCACCACCTTCGGCTCCGAGCCGAACACCCAGGCAAGCCTGGTAGACCTGGGCATGCCCGGCGTGCTGCCGGTGCTGAACCAGGAAGCGGTGCGCATGGCGGTGATGTTCGGTCTGGCGATTGACGCCGAGATCGGCCAGCACAACGTGTTCGCGCGTAAAAACTACTTCTACCCGGACCTGCCCAAGGGCTACCAGATCAGCCAGATGGAGTTGCCGATCGTCGGCAAGGGCCACCTGGACATCGCCCTCGAAGACGGCACGGTCAAACGGGTCGGCATCACTCGCGCGCACCTGGAAGAAGACGCCGGCAAGAGCCTGCACGAAGAATTCAGCAGCGCCACCGGCATCGACCTGAACCGTGCCGGCACGCCGCTGCTGGAAATCGTTTCCGAACCGGACATGCGCAGCGCCAAGGAAGCCGTGGCTTACGTCAAGGCGATCCACGCGCTGGTGCGTTACTTAGGGATTTGCGACGGCAACATGGCCGAAGGCTCGCTGCGTTGCGACTGCAACGTATCGATCCGCCCGAAAGGCCAGGTCGAATTCGGCACCCGCTGCGAAATCAAGAACGTCAACTCATTCCGTTTCATCGAGAAGGCGATCAACAGCGAAATCCAGCGTCAGATCGAATTGATCGAAGACGGCGGAAAAGTGATCCAGCAGACCCGCCTGTACGATCCGAACAAGGACGAAACTCGTCCGATGCGCAGCAAAGAGGAAGCCAACGACTACCGTTACTTCCCCGATCCGGACCTGCTGCCGGTGGTCATCGAGAACTCGTTCCTCGACGACGTGCGCGCCACCCTGCCGGAATTGCCACCGCAGAAGCGCGAGCGCTTCCAGGAGCAGTTCGGTCTGTCGGTCTATGACGCCAGCGTGCTGGCCACCAGCCGCGAGCAAGCCGATTACTTCGAGAAAGTCGCGAGCATCGGCGGCGACGCCAAACTGGCGGCGAACTGGGTGATGGTCGAGTTGGGCAGCCTGCTCAACAAGCAAGGCCTGGACATCGAAGAGTCGCCAGTTTCCGCAGAGCTTCTGGGCGGCATGCTGTTGCGTATCAAGGACAACACCATCTCCGGCAAGATCGCCAAGGTAGTGTTTGAAGCGATGGCCAACGGCGAAGGCAGCGCGGACGAGATCATCGACAAGCGCGGCCTCAAGCAAGTGACCGACACCGGCGCCATTTCGGCGGTGCTGGACGAAATGCTCGCGGCCAACGCCGAGCAGGTCGAACAATACCGCGCGGCAGACGAAGCCAAGCGCGGCAAGATGTTCGGTTTCTTCGTCGGTCAGGCCATGAAAGCCTCCAAAGGCAAGGCCAACCCGCAACAGGTCAACGAACTGCTCAAAAGCAAGCTCGAAGGCTGATGAGGATGGAGCCAGCTCTAAAATCTGGCTCCATTCCCTGTGGGAACGAGCCTGCTCGCGATGGCGGTCCGGCACTCAACGATGAGTTGACTGTCAGAACGCTATCGCGAGCAGGCTCGCTCCCACAATTGTTTCGGGATAACCTTGAATGAAACGTCTATTCGGCGCCTGCGCCCTCCTCTCGCTCCTGGCCGGTTGCGCCAGCACCGACACCGTCGATCCGCATGGCTACGACAAAACCGGTGTGGCTTCGTACTACGGCGCCAAACACCAAGGCAAACGCACCGCCAACGGCGAGCGTTTCAACATGAATTCCATGACCGCCGCCCATCGCCAGCTACCCTTCGGTACACGGGTGAAGGTCACCAATCTGAATAACGACAAATCCTGCGTGGTACGCATCAATGATCGCGGGCCGCACACCCGTGGCCGCCTGATCGACCTGTCCAAGGAAGCCGCCGAGCGCCTGGGCATGCTGCGCAGCGGCACCGCGCGGGTTCGCGTGCAAGCCCTCGACGACTGACCGATGGAGCCCCGACCATTTTCGGACTAGCCGATTTACCCCTGATCAGCGTGATCGAATTGCTCAGCGGATTGTTCCTGCTGATTGTCGGCGCCGAATTGATGGTGCGCGCCGCCGTACGCATCGCCGCGCGATTGCACGTACGACCGCTGATCATCGGCCTGACCATCGTCGCCCTCGGCAGCAGCGCACCGCAGATGGCGGTCAGCCTGCAAGCGACCCTGGCGCACAATGCCGACATCGCCGTCGGCAGTGTGATCGGCAGCAGCATTTTCAACATCCTCGTCACCCTCGGGTTGTCCGCGCTGATCATTCCTTTGCGGGTTTCCCGGCAATTGGTGCGCCTGGATATTCCGTTGATGATCGGCGCCAGCCTGCTGGTGTTCGTACTCGCCTGGAATGAAGAACTGACCCGTGCCGACGGCGTGATGTTGCTTGCGGCTCTGGCAATTTACCTCGGCTTGTTGCTGCGCCAGTCACGGCATTCGGGTCGGCCGGTATCGAGCCATGACCACCACGGCGAGGCGCCATGGCTGAGCAGCCTGCTGATGATCGTCGCCGGCCTGGCGATGCTGGTGTACGCCGGGCACTTGCTGCTGGGGGCAGCCGTTGCGGTCGCCACCGATCTTGGATTGTCGGAACGGATCATCGGCCTGACCATCGTCGCCGTCAGCACCTCACTGCCGGAGCTCGCCACTTCGTTGATCGCTGCTATACGCGGCGAGCGAGACATTGCCGTGGGCAACGTGATTGGCAGCAACCTGTTCAACCTCCTGGGTGTGCTCGGTTTTACCGCGCTGGTGGCGCCGTCGCCGCTGTCGGTATCGCCCAACGCCCTGGATTTCGACCTGCCGGTGATGCTCGGCGTCGCGGTGCTGTGCCTGCCGCTGTTCTACACCGGCTACCGGGTGACCCGCGCCGAAGGCCTGCTGTTTCTGGGTTTGTACCTGGCGTATGGGCTGCACGTGGTGTCGTTCACCACCGGCATGCCACTGGCCGGCAAGCTGGAACACTTGATGCTGTTTTTCGTCCTGCCGGCGCTGGTGGCGTTTTTGCTGTTCACGTCACTACGCGCCTGGCGTCGCCAACACCATAAAAAGGAAGTCCCATGACCGAGAATAAAAAACCCGGCGTTGAAGTCCGCCGCCAAGTGATGGGCGACGCCTTCGTCGACCGCGCACTGGGCAATGCCACCGAATTCACCCAGCCGCTGCAGGATTTCGTCAACGAACACGCCTGGGGCGGTGTGTGGAATCGCGAAGGCCTGCCACTGAAGACCCGCAGCCTGATCACCCTCGCCGCCCTGACGGCCCTCAAGTGCCCGCAGGAATTGAAAGGTCATGTACGCGGTGCACTGAACAACGGCTGCACTGTGGATGAGATTCGCGAGGCGTTGCTGCATTGTGCGGTGTATGCCGGTGTGCCGGCGGCGATTGATGCATTTCGGGCGGCGCAGGAAGTGATCGACAGTTACCAGAAGCCAGAGTGACTGATCTGACGCTTTCGCGAGCAGGTCGGATCGCCGCACCGTCGCTCCCACAGGGGAATGCATTCCAAATGCGGGAGCGAGCCTGCTCGCGAATGGTTCTAAAGAACACTGCTTGAGTCAGGCTAGATCCACCCGCCCCACTGCAAAAAGAAAATCCCGATATTGGTGGTGACCGCCGCCATCAGCGTGGTGATCACGATAATCGCAGCCGCCAGTTCGTGATTGCCATCCGCTGCCCGGGCCATGACGAAACTGGCAGCGGCAGTCGGGCTACCGAAGTACAGAAACAGAATCCCCAACTCCGCCCCGCGAAAACCCCACAACCACGCCCCCAGCGTCGCCAACACCGGCAAGCCGATCATCTTCACCAGGCTTGAACTCAGCGCCATGTTGCCGCTTTTGCGCAGTGTGGCCAGCGACAGCGTGCCGCCGATGCAGATCAGCGCCAGTGGCAAGGTGGTTTGCGCCAGGTACTGGCCGGAGGTTTCCAGCCAGCCCGGCAAGCCGATCTTGAAATAGGCGAAGGGTGCAGCCGCGATCACGCTGATGATCAGCGGATTGCTGAACACGCTTTTGCAGATGCTCCACGGATCGGACTTGATCACCGGGCTGTACACCGCCAGCACAATGGTCGAAAGGGTGTTGTAGAACAGGATCACCAGCGCCGCCAGGATCGCCCCGAGGGAAATCCCGTAGTCGCCGTACATGCTTGCCGCCAGCGCCAGGCCGATGACCCCGTTGTTACCGCGAAAGGCACCCTGGGTGTAGATCCCCCGATCTTCCCGCGGGCACTTCCAGATCGCCCAGCCCCAGGCGATGGCAAAACACGCCAGGGTCGCGAGGGAGAAATAGATCAGTAGCGCCGGCTGCAGCGCCGCGTGCAGGTCGGCATGCAGGATGCCCAGAAACAGCAACGCCGGCATGGTGACGTTGAACACCAGGGCCGACGCGGTGTGGATAAAGTTGTCGTTGATCCAGTCGATGCGCTTGAGCAGCACCCCCAGAAACAGCATGGCAAACACCGGCGCGGTGATGTTCAGGGTTTCGAGGAAAATTGCCAGCATGCCGGGGGTAACCTTGGGGTGGGTGTCGTTAGTTAGCTAATGATAAGCCACTGGACACATCGGCGCCTGCTGGATCGCTATCGCGAGCAGGCTCGCTCCCACATTTGTCCAGTGTCGAACACAAAATCCGTGTACGAAAAAGATCCACTGTAGGAGCGAGCCTGCTCGCGATGAACGATAACGCGGTCTTAAGTAATCGGCGCCGGATTGAACAGGGTGATGTCGTTGTGCAGCTTGTGCTGCTCGGCCCAGGTCTGTTTCTTGCCGCTGGCCACGTCCAGGTAGTAGTGGAACAACTCCCAGCCCAGCTCCTCGATCGATGCACGGCCGGTGGCAATGCGCCCGGCATCGATGTCGATCAGGTCCGGCCAGCGTTGCGCCAGTTCGGTCCGGGTCGACACCTTCACCACCGGCGCCATGGCCAACCCGTAAGGCGTGCCGCGACCGGTGGTGAACACATGCAGATTCATCCCCGCCGCCAACTGCAAGGTCCCGCAGACAAAGTCGCTGGCCGGGGTCGCGCAGAAGATCAGGCCCTTGCGCTTGAAACGCTCGCCAGGGCCAAGCACGCCATTGATCGCACTGCTGCCGGACTTGACGATCGATCCCAGGGATTTCTCGACAATGTTCGACAACCCGCCCTTCTTGTTGCCCGGCGTGGTGTTGGCACTGCGATCCGCCTCGCCCTTGGCCAGGTAGCGGTCGTACCAGTCCATTTCCCGCACCAGTTCCCGGGCGACGTCCTGGTTTTCCGCACGGGAGGTCAGCAGATAAATGGCATCGCGCACTTCAGTCACTTCGGAAAACATCACCGTCGCACCGGCCCGCAGCAGCAGGTCCGAGGCATAACCGAGCGCCGGGTTGGCGGTGATGCCGGAGAACGCATCACTGCCGCCGCATTGCATGCCCAGGATCAGCTCGGACGCCGGCACGGTTTCCCGGCGGCGTTGATCGAGCTTCTTCAAGCGCGTCTCGGCCAGTTCCATGATCTGCTCGATCATCTCGCTGAAGCCGTGGCTGGAGTCCTGCAAGCGATACAGCCAAGGCTCGCTGAGATCCACCGAGCTGTCGTTGTCGTGCATCACCTGCCCGGCCTGCAATTTCTCGCAGCCCAGGCTGATCACCAAGGCTTCGCCACCCAGGTTCGGGTTGCGTGCCAGGTTGCGCACGGTGCGGATCGGGATGTACGCGTCGGTGGCGGTGATCGCCACGCCACAGCCGTAGCTGTGGGTCAGTGCCACCACGTCATCGACATGCGGGTACTTGGGCAGCAACTCATCCTTGATGCGCTTGACCGCATGATCCAGCACCCCGGTCACGCACTGCACGGTGGTAGTGATGCCCAGAATGTTGCGCGTACCGACGGTGCCGTCGGCGTTGCGATAACCCTCGAAAGTGAAGCCTTCCAGCGGTGCCTGCGCGGCCGGCACGTCGGTGGACAGCGGCAGGCTGTCCAGCGGTGGCGCGGTCGGCATGCGCAGTTGATCTTCCTTGACCCAACTGCCGCGGGGAATCGGCTGCAAGGCATAGCCAATGACCTGGCCGTAACGAATCACCTGGCCACCCTCTGGAATATCTTCCAGGGTGACCTTGTGGCTCTGTGGCACGAAGCCCACGGTGACCAGGCCGTCCGAAAACTCGGTGCCGGCCGGTACACCCTGATCATTAACCACGATCACCACGTTGTCCCGCTCGTGAAGGCGGATGTAGCGCGGCGAGTCGGCATGTTCAATCAACTGCATGACGCCGCTCCTCAGGAATGCGCTTGAGACAATTTGCCAGGGGCTTCAGAACCGTTCGCTGGTGGCTCTTTGAGCACCACGCGCTTGATCGGGCCCACGATCACCAGATAGCTGAACACCGCGACCAAAGCGTTGCAACCGACGAACACCAGCGCCCATTTGAACGACCCGGTGGAGCTAATGATGTAGCCGATCACGATCGGGGTGGTGATCGACGCAATGTTACCGAAGGTGTTGAACAGGCCACCGCTCAGACCGGCGATCTGCTTCGGCGAGGTGTCGGACACCACCGCCCAGCCCAATGCGCCTACGCCTTTACCGAAGAACGCCAGGGCCATGAAGCCGACGACCATCCATTCTACGTCGACGTAGTTGCACGCCACGATGCTGCTGGAAACCAGCAGCCCAGCGATGATCGGCGCCTTGCGGGCGAAGGTCAGGGAATGGCCTTTGCGCAGCAGATAATCGGAAATCACCCCGCCGAGCACACCACCGATGAAGCCGCAGATCGCCGGCAAGGACGCGATGAAACCGGCCTTGAGAATGGTCATGCCGCGTTCCTGCACCAGGTACACCGGGAACCAGGTCAGGAAGAAGTAGGTGATGCCGTTGATGCAGTACTGGCCCAGATACACGCCGAGCATCATGCGATTGGTCAGCAGCTGGCGGATGTAGTCCCATTTCGGACCGTCGGTCTTTTTGCCTTTGCCCTTGTCCTGGTCCATGTCGACCATGCCGCCGTTGTCGGCGATGTGCTTGAACTCGGCCTCGTTGATCATCGGGTGCTGGCGCGGGCTGTAGATCACTTTCAGCCAGATCCCGGAGAAGATGATGCCGATCACGCCCATGACGATGAACACGTGCTGCCAGCCGAAGCTGTAGACGATCCAGCCCATCAGCGGTGCGAACAACACAGTGGCGAAGTACTGCGCCGAGTTGAAGATCGCCGAGGCAGTGCCGCGTTCAGCGGTCGGGAACCAGGCCGCCACGATACGTGCGTTACCCGGGAAGGATGGCGCCTCAGCCAGGCCCACCAAAAAGCGCAGCATGAACAGCGCGACCACGGCGGTGGACATGCCGAACTCGCCGACATAACCCTGCAGCACGGTGAACAGCGACCAGGTAAAGATGCTCAGTGCATAGATTTTTTTCGAGCCGAAACGGTCCAGCAGCCAGCCACCGGGAATTTGCCCGGCCACGTAGGCCCAACCGAATGCGGAGAAGATGTAGCCGAGGGTAACGGCGTCGATGCCGAGGTCTTTTTGCAGGCTGGAGCCGGCGATTGCGATGGTAGCCCGGTCGGCGTAATTGATCGTGGTCACGAGGAAAAGCATGAGCAGGATCAAATAGCGGACGTGAGTCGGCTTCTGAGTCGATTGCATGTAGATGTACTCCCACAAATTATTTTTATGCGCGGGTGAATCTGTAGTTGCTCTCTGTAGGAGCGAGCCTGCTCGCGATGGTGGTCAACGATGACGCGGGGCATCAGGTTTACCGCCGCGACCTCAAGACCATCGCGAGCAAGGCTCGCTCCTACAGGGATGTTGCGTTACGAACCGATGTAAGAGGTCTTCACGACCGTGTAGAACTCTTGCGCATAGCGACCTTGCTCACGTGATCCATAGGATGAACCTTTACGCCCACCGAACGGAACGTGGTAATCCACACCGGCGGTCGGCAGGTTGACCATCACCATCCCGGCCTGGGAGTGGCGCTTGAAGTGGTTGGCGTACTTCAAGGACGTGGTAGCGATGCCCGCCGACAGCCCGAACTCGGTGTCGTTGGCCATGGCCAGCGCGGCTTCGTAATCGGCGACGCGGACGATGTTGGCCACCGGGCCGAAGATCTCTTCCTGGCTGATGCGCATCGAAGCTTCGCTGTCGGCAAACAGGGTTGGCGCGAGGAAGTAGCCCTCGGTGTCGCACGTCACCAGACCACCGCCGCTGACCAGACGCGCACCTTCGGACTGGCCGATGTCGATGTACTTCATGTCCTGTTCAAGCTGGGCCTGGGAAACCACCGGACCAATGTCGGTGCCGGCTTTCAGCGCGTGACCGACCTTGATCGACTTCATGCGCTCGGCCATGGCTTCGACGAACCGGTCGTGGATGCCAGCGGTGACGATAAAGCGGCTGGAAGCGGTGCAACGCTGGCCAGTGGAGTAGAACGCGCTCTGTACCGACAACTCGACTGCTTGCTTGAGGTCGGCGTCGTCAAGAATGATCTGCGGGTTCTTGCCACCCATTTCCAACTGGACCTTGGCCTGGCGCGATACGCAGCTGACGGCGATCTGACGACCCACGCCCACGGAACCTGTGAAGCTGATGCCATCGACTTTCGGGCTGTGGACCAGCGCATCGCCAACCACGCGACCGCTGCCCATCACCAGGTTGAACACACCGGCCGGGAAGCCTGCGCGGGAGATGATTTCGGCCAAGGCCCAGGCGCAACCCGGAACCAGGTCCGCGGGTTTCAGCACGACGCAGTTGCCGTAGGCCAGGGCCGGGGCGATTTTCCATGCCGGGATGGCGATCGGGAAGTTCCACGGGGTGATCAGACCGACCACGCCCAAGGCTTCGCGAGTGACTTCAACGTTGACGCCCGGACGCACCGACGGCAGGTAGTCGCCGGACAGGCGCAAGCATTCACCGGCGAAGAACTTGAAGATATTGCCGGCGCGGGTCACTTCGCCGATGGCTTCAGGCAGGGTCTTGCCCTCTTCCCGGGCCAGCAGGGTGCCGAGTTCTTCGCGACGGGCGAGGATTTCAGTACCGACTTTGTCCAGGGAATCGTGACGCGCCTGAATGCCGGAAGTGGACCAGGCCGGGAACGCAGCACGGGCGGCGTCGATGGCGGCGTGGACCTGAGCCAGGTCAGCCTTGGCGTAGTCGCCGATGGCGTCGCTCAGTTCGGACGGGTTGATGTTGGTCGAATAGTCGCCACCGGCAACCCATTCACCGTTGATGTAGTTATCGAAACGCTTTGAATCAGCCACAGAAATCTCTCCTCACGCAAAAAGCCGCTGATTGCTCAGCGGCCCTGGTTTATCGGGTGTTACTGGGCGCCCTGCTTGTCGATCAGCGCGGCGAGCATTTCGTACTCTTCGCCGGTCAGGTCGGTCAGCGGTGCACGCACAGGACCTGCGTCGTAGCCGGCAATTTTTGCCCCGGCCTTGACGATGCTCACGGCATAGCCGGCCTTGCGGTTACGGATGTCCAGGTACGGCAGGAAGAAGTCGTCGATGATCTTGCCGACGGTGGCGTGATCTTCACGAGCGATCGCGTGGTAGAAGTCCATCGCGGTTTTCGGAATGAAGTTGAACACCGCCGAGGAGTAGACCGGTACGCCCAGCGCCTTGTAGGCCGCGGCGTAGACTTCGGCGGTCGGCAAGCCACCCAGGTAGCTGAAGCGATCACCGAGGCGGCGACGGATCGACACCATCAACTCGATATCACCCAGGCCATCCTTGTAGCCGATCAGGTTCGGGCAGCGCTCGGCCAGACGTTCCAGCAGCGGCGCGGTCAGGCGGCAGACGTTACGGTTGTAGACCACCACGCCGATGTTGACCGATTTGCACACAGCCTCAACGTGGGCGGCAACGCCGTCCTGGCTGGCTTCGGTCAGGTAGTGCGGCAGCAGCAACAGGCCCTTGGCGCCCAGACGCTCGGCTTCCTGAGCGTATTCGATGGCCTGGCGGGTCGAACCGCCCACACCGGCCAGGATTGGCACGCTGGTGGCGCAGGTGTCGACCGCAGTCTTGATGATTTCCGAATATTCGCTGGCCGCCAGAGAGAAGAACTCACCGGTGCCGCCCGCGGCGAACAGCGCCGAGGCGCCGTATGGGGCCAGCCATTCCAGACGCTTGATATAGCCAGCGCGGTTGAAGTCGCCCTGCGCATTGAAATCGGTAACCGGGAAAGACAGCAGACCGGAAGAGAGGATGGACTTCAGTTCTTGTGGATTCATTATTCGAACACCCTGGATTGCGAGGTTGTGTGTATGTGAGAAAACCATTCAGCCAGCGCTGAAGTTGTAGGTCATCGTACAACTTAAAATACAACCGTCAACTGCATTTCATCGCCACAGAGGAAAATTGTTCGACAAAAAAGGCTAAGACCAAAGTTTTAGAGGGGTTCAGCAGAGGGAGGAGAGTTGCGAGCGCCGTGATAAACGGTTGCTTGAGAGATACGTTGTCGGAAGATTTGGGATAAATACGGGTTTTGTTTTATGGCTTATGGCCCTATCGCGAGCAGGCTCGCTCCCACAGGGGGCTGGTGCATGATCTCAATTTTGTGATCGACACAAGACACTGTGGGAGCGAGCCTGCTCGCGATAGCGGTAGTTCAGACGATGAATGACACGGACAGATTACTTACCCGCGCTGCGCCTCAGCCTCTTCATGGGCATGACGCAACCGCTCACGGCTGTTGGTCAGGTGCAAACGCATGGCGGCCCGCGCCGCATCGGAATCCTGACGGGCAATGGCGTCGTAGATTTCCTCATGCTCACGACCCAGGCGACTCATGTAGTGCTGCTGGTCGTCATGAGCCAGGCGCGCGGAGTTCAGCCGTGTGCGTGGAATGATGCTGGTGCCCAGGTGGGTCATGATGTCGGTGAAATAGCGGTTGCCGGTGGACAGCGCGATTTCAAGGTGGAAGGCGAAGTCCGAAGCCACGGCGTCACTGGCGTGAGCGGCGCTTTCATTCAACGCATCGAGGGCAGCGCGCATGTTGGCCAACTGTTCCGGACTGCGACGTTGCGCCGCCAGCCCGGCGGACTCCACTTCCAGGCTGATGCGCAGCTCCAGGATCGCCAGCACATCCCGCAGGGTCACCACAGTCGCCGGGTCGATACGGAAACCGCTCGGGCTCGGCGTGTCGAGCACGAAGGTACCGATACCGTGGCGGGTTTCCACTTGCCCTGCCGCCTGCAAACGGGAAATCGCCTCGCGCACCACCGTGCGGCTGACACCATGGGCATCCATGATGGCCGACTCGGTGGGCAACTTGTCGCCACGCTTGAGATGACCGTCGCGGATCTGCTCGGACAGCACCGTCACCAGTTCCTGAGCGAGGCTGCGGCGCTTGCGTGGGAGGCGTGGTGCGTCGTTCGGGTTTTCCATGGTGAACATCTGTCTCGAAAAATTCGGCGGCTGAAAGCGCATCATAGCGCAACGCAGTTGTACGATCACCTTGTAGGAGCGAGCCTGCTCGCGATAGCGGTACGACATTCAATATTTAAATGTCTGACACTCCGCATCGCGAGCAGGCTCGCTCCCACAGGGATCCAAGGTCTTCAGGCGGTCACAGCCTGGTCCACAAGATGGCCATTCTCGATACGAATGTGCCGCGGATGGAAGCGCTTCAGGCTGCTGCGATGGCCGACGCTGACGATGCTCAGCCCCGGCAACTCATCGATCAGCGCCTGATACAGCGTGGCCTCGTCTTCTTCGTCCATCGCCGAGGTGGCTTCGTCCATGTACAGCCATTGCGGTGCATAAAGCAGCGCACGGGCAAAGGCCAGGCGCTGCTGCTCACCCGGCGACAACATGCGCTGCCAGTGGTTGGCTTCGTCGAGACGGGCAATCAGGTGCGGCAAGCGGCAGGTTTCCAGCACCTGCGCGTAGCGCTCGTTCGGATAGGTATCGCCCGGCTGTGGATAACTCAGGACATCACGCAGGGTGCCAATCGGCAAATACGGTTTTTGCGGCAGGAACAGGTAGCGCGCCGATGGCAGGCGAATACTGCCGTGGCCGGTCGGCCACAGATGTCCCATCGCCCGCAGCAGGGTCGACTTGCCGCTGCCGGAACGACCGCTGAGCATCACACGCTCGCCCTCCTTCACGGTCATGTCGGCGTTGGTCAGCAGGTGACGACCTTCAGCCAGGTCGAGGCCGAGGTTGTGCACCTTCAGCATCGAGCCCGAATTCTGTACGTCGATGGCCGGCGCACGCTCTTCGTTGTCACGCATGGCCTGATGGAAACTCAGCAGACGATCGCAGGTGGCGCGCCAGGAAGCGAGGCTCTGGTACGCACTGATAAACCAGCTGAAGCTTTCCTGCACATTGCCGAATGCCGAGCTGATTTGCATCAGTTCGCCCAGTTCGATCTTGCCGGAAAGGTAACGCGGCGCGGCAACCATGAAGGGGAAGATGATGGCGGCCTGACTGTAACCGGCGGTGAAGAACGTCAGGCGCTTGGACACTTTCATGATGTCCCAGAAGTTATGCCAGACCATCCCGAAGCGGCTGCTCAACCGACGATTTTCGTTCGGCTCGCCGTTGTACAACGCGATGCTTTCGGCATTCTCGCGAATTCGCACCATGGAGAAACGCAGGTCGGCTTCGAAGCGTTGTTGCTGGTTGTTCAGGCCGATCAGGCGACGACCGATCAAATGCGTCAACCAACTGCCGACCACTGCGTAAACCAGTACGCACCAGAACATGTAGCCGGGAATGGTGATGCCGAATACTTCAATGCTGCCCGACACCCCCCACAGAATGATCGAGAACGACACCAGGCTGACGATATTGCGCAGCAGCCCGATACCCAGCTCAAGGGTGTTGGAGGTGAAGCTGTTGAGGTCTTCGGAAATCCGCTGGTCAGGGTTATCGGTGTAACCGCCCTGCTCCAGCTGGTAGTAGTTTTTGTCACCCAGCCAGCGGGTGAAATGCTTTTCGGTGAGCCATGCTCGCCAGCGGATCGTCAGCATCTGCGTCAGGTACAGTCGGTACACCGCGCCGATGATCGCCACCGCCGCAATCGCGCAGAAGTACAGGATCAGTTGCCAGAACGCGGCCTCGTCCTTCTTTTGCAGGGCGTTGTAGAAGTCCTTGTACCAGGTGTTGAACCACACCGAGATCCCCACGCTGATCAGCGACAGCGCAATCACCGCGATCAACAGTGTCCAGGCCTTGACCTTCTCTTCACTACGCCAGTAAGGCGTGATCATCGCCCACACTTTGCGAAAAAACTGCCCGCGCACGGCGTCGTTGACCGCGGAATACTCAGCGTTCTGATTCATGGATAAGGCTCGATAGAGAAAAGAACACACACGAACCGATCATAGATGATCGGTTCGATTTATCGCGAGATACGGCCTGCATTCGTTCGGCGCAGGTTCAGCGGCGAACGGGACGCTTCTGCAGTTTGCGCTGCAGGGTGCGGCGGTGCATGCCCAGGGCACGGGCCGTGGCGGAGATGTTGCCTTCGTGCTCGGTCAGCACGCGCTGGATGTGCTCCCACTGCAGGCGGTCCACGGACATCGGGTTTTCCGGCACCAGGCTGTCGAGGTCGGCGTGTTCGGAAAGCAGCGCCGCCAACACGTCGTCGGCGTCCGCCGGTTTGCACAGGTAGTTGCAGGCACCGCGCTTGATCGCCTCGACGGCGGTGGCGATGCTCGAATAGCCGGTGAGGATCACCACGCGCATTTCCGGGTCCATTTCCAGCAACTTGGGCAGCAGCACCAGGCCGGAGTCGCCGTCCATCTTCAGGTCCAGGGCGGCGTAATCCGGCAGATCGGCCTTGGCCAGCTCCAGGCCTTCCTCGGCGGAACCGGCAGTGCTGACGCGAAAACCGCGGCGAGCCATGGCGCGGGCCATAACGCGGGTGAATGTGGCGTCGTCATCGACCAGCAACAAATGCGGCAGTTCTTCGCCTTCGACTTGGATCTCTTCACTCATGTTCGTCTCCTCGGGCGACACGGGGCAGGCGCAGCTCGGTGAGCGTGCCACCTTCCTCATGACTGTAGAGTTTCACTGAGCCGCCGGCGCGTGTCACGCTGGCCTTGCTCAAAAACAGGCCCAGGCCGAAGCCTTTGCCCTTGGTGGTAAAAAACGGCTTGCCGATTTGCTCGGCGATGGCCAGCGGCACACCGGCGCCATGGTCACGGATGCTGATGGTGAGGTTTTCCCAATCCCAGTCCAGCGTCACTTGCAGCCCTTCGGGGCAGGCATCGGCAGCGTTGTTCAACAGGTTCAGCAAAGCCTGGGTCAGATCCGGCGGCGGCGCCATGCGGGGGACCGGGCCCTGGCCGAGGCGCTGGAAGCGATAACTGGCTTCCGGGCGCATCAGGTGCCAGCGATTGAGGGCTTCATCGAGCCAATCGGTGACGTCCTGCATCTCCACCGCCAACCGACGATTGGCCTCGGCGGCGCGCACCAGTTGCTGCAAGGTTTGCTTGCACAGCTTGACCTGATCCTGCAGCACGCTCAGGTCGTCCTGCAACATCGGATCATGGTGGTCCTGACGCATTTCCTTGAGTAGCACACTCATGGTTGCCAGCGGCGTGCCCAGCTCATGGGCCGCACCGGCGGCCTGGGTGGCGACGGCCAGCAGTTGCTCATCGCGCAGGCCTTCTTCGCGACGAATGGCGCGCAACTCTTCCTGGCGACGCAGCTCTTCGGCCATGCGCGCGGCGAAGAAGGTGATCACTGCGGCGGCAAGGGCGAAGCTCAACCACATCCCGTACACCTGCAGGTTTTCACGAGCGATCGGGAAGGTTTGCAGCGGGTAGAACTGCGCCAGCAACAGCGTGTACATCGTCAGCGCGATACCCGACAGGATCACCGAATAACGCCATGGCAACGTCACGGCGGCAATGGTCAGCGGCACCAGGTAATAAGAGACGAAGGGGTTGGTCGAGCCGCCGGAGAAATACAGCAAGGCACTGTGGATAAACAGGTCACAGGCCAGTTGCACGGCGTATTCGAGCTCGGTCACCGGCCACGAGGTGCGCAGGCGAATCGCCGTGAACACGCACAGCAGCATTGAACATGCGAGCGTCGCCGCCAGTTGAAACCAGGGCAGTGGCAGCAATTCGAGCCAGTAGGCCAGGCCAACGGAACCGGCCTGGGCGGCCAGCACCAACGTGCGGATGAACGTCAGCCGCCAGAGGTTCTGGCGAGTGGCGGAAGTGATTTGAACGGGGGCGAGCATGAGCTCTCCTGATGAGCGCTCCAGGCGGATCGCAGGGAGTATAACCAAGCGCGGGGGCTGACAGGCAAAAGTGCGGCAAACGGCCACACGTAGGAGCGAGCTTGCTCGCGATGGTCGCCAACGATGACGCAGGTATCCTGACACCCCGTCGCGCATTCGGGTTTCTCGCGAGCAAGCTCGCTTCTACAAGAAGCTGTGGCGATCTGTATAGAAGTTGTAACTGTGCGAACCGGAGCATAAAAGCTAGAGTCTGATGGTTTCACGCAGGCCCGGACCATACCCCTGCGCACCTTTCAAGGAGCCTTCATGCACACATTCCGCCGCAGCGCCGCCCTCCTCGCCCTGGGCGTTGGCACCGTCGCCAGCCTACCGGCCATGGCCGCCGACGAGCTGCATTACAACCAGATTTCCCTGCGCGCCGAAGTCAGTCAGGAAGTGGCCCGCGACCTGATGATCGTGACCCTCTACACCGAAGAACAGAACAGCGACCCGGCTAAACTCGCCGCCGACGTCAGCACCACCATGAACAAGGCGCTGGCCCGGGCCAAGCAAGTCAAGGACATCACCCTGCGCCAGGGCAGCCGCAACAGCTACCCGATCTACGACACCAAGGGCCAGAAAATCACCGGCTGGCGCGAGCGCGCCGAATTGCGCCTGGAAAGCTCGGACTTCGCCGCGCTGTCGAAGCTGACCGGCGAACTGCTCACCGACCTGAAAATGGGCGGCATGGACTTCGCCATCGCCACCCCGACCCGCAAGGCCAGCGAAGACGCCCTACTCAAGGACGCCGTGACCGCCTTCAAGGCCCGCGCCCAGCTTGCGACTGATGCTCTGGGCGGCAAGAGCTACAAAATCGTCAACCTGAACCTCAACAGCAACGGTTATCCACAGCCTTACCTGCGCGCGCCGATGATGATGAAAGCCGCCGCCATGGACAGCGCACCGGTGACGCCGGATGTCGAGGCCGGCACCAGCCAGGTCAGCATGACCGCGGATGGTTCGATTGAAGTGCTGATGCCTTGAATCGATAGCCCCTGAACAAAAAACGGCGATCACTCAGATGATCGCCTTTTTTTTGGGCAGCTTTCAGGCATGAGCTATAACTGGAGAGTCCACCGGGAAAAGCCGGCAGTTGCACCGGGTGCAACTGAGTTCGATTGGCACTATCGGCGCAACAATAACCACTCTTATTCACGCCATACCCACCCCACAAAACGGGGTATGAATAAGTAACACCTCGCCCCACCCGGGAGCAACCAAGCTTCCTGGCGCACCACCAAAGTGCGCCAATTGCACCGTAAAAACACCGCGCAAACGGTCAAATGCGTCAGGAATTACACAAATGCGACATTAAGGTACGTTCGTGCCACCGTTTAAGGCTTGTAGCCACTCTGGATCTTGCATTGGGTATGGCCCCTGCATAAGTATCCGCAGGCACGACTCACGAGGTCGTCCTCTAATTCCAAAAATGACAACAAATCATGAGGCCACCATGCTTAAACACGCGGTCATTCCGTTCTTAGTTGGCGCAAGCTTGTTAGCCAGCGCACCGTTCGCCCAAGCAGCGACTAACCTGGTGTTCTGCTCCGAAGGGAGCCCGGCCGGTTTCGATCCAGGTCAATACACCACCGGAACCGACTTCGACGCCTCTGCAGAAACCATGTTCAACCGCCTCACCCAGTTCGAACGCGGCGGCACCGCCGTGGTTCCTGGGCTGGCGACCAAGTGGGACGTTTCCGATGACGGCCTGACTTACACCTTCCACCTGCGTGAAGGCGTCAAGTTCCATACCACGCCGTATTTCAAGCCAACTCGTGAGTTCAACGCCGACGACGTGCTGTTCACCTTTAATCGCATGATTAACAAGGATGACCCGTTCCGCAAAGCGTACCCGACCGAATTCCCGTACTTCACCGACATGGGGATGGATACCAACATCACCAAGATCGATAAAGTCGACGACCACACGGTCAAGTTCACCCTCAAAGACGTTGATGCCGCGTTCATCCAGAACATGGCCATGAGTTTCGCCTCGATCCAGTCCGCCGAGTACGCTGCCCAGCTGCTCAAGGAAGGCAAGACTGCCGACATCAACCAGAAGCCGATCGGCACCGGCCCGTTCGTGTTCAAGAGCTACCAGAAAGACTCCAACATCCGCTACACCGGGAACAAGGACTACTGGAAGCCTGACGACGTGAAGATCGACAACCTGATCTTCGCCATCACCACCGACCCGTCGGTACGTATCCAGAAGCTGAAGAAGAACGAGTGCCAGGTCACCCTGTTCCCTCGTCCGGCTGACCTGAAGGCGCTGAAGGAAGACAAGGACCTGAAACTGCCTGACCAGGCCGGTTTCAACCTGGGCTACATCGCCTACAACGTGATGCCCAAGGTCAAGGGTCAAACCGATGCGAACCCGCTGGCTGACCTGAAGGTGCGTCAGGCAATGGACATGGCGGTCAACAAGCAACAGATCATCGACTCCGTGTACCAGGGCGCCGGCCAACTGGCCGTCAACGCCATGCCGCCGACCCAGTGGTCCTACGACACCACCATCAAGGATGCGCCGTACAACCCTGAGAAAGCCAAGGAGCTGCTCAAGGAAGCCGGCGTCAAAGATGGCACCGAGATCGTTCTGTGGGCGATGCCGGTACAGCGCCCATACAACCCGAACGCCAAGCTGATGGCAGAAATGCTGCAGTCCGACTGGTCCAAGATCGGCCTCAAGGTCAAGATCCAGAGCTACGAGTGGGGCGAGTACATCAAGCGCTCCAAAGGTGGCGAGAACCAGGCGATGCTGATTGGCTGGAGCGGTGACAATGGTGATCCGGACAACTGGCTGAACGTGCTGTTCGGCTGCGACTCGCTGGAAGGCAACAACTTCTCCAAATGGTGCGACAAGAAGTTTGACGACATCGTCAAGCAAGCCAAGCGCACTTCAGACCAAAGCAAGCGCACCGAGCTCTACAAACAAGCGCAACACGTCCTCAAAGATGCTGTGCCTATGACACCTATCGCTCACTCGACGGTGTTCCAACCCATGCGCGCCAACGTGCAGGACTTCAAGATCAGCCCATTTGGCTTGAACTCCTTCTACGGCGTCAGCGTCAGCAAATAAGGTTTTGCAACGGCGACGTTTCTGACGTCGCCGTTGCTTTATCTACCGAGAAAGCAGGAATTCGCCTACATCCAAATCCGCAGCTGACTACAGCATCGGGGGAGGACGCGTCGCCATTTCCTACGAGTCTTTAGGACTCTACGCATTTACTGCCGGACCCGTGGCTCATACCGTCGGGATCCGACCAGTGCATGCGTGGGTCATCGGTTACTGCTGTGTGCATGGCTTGAAATCAGTGATGCCTCTACGTCCGCGCACGGGACGGCGGCTCATTGACAACACTTTGAGAGAAAAGGAAGCGTTATGCGCCATACCCTGGTTTTATCCGCATTGCTGGGCACCGGCCTGTTGGCCGCCACTTCCATCAGCCAGGCCGCCAACAACAGCCTGGTGTTCTGCTCCGAAGGCAGCCCCGCCGGTTTCGACACGGCGCAGTACACCACTGCGACCGACAACGACGCCGCCGAGCCGCTGTACAACCGGTTGGCCGAGTTTGAAAAAGGCGCGACCAACGTCGTACCGGGCTTGGCCACGAGCTGGGATATTTCCGAAGACGGCCTCAAATACACGTTTCACCTGCGCGAAGGGGTGAAGTTTCATACCACCAAGTACTTCACGCCGACCCGCGATTTCAACGCCGATGACGTGCTGTTCACGTTCAATCGCATGCTCGATCCGCAGCAACCTTTCCGTAAGGCTTATCCGACAGAGTTTCCGTACTTCAACGGCATGAGCCTGAACAAGAATATCGCCAAGGTCGAAAAGACCGGGCCGCTGACCGTGGTCTTTACGCTCAACAGCGTGGACGCCGCGTTCATCCAGAACATCGCCATGAGCTTCGCCGCCATCCTTTCGGCCGAATACGCCGACAAGCTGCTGGCCGAGGGCAAGCCGAGCGACATCAACCAGAAGCCGATCGGCACCGGGCCGTTCGTGTTCAAGAGCTACCAGAAAGACTCAAACATCCGTTACACCGGCAACCAGCATTACTGGGACCCGAGCCGGGTCAAGCTCGACAACCTGATTTTCGCCATCAACACCGACGCCTCGGTACGCGTGCAGAAACTCAAGGCCGGCGAGTGCCAGATCACCCTGCACCCGCGCCCTGCCGATGTGACCGCGCTGAAGAACGACCCGGCCCTGCAACTGATCGAGAAGCCTGGTTTCAACCTCGGCTACATCGCCTACAACGTGCGCCACAAACCCTTCGACCAACTCGAAGTGCGCCAGGCGCTGGACATGGCGGTGAACAAGCAAGGCATTCTCAATGCCGTCTACCAGGGTGCGGGGCAACTGGCGGTCAATGCCATGCCGCCGACCCAATGGTCCTACGACGACACGATCAAGGACGCCGCCTACAACCCGGAAAAAGCCAAGGAATTGCTCAAGGCTGCCGGCGTCAAGGAAGGCACTGAAATCACCCTCTGGGCCATGCCGGTCCAGCGTCCGTACAACCCCAACGCCAAGTTGATGGCCGAGATGCTCCAGGCTGACTGGGCGAAGATCGGCCTCAAGGTCAAGATCGTCAGCTATGAGTGGGGCGAGTACATCAAGCGCACCAAAAATGGCGAACACGACATCAGCCTGATTGGCTGGACCGGTGACAACGGGGACCCGGACAACTGGCTGGGCACGCTCTACAGCTGCGACGCCATTGGCGGTAACAACTACTCGATGTGGTGTGATCCGGCTTACGACAAGCTGATCAAGCAGGCCAAGGTCGTCACCGACCGCGACCAGCGCACTCTGCTCTACAAACAGGCGCAGCAGTACCTCAAGCAGCAAGTGCCGATCACGCCAGTCGCCCACTCAACGGTCAACCAGCCGCTGAGCGCCAAAATCGAAGGGTTCAAGGTGAGCCCGTTCGGTCGCAACGTTTTCTCGGGTGTCAGCATAGAAAAATAACCGATTAGCCAGAAATGCCGGGGGGCGGATTTTCCGCCCTCGCGCAGACGCTTTGCCGTCTTTTGCCAATTTGGCTTACAGCAAACGTTTGCGATGCCGTGAATGAGTTCTAAACCAATAGCCGGATCACAAAAAAAGACCGGCATAAAAAAAGAAAGTAAGGAGCTTTACCCATGAAACTGAGCAGCACCGCGTTATTGGCCTTGGCCATAAGCAGCGTAACCGCCACGGCTTACGCAGAAACCCAAAGCCAGGCTTTCACCCCGGTTACCGTGAACGAGAAAAGCGCCCAAAGCGAAGCCACCGGCTTTGTCGAAGGCCAGTCGATCACCGGCACCACGCGTAACTGGTACGCCAACGAGCAACTGCAACGCGGCGCCAAGTTCGCCTACAAGAAGGACGGCGTTTCGACCCCGACCGATCGCCGGATCAACTGGGTCCAGGGCACCATCCTCAAGTACAACTCGGGCTTCACCGAAGGCACTGTCGGTTTCAGCACTGAAATCGCCGCCTACAACGCCGTTTCCCTGGACCGGGACCGCAAAGACCTGGCATCCAACAACGGTGGCGCACCGGGCACTCGTCCAGGCGCGGGCAACAACCGTACCCTGACCAAAGAAGGCGGCGACGCTCAAGGCCAGTGGAGCAAACTGGGCCTGGCCAACGTCAAGGCCCGTGTCTCCAACAGCACCCTGACCGCCGGCCGCATGAACTTCAGCAGCCCGATGGTCGACGTGATCGGTAACCGTGCACTGCCTTCGAGCTTCCAGGGCGTGGCCCTCCACAGCGAAGAGCTGAACAATCTGGCCTTCGACCTGGCCACCTTCGACCGCAACTCACCGCGTACCGAAGAAAGCCAGCGCAAATTCCGCACCGAATACGCCAACGGCATCGTCGAAACCGACCACGTTCACACCGGCGGTATCACCTACACCCCATTTGCCAGCCTGACCACCAGCCTCTGGGCGACCCAGGCTGAAGACATCTGGAACCAGTACTACTTCGGCGCCTCTCACGTACTGGGCGACAGCCAGGTACTGAGCCTGACCACCGGCCTGAACTACTACAAAACCAAGGAAACCGGTAAAGCCCTGATCGGCGATATCGACAACGACACCTACTCGCTGTCGTTCGGCCTGACCCACCAGGCCCACACCCTGACCCTCTCGTACCAGGAAGTGAACGGTAACGAGTACTTCGACTACCTGCACGAAACCAACGGCATCTACCTGGCCAACTCCCTGCTGTCGGACTTCAACGGCCCGAACGAAAAATCGTTCCAGGTTGCCTACGGTCTGAACATGGCCGAATACGGCGTGCCAGGCCTGAAGTTCAACATCTACCAGGCTCGCGGCTGGGGTATCGACGGTACTCACTACACCGGCAACGGCGGCGTGGCAGGCAAGGGTTACGACGGCATCCAGTCCCAGGATGGCGAACACCACTATGAATACGGCATCGGCGCGACCTACGCGGTGCAGAGCGGCCCGCTCAAGGCCACCACGATCCGCGGCACCTACACCGCTCACCGTGCCAGCGAAAACCAGGCTGACGGCAGCATCAACGAGTTCCGTCTCGTGACCACGGTTCCGTTCAACATCCTGTAATGCACGTGCCGAACGGCTGATTCAATGACGAATCGGCCGTTCGGCTTTTGTCCTTTAACTGATTGCAGAGGGTTCTTGATGAAAATGCTTCCCCTACGTGCGGCCATCGCGGCCGCGTTGCTCAGTGTCGCTGTCGGCGTTTCGGCCAAACCCCTGGTGGTTTGCACGGAAGCCAGCCCCGAAGGCTTCGACATGGTCCAGTACACGACTGCAGTCACCGCCGATGCCGTGGCCGAAACCATCTTCAATCGCCTGGCAGACTTCAAGCCCGGTACCACCGACGTGATTCCGGCACTGGCCGACTCCTGGGACATCAGCGAAGACGGCCTGAGCTACACGTTCCATCTGCGTAAAGGCGTCAAGTTCCACACCACCGACTACTTCAAGCCGACCCGTGACATGAATGCCGACGACGTGGTCTGGAGTTTCCAGCGTCAGCTGGACCCGAATCATCCGTGGCACAAACTGTCGAGCGTGGGCTTCCCGTACTTTGAAAGCATGGGCTTCAAGGAACTGCTCAAGAGCGTCGATAAAGTCGACGACAACACGGTCAAGTTCACCCTGACCCGTCGCGAAGCGCCGTTCCTGGCCGACATCGCCATGGCCTTCTCTTCGATCTACTCCGCCGAGTACGCCGACCAGCTGCTCAAGGCGAACAAGACCGCCGACCTCAACAACAAGCCAGTCGGCACCGGCCCGTTCGTCTTCCAGCGCTACAACAAGGACGCCCAGGTTCGCTTCAAGGCCAACCCGGACTACTTCCGTGGCAAGCCGCCGGCCGAGGCGCTGATCCTGGCCATCGCCACCGACAACAACGTACGCCTGCAAAAGCTCAAGGCCAACGAGTGCCAGGTCGCTCTGTATCCGAAGCCGGATGACATTCCGAGCATCAAGAAAGACGACAAGCTGAAAGTCGATGAACTCAACGCGATGACCGTTTCCTACGTCGCCATGAACACCACGCACAAGTACATGAGCGATGTGCGGGTGCGTAAAGCCATCGACATCGCCTTCGACAAAGAGGCGTACGTCAATGCGTTGTTCGGCAAGGGCAATGCGACCGCAGCGGTCAACCCGTTCCCGGACACCCTGCTGGGCTACAACCACAGCCTGAAGAACCCGCCCCGCGATCTGGACAAGGCTCGCGCCCTGCTCAAGGAAGCCGGCGTACCGGAAGGCACCACCTTCACCCTGTTCACCCGCAACGGTGGCGGTCCGACCAACCCTAACCCGATGCTCGGCGCGCAGATGATGCAAGCCGACCTGGCCAAGGTCGGGATCAAGATCGACATCCGCGTGATGGAATGGGGCGAAATGCTCAAGCGCGCGAAAAACGGCGAGCACGATATGGTTTCCGCCGGATGGGCGGGCGATAACGGCGACCCGGATAACTTCCTGACGCCTATGCTCAGTTGTGAAGCGGCCAAGAACGGCGAAAACTACGCACGCTGGTGTAATGACAAGTTCCAGGCCCTGATCGATCAGGCCCGGGAAAAAACCGACCCGGCCGAGCGTGCAGCCCTGTACGAGCAGGCGCAGGTTATTTTCAACCAGGACCAGCCGTGGATCAGCATGGCGCACACTAGAATGTTCACCGCAATGCGCAACAACGTAGAGGGCTATCACATTAGCCCCCTCACCACGAATAACTTCGCCACCACCCAGGTGAAGTAATAAGAAAACTCCCGGCATTCCTGACCCAGGCATGCCGGGCACGCCTAACCGGCTGATGAGGTACAACACACGATGTTTAGTTTTATTGCCCGCCGACTGGGGTTGTTGATCCCCACGTTCTTCGGCATCACCCTGCTGACTTTCGCGTTGATTCGCATGATCCCGGGCGACCCCGTAGAAGTCATGATGGGAGAACGTAGGGTCGATCCCGAAATGCACGCTCAGGCAATGGAACGCCTAGGTCTGAACAAACCCCTGTATGCCCAGTACCTGGATTACATCGGCAAGCTGGCCCACGGCGATCTCGGGGAATCCCTGCGTACCCGTGAAAGCGTGTGGAGCGAGTTCACCTCCCTGTTCCCCGCGACCCTGGAACTGTCCATGGCCGCCCTGTTATTCGCTGGCATCCTGGGCCTTCTGGCCGGGGTGATCGCGGCACTCAAGCGAGGGTCCCTGTTCGACCACGGGGTGATGGGCGTCTCCCTGGCGGGATACTCGATGCCGATCTTCTGGTGGGGCCTGATCCTGATCATGTTCTTCTCGGTGAGCCTTGGCTGGACCCCGGTTTCCGGGCGGATCGACCTGCTGTACGACATCGAGCCACGCACCGGCTTCATGCTGATCGACACGCTGCTGGCCGATGACGTCGGCGCGTTCCTGGATGCCCTGCATCACCTGATCCTGCCGGCCATCGTGCTGGGTACCATCCCGCTGGCGGTGATCGCGCGGATGACCCGCTCCTCGATGCTCGAAGTGCTGCGTGAAGATTACATTCGCACCGCCAAGGCCAAGGGCCTGTCGCCGTCGCGCGTGGTGTTCGTGCACGGTCTGCGTAACGCGCTGATTCCGGTACTGACGGTGGTCGGCCTGCAAGTCGGCACCCTTCTGGCCGGTGCGGTCCTGACCGAAACCATCTTCTCGTGGCCGGGCATCGGCAAATGGCTGATCGAAGCCATTGGCGCCCGGGATTACCCCGTCGTGCAAAACGGCATCCTGTTAATCGCCTGCCTGGTGATTGTGGTCAACTTCGTAGTGGACATCCTCTACGGCTTTGCCAACCCACGCATCCGTCATCAGCGCTGAGATCATGAACATGACCACTCCAATTCCATCGGTAGCAGTCGATCAAAGCCTGCTGTACCCGTCACCGTACAAAGAATTCTGGCAAGCGTTCTCCAAGAACAAAGGTGCCGTCGCCGGCTTGATGTTCATGCTGCTGGTGATTTTCTGCGCCATATTCGCCCCGTGGGTTGCCCCCCATGACCCGAGCGAGCAGTACCGCGATTTCCTGCTGACCCCGCCGGCCTGGCTGGAAGGTGGGCAACTGCAATTCCTGCTCGGCACCGACGAACTGGGCCGCGACCTGCTGTCGCGCCTGATCAATGGTTCGCGCCTGTCGCTGATGATCGGTTTGTCGTCGGTGGTGATGTCGCTGATTCCGGGCATCCTGCTGGGCCTGCTCGCCGGGTTCTTCCCGCGCGTGCTCGGCCCGACCATCATGCGCCTGATGGACATCATGCTGGCCCTGCCGTCCCTGCTGCTGGCCGTGGCGATCGTCGCCATCCTCGGCCCTGGCCTGATCAACACCGTGATCGCCATCGCCGTGGTGTCCCTGCCGTCCTACGTTCGTCTGACCCGCGCCGCGGTGATGGGCGAGCTGAACCGCGACTACGTGACCGCCGCACGCCTGGCCGGTGCCGGCCTGCCGCGCCTGATGTTCGTCACCGTGCTGCCTAACTGCATGGCGCCGCTGATCGTTCAGGCCACCCTGAGCTTCTCCTCGGCGATCCTCGATGCCGCCGCACTGGGCTTCCTCGGCCTTGGCGTACAACCGCCAACCCCTGAGTGGGGCACCATGCTGGCTTCGGCTCGCGACTACATCGAACGCGCCTGGTGGGTGGTGAGCCTGCCTGGTTTGACCATTTTGCTCAGCGTGCTGGCAATCAACTTGATGGGTGACGGCCTGCGCGACGCGCTGGACCCGAAACTCAAGAACGCCGCCTGAGGAGATTCCCATGTCACTGCTAGAAATCAAGAATCTCAACGTCCGCTTCGGCGACAAGAACGCCACGCCAGTGGTCGATGGCCTCGACCTGCAAGTGGACAAGGGCGAAGTGCTGGCCATCGTTGGCGAATCAGGTTCCGGCAAGTCCGTGACCATGATGGCGCTGATGGGCCTGATCGAGCATCCGGGGATCGTCACCGCTGACGCCCTGAATTTCGACGGCAAGAACATGCTCAAGCTCAACAATCGCCAGCGTCGACAGATCGTCGGTAAAGACCTGTCCATGGTCTTCCAGGATCCGATGACCGCGCTGAACCCGAGCTACACCGTCGGCTTCCAGATCGAAGAAGTGCTACGCCTGCACCTGAAAATGTCCGGCAAGGCTGCCCGCAAGCGCGCCATCGAACTGCTTGAAAAAGTCGAGATCCCGGGTGCCGCCAGCCGTATGGACGCCTACCCGCATCAACTGTCCGGCGGTATGAGCCAGCGTGTCGCGATTGCCATGGCGATTGCCGGTGAACCGAAACTGCTGATCGCCGACGAACCGACCACCGCACTGGACGTAACCATCCAGGCGCAGATCATGGACCTGCTGCTGGCGTTGCAGAAAGAGCAGAACATGGGCCTGGTGCTGATCACCCACGACCTCGCCGTCGTGGCCGAAACCGCCCAGCGCGTGTGCGTGATGTACGCAGGCCAGGCGGTCGAAGTCGGTCAGGTGCCGCAACTGTTCGACATCCCGGCACACCCGTACAGCGAAGCGCTGCTCAAGGCGATTCCGGAACACAGCCTGGGTGCCTCGCGCCTGTCGACCCTGCCGGGCATCGTTCCCGGTCGCTACGACCGTCCGCAGGGTTGCCTGCTGTCGCCGCGCTGCCCGTACGTGAAAGACAACTGCCGTCAACAACGTCCGGCCCTTGACCAGAAAAGCAACAGCCTCGCTCGCTGCTTCTACCCGCTGAACCAGGAGGTGGCGTAATGGCCGTCGTTCTTACCGCCCGCGACCTGACCCGTCACTACGAGGTGTCCCGAGGCCTGTTCAAGGGTCACGCCACCGTGCGCGCCCTCAACGGCGTGTCGTTCGAACTGGAAGCCGGCAAGACCCTCGCTGTCGTGGGCGAGTCGGGTTGTGGCAAGTCCACCCTGGCCCGCGCCCTGACCCTGATCGAAGAGCCGTCCTCCGGCTCCTTGAAAATCGCCGGGCAGGAAGTTGCCGGCGCCGACAAGGCCCAGCGCAAGCAACTGCGCAAAGACGTGCAGATGGTGTTCCAGAGCCCGTACGCCTCGTTGAACCCACGGCAGAAAGTCGGTGATCAGTTGGCCGAGCCGTTGCTGATCAACACCAACCTCAGCGCTTCCGAACGCCGCGAAAAAGTCCAGGCGATGATGAAGCAGGTGGGCTTGCGTCCCGAGCACTATCAGCGTTATCCGCACATGTTCTCCGGCGGTCAGCGCCAGCGGATCGCCCTGGCGCGGGCGATGATGCTGCAACCGAAAGTGCTGGTGGCGGACGAACCGACCTCGGCGCTGGACGTGTCGATTCAGGCGCAGGTGCTCAACCTGTTCATGGATTTGCAGCAAGAGTTCAACACCGCCTACGTGTTCATCTCCCACAACCTGGCGGTGGTACGTCACGTTGCCGACCACGTGATGGTGATGTACCTCGGTCGCCCGGTGGAAATGGGCACGAAAGAGGACATTTACTCCCGCCCTCTGCACCCCTACACCCAGGCGCTGCTGTCGGCAACGCCAGCCATCCACCCGGATCCGAACAAGCCGAAAATCAAGATCGTCGGCGAACTGCCCAACCCGCTGAACCCGCCGTCCGGCTGCGCCTTCCACAAGCGCTGCCCGTACGCCACCGAGCGTTGCAGCAAGGAAGAGCCGGCCCTGCGCCTGCTCGCCGGCCGCCAGGTGGCTTGCCACTACGCCGAGCAATTCCTCGACGGCGCGGCATAAAAAACTGTAGGAGCTAGCCTGCTGGCGATAGCGGCATACCAGTCAACATTTCTGTTTACTGGCACACCGCAATCGCTAGCAGGCTAGCTCCCACAGGGATTGAGTAGCTCAAGTAGTCAAGCGTTAACCCGACCCCTTCCGCCTCGATTGCGCATCACTCAGGTAGAAGGGGTTTTCTTTTGCCTGCAATAGAGCGACTACGTCTGGCTGTCGCCCTCTTCCTCATCGGAGTCCGGCTCGTCGGTGGTCGAGTCATCGTCGTTGTCCGCACCACCCTGCCCCTGATCCCCCGGTTCCGATTCGGACTTGGCGATCATCAACCCCGCGTAACCCGCCTGCCCGCTCGAAGCCTGCTCCCCATGATCGATACACTCGGCCCACGCCATCGAAGTTCCAAGCGAGAGCATCACCATTACCTTCAACAGCAGTAAAACGCGAAACAACCTGTTCATAGCCGATTCCTTCCTTTCGTTGAGTGCCTGTCTGGCGCTGAGTCAAATCTAGTTCCGATCAGCCGGGTTCTCCAGATTGGATGCTATCGAGTGGGGGAAAATGCAGAGGGTTGGGAGATTGGTTTGGAATAGGGGTTATTCACAATTCAACTAACACCGAAGCACCCTGTAGGAGCGAGCCTGCTCGCGATGACGGACCTGCAGCCATCATTAATGTCGACTGACAGATCGCTATCGCGAGCAAGCTCGCTCCCACAGGGATCCATCGTCAATCATGGAAATGTGGACAACAAAAAAAAACCCGCAGCTCGCGCAACGGGTTTTTTGGTAAAGCAATTCAGCGCTTAGTGATGCTCACGCGTAGCACGGAATTTCACGTCCGGCCAGCGTTCTTCCATCAGGGCCAGGTTGACCCGCGTAGGCGCGAGGTAGGTCAGGTGACCACCGCCGTCCAGTGCCAGGTTTTCCACAGCCTTGTTGGAGAATTCCTCGAGCTTCTTCTTGTCGCTGCATTCGATCCAGCGCGCCGAGTAAACAGTGATCGGCTCGTAGGAGCACTCGACCTTGTATTCCTCTTTCAAGCGGCTGGCGACCACATCGAACTGCAGCACACCGACGGCGCCGAGAATGATGTCGTTGCTGCGCTCCGGGAAGAACACCTGGGTCGCGCCTTCTTCGGCCAGCTGTTGCAGGCCCTGACGCAGTTGCTTGGATTTCAGCGGATCTTTCAAACGCACGCGGCGGAACAGTTCCGGGGCGAAGTGCGGGATGCCGGTGAAGCCCAGGACTTCGCCTTCGCTGAAGGTGTCGCCGATCTGGATGGTGCCGTGGTTGTGCAGGCCGATGATGTCGCCGGCAAACGCTTCTTCCAGTTGCTCACGCTCGGAGGAGAAGAAGGTCAGCGCGTCGCCGATCCGCACGTCCTTGCCGGTGCGCACGTGGCGCATCTTCATGCCTTTTTCGTACTTGCCGGAGCAGATACGCATGAAGGCGATGCGGTCGCGGTGTTTCGGGTCCATGTTCGCCTGGATCTTGAAGATGAAGCCCGAGAACTTCTCTTCCACCGGCTCCACGGTACGCTCGTTGGCCACGCGGGCCAGCGGGCGTGGTGCCCAGTCCACAACGGCGTCGAGGACGTGGTCGACACCAAAGTTGCCCAGTGCCGTACCGAAGAACACCGGGGTCAATTGACCGTCGAGGAACTCCTGCTGGTTGAACTCGTGACAGGCGCCCTGCACCAGTTCCAGCTGTTCGATGAAACGCTCGTACTCGTCACCCAGGTGGGCGCGGGCTTCATCGGAGTCGAGCTTCTCGATGATCTTGGTTTCGGTGCGCTCGTGGCCGTGACCGGCGGTGTACACGATGATGTAGTCATCGGCGAGGTGATACACGCCTTTGAAGTCACGGTAGCAACCAATCGGCCAGGTGATCGGCGCCGCCTTGATCTTGAGGACGGCTTCGATTTCGTCGAGCAGTTCGATCGGGTCGCGAATGTCACGGTCGAGTTTGTTGATGAAGCTGACGATCGGCGTGTCACGCAGACGGCAGACGTCCATCAGGGCGATGGTCCGAGGCTCTACACCTTTACCGCCGTCGAGGACCATCAACGCCGAGTCCACCGCCGTCAGGGTGCGGTAGGTATCTTCGGAGAAGTCTTCGTGGCCCGGGGTGTCGAGCAGGTTGATCATGTGTTCGCGATACGGGAACTGCATGACCGACGTGGTAATGGAGATACCACGCTGCTTTTCCATTTCCATCCAGTCGGAGGTGGCATGGCGATCGGATTTACGAGATTTCACCGTACCGGCCACCGCAATCGCCTTGCCCATCAGCAAGAGCTTCTCGGTGATGGTGGTCTTACCGGCATCGGGGTGGGAAATAATGGCGAAAGTGCGGCGTTTCGCGACTTCGGCGGCCTGTTTGGTCATGGGAAATCGCCTGGCAGGTGATTCAAAAAAGGGCGCAGATTATAGCCCAAGTTGATCCAAGAACCGAACCGTTGAGCACATTAGGGGTGGCCAAATGCTGCCGCAGATGGGAACCTTTTAAAGCACGGAGACGTCCACTCCCCCGTTACGACCACTCGTCGGGGGCCTGAAACACCTGCAAATCGGCCTGACGAGGCTGTGCTCATGGCTCGATAGCCGTGCGCCTACCCTCTGTAGGAGCGAGCTCGCTCGCGATGGACGTCAACGATAACGCTGGGTACCTGAATGTACGCGTTGTCTGGACATTCTTCGCGAGCAAGCTCGCTCCTACAGTGGAATGCGCTCGGCATGAGCTGCTTATCGCGATCATTTTTTCGGCAGCCAGGAATGGCGTTGCCACACGAAAAAGTGTTCGCCGACTGAAAAAAGGAGTCCGCCTGTGGCTATCCACTATGGCAAAGGGCTGATAGGAGGCGCGCTGGTATTCGCCCTTCTGGCCCTGCTGATCCAATGGATCGGCATCAACACGATCGAACACTACCGCGACGATTTGTTGTTTTACCTGCAAGCTCATCTGGTTCTCGTCCTCGCTTCCATGCTGGCCGCCCTTGTCGTGGGCATCCCCGCCGGCATCCTCCTCAGCCGCCCGTCCATGGTCGGCCGCGCCGAACGCTTCATGCAGTTCTTCAACATTGGCAACACCGTTCCGCCCCTGGCCGTCCTGGCCATCGCCCTCGGTATCCTAGGCATCGGCAGCGGCCCGGCCATCTTCGCCCTGTTCCTCGCCTCCTTGCTGCCGATCGTGCGCAACACCTACGAAGGCCTGAAAAACGTTCAGGGTTCGCTCAAGGAAGCCGCCGTCGGCATCGGCATGACCCCGCGCCAGGTGCTGTGGAAAGTCGAATTGCCCAATGCGGTGCCGATCATCATCGGTGGTGTGCGCGTGGCATTGGCGATCAATGTCGGGACGGCGCCGTTGGCGTTCCTGATCGGTGCCAACAGTCTCGGCAGCCTGATCTTCCCCGGCATCGCCCTGAACAATCAGCCGCAATTGCTGCTCGGCGCTGCCTGCACCGCCCTGCTGGCCTTGTTGCTCGACGGCCTGGTGACACTCGCCAGCCGCCTCTGGCTCGAACGCGGCTTGCGCCCGTCTTAAGCCCCGGCAAAGGAATCGTCATGAAAACATCAAGCTTTTTACTAGGCTGCGTCCTGCTGTTCGCAGGATTTGCCCAAGCCGCTGACAAACCCTTGATCCGCATTGGCGCCCGGGTGTTTACCGAACAAACCCTGCTGGCGGAGATCACCGCCCAATACCTGCGAACCAAAGGCTACGACGCCCAGGTCACCGGCGGTTTGGGCAGCAACCTGGCCCGCAGTGCCCAGGAAAGCGGGCAACTGGACATGGTCTGGGAGTACACCGGCGTATCGCTGGTTTCCTACAACCACGTCACGGAAAAACTCGATAGCCAGCAGTCATTGGCGCGGGTCACCGAGCTGGACGCGAAGAAAGGCCTGACCTGGCTCTCGCCGTCGAAGTTCAGCAACACCTACGCGCTGGCGCTGCCGGCGAACATCGCTGCCGAGTACCCGCAGGTCAACACCATCAGTGACCTCAATCGCACGTTGCGCGCCGAAGCCAAGGACAATCCGCTGGTGGCGCTGGACACCGAGTTTGCCAACCGCTCCGACGGTCTGGCCGGCATGGTCAAGCTCTACGACATGGACCTGACCCGTAAAAACATCCGGCAGATGGACGCCGGCCTCGTCTACACCGCCCTGCGCAATGGCCAGGTATTTGCGGGCCTGGTCTACACCACTGACGGACGCTTGAGCGCGTTCAAGCTCAAGTTGCTGGAAGACGACAAGCACTACTTCCCCGACTACACCGCCGCGCCGGTGGTTCGTCAGGCCTACCTCGATGCGCACCCGCAGTTGGCCGCCCAGCTCAAGCCACTGGCTGACCTGTTCGACGACGAAACCATGCGCCAGCTCAACGCGCGGGTCGATGTCGATCACCAAAGCCCGTCATCCGTTGCCGCAGATTTTCTGCGTCAGCATCCGTTGAACTGAGGAGCAGACGTTATGGATTTTCTCAACGCCTTTTCCCATCTCGACTGGGCACAAGTGCTTCATTTGACCTGGCAGCACATCACGCTGGTCGGTGTCGCCGTGACCCTGGCGATTGTGGTTGGTGTGCCGCTGGGCATCCTGATGACACGTTTCCCGAGCCTCGCCGGGCCTTTGCAAGCCAGCGCCACCGTGTTGCTGACCGTCCCGTCAATTGCCCTGTTCGGCCTGCTGCTGCCGTTCTATTCAAAGTTCGGTCAGGGCCTCGGCCCTATGCCGGCGATCACCGCCGTATTCCTGTACTCGCTGCTACCGATCATGCGTAACACCTACCTGGCCCTGACCAGCGTCGAACCGGGCATTCGCGAAGCCGCGCGCGGCATCGGCATGACCTTCGGCCAGCGCCTGCGCATGGTCGAACTGCCCATCGCCGTGCCGGTGATCCTCGCCGGTGTGCGCACCGCCGTGGTGATGAACATCGGCGTCATGACCATCGCCGCCACCATCGGCGCCGGCGGCTTGGGCGTGCTCATCCTCGCTTCCATCAGCCGCAGCGACATGTCGATGCTGATAGTCGGCGCTGTGCTGGTCAGTGTGCTGGCCATCTTCGCCGACCTGCTTCTGCAATGGCTGCAACGTTCGCTGACTCCAAAAGGACTCCTGAAATGATCGAACTTCAAAACCTCAGCAAGACCTTCCAAAGCAACGGCAAAGATGTGAAAGCCGTGGACTCGGTAAGCCTGACCGTCAATGAAGGTGAAATCTGCGTGTTCCTCGGGCCATCGGGTTGCGGCAAAAGCACCACGTTGAAAATGATCAACCGCCTGATCAAACCGACCTCGGGCAAGATCCTGATCAATGGCGAAGACACCACAGGCCTCGACGAAGTGACGCTGCGCCGCAACATCGGCTACGTGATCCAGCAGATTGGTTTGTTCCCGAACATGACCATCGAGGAGAACATTGTGGTGGTGCCGAAACTGCTCGGCTGGGACAAGCAGAAATGCCACGACCGCGCCCGCGAGTTGATGAGCATGATCAAGCTTGAACCCAAGCAATACCTGCATCGTTATCCACGGGAATTGTCCGGTGGCCAACAACAGCGGATCGGCGTGATTCGCGCACTGGCCGCCGATGCGCCGCTGCTGCTGATGGACGAACCGTTCGGCGCGGTCGACCCGATCAACCGCGAGATGATCCAGAACGAATTCTTCGAGATGCAGCGGGCGCTGAACAAGACCGTGATCATGGTCAGCCATGACATCGACGAAGCCATCAAGCTCGGTGACAAGATTGCGATCTTCCGCGCCGGCAAACTGTTGCAGATCGATCACCCGGACACGCTACTCGCGCATCCGGCGGATGAATTCGTCAGCAACTTCGTCGGCCAGGACAGCACGCTCAAACGCCTGTTGCTGGTGAAGGCCGAAGACGCGGCGGACAACGCGCCTTCCGTCAGCCCGCAAACCCCGGTGGCCGAAGCGCTGGAGTTGATGGACGAGCATGACCGACGCTACGTGGTGGTCACCTGCGCCGAGAATAAAGCCCTGGGTTATGTACGCCGTCGTGACCTGCACCGTCAGACCGGCACCTGCGCGCAGTACCAACGCGAGTTCAATGCCACGGCCGCGTACGACGAGCATTTGCGCATCCTGCTGTCGCGCATGTACGAGTTCAATCGTGCGTGGCTGCCGGTGATGGATGCCGAGCGGGTGTTCCTTGGCGAGGTCACTCAGGAGTCGATTGCAGCTTACTTGAGCTCAGGTCGCTCCCGCGGCGCCAAGACCAGTATTGTTTCACCGGCTGAAGTAGCACTCACTTGATAGATTATCTTTCATAGTCCATTTCGCTTGGCCCATCACCACTTCAAGAGGAAAAACGGAGATAGGGCCATGTGCTGGTGCTATGTAAATTCGCAATCGTTAACAAACGAATATTAAAGACTGTCAAAAGTGATAGGTCCGCTATTGTCTGGAAAAAGTTCTACTCAATCGGGAGCACAGCGACACGCTCTCACAAATAAACTTACCAGGTTATAGAGGTCACCCATGAAAACCATCGATTCGACATCACCTGCCACACCGACACCCGAGACCAGCTCCGTGGAGCAAAAGGTCATGGCTGGTCCACCCACACAAATCATCATAGGAGGCCTGGCAGACCCGCAGCTTGTCAAAAAAGGGGGAAACTTCAAACTGGTGATCGCGGCAAAACTCGTCGATAAAGACGGCAGGGAAATTACAGGCGTTACCTCCGTGTGGACAACGACTACAGCTGGCGCCACTATCAATCGAGGTCCTGGAAACATGAACGGGACATTCACGTTAAACAATGTGCAACAAAACACCATTATTCAATTTACCGTTACCACACAGCAGTACCCAGCCATTCGCAAGAGCGTAAGCCTTAGGCTTAACGTCTATTGATCGGCGACCGTTCCCGTATTTCGTCGGTCAAACAGTGTCGCCCTGATCGACCTTGCTCCTGTTCGGGAGCGCAGCAGCCGTAGTCGCCTGACAGCTCATATGGCTCGGTAAAAATGCAAAACCTGTGGGAGCGAGCTTGCTCGCGATGGCATTTTCACAGCCAACAACGTCGTTGACTGACATTACGCTATCGCGAGCAAGCTCGCTCCCACAGTTCTGTGCGATTTTTTAGTGATTCGCAGGCCGGAAAAAAATATCAACAGCACCGCCTGCAAAAGCCATCCATAAATACCTTGTGAAATAGCCAAATCCCCTCTCAGCTTAACTTCTGGCAGCCAACGTCGCCGATATTGACGCCATCGTAGTTATCAGGGAGTTTGTGCACAAAAGCGTCGAACGTGCAGGTATGTTTAACACTTCAAAATTCTTCGGGAACATCCGACTGTCATCTGAGTCGGTTACAAAGAGTGATGCTCGTAACGTGCGTCAGAAGAGTGCAAAAACGCGACATTTTTTGTTGATCTCAAGCCCCTCACGCCCTAAAGTTCGCGCCGAACGTCCATGCTGGAAACGATCCATCCGGCTCAAGTACTGACGACGAGACAGCAAGGCCAAGGGAAAGCTGCACTTCCCATGGCCTTTTTGCTTTCGGCGACATGCCTTGGGAAGTAGGCGAACCAAAGTGGGGATACGGAGGACGTTCATTTGCACCCATTGATTACTAACGTTTGCCAGTAGGAGCTCCCAGGTATGTCGATCCAGGTCGAAGACTATTTCGCGCGCGAAACCTTTCAGAAAATGAAGGCGTTCGCCGACAAGCAGGAAACCCCGTTCGTGGTGATCGACACCGCGATGATCAGCAAGGCCTATGACGACCTGCGCGCCGGTTTCGAATTCGCCAAGGTCTACTACGCGGTCAAGGCCAACCCGGCTGTCGAGATCATCGACCTGCTCAAAGAGAAAGGCTCGAGCTTCGACATCGCCTCGATCTACGAGCTGGACAAAGTGCTCGATCGCGGCGTCAGCGCCGACCAGATCAGCTACGGCAACACCATCAAGAAGTCCAAGGACATCCGCTACTTCTACGAGAAGGGCGTGCGTCTGTTTGCCACCGACTCCGAAGCCGACCTGCGCAACATCGCCAAGGCCGCACCGGGTTCGAAAGTCTACGTACGTATCCTGACCGAAGGCTCGACCACCGCCGACTGGCCACTGTCGCGCAAATTCGGCTGCCAGACCGACATGGCCATGGACCTGTTGATCCTCGCTCGCGACCTGGGCCTGGTGCCTTACGGCATCTCCTTCCACGTCGGCTCGCAGCAGCGCGACATCAGCGTCTGGGACGCAGCGATCGCCAAGGTCAAAGTGATCTTCGAGCGTTTGAAAGAAGAAGACGGCATCCACCTGAAGCTGATCAACATGGGCGGCGGCTTCCCGGCCAACTACATCACCCGCACCAACAGCCTGGAAACCTACGCCGAAGAAATCATTCGCTTCCTGAAGGAAGACTTCGGTGACGACCTGCCGGAAATCATCCTCGAGCCAGGCCGTTCGCTGATCGCCAACGCCGGCATCCTGGTCAGCGAAGTGGTGCTGGTCGCACGTAAATCCCGTACCGCGGTAGAGCGTTGGGTGTACACGGATGTGGGCAAGTTCTCCGGCCTGATCGAAACCATGGACGAAGCCATCAAGTTCCCGATCTGGACCGAGAAGAAAGGCGAGATGGAAGAAGTGGTCATCGCCGGTCCTACCTGCGACAGCGCCGACATCATGTACGAAAACTACAAGTACGGCCTGCCGCTGAACCTGGCCATTGGTGATCGCCTGTACTGGCTGTCGACCGGTGCGTACACCACCAGCTACAGCGCTGTTGAGTTCAATGGTTTCCCGCCGCTGAAGTCCTTCTACGTTTAAATCCTGCCTGCTGTACAAAAAAGGCCTGTGAGTAATCACAGGCCTTTTTTTGTTTCTACCATCTCCTCTTGAAAGCGATTTCAAAGCGACTTCACAACACATTAAGTTTCGATATCAAAAATCTGTACCTTGTCCAATAGAAACAGCAAAGTGCAGAGTTTCACTTCCTACCCGACACACACTGAAATTCTTCCAGACTTAACTTTAGCCACAACCACCATTACTTTTTCATCGGCAACAACAAGGACCTCCATGACGAAAAAACATAAAAGGGATTTTCATGTTAGCCATTCAAGAACAGACCATTACCGCCGAAGAACTTAACTCACTGACATCGGATTTCATGGGGGCCGTTTCCGGCACCCTCAAAGGTGTCGAGCGTAAGCAAGGACTATTGATTACAAATGACGACATCAGAAAAATCAGGCGCTACGTCAATTCCGGACTGGAACTACCCATCGAAATTGAGGAAATAGAACAGATACACAAGTACGACCAACTGAATATCGCCGGACTTAAATCTGCCGATATGCAAGCCTTGTTCAAATCCATGAGAGAACACGCTAAAACCTGGTCACCGCTGGAATCCAACATGAAGAAAGTTGGTACGGACCTTCATGTATTTGCCGACAATTTCACTTCAAGCAGTCAATCCATCATCGACTACTTGGAGGGACTACCCAGCTGCAACAGTGGAATCGGAAAAATCGGTAGCCTGACCCCAGAGGAAATCGAAAATCTGCCAGAAATTCAGTTAACCGGAGATGAGAAACAAAAAATCCCGGCTTTATTGGCATTGGTTGACGAGCTCAAAACAGTTATTACCGAACACAGTGCAAGCACACAGACCACCAAAGCTCAGATCACCGAATTCAAACATGAAATCAGCAATTCGCTGAAGCCGGCGCTGGGTTTAAAAATAACCCTTTGCAATAGCCATAACTTCAACGTAGAAATACAACTGCTCAATGACCGTCTCGACACCCTCAATCAGCGTATCAACGAAAAACTTGCGGAAATCGAAGAATACTCCGAGAGCAAATGGTGGGGACTCTTCGGTGGCGCAGTCGGCTTTCTCGTTACCTCTACAATCTATGGAGCCAAGGCCAAAAAGGCTCGAAATGAACTGGATGGGCTAACGAGTGAACGACGTGAAATCGAAACAAAGATTGCAACCATCAGTGCAGCCTTTGCGTCGTTGCGGGCATTCGAAACCAACCTCCTGGACCTGCAAATCAGGGTTGAAGATGCGGCTGGCAGCTCATCGAACCTCGACATTCTCTGGGGATTGATAGCGGGTTATGTCGACTCTTCCAGCAAAAGGCTCGATGGCATTACCAATGCCATGTTCCTGGTGTCTTTTGTCGCAAGACTAAAAGGGATGATGAGCAACTGGTTAAATATAAAAGAGCAGGCGGGCGTTTTATTGGCTGCCTTTAACAACGTCACCCGCAACGCCTGACACTCCGCAAATGCAAACTTACACACCGACCATTTATCTTCCTTTTTAAAGACAGGACAATCATGACCGTACATACACTAGGTACCTCATTTCAATACCCCGCACCCGACATGAAAAAAATCAAGGATAACAGGGAAGCACTCAATTATAAAATCCGCACATTGAGCACCATTTACTTACCCGTACTCGGGGAACAATTAAAGTCGCTACAAGAAGAAATAAACTCAACCGACGAGCAGGCGCTCAGCACCTTGACCCTGATCCCCACGGTACTACCCATTGAAGAAATCCAATACTTTCATACCACCATTGAAAACCTGAAACCAGGAACACCCACACCAGAACAGCAGGAGGCGATAGACAGCTTTTACAAAGAGATTAAAACATTAATTGAGAGCGGGACATCCGAAACATTAAAGCTTTTGAATGCATTGAACAACAACCTGACAAATCTGAAAGCGGTGACACTCAGCGACAACCAGTATCGGATCAAGGAACTGGAAACCTCTATCAGCAACGCCACTCCATGTATCCCAGAAGAAGAAGGTGCAATAGCACGACTGGTAAAAAATGAATCAGAACTTACCGCGGCGATAAAACTCATTGAAGCGACAGACACCTTCTCGGTCATCAAGGAATTTCTTCTAACCGCTGAAAAACTCGCCGGTCTCAACCTGTCCGCCCCTCAAGTCGAACTTGTCAAGGCAGGTATTGCCGCCGCCGGCAAGATCCTCAATTTAATCAGTGACAGAATAAAATATGATGACCTGATCCAGGCCAGAAGCGAGATCCAAAAACGACTGGATGACCGCCGCCGCAATCTGGCTCGCATCAATCAAGATATACAAACCCTACAGAATCATAAAAATCAGTTGGAGGAATTTCAATCCGTACAAACACCCAGAGAATCCTATACGCAAGAATTGAGCATTCTCGCCGACGCCATTAATAAATTCCTGAAGATTACCAAATATGACAGGGCCGAAGATCTCGACTCGGTTGTTAAACGCTTCATCGAACAATCAGATATTTTCATGGAGCATTTGAATTCGCTGCACGGGCAATGGAAGAGCTAAACCGGTTTCAATCCGGTTGCTTGCGGCAACTTCGATTGATGCGAGCGAAAAACTGAACAGTGCCTTTTCGCTCGCCTCAATGACTGTCAAACCCACATGCTCATACCAGCGCCCGATTTTGCAATTGCACGGCGCGCTGTTGAAAGCGCGGTGCCAATGCCCGCAGATCAGGGTGAGGAGCGTGTAGCAGTGCCTGGCCGCTGACACGCAGGAAGTTCAGGCTCCCTGCCGCCAAGGCCTTGTGCAACCACACCAAGGCCTCTTCGATTTTCCCGTCCTGCGCCAGAACAGCCGCATAGCTGAATTGGCCACGAAAATCTCCTCCCTCGGCAGAACGTCGATACCACTCGAAAGCGGCATCCGGGTCGGCCTGACAAAATCGGCCTTCCTCCAGATAGCGCCCCAGCAGGTTCATCGACTTCGCATGGCCAAGGTCCGCCGCACGCCGATACCAGCTCAGCGCCCGCGCCTGATCCTCGGTCACACCGCGTCCGGTCGCCAACAGGTTGGCGTAGTTGTACATCGCCCAGTCCAGACCACCGTCTGCGGCACTCCGGTAATGACGCACGGCCACCGAAGCATCAGCAACACAACCCCAACCCTGTTCATGACAACGACCGAGCATGTTGCGCGCCATCAGGTGCCCCTGGCGCGCGGCGATGTCGAACCAGCTCAGCGCCAGCGGTTGGTCCTGCGCGATGCCCTGCCCGTCGAGCAGAATCTGCCCGAGCAAGGCCTGGGCCTCGATCTCACCTTCACGTGCGGCGATCAGGATGGCCTGGGCCGCGCGGGCCGGGCTTTCGTCGAGCATCGCGCGCAGGCGCTCACCGTCGAGCATTTCCTCGCGGCGTAAACGAAAGTCCGCCACTTACACCTCGACCCAGCGACGCAACAGGTTGTGATACGTGCCGGTGAGGCGGATCAGCGATGGATGATCGGGCACATCGCGGGTCAGTTGCTGAATCGCCCCATCCATCTCGAAAAGCAGCGCCCGCTGGCTGTCCTCGCGCACCAGGCTTTGCGTCCAGAAAAACGAGGCGAGTCGCGTTCCGCGCGTCACCGCGTTGACCTTGTGCAGGCTGGTGCCGGGGTACAGCACCATGTCGCCAGCGGGCAGCTTCACCCGTTGGGTGCCAAAGGTGTCCTGGATTTCCAGCTCGCCGCCGTCGTAATCCTCGGGCTCGCTGAAGAACAGCGTGGCGGACAAATCCGTGCGTACCCGCTCGATGCCGCCTTTGGGCTGACGCACCGCATTGTCGATATGGAAGTCGAAACTGCCACCGGCGGTGTAACAGTTCACTAACGGAGGAAAGACTTTGTGCGGCAGTGCAGCCGACATGAACAGCGGGTTTTTCCACAGCCGCTCCAGCATCGCCGCGCCGATTTCCTTGGCCAGCGGATGCCCTTCAGGCAACTGCAAGTTGTGCTTGGCCTTGGCCGACTGGTAGCCGGCGGTGATCTTGCCATCGGCCCAATCGGCTTGTTCCAGAGCCTCGCGAATGCGCTGCACCTCGTCTTTTTCAAACAGGCCGGGAATGTGCAGCAGCATGACAAAGGCACCTGAAACCAAAGGGATGCCAATGGTATTGATTCTTATTGCCTGTGTAAAACACATCTGACGAATGAGTCAGCAGAAACCGTAAGGTTAAATTGTAAAGATTGTAAATTCAGTGCGAATAGTAATGTTTCGCAATTGTTACGAATACCTATTTACCCTATATTCCGCGGCCTCAAATCCTTGGGGAGGGGAATTCAAATGTCGCGTCAACAACCACAAGTACCGGTCAGTTCACCACGTCTGCTCGCATCCGCCATCGGCATGGCGATTACTGCCGGCTCTGCGGGCCACATGGTTTTCGCGGCGGAAAAAACCGACGAAAAAGCACCGGACAAAGTGATTTCGCTGGGTGCCACCGCCATCACCGGCGAAGCCCAGGACGAGACAACCTATAACGTCGAGAAAGCCTCCTCACCCAAGTACACCGCGCCGCTGATCGACACGCCGCGCTCGGTAACCGTCATTCCGCAACAGGTTCTCAAAGACACCGGCGCCCTCAACATGCAGGACGCATTGCGTACTGTTCCAGGCATCACCTTCGGTGCCGGTGAAGGTGGCAACCCGCAAGGCGACCGTCCGTTCATCCGTGGCTTCGACGCCCAGGGCGACACTTACCTGGACGGCGTACGCGATACCGGCTCCCAGAGCCGCGAAATCTTCGCCGTTGAATCGATCGAAGTCAGCAAAGGCCCGAACTCCGCCATTGGCGGTCGTGGCGCTGCGGGCGGCAGCATCAACCTGGTCAGCAAGAAAGCGCACCTGGGCGATTCGCTCGACGGTGGTTTCACCTGGGGCTCCGACCAGACCCAGCGCTACACCTTCGACGGCAACTACCAGTTCACCGACACCGCCGCTGGCCGTCTGAACCTACTGAGCCACGAGAGCAACGTCGCCGGGCGTGACAGCGTCGACTACGACCGCTGGGGTGTTGCACCGTCCCTGGCTTTCGGCCTGGGTACGGACACTCGCGTCAACCTCGACTACTACCACCTCGAAAGCAACGACACGCCGGATTCGGGCATCCCTTACTCCATCCCGGCCGCAGGCTCGGCGGCCCGTACCAAGTCCAATCCGGACAAACCCAATGACGGCGGCGACAGCAGCAACTTCTATGGCCTGACCGATCGCGACTTCCGCAAGACCCGCACCGACACCGCGACCATCGCCGTCGAGCACGACCTGAGCGACGCGCTGACCGTCAAGAACACCCTGCGCCACGGCAACAGCATGCAGGACTATATCCTGACCCAGCCGGACGACAGCAAGGGCAACGTCAACAACGGCAGCGTCTGGCGCCGGGTCAACACCCGCGTCAGCAATACCGAAACGACCACCAACCAGACCGACCTGTTTGGTGACGTCTACATCGCCGGGTTCAAAAACAGCTTCGCCACCGGTATCGAGTTGAGCCGCGAGGAAAGCCAGAAGTCTTCGTACACCGTCAACACCGATACCACGCCAAGAACCGCTGCGGTGACCAATACCTGCAATCCGGCGCAGATCGGTGAGCCAAGCGGCTACAACTGCACCTCGCTGTCCAACCCGACCCCGAACGACCCATGGAACGGTTCGGTTGCCCGCAACTACGCCGGCACCGACACCACGGGTAAAACCTACGCACTTTACGTGTTCGACACCCTGACGTTATCCGAGCAGTGGCTGGTGAACATGGGGCTGCGTTACGACCATTTCGACACCGACTACAAGACCTACAACGCCGCAGGCACCACGACTTCCAAGGGCGATGACGTCAGCGAGTTCGTCACCGGTCAGTTTGGTGTGGTCTACAAACCAGCCGAAAACGGCAGCATCTATGCGTCCTACGCGACGTCCGCGACTCCACCGGGCTCTACGCTCGGTGAGGGCCAGGACGGCAACCCGCTGGGCGGTACGCCGGATCGCAGCGGCAACCTGCTGAGCAGCGACATGGAGCCGGAAACCACCAAGAACTACGAAATCGGCACCAAGTGGGATCTGCTGAACAATCGTCTGTCGCTGACCGCAGACATCTTCCGCACCGAGAAAGAAAACGCTCGTGTGCAAACCAACACCACGACGTACGAAAACGTCGGCAAAACCCGCGTTCAAGGTGTCGAACTGTCGGCCACCGGCAAGCTCACCGACAAATGGCAGGTCTTCGCCGGTTACGCCTACATGGACAGCGAGCAAGTCGATGGCGGCGACATGCCAGCAAACAAAGCCAACGATGGCAACGAACTGCCTAACACGCCGAAAAACAGCGCCAGCCTGTGGACGACCTATCAGGTCACGCCAAGGCTGACCATCGGTGGCGGTGCGTTCTATGTCGATGACGTGTTCGGCAGTGCCGCCAACACCACCATGGTCGATTCCTACGTTCGTTACGACGCAATGGCAGCCTACAAGCTGAGCAAAAACGTCGACCTGCAACTGAACGTGCAGAACCTGACCGACGAAACCTACTACGACAAGGCGCTCTCGAACCACTTCGCCAACCAGGCGGCCGGCCGTACCGCTTTGCTGAGCACCAACTTCCACTTCTGATTGCCACTTACACTGCAATCCCTGTGGGAGAGGGTGAAGGCTGAAATCAGACCAGGCCCCGTTCATACCGTGAACGGGGCTTTTGTGTGTAAAAAAGAATGCTTCTCGACAACCCCACGGCATAATGCGCGCCGTGATGAATCAACTTGAACGAACAAGGCGAGCGACGTGTTGAAGAAAACCCTGTTCCAGTTGCACTGGTTTTTCGGCATCAGCGCCGGGCTGGTCCTGGCCCTGATGGGCATCACCGGGGCGGCGGTGTCGTTTCAGGATGAAATCCTGAGCACACTCAACCCTTCTGTATTGCAGGTTGAAAAACAGGTCGCCGGTGTGCTGCCGCCCGCCGAACTGGTGGAGCGAATCGAAGCCGCGTCGGGCAAAAAAGTCTCGATGCTCACGGTGGAAACCGACAGCGGCAACGCCGCCAAAGTGTGGTTCACCCCGCCGCCGGGTGAACGCCGTGGCGAGATGCGCTACTTCGACCCGTACACCGCCGAGTTCCTCGGCGATGCCTCCGGCCAGGGCTTCTTCGGCCTGATGCTGCAATTGCACCGCTTCCTCGCCATGGGCGACACGGGTCGGCAGATCACCGGCGCGTGCACGCTGATCCTGGTGTTCTTCTGCCTGTCCGGCCTGTACCTGCGCTGGCCTCGCCAGTGGAGAAGCTGGCGCGCCTGGCTGACCCTGGACTGGAAGAAAAAGGGTCGCAGCTTCAACTGGGACCTGCACTCGGTGGCCGGCACCTGGTGCCTGTTGTTTTACCTCCTGGCGGCACTGACCGGTTTGTCCTGGTCCTACGAGTGGTACAACAAAGGCCTGACCCGCTTGCTCTCCGACTCACCACAGAGCGGACGCGGGCCTGCGCCGAGCGGTCCGGCACCGACGGCCGATTACGCGGCGATGTGGAGCAGCATCTACAGTGCGGCCGGTCCGCTACTCAGTTCCTATAACGTGCGCATGCCGCCAGTGGCCGGCCAACCAGCGACCGTGTACTTCCTGCTGAAAAATTCGCCTCACGACCGCGCCCTGAACCAGATCACCCTCGATCCGGCCACCGGCGTGGTCAAGCGCGTTGATCGCTACAGCGACAAGAGCCTCAAGGCGCAACTGCTGACCAGCATCTATGCGCTGCACGTCGGCAGTTACTTCGGCATCGTCGGGCGCATCCTCCTGACCATCACCTCGCTCACCATGCCGCTGTTCTTCATCACCGGCTGGATGCTGTACCTGGATCGTCGGCGCAAAAAACGCCAGATCAAGGATGCGCGCAAAGACCTCGTGCAAACCGCCAGCGATGCGCCGGCGTGGCTGATCGGCTTTGCCAGCCAAAGTGGTTTTGCCGAGCAACTGGCGTGGCAAACCGCCGGGCAATTGCAGGCCGCAGGCTTGCCGGTAAAAGTGCAACCGTTGGCGGACGTCAGCGAGCAGGACTTGCATGAATCGGACAATGCCTTGTTCGTCGTCAGCACCTTCGGCGACGGCGAAGCACCGGACAGCGCCCGCGGTTTCGAGCGCAAGGTACTGGGCCGGGCACCGAGCCTGGGACGCCTGAATTACGCGGTCCTGGGACTGGGCGACCGGCAGTACCAACACTTCTGCGGTTTCGCCAAACGCCTGCACGCCTGGCTGGGCGAACATGGCGCAAAGACCCTGTTCGCCCCCGTGGAGGTCGACAGCGGAGACCCTTACGCCTTGCGTCACTGGCAACAGCAACTGGGCCTGTTGACCGGCCAGGCCCCCGTGGATACCTGGCAAGCGCCCAGCTACGACAACTGGACCCTGCTGCGTCGTGAACTGCTCAACCCGGACAGCAGTGGTTCGCCGGTGTACTTGTTGGGCCTCAAGCCTCCTTCCACCAGCAGCTGGCTGGCGGGCGACCTGGTGGAAGTGATGCCGCGCAATTGCCCGTGGGCCATCGAGCACTTCCTCGACGGCATGGGGATCCACGGTGAAACCAAGGTGCAACTCAACGGTCTGGAAGAAACCCTCGAACAGGCCCTGGCCAGCCGCCAGTTGCCGGAGAACCGCGCCCACCTGGTCGGCCTGCACGCCCAAGCGCTGGCAGAGGCCCTCGTGCCGTTGGCCATGCGCGAGTATTCCATTGCGTCGATCCCGGCCGATGGCGTGCTGGAATTGATCGTGCGTCAGGAAGTACACGCCGACGGCAACCTCGGCGTCGGCTCCGGCTGGCTGACCGAACACGCGCCTGTGGGCAGCTCCATCAACCTGCGCGTGCGGCGCAACAGTGGTTTCCATCTGCCGGCCCAACCGGTGCCGATGATCCTGCTGGGCAATGGCACGGGGCTGGCCGGGTTGCGCAGCCTGCTCAAGGCACGGATTGCCGACGGTCAGCAACGCCACTGGCTGCTGTTTGGCGAGCGTCATCGCGAGCACGACTACCTGTGTCGAAAGGAGCTGGAGGAGTGGCTGATCAATGGTGATCTGGCGCGCCTGGACCTGGCGTTTTCCCGCGACCAGGCCGAAAAGATTTACGTACAGGATCGCCTGCGTGAATCGGCAGCCGAGCTCAAGAAGTGGCTGGCGGAAGGTGCCGTGATCTACATCTGCGGCAGCCTTCAAGGCATGGCTTCGGGCGTGGACCAGGTACTCAACGAGGTGCTGGGCGCCGACGAAGTGGAGCGCCTGATCGAACAGGGCCGCTACCGCCGCGACGTTTACTGATTCACTGAGTTCCCTGTGGGAGCGAGCCTGCTCGCGATGACGGTTTTACATTCAACAAATCTGTTGGCTGTCAGACCGCTATCGCGAGCAAGCTCGCTCCCACAGTGACTCGGGTGTCCATCAAACCGGCTGCAACTTGCGCTCGAATACAGACACCCCATCCAGATCCCGCAACACCACGCTCAACTCCCCGCTCTGCCCATCGATGTTCACCTCGCCAAAAAACTGAAACCCGGCAAACGGCGAGACGTTCTGCGCTGACGGCGCCTTTTCGAACACCACTTCAGGACCAAAGGTTTTATCCAGCGAGTTCGATCCGAAGCTACCCGCATTCAGCGGTCCGGCGACGAACTCCCAGAACGGTTCGAAATCCTGGAACGCCGCCCGATCCGGATGGTAATGATGGGCCGCGCAGTAATGCACATCCGCCGTCAGGAACAGGAAATTGCGCACCTGCTGCGCCCGCAGGAAACCGAGCAGTTCGGCGATTTCCAGTTCGCGCCCCTGGGCCGAGCCGGGGTCACCGTTGGCCACGGCCTCCCAGCGCGCGACACCGGGACTGACTTCACCATCGGGCACGCCGAGACCAATGGGCATGTCGGCGGCGATGACTTTCCATTGCGCCTTCGAGGCCTGCATTTCGCGCTTGAGCCAGTCCAATTGCTCACGCCCGAGGAAGGGTTTTTCAGCGCCCAGATTGTCATCGTTGGCCCCGCGATAACTGCGCATGTCCAGCACGAAAACATCGAGCAGCGGCCCGTAGCCCAGCTTGCGATAGATCCGCCCGCCGCCATCGCCGCTCTGCAAACGCATCGGCGCGTATTCGAGCCAGGCCTGGCGTGCGCGGCCCACCAGGCTGTGGATATCCTTGTCCTGGTAACGCGCATCCAGCTGCTTGCCCGGCGACCAGTTGTTCACCACTTCGTGGTCGTCCCACTGCCAGATCTGCGGGACCTCGGCGTTGAAGCGACGGATGTTTTCGTCCATCAGGTTGTAGCGATAGTTGCCGCGATACTCATCGAGGGTCTCGGCGACTTTGCTCTTGGCCTCAGTGGTGATGTTGCGCCACACCCGGCCGCCTTCCGTGGTGAGCTGCGCCGGGATCGGGCCGTCGGCGTAGATGGTGTCGCCGCTGTGGATAAAAAAGTCTGGCAGACGCAGGCGCATTGCTTCGTAGATGCGCATGCCGCCAATGTCCGGGTTGACGCCGAAGCCCTGACCGACGGTGTCGCCACTCCAGACGAAACGGATGTCACGGCGGGCCTGCGGCACGCTGCGCAAGTGACCGAACCAGGGCTCGCTGGCGACACCGCTCTGGGCGTCCTCGAACTGCACGCGATAGAAAATCGCCTGGTCGGCGGGCAGCCCGGTAAGTTCGACCCGGGCAGTGAAATCGGTGCGTGCATCGGCCAGGGGCGAGACGAATCGCCGAGGGTTGGGAAACAGGCTGCGGGTGTCCCACTCCACCACCATCCGCGCGGGGCGGTCGCTGCGGCTCCAGATGATCGCCCGGTCGCCCAGCAGGTCGCCGGACTGCACGCCGTCGGTGAGTTGCGGCCGATCCTTGACCGAAGCGATCACCGCCGGCGCCAGCCCCGGCAACAACAGCCCGGCGCCAACCGCTTGCATGACACGACGGCGCCCGAGGTTGAAATCGCTCATGGTGTTCTCCCTGAAAAAGGAAAAACTAAAGCATGGCCCTATGACCCTGGCATGACATAGACCTTCCCAGCGCTGAAGATCCCTGTGGGAGCGAGCTTGCTCGCGATGGCGGTCGTTCAGCCAACAAATTTGTTGAGTGTGAATCCGTCATCGCGAGCAAGCTCGCTCCCACAGGGGGCAAGGGCAAGGGCAAGTGTCAGGCGGTGACGGGCTCTGCCGCCAACTCCACCGTCTCCGGCCGCTTGACTAGCGCATACACCACCGCCGTCAACAGGCTCCCCGCCACAATCGCCAACAAGTAAAGCAGCGCATGGTTGATCGCATTCGGGATCGCCAGCACGAACAACCCACCGTGGGGCGCCATCAATTTGCAGCCGAAATACATCGACAGCGCACCGGTCAGCGCACCGCCGGCGATGCTCGCCGGAATCACCCGCAACGGGTCCTTGGCGGCAAACGGAATCGCCCCTTCGGAGATGAAGCACAGCCCCAGCACCAAGGCGGCTTTACCGGCTTCGCGTTCGGTCTGGGCGAACTTGCGTCGGGCAATGAACGTGGCGATGCCAAGGCCGATCGGCGGCACCATGCCGGCCGCCATGGTCGCCGCCATCGGCGCGTAACTCTGCGACGCCAGCAACCCCACCGAGAACGCATAGGCCGCCTTGTTGATCGGCCCGCCGAGGTCAACGCACATCATGCCGCCCAGCAACACACCCAGCAGAATCGCGTTGGTGGTGCCCATGCTGTCGAGGAAATGCGTAAGCCCGGCAAGCATCTCGGCGACCGGCTTACCGACCACGTAGATCATCACCAGACCGGTGAACAGACTCGCCAGCAGCGGGATGATCAGGATCGGCTTGAGCGCCTCAAGACTTTGCGGCAATCGCGCATATCGGTTGATCGCCTTGGCCGCGTAACCGGCAAGAAAACCGGCAATGATCCCGCCGATGAAACCGGCGCCCAGGGTGCTCGCCAGCATGCCACCGATCATCCCCGGCGCGAGGCCCGGACGGTCGGCAATGGAATAGGCGATATAACCCGCCAACAGCGGCACCATCAGCTTGAACGCAGTGTCGCCGCCGATCTGCATCAACGCCGCCGCCAGCGTGCCCTCTTCCTTGAATGCGGTGATGCCGAACACGAACGACAAGGCGATCATCAAGCCACCGGCCACCACCATCGGCAACATGAAGGACACGCCGGTCAGCAGGTGTTTATAGACGCCCGTCTTCTCCTGCTTGGCCGTTGTCTTGGCAGTGTTCGATGCGCTTTCCTGCTGGCCTTCGGCCAAGGCTTTTTTCAAGGTCGCCTCGGCTTGCTTGAGGGCAATGCCGGTGCCGCAGCGATAGATTTTCTTGCCGGCGAAACGCTCGGTGGGGACTTCGATATCGGCCGCCAGCAGCACCACATCGGCCTCGGCAATCGCTTGGGCGCTCAACGGATTGCGCGCACCGACCGAGCCCTGGGTTTCCACCTGCAGGTCATAGCCCAGGCGCTTGGCCGCTTGCTGCAAGGCCTCGGCAGCCATGAACGTGTGAGCGACACCCGTCGGGCAGGCGGTGACGGCCACCAGTCGCGGCGCGTTCTGGACAGCCGCCACAGGTTCGACGACGGCTTCGGTAGCGACGTAGACCTGTGCCTCCTGCGCTCCTCGCCGCAGCACGGCTTCCACGTCCTGCAGGGCCTGAGCCGGGGTACTCTGGAACAGCCGCTTGCCGACAAACCGCGACATGTCCACGGGCGCGCTGGTCACCAGCAGCACCCACTCGGCTGCGTCGAGGGTGGCCGCCGACAGTTGTTTTTCGGGATGCGCGACATCGGTGACTTCGACACTGGTGCTCCAGCCCTGGCGCTGGGCCGCGGCGTCGAGCAACCGTGCACACAGCACACTGGTGACCATGCCGTTCGGGCAGGCCGTAACGATGGCTAACTTCATGACAAACCCTCTTATTGTTCTGTCAGGGGACGCACGCGTACACCCTGTTCGAGCTGCGCCAGTTGCGCTGCATCGCCAATGCCGAATCCGATCTGGGTCACTGCCATCGCGGCAATCGCCGTGGCGGTGCGCAAGGTCTGCTCCGGCGTATCAGCACTGAGCAAACCGTGGAGCATCCCCGCCAGCAACGAATCACCCGCACCCACCGTGCTGGCGACGCTGACCCTGGGTGGCGTGGCATGCAGTGCCGAGCCGACGCTGAACCAGTTCACGCCTTCGGCACCGTGGGAAATCACCACATGCTCGATGCCTTGGGCGTGCAAGCGCTCCGCCGCTGTGGCCTGGGCGCTGACCGACAAGACCTCGCAGCCCAGCACCTCGGCCAGCTCTTCAGTGTTGGGTTTGATCAGCCACGGCCCCGCTTTGAGCGCTGCACGCAACGCCTCGCCGCTGGTGTCGAGGGCGACGTTCAGCCCCAGGTTCTTCAAGCGCAAGATCAATGCCTGCAACCATTGCGCGCTGACGCCCAACGGCAAGCTTCCAGCGACAACCACCGCATCGTGGCCCGGGGCAATCTGCTCCAGTCTATCGATCAAGGCCTGCTGCGCCGCTTCGCTGACCTGCGGCCCCGGCCCGTTGATGTCGGTGATGCGGCCGTCGCTTTCCGCCAGTTTGATATTGCTGCGGGTCTCGCCCGGAACACGGATGAAGGCATCGACAAAACCGCGTTTGGCGAACAATGTTTCGAACGCTTGCAGGTTGTCTTCGCCGAGAAAGCCACTGACGGTCAGCTGATGCCCGAGGTCCGCCAGCACTTGCGCCACGTTCACGCCTTTGCCGGCGGCGTGGGTGTGCATCACATCGCTGCGGTTGACTTGGCCGGCTTCAAGGCGCGGCAACTGGACGGTCAGGTCCAGCGCCGGGTTGAGGGTCAGGGTAAGAATCCGGGCCATTACAGGGCCTCCACTAATGCGCGCACTTCATTGGCGCTGCCCACGGCCAGGGCTTGGCGGGCAAGGGTTTGAGTCTGAGTGAAGCCCAGTTCGCGAATCCGCGCCTTGACTTCGGCAATGCTGCGCGCCCCGACGCTGAGCTCATCCACCCCGAGGCCGATCAGCACCGGCACCGCCAGCGGGTCGGCCGCCAGCTCGCCGCATACACCGACCCATTTGCCGTGGGCATGGGCCGCGCGCACGGTGATGTCGATCAGTTGTAGCACCGCCGGATGCAAACCATCGGCCTGGGCCGACAGCGTTGGATGGCCACGGTCGATGGCCAGGGTGTATTGGGTCAGGTCGTTGGTACCGACGCTGAAAAAGTCGACCTCTTTGGCCAGTACCGGCGCCAGCAATGCCGCCGATGGCACTTCGATCATGATCCCCAGTTGCAGGTCGGCGACCGGGATTTCCACACGCAGGCGCTCGGTCATGTCACGGGCCTGGCGCCACTCGTCGACGCTGCCCACCATCGGGAACATGATCCGCAGCGGTCGGTTGTCGGCAGCCCGCAGCAAGGCGCGCAGTTGCGCTTCCATGATCTGCGGGCGCTGCAAGGTCAGGCGAATGCCGCGCACGCCAAGGAAGGGGTTTTCTTCCTTCGCAATCGGCCAGTACGGCAGCGGTTTGTCGCCACCGACATCGAGGGTACGCACCACCAGCGGCCGCCCGGCCAGACCGTCGAGGACGCGGCGGTACTCGACTTCCTGGGTCGCTTCGTCGGGCGCTTGCGGGTGGGCCATGAAAATCAATTCGGTGCGCAACAGGCCAATACCTTCGGCGCCCTGCTCCACCGCGCCGGTCACCCCAGCGCTTTCACCAATGTTGGCAAACACTTCGACGGCGTGGCCATCGGTGGTCAGCGCGGGTTGATGGCGCAGTTCAGCTGCCGCCTTCAAGCGTTGCTCGCGGGTATCGCGTTCGGCCGTGGCGCGTTGCAAGGTCGCCGCGTCAGCGTCCACATGCAGGCGACCCCGCTGGCCATCGAGCAGCAACGGCGTGCCCGGCGCCAGCAGCAACACGCCAGGGCCGGCGCCGACCAGTGCCGGAATGCCCAGGGCGCGGGCGACAATCGCACTATGCGCCGTAGCGCCACCCCGGGCGGTGAGAATCCCCGCCACGCGAGCCGGGTCGAGACGCGCGACGTCGGACGGGCCGACCTCGTCCATCACCAGAATGTACGGTTGATCCGGTTCGCTCGGGGTTTCGATGCCACTGAGTTGCATCAACACCCGACGCCCAATATCACGCAAGTCGGCCGCACGTTCGGCGAGCAAGGCATCCTGCAATGCCTCCTGCTGTCGGGCCGCCGCTTCAATTACGGCCATCCACGCCGCTTCGGCGCTTTCACCCTGCTTGAGGCGTGTATCGACCTCATCGGTCAGTTCCGGGTCGTCGAGCATCTCTTGGTGGGTGATGAAGATTTCGCGGATGGCTTTGCTCTTGCTGCGCTCGATCAGGCCCTGGATGTCACGGCGTACCTGCGCCAGAGCTTGCTGGAGACGCTCACGCTCGATGGCGGCGGACTCGCCGCGCAACGGGTAATCGATGGTTTGCAGCACTTGAATATGCGCCGGGCCGATGGCGATCCCCGGGGCGGCGGCAATCGCCTGGACCACGCTGCCGGATATCGGGGCGAGGACCACTTCGGCCAAATCGGCAACGACTTCGCGCACCTGGCTTACCGGCGGCAGCGGTTCGACTTCTTCACCAAGACCTTCTTCGATGGCGGCCAACAAGGCCGGCAACGCATCAGCCGCGATGCCCGGTTCGGCAATGATTTCCAGGACCTGCCCACGACGGGCGCCGAGGCTGAGCAACTTGCTCAAGCTCTTTACCGACACCGCGCTGTCGTGGCCATCGACGATCCGCACGCGGATGTCTCCTTCAAAACTCTTTGCCAGTTGCGCGAGGATTTTCGCCGGCCGCGCATGCAAACCGTGGGCGTTGGCCAACGCAATTCGCGCGCTGGGCCAGTCGGCGGGCACTTCACCACCGAGCACTTCGAGGACTTTGCGACTGCTGGTGGCGCGCCCCAACTCATGGCCACGCCCTTCGATCAACAACGCGCACAGGCGTTCGAGCAGGGCTTGATGGGCCTCACCGAGGCTGGCCAGGCAGAACAATCCATTGAGCGGCTGGCCGAGATAGCGCAGCGGTCTGTCCGGGGTGACAAACGCGAGGCCCGGACGCTTCACCGTCTGCTCGCTGTGCAACCACCACAGGCCATCGCCCAGGGGCAGCGCTTCAACTTGCTGCAGCACGGCGGAGAAACCGTTGCTCACGCAGTCGGCCTGCCGCAACAAACGGGCGCCGCGCCAGACCAGCTCTTCGAAATCTTCGGCCGCCACACCGAGGCCGATCATCTGCGCATCCAGTGCCAGCTCCTGCGGCGCGCCTTGCAGCAACTTCAGCAAGGCTTCGGCGGAACCGGCGCGACGCAGGGCCTGGCCCAGGTCAGTCTCGCCGAGGGCGCGAGTGAGCAATTGCAACAGGCGCAGATGCTCATCGGATTTGGCGGCGATACCGATCGCCAGGTAAACGATATGACCATCTCCCCAGTCCACGCCATCGGGGAACTGCATCAGGCGCACACCGGTGGTGAACACCAGTTCGCGGGTTTCGGGCGTACCGTGGGGGATGGCAATACCTTGACCGAGAAAGGTCGAGCCCTGGGCTTCCCGCGCCTGCAATCCGGCGAGATACCCCTCGGCGACCAGGCCGTCGGCGACCAGATGCCGGGCGAGCAATTGCAGCGCTGCGGACTTATCCACAGCCGATTGGCCCATGGAAATCTGCTCTACAGTGAGCTCGAGCATGCTTTCTCCTTTTTGGCGCCTTCGGGCACCAGGTATTGTTTTGAATGAGTCAGCTTAGGCGCTTGGTCATCGCTTTTGGCGGTTTCACGGCAGAACCGGCCAAAGGCGCCTAAAACGTAGAAAATACGCTTGCTGAAACGTTTAATCTAGATCAATTGGCACGTTACTCGATATTGGCCCATCCTTGAAGTCCAACTTGTCGGATACGTTGCGACAATGGTCGCCTGCCTTAATCGGTTAGGATTGACGAAAATGTCGAGGCAATCTCGAAAAAACAAGGAAACAGCGGGTTGAAACTCAGTGATATCGCCCAGTTGGCCGGTGTGTCCGTCACCACCGCCAGCTATGTCATCAATGGCAAGGCCGAACAACAGCGCATCAGCAGCGCTACCGTCGAACGCGTGCGCGCGGTCGTCGAACAACATGGCTTCACGCCTAACCCACAGGCCGCCGGTTTGCGCAGCCGGCACACCCGCACATTGGGGTTCATTTTGCCGGATCTGGAAAACCCCAGTTACGCGCGAATCGCCAAGTTGCTGGAGCAAGGTGCGCGGGCCCGGGGTTATCAGTTGCTGATCGCCAGTTCCGACGATGCGCCGGACAGCGAACGGCAATTGCTGCAACTGTTCCGCGCCCGGCGCTGCGACGCACTGATCGTTGCCAGCTGCCTGCCGGCCGGCGACGACAGTTATCGCCAATTGCAGGCCAAGGGCATTCCGATCATCGCCATCGACCGGGTCATGGAACCCGAACATTTCTGCTCGGTAATCAGTGACGACCGCGAAGCCAGCCTGCAACTGACCCGCAGCCTGCTCGTTCCCTTGCCCAAACAGATCGCGCTGATCGGCGCCCGACCGGAGCTGAGCATCAGCCAGGAACGTTGCGCCGGCTTCAAAGAAGCGCTCGCCGGGTTCAACGGTGAGGTGCTGATCGAAGAAGGCGAGTCCTTCAGCCGCGAGTGCGGCAAACAATTGATGGAAGAGTTGCTGCAGCGCCTGGGCCATTTGCCCGATGCCCTGGTGACCACATCCTACGTGCTGCTTCAGGGCGTGTTCGACGCGCTGCACGACTTCCCGCTGAAAAACCGCCCGCTGCGCCTCGGCACTTTCGGCGACACCCAGCTGCTGGACTTCCTGCCCCTGCCGGTCAACGCCATGGCCCAACAACACCAGTTGATCGCCGACAAGGCCCTCGCGCTGGCCCTGGCCGCCATCGAGCAATCGGATTACCGGCCCGGCGTGCAGGCCATCGCGCGCACGTTCAAGCAGCGTATTCGCCAGGACTGAACCGTGGAGCTGATCGACACCCACACCCATCTGGATTTTCCGGACTTCGACGTCGACCGTCAGGCGCTGCTGGCCGAAAGCCGCGCCCTCGGGGTGCGGCGGATCGTGGTGCTGGGGGTTTATCAGGCCAATTGGCAGCGGGTCTGGGAGCTGGTGCAGAGTGATCCAGACCTGCACGCTGCGTTCGGTTTGCATCCGGTGTATCTGGACGATCATCGCCTTGAAGACTTGAGCGAACTCGGCGATTGGCTGACCCGCCTGGCCGGCCATCGGCAACTGTGCGCAGTCGGCGAGATCGGTCTGGACTACTTCATCGAAACCCTGGACCGCGACCGCCAGCAGGCGTTGTTCGAGGCGCAATTGCAATTGGCGGCGGATTTCGCGCTTCCGGCATTAATCCATGTGCGGCGCAGCCATGCGGCGGTGATTTCCACGCTCAAACGCTTTCGCCTGAAACGGGCCGGCATCATCCACGCCTTCGCCGGCAGCAAGGAAGAAGCCCGGGAATACATCAAGCTGGGTTTCAAACTCGGCCTCGGCGGCGCCGCGACCTGGCCGCAGGCGCTGCGCATGCATCGCGTGCTCGGCGAACTGCCACTGGATTCTGTGGTGCTGGAAACCGACTCGCCGGACATGGCGCCCGCCATGTTCCCCGGCCAGCGCAACAGCCCGGCACACTTGCCGGCGATCTGCGCGGCACTGGCCGACATCATGGCGATCAGCCCTGAGCAATTGGCCGCGGCCAGCACGGCCAATGCCTGCAAGTTGTTTAACTGGTGAATCAAATTCTGTGGGAGCGAGCCTGCTCGCGAAGACGGCGGCACATCCAATACTGACGTGACTGACAAACCGCTTTCGTCGGATCGTCGCCCGGAGCAGGCTCGCTCCCACAGGTGGTATCAGGCGACCGCTACACCCGGAATGCGCTGATCAGCTGCTTCAACTCCACGACCTGGGCCGACAACGCCCGGCTGGCATCTTCGGTCTGATGCGCACCTTCAGCGGTACGCTCGCCGGCGCGATTGATCTCGACGATGTTCTGGTCGATGTCGTGGGCCACGGCGGTTTGCTGCTCCACGGCAGCGGCAATCTGCTGGTTCTGGTCGACGATCATGCCGACCGCTCCCAGGATATTTTCCAGCGCCCGCTGGACCTTCTCCGACTGCCCGACCGTGCCGCTGGCCATTTCATGGCTGGTGCCCATGGCCTTGACCGCCGCGCCGACACCGCCATGGAGCCTGGCGATCATCTGCTCGATCTCTTCGGTCGATTGCTGGGTTCGTTTGGCCAGGGTCCGGACTTCGTCAGCTACCACGGCGAAACCACGGCCCTGCTCACCGGCCCGTGCTGCCTCGATGGCGGCATTGAGCGCCAGCAGGTTAGTCTGCTCGGCGATGCTCTTGATCACTTCGAGCACGCGGCTGATGGACTGGCTGTCGCTGGCCAGTTGGTTGATCACCAGTACCGATTGAGCGATCTCGCTGGCCAGCGCGGCAATGCTGCCTTGCTGCGACTCCACCAGACTGCGGCCACTGATGGTCTCATCGTTGACGCTGTGGGCACTGCTCACCGCCGCGGCGGCACTGCGCGCCACTTCCTGGGAAGTGGCCGACATCTGGTTCATGGCCGTGGCCACTTGTTCGATCTGCGTACGCTGCCCGGCGACGGCCTGATTGCTTTGCGCGGAAACGTTTTCCACTTGCCCGGCCTGACGCTCGACTTCGCTGACGGTCTGCCCCACTCGCTCGATCAGGTCATGGATCTTTTTCACAGTGCCGTTGAACACCTCGCCCAACTCCCCCAGCTCATCGCGGCTGTGGGCGCTGAAGGTCACGGTCATGTCGCCGGCCGCCACCTTGTCCATCACCGCCCCCAGGCGCTTGAGCGTGGTGCGGGTCGAAGCGTAGAACGCGCCGTAGAGATAAAAGATCAACACAAACACGACTGACAGCGCCACGGCCTGCAAGACCATGTGTGTACGGTTCTGTTCCAGGCGTTGCTGCAACTGCGGGCCCAGATACTTCAGGGTCGCTTCGTTGAGTTGGTAAGTCTGGTCCATCAGGACGCTGACTTGATCGTAAAAGCCCTGCCACGGCGCATCGAGGGTATCGGCCATGACCACTTGTTCTTCGAACAGCTCGCTGGCTTTCTTCAAGGATGCCCGGCTGCTATCGGCCTGAGCGGCCAGGTTATCGCGTGCGGCTTTGCTGGAACCCAAGGCATCCTGCAACTTCAGGCCATACTCGGCCTGGAGCTTTTCAAGCTGCGCCAGCAACTCATCGAAACGGGTACTCGAAGCCGAGTTGATGAACCCCTGCCCCAACGAATAAGACCCCATTGCCCGACCTTCGCCCAGGATCTGGGTGACCCGTGGCGTGACGAGGGTGACAAGCTCGCTCAACTGGCGCATGTCGCTCTGGTTGTCGCGACTGAGACCGGACTGACTGGTGATGAGCTGGCTGAAAATCTGTGCGCTGCCCACCAGCTTGCCGATCAAGGCACTTTTGCTTTGCAGGGAGTTTTCCGTTTGCTGGGCCTTGAACGCGGCGATCATTTCATCGCGTTTGCCATCAAACACCGCGACCTGCTCCGGGTCGCTGGTCATCGCCGTCAGCCCTTGCAGGCGAGTCAGAATATTCTGCTCGAGGGCACTGATCTTCGATTCGACATTGCCGGCCTTGCCGGATTGGCCGAGGCTGACATTGATCTGCACCAGGTTGTTCAGGGTTTCCAGATCGCGCCGTAACGTCAGGCTGCTGCCCAACAGGTCGAGACTTTGCAGTTCGATGCGCGTGCCCTGGAATTCGCGGTAGGAGTCACGCACCAGATAGAAGTTGGTCACCAGCATCGGCACCAGGAACAGTACGCTGATCAGGCTGAACTTCATGCCGAAGCTCAGGCGGTTCATCAGTGCGACAGCGGGATAGAGCAAGCTCTTCACTGGATGTCTCCCTTCGATTTCTTATTTTTTTTATTGGCAGGCGCAGACAGAAAGCAGATGGCCACTATTCGGCGCAATCTCTGTATAACTTAAATCGGCAGGAGGCTTTGTAACTTAAGGTTAACGACAGGGCGAAGCACTTCGCACTAGTGATCGCCCTGTGGCTAAGGAGCTTGCTCTGAATGCAGCGTTAATGCAGGACCGTCCACAACGCAAAACCGGCATACCAGAGCACCGCGGCACGCAGCAGCAGCGCCCAGATGCGGTCCAGATTGTTGATACCTTCCACACCGGTCACCGGCGCCGGAATTTCACCGGCCACCAGCCCGACTTTCACGATCAATTGCGCGGCGCTGATGTTCCAGTTCAGCAGCTCATGCAGCATGACCCGACTGACCGCGACAAAATTGCCGACCAACGCCAGGCTCGCCGCCAGCAGACGCACCGGCAACCAGTCGAAGGCGTGACGCAGTTGCCCGGCGCGCTCGACCACAGCCGGGTTTTTCCCGTGTTCTTCGGCCAGCGCCAGCAACCGATAACTCAGCGCCGCGACCGGACCCAACAGGAAGTACCACAAAATCACCGCGAAAAAGCTCTGGTAGGCCTCCCACAACAAATGTCCTTCGACCTGTTCCAGCAGCTGCTCGCCACTGTCTGCGCAGATATCCAGATCGCGCTGGGCGACATGGGCCGCGGCCTGCAGGTCCTCCCGACGCCAGGCATCGCGGAACGGCCCGAGATCGCCCAGCAGATCACCGCGCCCCAGGCTGTAGATCACCACCAGCAAATGGATCGGCAACGCCAGCAACCCGTAGGCCACCGGTTCGATGACCAGCAGCAGCAAACCCAGCAACGCCACTGGCAACAAGACCATTACCGACAACACCAGCCATGGCCGGCCAGAAAATCGCGGGCTGGCCTCAAGCTTGTTCAGCTCGTGTATCCAGCCGCTGTCCCGCTGAACCCGATGACGCAAGGCCGAGAACTTCTCGATCCACACCGCCAACAGCAACACCAGAAAACTCATCGTCCTTCCTCTTGTGCCAGGGCGGCACGATAGCGTGCCCAGTCGAACGCCGGCCCTGGATCGGTTTTGCGCCCCGGAGCAATGTCGCTGTGCCCGCAGATGCGCTCTGTAGTGATCGCCGTGAACGCCTGCTGCAACTGGCGGGTCAGGGCTGTCAATGCGCTGTACTGCGCATCGGTGAACGGCAGATCATCCGTGCCTTCGAGCTCGATGCCCACGGAAAAATCGTTACAGGTTTCCCGCCCCTCGAAGCTCGAGACACCCGCATGCCACGCACGCTCAAGACATGAAACAAACTGGGTGACGGTACCGTCACGCTCGATCAGAAAGTGCGCCGACACCCGCAAATCCGCGATCCCTTCAAAATAGGGGTGTTCGGTGACATCCAGACGATTCTGGAAAAATTCCTGCACCTTGCCGGTGGCGAACTGCGCCGGCGGCAGGCTGATGTTGTGGATCACCAGCAGGGAAACTTCGCCTGTGGGGCGCGCATTGAAGTTGGGTGAGGGGCAGACATGCACACCCTGAATCCAACCGCTCGCGGGGTCCAACTGCATACATATTCCTTCAACGGCGACTGTGTTGGCACAGTATGCCGCGATAATCCCCCGGGGCGCGATCCCTTGCCGCGTTTGAGGCGCTGGAGGTTGCCGATCTCAAACAGGTGTTTGTTCGGAATCGACGGTCAACGCCGACAACGGCAGGGATTCGACCAAATGCAGGCGCCAGCACCAACGTAACGCTCTGATGCCTTGGGTTGGTCCGTGCCATGGCCCTATAATCGAGCCACTTTGTTTGTGGAGTCCGTTATGCCGAATCTACGTCTCGCCGATCTGACCGCCGAAATCGAAGCCAACGTGCGCCGTGCGTTGCGTGAAGACATCGGCAGCGGCGACATCACCGCGCAGTTGATACCGGCCGAACGCCTGGCCAAAGCGACCATCATTACCCGTGACGCGGCCGTCATCAGCGGCACCGCCTGGGTGGATACCGTGTTTAGGCAACTGGACCCACGGGTAGCGGTGCACTGGCAGGTTGCCGATGGTGAACGGGTGACGCCCAATCAGGTGCTGTTCCACCTCGAAGGCCCTGCGCGCTCGCTGCTGACCGGCGAACGCAGCGCCCTGAACTTCCTGCAATTGCTCTCCGGCGTGGCGACCCGCGCGCAATACCTGGCGGACTTCGTGGCCGAGACTCAGGTCAAGCTGCTCGACACCCGCAAAACCTTGCCGGGGCTGCGCCTGGCGCAAAAGTACGCCGTGACCTGCGGCAGTTGCCACAACCACCGCATCGGCCTGTATGACGCCTTCCTGATCAAGGAAAACCATATCGCCGCCAGTGGCGGCATCGCGCAGGCCATCGCCGCCGCGCACAAGATCGCGCCGGGCAAACCGGTCGAGATTGAAGTGGAAAGCCTGGATGAACTCAAAGAAGCGCTGGCGGCCGGTGCCGACATCATCATGCTCGACGAACTGAGCCTGGACGACATGCGCGAAGCCGTGCGCCTGAATGCCGGTAAAGCCAAACTGGAGGCCAGCGGCGGGATCAACGAAAGCACGTTGCTGCCGATTGCACAGACCGGGGTGGATTACATTTCGATCGGTGCGATGACCAAGGATGTGAAGGCGGTCGATCTGTCGATGCGCTTGAGTCTCTGATCACACGTATGTGAGTTGCCGAAACTGTAGGAGCGAGCTTGCTCGCGATGTTCCCGAGAGCGCCATGTTTAACCAGTAAACAAGCGTTATCGTTAACGACCATCGCGAGCAGGCTCGCTCCTACATGAGTGTCAAACCACCAGATTGTTCATCTCGCAGTACTCTTCCCACTCGACACCTAGCACCTCGGCCGCTTCTTTATGCAGCTTCAGGCGTTCTGTCTCGTACTCTTCCGGTGTCGAGGTGTACTTGAGGCTCAACTCCCACGGCTGCAAGCCCTGGGCTTCGGCTTCATCCTCGAACGCCCACTGAATCTGGTCCTTCTGATCATCGGCACTCAGGTCCTTGATCTCTTCCATCAGATCCGGCACATCCAGCACGTACTTTTTCAGTGCTTCTTCGTGTCTGGCTTCTTGGGTCAATTCTTTTATTGTCATGTCGTTCTCGTTGATCGGGGGAATGGAAGATGGATCTGGATCATCAAGGATCTCTCTGACGCAAAAAACCGTATGAAGCACGGCTTGTCTGGCCTTCAGAACCATTCGGGATCATCTGAAAACAGGGTATCACTGGTGCCCGAGACAGGAATCGAACCTGCGACCTTCGCGTTACGAGTGCGCTGCTCTACCGGCTGAGCTACACGGGCGGTGGGCTAAACCTAGCACTGACTTCAGGGGCAGGCAACTTCCGCAACGTCTCAATTTCCTGCAGACAAAAAAATGCCCCACAGCTTTCACTGCGGGGCATTTTCTACAACGTTGAAGCGGTCAGGCGTGAGGCGTAATTAAACGCCCGAAGCCTTGGCTGCTGCCACATCTTTGATGGACAGCTTGATACGGCCGCGGTTGTCCACGTCCAGTACCAGTACTTCCACTTCCTGGCCTTCTTTCAGGATGTCGGTCACTTTCTCAACGCGAGCGTCGCTCAGCATGGAGATGTGAACCAGACCGTCCTTGCCCGGCAGGATGTTGACGAATGCGCCGAAGTCGACGATGCGCTCAACCTTACCGACGTAGATCTTGCCGATCTCGGCTTCAGCGGTGATGCCCAGAACGCGCTGACGAGCAGCTTCTGCCGCTTCCTTGGTTTCGCCGAAGATCTTGATCGAACCGTCGTCTTCGATGTCGATCGAAGCCTTGGTTTCTTCACAGATCGCACGAATGGTCGCGCCGCCTTTACCGATGACATCACGGATTTTGTCGGTGTCGATTTTCATCGCGATCATGGTCGGAGCGTTGGCCGACAGTTCGGTACGCGACTGGCCAATGATCTGGTTCATCTGGCCGAGGATGTTCAGGCGCGCTTCCAGGGCTTGGCCCAGAGCGATCTCCATGATTTCTTCGGTGATGCCCTTGATCTTGATGTCCATCTGCAGCGCGGTGACGCCTTTGGCGGTACCGGCTACCTTGAAGTCCATGTCGCCCAGGTGGTCTTCGTCACCCAGGATGTCGGTCAGGACGGCGAATTTCTCGCCTTCTTTAACCAGACCCATGGCGATACCGGCAACCGGCGCCTTCATCGGCACACCAGCATCCATCAGGGCCAGGGAGGCGCCGCAAACGGAAGCCATCGAGCTCGAACCGTTGGATTCGGTGATTTCCGAAACAACGCGGATGGTGTACGGGAACACGTCGGCGGCAGGCAGCATGGCCGAAACCGAACGACGGGCCAGACGGCCGTGACCGATTTCACGACGACCAGCGCCACCCATGCGACCACACTCGCCTACCGAGAACGGTGGGAAGTTGTAGTGCAGCATGAACGGGTCTTTCTTCTCGCCTTCCAGGGTGTCGAGCAGCTGTGCATCACGGGCAGTACCCAGAGTTGCAACGACCAGAGCCTGGGTTTCGCCACGGGTGAACAGAGCCGAACCGTGGGTTTTTGGCAGAACGCCGACTTCGATGTTCAACGGACGGACAGTCTTGGTGTCGCGACCGTCGATACGTGGCTTGCCGTTAACGATGTTTTCGCGAACGGTGCGGTATTCGATTTCGCCGAAAGCCGCTTTGACTTCGCTGGAAGAAGGCTGGCCTTCTTCACCGGACAGCTTGGCAACGACCTGGTCCTTCAACTCGCCCAGGCGAGCGTAACGGTCGGCCTTGACGGTGATGGTGTAGGCCTGGGAGATCGCTTCGCCGAACTCGGCACGGATAGCGCCCAGCAGTTCGGTGGCTTCTGGCGCAGGAGCCCAGGTCCAGGTTGGCTTGGCAGCTTCAGCGGCCAGTTCTTTAACAGCGTTGATCACAACCTGGAACTCGTCGTGAGCAAACAGTACCGCGCCCAGCATCTGGTCTTCGGTCAGCTCTTTGGCTTCCGATTCAACCATCAGCACAGCGTCCGAAGTACCGGCAACGACCATGTCCAGGCTCGAAGCAGCTTGCTGCTCGTAGGTCGGGTTCAGCAGGTAGCCGGTGCTTTCGTGGAACGCAACGCGGGCAGCGCCGATCGGGCCATCAAAAGGAATCCCGGAGATAGCCAGGGCAGCCGAGGTACCGATCATCGCAGCGATGTCCGGATCGGTCTTCTTGCTGGTGGAAACGACGGTGCAGACAACCTGCACTTCGTTCATGAAGCCTTCCGGGAACAGCGGACGGATCGGACGGTCGATCAGTCGGGAAGTCAGGGTTTCTTTCTCGGAAGGACGGCCTTCACGCTTGAAGAAACCGCCAGGGATCTTACCGGCAGCGTAAGTCTTTTCCTGGTAGTGAACAGACAGAGGGAAGAAGCCCTTGCCTGGATCGGCTTGTTTTGCACCGACTACGGTCACCAATACGCTGACGTCGTCGTCAACGGTGACCAATACTGCGCCGGAGGCCTGACGGGCGATACGGCCAGTCTCGAGGGTAACGGTCGACTGACCGAACTGGAATTTTTTGATTACCGGGTTCACGGTGTCCTACCTTCATTGTGGCTCTTGGGGAACTGGTTTCTTGCGAAATTCTTGGGCAACGCCGGGAGTCGGCCCGACTGGTTTGTCCAGGTGTAACTCAGGTAAAGCAGGTATCCAGATAAAACTTGAGGCTGGGAGCCTGCCATGCGCCGGCGGGAAACCCGCTGGTGCACGACAGACAACCAACCTCTAGCGCAATCGCTTATTAGCGACGCAGACCCAGGCGACCGATCAGAGTCTGATAGCGACCCAGATCCTTGCCTTTCAGGTAGTCCAGCAGCTTACGACGCTGGTTAACCATGCGGATCAGACCACGACGGGAGTGGTGGTCTTTACCGTTGGCCTTGAAGTGACCTTGCAGTTTGTTGATGTTGGCGGTCAGCAGTGCAACTTGCACTTCTGGCGAACCGGTGTCACCAACAGCTTGCTGGTAGTCAGCTACGATTTGAGCTTTTTCTTGAACGTCGAGAGCCATGAGGCAATCCTTTTATCAGGAAACTGTTTCAGAAAAACAGTTTCAACAGGCCAGGGACAAATCCCTGTATCTAAAAATGAGTAGTGACCGTGCCTGTTAACAGCCACCCTCGTCCGGTCATTCTGACCGAATCAGTCGACGTGGCGCGATGCGCCCGTCTTCGCTCACTTCACCGATACCGATGAAGCGACCATTGTGATCCTGTACCCGCACCATGCCGAACTTCGGAGCATCCGGGGCACGTACCGGCTGGCCGTTGAGCCAGTAGAACGCGCTCGCTTCCGAGAACTGCAGCAGAGGCCAATCCAGCAGGCCGCTGTCCGATGGCATCAGGAAGCGATCGACCGCTTCGTTGCCGCCTTCGGCATGTACCGCTTCGAGCTCTTCGAGGGTAACTGTCTGCGCCAGGGTGAATGGCCCGGCCTGGGTACGTCGCAGTTCTGCAACGTAAGCGCCACAACCGAGTTGCTCACCAATATCCTCCACCAGGGTGCGGATATAGGTGCCTTTAGTGCAATCCACCGCCAGCCGCGCAGTATCACCTTCGAAGGCCAGCAATTCCAAGCGCGTAATAGTAACAGAACGCGGTTCGCGCTCCACTACTTCGCCTGCACGAGCCAGCTTGTACAGCGGCTGGCCATCGCGCTTGAGTGCCGAGTACATCGGCGGTATCTGACTGATTTGCCCACGAAATTTTGGCAGTACAGCCTCGATATCGGGGCGACCAACGGTCACCGGGCGCTCCTGCAAAACTTCACCTTCGGCATCCGCCGTGGTGGTGGTCTTGCCCAGTTGCGCCAGGGTTTCATAACCCTTGTCGGAATCGAGCAAGTATTGCGAGAACTTGGTGGCCTCACCGAAGCACAACGGCAACACGCCGGTGGCCAAGGGATCGAGACTGCCGGTGTGCCCGGCCTTCTCGGCATTGAGCAACCAGCGAACCTTCTGCAAGGCCGCGTTGGAGGTGAACCCCAGCGGCTTGTCGAGCAGGATGATGCCACTGACGTTACGACGGATACGTTTGACCTGAGCCACCGATTACTCCTTGGTGTCTTCGGCTTCTGCCACAACCGGATGCTGATTGTCTTCAGCCACTGCGCGCTCGATCAATGCCGACAGATGCGCACCACGCACGACGCTTTCGTCGTAGTGGAAGTGCAGCTGAGGAACGCTACGCAGCTTCATCTCGCGAGCCAACTGCATGCGCAGGAAACCGGCGGCGGAGTTCAGCACCTTGATGCTTTGTGCGATTTCTTCGGCGCTGTCCTGCCCCATCACAGTGATGAAAATCTTGGCGTGACCGACGTCACGGCTGACTTCCACTGCGGTAATGGTGACCAGGCCGACGCGCGGGTCTTTGACTTCACGACGGATCAGTTGTGCCAGCTCGCGCTGCATCTGATCGCCGATACGCTGGGTACGGCTATATTCTTTTGCCATGTCTTGTTACCTGTAACTGCCCCACGGTGAAACCCGTGTGGTCTGAAAGCGGCAAACGCCCGGCCTGACAGAAGCCAGACCGGGCGTTGCGTTTAGAGTCCGGGTGACGAACTACGCATTTGCATGCGGCGGCCCATCACGGCTCTTGAAGTGCGCGAGTTAGAGGCTGCGAGCAACCTGCACCTTCTCGAAGACTTCGATCTTGTCACCGACCTTGACGTCGTTGTAGCTCTTCACGCCGATACCGCATTCCATGCCGGCACGTACTTCGGAAGCGTCATCCTTGAAGCGGCGCAGGGATTCCAGCTCGCCTTCGAAGATAACGATGTCTTCACGCAGTACACGGATTGGACGGTTACGGTGCACAACACCTTCGATAACCATGCAACCGGCGATCGCGCCAAACTTCGGCGAACGGAACACGTCACGCACTTCGGCGATGCCCAGGATGTTCTCGCGAACATCGCTGCCTAGCATACCGGTCAGGGCTTTCTTGACGTCTTCGATGATGTCGTAGATCACGTTGTAGTAACGCATATCCAGACCTTCCTGCTCGACGATCTTGCGCGCGCCGGCATCGGCACGCACGTTGAAGCCGAACAGTACAGCGTTGGAGGCCAGTGCCAGGTTGGCGTCGGATTCGGTGATACCACCGACACCGCCACCCACTACACGCACTTGCACTTCGTCGTTACCCAGGCCGTTCAAGGCACCGTTCAACGCTTCCAACGAGCCACGGACGTCGGATTTGAGGACGATGTTGAGCGTCTTCTTCTCTTCCTGGCCCATGTTTTCGAAGATGTTTTCCAGCTTGCCGGCGTGAGCGCGAGCCAGCTTGACTTCGCGGAACTTGCCTTGACGGAACAGAGCCACTTCACGGGCTTTCTTCTCGTCGGCAACCACGCTCATCTCGTCGCCAGCATCCGGAGTACCGTCCAGGCCGAGGATCTCGACAGGGATGGCCGGACCGGCTTCCTTGATTGACTTGCCGTTCTCGTCGAGCATGGCGCGAACGCGACCATAGTTCGAACCGACCAGGACCATGTCGCCCTGACGCAGGGTACCGTCTTGAACCAGAACGGTAGCCACCGGACCACGGCCCTTGTCGAGACGGGATTCAACCACGACGCCACGGCCAGGAGCCGATGGAGTTGCAGTCAGTTCCAGAACTTCGGCTTGCAGCAGTACCGCTTCGAGCAGTTCGTCGACGCCAGTACCCATCTTCGCCGAGACCGGTACGAACGGAGTGTCACCACCCCACTCTTCCGACGTCACGCCGTGAACCGACAGTTCGCTACGGATGCGATCGAGATCGGCGCCCGGCTTGTCGATCTTGTTCACCGCCACGACCAGCGGAACACCCGCAGCCTTGGCATGCTGAACAGCTTCAATGGTCTGCGGCATCACGCCGTCGTCCGCTGCAACCACCAGGATCACGATATCGGTCGCCTTGGCACCACGGGCACGCATTGCGGTAAACGCAGCGTGACCTGGGGTGTCGAGGAACGTCACCATGCCACGGTCGGTTTCAACGTGGTACGCGCCGATGTGCTGGGTGATACCACCGGCTTCGCCAGCAGCTACCTTGGCACGACGGATATAGTCGAGCAGGGAAGTCTTACCGTGGTCAACGTGGCCCATTACGGTCACGACTGGTGCACGGGAAACTGCCTCGCCTTCAAACTTCAGGGACTCGGCCAGGGAATCTTCCAGGGCGGTGTCGCTGACCAGGGTCACTTTGTGGCCCAGCTCTTCAGCCACCAGCTGGGCAGTTTCCTGATCCAGTACCTGGTTGATGGTCGCTGGAGTACCCAGTTTGAACATGAACTTGATGATTTCAGCAGCCTTCACCGACATCTGCTGGGCGAGGTCGCCAACAGTGATGGTTTCGCCGATCTTCACTTCGCGCACGACAGGGCCGGTTGGGCTCTGGAAACCGTGGGCGTTGCGCTTCTTCAGCTTGGCCTTGCCGCGACCACCACGACGGAAGCCATCGCTTTCTTCGTCGGTAGTACGTGGGGCAACGCGTGGAGCCGGTGCCTTTTCCTTGACCGAAGCACGATGCGGAGCGTTTTTGCGCTCGCCATCGCCGCTACCGCGACGATTGCTGTCGTCGGCACGTGGCTTGTCCGGACGACGCTGTTCGTCACGCTTGCGGGTATCGGCCGCAGGAGCCGGAGCAGCCGCCACAACCGGTGCGCTTTCGCGAACTGGCTCGGCCACCACAGCAGACGCTGCAACAGGTACGGCTTGAGCGGTCGGCGCAGCAGGCTGGCGACGCGCGTCTTCTTCGGCGCGACGCTTGGCTTCTTCTTCAGCCTTCTGACGAGCAGCATTTTCTACTGCGCGTCGTTCATCCAGTTCACGCTTGCGCTCGGCTTCGATTTCTTCCGGGCTGCGCTGTACGAAGACTTTCTTCTTGCGTACTTCAACGCTGATGCTTTTGCTGCCAGCAACACGCAGGGTGCTGGTGGTTTTACGCTGCAGCGTAATCTTGCGTGGTTCTTCCACTTTCGCCTTGTGGCTGCTTTTCAAGTGAGTCAGCAACGATTGCTTCTCACTGTCAGTCACATGTTCTTCGGCGGCGGTGTGCGGCAGACCTGCCTCACGCATCTGCTGCAACAGGCGCTCTACCGGTGTTTTGACCTCATCGGCCAGTTGTTTCACCGTGACTTGCGTCATGCATTTCTCTCCTCAGGCCGCGCCTAATTACTCGAACCAGTGGGCTCGGGCGGCCATGATCAACTTGCCGGCACGATCATCGTCAATGCCGTCGATGTCGAGCAGGTCGTCAATAGACTGCTCGGCCAGGTCTTCGCGGGTAATTACGCCGCGCACCGCCAGTTCCATCGCCAAATCCTTGTCCATACCCTCAAGCGAGAGCAGGTCTTCGGCCGGATGGGCGTCTGCCAGCTTTTCCTCAGTAGCGATGGCTTTGGTCAACAAGCGATCCTTGGCACGAGCGCGAAGCTCGTTGACGGTATCTTCGTCAAAGCCGTCGATGTTGAGCATTTCTTCCAACGGTACGTAGGCAATCTCTTCCAGGCTGGTGAAGCCTTCGTCCACCAGCACCTGTGCCAGATCTTCGTCGACTTCCAGCTCGTCGATGAAGTTGCGCAGGATGTCGCCGGTTTCCGCTTGCTGTTTAGCCTGGATGTCCGATTCGGTCATCACGTTCAGGGTCCAGCCAGTCAACTGGCTAGCCAGACGCACGTTCTGACCACCGCGACCGATGGCCTGAGCCAGATTGTCTGCGCCAACGGCGATGTCCATTGCGTGGGCATCTTCGTCAACGATAATTGCCGCAACCTCGGCCGGGGACATGGCGTTGATCACGAACTGAGCCGGGTTGTCGTCCCACAGAACGATATCAACACGCTCACCGCCCAACTCACCCGACACTGCCTGGACGCGCGAACCGCGCATACCAATGCAAGCGCCCTGCGGGTCAATGCGTTTGTCCTTGGAGCGAACAGCGATCTTGGCGCGCGAACCCGGATCACGGGACGCAGCCATCACTTCGATCAGGCCTTCGGCAATTTCCGGCACTTCGATGCGGAACAACTCGATCAGCATTTCCGGCGCGGTGCGCGACAGGATCAACTGCGGGCCGCGGTTCTCGGTGCGGATTTCCTTGAGCAGCGCACGCAGACGCACGCCAACCCGGAAAGTTTCGCGAGAAATGATGTCTTCGCGGGCCAGCAACGCTTCAGCGTTGTTGCCCAGATCAACGATCACGTTGTCGCGGGTGACTTTTTTCACGGTGCCGGAGATGATTTCACCCAGGCGCTCGCGGTAAGCGTCAACAACCTGAGCGCGCTCGGCTTCGCGAACTTTCTGCACAATGACTTGCTTGGCAGTCTGTGCAGCAATGCGGCCGAACTCGATGGACTCGATTTTCTCTTCTACGACATCACCGACCTTGGCGCCAGGATGCGTTTCGGCAACCTTGCTCGGCCAGGTTTCGATGGCCGGATCGTCCAGGTCTGCTTCTTCGACGACCGTCCAGCGACGGAATGTCTCGTATGCACCCGTGTGGCGATTGATTTCCACACGCAGATCAACTTCGTCTTCGAAACGCTTTTTGGTAGCAGTGGCCAGAGCCAGCTCCAGCGCTTCAAAAATAACGTTTGCCGGTACGCCCTTTTCATTGGATACCGACTCAACAACCAGCAGTACTTCTTTGCTCATCGTACGCCTCGCCTTTCGCAAGCCATTGGATCCGCGGGATCCGCAGTATCTGGCACGCCTCAGTCAAAACTGGGAATAATGTTGGCCTTGTCGATCATATCGATCGGCAACAGGAACTCATGGTCTTCTACCTGCACCACGACATCCTGCTCTTCTACGCCGCGCAGAAGGCCCTGAAAGTTGCGTCGTCCTTCAAAAGGCGAGCGCAGCTTGATCTTCACTTGTTCACCGGCAAATTTTGCAAACTGCTCAAGAGTGAACAGCGGGCGTTCCATGCCAGGCGAGGAAACTTCAAGGGTGTATTCAACGGAGATTGGATCTTCAACATCCAGCACACCGCTGATCTGACGGCTGACGATGGCGCAATCGTCCACCAGCACGCCGCCTTCTTTATCGATATAAACGCGCAACATCGAGTGACGACCCTGAGCCGAAAACTCGATACCCCAGCATTCATAGCCTAGGGCCACGACCACCGGGGCCAGCAAGGCCTGCAACTCTTCTAGCTTGCTCGACACCTGAACCCCCTAGTGCATGTATGTGCATGCTATGCAAAATAAAAAAATGGGCGAAACGCCCATCCTTGAAACGCCGTCGAACAGCGGCGTTGAAAGTGTCCAGCTAACAAAAAGCCCCTTAAAAGGGGCTCCTTAAACTGGTTGCGGGGGCCGGATTTGAACCGACGACCTTCGGGTTATGAGCCCGACGAGCTACCAGACTGCTCCACCCCGCGACAAAGCTGGGGCGGAAGTATACGACCGATCCCCTACAGGGTCAATGTAACCTTCCACCTGCAAGAAAGCCCGCAACAGCGGGCTCTCCTGACTAATTGGTACCGAGAAGGGGACTCGAACCCCTACACCCTATGGGCACAACCACCTCAAGGTTGCGTGTCTACCAATTCCACCACCTCGGCAATACTACGTTTGAAACTCTTCTTACTTCTGCTCTTGAGCTGGAGGTACGTCAGTCGCTGGAGTAGCCGACTTTTGCTCTTGAAGCACCGGGACATCATCAGAAGCCGGTTGTTGCTTTGGAACTTCCAGTACCGCTGGATTTGGGAGACCTACTTGAGTCAGCTGTTCAGCCTTCTCTTTAGCAAAGTAACCTAACCCCAAGCTGGTTATGAAAAAACCTGCGGCAAGTATAGCAGTAAACTTACTAAGAAAGGTAGAGGAACCTTGGCTTCCGAACACAGTATTTGAAGCACCTGCTCCGAAAGACGCGCCAGCATCCGCACCTTTACCCTGCTGCAGCAAAACCAGAGCTACTACGCCCAATGCACCCAGCAGATGAAAAACGACTACGACTGTTTCCAGCATTTTTTCAGTTTCCCGCGGCGCGACAAATCGCACCGAACTCATCTGCATTCAGGGAAGCCCCACCAATCAGGCCCCCATCGATATCCGGCATGCCGAACAGTTCGACCGCATTGGCCGCCTTCACGCTGCCGCCGTATAGAAGCCGCACACCTTGCGCGACTTCAGAATTCTCTGCCGCCAACTGGGCGCGAATGGCTGCGTGCACATCCTGCGCCTGTTGTGGCGTTGCAGTCAGCCCGGTGCCAATGGCCCAGACCGGCTCGTAAGCGATCACCGCCTTGGCAAAGGCACCGACACCCAGCTCCTCAATGATACTGCCCAGCTGACGCGAGACAACCTCAAGAGTCTTTCCGGCTTCACGCTGCTCAAGGGTTTCCCCTATGCACAACACCGGAATCAAGCCACATGCCTGTGCCGCTGCGAACTTGCGGATCAGCATTCCGTCCTGCTCGCCCATGATCTGGCGGCGTTCGGAGTGCCCGACAAGCACCAGGGAACAACCTGCATCCACCAACTGACTCGGTGCAACTTCACCGGTCAACGCACCTTGTCCGGATTCCACCGCAGAATTCTGCGCGCCGACCGAAATCGACTTTCCTTCCAGACCATCAATCACTTGATTGATATGCAGGCAAGGCGGGAATACCGCAACATCAACATCGCTCGGCAAGGCCAAGTCACGAAGGCCGTTGATCAGCTCAGCGACGCTGGCGCGGGTACCGTGCATCTTCCAGTTACCAGCTACCATAGGGCGACGCATGCTGTACCTCGTCGGTCAAAGTGGGCGCAGATGTTACCCAACACAATCAAGGCTGGCAAGCCGAATTCAGGCAGAAACTTCAGTAACCAGTTTTGCCAGCTCTTCGGCATAGCCACGAACCTGCGTTTCGTCTTCGCCTTCGACCATCACACGCACCAGTGGTTCGGTTCCGGACTTGCGCAACAGCACACGCCCCCGGCCTGCCATGGCCTTGGTCACACGTTCGCTGGCTTCCTTGACCGACGGATGGTCGAGCGGGCTTGCGCCGCCACCGAAACGCACATTGATCAGCACCTGAGGGCACTTGCGCAGCGCCTGACGCGCCTCAGCCAAACCTTGCCCACGGGCTTTCAACGCCTTCAGCACCTGCAACGCGGCGATAATCGCATCACCAGTGGTGGTGTAATTGAAGCAAACGATATGACCCGAATTTTCGCCACCGACCAGCCAGTTGCGCTCCAGCAGATCAGCAATCACATAACGATCACCAACATTGGCGCGGACAAATGGAATCGCCAGGTCGGCCAAGGCCAACTCCAACCCCAGGTTGCTCATCAGTGTACCGACTACACCACCTTGCAGCTTGTCTCGCTCATGCAGGTCGCGAGCAATGATGAACAGCAACTCATCACCATCGACGATCGCCCCCGTGTGATCCACCATCAACACCCGGTCGCCATCACCATCGAAGGCGATACCCAGATCGGCGTGTTCAGCCAGCACAGCGGCCTGCAGTTGCCCCATATGGGTCGAGCCGCAGTTGTCATTGATATTCAAACCGTTGGGCTGCGCGGACAAGACCACGACTTCGGCACCCAACTCACGAAACACGCTCGGCGCCACTTTGTAGGTCGCACCATGGGCGCAGTCGATCACAATCTTGAGGCCGGTAAAGCTGGTACCGGTCGGCACACTGCTCTTGCAGAATTCGATATACCGACCCGACGCGTCATTGATTCGCGACACCTTGCCGATCTTGCTCGACTCAACCACAGTCATTGGGGTATCGAGCAGCTCTTCGATCATGTGTTCGACTTCATCCGGCAGCTTGGTGCCATTGCCGGAGAAGAACTTGATGCCATTGTCATCATGCGGATTGTGCGACGCACTGATCACGATGCCAGCTTCGGCATGAAAGGTACGCGTCAGGTAGGCAATCGCCGGGGTCGGCATAGGCCCAAGGAGCATCACATCAGCACCTGCCGACGTCAGCCCTGCTTCAAGCGCAGACTCGAACATGTAACCGGAGATCCGGGTGTCCTTACCTACCAATACCTTGCAGGCGCCCATCTTGCGGAACGCCATACCTGCAGCCCAGCCGAGCTTGAGCATGAAATCAGGAGTAATCGGGTATTCACCGACACGCCCACGAATACCATCGGTGCCAAAATATTTTTTGCTCATAAGTGCTCCATCATTCTTATTCGGCTGATTCCACTGCGGCAATCATCCGCACCACATCCATTGTTTCGGCTACATCATGGACGCGCAATATACGCGCACCCTTCACTGAAGCCAGCGCCGCGAGCGCCAAACCACCATACAGTCGGTCCCCCACCGGACGATTCAACGCCTGGCCGATCATGCTCTTGCGCGAAACCCCGACCAACAGGGGTCGCCCCAAGGCATGCAGGGCTTCCATATGTCTGAACAAACTCAGATTGTGCTGCAAGGTTTTGGCGAAGCCAAAGCCGGGGTCAAGAATGATCCGCTCAGCCGCAATTCCCACCAATGAACACTGATGCATGCGCTCGGCGAGAAACTCACCGACTTCCCTTGTAACGTCGTGATACTGCGGATTGTCCTGCATATCGCCTGGCTCTCCAAGCATATGCATCAGGCAAACCGGTAACCCGGTGGCTGCCGCAGCATCCAGGGCGCCATCGCGACGCAACGAACGCACGTCATTGATCAACCCGGCACCCAGGCGCGCAGTTTCACGCATGACCGCTGGTGTGGAGGTGTCGACCGAGATGATGACGTCCAGTTCGCGACTGATGCGCTCGACAATGGGCGCTACGCGCTCCAACTCTTCCAGTGGCGACACCGCCCTGGCACCAGGACGGGTAGATTCGCCACCGACATCGATCAGCGTCGCGCCGGCCGCCACCATGGCCTCAGCGTGGCGCATGGCCGCGTCGAGCTGGCTGTATTGGCCACCATCGGAGAAAGAATCAGGAGTGACATTGAGAATACCCATGACATGCGTCTGGGCCAAATCAAGAACCCGGTTGCCGCAAGGCAACCGGGTCGAGGACTGAACAGAAGTCATTTCAAACCTTATACGTCAGCAGCAGGACCGCCGATCGGTGTTTCCGGACGCTCATCCTGCACCACCGGCGGGGTGCCGGAAGTACCCGTGCCACCCGACCAGTCGCGCGGCTCACGAGGCGGACGACCCGCCATGATGTCGTCGATCTGCTCGGCATCGATCGTTTCGTACTTCATCAAGGCATCGGCCATCGCATCGAGCTTGTCACGGTTGTCCGTAAGAATCTGCTTCGCCGTGCCGTAGCACTGATCGATGATGCTGCGCACTTCGGAGTCGATCAGCTTGGCTGTCTCACCAGAGAAGCTTGCACTCTGACCGCCACCGCCGCGACCGAGGAACACTTCACCCTCCTCTTCGGCGTACATCAACGGACCGAGTTTTTCCGAAAGACCCCACTTGGTCACCATGTTCCGCGCAATCTGGCTGGCGCGCATGATGTCGTTGGAGGCACCGGTGGTCACGCCATCGAAGCCAAGGGTCATTTCTTCAGCGATACGACCGCCGTACAGCGAGCAGATCTGGCTGATCAATGCACGCTTGGACAGGCTGTAACGATCTTCTTCCGGCAGGAACATGGTCACACCCAGCGCACGACCGCGCGGGATGATCGACACCTTGTACACCGGATCATGCTCAGGCACGACACGCCCCACGATGGCGTGGCCCGCTTCGTGATAAGCCGTGTTCTGCTTTTCTTTCTCGGACATGACCATGGACTTGCGCTCAGCGCCCATCATGATCTTGTCTTTGGCCAGTTCGAACTCTTTCATCTCGACGATGCGCTTGCCGGCACGGGCAGCGAACAACGATGCCTCGTTCACCAGGTTGGCCAGGTCAGCACCGGAGAAGCCTGGAGTACCACGAGCAATCACGCCCGGGGCAACGTCGTCGCCCATCGGCACTTTGCGCATGTGAACCTTGAGAATCTGTTCGCGACCACGGATGTCCGGCAGACCGACCACAACCTGACGGTCGAAACGGCCCGGACGCAGCAGCGCAGGGTCCAGTACGTCGGGACGGTTGGTTGCGGCAATCACGATGATGCCGTCATTCATTTCAAAGCCGTCCATCTCGACCAGCAACTGGTTGAGCGTCTGCTCGCGCTCGTCGTGACCACCACCCATGCCAGCACCACGATGGCGACCGACCGCATCGATTTCGTCGATGAAGATGATGCATGGAGCGTGTTTCTTGGCCTGTTCGAACATATCGCGAACACGACTGGCACCCACACCGACGAACATCTCGACGAAGTCGGAACCGGAAATGGTGAAGAACGGCACTTTGGCTTCGCCGGCAATCGCCTTGGCAATCAAGGTTTTACCAGTACCAGGAGGACCGACCATCAGCACGCCACGAGGAATGCGACCGCCCAAACGCTGGAACTTGCCCGGATCACGCAGGAACTCGACCAGCTCGCCAACTTCTTCCTTGGCTTCGTCGCAACCGGCAACGTCAGCCAAAGTGGTTTTGACCTGATCTTCGGAGAGCAGGCGTGCCTTGCTCTTGCCGAAGCTCATCGGCCCGCCCTTGCCACCGGCACCGCCCTGCATCTGCCGCATGAAGAACATGAACACGGCGATGATCACGAGGATCGGGAAGCTGGCGACCAGAAGCTGAGTCCAGATGGATTGCTGTTCAGGCTGCTTGCCTTCGACCACGACGTGGTTATCCACCAGGTCGCCGATCAGGCCGTTGTCCTGGATCGCCGGGCGAATGGTCTTGAAGCTGTCGCCATCGTTGCGCTTGCCGGTAATCACGTAGCCATCAACCGCCACGCGTTCGACCTTGCCATCCTTGACCTGCTGGATGAAGTCGGAATAGTTGAGGGTCTGCGGCTCGTTAGGGCTGGAGAAGTTGTTCATCACCGTCACCAGGACAGCCGCGATGATCAACCACAGGATCAGATTCTTTGCCATATCGTTCAATTAACTACCCTCTGAAGCAAGCTCCGCTACTGGCGCGCGCTTCGCATGATATTCACCGGCCTAACTTACTACATTACCTACAACTTGGCAGGCGCCGTCTGTAACCCTTTGTGAAACACTTCCTACACAATATTCGCTAATTCTGACAAGGCGTAATACAAAAATCCTATCGCCCCGATCGAAAATTCACTCAACCCTCACTGCGCCCGCGGAAACCGCGCCCTAGCAGGTACTGCTCGCGAGAACGGTCGCGCGACGAGTTCGGCTTGCGCATCTGCACCTTCTCGAACTGCTGGCGAACGCTCTTGTGGAACTCGTCGAAGCCTTCGCCCTGGAAAATCTTGATCAAAAAATCACCACCGGGCTTGAGCACCCGGGTCGAGAGATCCAGTGCCAACTCGCACAGGAACATCGCTCGCGGCATGTCTACGGCCGGTAATCCACTCATATTGGGGGCCATATCGGAAATCACAAGGTCTACTTCCTTATTTCCGACGGCATTGAGGATCTGAGCCAGCACCGCATCCTCGGTAAAGTCGCCTTGAATGAAGGTCACGTCCGGGATGCTGTCCATTTCCAGAATGTCAGAAGCGATCAGTGTGCCCTGCCCACCAATCAGACGACTGGTCACCTGGGACCACCCACCGGGGGCCGCACCCAGGTCGATTACGCTCATGCCCGGGCGGATCAGACGGTCCTTTTCCTGGATCTCCAGCAGTTTGTAGCTGGCGCGGGAACGGTACCCGTCTTTTTGTGCCATTTTGACGAATGGGTCGTTGAAATGTTCTTTCAGCCAGTTAAGGCTTGTCTTGGAACGGGCCACGGGCCACCTCGAAAATAAAACGGGTCGTGATTAACTGGGCGGTCCCGGACTCGCTCGGGTAAACTGGCCGCCGCTTTTTACAAGATCAGACGCAGGGGTCAGATTATGCCGCTCACTCAAGAGCAGAAGAAACAGTACAAATCCATTGGCCACCATCTGAAACCGGTTCTGATTGTGGCAGACAATGGTTTGACTGAAGGTGTGTTAGCCGAACTCGAACGCGCATTGGCGGATCACGAGCTGATCAAGATCAAGCTCAATATCCTCGATCGCGAATCGCGCCTGGCGTCCATTGCAGAGCTCTGCAAGGTCGGCAAAGCGGATCTGGTCCAGGTCATCGGCAAGATGGCATTGATCTACCGCAAGAACTTCAGCGTCAACAAGCAGCTGTCGAACGTCCATCGCTTCAAGTGATTGCAAGGGTCAAGGGTGTGCTTCGCGCACCCTGCCACTCCATCCCGGCACCGGCTGCAACACCAGCACCAGCCCGGAAAAGCCCAGGACAAGATAGCTGAACGCCTGCCAACGATCGGCATCCGGCCAGCCGAAACGCACCGCGAAGTACATCGCGCACGCATACAGCGCCATCAACAGCAGTTGCCCGCGAATATCCCGCCATAGACTGACAAGGCCCTCGGCCTTAACCAGCACCAAAGCCTGAAAAATCACACACGCCGTAGCGAATCCCACTACCAACGTATTGAGCGTGCCTGCGATTTCATCGATCAGCAGCGGCGCCAGGCCAATTCGTCCCAGCACCGGCAACAGACCGATTTGCAACAACCACAAGCCGCCGACCCACAACATCTGGGTCAGCTGCCAAAGCATGGCGCCCGCACGAAACGGGCGCCGGCCTTCAGACGTGGCGAACTTCGACAATCTCGTACTCGATAACGCCACCAGGCGTTTTCACGGCGACCACATCACCCTCTTCCTTGGCAATCAAGGCGCGGGCCAGTGGCGAACCGACAGAGATTTTGCCCAGTTTGAAGTCAGCCTCGTCCTCACCCACGATGTGATAGGTGACGCGCTCGTCAGTTTCGACGTTGGCGATTTCAACAGTGGTGCCGAAAATCACTTTGCCAGTATGAGGAATGGTCGTGACATCAATGATGACCTGATTCTGAATCCGGCCCTCGATGTCACGAATCCGCGCCTCAACCATACCCTGCTGCTCACGGGCAGCGTGGTATTCGGCGTTTTCCTTCAAGTCACCCAACTCGCGGGCCGTACCGATGTCCTGGCTGAGCTTCGGACGAACGACCTTGGTCAGGTGAGTGTGCTCTTCTTCCAGGGCGCGAGCGCCCTGAACGGTCATGGGGTACTTCGTTATGCTCATGCCTTCAATCCTGCGTGTAGATCCTGCAAGCGGCGCACGGTCTTCTCGGGACCGAACTTCAGCGCTTCACAGATGGCTTCGCCAGCAGCAATGGTGGTGGTGCAGTAAATCTTGTGCTGCAGGGCATTACGACGAATGGAGTACGAATCAGCGATCGACTGACGACCTTCGGTGGTGTTGATGATCAGTGTGACTTCGTCATTCTTGATCATGTCGACCACGTGCGGACGACCTTCGGTCACCTTGTTCACACGGCGCACTTTCAGGCCAGCAGCCTCGATCAGCTTGGCAGTACCGGCAGTGGCGACCACTTCGAAGCCCAAGTTGATCAGATCACGGGCCACACCCGCAACCAGTGGCTTGTCGTCGTCACGTACGCTGATGAACGCAGTACCGCCGGTCGGCAGCACTTCGCTGGCACCCATCTGGGCCTTGGCGAACGCTTCACCGAAGGTATCACCCACACCCATCACTTCACCGGTCGACTTCATCTCTGGGCCGAGGATCGGGTCAACGCCAGGGAATTTGGCGAACGGGAACACCGCCTCTTTCACGCTGTAGAAGTTCGGAATGATTTCCTTGGTGAAGCCAATTTCCTTCAGAGTCTTACCAGCCATGACGCGAGCCGCGATCATTGCCAGGGAAACACCGATGCACTTGGACACGAACGGCACGGTACGGGAAGCACGCGGATTGACTTCGATGACGTAGATGTCGTCGCCTTGCAGCGCCAACTGCACGTTCATCAGGCCGATCACGCCCAGTTCCAGGGCCATTTTCTTGACCTGTTCGCGCATCTCGTCCTGGATGTGCGCCGGCAGCGAGTACGGCGGCAGCGAGCACGCGGAGTCACCGGAGTGAACGCCAGCCTGTTCGATGTGCTGCATGATCGCGCCGATTACCACGTCCTTGCCGTCGCAGACCGCATCCACGTCCATTTCGATGGCGCAGTTGAGGAAGTGGTCCAGCAGCACCGGGCTGTCGTTGGACACTTGAACCGCTTCGCGCAGGTAGCGCTTGAGTTCTTCTTCTTCGTAGACGATTTCCATCGCACGACCGCCCAGTACATAGGACGGACGCACCACCAGCGGGTAACCGATCTTGCTGGCGGCACGAATCGCTTCGTCTTCGCTGCGCACGGTGGCGTTTGGCGGCTGACGCAGGTTCAGGCGCTGGACCATCTGCTGGAAGCGCTCACGGTCTTCGGCACGGTCGATGGCGTCAGGGCTGGTACCAATGATCGGCACGCCGGCGGCTTCCAGGGCACGCGCCAGTTTCAGCGGGGTCTGGCCGCCGTACTGGACGATCACGCCTTTTGGCTTCTCGACGCGGACGATTTCCAGCACGTCTTCCAGGGTCACTGGTTCGAAGTACAGGCGATCGGAAGTGTCGTAGTCGGTGGAAACGGTTTCCGGGTTGCAGTTGACCATGATGGTCTCGTATCCGTCATCGCGCAGGGCCAGTGCCGCGTGTACGCAGCAGTAGTCGAACTCGATGCCCTGGCCGATGCGGTTAGGACCGCCACCCAGAATCATGATCTTGTCGCGACCCGATGGCGCTGCTTCGCATTCTTCCTCGTACGTCGAGTAGAGGTAGGCAGTATCGGTGGCGAACTCGGCAGCGCAGGTGTCGACGCGCTTGTAGACCGGGAAGATTTCCAGCTTGTGACGGTGAGCGCGCAGGCTCTTCTCGGTCACACCCAGCAGCTTGGCCAGGCGCATATCGGAGAAGCCCTTGCGCTTGAGGCGGAACATCAGGTCGCGGTCGATGCTGGTCAGACCCAGGGTCTTGACCTTCTCTTCTTCCTTGATCAGGTCTTCCATCTGCACCAGGAACCAAGGGTCGATCATGGTCATGCCGAAGATGTCTTCGACGGTCATGCCGGCGCGCATTGCGTCCGCCACGTACCAGATACGCTCGGCGCCCGGCACGGTCAATTCGCGCTTGAGTACGCTCATGCTTTCCGGGTTGGCCAGATCAACCTTCTCGTCCAGACCGCAAACGCCCACTTCCAGGCCGCGCAGGGCTTTCTGCAGGGATTCCTGGAAGGTGCGGCCGATGGCCATGACTTCACCCACCGACTTCATCTGAGTGGTCAGGCGCGCGTCAGCCTTGGGGAACTTCTCGAAAGCGAAGCGTGGCAGCTTGGTCACGACGTAGTCGATGGACGGCTCGAAGGACGCCGGGGTCTTGCCGCCGGTGATGTCGTTCGACAGCTCGTCGAGGGTGTAACCCACGGCCAGCTTGGCCGCGACCTTGGCGATCGGGAAGCCGGTGGCTTTCGAAGCCAGTGCCGAGGAACGCGATACACGCGGGTTCATCTCGATCACGACCATGCGGCCGGTGTTCGGGCAGATACCGAACTGAACGTTGGAACCGCCGGTTTCCACGCCGATCTCGCGCAGTACCGCCAGGGAGGCGTTACGCAGGATCTGGTATTCCTTGTCGGTCAGGGTCTGTGCCGGAGCCACGGTGATCGAGTCACCGGTGTGCACGCCCATCGGGTCGAAGTTTTCGATGGAGCAGACGATGATGCAGTTGTCCTTTTTATCGCGGACAACCTCCATTTCGTATTCTTTCCAGCCGATCAGCGATTCGTCGATCAGCAGCTCTTTGGTCGGCGACAGGTCCAGACCACGGGCGCAGATTTCTTCGAACTCTTCGCGGTTGTAAGCGATACCGCCACCGGTGCCGCCCATGGTGAAGGACGGACGGATGATGCACGGGAAGCCGAGCTTCTCGAGGACCGCATTGGCCTCTTCCATGCTGTGGGCGATACCGGAACGCGGGCACGCCAGGCCGATGGACTTCATCGCCTTGTCGAAACGCGAACGGTCTTCAGCCTTGTCGATGGTGTCGGCGTTGGCACCGATCATCTCTACGCCGAACTTCTCCAGAACGCCTTCGCGCTCCAGGTCCAGGGCGCAGTTCAGGGCGGTCTGGCCACCCATGGTCGGCAGCAGCGCGTCCGGACGCTCTTTCTCGATGATCTTGGCAACGGTCTGCCACTTGATCGGCTCGATGTAGGTGGCGTCGGCCATGGCCGGGTCGGTCATGATGGTGGCCGGGTTGGAGTTCACCAGGATGACGCGGTAACCCTCTTCGCGCAGGGCTTTGCAGGCCTGGGCGCCGGAGTAGTCGAATTCGCAGGCCTGGCCGATCACGATCGGGCCAGCACCAAGAATCAGGATGCTTTTAATGTCTGTACGTTTTGGCATGGGTTTGTCACTCAAATCCGCAGGTCAGTCGGCAAGCCGTCTTGTTCAATCTCTGAAGCCTTGAGGGGGCCGCCAGTACGGGGCCACCCTCAAGCTTTGCTACATCAGGGCGAGCGATCAGCGTCGCTTGGCCATCTCGGTGATGAAGCGATCGAACAATGGCGCTACGTCGTTCGGGCCAGGGCTGGCTTCCGGGTGACCCTGGAAGCTGAAGGCGCTCTTGTCGGTACGCTCGATACCTTGCAGGGTGCCGTCGAACAGCGATTTGTGGATCGCGCGAACGTTGGCCGGCAGGGTCGCTTCGTCTACGGCAAAACCGTGGTTCTGGCTGGTGATCATCACCACGCCGCTGTCCAGGTCCTGGACGGGGTGGTTGGCACCGTGGTGGCCGTGACCCATTTTCAGGGTCTTGGCGCCGGAGGCCAGGGCCAGCAGTTGGTGACCGAGGCAGATACCGAAGACCGGAATCTCGGTTTCCAGCACATCCTTGATCGCCTGGATCGCGTAGTCGCAAGGCTCCGGATCACCAGGGCCGTTGGACAGGAACACGCCGTCCGGCTTCAGTGCCAGCACATCGGCAGCAGGCGTTTGTGCAGGCACGACGGTCACGCGGCAACCGCGCTCGACCAGCATGCGCAGGATGTTCACCTTGACGCCGTAGTCGTAGGCAACCACGTGGTATGGCAGCTCAGAGGCTTCGATGGTTGCGTGGCTGTCGGTTTTCAGATCCCAGACAGTCGAGCGCCACTCGTAGCTTTCCTTGGTGCTGACAACTTTCGCCAGGTCCATGCCCTTGAGGCCAGGGAAACCCTGGGCGGCGGCGATGGCGGCGGCTTCGGAAATGTTGTCACCGGCCATGATGCAGCCGTTCTGCGCGCCTTTTTCACGCAGGATGCGCGTCAGGCGGCGGGTGTCGATACCGGCGATGGCCACAACATTGTTGGCCTTCAGGTAGTCGGACAGGGACATCGTGTTACGCCAGTTGCTCGCCACCAGTGGCAGGTCACGGATGACCAGGCCGGCAGACCAGACGCGGTTGGACTCGGCGTCCTCCGGCGTGGTGCCGGTGTTGCCGATGTGCGGGTAAGTCAGGGTAACGATCTGTTGGGCGTAGGAAGGATCGGTAAGGATTTCCTGATAGCCGGTCATTGCGGTGTTGAACACCACCTCACCAACGGTTTGACCGTCGGCTCCAATGGCTTCGCCGCGAAAAATGCTGCCATCAGCAAGGGCGAGTATGGCTGGCTTAGTCAAGAAGACCTCCCGTAAATAAAGCCTGAAAGGGCGATCGCAGGTTGTAAAAAAGCGGAGTGACGTATGGACACGTCACCCCGCTTCTTCACTGAATTATTCTGCGCGCTTTTAGTGGACACACTAAAGCTGTAGCTTACAGAAAAAGGCCTTTTTGGTCTACCGCCAATGAGCCTAAAAGGCTGGAGAATGCGACAGGACGTCGCTTGGCGGAACAAAACCGGGCTCAAACGCGGTGCGCGAGCCCGATTTCGGGTGCATCTTAACGCAGATCGAGCACGTCTTGCATGTCGTAAAGGCCAGGCTCGCGCCCGTCCAGCCACAATGCAGCACGTACCGCGCCCTTGGCGAAGGTCATGCGACTGGACGCCTTGTGGGTGATCTCGACACGCTCGCCGTCGGCGGCGAACAGCACGGTGTGGTCACCGACGATATCGCCGGCACGCACAGTGGCAAAACCAATGGTCTCGCGATCACGAGCACCGGTCTGGCCCTCACGGCCATACACCGCCACCTTCTTCAGATCACGACCCAACGCATCGGCAATCACCTCACCCATGCGCACGGCAGTGCCGGACGGCGCATCGACTTTGTGCCGATGGTGAGCCTCGGTGATTTCGATATCGACATCGTCGCCCAATACGCGAGCCGCCGTGTCGAGCAACTTCAGGCACAGGTTGACCCCGACACTGAAGTTGGCCGCGAAGACAATCGGAATGTCCTTGCCCGCTTCCGCCAGCAACTGCTTTTCTTCAACGCTGAAACCGGTGGTACCGATGATCATGGCCTTGCCGTGCTTACGGCAGAAAGCCAGGTTCTTCAGGGTCACCGTCGGGTGCGTGAAGTCGATCAGCACGTCGAACTCGTCGACCACCCGATCCAGATCACCGGACAGAGGAACGCCGATTCGACCCAGCGCAGCCAGCTCACCGGCATCCGCGCCGACCAGCGTGCTGTCGGGACGATCCACCGCCGCCGTCAGACCAGCGCCCGGGGTTTGCTGCACGGCTTCAATCAGGGTCTTGCCCATGCGCCCGGCGGCGCCCATCACTGCAATACGTCGCATGCCTGCCTCCTTACAAATCGCCGAAGAAGCGCTTCACGCCTTCGAACCAACCGGTGGTTTTTGGCGAATGGCTGTTGTCATCCGCCAGCGAACTACGGAATTCCTCTAGCATTTCACGCTGGCGACGGCTCAGGTTGACCGGAGTCTCGACCGCCACGCGGCACATCAAGTCACCAGCACCACCGCCACGCACAGGCGCGACACCCTTGCCACGCACACGGAACTGCTTGCCGGTCTGGGTCCCCTCAGGGATCTTCAGCTTGACCCGACCATCGAGGGTCGGAATCTCCAGCTCGCCACCCAGCGCCGCATCGACGAAGCTGATCGGCACTTCGCAGAACAAATGCTTGCCGTCGCGCTGGAAAATCGAGTGCTCGCGCACGTTGATCACCACGTACAGGTCGCCAGTCGGCCCACCCTGGGCACCCGCCTCGCCTTCGCCGGACAGACGAATGCGGTCACCGGTATCGACACCGGCCGGCACTTTCACCGACAGGGTCTTGTACTCTTCGACACGACCTTCGCCGTGGCAGGAATCGCACGGATCGGAAATGATCTTGCCCTGGCCATGGCAGCGCGGGCAGGTTTGCTGCACCGAGAAGAAGCCTTGCTGCATGCGCACCTGGCCGATACCGCCGCAAGTCGGGCAGGTCACCGGCGCAGAACCTTTCTTGGCCCCGGAGCCGTCGCAAGGCTTGCAGTTGACCAGCGTCGGAACGCGGATATTCACGGTCGTACCGCGCACCGCCTCTTCGAGGTCCAGTTCCAGGGTGTAGCGCAAGTCACTGCCGCGCTGCGCGCCACCACGGGAACCACCGCGACCGCCACCGAAGAAGTCACTGAAGACATCGCCAAAGATGTCGGAGAAGTTCTGGCCGCCGAAACCGGCACCGCCGCCACCCATGCTCGGGTCGACACCGGCATGGCCGTACTGGTCGTACGCTGCGCGCTTGCTGGAATCGGACAGCACTTCGTAGGCCTCGTTGGCCTCCTTGAACATCTCTTCCGAAGCCTTGTCATCGGGATTACGGTCCGGGTGGTGCTTCATCGCCAGGCGACGGTAAGCCTTCTTCAGGTCCGCTTCGCTTGAGCCACGCTCAACACCCAACACTTCGTAATAGTCACGCTTTGCCATAAGTCTTTGCACTCTTGAGGACGTCCGACAAAACCCTCCTGAGTTTGCCGAACTCGTTGAGCCCCAATACAGGCCCGGACCCAACTCACGTCGATTCAACGATCCTGGTCTTTGATTCTTGTGGTACTTGTGGCGCGAAAAGCAGGAGCATTTCCGGCCATACCACCAACATCCGAACGTTGTCGCATGCTGTAAAAATTCGCGTATTCCAGATACGCCAACGCGGGAGCAAGCTCCCGCGCGGCGACATCCTACCAGTCACCGCCTGAAGGCAGTCAACCGGCCGACCAACAACTTACTTGTGGTCTTTGACTTCTTCGAACTCGGCGTCGACAACGTCGTCAGCCTTTTCCGCCTTGTCGTCGTGCGGTGCTGCACCTTCAGCAGGCTGAGCCTGTTCGGCGTACATCTTTTGCGCCACTGGAGCGGAGACTTTCGACAGCTCTTCAACCTTGGCGTCGATAGCGGCCTTGTCGTCGCCTTTAACAGCGGCTTCCAGGGCTACTACGGCAGCTTCGATTGCAGTCTTCTCTTCAGCGCTCACTTTGTCGCCAGCATCAGCGACCATTTTGCGCGTCGAGTGAACCAGTGCATCACCCTGGTTACGGGCAGCGGCCAGCTCTTCGAACTTGCGGTCTTCCTCGGCGTTGGCCTCGGCATCACGCACCATACGCTCGATCTCTTCGTCGGACAGACCGGAGTTGGCCTTGATCACGATCGACTGAGTCTTGCCCGTGGCCTTGTCCTTGGCACCTACGTGCAGGATGCCGTTGGCGTCGATGTCGAAGGTCACTTCGATTTGTGGCACGCCACGTGGTGCTGGTGGAATCTCGGCCAGATCGAACTTGCCCAGGGACTTGTTCTGCGCCGCTTGCTTACGCTCACCTTGCAGTACGTGAATGGTCACGGCGCCCTGGTTGTCGTCGGCAGTCGAGAACACTTGCGATTTCTTGGTAGGAATCGTGGTGTTTTTCTCGATCAGCGCAGTCATCACGCCGCCCATGGTTTCGATACCCAGGGTCAGCGGGCTGACGTCGAGCAGCAGAACGTCTTTCACGTCACCGGCCAGTACCGCGCCCTGGATGGCAGCACCCATGGCAACCGCTTCGTCCGGGTTCACGTCTTTACGAGCTTCTTTACCGAAGAACTCGGTCACCAGTTTCTGAACCAGTGGCATACGGGTCTGACCGCCGACCAGGATCACGTCGTTGATCGCGCCAACGTCGATACCGGAGTCTTTCAGCGCAATGCGGCAAGGCTCGATGGTACGTTGAACCAGGTCTTCAACCAGCGCTTCAAGCTTGGCGCGGGAGATCTTCACGTTCAGGTGCTTAGGACCGGTGGCGTCTGCAGTGATGTACGGCAGGTTCACGTCGGTCGACTGAGCGGAAGACAGCTCGATCTTGGCTTTTTCAGCGGCTTCTTTCAGGCGCTGCATGGCCAGCGGGTCGCCCTTGAGGTTCATGCCGCTTTCTTTCTTGAATTCGTCGACGAGGTAGTCGATCAGACGAATGTCAAAGTCTTCACCGCCCAGGAACGTGTCACCGTTGGTGGCCAGTACTTCGAACTGGTGCTCGCCATCGACTTCAGCGATCTCGATCACAGAAACGTCGAAAGTACCGCCGCCCAGGTCGTAAACGATCACGGTGTGATCGCCCTTGGCCTTGTCCATACCGTAAGCCAGAGCAGCTGCGGTTGGTTCGTTGATGATACGTTTTACGTCCAGGCCGGCGATGCGGCCGGCGTCTTTGGTCGCCTGACGTTGGCTGTCGTTGAAGTAGGCCGGAACGGTGATCACCGCTTCAGTCACGGTTTCGCCGAGGTAGTCTTCGGCGGTCTTCTTCATCTTTTTCAGGATTTCAGCCGAGATTTGTGGCGGTGCCATTTTCTGGCCGTTCACTTCAACCCAGGCGTCGCTGTTGTCAGCCTTGACGATCTTGTAAGGGACCATCTGGATGTCTTTCTGCACAACTTCTTCGTCGAAACGACGACCGATCAGACGCTTCACCGCATACAGGGTGTTATGCGGATTGGTCACAGCCTGACGCTTGGCCGACTGGCCAACCAGGATTTCGCCATCGTTGGCGTAAGCGATGATCGACGGCGTGGTACGCGCGCCTTCAGCGTTTTCAATAACTTTTGCCTTGCCGTTTTCCAGCACGGAGACGCAGGAGTTGGTAGTCCCCAGGTCGATACCGATAATTTTGCCCATGTTCACTCTCCCGAAACTTTGGATTTGGTTGCCGCAGCAGTGGTGGCTAACTGCGGTAGCACTTAAACGCTTGACTTATAAATGGGGGCCTTGCGGCGGATTTCAAGCCTGCTCGTCAATCGAAGGCGAAACCGGCGCAGGCGCCTTGCTGACCACGACCATCGCCGGGCGCAGTAGGCGACCATTGAGCTGATAGCCCTTCTGGAACACCTTCAGAACGCTGTTCGGCTCGACATCGGCGCTTTCCTGCATGGCCATTGCCTGATGGTGAACGGCGTTGAACGGTTCGCCATGGGGATCGATCGCTTCAAGCTGATAACGCTTGAGAGTGTCCTGGAACATTTTCAGGGTTAGCTCGATGCCTTCGCGCATCGGACGGATGCTTTCGTCGTCCGGGCTGGACAGTTCCAGGCCGCGCTCCAGGCTGTCGACGATCGGCAGCAGGTCGCTGGCGAATTTTTCCAGCGCGAACTTGTGAGCCTTCTCCACATCCTGCTCGGCGCGACGGCGGACGTTCTGCAGATCGGCGGCTACACGCAAAGCCTGATCCTGAGCGCCTGCCAGTTGCTCTTCGAGCACTTGTACACGAGCCGCCAGGTCATCACCCGAAGCCTCGGGCGCCTGGTTGGCGTCTGGGTTTTGCGTATCCACTGTCTGTTCGTCAGCCATAGATTTCTCCTTTCAATTTCGTCCGCGAGCTCAACTCGCGCTTCTGCCCAGCTATATGGGGCCGCAAAATCCGGCTTCAAGGGGCGCCGACGATTAACCCTACAAAAAACAACTGCTTTGTCATTCCCGGTCGCGATAAGGCTTTCGTCGGACCGAGCGAATCGAGCTAACGAGGGGCATTGTCAGCCAGAAACAAAACACTGTATAAATAACCAGACCTAACACCTGGGAGCGGCCCATATGCTGGTGCACCTGTCCGTACACAACTACGCCATCGTTGAACATCTCGATCTCGAACTCGATCGCGGGATGAGCGTGATCACCGGGGAAACCGGCGCGGGCAAGTCGATCATGCTCGACGCGCTGGGCCTGACCCTGGGCGATCGCGCCGACAGCGGCGTGGTCCGCCCCGGCGCCGACAAGGCCGACATCCTGGCCACCTTCGATCTGGCCGACATTCCGGAAGCCAGCGCCTGGCTGGCCGAACGCGACCTCGAAAACGACGGCCCGTGCATCCTGCGCCGGGTCATCACATCCGAAGGACGTTCGCGTGGTTACATCAACGGCACGCCCTGCCCGCTTGGCGACCTCAAGGCGCTGGGCGAGCTGCTGATCGACATTCACAGCCAGCACGAACACCAATCTCTGCTCAAGACCGATACCCACCGTCGCCTACTCGATGAATATGCCGGCGCGACCGATCTGGCCCGCCAGGTTCACCTCGCCGCCCAACGCTGGCGCCAGACCCGCCTGGAACTGGAGCGACTCTCCAACTCCGGCGATGAGCAACGCGCCCGCCATCAATTGCTCAGTTACCAACTCGAAGAACTGGAAAACCTTGGCCTTGGCGACAACGAACTGGAGCAGCTAGAGCAGGAACACAAGAACCTGACCAACGCCGAGACCTTGCTCGGGATCTGCCGGCAAGTCGTCGAGCAATGCAGTGAAAGTGATTCAGGAAATGTCCTGAACGCCCTCACCGCCAGCCTCAACCGCCTGTCGAGCGTGAACAGCTCGATCGGTGCGCTGGGCGAAGCCAGCAGCTTGTTGACCAGTGCACAGATCCAGGTTGAAGAGGCCGTAGGTGAACTGAACCGCTTCCTCGACAACTTCGACGCCGATCCGTCGCGCCTTCAGTACCTCGAAGAGCGCCTCGACGCGATCTACACCCTGGCGCGCAAACACCGCATCCAGCCGACCGTAGTCGCCGAGATGCAGCAGAAGCTGCTGGATGAAATCGAAACCCTCAACGCCAATGACGAATCCATTGAGCGGCTGAGCGATGAACTGTCTTCATACGCTCGCCATTATCAGGAAAAGGCTCGGGAGCTGAGCGATCTGCGTCATCAAGCCTCAAGCAGCCTGGCCAGCGCCGTGGAACAGGAAATCCAGCGTCTGGGCATGCCTGGTGGGCGCTTCACCATCGAACTGCGTCCAAATAGCAGCGACGAACTGCTGCCTAACGGACTTGAACAGGTTGAACTGCTGGTCAGCGCCAACCCGGGCCAACCATTAAAAGCGTTGGCAAAAGTCGCATCCGGAGGTGAACTGTCGCGGATCAGCCTGGCGATCCAGGTGATCACCGCGCAGACATCTCGCGTTCCCACTCTGGTGTTTGACGAAGTGGACGTTGGTATCGGTGGTCCGACTGCAGAAATCGTCGGCCAACTGTTGCGTCGACTCGGAGAACGCGGACAGGTACTGACCGTGACCCACTTGCCGCAAGTGGCGGCGCAAGGTCATCAGCATCTATTTGTGCATAAAGTGCGCGGCGAAGATGCCACCCGCACGGCCGTTTCCAAATTGAGCAAAAACGACCGCGTCGAAGAAGTCGCACGGATGCTGGGCGGCATCGACCTCACCAAGGAATCCCTGGCGCACGCCAGGAAAATGGTGGTGGCCGCAAAAGCCTGAATAAATAAAGGCAGAAAGCACGAAGGCGACCCTGGGGTCGCCTTCGTTCGTTTCGCGAACCTCAAGTTCGCGCGACATGCTTACTTTTTCTTGCGCACGTACAGCACCAGATTGTGATCAACCATCTCGAAGCCATACTTGTCGACGATTGCTTTCTGAAGCCGCTCGATTTCTTCGTCGAAGAATTCGATCACTTCGCTGGTTTCGACGTTGACCATATGGTCGTGATGCTTTCCGTCGTCCAGTTCGAAGACCGCATGGCCTCCGTCGAAGTTGTGCCGCACCACAAGGCCAGCTGCCTCGAACTGGGTCAGGACACGGTAAACCGTGGCCAGACCGACGTCCTCACCAGCCTCCATAAGGGCCTTGTAGACATCCTCGGCACTCATGTGGCGCTGCTCGGCGGAATCGAGCATTTGCAGAATTTTGACCCGTGGCAGGGTCACTTTGAGGCCGGCTTTGCGTAGTTCGCTATTTTCAACCATGGTCAGCTTTCTCGCGATGCTGCTTCGCAGCTTCTCTTAATGCGGGTATGATCGGCGTTTACGTTGTCCCAGCCAAGATAGTGGAAGTCGCCCACCGATGCAAAACACCAAGCTCTTGCTAACCAGTTTCACCTTTGTGGGACTGCTCGCACTCGCCGGTTGTTCATTCCCCGGGGTTTACAAAATCGACATCCAGCAGGGCAATGTCGTCACGCAGGACATGATAGACCAGTTACGCCCGGGAATGACCCGTAAGCAAGTACGGTTTATCATGGGCAACCCTCTGCTGACTGACACGTTCCATGCCGATCGCTGGGATTATCTGTACAGCCTGCAACCGGGCGGCGGTGAACGCCAACAGGAACGCATTAGCGTTATCTTCAACCCAAATGATCAGCTTGTCAGCCTCTCTGGTGATTTCATGCCAGGCGTGAGCCGTGACGAAGCCATTCTCGGCAAGGACAGCGGCACGACAGTGGCCGCCCCGGCAGAAAACGTCGAGAAACCAAAACCGGAGAAGCCGGTCAAGCCAGGTTCGTTGCTGGATCAGATCCAGAAGGACGTCGACGGTGTAGAAGCCGTTCCGGTCCCGACGCCGCAACCGCTGGAAACCTCGCCGCAATAATTTGCGACACAATAAAAAGCCCGGCTTGCCCGGGCTTTTTATTGTCTGGCGTTCAAGCCACTCACTGATTCCGCGCTTTGGCCTCGGCAGCTTTCGCCGCGCGCAGTCGGCGCACCTCTTTCGGATCGGCCAGCAGTGGTCGATAAATCTCGATACGATCCCCTGCCTGGACAGACCGACGCTCTGGATCGGCCACAACCTTGCCGAAGATCCCCACAGGACAATGGGTCAGATCCAGCTCCGGAAACTCTTCAGCCACGGCCGACCTGAGCAAGGCCGCCCGCACGGTCGTTCCGACAGGCACGGCCACTGTCAGCAGCACCTGACGGTCTACGGCCGCGTAGACCACCTCAACTTCAATCATGACCTCAACCATGTATCTGCTTGGCGCGCTGGCAGAACGCATCCACCAAAGTGTTCGCAGCCTGATTGAACAGTGGCCCCAAGGTGGCACGAACCAGTGGCCCGGCATAATCGAACGACAGATCGAGGCTGATCTTGCAGGCCTTCTCGCCCAGCGGCTTGAATACCCACACGCCATGCAACTGATTGAACGGGCCTTCCTCAAGGTTCATTTCGATCGATTGACCGGGAACCAGGGTATTGCGCGTCACGAAATGCTGACTGAGGCCACCCTTCGCCACGCCAACGCTCGCCCGCATATGCTCAGGTGAGCTCTCCAGGACTTCGGCCGACGAGCACCACGGCAGAAACTCCGGATAGCGCGCCACGTCGTTGACCAGGTCATACAGCGCTTGCGCCGGGTACGGCAGCAAGGCCGAACGTGAAATGTGTGTCGTCATGTCAGCGTCACTTCCACAGCTGGGCGGCAAACACTACGAGAATGCCGATGGGCGCCACATAGCGCATCAAGAACAAGGACAGGCCAAACAGCGCAGGGTTGCGGGTCGACAACTCGTCGCGCACCGCTTCACGCCCCATGATCCAGCCCGCAAACACCACGAAACACAAACCGCCAAGGGGCAACATGAGTCGCGAGGTGAAGAAATCGATCACACCGAAGAAGTCGAGACCACCGGTTGCTCCCCATTGGTAGAGGTGGAACATCCCGCCTTCGTTCACGAAGAACTTGGCCTCTTTCCAGATATTGAAGGAGAACACCGTGCCCAGACCGACAAACCAGCAGCTGAAAGCCAGCCAGAAGGTGACCCAGGCACGACTCACTTTAGTGCGCTCGACCAGGTAGGCCACCATCGGCTCAAGCAGGGAAATCGCCGAACTCCAGGCAGCGACCGCCACCAGCACGAAGAACACCACACCCATCAATTGCCCGAACGCCACGTTACCGAAGGCAAACGGCAGGCTGACGAACATCAGCCCCGGCCCCTCACTCGGATTCAGGCCCGCTGCGAACACAATCGGAAACAATGCCAGGCCGGCCACCAGGGAAACGAAGGTGTCGAGCAGCGCCACGCCGACAACCGTCCCTGAGATCGACGAGTTCTTTGGCATGTAAGCACCGTAGATCATGATCGAGCCGACGCCCACGCTCAGGGAAAAGAACGCATGCCCCATCGCGGGCAGCAAGCCGTCCAGGACCTTTTCCGGGTGGAAGTCGAACATGAAATGTACGCCCTCCATGAAATGCCCGGTGGTCATGCTGTAGCCCAACAACACAAGAATCATCACGAACAGCAGCGGCATCATGATGCGCAAACTGCGCTCAAGCCCGGCAACCACGCCCTTGGCGATCACCACCGCGGACAACAGCATGAAAATCGTGTGCCAAAGTGTCAGGCGCCAGGGATCGGCGATCACATTGCCGAAGTAAGCCCCCACCTGATCCGGCGTCGCGCCCTGGAAGTCGCCACGCCCCATGTCGATGATGTAATCCAGCGACCAGCCGCCGACCACACTGTAGAAAGACAGGATCAGCAATGCCGTGATCATCCCGGCAAATGCGCCCCAGGACCATTTGGCCGAGTGCCCCGCCTCGACCGCCAGTATCTTCAAGGCATTGGCCGGGCTCTGCCGGGCACGCCGGCCGATCAGGGTTTCCGCCAGCATGACCGGCACCCCGATCAGCGCGATGCAGGCCAGGAACATCAGCACGAAGGCGCCGCCGCCATAGACGCCGACCATGTACGGGAATTTCCAGATACTACCCAGCCCCACGGCCGAACCGGTCGCGGCGAGTATGAAGACCCAGCGGCTAGCCCAACTGCCGTGGACAGAAACCTTGTCTGTCGACATCGTTATCACGCCCAAGCGTTCAAAAAAGAGGCCGCATTGTCCGGGATTCAATCAACCTGCTCAAGCACGTAGCAACACCGTAGCCGACTCGCGTGCAACTCCCTATAATGCCGCCCCTATGGCTAAACAGAAGAAACACCCAACAGGGACCATCGCGCAAAATAAAAAGGCGCGACACGATTACTTCATCGAACATCGGTTCGAGGCTGGTCTGGTCCTGGCCGGCTGGGAAGTAAAAAGTCTGCGGGCAAGCAAGCTGCAGCTGGTTGACAGCTACGTGCTGCTCAAGGATGGCGAAGCCTGGCTGCTCGGCAGCCACATTACGCCCCTGACGACCGCCAGTACCCACGTCATCGCGGATCCGGTGCGCACCCGTAAATTGCTGCTCAACCGGCGCGAGCTGGAAAAGCTGGCCGCGGCCGTGCAGCAAAAGGGCTACGCCTGCGTGTGCCTGTCCTGGTACTGGAGCAAGCACATGGTCAAGTGCGAAATTGCCCTGGGCAAGGGCAAGAAGGAATACGACAAGCGCGATACCGAACGCGAACGCGATGCCGGTCGCGAGTTGCAGCGTGCGGTACGCAACAAGGGCAAGGAAGACTGACTCTTTCGCCTTGAGGCCCCTTCGCGGGCAAGCCCGCTCCCACAAGATCCGTGGATGCCGATGTTATGCGGCAGACCTGGAACCTGTGGGAGCGAGCTTGCTCGCGATGGCGACCGCATAAACGATACACATCCGACTGACTACATCCCCTTGCGCCGCTCCGCCCGGGCCATGCGCTGCACTTCCTGACGCACTTCTTCCAGCACCTCCTGCACATACAAAATGTGCCGGCTGGAAACTTCCCGCGCCTGCTCCGCCCGCCCTTCGATAATCGCCTGATACAACTCCCGGTGCTGCGTGATCAGCATGTCGCGGGTTTCAGTGCGCTGCTTGTACATGCCACCGATGTTGGTCACCACGTTGCGCTTGAGCAGGTCGAACAGCCCGCGAATGGTGTGCAGCAACACGGCATTGTGGCTGGCCTCGGCGATCGCCAGGTGAAACCTTGCGTCCGCCGCACCCTCTTCGGCACGACTCACCTCTTCGTGACGCGAATAGCAGTCCTGCAATTCGTTGAATGCCGCGGTCAGCCGCTCGCGATCCACCTCTGTGGCACGCAGCGCCGCGTAGTAGGCGCAAGACGCTTCCAGCGTATGGCGAAACTCCAGCAGATCGCGTTGCGCCTCGGGATTACTTTCCAGCAGATGCAACAAGGGATCACTGAAGGTGCTACCCAGTGATTCCACCACATAGTTGCCACCGCCCTGGCGGCTGACCAGCAGGCCCTTGGCGGTCAGCTTCTGAATGGCTTCGCGCAACGAAGGGCGTGACACGCCAAATTGCTCGGCCAGCGCGCGCTCGGCCGGCAAGCGCTCACCCGCTTTCAGCGTACCCTCGAGGATCATGCCCTCAAGCTGCTCGACAATATCGTCAGACAAACGGCGCTGACGAATCTGATCAAACCCCATAACTCGATTACTCCACGATCCGACGGCTCGCCGGGGCTCTATTCTGGCCTATCGGCGCCGCGCCAGCACCTGCCACAACGCATTTGGTCATACCAGGCAGACGACCTGCGCACTTCGCATAAGACAAAAGTTTTAGGGCGGCAAATTGACACACCGCCTACAAGGCTTTTACCCTAGCCAACAGCGATTGTAAATTGGTCTTACCAATTATCCAAGAACGCTGATCAGTGCCTGACCAACAACAATTAGGGGCCACCCCATATGCAAACCTGGCAACAGCTCTATACCCCGCTCGGCAGCCTCGGCCTGTCCGCACTCGCCGCCGTCATCCCCATCGTGTTTTTCTTCCTGGCTTTGGCCGTGTTCCGCCTCAAAGGACATGTGGCCGGCAGCATCACCCTGGCTTTGTCGATTCTGGTGGCGATCTTCGCTTTCCAGATGCCGGTCGACATGGCGTTCGCCGCCGCAGGGTATGGCTTCGCTTATGGCCTGTGGCCGATTGCCTGGATCATCGTGGCAGCGGTGTTCCTCTACAAACTGACGGTCAAGAGCGGGCAGTTTGAAGTCATCCGCAGTTCGGTCCTGTCGATCACCGATGACCAGCGCCTGCAGGTCCTGCTGATCGGTTTCTGCTTCGGCGCCTTCCTCGAAGGTGCAGCCGGTTTTGGTGCACCGGTGGCGATTACCGCTGCTCTGCTGGTAGGACTTGGCTTCAACCCGCTGTACGCCGCTGGCTTGTGCCTGATCGCCAACACCGCGCCGGTGGCCTTCGGCGCCTTGGGCATTCCGATCATTGTGGCCGGCCAAGTCACCGGCATCGACGCGTTCAAGATCGGCGCCATGACCGGCCGCCAACTGCCGCTGCTGTCGCTGTTCGTGCCGTTCTGGCTGGTGTTCATGATGGACGGCCTGCGCGGCGTGCGGGAAACCTGGCCGGCAGCCCTGGTGGCCGGTTTGAGCTTTGCCGTGACCCAGTACTTCACCTCGAACTTCATCGGCCCGGAACTGCCGGACATCACCTCGGCCCTGGCCAGCTTGATTTCCCTGACCCTGTTCCTGAAAGTCTGGCAACCAAAACGCGCCGCCGGCCAACACATCGTCGGCGCTGTCTCGGCCTCCGTGGTGAGCGCCAGCGTCGGTGGTTTCGGCCAGAAACGCACTACCGTAGCTTCGCCTTACAGCCTTGGGGAAATCTTCAAGGCCTGGTCACCGTTCCTGATCCTGACCGTACTGGTCACCATCTGGACCCTGAAACCGTTCAAGGCGATGTTCGCCGCCGGCGGCTCGATGTACAGCTGGGTGTTCAACTTCGCCATCCCGCACCTGGATCAAATGGTGATCAAGGTCGCACCGATCGTGGTCGCGCCAACCGCCCTTCCGGCAGTGTTCAAACTGGACCCGATTTCCGCCACCGGCACGGCGATTTTCTTCTCGGCCCTGATCTCCATGCTGGTGCTGAAGATCAACCTCAAAACTGGTCTGACCACTTTTAAAGAGACTTTCTACGAACTGCGCTGGCCGATCCTGTCCATCGGTATGGTGCTGGCCTTCGCCTTCGTCACCAACTACTCGGGCATGTCCTCGACCATGGCCCTGGTATTGGCAGGCACCGGCGCGGCCTTCCCGTTCTTCTCGCCGTTCCTCGGCTGGCTGGGCGTGTTCCTCACCGGTTCCGATACCTCGTCCAACGCCCTGTTCAGTTCGCTGCAAGCGACCACCGCGCACCAGATCGGTGTCAACGACACCCTGCTGGTGGCTGCTAATACCAGCGGCGGTGTGACCGGCAAGATGATCTCGCCACAATCGATCGCGGTGGCCTGCGCCGCAACCGGCCTGGTGGGCAAAGAATCGGATCTGTTCCGCTTCACCCTCAAGCACAGCCTATTCTTTGCAACGATTGTCGGCTTGATCACGTTGGCCCAGGCCTACTGGTTCACCGGCATGCTGGTGCACTAAGGGCTACAAGCAACACGATAAAAACCGACGCCGGGCCACGCCCCCGGCGTCCGCTATTCACACCCCGGTCTGTAAGGCTGCTGAAAGCTTCCGGCTCTATATTCAGCAGCCTCAACAGACGAATAACCGGGACCACCCGGAGACCGCCTGATGAGCGAGCTTTTTTACAACGCCGTGCCGAATGCGACCCGTGTCGCCCCGCCACTGCCCGAGCCTCGGCAGTACCCCAGCGAGAAACCGTCACGGGTCTACCTGTTCGGGACCTGCGTGGTCGATTTGTTCTACCCGCAAGCCGGGATGGATGCGATCCACCTGCTGGAGCGCGAAGGCATTCGTGTCGAATACCCGCAAGGGCAAAGCTGCTGCGGCCAACCGGCCTACACCTCGGGTTACACCGAACAGGCACGGACCGTGGCGCGCTCACAACTGGCGCTGTTTGCCGGCGACTATCCGGTGGTGGTGCCGTCGGGTTCTTGCGCGGGCATGCTGCGCGAACATTACGCCGACTTGTTCAAGGACGAGCCGGACACGTTGAAACAGGTTCAGGCGCTGGCGGCCAGAACCTACGAACTGGCCGAGTTCCTGTTGTTTGTCTGCAAGGTGCAGCTCAAGGACAGCGGCGAGCCCGTAAAAGTGGCGCTGCACACCTCGTGCTCGGCACGCCGCGAGATGAACACCCACCTGCACGGCCGCGAATTATTGGCGCAGTTGAGCAACGTGGAACGGGTCAACCACGACCACGAAAGCGAATGCTGTGGCTTCGGCGGGACATTCAGCGTCCGTATGCCAGACATTTCCGGCGCGATGGTGGCTGACAAGACCCGGGCACTGAAGGAGTCCGGCGCGCACAAGGTGTTGAGTGCCGACTGCGGCTGTTTGATGAACATCAACGGCTCACTGGAAAAACAGCAGGAAGCGTTACGCGGTCAGCATCTGGCCAGCTTCCTCTGGCAGCGTACCGGAGGTGCCCGATGAGCACTTCCACGATTATTCCTACGGTTGCCGTAGAAGAAGATTTCCGCACCCGCGCCCACAACGCGCTGGGTGACGCGCAATTGCGAGGCAACTTTCGCAAGGCGATGGATTCACTGATGACCAAACGGGCAGCGGCGTTCAGCGATGCCCATGAAAGAGAACACTTGCGTGCGCTGGGCAATGCTGTCCGCGCCCGCGCGTTGTCCAAGTTGCCCGAGCTGCTCGAACAACTGGAACAGAACCTGACCCGCAACGGTGTGACAGTGCACTGGGCGGAAACGGTGGACGAAGCCAATGGCATCGTCCTCTCGATCATCCGCGCTCACGAGGGGCGGCAAGTGATCAAGGGCAAATCGATGGTCAGCGAAGAGATGGAGATGAACCATGTCCTCGCTGAACAGGGCATTGAATGCCTGGAATCGGACATGGGCGAGTACATCGTCCAGCTCGACCACGAGAAGCCTTCACACATAATCATGCCGGCAATCCACAAGAATGCCGGTCAGGTCGCGTCCTTGTTCCACGACAAACTTGGCGTGGAATACACCAAGGACGTTGACCAACTCATTCAGATCGGCCGCAGAGTCCTGCGGCAGAAATTCTTCGAAGCGGACATCGGCGTCTCCGGCGTCAACTTCGCCGTGGCCGAAACCGGCACCCTGTTGCTGGTGGAAAACGAAGGCAACGGGCGCATGACCACCACGGTGCCGCCGGTGCACATTGCCGTCACCGGCATCGAGAAAGTCGTCGAGAACCTGCGCGACGTGGTGCCGTTGCTGTCATTGCTGACCCGCTCGGCCCTGGGCATTCCGATCACCACCTACGTCAACATGATCTCCGGCCCGCGCAAGGAACATGAACTCGACGGCCCGCAGGAAGTGCACCTGGTACTGCTCGATAACGGCCGCAGCCAGGCCTTTGCCGACAGCGAATTGCGCCAGACCCTGAACTGCATTCGCTGCGGCGCCTGTATGAATCATTGCCCGGTCTACACCCGAATCGGCGGCCATGCCTATGGGGAGGTTTACCCCGGCCCTATCGGAAAAATCATCACCCCGCACATGGTCGGCCTAGCGAAAGTCCCGGATCACCCGAGTGCTTCTTCGCTGTGCGGCGCCTGCGGTGAAGTCTGCCCGGTGAAAATCCCGATCCCTGCTTTGCTACGGCGCCTGCGGGAAGAAAATGTCAAGGCCCCGGACAGCCCCCATCAAGTGATGCGCGGCCAGGGCAGCAAGTATTCGCGCAAGGAGCGGTTCATCTGGAACGCCTGGGCGAAGCTCAACAGCTCGCCGACGCTGTATCGCCTGTTCGGTTTCTTCGCCACCCGTTTGCGCGCACTCACGCCGAGCAACGTCGGCCCGTGGACGCAAAACCACAGCGCACCAAAACCCGCCGCCCGCTCACTGCATGACATGGCCCGCGAGCATTTGGCCAAACAGGGAGACCGCTGATGAGCGCCAAGCAAAATATCCTCGCCAAGTTGCGTAAAAGTCTGACAGGCACCACTCCGGTGGCCGACAACTTTGATGTCGATCTGGTGACCCAGCCTTACACCTACGCGCCGGAGCAGCGCATTGCGCAACTGCGCAAATTGATGGAAGCGGTGCACACGGAAATTCATCTGACGTCCGGCGAAGAGTGGCCGACGCTACTCGTGCAATTGCTGCGGGACCGCCAGTTGCCGAGTCTGCTGATCGCACCGACGACCCCCCACGGTCAACGGATCGCGCAGCACTGGGCGAATAATCCCGGTCTGCCAATGCTCAAGGCCTACGACCGTCCGGTTGAAGAATGGAAAGCCGAGTTGTTCAACGACACCCCGGCGAGCCTGACCACCACCCTCGGCGCCATCGCTGCCACGGGCAGTCTGATTCTCTGGCCAACCCGGGAAGAACCGCGTTTGATGAGTCTTGTGCCACCCGTGCATTTTGCCCTGCTCAAGGACAGCGACATCCGCGACAACTTCTATCAAGTGCAGCAAGAATTCGAATGGGCCCAGGGTATGCCGACCAATGCGTTGCTGGTATCCGGCCCGTCGAAAACAGCCGATATCGAGCAGGTTCTCGCCTACGGCGCACACGGTCCGAAGGACCTGGTGGTGCTGATCCTGGAGGACCAATGAGTCTACCGGCCGCTTTCCTGCGTGATGTGCAGCAACTGATTCCCCAGGTGCGACGTTTCGACGACCCGTTATCGACCCTCGCCTTCGGCACCGACGCAAGTTTCTACCGATTGATTCCAAAACTGGTGATACGCGTCGAGTCCGAAGATGAAGTGGTGGCCCTGCTGAAACTCGCCCAGCGCGATCAGGTCCCAGTGACCTTCCGCGCGGCCGGCACCAGCCTGTCCGGCCAGGCCATCAGCGACTCGGTGCTGATCGTGCTGGGGGATAACTGGAACGGTCGCGAGATTCGCGGCCAAGGCACGCAAATCCGCCTGCAACCGGGGGTGATCGGTGCTCAGGCCAACGCCTGGTTGGCACCGTTCGGACGCAAGATCGGCCCGGACCCGGCCTCGATCAACGCCTGCAAGATCGGCGGCATCGTCGCCAACAATGCCAGCGGCATGTGCTGCGGCACGGCGCAAAACACCTATCACACCCTGGCCGGGATTCGCTTGGTCCTGGCTGACGGCAGCCGTCTCGATACCGAAGACGCTGCCAGTGTTGCAGTCTTTCGCCAGAGTCACGCCACGCTGCTGGAGCGTCTGGCGACATTGGGCCGCGAGACCCGCGCAAACGCCGAACTGGCTGCAAAAATTCGCCACAAATACCGTCTGAAAAATACCACCGGCCTGTCGCTCAATGCCCTGGTGGATTTCGACGAGCCTGTGGATATCTTGAGCCACTTGCTGGTGGGCTCCGAGGGCACGCTCGGGTTCATCAGTGCCGTGACCTACGACACCGTGATCGACCACCCGAATAAAGCCTCGGCGTTGATCGTTTTCCCGGACGTGGAAACCTGTTGCAACGCAGTGACAGTGCTGAAAAGCCAACCGGTGTCGGCCGTGGAATTGCTGGACCGGCGCAGCCTGCGCTCGGTGCAGGACAAACCCGGCATGCCCGCTTTCGTACAGCATTTGTCGAATAATGCCTGTGCGCTGTTGATCGAATCCCGCGCGGCGTCGTCCACCTTGCTGCACGAGCAACTGGCGCAGATCATGGTGTCGCTGAAGACGTTCCCTGTGGAAAAGCAGGTCGACTTCACCGAAGACCCGCAGGAAAACGCCCGTCTCTGGGCCATCCGCAAAGACACTTTCCCGGCCGTCGGCGCGGTGCGCAAGACCGGCACCACGGTGATCATCGAAGACGTCACCTTCCCGGTCGAACAGCTGGCCATCGGCGTCAACCGCCTGATCGAACTGTTCGACAAACATCACTACGACGAAGCGATCCTTTTCGGACACGCCCTGGAAGGCAATCTGCATTTCGTCTTCACCCAAGGCTTCAACAGCCCGGAAGAAGTCGCACGCTATCAGGCGTTCATGGACGACGTGGCGCAACTGGTGGCGGTGGAGTTCGGCGGTTCGCTGAAAGCCGAACACGGCACCGGGCGCAACATGGCGCCGTTCGTCGAGCTGGAATGGGGCAGCGATGCCTACCAGCTGATGTGGCAACTCAAACGACTGCTCGACCCCAACGGCATTCTCAATCCGGACGTGGTGCTCAGCGAAGATCCACAGATCCACCTCAAGCACCTCAAGCCCTTGCCCGCTGCTGACGAGATTGTGGACAAGTGCATCGAGTGCGGCTTCTGCGAACCGGTCTGCCCGTCGAAAGGACTGACCCTGAGCCCGCGTCAGCGCATCGTGATCTGGCGCGACATTCAGGCGAAGAAACGCGCAGGCATCGATACGTCCGACCTCGAAGCCGCTTACGACTATCAAGGCATCGATACCTGCGCCGCGACCGGCCTCTGTGCACAACGTTGCCCTGTAGGCATCAACACCGGCGAACTGGTGAAAAAGCTGCGTAGCCGGAAGGCGACGCATACGAAAACCGCCAACTGGCTTGAAGGAAATTTCGCCACGGCACTGCAAGGTGCACGATTCAGCCTGCACGTGGCCAATGGCGCGCGGATGTTGCTGGGCACACCAAGATTGGCGAAGTTGTCGGCAACGTTAACGCGCCTGTCCAAGGGCCAGGTCCCACAGTGGACCAACGCGATGCCGCAACCGGAAAAAGCCATTCGCTTCAGTCCGGCGGTGACCGACGCGCGCCCGCGTGTGGTCTATCTGGCTGCCTGTGTATCCCGCGTCATGGGCCCGGCGGCGGGCGACACGGAGCAAATGTCGCTGCACGACAAGACCCGTGGCCTGCTGGAAAAGGCCGGTTATCAAGTGGTGTTCCCGGACAATCTGGACAGCCTTTGCTGCGGTCAGCCATTCGCCTCCAAAGGCTATGCCGAACAAGCGGAGCACAAACGACAGGAACTGATCGGCGCCCTGCTCCACGCCAGCCGTGGCGGGCTCGACCCGATCTACTGCGACACCAGCCCCTGCACCTTGCGCCTGGTTCAAGACCTCGGCGAAGTTCGTCTGGACCTGTACGACCCGGTGCGCTTCATCCGCACGCACTTGATGGATCGCCTGGACTTCACGCCTCAGGAAGCCCCCATCGCCGTGCATGTAACCTGCAGCACCCAGCACCTCGGGGAAAGCCAGGCGCTGATCGACCTGGCGCGCAAATGCAGCAAAACCGTGGTGATTCCCGAAGGCATTCACTGCTGCGGCTTTGCTGGTGACAAGGGTTTCACCACCCCGGAACTGAACGCCCATTCGCTGCGCACGCTCAAAGACGCGGTGCAACAGTGCAGCGAGGGGATTTCCACCAGCCGCACCTGTGAGATCGGCCTGACGCAACATGGCGGCATTGACTACCACGGACTAGTCTATCTGGTGGACCGCGTTACCCAGGCTAGGGTGCCCTGATAGCAGGATCTAAAGGAAGGCGCATAAAGGTGCCCTTCGTTAACGCTTCTTGTCGGAATCGACAGCTCTACAGCAGAAAAAAGAACCCTGATGTGCCGCCGCAGTCCACTGATCAAGTCCCGCTAATGCGGGACCTTCCCAAAACTCGGTAGACCGATTTGATGGCCAGCAATGCTGGCCCTTCAGTTCAAGGAGAAACACATGAATCGTTCTGTGCTGTTAGGTTTGTTCGTTGCTGCTTCCATCATGGCTTCCACTTCGTTTGCGGCCGAAAAAGACCTATGCGCGGTCAACCTGCAAACCATCGAAAACGGCAAGGCACAGATTCCTCCGGAAATGACTGACCAGGTAAAAGCCTCCGTCGAGCAAGCCAAAGCCGACCAGGCAAAAGGCACCAAGGAAGGCATTGATGATTGCGTCGCCGAGACCAACGACATCATCAAGGCCGTCAGCGACTCGAAAAAAGGCGGGAAGTAACCCGGTTCACGGCCAACCTTCGGGTTGGCCTTGCGGGCCGCGTTGGCGTACATCAACAACGGAGTACTGGCAGCCGAGAATTCAAGGCCCGGTTGCACCCGCTATGAAGCAAACCAAAACCCGCCAGTTGCGGGTTTTGTTGCTTCTGGGCTCTGGAAATGTGTCCCCCCATCGCTGGAAAAGCTCGACACATTGTCTGAAAAAACCGAATTCTTGCGTTGAATCGTAGTCTTTGAGGTAGGCCCCGTCAGATCGCGGCTGATTTTTCGGGCTCGGCTTGGCCGTCCGCTCATACGGCAGCACCGAGACCCTCAGCTCAAGGAGATCCCCATGAAACGCACCACACTCGCAGGCCTGTTCATTGCTGCTGCCATGCTGGCCTCTCCTGTATTTGCTGCGGACAACAACCTTTGTACGAGCAAGTTGCAAGAGCTCAAAGGCAAAGTGAATGCGTTGCCGGCGACCTCCACAAACACCTCAATGGAGATCAAAAGGCTGATGTCCAGCGCCGAAGCCTCACAAGCCTCCGGAGACGACAAAAAATGCGTCACCGAGGCCACCCAGGCATTGGCACTCGCTGACAGTCAGAGCAACCAGCCAAACCCATGATCTGTGGTGGTCAACCTTCGGGTTGGCCTTCCGGGGCGCGTTGGCGTACACTACTCAGGCTTGTTGCTCACTTTGATTCACAGAGCACCAGGCTCGGGGCCGTTTAGGATTCGACGCCGGTTGCGAAACTTTAGGTGCATGCCGAGTTGGTAACAGAACTCGTAAATCCACTGTTGCAACTTCCTATAGTTGCCAATGACGAAACCTACGGGGAATACGCTCTCGCTGCGTAAGCAGCCTTAGCCCTTCCCTCCTGGTACCTTCGGGTCCAGCAATCATCAGGGGATGTCTGTAAACCCAAAGTGATTGTCATATAGAACAGAATCGCCGTGCAGTACGTTGTGGACGAAGCGGCTAAAACTTACACAACTCGCCCAAAGCACCCTGCCCGTCGGGTCGCTGAGGGTTAACTTAATAGACACGGCTACGCATGTAGTACCGACAGCGGAGTACTGGCGGACGGGGGTTCAAATCCCCCCGGCTCCACCACTTCAACGAAAAAAGACGCCCAAGGGGCGTCTTTTTTTGTGCCTGAAATCCACCCGCCTCTCAGACCGCCAACTCAAGGCTGTCAAACCAAAAGACAAGGATTAAATCCTCATCGATGGTGAGCCTCTCCAGACCGCGTACTGGCGGCGGCCGAGGATGAGGTTGCCGGCGTTACTCATGGTTAATCAACCGTTTTCGCCAGGCCCCGACACCGATGCATCCAACGCGGCGACTAATTGCAATAACCGAGGGTCGCGACGCTGCGCAGGATCAACCGCACCAGCATGGTCTGGCGGGTCACCCCGGTCTTGGAGAAAGTCGAACGCAGGTGTGCCCGTGAGGTGTTGCGGCTGATGCCCAGTTCTTCGGAGGCTTCGTCCAGGGTCAGGCCGTTGGCCAGCAGCATGGCCAGCTGGGTTTCGGCCGGGGTGAAGTCGAACAGGGCGCGGACAATCTCTTGCGGTGCACTGGATTGCTGTTCCGGGTCGCTGATGAAAATCACCACCGCTGGGCACTGTTTGCCTTCGCTCCAGTCTGACAACGGTACCGAGCGCACGATGATGCCCAGGTCCGCGCGGCCCGAAGGGCGTTGCACGCGCAGGGCTTCGACCACCGAGGGGTTGCTGCTTTTTTGCGAGAGCAGCGACTGTTTCACCAGGCGGCGGAACTCCTGGGTGTCACGCGCGGTACCGATCTGCAGGCCATCGTTGACCAGCTTGATACCGTCTTTTTCCTGGATCAGGCGGTCGGCCACCTGGTTGGTCCGCAGCACTTTGCCGGCTTCGTCGAGAATGATCGTGCCAACCGCCATCTGATCTACCGCGCCGGCATAGAGGTTGCGCTCGGTTTCGATTTGGTTCAACCGCATATGGATCTCGATCGACCGTTCCAGGTGCGGAATGAACTGCGCCAACAGGGCCTTTTCATCATTGTTGAAGGCCCTGTCGTCTCGACCGCGGCTGATGCGGATGCGGCACTGAGCGCCATCGGCAGTGTTGATGTCGGCGCCGAGGATATGGAACACGTCCAGCGGTTCGAGGAAATTCTTGCAGAACTCTGAGTTTTGCCAGTCGTCGTCGGAGACGAATTCGGCCAGGGTGACGACCTGGCGGTTGGGCAGGTCGACAAAGGGGTCGAGGGTGAAAAAGTGCTGGTTATAGGAGGCCGTGATTTCGGCTGAGGAGCCAGTGGTGTGAATCATCAGGCCAGTGTCGTGTTGACTCGGTGGGCGCAGGATGAAGGTGACGAATTTGCTTTGCAGATACACATTGAGCCGGTTGAGGAAGGTCGTCCAGGGGATGTTCTCCAGCGGTCCTTGATAGAGATTGCCGACGAACTCGCTGAACGTCTCGAGGCTGAGGCTCTGCATGGACAATCCTTTTATATTTATTAGTGTTGGAGATGGTCGAGAATAGGTGCCCTCGTCGATTGAGCGCAACACCCGGATCTATAGTCTGAAAGGAGGTGGGCCTACCTGCGAGATCGTGTAACTTTGCGTCCTGCGAAGCGCACCGGCCGGCCGGTGAGTTTACTTGTACGATCCACCCTATGGCCGATGTTAAACTGCGATTCGTTTCGTACCATTGGTCGACTCAAAAGATTGGTGTGATGACCCAGCAAGTCAGGAAAATCGAACGTTTGACACTGAAAAGCGTCGTCACGCGAGCAAAGCTCGTGTCAATTGCCGAACGGCTGTTCGCCGAGCGCGGTATCGAAGGGGTGTCGTTAAGCGACATCAACAAAGCCGCCGGGCAGCGGAACAAGAACGCCACGAATTACCACTTCGGCAGCAAGGACGGCTTGCTGCAGGCCATCCTCGACAAGCATGAGCCTGGTATTGCCAGCCGGCGCAACGCATTGCTCGATGAACTGGAGAAGCGAGGTAATCCTTCGGTAAGAGACGTGGTCCGCGCGCTGATGTATCCGGTGGCCGACAAGATGTTCGATCCCAACGGAGGGAAGGACTTTATCCGTCTGGATGCCCAACTGGTGGCGGTGCATACGCTCTCCGTACAGAACCTGCGCGCTTCCACGCTCAATCTGGGTCAGGTGGATCGGTTGAGGCGGGCGCTGCTCGGGGTCCTCCAGGACCTGCCGGAGTCCGTGGCCCAGCAGCGCCTGCACTTGGCGGCAGTATTGCTCCTCCATGGGCTCGCCGATCACTCTCGCATGCTTGATGCGAGCGATAAGAAGACCTTGGTGATGGACACCGAGTTGTTCATCAAGAACATCGAAGACTGCCTGGTGGCACTGCTGGCGAGCCCCATGTCGCCCGAAACTGTCTCCCTTCTTTCCCGCCTTGACGTACCCGAACAGGTTCCAGCCCACGTTTACAGCTTGCCCTCATGAGGCAGCTGTAAACATTGCATGGGTAATGACTGCTACCTGGAGAGGCTCGTTTCGAACTCGCGTGTAAAACGGTCGACTTCCGATTCGGGCAGATGATTGATACCTCCCGCCAGTTTCCTGCCACCGCCGGTGTCAAAGGTGCGGCAGAAGTCAGCCGCAGCCACCGGACTATGTCCGGGAGTGCGCACGCTTACGGTGAACCCACCTTGCCTTTTGGGCGACAGGATACCGAGCGCGCGATCTGGCTGTGCCTGCATGAGCTCGTTGGCCAGGGTTCCAATCGCCCGCCGCGCCCATGGAACGTCAGGCAACATCAGCAGCATCGCGCCGGGTATCTGGCGTGTCGGTGTAAGCCGGCGAGCCAGATCCATGTCCTCCTCATAGCCTGCCGCCAGCCGCGCGTAGGCGTCCGAGCCTGTGACGAACTCCAGCGGGTCGGCGAACGGCTGCATCAGGTTCGACAGTTCGGCCGGATCGAAATGCAGATCGGCAACGGTCTCGCCATAAGCGTTGTAGTTGAGATAGAGGCCGAGCCGCTCCAGGGTCCTGACCGCTCCAGCGCCTATGCCTTGCGCCTTGGCCATGGCGCAGCCCACTTCAGGCAGGCTGTCGCCGTATGCCGCAGCAATCGCCCATACACGATGGCGACCGCCAAGATAGCGGTCGACCAGGATGCTGGTGCAGACGTCGGCAGCCTCGTCGATATAAGGCTCGAAGCGCCCATGCCGAGGCATCTCCCCTGCGTGATGATGATCGAAGTAGCGCACCGAAGCGCCCGCCTCAAGCAGGCGAAGCAGATCGGTACGATTCTGATCGAGGGAGATGTCGAGTGCAGTGATGGTATCCCCCTCGCACGCTTCGATACGCCGCAGTAACTGAATGTCGCGTTTGACTCCGGTCAGCAGCTCCGCGCTGGCGAACTCGTCAGGCGCGGCAAGCCGCAGTTGTTGCAACGCACACAGTCCATCGGCATCCCCATTGAATGCAACGTAGCGATTCATAGGGCCTCGCGAGCGACAAGATGGCTGACGATCAGTTCGGCTGCTTCCTCGGGAGAGCAAGCGGTGGTGTCGATGCGAATTTCCGGGTTTTCCGGCGGCTCGTAGGGGGAATCGATGCCGGTGAAATTCGTCAGTTCGCCACGGCGAGCCTTCTTGTAGAGGCCTTTTGGATCCCTCTGTTCGGCCACGCTGATCGGCGTGTCGACGAACACCTCGAAGAACTCGCCCTGCTCCACCAGCTCGCGCGACATTCTGCGTTCAGATCGGAATGGTGAGATGAAGGACACCAGAACGATCTGCCCCGCATCGACCATCAACTTGGCGACTTCACCTACGCGCCTGATGTTCTCGACCCGGTCGGCTTCGGAGAAACCGAGATCCTTGTTGAGGCCGTGGCGCACGTTGTCACCATCAAGCAGATAGGTATGTTTGCCCAATGCATGCAGTTTCTTCTCGACGAGGTTCGCGATCGTGGACTTGCCGGCACCCGACAACCCTGTGAACCAGAGTACGCAAGGCTTCTGCCCCTTGAGGGTGGCGTGCGCCTGTTTGTTAACGTCAATCGCCTGCCAGTGGATGTTCTGCGAGCGACGCAAGGCAAAGTGCAGGAGTCCGGCGCCGACCGTATTGTTGGTCAGGCGGTCAATCATGATGAAACCGCCGGTATCGCGATTTTCCTTGTAGGGATCAAATGCGATTGGCTGATCAAAGCTCAGGTTGCAGACGCCGATTTCATTCAGGTCCAGTGTCTTGGCGGCGAGGTGCTCGAGCGTATTGACGTTGACCTTGTATTTCGGTGTCGCGCTGGTGGCCGTCACGGTCTTGGTGCCGATCTTCAACAGATAGGGGCGGCCCGGCAGCATCGGCTCATCGCTCATCCAGACGATCGTCGCCTCGAACTGGTCTGCCACCCTGGCCGGTGCATCGATCGTCGCGAGAATGTCGCCCCGGCTGATATCGATCTCGTCCTCGAGCGTAATCGTGATCGACTGGCCAGAGACGGCTTCCTCAAGGTCACCCTCGCGCGTCACGATACGCGCGACCCGGCTTTCCTTCCCCGACGGCAAGACACGGAGGCGATTGCCGCGCTTGACGCTGCCGCCGACAACGATCCCGGCATAGCCGCGGAAGTCGAGGTTCGGTCGGTTGACCCACTGCACCGGCATGCGAAACGGCCCGGACTGATCCGCAGCATCCTCGACCTGCACCGTCTCAAGGTATCCCATCAGTGTCGGCCCCTGGTACCAAGGGGTGTTCGCGCTCGGCTCGGTGATATTGTCGCCCTTCAGGGCTGACATCGGGATGGTGACGATATTCTGCAGGCTAATCTGGCTGGCGAAAGCGCGATAGTCCGCGTCTATCTTGTCGTAGATCTCTTTCGAGTAACCCACCATATCCAGTTTGTTGATGGCCAGCACGACATGGCGAATGCCAATCAGCGACACCAGATAGCTGTGTCGCCGCGTCTGGGTCAGCACCCCTTTGCGCCCGTCGATCAGAATGATGGCGACATCCGCTGTCGAGGCTCCGGTGACCATGTTGCGCGTATATTGCTCGTGGCCCGGTGTATCGGCCACGATGAACTTGCGCTTGTCGGTCGAGAAGAAGCGATAGGCAACATCGATGGTGATGCCTTGTTCACGCTCGGCGGAAAGTCCGTCGACCAGTAGTGCGAAATCCAGGTCGCCACCTTGCGTTCCCACCTTCTTTGAATCCGCTTCCAGCTGGCTCAACTGGTCTTCGAAGAGCATCTTCGACTCGTAGAGCAGGCGCCCGATGAGCGTGCTTTTTCCATCGTCGACGCTGCCGCAGGTGATGAAACGCAGCAGGCTCTTGTTCTCGTGGGATTTCAAATATTGCTCGATGTCTTCGGAAATCAAATCGGATACGTGTGCCATTAGAAATACCCCTCCTGTTTCTTTTTCTCCATCGAGCCCGCGGAGTCGTGATCAATCAGGCGACCCTGGCGCTCGGACGTCCTGGCCAGAAGCATTTCCTGAATAATGGCCGTCAAGGAGTCGGCCTCGCTCTCGATTGCGCCGGTCAGCGGGTAGCAACCCAGCGTGCGGAAACGCACTTTCCTGATCTCGGGAACCTCGCCGTCGTTCAGTGGCATGCGCTCGTCATCGACCATGATGAGCGTGCCGTCGCGCTCCACCACCGGTCGCTCTTTCGCCAGGTAAAGCGGCACGATCGGAATGTCGTTCAGATAGATGTATTGCCAGATGTCGAGCTCGGTCCAGTTGGACAGGGGAAACACCCGGATGCTTTCGCCCTTGTGCTTTCGGGCGTTATACATCCGCCACAGTTCGGGGCGTTGCAGCTTGGGATCCCAGCGGTGCTGCTCGGAGCGGATCGAGAATATTCGCTCCTTGGCCCGCGACTTCTCTTCGTCCCGCCGTGCGCCGCCAAAGGCCGCATCGAAACCGTGCTTGTCCAGCGCTTGCTTCAATCCCTCGGTTTTCCAGATGTCGGTGTGTATGGCCGAACCATGGGAAAAGGGGCTGATGCCCTTTTCCAGCCCCTCGGGATTGATATGGACGAGCAGGTCGAAGTCGTGCTTTTTCGCCATGGCGTCGCGGAACTGAATCATCTCGCGGAACTTCCAGGTCGTGTCGACGTGCAGCAATGGGAACGGCAGTTTTCCCGGGTGGAACGCCTTCAGGGCCAGGTGCAGCATCACTGCACTGTCCTTACCGACGGAGTAGAGCATTACCGGGTTCTCACACTCAGCGACCACTTCTCGCATGATGTGAATGCTCTCGGCCTCAAGACGCTGCAAGTGCGTCAGCATGTGTTTCCTCCTTCCTCTGCGCTGGGTCGGGATGCCACCGAGAATCCGATGCCCGGCCCAGTCACTCGAGGTGCGATTGCGTGTGGACGTTTATCGCCCACCTCTTTTTTAAGCCTTGTTACTTAAACTGGCTTTAAAGGTAGATCTCGCAATTGCACGGATCATCGTCCGTTTAGACTATTCACAGTTCGAACGCTTTTAATACTATCGCCTTATCTTGAACCGCCAGTCGGTCGGGGCGATAGCTGCTGCTCCTGATCGACTGGCTCATTGCGCCGCAGCAATCAGGTGTACCTATTGGAGGCAACGCCCCATGAACACTCAACAGGCCGACTGGCCGAACCTTCAGTTTGACTACAACAATTGCCATGTCCTGGTGACCGGTGGCACCAGCGGCATCGGGGCCGGCATCGCCGCTGCGTACCAAGCAGCAGGTGCGCAGGTGACGATCACCGGCACCCGGCCCTGCGCCGCCGATTACGACATTGACCTCGACGGCTACCGCTACTTGCAGCTCGACATCGAGAACGCAGACAACATTTCTGCCGTTGCAGCAGCGCTGCCGCGCCTGGACATCCTCGTCAACAACGCCGGCTTTGCGCTGCCAAGCTGTGGCCTGGACGAGTACGAACCGGACGTTTTCGAACGCGCGGTGCGCATGCACCTCGTTGGTGGCTATCGCATGGCGCATGGCTGCGCAGACAAACTCCTGCAAAGCACGCTGCCAGGCGGCCCTTCGATCATCGGCATTGCATCAATGAGCTCGTTCTTCGGGATCGATGTGGTGCCCGGCTATGGCGCGGCAAAGACTGGCGTCGTCGGGCTGACCCGGGCACTGGCGGTCCATTGGGGCGGACGCATTCGCGTCAACGCGGTCGCGGCGGGGCTTACCGCAAGCCGCATGACGGCGACGACTGTCGCCAATCCGCAGTGGTCCGCGCCCACGCTTGCACGCACGCCGGCAGCACGGCTTGGGGTGCCGCAGGACATCGCCGGTCCAGTCCTTTTCCTGACGAGCGCCGCTGCCGGCTGGATCACGGGACAGACACTGCCTGTCGATGGCGGTTTCACGGTCGCCGGCTGAGTCCGGCGTCGGCCCTTCCCGTACTGCCTGTCGCCAACACCTCTCCTCACACTTATGGAGCAGCGCATGAAACCTGACATCATCCGTATCACAGACCTGGGCGCCCCCGAGCTGACCGAGCGGCAGCGTCGAGCGATCGCGGGCGTCCCCCCCGTGGAAATGCGCGAGGAGGCCGTCCTGGCAGCCGCATGCCAGCGCACGGGGCTTTCCGACTTCGGTTCGGACGACTTCCGCGAACGGCTGCGAGTCTGGCTGAAGAGTTTTGACGAGGACACGGAGCTCGGCCCCCTGGGCCGCGCGGGGATGTTCGGCGATGCTGTGCGCTACGCATCTTCGCGCCTGCGCTTCGAAGATCTGGTGAAGCGACACCCGGAAATCAACGACGTCGCGATTGATCGGCCGATCATCGTCGCCGGCCTTCCCCGCTCAGGCACGACCCACCTGGTCAACATCCTGGCAGCCGATCCGCGACTGCGTTCGATGCCGCTTTGGGAAGCGATGGAGCCGATTCCTGCGCCGCAAGACCAAACATCAAACGGGGAAGATCCGCGTATCGTTCGTACCCGCCAGGCCTGGGGCGAATTCGAAGCCATATTGCCGTTCATGCCGGCGATGCACGAAATGTCCCCCACCCACGTGCATGAAGACATCGAACTGCAAGGCCTGGACTTCTCGTCCTATCTGCCGGAATGGCAGTCTCGCCCGTGTCGCTGGCGCGACTACTACTACAGCCACGATCAGACGCCGCACTACCGTTATGGTCGCCGAGTCCTGCAGGCGCTCACCTGGCTCCAGGGCCCGAACCGATGGGTGATGAAATCGCCACCGCACATGGAAAACCTGCGGCCGCTGGTGACGACCTATCCCGACGCCACGCTCGTCATCACCCATCGCGACCCCGTAGCCGTGCTCCAGTCCGCCATCACCATGATCGCCTATGGCGACCGCATCCGCCGCCATACCCTCGACGTAAAGGCGTTGGCGCGCTATTGGACAGATCGAGTGGAACATCTGCTGCGCGCCTGCGTTCGGGACCGGGACAGTGTTCCCGCCGGCCAATCGCTCGATGTGCTCTTCGACGACTACATGGCCGACCAACAGACGGTGATCGAACGCATCTATGCCATGGCCGGCCTGCCACTGACCGCCGACGCCAAGACGCGGATCCAGGCCTATCTGAACGCCAATCCACGGGGCAAGCATGGTCGCGTCGTCTATGACCTGAAAGGCGATTTCGGGGTTGATGTTGCCGCTTTGCGCGAGCGATTCGGCTTTTACTATGAGCGCTTCTCGGTCAGGCCAGAGCGCATCGAAGGAGAGCGGCCATGACCGATCAAGCTATGGAACGCCTGTTGTCCGGCCGCGCGTGGGACGACTTCTGCGAAACCGTTCGCCAGGCCGGCCACAGGGTCAATGCTTTCGGCGCCGAGGCCGATACCCTCGACCGCGCCGAATGGTATCGATTCATGACCCGGCTCATGCGCAACGGGTTCGAACGCTACCTGGAGAACTGCGAGCCAGAACGGCCGCGCCTGCGCGATGCGCCCTGGCGCCAGTCCATCAACTTCCAGTCTCCCGATCAGGATCATCTGCTTGCCGAGTTCGTCGACGGTAGTCATGACTATGTCATTCGTGGCCATCGTGGCGGGCTGCCGTACTTCGTCATTGCCTCATGGCGCGCGCCACAACCGCGCCATCCCGGCGCTCAGGACTGGGCAACGCGTGGCGTATCCGGTCTTGACGAATTCGATCCCGCTGCGCTGCAGACCACCGGCTTCATCTCCTCACGCCAGGTGAAGTTCGATGCGCAGGGCAACTTCGAGATCGTGGTCAGCCAGAACAAACCCGCAGACGGGCGCGACTGGCTGTCGATCTCACCGGACTGCGTCGGTCTCCTGGTGCGCACGCTCTACCATGATCGCGCGAATACCGCGCCGCCTCACTTCACTATCGAACGGATCGATAGCCCGCAACCGCGACCCGTCACCGCCGCCGAAATAAGCGATGCGCTCGCCAAGGCGGGTCAGATGGTACTTGGCTATTGCGAGCTGGTGCGCAGCTGGTGGCAGGACAATCTCAGCCAGCGGCCAAACCGCATCCGCTTCGACCGCGCGGTGTACCTGTCCAATGGCGGCGTGCCGGACCGACACCACGGCTTCGGTACATGGGAGTGTGCTGGCGACGAGGCGCTGGTTATCGATTTCCTGCCCTCAGCCTGTGATTACTGGATATTCCAGCTCTGTTCGATCTGGCAAGAGAACCTCGACAACTACGAGGACGGTGGCGGTTGTGTGCAGAAGTACAAGGCCAGCTATCGCCACGACGGCTCGGTGCGCGTCATCGTTGCGCAAGGCCAGCCCGGCATCGCCGGCAATTGGGTCCAGTCCTTCGGCCATGTCCATGGCGGCATGAGTTTGCGCCTGATTGGCACACAGGGCGAGCCGCCGCAGGTAACGCTGCGCCGTATTGCGCTCGCCGTGCTGCAAGAACGTGGTGAAGAGGCACTTGAAGACATCGTGCCGATCATCAGTGGCGAGGTGGCGCAATGAGCGTGCTGTCGCAACACATGGCCGAGCTCGGCGAAATGGCACGGCACTGCATCGTGGCGCTCGATCATGTCCTGCATGGAGGCGATCTCTGATGACCCATCCCATAGGTGCCGCCGTGGTCGGCACCGGCTTCGGCCTTTTTACCCATGTCCGTGCGTTGCGCGAGGCCGGCTTCGAGGTGCGCGCCATCGTCGGCCGAGACCGTGCCCGCACCATCGCCCGCGCCGCGCCACTGGGTATCCCACTGGCGACCGATAGTCTGGCCCAGGTGCTGGCTGATCCGGCGATACAGCTCGTTACGGTGGCAACGCCCCCGCACGCACACTATGCACCGGTGATGGCCGCGATCGCCGCCGGGCGGCATGTCGTGTGCGAAAAGCCCTTTGCCCGCGACGCCGCCGAAGCGGTGCAGATGCGCGAAGCCGCGACAAAGGCAGGTGTTCATCACCTGCTCGGCGCCGAATTCCGCTTCGACAGCGCGCAGGCGTTGCTGCGGCGCGTCGTTCAGTCGGGTCTGATCGGCACACCGCGCCATTTCCTGCGCATCTACCATCAACCGGGCCTGCAGGACTCGACAAGCAAGCTCAGCGACTGGTGGGAGGACGCTGACCAGGGCGGCGGTTTCCTTGGCGCATTCGGCTCGCACATGATCGATCAGGTCGAATACATGTTCGGCCCCATCGCTCGTGTCAGCGGCATGCTGCAGACGCTGGCGCCCGGGCGCCCCACCATGACAGCCGACGATTGCTACACCGTGCAGTTCGAAACGGACAGCGGTGTTGCCGGGTCAATCATCGCCGCGCTGGCCGCGCCGGGGCCGCTGGTGATGGCCACCAAAGTGGTGGGCAGCGCAGGCGGCGCGTGGATTCAGAGCGGCGCGACGTTTGGTGACCCCGAAGAAGTCTGGGTGAGCGACACCGATGGTGTGCGGCGCATCGAGATGCCCGCGGATCTGGTCAACGCAATGCCGACAGCTTTTCCCGTCGCCGAGCTGATCCAGACCGAGCAGGACCGCTGGCACACCATGGGCTTCGATGTTGCGCCCTATGCGCGCCTGTTCGCCGAGATGCGCACGCGGATCGAAAATCGCGCACCCGCGATCCCCGAGCGTGCCGCCACATTCAACGACGCTGCGCGAGGCCAACAGGTGCTCGACGCCATTCGACTGTCGGCGCGCAAGCGCGCCTGGATCACAATCTGAAATGAAGGACTCTGCTATGACGAAATTGATGCTTCATGCAACGGTTCACGGACCTGACGATATTCGTGTCGAACAGGTACTGCGCCCCAGTGCCGGGCCGGACGATATTGTGGTCAAGGTCGTGGTCTGCGGTATCTGCGGCTCTGACCTCGGTTATGCGCGCGCCGGTGGCCTGCCGATGGGGGGCGATGGTCCCTTATCGCTCGGGCATGAGTTCTCGGGCGTGATCGAGGAGGTGGGCGCGCGAGTGACTGCGCTGCGCAAAGGCCAGCGCGTAGTGGTCAACCCGACGACGCCTGCGAACATGATCGGCTCCGGAGGCCCTGGGGCCTTCGCCTCGCACATTCTCGTGCGCAATGTCATGGCCGAGTCGTCGGTCTACCCCATTCCCGACACCCTGGACTTCGAAACCGCTGCACTGGTCGAGCCGCTCGCCGTCGCGCTGCACGGCGTCAACCGGTCGCGTGCCGGCGCTGGTAGCAAAGTAGTCGTTTTCGGCGCGGGTCCCATCGGGCTCGGTGTCGTGGCAATGCTCCGTTTGCGCGGCGTCGCGGACATCATCGCCGTCGATCGCGTGGACTCACGTCTGGAACGTGCGCGCGCACTCGGTGCAAACGCCACGTTCAATCCCGACAATTGCGATCTCTGGGCTGAAATCGGCAAGCGCCATGGCGCTGGCACGCTCTACGGGATGCCAGTGGTGGATTCCGACGAATTCATCGAGGTGTCGGGCGCCGCTCCGGTCATTCCCCAAATCATTGCGCGCGCACGTTTCGGGGCACATCTGACGGTGGTGGCGGTGCATCACGCACCGGTCGCCATGGATTTGGCGATGGCGCTGGGCAAGGAGATGGAAGTGACCACCGCCATGGCCTATCCCACCGAGTTTGGCGAGGTGCTGGAGATCCTCGCCGCAGGCCGGATCGACACCACCGCGCTGATTAGTCATCGCTACGCCTTCGAAGACTTCGAGCAAGCCTTCGCTACCGCCGCGCGTGCAGATGAATCGGCCAAGGTATTGGTGACGTTCGGATGCACAATGGGTATCGGATGACCTTGAAGCAGATGGGCGGCGCATTTCGATGATGTCCGCCCTGGATCGAAGTGGACATCCAACAACATCCACCAGCGCTCGAAATCCCGAACCGCTTAACCGACGCGTGGAAGGATTGACCTGTTGTCAGGCGCAACCAGGACTCACGCTAACGATCAGTACTTGATGTCCCGGGCTGTACGACGGGTATCCTGCTTGGTGCTGCGCTTGTCCTGGCGACATTCCACGTTGCTCTTGTCACTGCCCTTTCTGCATTCATCCTTGGTTTGCCGGGCAGTAGAGCGCCCTTCCTGCCTGGTATCGCGAGCTTCCCGCCGTTGTTCACCCTGCTCGGTCGCGTAGACGGGTAGCGTCACCCACTGCACGCCGGCGGCGATGAGCAGCGTCGCCAGGGCTTTCAAGTAGTGCTTGCGAATCATGATTTTTCTCCAATGCCATACCGCTCAGTCGCTTCGTTCGCGCCCCCAGGAATTCAGCGAAAACGTGAGTTACATCGTACGCTCACAACTCACAAAAGCACTTTGTGGTACGTGAAATCTGACGATAGGGTCACTTAGGCAGCCGCGCTAGGCTGTTATGTGCATGCTTGCAATATGGGCATCGGTAACGACTAAGCTTTGCAGCTGCCCGCCCGCGAAGAGGCCAGCGAGACCTCCAGAATATTTTGCATCCACGGTCGCCCCTATCACTGCCATCCCCTCGGAGAAGCCCATGCGCCAAGCCCTCCTGATCATCGACGTACAACCCGGCTTCGACCCGCCGCAGTGGCTGATCGACGGTATCCAGAAGCTGATCGGCACCCTGCCCAGTGTCGCCACGGTCGAGCGCCATGACGAATCCATAACCCCCTTCGAAAAACAGCTCGGCTGGCACCCCGCACCGGACGATGACAGCCTGATCCCGGCCGACCGCATTTTTATCAAGCACGGCTACGCGCCCACACCGGAAACCATCGACTACCTTAGAAGCCTCAACGTCGAACGCGTGCTGGTGTGCGGCCTGCAGACCGAGACCTGCTGCCTGGCGGCGGGGTTTGCGCTGTTTGATGCGGGTTTGCAGCCGACGTTGATCACGGATTTGACGGTGGGGTCATCGCTGGACCGGACGGGCAGGTTGGGGGTCAGGCTTTGGGAGCATCATTTCAAGCACACGGTGAGTTCCAAGCAACTTTGATCTGCAATTAGCACCACATCATTGAGCCAATCAACCGACGTTAAGCAAGGCCAAAACTCACTTCTAGGAAATTTCCCTCAAGCCGTGTCCCCCTCATGGACTGGAGCTTGATATGCGGCCATGTACGCTGACTTTTCTATCGAATTCACCGCCTCTGCTGTTTCACCTTTGATGCGCTTCAAACCAAAGGAATGAACGATGACTCCTGCCGAACTGCTCATGCAAGAACAAGCCATGTCCTTCGCTAGATTGCACAAGAAAACCATAGCCAAGCGCCGAACCGATCGAGCGCTATACCCTCCTGAGCAAGATCCTGTATCAGTGTTCATGGCCGGCTCACCTGGAGCAGGAAAGACAGAAGCTTCAATCGCCCTGGTGAACCTGTTTGCTGATACAGCGATTCTGAGGATTGACCCTGATGAGCTTCGTAGTGAATTTTCCGACTACGCGGGAGGAAACGCCTGGATCTTCCAAAACGGGGTGTCAATTTTGGTCGAGAAAATTCTGGATTGCGCTTTCGACCAGAGGCAATCATTTGTGCTGGATGGAACATTTTCCAACATCGATGTAGCACGAAAAAATGTGGAGCGCTCTTTGCGCAAGGGCCGGTTCGTGCAGATTCTTTACGTCTACCAAAATCCGCTCCTTGCATGGGAATTCGTCAAAGCCCGTGAAGAACTCGAAGGGCGACGAATCCGACCAGAGCATTTCATCGACCAGTATTTCGCAGCGCGTGACGTGGTAAATACTCTTAAGTTAGAGTACGGGAGCGACGTTCATGTGGATCTGCTGATCAAGCACATAGACAATTCGGGACGTCTTTACAAAGCTGGGGTCGATAAAATTGACTACCATATCCCTGAGCAATACACGCGGGCTGATTTAATGGCCAGGCTCGGGTTAGGATCAGGAGTACATCAATGATTTCGATCAAGCTAGGCCTGTCCAAGGGCGCCAAAAGCTCCTTTGCTGACTTTATTCGCAACGCCAAGTCGGAACAGAAAAAGCGTGTCTATAGCGAAGTGTTGACCGAAGCTACGAAGCAGCAAAACCTTGTGATGATGGAAGTCGAAGCGAAACGAAGCTAACTGACCGCGCCAAGATGAAGCCCGACAAATTGTCGGGCTTTTTCGTTGTGTTCTTTGAATATTAAATGGACGGTCTCATTGAGGTCGTCCAACTCCAGAGCCGCGATCATCAAGCACGCAGCCGCTTAACCCCAACCCCTACCAATATCCCCAACACAATCGACACCAACGGCACCGCTCCCACCCAGGTCAGCGTCGGAAACACCAACAAAATCTGTGAGTCATTGCCACCGAGCATCATCGACGCACCGGTGCCCATCAACACGCCCGCGAGCAAATGCCTGCCCGCTGTCATCGCGGCAAACCGCTGATAGTTGAAGGTGCGGCGATGCAAGGTGTAACAGAGCATGCCCAGCATCAGCATGGCAAACACCGTCACACGCTGGGTGGTCAATGATGTGTCGCCCGGGCCCCAGAACCTTTGCGAGAGATCGTAGAAGAATACGCTGGGCGTCCACAGCGGTTCGAAGGTGTAGAGGGCACTGGTCAAAGCCCCCAGGAGCAGGCTCGACAGCACCAGGTGTCTGTCGCCGTGAATCCGGATCAGGAACAGCAAAATCAGCAACACGATGCCAATGACCAGCCAGTAATGACGGCTGGTGATCATCGGCATTTGCAGCGCCCGGTGTTCGGGCAGCATGTTCAGGTGATGCCACAGCACGATGCCCAGCACCCAACCGAGGATGGTGAAGACCTTGTTGAGGTTGCCGCTGGCGAGCTTGGTGAGGGTGCCGACGCTGCATCCGTCGTTGAGCACCGAGGCGAGGCCGAACAACAAACCGCCACCGACCAGTGACAGATAACCAACTTCAGGGATGAACAGCGGCTGACTGACGCCAGACAAGGCGTAGAGCGGTGCGAGCAACAGGCCGAACAGACCGCAACTGACCAGCGACACGAACAGGGTCGGCCGACGTTTGAGCAGCAGCCCCATGGCATTGACCAGGCACATGCCCATGCGCTGAGAGACCCAGCCAATGAGGAACGCCAGCAGCAGCGAAATCAGCAATGAAAACAAGGGCCTCCCTGTTTCCGGGTGGTGGCATCAAGTCGATGCCTGACAGACAGATTAGTCGCTGGGCAAACACTTCGGACGAACCACTCAATCCGCAATCGCCCTGCACCCCCTGTCGAATAGGCCTTGGGCAATGTCGACCGCGGCCCGATACCAGATGAATTTTTCTTCACCCCACGCCTCCGTCACTGCCTGTACATTGCACTGGCTCATTCAAGAAACTACGGTTTGCCCGCCCTCCCGCGGGCTTTTTTTTGTCTGCGAATTCGCAATCCGAGACTCACTGAAGGTTTCCTCGGGCAACAAAAAAACCGCAACCCTTTCGAGATGCGGTTTTTGCGGTTCAACGCCAACTCAATTCACAGGTTGAGTCTGAGCCGTCGGCACCGGTTGTTGCGCTCTGGAGAGCACCGGCTGTTCCAGCCTCGCTCGCCCGTAAAACGCCAGCGCCGTCAGCAAACACGCCAGCCACACGAAGATCCCGGCCCAGAAGGTGTGGGACATGTAGTGCCACCCTTGCAATACCCGTGTGGTGCCATAGATGAAACCGAGGGTCAGAGAGCCGTACATGATCGCTTTCGAATAGCGCCAGCGATAACGGCGAGCCACGAAGTACAACGCCAGCATGGTGAAACCGCCCGACGCATGTCCGCCCGGCCAGCAGCGCCCCTCGCCGGCAACTTTCAGCAGTTCGAAATTTTCATACCACTCAATGTGCTCCATCTTGCCGCCGTACTGGGTCGTCTCGATCGGGCAATACACACTGGTGTGGCCCTTGAGATAGTGAATCACCCCGGTGCTGATGGAGAACGCGAACACCACGTAGAGAAAGTCGCGACGATGCCGGGTGGCAAAGCGCAACACCGGTGCGACTTTGATTTTTTCCAGGAAAGCGATGATTTTCGCGTGCTTTTCAGCCTTCAGGCGCGGCCAGAGAAACGACAGCAAGGCACCGATAATCGCAATTTCACCGGTCCAGTTCGGAATGATCCGCGCCCATTTATGGGTGATTTTTTCGAACAGATGGACCTGGTCCAACGGGTACGTCTGCGTCACCGGATCAAAAAAGTAATTGTTGAAGGCGATGTCGATGCTGGTCATGTCGAACATCAGGAACACCGCGACCGCGCAAGCCAGCGGAATACCGAAATTCACCCAGTAAAAGCGGGAAGCGGTCTGCATGCTCAGTCCTGATTCGAAGGGATGGTTAAATTCAACGGGGCGTCACGGTCGGCCAATCCGAGGCTTCGATAAAGCCAAGCATGCGCGGAGTGTGCGGCGTTTCGGCTGAGATAAACAAAGAGGCCCCGTAACCCAGGGTCGAAGTTGGCAAATGGAGGTCTTTTTCCAGTTGGTCCATGCATTCGCTGTGGGTCACCAGAATCAGGTTGCGCCCGGCCACCTTGTGCGCCAACGCGTCGCGCAGCATGGTGCCCTTGCAACTGATCAACCAGTCTTCGCCCGTGCCGACCTTGTTGAACATGAAGCTGGCGGTCTGCGCCGTACGCAGAATCGGGCTGTTGTAGATATCAGCCTTGTCCAGGCCCAGGTTCTGGAAGTGCGCACCGACACCCATGGCGACACGGCGCGAGCGCTCGGTAATGCCATCGTTGCCAACCAGGCAAGGCGCCGAGGAGTGATCGCAGCGCTCGACGTGGCGCACCAGCACGATGACGTCGCCCTTGGCCCACCCGGTCATCAACGCCTGTGCACCGGGCACATTGCCGTGAGCCAGGTCCGCAACGGCGGCAGGTCGCAGCAAGAACACCGTCAACGGGATCACCAGCAACGCCGAGGCCAACACCACCGCAGCGTTGCGATAACGGGCGAAGCGGCTCAGATCGATCGAGCGTTTTATCCCGAAAAGACTCAGTCTTAATTCCACATCAAGCCGCCTCGCCGGCACGCACTACCTCATTAGATCCCGGCAGGTTAAAGAAAGGCGCGTCGGTGACTGGTGAAACGCATGTGAAAAAAAGCTTAAAAGCGCTGTAAAAATTTTGTTACAGAATCCGTTCGGAAAAATCCTTTCAGCTCCCGGGATTGCTGCCGATACATCCTGCTTACACAGCTTGGCGGCTTCCAAAAAAAACAATCTTCCAGCCAACCGACGATAAAGAAGTACCAAGTTCCTGGAGGAATGAGATGAATAGCTGGTTCGGCAACATCAGCGTGAACCTGAAACTGGGCCTGGGGTTTGGCCTGGTCCTGGCACTGACCTGCGTCCTGGCCCTGACCGGCTGGACCAGCCTGGGCGGGCTGATCGACCGCAGCAACTGGATGAGCGACATCACCCAGCTCAACGCCGGCCTGACCAAGCTGCGCGTGGTTCGCCTGCAATACATGCTGACCAACGGCGACGAAACCGCCGCGCAAAGCGTGCAAAACACCCTCGACGCCTTCTCTGCCCAGCAGCAAGCCCTGCTGGCGAAGTTCAAGAGCCCGGAAAACCTCAAACTGCTGCGAGAGCAAGGCGCCGTCATCGACGCCTACAAGACGTCCCTGGGCAAGATGCGCAGCGCCTATCGCGCCGGCAACAGCGCCCGCGACGCCATGAGTGCCAACGCCGAAACCGCCAACACGCTGATCAATGACATCAATACCCGTGTGCAGCAAATGCCGTTGAGCGACCAGCGCTTCGAACAGTTCCAGGCCATCACCGCGGCCAAGGAAGCGTTCCTGCTGGCCCGCTACGAAGTGCGCGGCTACACCGCCAGTACCAATGCCGAGACCGAGCAAAAAGCTGTCGGCCAATTGGACGCTGCCATCGCCAGCCTGAAACCGCTGAACGTGCATTTCGCCGACTCCCAACAAGACGCCCTGCGTCAGCTGGAAACCGCGTTGGGCAACTACCGCAGCGCCTTGCAGGCCTACAAGGCCGCCAGCAATGACGCGGTGCAAGCGCGCCAGGAAATGACCGACCAGGGCGCCGCCATCGTGTCCCAGAGCGATCAGCTGTACCAGATCCAGCTCGACCGCCGTGACGCCGAAAGCGCCCGGGCGCGCACTCTGCAGCTGATCAGCACGTTGCTGGCCTTACTGGTGGGCGTCATTGCCGCCGTGGTCATCACTCGCCAGATCACCCGGCCATTGCGCGAAACCCTGGCGGTGGTCGATCGCATCGCCAGCGGTGATCTGTCCCACAACGTGCTGGTCACCCGTCGCGACGAACTCGGCGTGTTGCAGCAAGGCATCGCTCGCATGGGCGTGACCCTGCGCGACTTGATCAGCGGCATCCGCGACGGCGTGACCCAGATCGCCAGCGCCGCTGAAGAGCTGTCGGCCGTGACCGAGCAGACCAGCGCCGGGGTCAACAGTCAGAAAGTCGAGACCGATCAGGTCGCCACCGCCATGCACGAGATGACCGCCACGGTGCAGGAAGTCGCGCGCAACGCTGAAGAAGCCTCGCAAGCTGCTGCGGCGGCCGACGGCGAAGCCCGTGAAGGGGACAAAGTGGTCAATGAAGCCATCGCCCAGATCGAGCGCCTGGCCAGTGAGGTGGTGCGCTCCACCGAAGCCATGAGCGTACTGCAACGGGAAAGCGACAAGATCGGCAGCGTCATGGACGTGATCAAGGCCGTGGCCGAGCAGACCAACCTGCTGGCACTCAATGCCGCCATCGAAGCAGCTCGCGCCGGTGAAGCCGGTCGTGGTTTTGCGGTGGTGGCCGACGAGGTCCGCGGCCTGGCCCAGCGTACGCAGAAATCCACCGAGGAAATCGAAGGCCTGGTGGCCGGCCTGCAGAACGGCACGCAACAAGTGTCGGCGGTGATGAACAACAGTCGCGTCCTCACCGACAGCAGCGTGGCCCTGACCCGCAAGGCCGGCGAGTCACTGGAGAACATTACCCGCACGGTGTCCAACATCCAGTCGATGAACCAGCAGATCGCCGCCGCTGCCGAACAGCAAAGCGCCGTGGCCGAAGAGATCAGCCGCAGCATCGTCAACGTGCGCGACGTGTCTGAACAGACTGCTGCGGCGAGCGATGAGACCGCCAAGTCCAGCATTGAACTGGCGCGGCTGGGTGGTCAATTGCAGCAGATGGTGAGCCACTTCCGCGTCTGACATTCGCCTTGCCGTGAATGAAAGATCCCTTCGCGAGCAGGCTCGCTCCCACAGGTAAGGTGTCGAACACAGATTCTGTGAACGACCCAAAACCCTGTGGGAGCGAGCTTGCTCGCGATTGCATTCTGGATGACTGCGAAGATGCTCACGCCTCCCAAGGATTGATGACCTCAATCCCGGGAAACCCGAAATCTCGAACATTGCGGGTGGCTATAGCAGCCCCATGGCTTCGGCAAATGGCAGCAATTTGCGCATCGGCCATTGAAACCGCACGCCCATTGGCTTCAGCACCTGCCGTCAGCGTTGCGTACTCAACAGCGGCATGAGCATCGAACGGCAAAATGCGTCCGGCAAAGTCCTCTTCGAACATGGCCATGGCATGGGCTTCAAGTTTCTGTTTGCGCTTGCCAGAAGGCAGGCGTGCGATGCCGTGGAGTATTTCCGCCACCGTTACCGCACTGACTGCCAGATCCATCGATGGCTGTGCATCAACCCAGGCAAGCACCCGGGTTTCAGGCTCGACTCGCATAAACTCTGAAAGAACGTTGGTATCGAGCACGATCATTCAGAAAAATCCACCGCCGTCGCTTTCTCTGAACGCTCTGGCAGATCAAGCTCGACTCCGCCCAGAGCGCTGAATCGGTTGCGGATCCTGCTTCCAAGTCCACCGGCGCGATCAACAGTCGCCAAGGCCCGGCCCAGAATCAGGCGAGCCTCCTCTTCCATCGAATGTCCGTTATGAGCCGCCGTGATGCGCAGCTGCTCTTTGAGCTTCTCATCAAGGTTTCTAATTGTGATGCTGGCCATGATGCCTCCTGCAATCAATGAAATCATTGATTGCAGGCTAGCACATCCTGGCAAACCAAAACCCGGCTATCTTCCGAATGGCCAATATCACCGCGTCCCACGCTGGCGCAATGCCGACGGCATGAAGTACGCGTCTTCCGGCACCGGCTGGGCGAAGTCCACTGTGGCCGGCTCTTCGTTGTCCAGGTTCTGCACGTAGTAACGACGCGCCTGCAAGTCATGGAATACGTCCAGAGCACTCCAGGTGGTGGGCAGGTCGTAGAAGTTTTTCAGGTAGGCCATCGACACCCGCCACAACTCCCCTCGCCCGTCATATTGATCCACCAATGCGGCGCCCCAACTGTCCTCGTCGAGAAACAGCACGCGCTTGGAATAGATATGCCGCGCGCCCGGCTTAAGCGTGCCTTCGACCACCCAGACCCGATGCAGCTCATAACGGGTGAATTGCGGGTTGAGGTGGCCCGGTATGAGCAACTGCTCGTACTTCACCTCAGGGCTGCCGACTTTGTAATTGTTATAGGGAATGTAGACCTCTTGCTTGCCCTTGAGCTTCCAGTCGTAGCGGTCTGGCGAGCCGTTGAACATGTCCGTATCGTCCGCCGTGCGCAGGCCGTCGGATGAGGCGATCGGGGTGTCATACGCGAGGTTCGGCGCCCGGCGCACACGGCGTTGACCCGCGTCGTAGACCCAGGCCTGACGCGGGTCCTTGAGCTGGTCCAGGGTCTCGTGAACCAGTGCCGCACCGCCCGCCAGCCGGGCCGGGCTCTTCACGAATGCCAGGTAGTAGAACAGGATGTTTTTCAGGTCGGCAAACTGCCCGCCCGGGCGGTAATAGTTGAAGAGCCCTTCCTGCTGCGAGGTCACGAGCGCGAAGCTGCCGTTGCGTTGCACCGGCGCTTCGGAGGCACGACGGACCACATAGATGCCGCGATAACGAGTGATGTGGTTCGACAGCACCTCGATGCCATCCTTGGGCACCGGGAACGGCACACCGCCATAGGCATCGGCAAAACCGGTCCCGCCATCGATCAGCTTGGCCGAGGTCGCATTTTTCAAGGTGTTGTCATACAGCCACTGCGGCGCCGAGCCCGACCGGCGAGAGGGATAGACCGGCATCTGGAAAGTGTCGGGGTAGCTGTTGAACAGTGCGATCTGACCCGGGCTGAGGTGGGCCTTGTACTGTTCAAGGTTGACCTTGGTGATGGTGAACAGCGGCTTGTCCGCCGCATAGGGGTCCAGGTGATGCTGGCCGGGTTTGTAGCCCGCCGGCGCCTGGGTGATACCGCCGTTCCACGCCGGAATGGTCCCGGCCGCGTTGCCGGCACGCTCGGCCCCCATCGGCGTCAGCGTGGTCTTCAATTGCTCGGCTTGCTGGGGCGTGACCGCGGCGAGTGCGCTGCTGGCGGCCAGGCTCAGGAACAGCGCCAGCGTGGTCTTGGTCAGTCGTGAAGTGTGAAACATGATCGTTCTCCGAAATAAAGGCCGCAGGTCTGCAACACACAGCAGATCTCCTGTGGGAGCGAGCCTGCTCGCGAAAGCGGTATGTCAGGCGGCATCTGTATTGGCTGTGCGGCCCTCTTCGCGAGCAGGCTCGCTCCCACAGGGGCTACACCCGTGTTCTGGGTAATCAAAGGAAGTACTTGAGGTTGAAGCCAACGTTGTCGCGGTCACGCAGGCCGTTGTCCTGGCCTCCACCGTAGAACTCGGTGTATTGCAGCTCGGCCTCCAGCTTGTTCTGGTAGTTGGCCTTGACCCCCAGGGTGTAGGCCTTGCGACCCTCGATGACGTTGCCTGCCTGGTAGCTGTTGCCCTCGAAGTCATCCTTGTAGACGACATAAGGCGAGACGTTGACCCCGGCATACACGTCGTTCCAGGTGCCGTTGAGCATCGCGGTGTAGCTGTAGGAATTGCGGTTGACCTGGTCGCTGCGCTCGCCGCCGGACACATAGGAAAAGTTACCGGTGCCAGCGTAGTAACGAGTACTGCCGTCATACGCGGTGTATTGCAGGCTGCTGCCGCGCAGGTGCTCGGACGCCAGTTCGAACACGCCGAACATCGAGTCGAATGACAGGCTCGGGCCAAAGTTGTAAATCGTGCCCATGGACGCGTTGAACGCTTCCACCCGCTCGGCGTTATTGATCTGGCTGTCGAGCGTGACCTGCTGCCCGCCGATGTTGATGGTCTGGCCACCTGCCGCTGCGGCGGCGCCGTTGGCCAGGTCGCCGATCAGGTCGTTGGTGGCGGCAACCCCGATGGGCAGGTTCGGCCGATAAGCCACCTCACCGAACACCGACGCCTGGCCCAGGGTGGTGTTGAAGCTGAAGCCGTACATGCGGATGTCTTCGGCGTAGCGCCGATGCGCCTGGATATTGCCCAGCACATCCACGGTCGCCAGGCCGTTGGCCAGTTGCCCCGCCTGACTGCCGGCGACACCGGCCAACAGGTTGGTCAGGGCGTTCATGTCGATGCCCTTGTACCCACCCAGATCGGCGGAAATGGTCGGCTCCTTGGCGTGGTAGTTGACCATGTACAACCCGAACTCGGTGCTGTTGAGCTCTTCTACGATGTAGCGAAAAGCGAAGCCGAACTGGCCGTCGTTGCGCGCGTTGAAATCCTTGCCGACCGTGGCCACCTTGACGGTGTTGCCAAAGGCCGGGGTGACCCCGTTGGCGTACAGGCCGGTGGTGCTCAGGGCCTGGTTGAGCAGTGGGTTGTTGCCCAGCGCGCTGTACAGATCGATCACGTTGCCGAAGCCAGGCACCGGGGTGTCCAGCGCGGTACCGCTGAAGTTGTTGTAGGCAGTGTTGCCGCCGTCGGCGAACAGATCCGTCTGCGAGTAGAACGTGCCGACCGGGTCGATGCGGGTTTCCTTCCAGTTCGTCTGGTAAAAGCTTTCCATGGTCAGGCTGTCGGTCAGGCCGATGTTGAAGCTCAGCGCTTCCACCGGTACCAGCACTTCCTTGACTTCCGCCCCGGGCAGACGGTACTTGGCCGCATCCACCGGGTTGGTGGTGTTGATCCCGCCTCGGTAGAAAATCCCCTCGCCCCAGTTGAACACCTGGCGCCCTATACGTGCCGTGAGCGGCATCTGCGCGACGTCCCAGTTGCCATAGAGATACGCGTCGAGCATCTCCACCCGGCTGCCGGCGATATCGCGGGTCTGGTCCGTGAAGTGGTCGTCCTGCGGGAAACTCTGACTGGGTTGCGACGGGTTGTTGTTGCGGTAGTAATCGTTGCGCTTGTCCATCAGTTGCGTGTCATAGAACGCGGTGCCGCGCACGAACATCCCGTAGTTCTGATAGTTGGCCTCGAGCTCCGAGGTGATCTTGTACACCTCGGAAACCAGCCCGGTGTCGAAGTTGCGATTGCCGTCGTTGGTGTTGACGTCATCGTTGTTCTTGTCCCGGCCCTGGACCCGCCACAAGCGGCCATAAGACAAGGTACTGTCGAATGAACCGGTGATCTGGTTGTCCAGCACGCTGAACTCCTTGGCCTGCACGCCGTCGACCGCGCACAGTTGCAGCAGCCCTGCCAGGCCCACGCCGGGAAGCGCCGCGCCAGACAGGCGAAATCGAGTGCTCATGATCCGTTCCTCTTTCCCTGGTTTTATTGTTTTTGTGTTCTGACACTGTTGTTGCGATGGCTATGGCGCCAATCCCGCACGGGTATAACTCCGGCTGTGGGCGCCGAAATGCCCCAGCAGTTTGAACAGCTGCTGGTTAAGTGCCAGATGGTCGAACTCTTCGCGCTGCAGCTGATTACCGTTGCTGAAATCGCTGGTGATCGGTGCCGTGTCCAGCCACTGGCCGATGGCTTCATCAAACGCCGCGGACTCGTCGACGGACTCGGCACTCACCACTTCGCGCAGGTAGTCCACCGAGTACGGCGGATAACGGGCGTCCTGTGCAGAGTCGGTATAAGCGTCGAGCATCGGGTGTGCCTGGCCGGCGCGCAGCAGGCGACGAAGCCAGGTCGACTGATACTTCTCCACTTCCATGTGCCGGGTGGCGACCCGTTCGATGGCCGCATGTTTGTCCGCATCGAAGCCGGCCAAGGCCTTGCCTTCCAGCACCAGCAGGCTCGCCAGTTCGACACCGGGCAGCGGCTTGGCGTGATAAGGCTGGGTCATGTCCTGAACGTGGTGCAGGCCCCAACCGAGAAATCGATAACCCCAATATGGATGGCCAGTGGCAAACGCCAGTCGCGCCAACCCCATGTACTGGTAGGCGCGCCAGTCCGGCCAACTGCGCTGAAGAAATCCGGCAGCGGCATACACCACCGGGCTTTCATGGAAGAAGCCCATATGAAAGGGCGCCTGTGAGCTGTACTGAAACCGCGCGTCACCGAAAGGCTGCGGGCCGAAGCCGTACAACGCGCCGACTTCGCCGGGGTTGTCGCTGAACAGGTTGATGTCGTGGCCGTAATCCGGCTCATCGGCGGCGCTGGCCAACACGGCCAAGGCTGCGACCTGTTCGTGGTCAGGCACAACGATGAAGCGCTGGCGATTCCACGGTGAGAGCGTCTGCGCCACCATGACTTGTTCGGCCTTGAGGTGTTCACGCTCGGGCAGATCCTTGCCCGGCATCGGCTGGATGACCATCGCCAGATGAATCCCGGGATTGATGCGCAGTGCGGTGAGGAAGTCGTGGCGCAGATTGTCCCCGGGCACGGCTGGCAATCGCAGGTTGTCGGGGCGCGGCGGGTATTGGTTGAAGTGCTCGCGGGCGAAGCTTTCCTGCTCATCGAGCAGCGCACTCACGGCCTGGTATTGCTGCGAAAGAAACTGTTCCAGCGGCTCGACTTCGACCTGCGGTGCATCACGCAACGTCGGCAAATCCTGCAACGCCAGGTAGCTGCCCACCGTATGGTTCGACCAGCCCCAGGCTGTGGGGGCCGTTGCACAAAGCAGCAACAGGAGGAATTTCAGCTTCATTGCCTGGTTCTTATTGGATGTGCCGTGGGGGTTGAGCCTAACAACCGACCCTGCCCCTGACACTGTCCGATCTCACCAGAAAAGTTCTCCGATAGCGCCACGCCAGGTGGCATGAAAACACCACCGATCATTGTGGGAGCGAGCCTGCTCGCGAAGACGGCAGCACAGTCAACAGTGATGTGACCGACACTCCGCTTTCGCGAGCAGGCTCGCTCCCACAGTAGATTTGAGGTGTTCTTTCAGGCGGGGTAACCGGTGATTTTGCGGATGCTCTGGTACAACGGCTTGAGCTGTCGATACATGCGCAGGTAGACCTCTTTGTACAGTCGCTCATAGATCTGCTGCGCCTCGGGTTGCGGCATGAATACCGCACCGACCCGCGTCATGGCGGCCATCGCCGTGGGGAAATCCGCGTGCAGCCCCAGCCCCACCGCGCAGCAAATGGCCGCGCCCAGGCCGGACGCTTCGTAGACATGCGGACGCTCGGCCGGCAGGCCGAAAATGTTCGCCGTGAGTTGCATCGCAGCATCACTCTGGGAGCCACCACCGGCGACGCGCAAGCGCGTGATGGAGACCCTCGAACGTTTCTCGATCTTCTCCATGCCCTGACGCAAGGCATACGCCAGACCTTCGAGGATCGCCCGGTAAATGTGCGCGCGGGTATGCACGTCGCCGAAGCCGATCATCGCGCCCTTGGCTTCCACACCCGGATCGCGGATACCGGGCGACCAGTAGGGTTGCAGCATCAACCCCATGGAGCCCGGCGGCACCGCGTCGACCAGCGCATCGAAGAGTTGCTCGGGCTCCACGCCCTGGGCTTTGGCCTGCTGCATTTCCCGCAGGCCGAACTCGTTCTTGAACCAGCTGACCATCCAGTAGCCGCGATAAATCATTACCTCGCAGTTGTATTGATCCGGCACCGCGGACGGGTAAGGCGGAATCAACGGGACGATTTCCAGGTAGCGCGACCGGGTGCTGGTGATCGTCGCCGTGGTGCCGTAGGAAAGGCACACGGTGCCTGCGTCGACGACGCCGGAACCCACGACTTCGCAGGCCTTGTCGGCACCCGCGGCGATCAGCGGCAGCCCCTCGGGAATGCCAGTGTGGCGGCTGGCCTCGGCGCTGATGTAGCCGAGGGTTTCACCGGGCTTGTGCAGGCTCGGCAGTTGCTCGGGGCGCACCGCCAGCGCCTGCCATTTCCAGTCGGCGGGTGCGGCCCAGCGCAAGCGCTTGAAGTCGAACGGCAGGTAACCGACGCAACAGCCCACCGAATCGACAAAGCGCCCGCAAAGGCGATGGGTGAGAAACCCCGAGAGCAGCAAAAACTTGTCGGTCGCCGCCCAGACTTCAGGCTGATTGCGGGCGATCCAGTTGGCCTCGGCCTGGGCGCGAAAGTAGTTCACCGTGGCTTGCGCGCCGACCAGTTTGAACAGCCAGCCCCATGGTCCCTTGATGCCGCCTTCGACTTCGGCCTGGCGCTGATCGAGCCACAGGATCGCCGGGCGCAGCGCCTTGCCCTGGGCATCGACGTTGATCACGGTACCGCGCTGGGTGGTCAGGGATACACCGGCAATCTGTGAGCGATCGATGCCGGTTTGCTGCCACAACTGCTGGCAGGCCTCACCCAGTTTTGCCCAGTAATACTCCGGGTCCTGCTCGGCCCAGCCGGGTTGAGTCGAGTAATAGGCCTGCAACTCGACCTTGCCTTTGCCCAGCAGATTGCCCTGCAGGTCGAAGAGCAGCGCGCGCACGCTCTGGGTGCCATTGTCGATGGCCAACAGGTAACGCTTGTTCGGGTGGTTATCCATGGAGCTCTCTTCAATGGGCATCAATGCGCGGCATCCGGCAAACCATGATGGCGTTGCCACAACGCCCGATAACGCTGTAATTCCTGCTGCCAATGCTCATCGTCCCAACCCAGTCGCGGTTGGCAGAGTTGGCGAATGGCAGCGAAATACTCCTCGCCACCGCGCGGCAGCAACAGGCCAAGGCGGGTTCGGCGCAGCAGCAGGTCATCCAGGTGCAGGACCATTTCCCCATCGCAGGCAACGGCCAGTTCCGCCCACAAGGTGTCAGTGCCGCCGACGCTGTCGTGGCCCAGTTCGGTGATCAGTTGCGCCAGCCTCGGCAGGTCACGGCCATGTCGCCCGGCCAGGCGCCGCCACCGGTTGGCGCTCAGTCCCGGTATCGCCAGCGGCGGCACGGCGGCGAACACCGGCGCAGCGTCATCATTGAAGGGGCGCTCGAGCATGCTCGCGCAGGCCTTGAGCACTTCGATCGCCTGCGGGCGAAAGGTGGTCAGCTTGCCGCCGGCCAGAGTCACGCAACCAGGCTCCTGCCACAGCACATGTTCACGGGTTTCATTCGACGGTTTGTCTTGATGCTCACCCGCCGCGCCGCCCACCACCGGGCGCACTCCCGACCACGTCGACAGCACATCGGCTGCGACCACCTCGGCCTGGGGGAACTGCTGGCTGCAAGCCGCCAGCAGATAGTCGAGTTCATCAAAGCTGATGCTCGCGCTCTGGTCCAGATCGCCGTGATGATCGAGATCCGTGGTGCCGACCACCGTGGCACCCTCCCAAGGGAAAACGAACACTGGTCGACGGTCGCGCTCGTGCAGGAAGGTGAAGGCTTGCGCCACTGGCAGGCGCCAGCCCGGCAACAACAGATGACTGCCACGCAACGGGCGCAACTGGCGAGGGGCATCGGGCAGGCGCAAGCGCTCGGCCCACGCGCCGGTTGCCACCGCCAGCACAGCACAACGCAATGTCAGTGATCCGCCGCCCTCGCAGTCTTCGACCTGAACCCCGCAAACGCGCCCCTCTTCACGCAGCAATTGCTGCACGCGCATGCCGTTGAGCACCAGGGCACCGTCGGCCCGGGCCTCGCCCAATACGCGCATCACCAGACGGGCATCATCGGTCAGCGCGTCGACAAAACAGGTGCCGCCCAGCAGGTCATCTTCCTTCACCCCAGGCGCCAGATAACGCAGTTGTTGCGCGTCATGGAAGTGATGGCTGCGCCGCCCGGCCAAGGCGTCATAGATGGACAGCAAACCACCCAGCACCCGAGGTCCGGGAAAACCACCACGGTAATGCGGCATCATGAAACTCATCGGCTCCACCAGCCCCGGCGCTTCGTCGAGCAGGCGCTGGCGTTCGCGGACCGAATCACGGGTCAGGCGCCACTGGCCCTTGGCGATGTAGCGCAAGCCGCCATGAACCATTTTCGAGGAGCGGCTGGAGGTACCCCAGGCGAAATCGCGCTGCTCCAGTAGCAGGCAGCGCCAGCCACGGCGCGCGGCTTCGCGCAGGATGCCGGCGCCGCTGATGCCGCCGCCGATGACGATCAGGTCCCAGGATTCCTCCGCCAGCGTCGGCAGCACCCGCTGTCGCCACGCCGCGTTCCAGTCCAGGCTCATGGCCGTCACTCCTGCAACAGCGTGCCAGGGTTCAGTCGCCCGGCCGGATCAAAATGCCGACTCAGTGCCTGCAGGGCTTCCATCGCCAGCGCGCCCTTCTCCCGCCGCAGGTACGGCGCGTGATCCTTGCCCACGCCATGCTGGTGACTGATGGTGCCGTGGTTGTCGACGATGGTCTGGCTGGCCGCCTGCTTGAGTGCCTGCCAGCGCGCCAGGGTGGCGGGGTAGTCCGCCGCCGGGCGAAACACATAGGTGGTGTAGATGCTCGATCCTTCACCATAGACATGGGAAAGGTGGGTGAAGACATGCACCCGCTCGCCTTCGGCAGCCAAGGCGTCGCGCAGGCTGTTTTCGATCAGCGTGAGCAGGTTGTCGACGTTGCTCCAGTCGGTGGCCGTTTCCAGGGTGTCCACCACGTAACCGGCGTTCCACAGGTTTTCGCGCAGGTAGGGAAAACGAAAACGGTTCTGCGCCCACTTCTTGCCGAGCAAGGTGCCGGTAAACACCCCGCCGAACGCCTTGAGATGCTGCCGGGCCTGACGCAGGGACAGCGCATTTTGCCGACGATTGCCGGTCACGCCGAACGTCAGCAGGCATTTGCCCGCACCGGCGCCGCGCAGGGCCAGGTACTTTTCAAGCCAGGCGATCTGCTGCGGGTGACCGGCCAGCGCCAGCTGGGTTTCGGTTTCCACCGCGTTGGACAGGCGCAGCATCGACAGCGGCACGCGCGCCTGGGCCAACTGGCGGATGGCTTGCAACGCCTTGGGCCAATCGGGCAGAAACACCCCATAGAAACGTTCATCGGCAGGCAGTGCGCTGACCCGCACCTTCACTTCGGAAATGATCCCGAAACGGCCCTCACAGCCCAACACCACTTCGCGCAGATCGGGCCCGGCCGCCGAGGCGGGAAAGGAGGCAATTTCCAAAGGTCCGGCAAAGGTTTCCAGGGTCCCGCCGGCGAACAGTTGCTCGATCCGCCCATAGCGCAGCGACTGCTGGCCACTGGAACGACTGGCAACCCAACCACCCAGGGTCGACAGCTCCCACGACTGCGGGAAATGCCCCAGGGTGTAACCACGGGCGCGCAACTGACTTTCCACCTGCGGTCCGCTGGTGCCAGGGCCGAAGGTGGCCAGCAGGCTCTCTTCGTCGAGGTCCAGCAGGCGATTCATGCGGGCCAGGGAAACCGTCACAACCGGCCGCGCGGAACTCGGCGGGTTGATGTGACCGGCCACCGAAGTGCCGCCGCCATAAGGAATCAGGCACAGGTCCTGTTCATGGGCGAGCAGCAGTAACCGGCGAATCTGTTCAGCGCTCACGGGATAGGCCACGGCATCGGGATAATTTCCCAGCGCGCCTTCACGCAACGCCAGCCAGTCCGGCAGGCTCTGGCCGCGAGCATGCAGCAAACGATCATGGGCATCGACGCTGTACAAGAAGTGTTGCTGCAACCGCGACGGAGGTACGCGGGCCAATGCCGTCTCCAGCGTCGCATCGGGCAGCGCTCGACCGTCACCCACCCGCCGGGCGAGAAAACTCGCGCCCTGGGCCGGCAGTTCGACCACCGTGGTTGCATCTCCCCAGCCGTTCCAGCGTCGCATGCGTGTGTCCTTTTGCGGTTCTGATCAGTGATATTTCAGGCCCCCATACTAGTCAGCCGCCCGAAAGTGTCACGGTCGCATCCGGCCAGTTCGAGTAGCCAATTGAGTCAAACGTCGCGCAGGCGTCAGCCATTTACTTTAGCCGTGGTTTCAAATTACCTTTCAGTGCATTCATCCGCGCACGCGGGCCTTGATCAAAGGAAACGATCATGCAATCCCTGGGCTTCACTTCAGTTCCGCCGCTGCTCAAATACCTGCGTCATGCCGAACAACTGGGCATGGCCATCGAGCCTGCGTTGGCGGCTGCCGGGTTGCAGGCACAGCAGTTGAGTGACAACAGCCTGCGGTTGCCGGGTGAAGCCCATGAACGGCTGCTCGATTATTTCTGCGAGCACTCGGGCGATGCGTTGTTCGGTCTCAACGCCGCGCGTTTCGTGTTGCCCAACTCCTGGAGCGTGCTGGGCTACATCACCATGAACTGCGCGACACTGGGCGACGCCATGAGCCGCATCATGCCGTTCGAGAAGCTGGTGGGAGACATGGGCGTCAGCCGCGCCGAGGTGCAAGGCTGCGAGGTGCACCTGATCTGGACATGCCGCCATCAGCGCCCGCGAATTCGCCGGCACCTGGTGGAAAACGTGCTCGGTTCCTGGCTGCAATACGCGCGCTGGATCGCCGACACGCAAATGTCGCCGGCCGCCGTCTGGCTGGAACATGCCTGTCCGGCCGACACAACGCTTGCACAGTACGAGCAGTTCTTCGACTGCCCGGTACTGTTCGACCAACCCTATTCGGCGCTGATTGTCCCGTTGCCGTATTTGCAGTTGCCATTGCGCCAGGCCGATGCGCAATTGCTGCGCACGCTGGAAGAACATGCCCAGGGATTGATGGCCACACTGGAGGACGCATCGCTGGAACAGCGGGTCAAAAGCATCCTGCGAAAGTTGCTCAAGGAAGGCCTGCCACGCAAGGAGCAGGTGGCCGAGCATCTCGCGGTGTCAGTGCGCACGCTGCAACGCCAGCTGCATCTGGCCGGAACGTCGTACCAGCAGATCCTCGATGACCTGCGCCAGGAGCTGGCCGAGCATTACCTGCTCAACAGCACCCTGCCGATTCAGGACATCGCCCAGTACCTGGGTTTCACTGAACCCCGCTCGTTTCACCGCACGTTCAAAAGCCGGCGCGGGATGCCGCCCGGCGAGTTTCGCCAAACCCACCGGGTTTGACGCAGTCCTCGAAACTCACTGAAAACCCGTGCGCAAATCCCCTTCCCGGGCCAGGAACCGCCCTTCCCTGCGCCCGTTGGCCTGGCCATCGCGGTAGCTCAACACACCGTTGACCCATACGCCCTCGATGCCTTGCGCCGCCCGTTGCGGATCGTTGAAATCGGCGACATCGCGGATGGTTGCCGGATCGAACAACACCAGGTCGGCCCAATGGCCTTCGCGGATCTCACCGCGCCCCTTCAAACCGAAGCGTGCCGCCGACAGCCCGGTCATTTTGTGCACGGCGGTGTGCAGCGGAAACAGTCCCACGTCGCGACTGAAATGTCCGAGCACCCGAGGGAATGCGCCCCACAGGCGTGGGTGCGGAAACGGGTCTTCCGGCAGGCCGTCGGAGCCGACCATCGACAGCGGGTGCGCGAGGATTCTGCGGACATCCGCCTCATCCATTCCGTAGTACACCGCACCAGCCGGTTGCAGTTGGCGAGCAGCATCCAGCAGCGACACATTCCATTCGGCGGCAATGTCCATCAGGTCGCGGCCGCCCATTTCCGGGTGCGGGGTCGACCAGGTGATGGTGATGCGATGGGCATCGGTCACTTGCTTGAGGTCCAGGGTCGAAGAGCTCGCGGCGTATGGATAACAGTCGCAACCCACCGGGTGGGTTTTCGCCGCCTGTTCCAGGGACGCCAGCAGCTGTGGACTACGCCCCCAGTTACCGGCGCCAGCGCATTTGAGGTGGGAAATGATCACCGGGCTTTGCGCATGGCGGCCGATCTTGAACGCCTCGTCCATGGCCTCCAGCACCGGTTCGAATTCGCTGCGCAAATGGGTGGTGTAGACCGCCCCGAACGCTGTCAACTCTTCGGTCAGTTGCATCACTTCATCGGTGGATGCCGAGAAGGCGCTGGCATAGGCAAGGCCGGTGGACAGGCCCAAGGCGCCGGCCTCAAGGCTTTCGCGCAATTGCTCGCGCATCGCACTGATTTCGTCCGCTGTGGCGGTACGGAACAGGTCATCCAGATGATTGCTGCGCAACGCCGTGTGGCCGACCAGCGCGGCAACGTTCAGCGTGGTGTTCGCCGCTTCCACCGCCGCGCGGTAGTCGCGAAAGGTCGGATAAACGAACGCAGCGGCCGTGCCCAACAGGTTCATCGGGTCCGGTGGATCGCCGCGCAAACTCACCGGCGATGCACTGATCCCGCAGTTGCCGACGATGACCGTGGTCACGCCCTGGCTGAGCTTGGGCAGCATCTGCGGCTGACGAATCACCACGGTGTCGTCATGGGTGTGCACGTCGATGAAACCCGGCGCCAGCACATGACCCTGCGCGTCGATTTCCTCGCCGGCGTGGGCATCGCGCAAGTCGCCGATACGCTCGATGCGCCCGTTGAGAATGGCCACGTCGGCGGGGTATCCGGGGCTGTTGCTGCCATCGATGATCAGGGCGTTGCGAATCAGCGTGTCGTACTGCATGTCAGTCTCCCAGCGGCAAGTGATCGTCGCCGCCGCGGTATTCGTCGAGGGCGAGTTTGATCCGCCGCAGACGTTCTTGATTGTCTTCAGGATTGGCCAACGCCAGTTCGGTGGCGAGCACATCGATGGCCAGCAGCATGCCGTAGCGCGCTGCCGTGGGTTTGTAGATGAACGAGGTTTCGGCACTTTGCAGCGGCAGGACGATGTCGGCCAGTTGCGCCAGCGGAGAATCGGCCCGGGTGATTGCCAGAATGCGTGCGCCGTAGTTGCGCGCCAGTTCCACCGTTTCAATCAGCTCCGGGGTGATCCCGGTCAACGAGCAGACAATCACCACCTGTTCGGCACTGAGGCTGGCGGCGGTGACACGCATCATCACTGCATCGTGGCACACCGCAATCGGATAGCCGAGGCGCACCAGGCGCACCTGCAGTTCATCGCTGCACAGGGTCGAACAGCCGCCCATGCCGAAGGCGTGAATCATCCGCGCCTTGCCCAGCAGTTTCACCGCATCGGCGAAACGCGACTCATCGAACGCGGCCAGGTGCTGGCGCAAGGTCGACTCGATGTCACTCACGATCTGCCCGTAGAACGCCGACTGCTCAGGCGTGCCCGCCGGATCGAGAAACCGGCTGCCGACGCCGCTGGCCTGGGCCAGTTGCAAACGCAAGTCACGCAGGTCCTTGCAACCGACCGTACGGGCGAACCGCGACAGCGTGGCGCTGCTGACCTCTGCCCGCAGTGCCAGTTCATCGAGGCTGGCGGAGGCGGCAAATCCTACATCGTCGAGCATCAGGCGGGCGATGCGTCCTTCACCGGCGCTGAAGGAGTCCTGACGGGCGCGGATCTGGTAGAGGATGTCCATGGCGGGCGGCTCCGGTTAAATCAGGTAAGAAAGACCAACGGTCAACGCGAAAGCAACGAGCGAGATCAGTGTCTCAAGCACGGTCCAGGTCTTGAAGGTCTGAGTCACTGTCATGTTGAAGTATTCCTTGATCAACCAGAAGCCGCCGTCGTTGACGTGGGAAAAGATTACCGACCCGGCCCCGGTCGCCAGCACCAGCAGTTCCGGATGGGGATAACCCAGACCAATGGCCACCGGCGCGACTACGCCTGAAGCGGTGGTCATGGCCACGGTGGCAGAACCGGTGGCGATGCGCATCAGCGCGGCGAACAGCCAGCCCATCAACAACGGCGACAAATGAAATTCGTGGGCCAGGCCAACGATCTGGTCGGTGACGCCGGCGTCCACCAGAATCCGGTTCAAGCCACCGCCGGCACCCACCAGCAGCGTGATGCTCGCGGTCGGCGCCAGGCATTCGTTGGTGAACTTGAGGATCGATTCACGGTTGAAACCCTGGGCCAGGCCGAGGGTCCAGAAGCTCAGCAATGTGGCCAGCAACAGCGCGATCACCGAGTTGCCGATGAACAGCAGGAACTGGTTGAAACCTGTGCCCGGTGTGGAAATCAGGTTAGCCCAGCCGCCAATCAGCATCAGCACCACCGGCAACAGGATGGTCGCCATGGTGATGCCGAACCCCGGCAGGCTGTCGCGCGGTTCACGCTCAAGAAACTGGCGTTCCAGCGGGTTTTCCGCCGGCAACTGAATGCGCGGCACAATGAATTTGGCGTACAGGGGACCGGCGATGATCGCGGTCGGAATGCCGATCAGGATCGCGTACATCAACGTCTGCCCCACAGACGCCTGATACACCTGCACTGCCAGCATCGCCGCCGGGTGCGGCGGCACCAGCGCATGCACCACCGAAAGCCCGGCGACCATCGGCAAGCCGACCATCAGGATCGAGACGCCCACGCGCCGCGCCACGGTAAAGGCAATCGGCACCAGCAAGACGAAACCGACTTCGAAGAACAGCGGCAGCCCCACCAGAAACGCGATGGTCACCATCGCCCAATGCGCGTTCTTCTCGCCAAAGCGGTCGATCAAGGTCCGCGCCACCTGCTCGGCGCCGCCGGACTCGGCCATCATCTTGCCAAGCATGGTGCCCAGCGCCACCACCAGTGCGATGTGCCCCAGGGTCTTGCCGACACCCGCCTCGTACGCCCCCACCACACCGGACGGCGGCATGCCGGCGACCAGCGCCAGGCCGATGGAAATCAGGGTGATGACAATGAACGGGTTGAGTCGGTAACGGGCGATCAGAACGATCAGTGCAATGATGGCGATGGCGGCATACACCAGCAGCCAATAGCCGAAGGACAGGGTCATGCGGTACTCCTCGAGAGGGTCACGTCGAAATATTTGTGAAACTCTTAAAACATTTCGGCAGGTGATTTTCAAACGAGGTGAAAGTAATTTTCGTGCAGAGGTAAGGGGTGTCGCACAGAGGTATGAGTTGTCGCAAATAATGAAAATCAGGCAGGCGGATTTTCATCGCGCCTGCCTGTTTGATTTCAGTCGTGCTGCATCCGGGCACGCTTGAGCAATTTCTTGCAGCGCTCGGACAAATGCAGCACCCGCAGGTGCTTGCCGGCTTTGTTATAGCGCTCGCGCAAGGTACCCAGTGCGGCGATGGCCGAGTAGTCGACAAAACTCAGGTGCTGGCAATCGAGTGTCACTTGCGCCGGGTCATTGGCCGGATCGAACTGATTGAGGAAGGGTGTGGTCGAGGCGAAGAACAGCGTGCCATGCACCCGGTACAGCTTGCTGCCGTCAGTCTCCAGATGACTGTCGGCGTATAGCTGCCGGGCCTGCTGCCAGGCAAAGTTCAGCGCCGCGATGATGATCCCGCAGAGCACCGCGATGGCCAGATCGGTGAAAACGGTAATCACCGTCACGGCGATGATCACCAGAGCATCGTTCAGCGGGACCTTGTTCATCACCCGCAGCGAGGCCCAGGCGAAGGTCTGTTGCGCCACCACGAACATCACCCCGACCAACGCGGCCAATGGAATGCGCTCGATCAGCGGCGACAGAAACAGGATGAACAACAGGATCGACACCCCGGCCACCATCCCGGACAAGCGCCCGCGCCCGCCGGAACTGAGGTTGATCATAGTCTGGCCGATCATCGCGCAACCGCCCATGCCGCCGAACGCACCGGACACCACATTCGCCGCCCCCAGCGCCACGCACTCCCGATCCGGGTAGCCACGGCTTTCGGTGATTTCGTCGGTGAGGTTCAGGGTCAACAGGGTTTCCAGCAACCCGACCAGCGCCATCAGGATCGCGTAGGGCGCGATGATGCGCAGGGTGTCCAGGTTCCATGGAATGTCCGGCAGGGTCAGGCTCGGCAAGCCACCGGCGATGTGCGCCAGGTCGCCCAGGGTGCGGGTCGGCAAGCCAAGCAGATACACCGCCAGGCCCACGCCGAGAATCGCCACCAGCGCTGGCGGCACCGTACGGGTCAGACGCGGCAACACGTAGACAACGGCCATGGTCACCGCGACCAGCCCGATCATCATGTACAGCGGCGTACCGCTCAACCAGGCCTCCCCGCTCTTGAAGTGCTCCAGTTGCGCCAGGGCAATGATGATCGCCAGGCCGTTGACGAAGCCGAGCATCACCGGGTGCGGCACCATGCGCACCAGTTTGCCGAGCTTGAGCAGCCCGAACGCCATCATGATCAGCCCGCCCATCAATACCGTGGCCAGCAGATACTGCACGCCGTGTTGCACCACCAGCGCGACGATCACCACGGCCATCGAGCCGGCCGCGCCGGAGACCATGCCCGGTCGCCCGCCGAACAGCGCGGTCAGGGTGCAGATGATGAACGCGCCATAGAGGCCCATCAACGGGTTGAGATGGGCCACCAGCGCGAACGCGATGCACTCGGGCAACAGGGCGAAGGAAGTGGTAAGCCCGGCCAGGACATCGGCGCGTAGACGTTTTGCTTTCATGGGGGGGACCGCACACAGGGAGAGACTGGAAAAGAGTGTGCGGATGTTACGGAAATGCAGTCAGACCGACCAGTTGTTGTGCCTGCGCAAACGCCATCGCGAGCAAGCTCGCTCCCACAAGGGATCTGCGTCGAACACAAAATCTGTGCCCTATGGAGATCAAATGTGGGAGCGAGCTCGCTCGCGATAGCCGCCACTCGGTCTGAAGCGAACTCACACCATATCGTCGCGAATCCACTCGACCACCGACGTGCGCTTCGGCACCCAGCTCAACAATTCCCGCGCATGCTTGCCACGCACCCGGCTGTTGGAGCCCAAACCATAGTTGGCCATTTCATAGCCCCACTCGGCTTCCGCGTCCTTGAGCGCCCAGTCCTGCGGCTCGCCCAGGTTCAGCGCCTGGGCCATGGCGGTGGTCATGTCGATGAACGACGCTTCACCGCTTTCGACGAAGTAGAAGGTGCCAGGTACGTTTTCAGTCAGCGCCAGCAGGTACAGCGCCACCACGTCCTCGATGTGCACATTGGACCAGATGTTCTGGCCTGGGCCGACATGGCGCACCACACCGCTTTTGCGTGCCTGTTTGAGCAGGCGCGGCAGTTGCACGCTGTCACGATGGACGCCCAGGCTGTGGCCGTAGATCAGGGTGTTGCAGATCACGGCCGAGTTCACCCCGTCCATGGCCGCCGCCAGGATCAGGTTGTCGATTGCCACGCGCGCTGCCTTGTCGACTGTCGGTTTCGGCAGGTTGTCTTCGAAGTAGATGACATCACTGGATTTACCACCCGAGGCATCACCGACGATGCTCGAACCGCTGGTGTGCAGGAACACTTTGCCGGAACCGCGCAAGGTATCGAGCAAGGCTTCCACCGCGCCACGATGATCGCTGCTGGCGGCGTTGATCACAGCGTCCGCAGCAAGCGCCTGATCGGCCAACAGGGCGCAGTCGTCCAGCGTACCAATTACCGGGGTGATGCCCAGTGCACGCAGTTCATCGGCTTGTTCGGCGCTGCGCACCAGACCGGTGACGTTGTGGCCAGCCTGGACCAGGCCCGTGGCGATGGAACCGCCGATAAAACCGGCGGCACCGGTAACGAATACATTCATGGAGAAACTCCCTGCGTGGAAAAGTGATGCAAGGAGTATCCGGCAGCGATCCTTGAGGAAAAATCCCTGCCGGCCCAATTCACTTTTGCGCAGGAATCACGAATCAGCCCTTGAAATCTGCGCTCGCATAATCCGCCAACTTGCCCTGGATAAAGTCCAGGAAGCATTGAATCCGCAGGGCCAGTTGCGAGTTGCGGTAGTACACCGCGTTGATCGGCTGGCGATATCCGCTGTTGAACTCGGCCAGCAACACTTTTAAGCGTCCGGCACGAATGTCCTCGATGGTCATGAAATGCGACAGGCTTGCAATGCCTTGGCCGTCCAGTGCGAGATGGCGGATGGTCTCGCCGCTGGAGGCGCTGATCGATGCCTGGATCGGCCAGCGATCGCCATGCACGTAACGCAGTGGCCATTGGTTGAGGCCTTCGTTCTGGGTGAACCCCAGCAGCGTATGGTGGGCCAGGTCAGCCACCGCTTGCGGTGTGCCGTGCTTTTCCAGGTAGGCCGGGCTGGCGACGATGTGCAGCGGGCTGCAACCCAGGGAACGGGCATGCAGCGTCGAGTCGGTCAGGGTGCCGATGCGGATGGCGATATCGGTGCTCTGTTCCAGCAGGTCGATGATCAAGTCGTTGCTGTTGAGTTCGAGCTGGATGTCGGGGTAGAGCCTGCGGAATTCATCGATGTAGGGCACGATGGCGTGCAGCATGAAAGGCGATGCCGCGTTGATCCGCAGCCGCCCGGACGGTGTTTGCTGGCGTGAGGACAAGCGCTCTTCGAGCTCGTCCATCTGATCGAGAATGCGCTTGGCGTGTTCGAAGAAGTACTTGCCCTCTTCGGTCAGGTCCATGCGCCGCGTGGTGCGATTGATCAACGTGGTGTCGAGCTTGGCCTCCAGCCGCGACAGCGTACGACTGACCGCCGAAGGCGTTTGCCCGACCTGCTCGGCCGCCGCGGAAATCGACCCGCATTCAATCACGCAGACGAAAACCTGCAATTCATCGGATCTGGCTTTCACGTGTGTCCTCGTTTGCGAATCGGCGCTGCGATCTTCCTGGCCGTTGCATCGGATAGTAGCCGAGCGTCATGCCTTGAGGCCAAACACCTCAGCCAAATGCTGCTCATAGCGCGCCACATCACCTTCAATGTTCGGCCGCTTCATCACGTCCACGCACAGGAACGTCGGCAAACCGGTCATGCCCAGGAACTCGTTGGCCTTGTGGAACGGGAAGTACACCGCGTCCACGCCTTTGGCCTCGAAGAAGTCGGTCGGGTCGTCGAAGGCTTGCTGTGGGGCGTTCCAGGTCAGCGACAGCATGTACTGCTTGCCGTGAATCAGACCGCCGCTGCCGTACTTCTGCGACGCGTCCGAACGGGTGCGACCGTCGCTGGCATAGAGGCTGCCATGGCCTTCGGTGAAGACTTCATCGATGTACTTTTTCACGGTCCACGGCGCGCCCATCCACCAGCCGGGCATCTGGTAGATGATCACGTCAGCCCAGAGGTACTTGGCCACTTCTTCAGCGATGTCGTAGCCCTCGTCGATGAACGTGGTTTTCACATCCATGCCGCCGCGATCCAGCACGCTCAACGCGGCTTCATGCAAGGTGGCGTTGTAGCGGCCGTCGGAGTGTGCAAATTTTTTGCCGCCATTGAGCAATAGGACTTTTTTCATGGGAGGTCTCGGGAATCGGATGGCGGCAGAGTATCGATCGACCTCGCGCGGAGTAAGCGTCGATTTGGCAAAATTCATTTGACCTACAAGCACGAATCGATAGGCGATTGTTGCCTTAGACTGGCGCCAGTTCTGACTTGAGGAGAGATGTAGATGAGTGAAATCCAGGGATTCATCCTGCACGCCAAGACCCGCCCGGAAAAATCCGACGCCTTCGAAACGTTTTTCAGCGGCTACGTGCAAGCGAGCCGGGCCGAACCCGGTTGCATCGAATACCACATGTTGCGCGACAAACAGGACCCGACCCTGTTCATTTTCTACGAGATCTGGCAATCCCAGGCCCACCTCGACGTGCACTCGAACCTGCCGCACATGAAGCAGTTCCTCGAACAGCGCGATGAATACCTGGAACGGGACTTCGAGATCCGCGCCATCGACATGATCAGCCCGTCGTCCGCTAGCCGCTGATCAGCAAGTGGCCGCCGAGCACACCCAGGCCAACGAAGAACACGCGCTTGAACCACTGGGCGCTGATCCGCTGGCGCAGCGATTGCCCCAACCACATGCCGAGCATCGCCGGGATCAGCGCCAGCAGCGATGCGCTCAACTCGCCCCCGCCAAGCGCGCCGCGCCATAGCAAGCCACCGGCCAGGGCCAGGGTCGAGACGGTGAACGACAGGCCCAGCGCCTGCACCAGTTCGTCCTTGCTCAAACCCAGCGCTTGCAGATAAGGCACCGCCGGAATCACGAACACGCCGGTGGCCGAAGTGATGACGCCGGTCAGCACGCCGCACAGCGGACCGAGCCAGCGTTCGCTGCGCCGCCCCACGCGCACAGTCGGCAGGAACAAACCGCTCAGCGCATACAGCAACAACGCCGCCCCCAACCCCCGCACCACCCAATGACCACCGCTCATGCCTATCCACAGCGTGCCCGCCCCGGTGCCGATGAAAATCGCCAGCAACATCGGCCACAGCCGTTTGACCAGCCCCGACAGATGCCCGCCGAATGCCAGTTGCCAGACGTTGGTCAGGGTCGCCGGAATGATCAGCAGCGCCGCAGCCTGTGTCGGCGCCATAGCCAGACCGAGCAGGCCCATGGCGACGGTCGGCAAGCCGAGGCCGATCACGCCCTTGATCATGCCGGCCAGCACAAAGGTGCCAATGACCAGCATTGAAAGGGCTAATCCGAGGTTCTGATAAAACGCCGAGAGTGTATTCATGGGGCCATGGTGAGCCCGCGGGGGTTGATTGAAAATCTGCCATATACTGAGGCTGCCTCTTGCCTTGACAGAGGCTGAGTATTTCGCTGAAACGACTGGCCTCTTCGCGAGCAGGCTCGCTCCCACAGTGGTTATGTGTTGTTCACAAATCCCCTGTGGGAGCGAGCTTGCTCGCGATGGCGGCCTCCCAGACAACACACATCCAGAGGTTGCTGCAATGCACTTCGACCTGACCGACCTGCGCCTGTACCTGAACATCCTCGATACCGGCAACATCACCGCCGGCGCCGCGCGCAGTCATTTGTCCCTCGCGGCGGCCAGTGCGCGCATCCGTGCCATGGAGGCGTCGCTGGGCGTCGAGTTTCTTCAGCGCAATCGTCGTGGGGTCAGCCCGACGCCGGCCGGCAATGCCCTGGCCCGACACGCCCGGGTCCTGCTGCAACAGGCCGAACGCCTGCAACAGGAACTGGCCGAATACGCCCAGGGCGTCAAAGGCCAGGTACGGCTGCTGTGCAACACCACGGCGATCACCGAGTACCTGCCAGAGCTGCTCGCGGATTTCCTGCACAGCCATCCCAACCTCGACATCGACCTGCAGGAACTGCCCAGCACCCGCATCACCCACGCCTTGCGCCAGGGGGCGGCGGACCTCGGCATCGTGTCCGACGCGGCGGACACCGATGACTTGCAGACCCAAGCGTTCCGCGATGATCCGCTGGTGCTGATCATGCCCCGGGAACATCCCTTGGCACAGGCGACCTCAGTGAGCTTCACCGACACGCTGCATCACGACTACGTCAGCCTGAATGCCAACAGCGCCTTGGCGGTGTACCTGGAAGAGCAGGCACTGCACGCCGGCCTGCGCATGCAGATTCGCATCCGCGCCGATGGCTTCGATGGCGTGATGCGCATGGTCGCCCGCGGGGCGGGGCTGGCAATCGTACCGCTGGCCGCGGTCGAACGCAGGTCAGGTGGACTGTCCTTCAAAAGCCTCGCCCTGCAAGAACCCTGGGGCCAACGCAAACTGTTGCTCTGTGCCCGGGACTTCGCTGCATTACCTGGCTATGCCAAGGCTCTGCTGCACGCCTTGACTCTCCCCTGAGGGGCAGACTTTATCCTTGAGGTTTGATCTTCAAGGACAGCGATGATGGGTAAACGAATACTGGTGATCCTCGGGCATCCGTCCAGCAATAGCTTCTGCGCCGCCCTTGCCGAGCGTTACACACAGTCGGCAATGCACGCCGGGCATGAGGTGCGGCAGTTATTTCTGGGCAGCATGGACTTTGACCCGGTGCTGCGTGAAGGCTATCAACAGGTCCAGCCGCTGGAAGCCGACTTGCGTAACGCCCAGGCCGATATCCTCTGGGCCGAACAGCTGACGCTGGTTTATCCGATCTGGTGGGGTGGCGTACCGGCCTTGCTCAAGGGCTTTTTCGACCGAGTGTTCTTGCCGGGTTTTGCCTTCAAATATCGCCAGGGCAAAGCCTTCCCCGACAAACTCCTGCGCGGCCGAACCGCCCACCTGCTGGTGACCATGGACACACCGCCCTGGTACTACCGATGGATCTACCGTATGCCCGGCTTGCATCAGGTCCGCAAAACCACACTGGAATTCTGTGGCATCAAGCCAACCCGAACCCTCACCTTCGGGCCAATTCTGGGCGCCAGCGCAGACCGGCATGCGGCCTGGTTACGCCAAGCCGAAGCTATCGCCAGCGCTTGAGTCGGTCGATAATGCGCCGAGCTTTATCCTCGGAGAAAAGGACCTTCCCATGTACATCGGCCAAGCCGCGCAGCGTTCCGGCACCACTGTCAAAAGCATCCGTCACTACGAGTCGATTGGCCTGCTGCCTGCCGCTCGCCGTCAGGGCAAGTACCGCATCTATGACCAGCACAGCGTCGACCTGCTGATGTTCATCAAATGTGCCCAGCAGTTGGGTTTCAGACTCAAGGAATTGCAGCCGATCTTCGCCGGACATCAGGGCCCGCAGCTGCCATGGGAACGGGCACACCAGGTTCTCGCCAGCAAAAAACAGGAAATCGCCGAGCGCATAGCGGCGCTGTCGCAACAGCACTCGCAATTGGTCGAGTTCGAGAACAGCCTCGAACAATCCAGGCTCGACTGTCCGCTGAACCGTAATTGAGGAACGTGCGTTTCTGGACAGCTCAGTGTCGACCACAGACAACTGATGGCTGGATAGGCGCTATAGGGTGCGACTTCAGTTCTTGAGCCCACTGCCCGGAGTCATCATGACCGCACCGATTACCGTTCTTCGCGACACCCACCCGCTGCCCGTGCTCGACGCCTGCAAATGGGAAAAACTAGAAGGCGACCCGCATACCGTCAACCTCAATGCCTACACCAGTGAAGACGGCAGCAAGATCATGGGCACCTGGATCTGCACGCCGGGCAAGTGGTACGTGGAATACGTGAAGTGGGAGTACTGCCATTTCCAGGAAGGCTACTGCGTCATCACCCCGGAAGGCATGGCACCGATCCACCTGCGCGCCGGCGACATTTTCGTCGTTGAGCCGGGGATGAAAGGCACCTGGGAAGTGGTGGAAACCGTGCGCAAATATTTCGTGTTTGCCTGATACAAAAAAACCGGGGGATCACCCGACGTGATCTCCCGGTAAATAGTTCTTTGCCACACGCAGAACCCTGTGGGAGCGAGCCTGCTCGCGATGGCGATGTATCAGGCGACATTGATGTTGTCTGACCCACCGCTATCGCGAGCAGGCTCGCTCCTACAGTTTTATTGCGGTTTGCGATAGCCGTTGATAATCGCCGAGAAGTCCTGTCCCCCCTCCCCACGCAAACTCATCGCCTGATACAACTGCTGGGCCACCGCGCCGAGTACCACCGGCTGGTGCGCCTGACGCGCCGCCTCGGTCGCCAACCCCAGATCCTTGAGCATCAGTTCGGCACCGAAACCACCGGTGTAACCGCGCGACGCTGGCGCCGTTTCAACGATGCCCGGCCATGGGTTGTACATCTCCGAACTCCAGCAACGCCCGGTGGAGCTGTTGATGATGCCCGCCAGCACCTTGGTGTCGATGCCCAGGGCATCGCCCAGCGCCATGGCTTCGCTGACACCGACCATGGAAATTCCCAGCAGCAGGTTGTTGCAGATTTTAGCGATTTGCCCGGTGCCGACCTCACCACAATGGACGATGTTGCGGCCCATCTGCGCCAGTACCGGTTGCAGGGTGGCGAACAGTTCGGGGGTGGCGCCGACCATGAAGGTCAGCGTCCCGGCGGCTGCACCACCGGTGCCACCAGAGACCGGTGCATCGGCCATGGCCACGCCCTGTTTGGCAGCGGCGTCGGCTACGTCCCGCGCGGTCTGCGGATCGATGGTGCTGCAATCCACGGCCGGCACACCTTTGCCGATACCGGCGAGCACGCCGTCTTCACCCAGCCACACGCTGCGCACATGCACCGCGGCAGGCAGCATGGTGATGACCAGTTCCGCGCCCTCTGCCGCTTCACGGGCCGAGGCGCTGATGCTGCCGCCCAATTGCTCCAGCTCCGCCAGCACGGCTTTGTTCAGGTCCACAAGACGCAGCGCATGGCCGGCCTTGATCAGGTTGCGCGCCATCGGCGCGCCCATGTTGCCCAGACCGATAAAAGCGATTTTCATGTCCGGCTCCTCAACGCAAATTGATGGTGGTGTTCACACCGTCGTTGACGCTGTCGTCATCGAACCAGCGACTGGTGACGGTCTTGGTCTGAGTGTAGAACTGCACCACTTGCTTGCCGTACGGGCCGAGGTCGCCGAGCTTGGAACCGCGCGAACCGGTGAAGCTGAAGAACGGCACCGGCACCGGAATCGGGATGTTGATACCGACCTGGCCGACGTCGATTTCGTTCTGGAATTTACGTGCCGCCGCGCCGCTCTGGGTGAACAGGCCCGTGCCGTTGCCGAACGGGTTGGCGTTGACCAGGGCGATGGCCTCGTCGAGCGTATTGACTTCCAGCACCACCAGCACCGGACCGAAGATTTCCTGGGTGTAGATCTGCATGTCGGTGGTCACGCCGGAGAACAGGGTCGGACCGACAAAGTTGCCCTTCTCGTAACCCGGAACCGAGATCTCGCGACCGTCCAGCTCCAATTTCGCGCCTTCCTTGATGCCGCTTTCGATCAGGTCGAGAATCCGTGCCTTGGCCTTTTTCGAGATCACCGGGCCGACATCGGTGCCCGGCTCGCTGCCGGCATTGACCTTGAGTTTCTGCGCCAGCGCCTTCAGATCTGGCAGCCACTGCTTGGCCGCACCCACCAGCACCACCACCGAGGTGGCCATGCAACGTTGACCGGCAGCGCCGAAACCAGCACCCACCAATGCATTCAGCGCTTGTTCGCGATTGGCATCCGGCAGCACCACGGCGTGGTTCTTCGCGCCCATCATCGATTGCACGCGCTTGCCGTGTTTACCGGCCAGGTCATAGACATGAGTACCGACGGCGGTTGAACCGACGAAGGAGACCGCCTTGATATCCTTGTGAGTGCAGAGCCCGTCCACCACGTCCTTGCCGCCATGCACGACGTTGAGTACGCCGGCCGGAATACCCGCTTCAATCGCCAGCTCCACCAGGAGCATGGTCGACATCGGGTCCTGTTCGGACGGCTTGAGCACGAAGGTGTTGCCGCAGGCGATGGCCATCGGGAACATCCACAGCGGAATCATCGCCGGGAAGTTGAACGGGGTAATGCCGGCGCACACGCCGATTGGCTGGCGCAGGGTGTAGGTATCGACGCCACCGGCGACGTTTTCAGCGAACTCGCCCATTTGCAGGCTGCCGATGGAGCAGGCGTGCTCGACCACTTCCAGCCCACGGAAAATATCGCCTTCGGCGTCGGCAATGGTCTTGCCCTGCTCTGCACTCAGGACCGCGGCGATGCGCTTGGAGTGTTCGCGAATCAGCGCCTGGAGCTTGAGCATGATGCGCATCCGCGCGCCGATGGGCGTCAGCTTCCAGGTCTGGAAGGCGCGATGGGCCGCACTGATGGCCGCGTCGACTTCTTCGGCGGTGGCAAACGGCACTTTGGCCAGCACTTGCTGGGTCGCCGGGTTGATGATGTCGTGCCATTCGGTGGTCTTGGATTCGACCCACTCGCCGTCGATCAACAGTTTGACCTTTTGCACGGTGGTGTCATTGGGCGTGAGCGATACGTTCATGTGGGTCTCCGGAAGTTGTTTTTATCTAGGAGCCAAGACGAAAAGTTCGCCTTGAGATGAGGCGTGTGCCGCGAATTGGTTAACGGACTGTTTTTGGAGTATAGATGTGCAAACTTCTAATATGAACGCACATAAAAACCGGTCCAACATGCAAAAAAACATCACCTCCCTCGGCTCGCTGAACTGGGATGACCTCAAGTTTTTCCTTGAAGTCGCCCGCACCCGCAAGGCCAGCACCGCGGCCAAGCGCCTGGCGGTGGACTACACCACGGTGTCGCGGCGCATCAGTTCCCTGGAAACGGCGTTGGGCACATTGCTGTTCGAGAAATCCCGGACCAACGGCTTTGTCCTGACCGCCGAAGGCCAGCGGTTGATGGGGTATGCCGAGTCGATCGAAAGTACCTTGCACATGGCGTGCGAGCAGGTTTCCGGGTCTGGCGTGGCACTATCGGGTCACGTGCGCATGGGCTGCACCGAAGGCTTCGGCAGCTTTTTCATCACGCCGCAGCTGAGCCACTTCGTCGACACCTACCCGGCGATCTCGGTGGACATCCTGCCGCTGCCGCACTTCATCAGCCTGTCCAAACGCGAGGCCGACATCGTCATCGCCCTGGAGCGTCCGGAGCATGGCCCGTACGTCTGCTGCAAACTGTGCGACTACCGATTGCAGCTGTACGCGACCCAGGATTATCTGGACAACCACCCGCCGATCCGCAAACCAGCCGATTTGGCCAAACATTCGTTTATCAGTTACGTCGACGACCTGGCGTTCAGCTCGGAGCTGTTGTACCTGGCCAACGTATTGCCCGGCGCCAGTGCCAACCTGCGCAGCACCAGCGTGATCGCGCAGTTCGTGGCGGCGCAGCAAGGACGCTCATTGGCGATCCTGCCGTGCTTCCTCGCCACTCAGGACCCGCGCCTGCTGCCGGTGCTGCCGCAGGAAATCAACATCACCCGACAGTTCTGGATGTACTGCCGCGAAGACCTGCGCAAGCTCAAGCGGATCACCCTGTTGTGGGATTACATCCGCGAGGTCACCGAGCAGAATCAGGGTCTGCTGATGGGCGAAAGCCGGGAGATGCTGTTTGCCGATTACTGACCTTTCAGCCTGTCGGCTCGCTGGCTTCCTTTAGCTCCAGCATCAGCCCGCTCAAGCGTTTGACCCGGCGTTTCACCGCCTCTTCAAACACGCCTGCACGCGACTCGATCAAGGTGAACCAGTCCTTGGCCCGGGTAATGCCGGTGTAGATCAACTCCTTGGTGAGCACCGGGTTCAAGGCATCGGGAAGAATCAACGCGGTATGTGCGAACTCCGAGCCCTGGGATTTATGCACGGTCATGGCGTACACGGTTTCGACATCATTCAGGCGACTGGGCAGGACAAATCGCACACCACCCTGGCCATCATTGCGTGGGAACGCCACACGCAGAACCTGCCTTCCAGTCCCGTGGCCTTCCTGTTCCGGGAGCTTGAGGGCAATGCCGATATCGCCGTTCATCAACCCCAGCCCGTAATCGTTGCGGGTCATCAGGACAGGGCGACCTTCGTACCACTGCTGGTCGCTGTCGATCAGGCGCGCCCTGAGCAATGCCTCCGTCACCCGCTGGTTCAAACCCTCCACACCCCACGGTCCCTTGCGCACGGCACATAACAACTGGAACGCGTCGAAGGCCTGCAGCACTTGTCGAGCCCAATCAATCCAGCGCGAATCTTCCAGCGGGCTGTCCAGTGGCGGCCGCTGATTGCGCAGCACGCTCAGGTAATGTCGATAACCCTGCGGGCCCTCACCATGGCCGTCGAGAAGCAAGCGTTCCAGGGCCCGATCCTGCTCCCCCTTGAGAGCCAGGCAATACACATCGTCATGGCTGCGCGCAGACAACAACTTGCGGGCTTCTTCGGGTTGCTGCTGGTTGACCCAGCGAGCCAGTTGGCCAATGCCGCTGCCTTCACCGAATCGCCGGGAATGGCGCAACATCACGACCTGTTGGGCCAATGGATGAGTGCCCTGCGCGTCCTCCTGCAAGCCGCTGGCCTGCAGGTTTTCGCCACTGACGGCTTCCAGCCACTGGCGTGTCTGCGGGCTGTACCAGCCAGCCTCCGCATCGCGACACAGATCCCCCAGTACCGCACCGGCTTCTACCGAAGCCAATTGATCCTTGTCACCCAACAGCACGAGGCGCGCATGGGCCGGCAAGGCGTCGAGCAGGTTGGCCATCATTTCCAGGTCGATCATCGAGGCCTCGTCCACCACCAACACATCCAGCGGCAGGCGATTGCCCGCGTGATGGCGGAAATGACGAGTCCCGGGCCGGCTGCCGAGCAGGCGGTGAACGGTGGTGACGTCGGAGGGGATTTTGTCTCGTATGTCTTGGGCGACCTTCAAGGTCCGGACTTGCTGGCTGATGGATTCCGTCAGACGCGCCGCGGCCTTGCCGGTCGGTGCGGCGAGACGAATGCGCAGGGGCATGCCGGCCTCGACCGCAGGCGCCTGGAGCAACGCCAGCAAGCGCACGACGGTGGTGGTCTTGCCGGTTCCCGGCCCCCCTGTCACGATGCTGAAGGCGCTGCGGGTCGCCAGCGCGCAGGCCAGCTTCTGCCAGTCGATCACCTCACCGGAGCGGGCAGGACCAAACAAACCGGTGAGGCGCTGGAGCAAGTCGCTCGGCGTGGATTCGTGTTGCGTCAGACGCTCGCGCAATGAAAGGTCGATCCGCCGCTCGTACGCCCAATAGCGACGCAGGTACAAGCGTTTGCCCGATAGAACCAAAGGCCGGTCGCGCACGTTGTCACGACTGTCAGCGGCCAGTGCGACCAGATTGCTGGCGGCCAGCACCTTGCACCAATGAGCACCGTCCAGCGATCCCAGCAACTGCGAGGGCAACAGCATCGCGCCGCCCTGCACGTCACCTTCGGGTGGCAGCGACAGGGCGAAGTCCGGTTCTTTCAACGTTTCGAACAGATCCAGGCAGACATGCCCGTGGCCCAACTGGTGGCTGGTCAGCGCGGCTGCCAGCAACACCAGCGGATCATCCTCTGGGGCCAGCTCATGCAGAAACGCCACAAAGGCTTTGTCCAGCGCGCGCAACCAGCCACGCTCGACCCAACGCGTGAGCAACAACAGCAAGTCGTCGGCACGGCTCAGTGGTGCCAGATCGGCCAGGCTTTCGGCTGCCAGCGATGTGGGCAACAAATCGGCGAATGTGCGACTCATAACAGTACTCCCTGTTCCCAGGCGGGCTCGGCCTTGGGCTCTGGCTTGCCCTGGAACAGCCTGTCCAGACGTTCGATCAGTTCTCTTGGCGGGCGGGCGAAAAACACACCCTGGCTGGCCGCGCGCGTACCGCGCAAAAACAGGTACAAGGCACCGCCGACATGCCGGTCGTAGTCGTAATCGGCGAGCCGTGCCTTGAGCTGGCGGTGCAGGGCCAACAGGTACAACACGTATTGCAGGTCATAACGGTTGTCGAGAATCGACTGTTCCATGGCCTGTGCGGTGTAGGCCGCATCATCGACACCGAGCCAGTTGGATTTGTAGTCCGCAACGTAGTAGCGGCCGTCATGCTCGAACGTCAGGTCGATGAAGCCCTTGAACATGCCATTGAGCAACACAGGTTCCGCGGCCACCCGGGCCACGCCGTTATGGGTGTATTGGCACACCAGCGCATCGAGCTTGAGCACATCGACCTTATGGCTGGCGAACCAGAACTCCATCTCGACCTGATACTGCGTCAACTGGCTGAACATCACCGGTGCCTGACCGCCGCCCAGCTGCAACGGCGACTTGAGCAGATGCTGCAGCCAGTCACTCAAGGTGCTGATCCAGCCCTCCCAGCCTCGACGGTTGCAGCGACGGGCAATGGCGTCGATCACCTCTTGTGGTGCCGCAGCAAAACCCTCACCTCCCGCCCATTCGAGCAAACCATGGAGGAAGGTGCCGGGGTTCGGGCCGCGCGGGAAGCGATGGATATCGCCGCCACCGGTCACCACTTCCCTGGGGGCCTGCGGGTCGAGGCGTTCGTCATCGAACAGTTTTTGCGCCTGCGGGCTCTCCGGTGCCTCGTCGGTGCCGACACTCAGGGTATCGCCAATGCGCAGCGCGCTGTAGGAAGCGATCCACCAGTTTTCACTGGCCTTGCGTTTCGGAACCAGCGGAACCAGCAGCGCCGCGTCATTTTGCGGTGGTCGGTAATGCTCTGCAGTCGCTTCAGGCATCTCGGCATACGCCAGCGCCGGGCAGTCCTGTTGCAGGTCCCGCAACCAAAGCTGCAACGCCGGGGACTCGGCCAAAGGCGCACCACCGCCCAGCAGATAACCCAATGCCGACAGATGCAGCACCGAGCCATTGTTGTTGCCGCGCTTGAGGTCGGCCACCCCCAGCCAGCAGGCGTGTTGCGCCCGGGTCAGGGCGACATAGAGCAAGCGCAGATCCTCGGCCAGACGCTCATCGTCAGCCAGGGCAATCAACTCTGTCGTCGGCTTCAACGTAACCTGGGCATTGCCGGATTCATCGTGGTAGTGCAACGGCAGACGGCTGCCATCCACCGGTTTCGCCGAGCAAATGAACGGCAGGAACACCAAGGGGTATTCCAGGCCTTTGGACTTGTGAATGGTCACGACCTTGACCAATTGCTCATCACTTTCCAGACGCAGGATCTGCTCTTCGCCAGCCTGCCCGGACAACGCCAGATGCTCGGACAAATGCCGGATCAGGGCTTGCTCGCCATCGAGTTCGGCGGCGGCTTGTTGCAGCAGTTCGAAAAGGTGCAGAAGGTTGGTCAAGACGCGCTCGCCGTCACTGCGCGCGATCAACGCCTGGGGCAGGCGGAAGTCGTGCAGCAAGCGTCGCAGCATCGGCAGTACGCCCTGTTTGCGCCAGACTTCGCGATAGCCACGGAACTGCATGACCCGGGATTCCCAGGCCAACTCGTCCTGATTCAGCCGCTCCAGTTCAGTCAGCGACAGGTTCAACGTGATGCTGGCCAACGCGGCCCGCAGCGGTCGCTCGACATCCGGCTCGGCGCAGGCCTTGAGCCAGGTCAGCACGTCATGCGCCTCCTGGGCGGCGAATACCGAGTCCTTGTCCGACAGGTAAACACTGCGCACGCCCCGTGCAGCCAGTTCGGCACGAACCGCCTGCGCTTCCTTGCCGTCGCGCACCAGGATGGCGATGTCCGCCGGCAGCAAGCCCCTGAAGGCTTTGCCGTCCTGGGTGAACCCCGCTTGCCCCTGCTGTCCGCCATTGAGCAATGCCGTGATTTCACTGGCGCAGGCAGCCGCCAGTTGTTGCCGGTACACCGCACCGGACAACGGCTGTTCGGCAGGCAAGTGCCAGATGTTCAAGGCTTGGATTGCCTGGTCATTGATGCGCAAGACTTCTTTGCGGCCCTGGGAGGCCACCGGCGTGAACGGAACCGGGTTGTCGCCATTCTTCTGCCGGAAGAGGAAAGCGCCGCGTCCTGACTCCCGGGCTTCGGCGCGCTCGAACACATGGTTCACTGCGTTGACCATGCCGTGGCTCGAGCGGAAGTTGGTGCCCAGGGTGTGCAGGCGGCCGGTGGTGGCTTGGCGGGCGCGCAGGTAGGTATGGATGTCGGCGCCGCGAAAAGCGTAGATCGCCTGTTTCGGGTCGCCGATCAGGAACAGACCGCACTCGGGGCTGTTCTCTTCAATGCGGTAGATGCTCTCGAAGATCCGGTATTGCACCGGGTCGGTGTCCTGGAACTCATCGATCAGGGCGACCGGAAACTGTTCACGAATCAGGGTTGCCAGTCGCTCACCGCCATCGGACTGCAAGGCCGCATCAAGGCGCAGCAGCATGTCGTCGAAACCCATTTCCGCGCGGCGGCGCTTCTCTTCTTCGAATCGTGCCCCGACCCAGCGGGCCGCATGTTGCAGTACGGCGGCGTCAGGTGTCGGCAACCCATCGAGGCAGGCCTTGAGGCCGGCCATCGCATCGAGCCCCGGATGTCGAGGCGCCTCACCTTTCCAGGCTTCGGCCATGCCATCCGGGGTCAGGCGAGTGAAACCGGTGCCGATATCCAGTTGTTCAAGGGATTCGTCTTCGGCCCAGGCTTTGATCTTTTCGAACCAGGGCTCGAAATAGCGAGCCTGCATCTTGCGACCGTCGACACTCTTGCTGGCAACGCCCTGGTGGCAGATGGAAAGCAACTCGTCAGCCCAACGGAGCCAGGGCTGCTTGAGTTCGATCAGGGCCACCCGTCGTTCTTGCAGGCATTGCGAAATCACTTCGGCGGGCTCTTTCCCTTCAAGGGTATCCCGCTCGCTGGCGAACAGCGCACGAATCCGCGGCAGCAGCGCCGCCGGCCCGCCCCAATTGCTGCGCACCCAATTCAAGGCGTCACCTTGCATCGGGTAACAGAACAGTCGCCAGTAATCGCGCAGGACTTCCCCCAGCAAATCGCTGTGGTCAGTTTCCAGGGTCTGGGTAAACAGGCTGCCGCTGTCGAATGCGTGCTCGCGTAACATGCGCTGGCACCAACTGTGGATGGTCGACACCGCCGCCTCGTCCATCCACTGGGCGGCGATATCCAGGCGGTTTGCGCATCCGGGCCATTGCTCGGGCAAGTACTGGTCACGCAACTCGGCAATCAGGCTGTCGGGGGCCGGTGTTTCATCGCGGAAATATCGTGCCGCCTCGGCGAGCCGCGTGCGAATGCGTTCGCGCAGCTCTTTGGTCGCGGCGTCGGTGAAGGTCACGACGAGGATCTGCGGTGGCAACAGCTCGCGTCCGAAACCACTGTCCTCCGCGCCATTGCCAAGCACCAGACGCAGGTACAACGCGGAAATGGTGAACGTCTTGCCGGTGCCGGCGCTGGCTTCGATCAGTTGACTGCCACGCAGCGGGAATGCCAGGGCCAGAGGTGTCTTCGTGCTCATCAGCGCGACTCCTCGCTGGACAGTGAACGCCAGGGTGCTTCAAGAAGCGGGCGATAGAGCGCGTCACACCACTGGGGGAACGTCTCGTCGGCGACCAAGGCATCGTAATCGGCGAATTGGCGCGCGAGTGCCGGGCTTTCGCGACGCTCTCCGTCCGTTGTCTGCCCATCCCCTTCATAGGCCTTGCGCGCAGCGGCCTCGGCTTTGACCGGGTCGGTTTGCCCCAGCCACGCGAAGGCTGTCTTGACCGCGATCGGCAGAGGCTGGCGCATACCCGACTGCCATGCCATCAACAGATCACCGAGAATTTTCCGCGCCGTGGACTCGTCCAGCGGACCGAGCAACAGGCTGTCGTCGCTGGCCACCAGTGCGGTGGTCAGCGGCATGCCACTGGCACAAGCCATCAGATGATTGCCCCACGGGCGTGTCAGTCGATGCCATTTGCGCGACTTGATCGAGCCGATACTGTTGGGGATCGTTGTGATAGACAACAAACCGCCATCAGCACGCTGATGCAGGCCGCTGAGCCAGCCCTCGATGTGCAGGCCCTGCAGTTCAAGACTGACGGGCAACGCGCTGCTGAGGGGTGTTGGCCACAACGCCAGGAGCTGTTGGTGGCGTTGCAGCAAGTCAGGCAATGGCTCGATCAACTCCCGTTGCAGGCACTCACCGAATCCGGCCATGGGCAGCAGACCGCTGTTCTGCAAACGTTTCGCCTGACCCTCCAATGCCTGTCCGGAATTTCCCGGATCTGCCAGCGCCGCTTCGAGCAAACGGTCGCTAAGGCCGTAACGCTGCAATGCATCCAGGACAAAAGGCTCTTCATCGGCCAATGGCACTTCAGCCGCCTCGAAGAAGACTTTCAGTCGCTGGCTGAAAAAGTGCCGTACCGGATTGCGCAGGAAATCCTGCACCTGACCGAGACTCAGTGGTTCGTCCTGAACGTGGGGCCCGAGCACTTCGGCGCTTGCCTGTTGCTCTGCCGCCTGATGAAGCACCTGCCATTCGCTGGCGTAGCTGAACGACTCATCCCCGTCGTGAAAGTAGCGAGCACTGAAGGGTTGCAACGGGTGTTCCCGGGTCATGGCTTCCAGCAGATCCTCGTCGCCTTGCAGCAATCGCCAACCGCTGGCCAAGTGATCACGCAACTGGCCGATCAGTACCGACGCAGGCCGCTCGCTGTTATCGCGGATGCTGCGGCCCACCCAACTGATATAGAGCTGGTCCCTTGCCGACAACAGGGCTTCCAGTAGCAGGTAGCGGTCATCTTCGCGCCGGGAGCGGTCACCCGGACGGTAATCGCTGCCCATCAGATCGAAATCCAGCGGCGGTTGCGCGCGCGGATAATCGCCGTCATTCATGCCCAGCAGGCACACCAGTTTGAACGGGATGGCACGCATGGGCATCAAGGTGCAGAAGTTGACCGCACCGGCCAGAAAACGTTGGGACAAACGGCACTGATCCAGACCTGCAAGCCAGGCTTCACGGACGACGGTCAGCGGCAACTCGTCCTGCAACCCGACGGATTCGCAGGTCTCGAGCCAGGTCTCACGCAGCTCTTCGAGTTGGGCCAGCAAGTAGTCATCGTGTTCGTTACCGGCAAGGAAGAACAACTGCACCAACGCCTGCAAGCGCAAGCCCCATTGCCCCGGCGAGGCCGGCTGGGAGAGTTCGTGGTGAGCCACTTCCAGCGCGTCCAGCAACGCAACCAGTGGACCGATGAGCGCAGCGTCCAGACCACCGATCTCGTCGTAGGGTTCGATACCCGCATAAGCATCGGCGCCGCCAACGGCATAACCGAGCAGCATCCGTCGCAAGCCGAAACGCCAGCTGTTTTGCTCCAGCTCATTGGGTAGCCCGAGCCCGGCACGTTGTTCGGCATTCATGCCCCAGCGAATGCCGGCACCTTCGATCCAGCGGTGCAGCGTCGGCAGGTCACGCTCCTCGACAGCAAAACGGGCGCGCAGCGCCGGGACGTCCAGCAGGTCGAGAATTTCACTGACGGGGAATCGGCTGTCAGGCAGCTTGAGCAGGTGCTCCACAGCAATCAGCAATGGATCGCGACCACGCTGGCCCTGGTCTGCCAGGGTAAACGGAATGAAGCGCGGGTCCTGGCGGTCAAGCTGACCAAACACGGCACGAATATGCGGGGCGTAGCTGTCGATGTCCGGGACCATCACGATGATGTCCCGGGGCCGCAGTGTCGGGGCGGCGCTGAAGCGCGCGAGCAGTTGATCGTGGAGGATCTCGACTTCTCGCTGGGCGCTGTGGGCGATGTGAAAACGGATCGATTCGTCCTGCTCAAGATCGATAGCGGGCCAACGCTCCCGAGTCTCGTTGAGGGGACGCAACTCGAGGATGTCGTCCTGCAACTGGTTGAGCACATTCAGCGGCTGACCGTCACTGAACAGGTCGATGCGCCCGTCGCGGAATGCCGAACGATAGCTGTTGGGATCGTCATAACTGTCGAGCAGGTTGATGTAGTCCCGCCCCTGCTTGCCCCATGCAGCCAGCAGCGGGTGAGCATGCTGGTGGAGGGTTTGCGGATCGATCACTACCGGCATGCCGCTCTTGCGGGCCTGACGCTTGTATTGATGCCGCAACAGGTCTTTATCGGCGACGATGTCCGCCCAATGGTGACGACACGGGTTATGGACGCACAGCAGGACCTGGCTGAATCGTGCCAGTCCCGCCAGTGCTTCCAGGGCTTGAGCAGGCAGGGAAGAAATCCCGAAAACGATCACTCGCGAGGGCAATCCCTTGGGGGCTGTTTCGAGATTGTTGATACGTTCGACAAATCGCTGATGGACACCGGCACGGCTTTGCGCCATGCCTTCTACTCCCACATCCAGCAAGAGTGCACGCCATAACTCTGCCTGCCAGCAATTGGCCGGGGTCAGGGGTTTGGCTTCGCCCCTGGCGTTTCTTGTTTGATGGCGACCTTGCGCCCAGTCTTCGAGCCAGTCGGCTCGGTACACCTGGTATTGGTCGAACAGATCCGCCAGACGCTCAGCCAGTTGATAGCGTTTGCGCAGGTCGGTGTCATGGGTCAGGAATCGCTGCAGCGGCTCGAAGTGCGGTTGGTTGATCAACTGCGGCAGCAGGCGCATCAGGCGCCAGGTCAGCGGGGCTTTATCAAGCAGGGACTTGACCGGAATTTCGTCGCGGCCAAGGACCATGCGATAGAGCTGCCACATGAAGCTGCCGGGCAACTGCACGTCGATGGCGGCAGCGATGCCGCAGCCGCCCATGTCGTCTTCTTCAGAATCTTCCGCCAGTGCCAGCTTCAGCCATTGGGCAATGCCATTGCTTTGCACCAACGCGATTTCATTCTCCAGGGGAGCCAGCGGGTAGCGTCGCATCCAGCTGACCACCAGGCTGCGCAACTCGTCCAGGCGGTTGCCGTGAACCACCATGAATCCAGCGCTGAGAGGTGTTGCGTCCGGCATAGTGGCGTCCCTGGAAATGCAAAATCGAAGGACGACTTTAACATCTGTAGGAGCGAGCATGCTCGCGATGGTCGTCAACGATGACGCTGGCTGCCTGGTGCCGCGCGGTGCCTTGGCGCTTTTCGCGAGCATGCTCGCTCCTACAGTGCGCAGCGTTCGAGGTGTAAATAGGCCAAAAAAACAAAACCCCTACCTGCATACGCAGATAGGGGTTTCGGAATTTAATCTTGACGATGACCTACTCTCACATGGGGAAACCCCACACTACCATCGGCGATGCATCGTTTCACTGCTGAGTTCGGGATGGGATCAGGTGGTTCCAACGCTCTATGGTCGTCAAGAAATTCGGGTACTGAGTCGTGGCCGGTTGGCCGCGCTTCAGCAAATTGGGTATGTGACAGTTTTCGGTGTTTTGTAAGATTCGAACTTTCGGTTCTTTCGTCTTCACACACCGCAATCTGATGCTCTTTCGAGTAGTCAAATTGCTTGGGTGTTATATGGTCAAGCCTCACGGGCAATTAGTATTGGTTAGCTCAACGCCTCACAGCGCTTACACACCCAACCTATCAACGTCGTAGTCTTCGACGGCCCTTCAGGGGACTCAAGGTCCCAGTGAGATCTCATCTTGAGGCAAGTTTCCCGCTTAGATGCTTTCAGCGGTTATCTTTTCCGAACATAGCTACCCGGCAATGCCACTGGCGTGACAACCGGAACACCAGAGGTTCGTCCACTCCGGTCCTCTCGTACTAGGAGCAGCCCCTCTCAAATCTCAAACGTCCACGGCAGATAGGGACCGAACTGTCTCACGACGTTCTAAACCCAGCTCGCGTACCACTTTAAATGGCGAACAGCCATACCCTTGGGACCGGCTTCAGCCCCAGGATGTGATGAGCCGACATCGAGGTGCCAAACACCGCCGTCGATATGAACTCTTGGGCGGTATCAGCCTGTTATCCCCGGAGTACCTTTTATCCGTTGAGCGATGGCCCTTCCATACAGAACCACCGGATCACTAAGACCTACTTTCGTACCTGCTCGACGTGTCTGTCTCGCAGTCAAGCGCGCTTTTGCCTTTATACTCTACGACCGATTTCCGACCGGTCTGAGCGCACCTTCGTACTCCTCCGTTACTCTTTAGGAGGAGACCGCCCCAGTCAAACTACCCACCATACACTGTCCTCGATCCGGATAACGGACCTGAGTTAGAACCTCAAAGTTGCCAGGGTGGTATTTCAAGGTTGGCTCCACGCGAACTGGCGTCCACGCTTCAAAGCCTCCCACCTATCCTACACAAGCAAATTCAAAGTCCAGTGCAAAGCTATAGTAAAGGTTCACGGGGTCTTTCCGTCTAGCCGCGGATACACTGCATCTTCACAGCGATTTCAATTTCACTGAGTCTCGGGTGGAGACAGCGCCGCCATCGTTACGCCATTCGTGCAGGTCGGAACTTACCCGACAAGGAATTTCGCTACCTTAGGACCGTTATAGTTACGGCCGCCGTTTACCGGGGCTTCGATCAAGAGCTTCGCGTTAGCTAACCCCATCAATTAACCTTCCGGCACCGGGCAGGCGTCACACCCTATACGTCCACTTTCGTGTTTGCAGAGTGCTGTGTTTTTAATAAACAGTCGCAGCGGCCTGGTATCTTCGACCGGCGTGGGCTTACGGAGCAAGTCCTTCACCCTCACCGGCGCACCTTCTCCCGAAGTTACGGTGCCATTTTGCCTAGTTCCTTCACCCGAGTTCTCTCAAGCGCCTTGGTATTCTCTACCCAACCACCTGTGTCGGTTTGGGGTACGGTTCCTGGTTACCTGAAGCTTAGAAGCTTTTCTTGGAAGCATGGCATCAACCACTTCGTCACCCAAAGGGTAACTCGTCATCAGCTCTCGGCCTTGAAATCCCGGATTTACCTAAGATTCCAGCCTACCACCTTAAACTTGGACAACCAACGCCAAGCTGGCCTAGCCTTCTCCGTCCCTCCATCGCAATAACCAGAAGTACAGGAATATTAACCTGTTTTCCATCGACTACGCTTTTCAGCCTCGCCTTAGGGACCGACTAACCCTGCGTCGATTAACGTTGCGCAGGAAACCTTGGTCTTTCGGCGTGGGTGTTTTTCACACCCATTGTCGTTACTCATGTCAGCATTCGCACTTCTGATACCTCCAGCAAGCTTCTCAACTCACCTTCACAGGCTTACAGAACGCTCCTCTACCGCATCACCTAAGTGATACCCGTAGCTTCGGTGTATGGTTTGAGCCCCGTTACATCTTCCGCGCAGGCCGACTCGACTAGTGAGCTATTACGCTTTCTTTAAAGGGTGGCTGCTTCTAAGCCAACCTCCTAGCTGTCTAAGCCTTCCCACATCGTTTCCCACTTAACCATAACTTTGGGACCTTAGCTGACGGTCTGGGTTGTTTCCCTTTTCACGACGGACGTTAGCACCCGCCGTGTGTCTCCCATGCTCGGCACTTGTAGGTATTCGGAGTTTGCATCGGTTTGGTAAGTCGGGATGACCCCCTAGCCGAAACAGTGCTCTACCCCCTACAGTGATACATGAGGCGCTACCTAAATAGCTTTCGAGGAGAACCAGCTATCTCCGAGCTTGATTAGCCTTTCACTCCGATCCACAGGTCATCCGCTAACTTTTCAACGGTAGTCGGTTCGGTCCTCCAGTCAGTGTTACCTAACCTTCAACCTGCCCATGGATAGATCGCCCGGTTTCGGGTCTATTCCCAGCGACTAGACGCCCTATTAAGACTCGCTTTCGCTACGCCTCCCCTATTCGGTTAAGCTCGCCACTGAAAATAAGTCGCTGACCCATTATACAAAAGGTACGCAGTCACCCAACAAAGTGGGCTCCCACTGCTTGTACGCATACGGTTTCAGGATCTATTTCACTCCCCTCTCCGGGGTTCTTTTCGCCTTTCCCTCACGGTACTAGTTCACTATCGGTCAGTCAGTAGTATTTAGCCTTGGAGGATGGTCCCCCCATATTCAGACAAAGTTTCTCGTGCTCCGTCCTACTCGATTTCATGACCAAGAGATTTTCGCGTACAGGGCTATCACCCACTATGGCCGCACTTTCCAGAGCGTTCCGCTAATCTCAAAGCCACTTAAGGGCTAGTCCCCGTTCGCTCGCCACTACTAAGGGAATCTCGGTTGATTTCTTTTCCTCAGGGTACTTAGATGTTTCAGTTCCCCTGGTTCGCCTCTTGCACCTATGTATTCAGTACAAGATAACCATCTTATGATGGCTGGGTTCCCCCATTCAGACATCTCCGGATCAAAGTCTGTTTGCCGACTCCCCGAAGCTTTTCGCAGGCTACCACGTCTTTCATCGCCTCTGACTGCCAAGGCATCCACCGTATGCGCTTCTTCACTTGACCATATAACCCCAAGCAATCTGGTTATACTATGAAGACGACATTCGCCGAAAATTCGATTGAGCTCCTAAGAGCAACTCACAAATTTTACCTTAGCCTGATCCGTTACCAGTGAAAGTAACGTTCAGTCTATCTTTCTATCACATACCCAAATTTTTAAAGAACGATCTAATCAAAAGACTAGAAATCAATATTCACCTTGGAATATTCATTTCTAAACTCTCAAACGCTTCGAAGCAGTTAATGGTGGAGCCAAACGGGATCGAACCGTTGACCTCCTGCGTGCAAGGCAGGCGCTCTCCCAGCTGAGCTATGGCCCCATACAAAATTGGTGGGTCTGGGCAGATTCGAACTGCCGACCTCACCCTTATCAGGGGTGCGCTCTAACCAACTGAGCTACAGACCCAATTTCGAGCGCGTAACTGTTAGCTTGGAGCTATCAGCTTGGAGCTTAAAGCTGCTTCTATCGTCTTCTTCAATGAATCAAGCAATTCGTGTGGGAACTTATGGAGCAGCTGAGTCGTCGATTAAGGAGGTGATCCAGCCGCAGGTTCCCCTACGGCTACCTTGTTACGACTTCACCCCAGTCATGAATCACACCGTGGTAACCGTCCTCCCGAAGGTTAGACTAGCTACTTCTGGTGCAACCCACTCCCATGGTGTGACGGGCGGTGTGTACAAGGCCCGGGAACGTATTCACCGCGACATTCTGATTCGCGATTACTAGCGATTCCGACTTCACGCAGTCGAGTTGCAGACTGCGATCCGGACTACGATCGGTTTTGTGGGATTAGCTCCACCTCGCGGCTTGGCAACCCTCTGTACCGACCATTGTAGCACGTGTGTAGCCCAGGCCGTAAGGGCCATGATGACTTGACGTCATCCCCACCTTCCTCCGGTTTGTCACCGGCAGTCTCCTTAGAGTGCCCACCATGACGTGCTGGTAACTAAGGACAAGGGTTGCGCTCGTTACGGGACTTAACCCAACATCTCACGACACGAGCTGACGACAGCCATGCAGCACCTGTCTCAATGTTCCCGAAGGCACCAATCCATCTCTGGAAAGTTCATTGGATGTCAAGGCCTGGTAAGGTTCTTCGCGTTGCTTCGAATTAAACCACATGCTCCACCGCTTGTGCGGGCCCCCGTCAATTCATTTGAGTTTTAACCTTGCGGCCGTACTCCCCAGGCGGTCAACTTAATGCGTTAGCTGCGCCACTAAGAGCTCAAGGCTCCCAACGGCTAGTTGACATCGTTTACGGCGTGGACTACCAGGGTATCTAATCCTGTTTGCTCCCCACGCTTTCGCACCTCAGTGTCAGTATCAGTCCAGGTGGTCGCCTTCGCCACTGGTGTTCCTTCCTATATCTACGCATTTCACCGCTACACAGGAAATTCCACCACCCTCTACCATACTCTAGCTTGTCAGTTTTGAATGCAGTTCCCAGGTTGAGCCCGGGGCTTTCACATCCAACTTAACAAACCACCTACGCGCGCTTTACGCCCAGTAATTCCGATTAACGCTTGCACCCTCTGTATTACCGCGGCTGCTGGCACAGAGTTAGCCGGTGCTTATTCTGTCGGTAACGTCAAAACACTAACGTATTAGGTTAATGCCCTTCCTCCCAACTTAAAGTGCTTTACAATCCGAAGACCTTCTTCACACACGCGGCATGGCTGGATCAGGCTTTCGCCCATTGTCCAATATTCCCCACTGCTGCCTCCCGTAGGAGTCTGGACCGTGTCTCAGTTCCAGTGTGACTGATCATCCTCTCAGACCAGTTACGGATCGTCGCCTTGGTGAGCCATTACCTCACCAACTAGCTAATCCGACCTAGGCTCATCTGATAGCGCAAGGCCCGAAGGTCCCCTGCTTTCTCCCGTAGGACGTATGCGGTATTAGCGTTCCTTTCGAAACGTTGTCCCCCACTACCAGGCAGATTCCTAGGCATTACTCACCCGTCCGCCGCTGAATCCAGGAGCAAGCTCCTGTCATCCGCTCGACTTGCATGTGTTAGGCCTGCCGCCAGCGTTCAATCTGAGCCATGATCAAACTCTTCAGTTCAAACATCTTTGGGTTTTGAGAAAACCCTAAACTTGGCTCAGCAATCGTTGGTTACATCTTTGATTTCTCGCGGAGTAACTTGTGATGCTGATAATCTGTTGACTAGCAGTCTGACTCCACAAGCACCCACACGAATTGCTTGATTCAGTTGTTAAAGAGCGGTTGGTTAAGATCTTTCGTCTCAACCGAGGCGCGCATTCTACAGCAGCCTCATTTGCTGTCAAGTGGTATTTTTCAGAAGTTTTCAAAGTTTCCTTTGTAACTTCAACCACTTGCGCTTCAGATCTCTCATCAGCGGGAGGCGAATTCTACAGCGTTACACGCTGCTGTCAACACCTCTTTTTCAACTCCTTTCGGCTTCGATGAACTGAAGCAACCTGCTGCCGAAACCTGCGTAACTCTTTGTTTACCAAGGAGTTTTCCGTTTCGACTGCGCCGGAAGTGGGGCGAATTATAGACACCTGGAATCTGCCGTCAACAGCTATTTTCACAATTCTGTCATATAGGGCAAAAAAGCCCCGAAAACAAAAGGCCGACCCAATGGGTCGGCCTTCTGTGCCCTTCTACTTACAAGCTAGGGAACGCGAACTGCGAAGCTTCATGGCTCGCACGCTGCGGCCAGCGCTGGGTGATGGCTTTGCGGCGAGTATAGAAACGCACGCCATCCGGGCCATAGGCGTGCAGGTCGCCGAACAGCGAACGCTTCCAGCCGCCAAAGCTGTGATAAGCCACCGGCACCGGCAGCGGTACGTTGACACCGACCATGCCGACTTCGATCTCGTCGCAGAACAACCGCGCCGCTTCGCCGTCACGGGTGAAGATGCAGGTGCCGTTGCCATATTCGTGATCGTTGATCAGCTGCATGGCTTCTTCGAGGCTATTGACCCGAACAACGCACAGCACCGGCCCGAAGATCTCTTCTTTATAGATGCGCATTTCTGGCGTGACGTTGTCGAACAGGCAACCACCCAAGAAGAAGCCTTCCTCGTGACCAGCGACGGTCAGGCCACGGCCATCCACCACCAGTGTCGCGCCGGCGGCTACGCCGTCTTCTACATAACCGCTGACCTTGTCGCGTGCCTGGCCAGTCACCAGTGGGCCCATGTCCAGGCCGCAGTTGGTACCGGCACCGATTTTCAGCGCCTTGATTTGCGGAACCAGTTTGGCCACCAGTGCATCGGCCACCTGGTCACCCACGCACACCGCTACCGAGATCGCCATGCAACGCTCGCCGCAAGAACCGTAGGCCGCGCCCATCAGTGCGCTGACGGCGTTGTCCAGGTCTGCATCCGGCATCAGCACGGCATGGTTCTTCGCACCACCCAAGGCCTGAACACGCTTGCCGCGCTTGGTGCCTTCGGAATAGATGTATTCGGCAATCGGCGTCGAACCAACGAAGCTCAGCGCTTTGACTTCCGGCGCTTCGATCAATGCGTCCACCGCAGTCTTGTCACCGTGCACCACGCTCAGTACGCCTTTAGGCAGACCAGCCTCCAGCAGCAACTGTGCAATCAACAGCGTCGAGCTCGGGTCACGCTCGGATGGCTTGAGGATAAAGCAGTTGCCGCAGACAATCGCCAGCGGGTACATCCACAATGGCACCATGGCCGGGAAGTTGAACGGCGTGATACCGGCAACCACGCCCAGCGGCTGGAAGTCCGACCAGGCATCGATGTTCGGGCCGACGTTACGGCTGTACTCGCCCTTGAGGATTTCCGGGGCCGCGCAAGCGAACTCGACGTTCTCGATACCGCGCTTCAATTCACCGGCAGCATCTTCCAGGGTCTTGCCGTGCTCTTCGCTGATCAATTGCGAGATGCGAGCTTCGTTCTGCTCCAGCAGTTGCTTGAAGCGGAACATCACTTGGGCACGCTTGGCCGGCGGCGTGTTGCGCCAGGCCGGAAATGCAGCCTTGGCCGCGTCGATAGCGCTCTGGATGGTTTCGCGGGTCGCCAGCGGCAACTTGTGGATAGCCTGGCCGGTAGACGGGTTGAACACATCGACCGCGCGACCGTTCTCGGTCACCAGTTCGCCATTGATCAAATGCGGAATAACGCTCATGGAAGCTCCTGAAAAGTTGTCCACAGGCACCCGTTCCCAAGCGCCCGTTGTTTATAGGTATATAGAAGGAGAAATCAGTCGATCTTGCTCAGCACTTCGCCGACCGCGTCGAACAGGCGATCCAGGTCCTGCGGCTTGCTGTTGAAGGTTGGGCCGAACTGCAGGGTGTCGCCGCCGAAGCGTACGTAGAACCCGGCTTTCCACAGCGCCATGCCGGCTTCGAACGGACGCACGATGGCGTCGCCGTCACGTGGCGCGATCTGGATCGCGCCGGCCAGGCCGAAGTTGCGGATGTCGATGATGTTCTTGGTGCCTTTGAGGCCGTGCAGCGCATTTTCGAAATGCGGTGCGACTTCGGCCACGCTCTGCACCAGGTTTTCCTTTTGCAGCAGGTCGAGTGCGGCAAGACCCGCGGCGCAAGCCACCGGGTGCGCGGAATAGGTGTAGCCGTGAGGGAATTCCACCGCGTATTCAGGCGTCGGCTGATTCATGAAGGTCTGGTAGATCTCGGAGCTGGCAATCACCGCGCCCATCGGGATCGCACCGTTGGTGACTTGCTTGGCGATGCACATCAGGTCCGGGGTCACGCCGAAGGTGGTGGCGCCGAACATGGTACCGGTACGGCCAAAACCGGTGATCACTTCGTCGAACACCAGCAGGATGTTGTGCTGGTCGCAGATTTCACGCAGACGCTTGAGGTAACCCTGTGGTGGAACCAGCACGCCAGCGGAACCGGCCAATGGCTCGACGAAGACCGCCGCGATGTTCGACGCATCGTGCAGTTCGATCAGCTTCAGCAGTTCGTCAGCCAGGGCAATACCGCCCTGCTCCGGCATGCCACGGGAGTAAGCGTTGCTTGCCAGCAAAGTGTGCGGCAGATGGTCGACGTCCATCATCGCCTGACCGAACAGCTTGCGGTTTCCATTCACGCCGCCAAGGCTGGTGCCGGCGATGTTCACACCGTGGTAGCCACGGGCGCGGCCGATCATTTTGGTCTTGGTCGACTGGCCTTTCAGACGCCAGTAAGCACGAACCATCTTCACGGCGGTGTCAGCACACTCGGAGCCCGAGTCAGTGAAGAACACGTGGTTCAGGTTGCCCGGGGTCAGGTCGGTGATTTTCTCGGCCAGTTGAAACGACAGCGGGTGGCCGTACTGGAAAGCTGGCGAGTAATCGAGAGTGCCCAGTTGCTTGGCGACCGCTTCCTGGATTTCCTTGCGAGTGTGCCCGGCGCCACAGGTCCACAGACCGGACAGCGAGTCATATACCTTGCGACCCTTGTCGTCGATCAGCCAGCTGCCTTCGGCGCCAACGATCAGGCGTGGGTCGCGCTGGAAGTTGCGGTTGGCGGTGTAAGGCATCCAGTGAGCATCGAGCTTGAGCTGGCTGGCCAGGGAAGTCGGGGCGTTTTCAGGCTGGTTCATGGGCGAAACCTCGCAAGGCAATAAGCGGCGTAAGGATTGAAAACCGTTGTTGCAGCTAAATTGCCACGGGGATAAAGTCTGTGAAACCCAACTCTTCTAATGTTCAGTCAGCCAATTACTAAACTTTGAGTAACCCGCATGAGCACTCGCCGTCCCGATCCGCTGGCCCAGGTCAGCGACTTTGATATCCGCCTGCTGAGGATCTTTCGCAGCGTGGTGGAATCCGGCGGCTTCTCCGCAGCGGAAACCGTGCTGGGCATCGGTCGCTCGGCGATCAGCCAGCAGATGAGCGATCTGGAGCAGCGCCTCGGCCTGCGCCTGTGCCAACGGGGACGTGCCGGGTTTTCCCTGACCGAAGAAGGCCGTGAGGTCTATCAATCGGCCTTGCAACTGCTAAGTGCACTGGAAAGCTTCCGTACCGAGGTCAACGGCCTGCACCAGCACTTGCGCGGCGAATTGATCATTGGTTTGACGGACAACCTGGTCACCCTGCCCCACATGCGCATCACCCATGCCCTCGCACAACTGAAAGAACGCGGCCCGGATGTGCAGATCCAGATCCGCATGATCGCGCCCAATGAAGTCGAACAAGGCGTGCTCGACGGTCGCCTGCACGTCGGCGTGGTGCCGCAGGCCAGCGCACTGTCGGGGCTGGAGTATCAACCGCTGTATAGCGAACGTTCGCTGTTGTACTGCGCGGTAGGTCACCCGCTGTTTTATGTCGACGACAAGCAACTGGACGACGAACGCCTGAACAGTCAAGACGCCATCGCACCCACCTTCCGTTTGCCGGCGGAGATCCAGGCTCACTATCAAGCGCTCAATTGCACCGCCAGTGCCTCGGACCGTGAAGGCATGGCGTTCCTGATCCTGACCGGGCGCTACATCGGTTATCTGCCGGATCACTACGCGAGTCTTTGGGTGCAGCAGGGGCGGTTGCGCGCGTTGAAAGCCAGAACGCGCTTCTATGACCTGAGCCTGGCGTCGGTCACCCGCAAGGGGCGTCGACCTCATCTGGTGCTGGAAAGCTTTCTGGAGAGTCTCGCGGCGACGCGTTGAATTGCATAATTGAAGAAGTCCTGTGGGAGCGAGCCTGCTCGCGAAAGCGGTGTGTCAGCTGCATTGGTATCGACTGATGCTCCGTCTTCGCGAGCAGGCTCGCTCCCACAGTAGATTGGTTTTTCCCCAAAGACTTGTCTGTAGCCTGCGGGTACGCTATCAACGCACTGGCCGCACCCACTCACCTTCTCGGAAGTGCCTATGACCTTTGAAGTCCCTGCCCACGGCGGAAAACCCGTCAGCCGCATTCGTCAGAAAAACGAAGAGACCATCATCAAAGCCGCCGAAGACGAGTTCGCCCGTCACGGGTACAAAGGCACGAGCATGAACACCATCGCCCAGAATGCCGGGCTGCCCAAGGCGAACCTGCATTACTACTTCACCAACAAGCTCGGTTTGTACGTGGCGGTGTTGAGCAACATCATCGAGTTGTGGGACAGCACCTTCAACACCCTCACCGCCGAGGATGACCCGACCGAAGCCTTGACCCGCTACATCCGCGCAAAAATGGAGTTCTCCCGACGCCAGCCGCAAGCCTCGCGGATATTTGCCATGGAAGTCATCAGCGGCGGTGAATGCCTGACCGAGTACTTCAACCAGGATTATCGCGCCTGGTTCCAGGGCCGTGCGGGCGTGTTCCAGGCGTGGATCGACGCCGGTAAAATGGACCCGGTCGATCCGGTGCACCTGATCTTCCTGTTGTGGGGCAGCACCCAGCACTACGCCGACTTCGCCACGCAGATCTGCCGCGTCACCGGGCGCTCCAGGTTGACCAAGCAAGACATGGAAGACGCCGGGGACAACCTGATCCGCATCATTCTCAAAGGCTGCGGCCTGAAACCTGCCATCTAAGCACTTATGCCATTTACCCTCAGCGGTTTTTGCGAATACCGCGAAGAGATTCGCAAGAGCCGCTTCATTACCTTCGCCGCGCCGATCTCCAGCCCGGCCGAGGCCCAGGCGTTCATTGAACAGCACAGCGACTTGAATGCCTCGCACAACTGCTGGGCCTGGAAACTCGGCGATCAATATCGCAGCACCGATGATGGCGAGCCCGGCGGTACGGCCGGCCGGCCGATTCTGGCGGCGATCGAGGCGCAGGATTGCGATCAGGTCGCGGTGCTGGTGATTCGCTGGTATGGCGGCATCCAACTGGGCACCGGGGGGCTCGCCCGGGCCTATGGCGGGGGTGCAAACAAATGCCTGCAAACGGCGCCGAAGATCGAGCTGATCAGCCGGGTGCCGCTGCGTTGCGCGTGCGGATTTGCCGAGTTGGCCCTGGTCAAGCTGCGGGTGGCAGAGGCAGGGGGATTGGTTGTGGATGAAAGCTTCACCGCCAATGGTGTCGAGTTGCAGTTGGCCGTGGGCGCTGCACAGATCGACACCTTGCAGTCACAGCTGGCCGATTTGAGCCGCGGACGTATTTTGTTGCAGCGCTAAAAGCGCTTCAGTTCAGGCTGCGATTTTTTGGGGCACGCCGCTTTTTCACTTATTCCATATTTGCCCACATCTGCTGTGCACCCGCCTGTGGATAACCTGAGCACATACCGCTGTAACCCTTCTGTCATGCGGCTTTGCGGTCTTTGCTCAATTTTCGTCCAATCTGCCATCAAGCACATCAAATTCAAATAAAAACAAACAGTTACAACGGTTTATCGCCTTTAGAAGAAAGCCACTCAGTGCTTATGCCCGTGCTCTGAGCTTGCACACAAATACTGTGGAGCAATCTGTGGATAACCCGTTCATGGCCGCCTCGGCGCCCTGCACGGTATGGCTTGTGGTCGATTGCTCATTTTTTGAGCAAAAGCGCACGAGCAAAATCGGGGCTTGATTTGCACCCTTGCCCCCATGTGGTGCCGGGCTGCGCGTGGCACATTTGAAAGCTGTGTACTCAACGCCTCTGCTCGCAGGGCTTCGAGGTTTTCCTGACCTAGTGGCCAGAAAATTGCTTTATCCACAGGCACAAGTCCAACAGCACCGAGCCTGTCATGCCCAATCACGCTTCAATCCCCGACCCGGTTCCGCGCCTGCAACTGCGCAGAATCACAAAACGCTACCCCGGTTGCCTGGCCAACGATGCCATCGACCTGACCATTGCCCCTGGCGAGATCCATGCGCTGCTCGGCGAAAACGGCGCAGGCAAAAGCACGCTGATGAAGATCATCTACGGCGTGACCCACGCCGATTCCGGCGAAGTGATCTGGCAAGGTCAGCGGATGAGCCTGCGCAACCCGGCCCAGGCCCGGGGTTTGGGAATCGGCATGGTGTTCCAGCATTTCTCGCTGTTCGAAACCCTGAGCGTGGCGCAGAACATCGCCCTGGCCATGGGTGCGGCGGCAGGCACACCCAAACAGCTTGAGCCGAAGATTCGCGAGGTGTCCCGGCGCTACGGCATGGCGCTGGAACCTGAGCGACTTGTCCACAGCCTGTCGATCGGTGAACGGCAACGGGTGGAAATCATTCGCTGCCTGATGCAGGACATCCGCCTGTTGATTCTCGATGAGCCAACTTCGGTGCTGACGCCGCAAGAGGCCGACGACTTGTTCGTCACCCTGCGCCGGCTCGCCGCCGAAGGCTGCAGCATTTTGTTCATCAGCCACAAGCTTGGGGAAGTGCGTGCGTTGTGCCACAGCGCGACGGTACTGCGCGGCGGACGGGTGGCCGGGCATTGCCTGCCGGCGGAGTGTACGGATCAGCAGTTGGCGCGGTTGATGGTCGGTGAAGCCACGGAGTTGATCACCGATTATCCAAAGGTGACTGGCGCTGCGACGTTCCTCAGTGTGAATGGCTTGTCCTGGCACAACCCCGACCCGTTCGGTTGCTCGCTCAAGGACATCGACCTTGAAGTGCGTGGCGGTGAAATTGTCGGCATCGCCGGTGTCGCCGGCAATGGCCAGGATGAGTTGCTGGCCTTGCTCAGCGGCGAAGAACTGTTGCCCCGCAACGCCAGCGCGACGATCCGATTTGGCAAGGAGCCAGTCGCCCATTTGCGTCCCGATGCACGCCGCCAACTCGGCCTGGCGTTCGTTCCCGCCGAACGCCTGGGTCATGGTGCGGTGCCGGAGCTGAGCCTGGCGGACAACGCGCTGCTGACCGCTTTCCAGCAGGGACTGGTGAGTAACGGCCTGATCCAGCGCGGCAAAGTCGAAGCACTGGCCGAGGAAATCATCCGCCGTTTCGGGGTCAAGACACCCGATAGCCAGGCGCAGGCCCGCAGCCTGTCCGGAGGCAATTTGCAGAAATTCATCCTTGGCCGGGAAATCCTTCAGCGACCGAAACTGCTGGTCGCCGCACACCCGACCTGGGGTGTGGACGTCGGTGCCGCCGCCGCCATACATCGCGCGTTGATTGCCTTGCGCGATGCTGGCGCGGCGATCCTGGTGATCTCCGAAGACCTCGACGAACTGTTCCAGATCAGCGACCGCCTCGGCGCCCTGTGCGGCGGTCGACTGTCCGCGCTCCACGCCACAGTCGACACGCGCCTGAGCGATGTCGGCGGCTGGATGGCCGGCCAGTTCGGTGCCCCTCAATCACTCGCATCCGCCTCGCGTTAACGGAGTGTCACATGCTGCTTTCTCTTGAACCCCGGGGCCAGCAATCGCGCCTGATGCTGTGGTGCTCGCCGTTGCTGGCGGCTGCACTGACCCTGGGCTGTGGATCCTTGTTGTTTATCGCGCTCGGGCACGACCCGCTGCTAACCTTGCACACCTTGCTGATCGCGCCGGTCAGCGACCTGTATGGCGTCTCCGAATTGTTGGTCAAAGCCCTGCCGATTCTGCTCTGCGCATTGGGCCTGGCGGTCGCCTATCAGGCGCGCATCTGGAACATCGGTGCCGAAGGTCAACTGCTGCTCGGTGCGTTGGCCGGCAGTGCGCTGGCGGTGAACATCATCGATATGCAAAGCCGCTGGGCGCTGGTGCTGATCTTGCTTACCGGCACCTTGGCCGGAGCTGCGTGGGCCGGGCTGACGGCGTGGTTGCGCACGCGTTTCAACGCCAATGAGATCCTCACCAGCATTATGCTCAACTACATCGCCCTGAACCTTTTGCTGTATTGCGTGCACGGCCCACTGAAAGATCCGGAAGGTTTCAATTTTCCGCAATCGGCGATGTTCGGTGACGCCAGCCGCTTGCCGCTGCTCATGGAGGATGGCCGGGGCCACGCCGGGGTTTACTTCGCCCTGCTCGCGCTGGTGACCGTGTGGGTGTTGTTGCAAAAAAGCTTTGTCGGTTTCCAGATCAAAGTGCTCGGGCTGGACAAGCGTGCCGCCGGTTTCGTCGGCTTTCGCGAGAAGCGCCTGATCTGGCTCGCGCTGTTGATCAGCGGCGGTCTGGCGGGACTGGCCGGTGTGTGCGAAGTCACCGGCCCCATCGGCCAGTTGGTGCCGCAGGTCTCGCCGGGCTACGGCTATGCGGCGATCACCGTGGCATTTCTCGGCCGCCTGAATCCTGTCGGCATCCTGTTTTCCAGCCTGTTGATGGCGCTGCTGTACATCGGCGGCGAAAGCGCACAAATGAGCCTGAATCTGCCGCAAGCGATCACCCAATTGTTCCAGGGCATGATGCTGTTTTTCCTGCTGGCCAGTGATGTGCTGATTCTCTACCGACCGCGCTTGAACCTGCGCTGGCCCCGTCGCGCACAAGCCACCGCCGTACAAGCAGGAGCGTTGTGATGGATATCGATCTGCTGAGCAATATTTTCTACGCCATGGTCCGCTGCGGTACGCCGTTGCTGCTGGTGGCGCTGGGGGAACTGATCTGCGAGAAAAGCGGCGTCCTCAACCTCGGCCAGGAAGGCATGATGCTGTTTGGCTCGGTGATCGGTTTCATCGTCGCGTTCAACACCGGCCACCTGTGGCTCGGCGTGTTGCTGGCGATGCTCGCCGGGATGCTGTTGTCGTCGCTGTTCGCCCTGGTGGCACTGGTGTTCAACGCCAATCAGGTGGCCACCGGTCTGGCCCTGACGATTTTCGGCGTGGGCCTGTCGACCTTTGTCGGGGCGGCGTGGGTCGGCAAGCCGCTGGCGGGGTTCGAGCCGATGGCGATTCCATATTTGAGCGAGATCCCGCTGATCGGGCGGATGCTGTTTGCCCAGGACCTGTTGGTGTATTTGTCGTTCGCGCTGTTTGCACTGGCGGCCTGGGTAATTCTGAAAAGCCGCGTCGGGCTGATCATTCAGGCGGTCGGGGAAAACCCGGATGCGGCCAGCGCCATGGGCTTGCCGGTGTTGGCTGTGCGCACGCTGGCGGTGTTGTTCGGCGGTGCGATGGCTGGGTTGGCCGGGGCTTATCTGTCCCTGGCCTACACACCGATGTGGGCGGAGAACATGAGTGCCGGGCGCGGCTGGATTGCCCTGGCGCTGGTGGTGTTCGCCAGTTGGCGGGTGTGGCGCCTGCTGCTTGGCGCGTACCTGTTCGGGCTCGCCAGCATCCTGCACCTGGTGGCGCAGGGGTTAGGGCTGGCGATTCCGTCGAGTCTGCTGGCGATGTTGCCGTATGTCGCGACCATTGTGGTGCTGGTGTTGCTGTCACGGGATGCGCAGCGCACACGGTTGTATGCGCCGGTGTCGTTGGGGCAGCCGTGGCAGGCTGGGCATTAGTGGTTGTCTGGGCGGGCCTCTTCGCGAGCAGGCTCGCTCCCACAATGATCCGGGGTTGGCTCAATATTAGTGTTCGACACAGCCACCCTGTGGGAGCGAGCCTGCTCGCGAAAGCGTCCGAACAGGCAACACCTGAGCAATGCCCCACGCCAATTCAAACACCAGAAAAACCACCAGCAGCGAACTCGCGCCATGGATCAGAGCATATGCCTGCCAGGCCGAGAACAGAAACCTGGCCACGGCGTCATACCGCCCATAAACCTGCTGCGGATCACGAATCCGCAGCACCGACCATATGCAGACAATCGACCCCAGCAGATTCGCCATCAGCATGTGCACCGGTTCGAACGGTGGCAGCTCACCGGGCAAACTCAACGCCTGACTCACCCCCGTCAAAACCCCATGCAACGCCGCAAAACTCCACGGCGTGACAAACGCGACCGTCACAATCAGGTCATACCAGGCACTGCCTTGCACCAACCGGCGATATTGCGCTGTAGTCCACATCGACATTGCTCCATCAATTCAGGGAGCAACAAGGCTAAAGCCTGGAGTATGCTCCAGGGTCAAGCCCTCTCGAGACGTCATGATGCGCATCGGTGAATTAGCCCAGGCCAGCGCCGTCAGCCGCGACACGCTGCGCTTTTACGAGCAGCGCGGGTTGATTGCGGCGCAACGCAGCGCCAACGGGTATCGCGACTATCCGCCAGACATGGTGCAACTGGTGCAGTACATCAAGACCGCTCAACGACTGGGCTTTACCCTCGGCGAGATCGGCGACAGCGTCGCTACAATCTGGCAATCGCCCGATCCGGACAGCGCCGTCACGCAACTGCTGCAAGACAAACTCAAACTGATCGAAGCCCGCATGGCCGAACTCGGCGCGCTGCGCGACGAGTTGCAACAACGGCTCGGGCAACAGTGTCCATTGAATCCACGATCCTGAACTTTCAAGGAAGCCACTCATGTCCAAGGCAAAAACCGCACTCATCATCGGCGCCTCCCGGGGGCTTGGCCTCGGGCTGGTGAAAACCCTGCTGGCCGATGGCTGGCAAGTCACCGCCACCGTGCGCGATCCGCAAAAAGCCGAAGCCTTGCAGGCCCTGGGCAATGTGCGGATCGAAAAGCTCGACATGGACGATCAGCCGGCGGTGTCCGCCCTGAGCCAACAACTCAAGGGTGATGTGTTTGACCTGTTGTTCGTCAATGCCGGGGTCAAGGGGCCGGATGTCCAGACGCCGAACGGCGGCGCGACAATGGCCGAAGTCGGTCAGCTGTTTTTCACCAACGCCGTGGCGCCGATCAACCTGGCCCAGCGTTTTGTCGAGCAACTGCGCCCGGACACCGGCGTGCTGGCCTTCATGAGTTCGGTGCTGGGCAGCGTGACCATGCCCGATGCGCCAGAACTTGCACTGTACAAGGCCAGCAAGGCGGCACTGAATTCCATGACCAGCAGCTTCGTCACTCAGTTGGGCGAAACCGGGCTCACCGTGCTGTCGCTGCACCCGGGCTGGGTGAAAACCGACATGGGTGGTGAAGGCGCGGACATCGACGTGGAAACCAGCACCCGTGGCCTGATCGATCAAGTGAATGCGTATGTCGGCAAGGGCGGGCATCACTTCATCAACTACCGGGGTGAAACCATTCCCTGGTAACACCCCATAACCTGTGGGAGCGAGCCTGCTCGCGATGGCGGTGTATCAGGCACAGATGTTGTCGACTGACACTCCGTCATCGCGAGCAGGCTCGCTCCCACAGGGTTACTCTTCGTCTGGTCGGGTTGGGCTTGCCCGCCAGAGCGTTTTGATCGACACTGCGCACCTCGCCTCCCCGGCGAACCTGGATCAGCAGACAGGGCAACACTGAGCTGGCAACCCTGAACCCAACTTTCAGAGGAGCCGGCCAACATGCCTGCGACCCGTACCTGGTTAAAAAATCCCCTCGCCATTTTCACCTCCAACGGTCTCGATGCCCGTGGCGGTCTGGTGCTGCAAGACGGTTTGATCGTCGAAGTACTCGGCGCCGGTCAACAACCGTCCGCACCGTGCAATGAAGTGTTCGATGCCCGCGAGCATGTGATCCTGCCGGGCCTGATCAACACCCATCACCACTTCTATCAAACCCTGACCCGCGCCTGGGCGCCGGTGGTCAACCAGCCGCTGTTCCCGTGGCTGAAAACCCTGTACCCGGTCTGGGCACGCCTGACCCCGGAAAAACTCGCCCTCGCCACCAAAGTCGCGTTGGCTGAATTGCTGCTGTCCGGTTGCACCACCGCGGCTGACCATCACTACCTGTTCCCGGAAGGTCTGGAAAACGCGATCGACGTGCAGGTCGAGAGCGTTCGCGAGCTGGGCATGCGCGCCATGCTCACCCGCGGTTCCATGAGCCTCGGTGAAAAGGACGGTGGCCTGCCGCCGCAACAGACCGTGCAGGAAGGCGAAGTGATCCTCGCCGACAGCCAGCGGCTGATCGCCGAATACCACGAACGCGGTGACGGCGCGCAAATCCAGATCGCCCTGGCACCTTGCTCGCCGTTCTCGGTGACACCGGAAATCATGTCGGCCAGTGCCGAACTGGCTAACAAACTCGACGTGCGCCTGCACACCCACCTGGCAGAAACCCTCGACGAAGAAGATTTCTGCCTGCAACGCTTCGGCCTGCGCACCGTGGACTATCTGGACAGTGTTGGCTGGCTTGGTCCGCGTACCTGGCTGGCCCATGGCATCCATTTCAACCCGGATGAAATCGCCCGCCTCGGCGCCGCCGGCACCGGCATTTGCCATTGCCCGAGTTCGAACATGCGCCTGGCCTCGGGCATCTGCCCGACCATCGAGTTGACCGATGCCGGTGCCTTGCTTGGTTTGGGCGTGGACGGTTCGGCGTCCAACGATGCCTCGAACATGATGCTCGAAGCGCGTCAGGCGTTGTACATCCAACGCCTGCGCTACGGCGCCGAGAAGATCACCCCGGAGCGCGTGTTGGGTTGGGCGACCAAGGGTTCGGCGAGCCTGCTGGGCCGTACCGATATCGGCGAATTGGCGGTGGGCAAGCAGGCTGACCTGGCGATGTTCAAACTGGATGAACTGCGCTTCTCCGGCAGTCATGATCCGATCTCGGCGTTGCTGCTATGCGGTGCTGATCGCGCGGATCGAGTGATGGTCGGCGGCAAGTGGCGGGTGATAGACGGGCAGGTCGAAGGGCTGGATCTGAAGGGGTTGATTGCTGATCACAGCCAGGCGGCTCGGCAGTTGATCGCCGGGACCTGATACAACACCGATTAAAACTGTGGGAGCGGGCTTGCTCCGGGCGGCGTTCCGACGAAGGGGTTGTGTCAGTCGATATTTATGTGACTGACACAACCCCCTCGCGAGCAAGACCGCTCCCACATTGGTTTTGTGAAGGGTCATGGCCATCTGGATTGGCGCACCAGTGGATGGCAGTTGTGCAAGGACATGCACTGTTATCGGACTTCAAGAACCTGTCGCGAGCCTGCTCGCGATAGCATCACCGCGGATTCATGTTTTGTTGTCTTGTTGGTCAGCAATTTGCATTGCCCTGTGCAAGCCAGAGAGCCCAGCCAACCACACAACAAAATGGAGTTCCAATTCATGCACAACCGTCCGTTGAAGAAGCTGCTTTGCGCCGTTGCGGCGGCCATCGGTTTGAGCGCCAGCCTGACCGCCGCAGCCGCCGATCCGCTGAAAGTCGGCTTCGTCTATATCGGTCCGATCGGTGACCACGGCTGGACGTATCAGCATGAACAGGGGCGCAAGGAACTCGCGGAAAAATTCGGCTCGCAGATCACCACCAACTACGTGGAAAACGTCCCCGAAGGCGCCGACGCCGAGCGGGTGATCCGCAACATGGCCAAGGACAAGTACGACCTGATCTTCACCACCTCCTTCGGCTACATGAACCCGACGGTGAAAGTTGCCAAACAGTTTCCCAAGGTGACCTTCGAACACGCCACCGGCTACAAGCAGGACAAGAACCTCGGCACTTACCTGGCGCGCACGTATGAGGGCCGCTACGTCGGCGGCTTCCTCGCGGCGAAGATGACCAAGACCAAGAAGGTCGGCTACGTCGCCTCGTTCCCGATCCCGGAAGTGATCCGCGACATCAACGCTATCCAGCTGGCCCTGAACAAGTACAACCCCGGCACCGAGATCAAGGTGGTGTGGGTCAACTCCTGGTTCGACCCGGGCAAGGAAGCCGATGCCGCCAACGCGCTGATCGACCAGGGCGTGGACGTGGTGTTCCAGCACACCGACAGCCCCGCGCCGATCCAGGCCGCCGAACGTCGCGGCGTGTACGCCGTGGGCTACGCTTCGGACATGGCGCACTTCGGACCGAAAGCGGTACTGACCTCCATCGTCAACGATTGGGGCCCGCACTACGTTCAGGCAACCCAAAGCGTGATCGACCATGACTGGAAGCCCCAGGACTACTGGGGCGGTTTGAAGGAAGGCACCGTTGAGCTGCCGATCAGCGACCTGGTGCCGGCGTCGGTGAAGAGCGAAGCCGAGCAGCTCATCGCCGACATCAAGAGCGGTGCGCTGCAACTGTTCACCGGGCCGATCAAGGATCAGGCCGGGGTCGAGAAAATTCCGGCGGGCGTGAGCGCGACCACGGCGGAACTGGCGTCGATGAATTACTACGTGGAAGGCATGAAGGCCGAGATTCCGAAGTAACGTTTTAACCACAACACAAAATCCTGTGGGAGCGGGCTTGCTCGCGAAAGCGTCATCTCAGTCGATGTATATGTCGCCTGACACACCGCTTTCGCGAGCAAGCCCGCTCCCACATTGGATCTTCAGCGTTCTTAAGGACTGCGCATGAACAGCCTCCCCATCATCGACATCACCCCGCTCTACAGCGCCGACCAAATCGCCTGGCAAACTGTCGCCAATCAAATCGACCTCGCCTGCCGTGAGTGGGGCTTTTTCTACATCAAGGGCCACCCGATCAGCACTGCGCGAATCGACGAGCTGCTCGATCACGCCAAGCGCTTCTTCGCCCAACCCACCGCCGAAAAGCTCAAGATCGACATCACTCAAACCCGTCACCATCGCGGCTACGGCGCCATTGCCACCGAGCAATTGGACCCAAGCAAACCCAGCGACCTCAAAGAAACCTTCGACATGGGCCTGCACCTGCCGGCCGAGCACCCTGACGTACTGGCGGAAAAACCCTTGCGCGGCCCCAATCGCCATCCGTCCATGACCGGCTGGGAAGCGTTGATGGAACAGCACTACGTCGACATGCAAGCCCTCGCGCAAACGCTGTTACGGGCCATGACCATCGCGCTGGGAATTAAGCGCGATTTCTTCGACACACGCTTCAATGACCCGGTCAGCGTACTGCGGATGATCCATTACCCGCCGCGCCACACCGCCAGTTCCGAAGAGCAACAAGGTGCCGGGGCGCACACCGACTACGGCTGCATCACCCTGCTCTATCAGGACGCCGCCGGTGGCTTGCAGGTACGCAACGTCAAAGGCGAATGGATCGACGCGCCGCCGATCGAAGGTACGTTCGTGGTCAACCTCGGCGACATGATGGCGCGCTGGAGCAATGACCGTTACCTGTCGACGCCGCACCGGGTGATCAGCCCGCTCGGCGTGGATCGTTATTCGATGCCGTTCTTCGCCGAGCCGCACCCGGATACCCGCATCGAATGCCTGCCCGGCTGTCAGGACGCATTGCACCCGGCGAAATACCCGCTCACCACCTGCGCCGAGTTCCTGCTCTCGCGCTTCGCCGATACCTACGCTTACCGACGGGAACTGGAAGCGGTGTGATGAACCGCCTGGTCAGGTTTTACCAATTGTTGCGGCAACCCTCTGTAGAATGGCGACCATTGCACCTGATGAGAAAAGAATTATGTACGACTGGCTGAACGCCCTGCCCAAGGCAGAGTTGCACCTGCACCTGGAAGGCTCGCTGGAACCCGAGCTGTTGTTCGCCCTGGCCGAGCGCAACAAGATTGCCTTGCCATGGAACGACGTCGAAACCTTGCGCAAGGCGTATGCCTTCAACAACCTGCAGGAGTTCCTCGACCTGTATTACCGGGGTGCCGATGTGCTGCGCACGTCCCAGGATTTCTATGACCTGACCTGGGCGTACCTGCTGCGCTGCAAAGAGCAGAACGTGATTCACACCGAACCGTTCTTCGACCCGCAGACCCACACCGACCGTGGCATCCCGTTCGAGGTGGTGCTCAACGGCATCGCCGCCGCGCTGAAGGATGGCGAGCAGCAACTGGGCATCACCAGTGGTTTGATCCTGAGCTTCCTGCGCCATCTGAGCGAAGACCAGGCACAGAAAACCCTCGACCAGGCGTTGCCGTTCCGCGATGCGTTCGTCGCCGTGGGCCTGGACAGTTCCGAGATGGGGCACCCGCCAAGCAAGTTCCAGCGCGTGTTCGATCGCGCCCGTCACGAAGGCTTCCTGACCGTCGCCCACGCCGGTGAAGAAGGCCCGCCCGAGTACATCTGGGAAGCCATCGACCTGCTGAAAATCCAGCGCATCGACCATGGTGTGCGCGCCATCGAAGACGAGCGCCTGATGCAGCGAATCATCGACGAGCAGATCCCGCTGACCGTATGCCCGTTGTCGAACACCAAGCTTTGCGTGTTCGATCACATGTCCCAGCACAACATTCTCGACATGCTGGAGCGCGGCGTAAAAGTGACCGTGAACTCCGACGACCCGGCGTACTTCGGTGGCTATGTCACCGAGAACTTCCATGCGCTGCACACCCACTTGGGCATGACCCAGGATCAGGCCAAACGCCTGGCGCAGAACAGCCTCGATGCGCGGTTGGTGAAGCCCTAAAGTCAAACGCAAATCCTTGTAGGAGCTGGCTTGCCAGCGATAAGGCCATCACCTCCAATGTTGATGCTGGTTGGGAGGCCGCCATCGCCGGCAAGCCGGCTCCTACAGCGCCATTTCCAACTCGGTTTCCTGGGCAAAGCGATGAATTTCGCGCTGCCCGGAGGCAGTCACCTGTAAGGCTCGGGAATCGTTGGGCAGGCTCAGCCACCCCGACTGCATGAACAGCTGCAACAGTGCCGCGCCTAGCGAGCCGCCCAAGTGCGGGCGTCTTTCGCTCCAGTCAGGGCACGCGCAGGCAACCCTGCCGTTGTGATGGGCCAGCGCCTGGATGAATACGCCCCGTGCCGCCAACTCCGTCGCGCCCTTGAGCGTGACCGTGACCCGCTGATCAAAGTGTTCGATCCAGCCTGCCTCCAGCAGTCGCTGATACAGATCGGCGGACAGGGTGCCCCCCAAGTGATCGTCGCACAGTCGGGCACTCAGCAATGACGAACGCACCGCCCGGGGTTTGGCGAGAGGCACATTACGCTTGAATACGTCCGGAATATCCTGGGGTGCGCTGGCGAAGGTCGCGCTGGCCAGTGCTTCGATTGCCGCCCCGACCTCGGGCGCGGCCAGGCGGAAGAAGCGTTTGCGGCCGCGGTTTTCAACCCTCAGCAGACCTCCGGCGGACAAACGTCCCAGGTGTGCACTGGCCGAAGACGGTGACAGGCTGGCCAGCAATGCCAACTCTTCGGTTGTTCGCGCCGAACCATCCATCAAGGCCCACATCATTGCGCTGCGCTTTGGGTCAGCCAGCAATGTGGCGATCTGGCTGATGCAAGGTGCATGTTCCATGTATTCACTCCCTGTTGAATCGATTCGTCTACTGCCCAGAGAAATCTTGACCAGTAATGTGTCGTCGGCCAATCCGTGGAAACTGCCATAAGCCCGGCAACGCCTTGCTCACTCATTAGCGCTGCCTGGCCGATGCTGCGAAGGCCAGAAGGTTGACCGTGCAGCCGGGCCGACTCGTACGTGGACCCGCCATTGGGGGATCGACGCTACGTATATGATGAGGGCGTTAGTATATTCGGGTTGGTCGGCGGATCCTTTCCTCCGCCCGGCGTAGGTGGTGATCGTTCCTGAGGGAAATTTCTCTTTTTTTGGGCGACTAATGATCGATTTCCGCAAAACCTGGAAATTGACTGCTCAAAAGGGCGCATCGTCTGGCAAGCATTTGACGCAACAGGTTCACCGGCTTACTCAATTGTGCGCGATGGGCGCACAGCAGATTCAACGGTGCGCGCTCACAGAGCAGCTCTGGCATCAGCACCTTCAAGCGGCCGGCCAGTACATCGGCGGCCACATCGAGCCAGGACTTGTAAGCGATCCCGGCTCCTGCCACGGCCCAAAGGCGCACGACATCGGCATCGTCACTGAAACGATCGCCGCTGACGGTCAGGCTGACTTCGCGTTTGCCATCGTGAAAACTCCAGTGATCGTGGACCCGGCTGCCGAGCATGTACAACAGGCAATTGTGCTGTGCCAGTTGCTCCAGATGCCGCGGCTCGCCATGCCGGGCCAGATAGCCGGGAGCGGCGCACAGCACCCGGCGGTTCTGCGGGGCGATGGGCAGCGCCACCAGGCTGGAGTCCTCCGGCTCACCGTAGCGCAGGGCAATGTCTACCGGTTGACGAAACAGATCGGCGATGCGGTCCCCCAGCAGCAGGCGCACGGTGAGTTTCGGATGCTCGCGTTGAAACTCGTCGAGCCAGGGCAGCAGCAGGTTGCGGCCAAAGTCCGATGGCGCCGACAGTTGCAGCACCCCGCTGACCTGGTCCTGACCACTGGCCAGCAATCGCCGGCCCTCGTCAAGATTGCTCAGGGCCGCGCGGGCGTATTTGAGAAAGCCCTCGCCTTCGGCGGTCAGGCGCAGGCTGCGGGTCGAACGGGCCAACAATCGGGCGCCGAGTTGCTGTTCGATGCGCTTGAGCGCCGCACTGGCCACGGCCGCCGACATGTCCATGCCCCGCGCGGCGGCGGACAGACTGCCAAGGTCCGCCGCCCGGACAAACAACTGCAAGTCATCGAAACGCAGCATCAGAGCACCGATTATCAAAAAAATATTGAAAGAGACTGCTCTTTTAGCCGGTTTTATCTTCAGGAGAAATAGCCAATCATCTGCCTCATCGAATCTATTCTTTATTAGTGTTCCGGAGCCGCCCATGAAAGCCATTGCCTACTACGCCTCGTTGCCGATCAGTGACGACAAGGCTCTGCAAGACATCGAATTGCCGGACCCGGTTGCCGGTCCCCGCGACTTGCTGGTGGAAGTCAAAGCCATCTCGGTCAACCCGGTAGACACCAAGGTGCGCCAGAACGTCCAGCCCGAAGGTGGTGCGGCCAAGGTGTTGGGTTGGGATGTGGCCGGTGTGGTCAAGGCGGTGGGCAGTGAGGTGACACTGTTCCAGGCCGGCGACAAGGTGTATTACGCCGGCTCCATCGCGCGTGCGGGCGGCAACAGCGAGTTGCATGTGGTGGACGAGCGCATCGTCGGCCACATGCCAAAGACCCTGGGTTTCGCCGAGGCCGCTGCCCTGCCGCTCACCGCGATCACGGCGTGGGAGCTGTTGTTCGAGCGCCTGCAAGTGCGCGAAGGTAAAACCGACGAAGGCCAGAGCCTGTTGATCGTCGGCGCGGCGGGTGGCGTGGGCTCGATGCTTACGCAGCTCGCTCACCAACTGACGGCCCTGAAAGTCATCGGCAGCGCTTCGCGTGCGCAGACCCAAAGCTGGGTGAAGGAACTGGGCGCCGATCTGGTGATCGACCATAGTCAGCCACTGAGCGAAGCACTCAAACGTGCCGGCGTGGATCAAGTCACCCACGTTGCCAGCCTGACGCAAACCGACCAGCACCTGGACCAATTGGTCGAGGCATTGGCACCCCAAGGCAAACTGGCGCTGATCGATGATCGATGATCCCAAGTCGCTGGACGTGACCAAGCTCAAACGCAAGAGCCTGTCACTGCACTGGGAGTTCATGTACACCCGTTCGCTGTTTGAAACCGCGGACATGATCGAGCAGCACAACCTGCTCAATCGCGTCGCCTGGCTGATCGATGCCGGGACCCTGAAAACCACGGTGGGCGAACACTTCGGCACAATCAATGCGGCCAACTTACGCCGTGCCCATGCCCTGCTGGAGAGTGGCAAAGCCAAGGGCAAGATTGTGCTGGAAGGGTTCTGAAGCGCTGAAAAAAACCGCCGCTGATTTCATCGCCTTCTGCTGTTTTCCGACTGCGACCGGGCAATCCCGGTCGCAGACAGCCTCTGTGGGCACCCTCGAAAACCGTGTTTTTTTTAGTTACAAACCGTCAGTCAGACAGTTGATCCTTGTCACAATGGTGAGCGTATACGGGACTACAATCGAATCTCCTGCGAGGTATTCTTTTGCGTAACGTCTTTTACGAGAGGTGATCAGCTATGAAGATCCTGATAAAAGAACTGGCAAAATCCCAGTGGCAAGTCCGCCTTGACCAACATGCTGTGACGTTCCGCAGCGAAGCAGAAGCTCGCGCTTTCACGCGTACCCTTGAAGCCCGTATCCAGGCCCCTCACCAGATTCCCGTCCTCCTTGCGCAGCGTGCAGCCGGCTGACTCCGGCCTCAAACCTGGGCTTGCGCCAGCGCCCGGGCATTTTGCAAACGCCGGGTGAGCACCGCTGCGCTCACCACCAGAATTCCACACAGGCTGATGACCATGGCCATCGGCACGGCGCTGCCGTCGTGCAGCACGCCCACCAGCGCAGAGGCGCCGGCAGCCACGCTGAATTGCAGACAACCGAGCAGCGCCGACGCGCTGCCGGCCCGTGCGCCCTGCCCGTTCATCGCACAAGCCGCCGCGTTGGGGCTGATGCAACCGAGGCTGGCGATACAGATGAACAATGGAATCAGCAGCGGCCACAGTTGTGCCGGGTGCAGAGAGCTGACAGCGAGCAGGGCCAAGCCGGCCGCCAGATAGACCCACACCGCGCGCGCCAGCAAGAACGTCGGGCCACGCTTGGCCAGTAACCGCGCGTTGACCTGCGCCACCAGAATGAAGCCCGCCGCATTGATGCCGAACAGCCAGCCGAAATGCTCGGCCGCAACGCCGTAGAGCTTGATGATGATGAAGGGTGAACCGGCGATGTAGGCAAACATCCCGGCGATGGCGATGCCCCCGGTCAAGGCATGGCCAAGAAATATCGGGTCGGCCAGCAATCGGCCGTACTGGCGCAGCGCACCCGACAGCGGTTGACGCGGCATGTGGGCCGGCATGCTTTCCGGCAATCCCGTCGCAACCGCCAGCCCCGCCAGCGCACTGAAACCGGTCAAGGCCAGGAAGATCGACTGCCAGCCTGTGGTGTTGACCAACAACCCACCCAGCAATGGCGCGAGAATGGGGGCAAGCCCCATCACCAGCATCAGCTGCGAAAAGACTTTCGCCGACCCCACCGCATCACACTTGTCGCTGACCACCGCCCGGGAAATCACCATCCCCGCGCAGCCGCCCAACGCCTGGACGAAACGCGCGCCGATCAGCCATTCCAGGTTCGGCGCATAGGCGCACGCCACGGATGCTGCGGTGAACAGGCCGACACCGATGAGCAATGGAATGCGTCGCCCGAAACGATCCGCCACCGGGCCATAGGCCAACTGACCGATGGACAAGCCGAGGAAGTACACCGCCAACGTCATCTGAACGTGATTTTCGTCCGTCCCGAAAGCCAGAGCCATGGCCGGGAAGGCCGGCAAGTAGAAATCGATCGCCAGCGGACCGAAAGCGCTCAAGGCGCCAAGAATCAGAATGGTACGAAAGTTCATCAGGCATCCAGTGGGGCAGTAGTCGGCAGCCCGACAGTCTAGCCGCGCATGGACGCCTTGAACATTCCGGTAGCTCGCTAACTATCAAATTCAGGCCAGTTTGACGCCGTAGCCCTCTTCGCTGATCGCCTCGATCACTTGCTGGGCGGTCAGCGCACTTTCGACACCGACCTCCCTGGCCGCCAGATCGACCCGCACACTGGCTGCGGGGTCTTTGGCCTGGACCGCCTGAGTGATGGCCTTGACGCAGTGGCCACAAGACATGCCTTCAACGTTGAACACTTGCATGGGATGACTCCTTTTCCGAGGGTTGAACCCAGTTTCGAGCTTGCCACCATGGCAAGGTCAAGTTCTGACGTTAACTGCCGGGCTGGCAATCGGTGCGACGCTCGGCCAAGCTGCGTCCATCAATGACTCGAACTCAGGAGATTCAGCCATGCGCTGGTCAGTTTTCAGCCTGTTTGGCTTTCTCAGCCTTTTCGCCATCGTGCCTTCGGTCAATGCTGCCGGTCAGGATTATGGCGTGCTGATCATTTCCCGCGAGCGCCTGGAAGTCGCGACCAGCTGCGAGATCGGTGTGTACATCCAGGATCAACTGGCAGCGCGTCTGTTTCAAGAACAGAGCACCTCGTTCAACCTGCCGCCGGGCATTGTATCGCTACGCCTGAAACTGCTGCCGGGCCAGGTCCCGGGTTGCAATCCGGGCATGCTCGCGCCGGGTTCGCAGGATATCCAGCTCAAGGCCGGGGATGTGCTCAAGTACCGGATCGCGATGACGCAGGAAGGGATGTACCTGAAACGCGCCGGTCTCGGCTACTGATACCTGTCACCCCCTGTGGGAGCGAGCTTGCTCGCGATGAGGCCATCAGCGTCAACATCTTTGTTGACTGATACACCGCCATCGCGAGCAAGCTCGCTCCCACAGGGGATCACAGCCAGGCACAGGCCCCGGGCACTCCCACATCAGATTGGCACTTGACCTTGCCAGCATGGCAAGGTTGATCCTGTGGTCATCTACTACAGGGAGTGCGACCGATGTCCGAATCCACCACGTTCGACCTGCCGATTGCCGGCATGACCTGCGCCAGTTGCGCCGGGCGGGTTGAGCGCGCCTTGAGCAAAGTCATTGGCGCCAGTGCCGTCAGCGTCAACCTCGCTACTGAACAGGCGCGGGTCCAGGCACCCAGCAACAGCCTGCCGGCCCTGATGGATGCCGTGGTCAAGGCCGGCTATAGCGTGCCGCAGCAGAGCCTGGAATTGAGCATCGACGGCATGACCTGCGCATCCTGCGTCGGTCGCGTCGAACGTGCGCTGGGCAAGGTTGCCGGAGTGAAAAGTGTCAGCGTCAACCTGGCCAACGAACGCGCCCACCTTGAACTGCTCGGCCAGATCGACCCGCAAACCTTGATCACCGCGGTGGCCAAGGCTGGCTACAGCGCCACCGTATGGGAAGCCGAACACCCGACAACCGATAATCAGCAACAGCGCCTGCATCGCGAACGCCTGGCCTTGATCATCGCCATTGCCCTCGCCTTGCCGCTGGTATTGCCGATGCTGCTGCAGCCATTCGGCGTGCACTGGATGCTCCCGGCCTGGGTGCAATTCGCCTTGGCCACGCCGGTGCAATTCATCTTCGGCGCACGGTTTTACGTCGCCGCCTGGAAAGCCGTGCGCGCCGGAGCCGGCAACATGGACCTGCTGGTCGCCCTGGGCACCAGCGCCGGGTATGGCTTGAGCCTGTACGAATGGGCCACCGCCGCCGGGCGCATGCCGCATCTGTATTTCGAAGCCTCGGCGGTGGTGATTGCCCTGGTGCTGCTGGGCAAGTACCTGGAAAGCCGCGCCAAGCGCCAGACCGCCAGCGCCATCCGTGCCCTCGAAGCCTTGCGCCCGGAACGGGCGATCCGGGTGATCGATGGCCACGAGCAAGACGTCGCCATCAGCGCCCTGCGCCTCAATGACCTGGTGATGGTCAAACCCGGCGAACGCTTCCCGGTGGACGGCGAAGTGGTTGAAGGCCAGAGCCATGCCGACGAAGCCCTGATCAGCGGCGAGAGCCTGCCGGTGCCCAAGCAGCCCGGCGACAAAGTCACCGGTGGCGCGATCAACGGTGAAGGCCGGTTGCTGGTGCGTACCCAGGCCCTCGGTGCGGAAACCGTGCTGGCGCGGATCATCCGCTTGGTGGAAGACGCCCAGGCCGCAAAAGCGCCGATCCAGAAACTGGTGGATAAAGTCAGCCAGGTGTTCGTGCCCACCGTGCTGCTGATTGCCCTGGCCACCCTGATCGGTTGGTGGCTGTATGGCGCGCCGATGGAAACCGCGCTGATCAACGCCGTGGCGGTGCTGGTGATCGCCTGCCCGTGCGCCCTGGGCCTGGCCACGCCGACGGCGATCATGGCCGGCACCGGCGTGGCGGCACGGTACGGGATTCTGATCAAGGACGCCGAAGCACTGGAGCGTGCCCATGAAGTCAGCGCGGTAGTGTTCGACAAGACCGGCACCCTGACCTCCGGCACCCCGCGCATTGCCCATCTGAGTGCCATCGACGGTAATGAGGCGAACCTGCTGCAATTGGCCGGCGCCCTGCAACGCGGCAGTGAGCATCCGCTGGCCAAGGCTGTTCTGGATGCCTGTACCGAGCGTGGATTGAAGGTGGCCGATGTCAGCGAGAGCCAGTCCCTGACCGGCCGTGGCATCGCCGGCAGCCTCGAAGGGCGTTACCTGGCGCTGGGTAATCGGCGTCTGCTGGAGGACAGCGGCTTGAACGCCGGGCCGTTGACCGACTCGGCGACCGCATGGGAAAGCGAAGGCCGGACCTTGTCCTGGCTGATCGAACAGTCCCCAGAACCACAGGTGCTGGGCCTGTTCGCCTTTGGTGACACCCTCAAGCCCGGCGCGCTGCAAGCGGTGCAACAACTCAGCGCAAGGAACATCAGCAGCCACCTGCTGACCGGCGACAATCGCGGCAGCGCCAAGGTGGTCGCCGAGGCGCTGGGCATCCACGATGTGCATGCCGAAGTGCTGCCGGCAGACAAAGCTGCCACGGTCGCCGCACTGAAACAAACCGGTGTGGTGGCGATGGTCGGCGACGGCATCAACGACGCCCCGGCACTGGCCGCCGCCGACATCGGCATCGCCATGGGGGGCGGCACCGACGTCGCCATGCACGCGGCCGGCATCACCCTGATGCGCGGCGATCCGCGACTGGTACCGGCCGCGCTGGAGATCAGCCGCAAGACCTACGCCAAGATTCGGCAGAACCTGTTCTGGGCCTTCGTCTATAACCTGATCGGCATTCCGCTGGCGGCGTTCGGCTTCCTCAATCCAGTGCTGGCCGGTGCGGCGATGGCGTTGTCGAGCGTCAGCGTGGTGAGCAATGCGCTACTGTTGAAAACCTGGAAACCCAAGGACCTGGAGGACAACCGATGAACATCGGCCAAGCGGCCCGCCACAGCGGCCTGAGCGCAAAGATGATCCGTTATTACGAATCCATCGGCCTGCTCAAGGCGGCCCATCGCACCGACAGCGGTTACCGGGTATACGGCGATGACGACCTGCACACCCTGGCGTTCATCAAGCGCTCGCGGGACCTGGGGTTTTCCCTGGAAGAAGTCGGCAAGTTGCTGACCCTCTGGCAAGACCGCCAACGCGCCAGCGCCGATGTGAAAGCCCTGGCCCGCCAGCACATCGATGAGTTGAACCAGAAGATCCGCGAACTCGGCCAGTTGCGCGACACCTTGCAGGACCTGGTTGAGCACTGCCAGGGCGATCATCGGCCGGATTGCCCGATTCTGAAGAATCTGGAGTCGGGGTGTTGTGCCACTCCGACTCAAGCCTGATCCCTGTGGGAGCGAGCCTGCTCGCGAAAGCGGTGTATCTGTCACCTTGATGTCGGATGTACCGACGTCTTCGCGAGCAGGCTCGCTCCCACACTGGATTTGTGTTGCGCACAAAAAACCCGGCCAAAGCCGGGTTTTTCTTTAACCGATCACTGCATCCACGGTGGAGGCGGTTCTTCGGTCTTGCCCGGCGGAGCATCGTCCGCCGCGCGTACGGCTTGCTTGCGCTCTTCATCCAGGCGCGCGGCCTCGATCTCGCGCATGATTCCGCCCACGTCGGCCAACTCTTCCGTGTCGGCGAACTCGCCGGTCAGGACACTGGCCGGGTGCAAGGTGCCGGCCTCGTACAAGGCCCACATTTCCTTGGCGTACTTGGTCTTCTTCAACTCCGGCGCAAACCGCCCGAAGTAGGACGCCATGTTGCCCACATCCCGCTCCAGCATGCTGAACGCGTGGTTGTTGCCCGCCGCGTCCACCGCCTGCGGCAGGTCGATGATGACCGGGCCGGTCGGCGTCAGCAGCACGTTGAACTCGGACAAGTCGCCGTGCACCAGACCGGTACACAGCATCAGCACGATCTGGGAAATCAGATACGCGTGATACTCCCGGGCCTGGTCCGGTTCCAGCACCACATCGTTCAGGCGTGGCGCGGCATCACCGTACTCGTCGGCCACCAGTTCCATGAGCAGCACGCCTTCGAGGAAGTCGAACGGCTTGGGTACCCGCACACCGGCATTGGCCAGACGGAACAGCGCCGCCACTTCGGCGTTCTGCCAGGCGTCCTCGGTTTCCTTGCGGCCAAACTTGGAGCCCTTGGCCATCGCACGGGCCTGACGGCTGTTGCGTACCTTGCGGCCTTCCTGGTACTCGGCCGCCTGACGGAAACTGCGTTTATTCGCCTCCTTGTAGACCTTCGCGCAACGCAACTCGTTGCCGCAGCGCACCACATAAACAGCTGCTTCTTTACCACTCATGAGTGGGCGCAGCACCTCGTCGACCAGACCGTCCTCGATCAGGGGTTCAATGCGTTTTGGAGTCTTCATCAGCTTTTATTGTGGGTCCTTTATTACCAAACACGCGAAAGTCATTCGTTATACGGCAATCCACTCACCGGGGGGAGGGGTTGCCGACTTATGAACATTGCAGAAGCACACAATGTGCCGATTTCATCAAGTAAAACCGACGACCGCCATGGTCGTTCCAGATCATAGCCGAGCCTGCGTCACTTGTTGTGCAGGGGCATTGAGAGCAATTGCGACAGAAGCTGACACCACAGCTCATGCCTTCCGTAGGATTTTTCCCAACAGACCTCAATTTCCTCCAACAACAGCCGAAGCCTTAAGTGACAAAGTGATTTGTCCGACAATCGCTCCCCCAATAATAGCGATGCCGCACTCAAGGACCCGGGTTGACCAAGAACGTTTACGGCTGCCAATAAAACCGCGAGTCATCTGCACTGCGTGGGCCTACAAGAAAATCTGGAGCGCGGATGAACATCAAACAGAAGTTGACCTGGGCGTTTGCAATCATCGCCTGCCTGCCCGTGGTGCTGGTCGCCACCCTCGTTGTGCTGAACCTGCGCAGTGATGCCAGGGACGAATTCATCGACGGCAGTGCCCGCGAGATTCGTCAGGTCAGCAACGCCATGCAGTTGTTCTTTGACGGCATCAGCCAGAACGTCGATTACCTGGCCAAGCAACCACTGATCCGAAACTCCGACGACAGCCTCAAGACCTACATGAGCGCCAACGCCGAGAGCATTCCCCAGGGCGAGACGGACAAAAAAGTCTTCACCCTGCTCCAGGACTTGGGCAACAGCCACCCGGCCTACGCCTATGCCATCCTCGGCACGGCGGCGGGCGGCTACGTGTCGTGGCCGGATGATCCGAAGCTGAATAACTACGACCCGCGCCAGCGCCCCTGGTACAAGGCGGCCCAGGCCAAACCGGGCAAGCCGTTCCGCACCGAGGCCTACTACTGGGCCCAGGACGACGCGACCTACGTCAGCACCGTGCGCACCATCGACAACAAGCTGGGTACCAACGGCGGTGTGGTCAGCATCGATGTGACGCTCAAGCAGCTCACCGAAATCGTCAAACAGATCAAGCTCGGTGAAACCGGCTACCTGATGCTGCTGGAAAACACCGGCATGGTCCTGGTGGACCCGAAACAACCGGAACACAACTTCAAACCGCTGAACAGCCTGGGCGACGGCTACGCGCAACTGGCCAAGGCCGGCAAGGGTCTGGTGGAAGTGGAGTTGAACGGCGAGCACTACATGGCCAACGTCTGGCCGTCGGAGCAACTGGGCTGGACCTTCATCGGCCTGATCAAACAGGACGACGTGATGAGCTCCGCGACCCAGCTGACCTGGTTGATCGCCATCATCGCCGCTGTTCTGGCCGTCATCTTCGCCGTCGTCGGCGCCAGTTTTGCCAGCCTCATCGTGCGCCCGATCCGCAGCGTGGCCAGCGGCCTGGAAGGCATCGCCCAAGGCGAAGGCGACCTGACCCAGAACCTGCAAATCCGTGGCAACGATGAAACCGCGCAACTGGCCAACTGGTTCAACCAGTTCCTGACCGCGATTCGCAACCTGATCCAGAACATCGGCGGCGCGGCGGGCAAGATCCTCGCCACGTCCAAGAGTTCGACCCAGGTCTCCAGCGACATGGCCGAAGCCGCCGGACGCCAGCGCGAAGCGGTGGACATGGTCTCCACGGCGTTCCACGAAATGGTCGCCACCGCCAACGAAGTCGCGCGCTCTTGCAGCCAGGCGGCGGAGTCTGCCGACAGTGGCCAGCGCCAGGCGCGCGAAGGTCAGCAGCAGATCGATGCGGCGGTGAACAGTGTTGATCGCCTGAGCCAGGAAATCGAACAGTCGGCCCAGTCGATGCAACAGCTCGAACGCGACAGCAACGACATTCAGTCGATCCTGGGGACCATCCGCTCGATCGCCGAACAGACCAACCTGCTGGCGCTGAACGCCGCGATCGAAGCGGCCCGGGCCGGTGAACAGGGACGCGGCTTTGCCGTGGTGGCCGACGAAGTGCGGGCCCTGGCCAAGCGCACGGCCGACTCCACGGCGGAAATCGACGGACTGCTGGGCAACCTGGCCAAACGCACCAGCCAGGTGACCCAACAGATGCACGCCAGCCTGGAAGTGTCCCAGCAATCGGTGACGCGCATCGGCGAGGCGCGCAACAGCTTCGGGCAGATCCGCGAGTCGGTGGACGTGATCCGCGACATGAACACCCAGATCGCCACGGCGGCGGAACAACAGCATCAGGTGGCCGAAGACATCAACCGGCACATCAGCCAGATCCATGGCGATGCGCAGTTGGTGGCGGAACTGGCCAACTCGGCGCGCCTCGATTCCCAGAGCCTGGCCGGGTTATCCAATGAGCTGGACGGGTTGGTGCGCAGGTTCCGTACCTGATTCACAACCTCACCACTAAACCCTGTGGGAGCGAGCCTGCTCGCGATGAGGCCATCAGCTTCAACATCCATGTTGACTGATATGCCGCCATCGCGAGCAGGCTCGCTCCTACAGTTGTTTTTGCCTAGCGCTCGATGATTGCGGTCACGCCTTGCCCCCCCGCCGCGCAGATCGAAATCAGTCCCCGCCCCTTGCCCGCCCCATCCAGCAACTTCGCCAAATTGGCGACGATGCGCCCGCCCGTGGCGGCAAACGGATGCCCCGCCGCCAATGAGCTGCCCTTGACGTTGAGCTTGCTGCGGTCGATCGAGCCCAGAGGCGCATCGAGCCCGAGACGGGTTTTGCAGTACTCGGGATCTTCCCAGGCCTTCAAGGTGCACAGCACTTGCGCGGCGAAGGCTTCGTGGATTTCGTAGTAGTCGAAGTCCTGCAAGGTCAGGCCATTGCGCGCCAGCAAACGCGGCACGGCGTAGACCGGTGCCATCAACAAGCCTTCGGCGCCGTTGACGAAATCCACCGCCGCCGCCTCGCCGTCACGCCAGTAGGCCAGGATCGGTAACCCGCGTGCCTTGGCCCATTCCTCGCTGCCCAGCAACACCAGTGACGCACCATCGGTCAGCGGTGTGGAGTTGCCTGCGGTCAGGGTGCCCTTGGCGCTTTTCTCATAGGCCGGTTTGAGCGCGGCGAGCTTTTCCAGCGTGGAGTCCGCACGCAGGTTGTTGTCGCGGGTCAGGCCGAGGAACGGCGTCATCAGGTCGTTGTGCCAACCCTCGGCGTAGGACGCGGCCAGTTTCTGATGGCTTTCCAGCGCTAATTGATCCTGTGCTTCGCGAGGGATGTTCCAGGTCTGGGCCATCAGCTCGCAATGCTGGCCCATGGACAACCCGGTACGCGGCTCGCCGTTGCGCGGGAATTCGGGAATCAGATGTTTGGGACGCAATTGCAGGAAGTTTTTCAGTTTGTCGCCGGTGGTTTTCGCGCGGTTGGCTTGCAGGAGGATTTTGCGCAGGCCCTCGCTGACACTGATCGGCGCATCCGAGGTGGTATCCACGCCACCGGCGATGCCGCAGTCGATTTGCCCCAGGGCAATCTTGTTCGCCACCAGCAACGCCGCCTCCAGCCCGGTGCCGCACGCCTGCTGGATGTCATAGGCCGGAGTGGCGGGCGACAGTCGCGACCCCAGTACGCACTCGCGTGTGAGGTTCATGTCCCGCGACAACTTGAGCACCGCCCCGGCGACCACTTCGCCGATGCGCTGGCCGTGCAGGTTGTAACGTTCGATCAGGCCCTCGAGGGCGGCGGTGAGCATCACCTGGTTACTGGCCGTGGCGTAGGGGCCGTTGGAGCGGGCGAAGGGAATTCGGTTACCGCCGATGATCGCGACGCGGCGCAGTTGGGTCATGAAGAGCTCCTGACAAAAGACCTGATGTAAACACTAACCCCTGTGGGAGCGAGCCTGCTCGCGAAGAGATCAGCACATGCAACATCGATGTTGGCTGATACACCGCCATCGCGAGCAAGCTCGCTCCTACAATGTAACCAAGCGTAGGCCTTATCTCGTGTATCGAACGACTGATCGCCATTCATGGTCCACACTTTGATCCCCAGCTTTCGGAGCGCGTTCCATGTCTGACCGCTATATCGACTTCGCCAATTCGTCCATCGGCCATCGCCTGGTCGGCGCCCTGGGGTTGCCGGCGCCGAGCAGACTGGAGCGCTGGCAAGCGGGCCGGTTGCGCCCCGTGGAAGGCGCGCTGCTGATCGGCGGCGGGCCGTTGGCCGAACATGTCAGCGCCTTCGCCAACCGCCTGACCGACGCGATCTACAGCTACGGCACCGAGCCGTCGATGGCCACGGCCTGGATTCCCGGCCACGGACCGAAACTCAAGGCCGTGGTGTTCGACGCCAGCGACCTGCTGCACACCGATCAGCTCAAGCAACTGCGCGAGTTTTTCCAGCCACTGATGAAGAACCTCGAACACTGTGCGCATCTGGTGATTTTCGGACGCGATCCGCAAACCCTGCGCGACCCGTTCGCTGCCAGTGCCCAGCGTGCCCTGGAAGGTTTCAGCCGTTCCCTGGCCAAGGAATTGCGCAGCGGTGGCACCCTGCAATTGATCTACGTCGGCGAAGGGGCCGAGTCGCAACTGGAAGGCCCGCTGCGATTTTTCCTCTCGCCCAAAAGCGCCTTCGTGTCCGGGCAGGTCATTCGTTTGAATCCGTGCTCGACGCCAGTCACCGACTGGACACGCCCGCTCGCCGGGCGCAAGGCACTGGTCACCGGCGCAGCACGCGGTATCGGTGCCGCCATCGCCGAAACCCTGGCTCGTGATGGTGCCGACGTCATCCTGCTCGACGTGCCCCCGGCCAAAACCGATCTCGAAGCCCTCGCCGCGCGCCTCGGCGGGCGCAGCATCACCCTCGACATCTGCACCGAAGACGCCGCCGCGCAGTTGGTCGAACAGTTGCCCAACGGCCTCGACATCGTAGTGCACAACGCCGGCATCACCCGGGATAAAACCCTGGCCAACATGACCCCGGAATTCTGGGACGCGGTGCTGGCGGTCAACCTCAACGCGCCGCAAGTGCTGACCAAAGCCCTGCTCGACAGCGGCACCCTGCACGACAACGGCCGGGTGATCCTGCTGGCGTCCATCAGCGGCATCGCCGGCAATCGCGGGCAAACCAATTACGCGGCGAGCAAGGCCGGGCTCATTGGCCTCGCGCAAGCCTGGGCGCCGCTGCTCCACGAGCGCGGCATCAGCATCAACGCCGTGGCGCCGGGCTTCATCGAAACGCAGATGACCGCGCACATCCCCTTCGGCCTGCGCGAAGCCGGACGCCGCATGAGCTCCCTCGGCCAGGGCGGCCTGCCGCAGGACGTCGCCGAAGCCGTGGCCTGGCTCGCGCAACCGGGCACCGGCGCGTTCACCGGGCAAGCGTTGCGCGTGTGTGGGCAAAACGCTCTGGGGGCTTAGGCATGATCACTGACTGGCACACACTCAACCGTGAACCCAGCCTGACGGGGTTGTACGCACGCGCGGCGACACGGCGAAAAATCACCGGCAGCCGCCTGCCCGATTCGGGTTTGCGTTGCTGGGTCGAAGTCGATCCCAAGCGCTTGGCGGCCTATCGCAAGGTCTGTGGTTTCGCCGACAACGGCCTGCTGCCACCAACCTACCCGCACATCCTCGGGTTTGCCTTGCAGATGCAGTTGCTCACGGCCAGGGACTTCCCCTTCCCGCTGCTGGGCCTGATTCACCTGAGCAATCGCATTCGCGTGCTGCGCCCCATGGGCGGGGTGAGTCGGGTGCGCGTCAGCGTGCAAGTGCAGAACCTGCAACCCCACGCCAAAGGCACAACGTTCGATTTGCTGACCACACTCGACGATCAGTTGGGGCCGTTGTGGGAAGCAGAAAGCCGGATGCTCTGTCGCGGCGTCAAACTCGAGGGCGAACCGCTCGAAGAGAACCTGGAATCGAGCCTGGCCCTGAGCGAAGTCGAGCACTGGAAAGCGCCCTCGGACATCGGCCGGCAATACGCCAAGGTGTCCGGCGACTACAACCCGATTCACCTCATCGCGGCCAGCGCCCGGCTCTTCGGTTTCCCGACCGCCATCGCCCATGGCCTGTGGAACAAGGCGCGCACGGTGGCTGCGCTGGCCGGGCATCTGCCTGTGGCGAATGTCGAGATCGCGGTGCAGTTCAAGAAGCCGGTACGGTTGCCCAGTGAAGTGACGTCGCTGGCCAGTGCGCCAGGGCCGAGCGGGGATTTTCAGTTGGTGGGTGCCCAGGATCTGGAGCATATGGTCGGGCACTGGCGGCCAGTTGCCTGATCCTGATCTGTGGCGAGGGAGCTTGCTCCCTCGCCACAAAAGCTGCGTGGTCAGTCTTGCGGATCGAGATTGTCCAACGCCCGGTTCACCGCCAGCTCACCCAGCATGATCACCTGCGCAATCCCCAGCATCGTATTGCGCTGCGAGCCTTCCAGAAACCCCGCGAAATCACTCGCCATCACACTCGCCGACGCCAGTGATTCACAAGCGTGGGCCAGCAGGGTTTCGGTGTCGATGCCAGGGGCAATGACGAACATCGTGCTGGGTTTGTGGGTGACAGGTTGCCTGGGTGGATTGAGGTAGTGATCGAGGGCGCGGTCGGCGGCTTCGTGGAGTTTGTTTGAGTGGGGGGATTGATAGGGGGAAACGTCGTCGGTTTCGGGGGGATTTGGGGTGGGTTTGATCATCGTTGCACCTCTGGGATGAAATGGAGCCACGTCCAAATTGCCGCGAAGCAATTTGGGGTGGCAGCTGTACGCGGGTTCGCGGACCGATCCCAGAGGCAGCTCGGCATACCCGAAGGTATCCCGCGCACAGTCGCCATGACACAGAACGACAGACACAAGAAAGTGTTGTTGTTAGGTGGAGCGATTATGCCTTAGGAATCGAGCCGCGACGCCCGGACGCTGAACTTTCAGCGACAGACAAAGGCTAGAGATCGCGCTTCCGACGGACAACCTGAAAAACGTGTCGGAGGTTTCCTCGGGATTTGATGAAAACTACACAGGATTGGTTGGCTGTCAGGGCGTCATCGCGAGCAGGCTCGCTCCTACAGTTGGGTTGGGTACATCTGGGAGAAATTGGCTTGCTGTCAGGCCGCCTTCGCGGGCAAGCCCGCTCCCACAGGTACTCAGTACATCCACAAGATATTGGTCGGCCGGTAGGCCGCCATCGCGAGCAGGCTCGCTCCTACAGAAGAGCAAAGGCAGAGCGGCGTACACCCACGCTTCTAACCACTCAACAGGCCGAGCGTTAGCTCGCCTGCAGCTCTTGATCTTGATCCACCCGCCCCCTCGGCAGGCTGAGTGGAGGTGTTCATCCGGGGATGGGCGCGCAGCGCCGTTCGACGCAGTCGAACTCATTGCATGTAGGTCGCGCGAAGCCGACCGGAGGGCAATGCCCCCGGATGAATGCCGGAGCGAAGGAACCCCGAGCCTTGGCGAGGGGCCGGACGTTCGGGGCGAGCGTTTTTTTGCTTACTTTTTTTAGGCGCTTGTAAAAAAAGTGAGTCGCCGTCAGGGCGAAACCGCCAGCCGCCGTTACCGCAGCAATGGATATGTACACCATCCAAAAAAACCCCTGTGGGAGCACAGGGGTTGAGACGCCAGCTGATTCTAGGACGCGTGCGGTGGATAGTTGGCCAATATCCGCGTGACCGTTTCCCAGATCGCATCGCGACGATCCGTCGGGTTCGGCGTGCGGCTGAGTATCTGCTCGTCACTGCCGCGCCACACCAGTTTGCCGTCCTTGCCATCGAGCAGATCGATCTGGATGGTCGCCACTTTGTAGCTGACATTGCGGGTTTCGTTGTACATCGGTGCGCCGTAGTAGCCATACCACGGGTTACCCCAGCCGCCGCCGTAATTGGTGGTCACCTGTTGCTGCCGCTCTTCGACAATCAGGTAGGTCTGCACATTCAAGTCACCCTTGGCACCTGCGGCGGCCGGACGCAGACCGCGCTGATCCAGTTGATCGGCAACCGCCTGACGGATGCGCTGTTCGGTCAGGTCGCTCTTGATTCGAGGATCATCGGGACGGTATTGCAGGGCAGGTTCTTTCCAGGTCCAGCTGCGATAGGCAGCAAAGTCGCGGCTGGCGTCGAAGTCATGATTGACCTGGTTGGCGGCGCAGGCACTGAGCAGCGCGGCCACTGCCAGTAAAACAAAACGGCGGAACATGATGAGTCTCCGGTTGAAGGCATGATCCTGCGGAATGCTTCTTATTCTACAAGAAGCTAACTAGGAGGATACGCCGACATTGCCTTTTCCACAGCCTCCCGTATGGCATCGGCGCGCTCGCTTTCGCTGCCCCGGTTGCCGGTTTCAGCGCTGGAGCTCCACACCGGCTGACCGCTTTTGGCGTCAAACATGTCCACCTGAACCACTACGACCTGTTCCTGATAGGTACGGATGATAGGCACTGTGGCGTATCCGCCATATCCAGGGCCGTAGCCGTTGTAGCCGCCATAACCGCCGCCGTAATAGTCGTCCTGAACCTGACGCAAGCGGGTTTCCATCCGCAGGTCGGCGCTGACAAACAGGTCCGCTGGACGATTGTCATGCAGCGGACGCAAACCCCGCTGATCCAGCGCATTGCTGACCGCTTCGGCGATCTGCGCCGAGTCGGCCCAGGCGGTGCCCGGTGGCAGATGCCCATTGAGCCACGCCCAACTGCGGTAGCGTCCATAGTCACGGGGTGCCGCCGGGTAAGCGCTGCGGTCAAAGATGTTGGCAGCCTGGGGCGGCGCCGGTGGCAAAGGATTCGAGGTGGCGACATAAGGGTTGCTGCCCTGACAGGCAGCCAGCCCCAGGCAGAACACCAGTACACCTGAATGACTTTTCATTGCGTGCTCCGATCAGACAGGCCGACAGATCCAGTGCAAGTAACGCCCAAGCCCGGCAAAGCTCGGATGACGACGGTGGGCCAGCTCCATTTCCAGCAGGTCCGCCAGCTCGACGCGGGCCTGGAATTCCACCGGCATGTAATCGTGGAAAACCCGCACGCCACTCTGGGTTTCGACCCGCCACAGACCTTCAAGTTGCGCCGCCAGCTCGCGCGGATCAAGGGGCTGTTGGGGGGTCAGGCTCTGCTTTTCGCCGGCCATGTCGTTCTTGCGCATCTTGCGGAAATGGCCCTTGAGCAAGTTGCGATAAATCAGCGCGTCGCGGTTGTAGAACGCCAGGGACAGCCAGCCGTCCGCCTTGGTCAGTTGATGCAGCACCGGCAGGATGGCGTGGGGTTCGGCCAGCCATTCCAGCACGGCGTGGCACAGCACCAGGTCGTAAGGTTCGGTGAGCTGCCCCAACAGTTCCTGCCAGGGTGCCTGAATGAACGTGGCGCTCTGCCCGGCTTCGGCAAAGCGCTGGCGGGCGCCTTCGAGCATCGGCTCGGCAGGCTCGGCGAGGGTCACCTGATGGCCGCGCTGGGCCAGCCACAACGACATGTGGCCAAGGCCGGCACCGATGTCCAGCACACGCAGCGGCCGGTCGGGCAAGATTTCGGCCAGATCGGCCTGCAACACCGCCAGACGGATCGCCCCTTTGGCACCGCCGTAGATTTTTTCGGCGAACCGGGTCGCCAGTTGATCGAAATGACGGTCGCTCATCAGCTGAACCTCCGTTCGCTGTCCGCCAGTTTGCTGCGCACTACGGCTTCCATGTCCAGACCCAGCTCGCTGCACAACAGCAACAGGTAAAGCACGATGTCACCGACTTCCTGCCCGGCGTGGGCGAGTTTGTCCGCCGGCAACTGGCGTGACTGGTCTTCGGTCAGCCATTGGAAAATTTCCACCAGCTCGGACATTTCCACGCTCGCGGCCATGGCCAGGTTTTTCGGGCTGTGAAATTGCCGCCAGTCATTGCGGTCACGGATGGCGTGCAGGCGTTCGGTCAGTTCAACAAGGTTCATCGGGCTCTCCTGAAGGCGTATAGCTTCGGGGGGATCACAGGTGAAGGCAAGGGGCAGAAGATGCATGCTCATCTGTGCAACCCTCTATGCTTGTGGGAACTCGGCAGCATGATCGACAGCCCAAGACTCAATTCTCTTTAATCAGGACGTTCACTCCATGCAGGTAGAAGGTTTTTCCGAATGGCTCGGCCAGGTACTCGGCTCGATCATCCGCTTCATCGTTGATGCCCTCAGCGGGCTGTTCAATCTGTTGAGCAACGCCAGCAGCAATTTTGTCGAAGGCCTGTCCCAGGCGCTGGGCATGGATACCTCGGTCGTCAGCATCGTGACCTTGATCCTCGGGCTGATCCTGCTGTGGTCGGCGATCCGCGCCTTTCTCAATGCGTCGTTCATCATGGGTTTCATCTGGTTGGTGCTGGGGCTGTGGTTGCTGAGCTGGATCATCCACTGATACCACCGAACTCCTGTGGGAGCGGGCTTGCTCCGGGCGGCGTTCCGACGAAGACGGCATGTCAGTCGAATCATTATTGACTGGACGACCGCTTTCGCGAGCAAGTCGGATCGCCGCACCGCCGCTCCCACAATTGATCGCGGTTTGCTCTAGATGTGCCGCTACAATGCCTGCTCCCAAGGAGCCTGCATGTCCAACCTGACCGCCGACTGGCGCGACCGCCCTACCCATCGCCGGGTCTGGTCGCTCGCTGCGCCGATGATTCTCTCGAACATTTCCGTACCGCTGGTGGCATTGGTCGACAGCACCGTCATCGGTCACCTGCCCCACGCCCATCAACTCGCTGCCGTCGCGGTCGGGGCCAGTCTGTACACCTTCCTCGCCTGGGCCATGGGCTTTCTGCGCATGGGCTCCACCGGGTTCGCCGCCCAGGCGGCCGGGCGCGGGGATGGTGCGGCCTTGCGGCAGATTCTGTTGCAAGGCCTGTTGCTCGCCATCGGCCTGGCCGTGGTGTTGGGGGCGGTGGGCGTACCATTGAGCGGGGTCGCGTTGCACTTCATGCAACCGTCGGCGGAGCTCGATCAACTGACCCGCGAGTTCTTCCACACCCGCCTGTTCGGCCTGCCGGCGGCGCTCGCCAGTTATGCACTGGTCGGCTGGTTTCTCGGCAACCAGAATGCCCGGGCGCCGCTGGCGATTTTGCTGAGCACCAACCTGGTCAACATTGCCCTGAACCTGTGGTTCGTCCTCGGCCTGGAATGGGGTGTGGTCGGTGCGGCCCGGGCCTCGGTGATTGCCGAATGGACCGGTGCACTGATCGGCTTGCTGATGACCCGCAAAGCCTTGCGCGCCTACCCCGGGCATATCGTCTGGGCGGCATTGGCGCTGTGGCAGAGTTGGCGGCCATTGCTGGCGGTCAACCGCGACATCTTCATCCGCAGCCTGGCGCTGCAGTCGGTGTTCTTCCTGATCACGGTGCAAGGCGCACGGCTGGGCGACGCCACGGTCGCGGCCAATGCCCTGCTGCTCAATGGCCTGCTGCTGACCGCCCACGCCCTCGATGGCCTGGCCCACGCCGTCGAGGCCCTGTGCGGACATGCGCTTGGCGCACGTGACCGCGATGCCCTGCGCCGTTCATTGGTGGTGGCCGGTGGCTGGTCGTTGCTGGCAAGCCTGGGCTTTGCCGCGTTGTTTCTGTTCGCCGGGCATCTGTTCATCGAGATGCAGACCGACATTCAGAGTGTGCGTGACACCGCGTTCATCTACCTGCCCTATCTCGCCGTACTGCCGCTGATTGCCGTCTGGAGTTACCTGCTCGACGGCCTGTTCATCGGCGCCACCCGCGCCCGGGAAATGCGCAACGGCATGCTGCTGACCGTGGCGCTGGTGCTGCCCTTCGGCTGGGCACTGCAAGGCGGGGGCAACCATGGCCTATGGATAACCTTTCTGTTGTTCATGCTGCTGCGCAGTCTGACCCTCGGCATGATCGCCTGGCGCCTGCGCCGTAACGATGGCTGGTTCGCCGGCGGCATTCACTGATCGGGCGCGGCCCCGGCAATATTCGACCTCATGGCCAGGGGCGATCGTTCTGCCACAGGCGACGCAGGCTATCGAGTCGTTCCTGTTGAGTCCCGCTCGGCAGCGGCTGCACGGGAACGGCATCGGGATACTGCAGGCGTAGCCATATCCAGCCATCGAGCACCGGGCGCTCGCTGAAACCCAGCACCAGCCCTTCCTGCACATAGGTCCACAGACGGGGAAAATCGACACCGGTGGATCGGTTCCAGCGCCAGGCATGCTGTTCGAGCAGGCAGGTTTGCAATTTCCCCTGCTGCACTGCGCTGAGGCTTTCCTCGACTGCCAACGGACTGACCGCCAACCCCGGGTTGGACAAGCGCTGCCAGCCTTCACCCCCCATCGCACGGTCGGCCCAACTACCGCCGAACCAGCGTAACTGGTGGATAGGCCCTAGCCAGCGACTCAGTTCAACGGCGTCGCAGGCATCGAAAAAATAGCTGGCCGTGGTTGGGTTGTAGTAACTCAAAAGGGCCCGGTGCAGGCCAAGCGTGACCGTAAGCATGCGCCGCAGATGCACCAGCAACGACGCAGCGCCGGCCTCGCTGGCCATCAGCAATCCGGGCCAGCGTTGTCCGTCGACGATGCATAAATCGGCCAGTGCCGGGCAGGTGCGCAGATCGACCAGGACCGGTCCCTGTTCATGCAGCGCATGCCACTCCGTACCTTCGAACAGCCCGAACCATCGGGCCTGGGCAAACATCTGCCGAAGTGTGACACCCGCCTGCGGCGTGCCCGGCACGTCCAGCAACAGCCACTGCGGGGGTGCCTCGGGCGTGCGTGTGGCGATCATGCTCCAGAGCTCTGGCCAAGCTGCGTCGCCATACGACAGGCGCACAAAGCCTGCGCGCAATGGTTGAAGCTGCCGCCACCGGGTAGCAGGCACAACACCAGTAATGGCTCTCCCGAGCGCAACCATTGCTCCAGCCCCTCATCATGGGCGCAGATGGGCTGTGGGGTGTCAGCGTCCGTCACCTCGATCGTTGCCGGTGCATGCAGCACCCCGGTTATCTGCGGTTGATCGGGGTCGCCCTCGATAAAACTCACCACCAGCTCGGTTCCTTCGCGCAATGGCGAGAACGTCGAGGCCTGCAACTGCCTGGCCAGGGGCAGCCAGCAATGACTGGGCGTCGCCCCTTCGCCCTGATAAAGCCAGTCGAATTGCACCGGCACCGGCCTTGCCGGGTCGGGGCCTGGTTCATCGACCTCGACGACCCACGCCCGTTGCAGGCTATGCATCTGTGGTTTGACCGTCGCACAGGGCGGCTCGATGGGTGCCGGCCACTGCAGGGCACGGGCCTGATTGTGGTAAGGCGTCGTCGTATCCTGGCTGCCCCAATGCTCAACGCGGGTCAGCAGCCAGAGCCGATTGCAATCGGCAACCGGATGACCAGACAACGGCATCAACCGACCGCTGCGCAGGGTCGCCAGATCCGTCCGGCATTCGGCGCTCTGCACCGCTGTCCCACCGCGGTGCTGACGTTCGAACTGCCGCACCGCCGGCCGTTCGCCCTCGCTGCGCAATACCGCAGGTTCGCCGGTTGGAAAATGCTGCTGGTCATCCCCAAACACCACACAGTGCCCGCGGGCCCGGTGTTCGAAGTGGTAGTGAAGCCGTTCCTGGGCGCACAGTCGCTGGAGAAATTGCAGGTCTGACTCTCGATATTGCGTGCAAAAGTCCCGGGGCGGGTATTCGCCGCTCAGCTCCAGGCGTCGATCCTTGCCGGTAATACCGTGCTCCTTGAGCACCTGGTCAAGGATTTGCGGCACGGAACGGGCGCTGAAGATTCGCTGGCTGAAGCGCTGGGCCAGGCAAGCCAGTCTTGGCCCCAGGCGCACCTGGCAGAGTCGGGGTCCCGAGACATGATCACGCTGGACGAGCTCATGCAGTTGTCCATGCACGAGGCATCCGGCTGGCCCGAAATGCAGGGAGGCCGGGCGGTACAGCAAACTGGCAAGGTCAAGCACCGGGTCATCGATCAGCAGTTCCAGGTCGAACACGAACGGCTCGCTGATGGCTTCACTGCCGGTAAAGGCCAAGACCTCGAAGGGGTCGGGAAGACCCGCTACATCCAGACGAAATGGAGGCTCGTTGACTGGATCGAACATCGGCGATTCTCTACAGGAGGGGCGGCCGGGGATTCTCGCTGAGAGACATGGCCGAGTAGAGTGCCGAAGTACAACTTAGGAAATGACCTACGCGAAAAGAAGACCACATCGCCTGGATAGCCCGGCCTGAGGGTCATTTCGCTTGAAAAAAAAGAAGCGCCGCACCAGGTCATCTGAGTTTTCCGCAACGTACGGAGAATTTTCAGACAACCTGATGTGCGCGGCGCCTTACCTCAAGAAGACAGGTAAGACGAACGGGTCAGCCCCAGACGCAAGGCATCGAGGAACTGCGTGCGCTCGGTGGCGCTGATGCGGGCACTGGCGCACTTGTCGCGGTAGTGGGTCATCAGCTCTTCCGGGGACAAGTGCACGTAGCGCAGCATGTCTTCGATGGTGTCGTGGGTTTCGATACCGGCGTGGTACACGCTGCCGTCGGCGTTCTGGTAGATGTTCACCGAGTCGGTGTCACCGAACAGGTTGTGCATGTCGCCAAGAATTTCCTGGTAGGCACCGACCAGGAACACACCCAGCAAGTAGTCCTCACCTTCTTTCAACGCGTGCACCGGCAAGCTGGTCTCGATGCTCTGCTCGTCGACATACTGGTTGATCTTGCCGTCGGAGTCACAGGTCAGGTCTTGCAGTACCGCGCGACGCAGCGGTTCTTCGTCGAGACGGTGCAGCGGGATGATCGGCAGGACCTGGTCGATGGCCCAGGTGTCCGGCAGGCTCTGGAACACCGAGAAGTTGCAGATGTATTTGTCGGCCAGCTTGTCGTTGAGTTCGTCCAGCACCTGACGGTGGGAACGCTGACGCGCCTTCAACGAGTTGTGCAGGCGACGGCACACGGCGAAGTAGCACTGCTCGGCCAGGGCTTTCTCGGCCAGGGTCAGCTTGCCGTCGGCGTACTGGGAGGCAACATCACTCATGTAGTGCGTGGCGCGCCAGTAGGTCTCGGTGACCATCTCGATGTCGGTCGGACCCAGCAGGTCCACCAGCCACTGCACGGTTTCCGGCAGCGCTTCCTTGTTCTCGATCTGCGGCACGTCGTCGTTGTGTTTCTCGACGTCGGTCACCTGGATCACCAGCATGGCGTGGTGCGCCGTCAGGGAACGGCCGCTTTCGGAGAAGATGTTCGGGTGCGGCAGGCTCTGCGCATCGCAGAATTCCTTGAGCATCCCGACCACGACGCCGGCGTAGTCGTCCATGTCGTAGTTGATCGAACTGGCGTTACGCGAGTGTGTGCCGTCGTAGTCCACGCCCAGGCCACCGCCGACGTCGATGTGATCGACCGGCAGGCCGAGGTTACGCAACTCGCCGTAGTAGCGGATCGCTTCCTTGAAGCCGTGCTGGTAGTCAGCGAGGTTGGCGATCTGCGAACCCATGTGGAAGTGCAGCAGGCGGATGCCCTGGTCCAGGCCCGCCGCACGGAAACGCTCGACCACCGACAGCAGTTGCGCCGCCGACAGGCCGAACTTGGATTTCTCGCCGCCGGTGTCCGCCCACTTGCTCGAGGCCAGGGACGACAGGCGCACGCGCAGGCCGACCTGAGGCTTGACCTTCAGCGAGTTGGCTTCTTCGATCACCAGGCCGACTTCGGATTCTTTCTCTATCACGATGAACACGTTGTGACCGAGCTTCTGGCCCATCAGCGCCAGGCGGATGAACTCGCGGTCCTTGTAACCGTTGCAAACGATGGTGCCGCCCTTCGGCGCCAGTGCCAGCACGGCCAGCAGTTCAGGCTTGGAGCCGGCTTCCAGGCCGATGGAAACGTTCTGGGTGGCGATGATGTTCTCGATCACCGCTTCCTGCTGGTTGACCTTGATCGGGTACAGTGCGGTGTACTTGCTCTGGTATTCCAGACGCTCGATGTTCGAATCGAAGGCACCGGTCAGCTGACGCACGCGGTCTTGCAGGATGTCCGGGAAACGGACCAGCAACGGCAAGGACAGGCCGCTTTTACGCAGCTGGTCGACTTGCTCGTACAGGTCGATAGGCGAGCTGCTCGGACCGTTCGGACGAACTTCGACGCGACCGGCGTCATTGATCGCGAAATACCCGGCCCCCCAATGGCGAATCCCGTAAACACTGCGGCTGTCCGCAACTGTCCATTGGCTGCCATCGTCTTTGCGTGTGCGTCGTACGGACATCGAAGTCCCCTATAAAGAAGTCATAGTGCGTCGCCTGGGTTCAGGCCGGCGCAGTCTAAAGAATGAAAATGACGGTTCGTCAACGAGGCAATAGACCCCGCCGACCGCAGTGAGTTTAGATACCGGTCATGAACAGGCTCTGTGAAAACCATGTAGACGATGCCGGACCTGAATGTCATCAGGACCGGATCAAGCCGAGGGTGGTTTTCACAGAGGCTGCTAGCCGCCGGACTTCTTCGCTTTGAAACCGAGCTTGATCAGTTCTGCCAAGAGTAGCTCGACATGATCGCCCTGGATTTCGATGACACCGTCTTTCAGCGCCCCACCGGTACCGCAACGTTTCTTCAACGTCGTGGCCAGATCCTTGAGCGCGTCTTCAGCCAACGGCACGCCGGTGATGGTGGTCACCGTCTTGCCGCCACGGCCCTTGCTTTCGCGACGCACGCGCGCGATGCCGTCGCCGGCCGGGATAACGGTCTGTTTGCAGATGCAGGCGTCCACCGGTTTACTGCATTCCGGGCAATGACGACCTGCGTCGGTGGAAAATACCAGGCCGCCCAGGGCGGCGAAGGATGCGGCTTTTTTGGCCACCGGCAATCCTCTTCGGAGGACAAAGACTGGTCGCAGCACTTGGGAAGTGCTATCGACCGCGAAGCCCCACTCAGGCAGGGGCAGCGCTACTGAAACGGTACAACCCTTGTAGGAGCGAGCTTGCTCGCGAAAAACCCACGGACAACACGTGCTGTCTGATACCGCGCGTTATCGTTGACGTCCATCGCGAGCAAGCTCGCTCCTACAGGACAAGCAATACCGGTTCAGTTTAAAAAGGTCGCGCAGTGTAACGGCAAAAACGCCGATTGCTAAGAGCCAATCGGCGCCAATTTATAGCTGTTTTGCGACGTTGCTTTGTTGAGCCTTCAGATAGCGCTTCAACGCCGCCAGTGAGTCCGGGCAATAAGGCTTTTGCTCGATTTCCAGCATGACCTGATCGATGGGAATAAAGCGCGCTTCGAGCACCTCTTCCGGTTGCAGGATCAACGGGCCGTCCCACACCGCCGAGAACGCCGAACACCAAAGGCGATTGCCGGTGTCCTCGAAGAAAAAGTGGTCATGGGCGGTCAGTTCCACACCACTCACTCCCAGTTCTTCCTCCAGTTCCCTGGCCGCCGATTCGGCGTAGGTTTCACTGGCGAGCACCATGCCGCCCGCCGCCACGTCCCAGAAACCGGGATAGATCGCCTTGCTCAGCGTGCGTCGATGCACGCACAGTTCGCCAGTGGAGTTGAACAACATGATGTAGGTACCGCGCCCGATCAGCCCGCGCTCGCGCAAATCGGAACGGACCAGAGCGCCGAGCAGGTTGTCCTGCTCGTCGACCCAGGCGATCTGTTCGGCATCGGAGGCCGCACGGTGCGCGGCTTCTCGCATTCCATCGACAGAGTTATCAACCATGACTCAGCCCTGATTGAGCAATTGACGCAAATCGATCACTGCCGCGTTGGCCCGGGAAATGTAGTTGGCCATGACCAGCGAGTGGTTGGCCAGTACGCCGAAGCCACTGCCATTGAGGATCATCGGGCTCCACACCGGCTCCTGCGACGCTTCCAGCTCACGAATGATCTGGCGCACGCTGACCGTAGCGTTCTTCTTGGCCAGCACATCGGCAAAGTCCACTTCAATGGCGCGCAGCAAGTGCGACAGAGCCCAGGCCTGGCCGCGAGCCTCGTAGAACACGTTGTCGATCTGCAGCCATGGCGTTTCGACGATTTCTTCATCGACTTGCGGCGCCACACCCGGTGCCACCACCTCGGTCTTCAACGCAGTGTTGAGCTTGACCCGGCCGACACTGGCCGACAGCCGTTGCGACAGCGAACCCAGACGAGTGCCGACGTCACCCAGCCAGTTGTTCAGGTTGTCGGCGCGGGCATAGAACAACGCGCTTTTCTGGTTCGGATCGGACAGGCGCGCCTGATAGCGGCTCAGGGAATTGATGCCTTCCTGGTACTCGGACTCACTGGACGGCAGCACCCAGCTCTTGTTGTCGAAGTTGAAACGCGGCTCGGCCTTGGCCAGGTCGGCGTCTTCGGCGGACTGCGACTGCGAACGGGCGAAGTCTTTACGCAGTGCCCGGCTCAGGTCGCGAACCTGCACCAGCACGCCATATTCCCAGCTCGGCATGTTGTCCATCCACAGACCTGGCGGGAATCGGTCGTTGGAAATATAGCCGCCCGGCTTGGTCAGCAAGGTGCCGGCGACGGTCTTGAGGGTTTCCACCGTGGTGTAGCCGACGACCATCTGCTTGCCTTCTTTCTCGGCCGCCAGTTGCGCGGTTTGCTGGACCGGAAACAGTGCCGGCTCCTGGCTCCAGTACCAGCCCAGGACACTCGCCACCAACAGGTAGATGCCCAGCAGAGTGGCCAGCGCCCGGCTGAACAACAGACCGCCCAGATAACTGCGGGTCTCCGACTTCGGTTCAGCGGCACGTTCAGGCGCACTGCCTGTGCGGTTCTTCCAGTCCAGCATGGCGATTTCCTTTCAAGCTCTTGAGGTCAACGGTTCGACCACAACCATACAACAACGTGCCTTGGCCCGGCACCCGCCATTGCACCGATGCGGAAAATTACCGGGCTCGCGGATGAAAAGTGTTCCTGCCCACCCGACGACGCTGCGGTCCTCCCCCCCCTACTAATGGTTTGGATTGCCACACTAAGGGGATCCCCGACACTCCGAAATCCAAAAAACCGGGCCGATCGGCACTGGCAAAAAATCATGAATGGCCTAAATTCAGTCACTCGCCCATTCCCGCCTCACACCCACCAAGTGCCCTGATTCAAGCACTTCCCCCCCGCACACCACGACTTCAACGACTCGAATCAGACCACCAGGTCACAAACTGAATGAAGTCGCATTGCAGATTATTGACGTACAGCACTCATGCAATGGAAAAGTGGTGCTAGCATAGAGCCACCACTCGACCTCAGCGTGCACCCTAACTAGTAGTCAGGTTATGACCGAGCCAGAAGACCCCAGCCGCGAGCGCCTCAAGCACCACTTTGCCCAGCGGGTAATTCATCAGGCTCGTCAGATTCTTGAGATATGGCAGCGCCTGCAACGCAGTGAGTGGTCTACCGCCGACCTTTCGGAACTGAGCGAGGCCAATCTGCGCCTGCTGCGTTTCGCCGAGCGTTTCGAGCAACCGGAACACACGCAACTGGCACGCCATATCGGTCAGTCCCTGGAGGCGGTCGACGCCAATCGCGGACGCCTGAGCAGCGGCCTGATCACCGACCTCAATCGCTTGATGCAGCGCCTGTCACGTACCGGCCTGCGCCATGGCGACCAACTCGATCAAACCTTCCTGCCACCGCTGCGCAAGCCCATCTACGTGATGTTGCAGGATCACGACCGCGCCGAGCGCCTGGCCAAGCAACTGGAATTCTTCGGCCTCAGCGCCCAGTCCCTGGACAGCGTAGATGCGTTTCGCTCATCAATGGTCGAGCGCTTGCCGGCGGCGATTGTCATGGACGTGGATTTCAGTGGCGCCGGTGTCGGCCTGAAACTGGCCGCCGAAGCCCAGGAAGGCCTGGACCATCGCTTGCCGCTGCTGTTCTTCAGCCTGCACGAAACCGACACCCCGACCCGCCTGGCCGCCGTGCGTGCCGGTGGCCAGGAGTTCCTCACCGGCACCCTCGATGCGTCGAGCCTGCTGGAGAAGATCGAAGTCCTGACCTGCGTTGCCCAGTACGAGCCTTATAAAGTGCTGATCATCGACGACTCCCGCGCCCAGGCCTTGCACACCGAACGCCTGCTCAACAGCGCCGGGATCGTCACCCGGACCTTGATCGAGCCGATCCAGGCCATGGCCGAACTGGCGGATTTCCAGCCGGACCTGATCATCCTCGACATGTACATGCCGGCCTGCACCGGTACGGAACTGGCCAAGGTCATTCGCCATAACGACCGTTACGTCAGCGTGCCGATCATTTACCTGTCGGCCGAAGACGACCTGGACAAGCAGCTCGACGCCATGAGCGAGGGCGGCGATGACTTCCTGACCAAACCGATCAAGCCCCGGCACCTGATCACCACCGTGCGCAACCGCGCGGCGCGGGCACGCAACCTCAAGGCACGGATGGTCCGCGACAGCCTCACCGGGTTGTACAACCACACGCATATCCTGCAATTGCTCGAAGACTGCTCGTTCCGCGCCCGTCGCGAAAGCAAGCCGCTGAGCTTTGCCATGCTCGACATCGACCATTTCAAACGGGTCAATGACAGCCACGGCCACCCCATGGGCGACCGGGTGATCAAGAGCCTGGCGCTGTTCCTCAAGCAGCGGTTGCGCAAGACCGACTTCATCGGTCGATACGGCGGCGAAGAGTTCGCCATTGTCATGCCGGACACCGACCTCGAAGCGGCCTGGAACGTACTGGATGAAATTCGTCAGCGCTTTGCCGAAATCCACTACCCCGCCCAGCCGCAGGATCTGTGGTGCACCTTCAGCGCCGGGGTGGTCGAGCTGTGCGAAGACTCTGACAGTCTGTTGATGGCCAGTCAGGCAGACGAGGCGCTGTATCGTGCCAAAGGTGCCGGACGCAACCGCGTCCAGGCGGCACTGGCATCAAAGCAAAGTGCCACTTTTTCATCTCAATCGACCCATTCGGTCATAACCCTGTAACAGAAACGCAATAACTTCAGGCACTTACCATTTCTGCCGTTGGTAGTCCGTAATGCGCCTGAAGCTGCTGACCAATCTTAATACCCTCCTTCTGGTGGCCGTGTGCGTGGCCCTCGGCGCCACGCTGTGGTGGTCGCAGAAAGCCCTTGAGCGTCCGTATCTATTAATGGAGCGCTACCTGGGCCTGTCGCAGCAGTTTCAGAATGAAGTCGCCCGCAGCGTCGAGGGTTACCTGGGCAGCGGCGATGCGCTGCGCCTGAGCAGTGCCGCCCAAGGCATCGACAGCCTGCAAAAAGAACTCGGCGAATTGCCACCAGCTCTGGCCGAGACGCTGCGCCCCAGCCTGTCGAACCTTGAAGAATTCAGCAAAACCGACCTGCTGGCCGCCGGCAAACTGGCAGGTGATCCGCAGGCCTTGCTGCTGCAGGCCGAGCGCGAACTGGGTGCCAGTCTCGATCAACTCAGCCAGTACGCCAGTGGCAATGCGGCCTACCTGACGCCGCTGCTCAGCGCATCGCAGCACTTGGGTAAATTGTCCCTGGCCCGGGACAAACTGGTCAGCAGCGGTCGCAGTGAACTGGCCGCCGATGTCGAACGCGAAGTGGCCAATATCCGTGCCCAGGCAGAGAAACTCGACGCCCTGCCATTGCTGGGCGTGACCGCCAGCAGCGAGTCGAACACCGATGATTTCGCCTCGATGATGGGCCTTGAGAACAAGGAAAAAACCGTCGCCGAAGATGCCGGCGTCGGCCTCAAGCGCGAGCTCAACAGCCTGCTCACCCGCTACCCGGCCGAGCTCTCGCGCACTCGCGATCAAATCCGCAAACGCGCCGACCTCAGCGCGGCGACCCACCTGAAAATCGCCGACGTGCAACAGGCCATTGCCGGGCTGGAACCGGTGGTGCGCGCCCAGCACGGGCAGATCCAGGCTGAAGTGCGGCTGATGCAAGGCGTGATGATCGGGTTGATTCTGTTGATCGCCCTGCTGATCGACACCCTGCAGCGCAAACTGGCACGGACCCTGACCAACCTCGCCCCGGCCCTCTCGACCTGGGCCGAAGGCGACTTCAGCCGCGACATTCAACTGGGCAATACCAACCGCGAATTGCATGACATTGAAGCTTCGCTCAACCGCTTGCGCGCTTATCTGGTGGACTTGGTGGGGACCATTCGCCGCAATGCCGAACAGGTGGCCGGCAGCAGCCGCACCCTGGCCGACCTGAGCAACGACCTGCATGACGGTGCCGAGCATCAGGCCGGCGACACGGCACTGATCCGCGACTCCCTCAGCGAACTGGAGGCGACCATTCAACAAGTCGCCGGCGATGCCAGTCAGGCCGCCGACGCCAGCCGCCACGCCGGCCTGGCCGTGGAGCACGGACAGAAAGTCATCGGCCTGAGCCTCACCGGCCTGCATGCGCTGGTGGATGAGGTGCAAGGCAATGCGCAAATGATCGAACACCTGGCCGAAGAGTCGGCCACCATCGGCGGCGTGTTGACGGTGATCCGCTCGATTGCCGACCAGACCAACCTGCTGGCCTTGAACGCCGCCATCGAGGCGGCCCGGGCCGGGGAAATGGGCCGAGGCTTTGCGGTGGTAGCCGAAGAGGTGCGCTCACTGGCGCAACGTACGGCCGGGGCCACGGCAGAAATCCAGACGCTGATCGCAGGGCTGCAAACCGCCGCGCGGCAATCGGTGGAAGGCATGCGCGCCCAGGTCGAACACGCCGAAGCCACGGCCAGCCAGGCCCAGGCCGCTGACGGCGCACTGGATAAAATCGTCGGCGCGATCCAGACCATTTCCGACACGGCAGTACGCATCGCCGATGTCACCGCCCAGCAGAGCGGCGCTGTCAGCGAAATCCGTGACCACAGTGAGCGGATTCACCAGTTGGGTGGGGATAACTTGCTGCGTATTGGCGAAGGGCGTGAGCAAGGGGAGAACTTGCTGGTGCTGGGTGGGCGATTGCACACGGCCGTTCAGGCTTTCCGCGTCTAACAGACCGCCATCGCGAGCAGGCTCGCTCCCACATTTGATTTGTGCACGGCGCAGATCCCCTGTGGGAGCGAGCCTGCTCGCGATGGCGTCAGAACAAACACCTCAGACTCCCCTCCTGCATACCACGCCGCCGTCCGCTATCATCCCCCCAATTCCGATACGCGAGATCGTCATGCGCCGTTTGCTCTGCCTGCTGTTTTTAGTGTTCGCCCTGCCGGCCAGCGCCACTGGCTTGCTGGAGAACCGACCCAGCTCAAGCCTGGGCTCGATCAACAACAGCGCCGATTTCCTGCCGGTACGCGAAGCTTTCCGGCTGAGCCTGGTAGACAGTACGCCGCAATCGATCAAGCTGCGTTTCGTCGCCACCGAAGGTTATTACCTCTACCGCCACCGCTTTCAATTTCGCGCCGAGCCGGCCGATGTTGTCCTGGGGGCGGCGAAACTGCCCGACGGTCAGAAAAAGCACGATGAATACTTCGGCGATGTCGAGGTCTATCACGGCATTCTCGACGTCGAGTTGCCGCGCACCGACCAACGCGCCTTCACCCTGGTCGTGACCTATCAGGGATGTGCCGACAAAGGCCTGTGTTATCCACCGGAAACCGAGCGCATGAGCATCGATGGCAGCGGCGCTCCGGCCACGGTTTATCCATGGAGCTGGCGCGAACTGGCGTTGTTTTTCCTCGCGGGCCTGGGTCTGACGTTCACGCCATGCGTGCTGCCCATGTTGCCGATCCTGTCTGGTGTGGTACTGCGCGGTCAGATCGGTGGTTGGCGCGGTTTCAATCTGTCACTGGCCTATGTGCTGCCGATGGCCGCCTGCTTTGCCCTGCTCGGAGCCCTGATGGGCCTGTTCGGTGCCCAGCTCAATCTACAGGCGCGACTGCAATCGGCCTGGGTGCTGGTGCCGTTCGCGATGTTTTTCGCTGTGTTTGCCTTGGCGATGTTTGGCGTCTTCGAACTCAAGTTGCCACATGCCATCAGCAGTCGCCTGGACCACATCGCCGGTCGCACCAAAGGCGGGTCACTGTGGGGCGCCGCAGTGTTGGGCGTGGTCTCCAGTTTGCTGGTTTCACCCTGTGTTTCGGCGCCATTGGCCGGGGCGCTGCTGTACATCAGCGCCAGTGGCGATGCGCTGGGCGGCGGCTTGAAACTGTTCATGCTCGGCCTCGGCATGGGCGCACCGCTGTTGCTGGTGGCCACCGGTGGCGCAGCCTGGCTGCCAAAAAGCGGTCCGTGGCTGGTCTACGTGAAAAACGCGATTGGCGTGTTGTTGCTCGGGCTGGCCATCGGCCTGCTTGGCCGCGTCTTGCCGGGTCAGGTCACCTTGCTGCTGATCGGTTTGCTGGCCGGCGGTGTCGGTTTGTTCATGGGGGCGCTGGAGTTCGTCTATAAACCGCCGCGCAAACGCCTGGGCCAATTGCTCGGCATGTTTTTGCTGTTTTATGCACTGGCCTGCTGGTACGGCGCCTTCAGCGGCCAGACCGACCCGCTCAACCCGATTGGCCAGCCCCGTATCGTTGACAGCAACGGACAAGCGCAAAACACCAGCACCTGGCAAACCCTCAGCACGCCGGCCGAACTGGATCGCGCACTCGCCGACGCACGATCATCCGGCACACCGCTGCTGCTCGACTGGTACGCCGACTGGTGCATCAGCTGCAAAGTCATCGAGCGTGAGGTGCTGGACGACCCTATCGTCATCGAACGCCTCAAGGGTTACCGGCTGATCCGCTTCGACATCACCGCCAGCAACGCCGAGCAACGCGCCCTGCTCGACCGTTACCAGTTGTTCGGCCCACCGGCCCTGATGTTTTTCGGCAAGGACGGCGTCGAACGCGCCGATGTGCGAGTGATCGGCGAGATCAACGCCAAGGACTTCGCCGAACGTGTAACCAGGGCGAATGACCAAATTTAATCAAGCAGTCATATATTTCGCGCAAACATCGGTCATCGTGCTGGCTATTGCAGAGAACTGGACAGTCACAAAGGCTTTGCGGCATAGTCGCCGGGTTCTGACAATTGCTCACAGATAACATAGGAACCGCCGATGGCGACGCTACTCGTTCTGCACGGACCCAACCTGAATTTGCTCGGCACCCGCGAACCGGGCACTTACGGCTCCACGACGCTGGCGCAGATCAACCAGGACCTGGAACGCCGTGCCCGCGAAGCCGGTCACCATTTGCTGCACCTGCAAAGCAACGCCGAGTACGAATTGATCGACCGCATCCACGCTGCCCGCAGTGAAGGCGTGGACTTCATTCTGATCAACCCAGCAGCTTTTACACATACAAGTGTCGCATTACGTGACGCGCTGCTGGCGGTGAGCATCCCATTCATCGAAGTGCATTTGTCTAACGTGCACAAACGCGAACCTTTCCGCCATCACTCTTACTTCTCCGACGTAGCGGTGGGAGTGATCTGCGGCCTTGGCGCCAGCGGTTATCGACTGGCCCTGGAGGCCGCCCTGGAACAGCTTGAACAACAAGTTAACCGCCCCTGACCGACCCTTGGGAGTTGATGATTCATGGATATCCGTAAAGTTAAGAAACTGATCGAATTGCTGGAAGAGTCCGGCATCGACGAGCTCGAGATCAAGGAAGGCGAAGAGTCCGTACGCATCAGCCGTCACAGCAAGACCCCGGCTCAGCAGTACTACGCGCCAGCTCCAATGCATGCTCCAGCCCCCGCGCCTGTCGCTGCCGCCGCTCCGGCTGCCGCTGCCGCACCTGTTGCTGCCGCCGCTCCAGCACTGAACGGCACCGTTGCCCGTTCGCCGATGGTCGGTACTTTCTATCGCAAGTCTTCGCCAACCTCGCCGTCCTTCGTAGAAGTCGGCCAGACCGTGAAGAAAGGCGACACCCTGTGCATCGTTGAAGCCATGAAGATGATGAACCACATCGAAGCTGAAACCAGCGGTGTGATCGAATCCATCCTCGTCGAAGACGGCCAGCCGGTTGAGTACGACCAACCGCTGTTCACCATCGTTTGAACCGCGGAGAGCCTTTGATGACTGCGAAGTTGGAAAAAGTTCTGATCGCCAACCGCGGTGAGATCGCCCTGCGGATCCTGCGCGCCTGCAAAGAGATGGGCATCAAGACCGTCGCCGTTTACTCCAAGGCTGACAAGGAACTGATGCACCTGGGCCTGGCAGACGAATCCGTCTGCATCGGTCCGGCATCGGCCGCCCACTCCTACCTGCACATTCCGGCAATCATTGCCGCGGCCGAAGTGACTGGCGCCACCGCCATTCACCCGGGCTACGGCTTCCTTGCGGAAAACGCCGACTTCGCCGAACAGGTCGAGAACTCCGGCTTCGCGTTCATTGGCCCGAAAGCCGAAACCATTCGCCTGATGGGCGACAAGGTATCGGCCAAGCACGCCATGATCGCTGCCGGCGTACCGACTGTTCCGGGTTCTGACGGCCCGCTGCCGGAAGACGAAGAAACCGCTCTGCGCATTGGTCGCGAAGTTGGTTACCCGGTGATCATCAAGGCCGCTGGCGGCGGCGGTGGTCGCGGCATGCGCGTTGTGCATAAAGAAGAAGACCTGATCTCCTTCGCGAAACTGACCCGTACCGAAGCGGGCGCTGCGTTCGGCAACCCGATGGTCTACCTGGAAAAATTCCTGACCAACCCACGTCACGTGGAAGTCCAGGTGCTTTCCGATGGCCAGGGCCACGCTATCCATCTGGGCGACCGCGACTGCTCGCTGCAACGCCGTCACCAGAAGGTTCTCGAAGAAGCGCCGGCACCGGGCATCGACGAGAACGCACGCGAGGAAGTCCTCGCCCGCTGCGTCAAGGCGTGCATCGACATCGGCTACCGTGGCGCAGGCACTTTCGAGTTCCTGTACGAGAACGGTCGCTTCTACTTCATCGAGATGAACACTCGTGTCCAGGTAGAGCACCCGGTTTCGGAAATGGTCACCGGCATCGACATCGTCAAGGAGATGCTCAGCATCGCCGCCGGCAACAAGCTGTCGTTCACCCAGGATGACGTGGTCATCCGCGGTCACGCGCTGGAATGCCGGATCAACGCCGAAGACCCGAAAACCTTCATGCCGAGCCCGGGCACGGTCAAGCATTTCCACGCACCAGGCGGCAACGGCGTTCGCGTCGACTCGCACCTGTACAGTGGTTATGCCGTTCCGCCGAACTACGATTCGTTGATCGGCAAGCTGATCACTTACGGGGCAACCCGCGACGAAGCCATGGCGCGTATGCGCAATGCGCTGGACGAAATCGTGGTCGACGGGATCAAGACCAACATCCCGCTGCACCGCGACCTGACCCGCGACGAAGGCTTCTGCAAAGGGGGCGTGAACATTCACTACCTCGAGCACAAGCTGGCTGGCGAGAAGCACTAAGCTTCGACCCGATCAACAAAGCCGCCTTCGGGCGGCTTTGTTGTATCTGGACATTTCATCCAACTGAACACCGCCCCTGTGGGAGCGAGCTTGCTCGCGATAGCGGTGTATCAGTCAACGCCGATACTGGATGTACCGGCCCCATCGCGAGCAAGCTCGCTCCCACAGGGTTTCGGGCTTAACCGGAAGTCGCGACAGCCCCAGGTCAACCCACTCCCACAAAACCCGCTCTCTCGCGTAAACTTGCGCCCTTCTCGCAGCCCGCTAGGCTGCAATCAATATTTTTCAAAGGTGCCCGCCATGCCTTGGCTGCAAGTACGTCTCGCCATCAGCCCAGAACAAGCCGAAACCTATGAAGACGCTTTCCTTGAAGTGGGCGCCGTGTCGGTGACCTTCATGGACGCCGAAGATCAGCCGATCTTCGAGCCGGAACTCAACACCACGCCACTGTGGTCTCACACGCACCTGCTGGCCCTGTTCGAAGGTGGCACCGAGCCAGGCCCGGTACTGGCCCATCTGGAGCTGCTGACCGGCAGCCCGCTGCCTGAACACCACAGCGAAGTGATCGAAGACCAGGACTGGGAACGCAGCTGGATGGACAATTTCCAGCCAATGCGCTTCGGCCAGCGCCTGTGGATCGTGCCGAGCTGGCACGCCGCGCCGGAACCTGACGCAGTGAATCTGCTGCTAGACCCGGGCCTGGCGTTCGGCACCGGCACCCACCCGACCACCGCGCTGTGCCTGGAATGGCTCGACGGCCAGGACCTGAAGGACTGCAACGTGCTGGACTTTGGCTGCGGCTCGGGGATTCTGGCGATTGCCGCCCTGCTGCTGGGCGCGAAAGAAGCGGTCGGCACCGATATCGACGTGCAGGCACTGGAAGCCTCGCGCGACAATGCCGGACGCAACAACATTGCCGATGAGCTCTTCCCGCTGTATCTGCCGCAAGACTTGCCACAGGTTCAGGCTGACGTGCTGGTGGCCAACATTCTTGCCGGCCCGCTGGTCTCCCTGGCGCCGCAGTTGTCCGGTCTGGTCAAGTCCGGCGGTCGCCTGGCGCTGTCGGGCATCCTCGCCGAGCAAGGCGATGAAGTCGCTGCGGCCTATGCCAAAGACTTCGATCTGGACCCGATCGCCAATCGCGATGGCTGGGTGCGCATCACTGGCCGTCGGCGCTAGAATGAGCGCCTGCATAATCCGGATCGCCGCATGACCGATAGCTTCGTCACTCAGTGCCCGCATTGCCAAACCAGCTTCCGCGTCAGCCATGCCCAGTTGAGCGTGGCGCGCGGGGTGGTTCGTTGCGGCTCCTGCCTGCAGGTGTTCAATGCCGCCAGGCAGTTGCTTGAGCAGGCCGGCAAGGAATCACCGGTCGCGACGCCGCTCCCGCCTGTGCAGCCTGCGGAGCCCCTCGATCCAACGCCACCGCGCGCCATCAGCCAAAAGCAATGGAGCGCGACCGAACTGGACCTGGACAGTCTCGACCTCGACGAAGAGCTCGCCCGGCTCGAACAGCGGGAAATCCAGCCCACCACCGAGTTCGGCCGCCATCGCGACGACTCGCTGAGTGCCCGTCGCGATAGCACCGGGCAGGACGACGAGGGGCCGTGGTCCGACAGCCTGTTCAGTGCGTCGGCGGCCGATCGTGCGCCAGTCGACGAACCACTCGATAGCCTTGAAGCGCCAGAGCCGACACCTGAACCGAGCAAAGCCTCGCGCACCGAACCTTCGCTGTCCCTGGAACCGGTTGATCTCGACGACGAGCAGCAACCACCCCAGCTGCGCCTGAACGACCCGCTCGATGCACCGCTGAGCCACGAACGCCTGTCGGCCGCCGACGAGAGCGAAATCGACGACGACCTGCCCTCGATCGAACCGCTGCGCAAGCGACGCGAACGCAGCGAACCGGGCGTGCGCGCCGAGATGCTGCAAGACCTGACCGACGATCCGCTGCAACTGGACTGGCAAAAACGCCGCTCGCCCTGGGGGCGGCGGCTGTTGTGGTTGCTGCTGGTGCTGATTGCCGCTGGCGCCCTCGCCGGCCAGTACATCGCCTACCATTTCGACGAATTGGCGCGACAGGATCAATATCGCCCGTGGTTCCAGCAACTGTGCCCGCAAATCGGCTGCACCGTGCCCTCCAAGGTCGACATCGCGAAAATCAAGAGCAGCAACCTGGTGGTGCGCAGCCATCCCGAGTTCAATGGCGCCCTGGTAGTCGATGCGATCATCTATAACCGCGCGCCCTTCTCCCAGCCCTTCCCGCTGCTGGAACTGCGCTTCGCCGACCTCAATGGCCACCTGATCGCCAGTCGCCGCTTCAAACCCGGCGAGTACCTCAATGGCGATCTCGAAGGCATGGCGGAAATGCCTCCGCAAACGCCGATCCACATTGCCCTGGACATTCTCGACCCTGGTGCCAAGGCCGTGAACTACAGTTTGAGCTTTCACTCTCCGGAGTGAAACGCTTCATCGTTCCGGGATTAACGTCGGTTTTCTGACTCCCCCTGGCCAACCAAACCACGGGTAATAACAGAATAACTGTTCAGATTTTGTTCAATTCAGCCTTTATCCAGTCATCGAGAGCGGGTATCATGCCAACCCTTTTTCGAACTCTCATGATCCGGCCCCACAACAGGGAAGTCCTATGTCGGCGGTACGCATCGGCCCATACACATTACATAACAGCTTGATTCTCGCCCCCATGGCGGGAGTCACCGACCAGCCCTTTCGTCAGCTGTGCAAGCGCTTGGGCGCGGGCCTGGTCGTCTCGGAAATGGTCACCAGCGACATGAGTTTGTGGAACACCCGCAAATCGCGCATGCGCATGATCCACGAAGGCGATCCCGAGCCACGCTCGGTACAGATCGCCGGTGGTGATGCGCAGATGCTGGCGGACGCGGCCCGGGCCAACGTCGAGCTGGGCGCACAGATTATTGATATCAACATGGGTTGTCCGGCGAAGAAGGTCTGCAACAAGGCCGCCGGTTCCGCCCTGTTGAAGGATGAAGCATTGGTCACCGAGATCCTGCAGGCCGTCGTGGCTGCGGTCGATGTGCCGGTGACCCTGAAGATCCGGACCGGCTGGGACCGGGACAACAAGAACGGCCTGACGGTGGCGAAGATCGCCGAACAGGCAGGCATTACGGCGCTGGCGGTGCATGGCCGCACCCGAGCCGACCTGTACACCGGTGAAGCCGAGTACGACACCATTGCCGCGATCAAGCAGGCGGTGTCGATTCCGGTCTTCGCCAATGGCGATATCGATTCGCCGGAAAAGGCCCGATACGTGCTCGACGCGACCGGTGCCGATGGCCTGTTGATTGGCCGGGCTGCCCAGGGGCGGCCATGGATTTTTCGCGAGATCGACCATTTCCTGCGTACCGGCGAGAAACTCCCGGCGCTGGAACTGATCGAGGTGGAACGCATTCTGCTAGAGCATCTGGCCGCCCTGCACGCCTTCTATGGCGATGTCATGGGTGTGCGCATTGCTCGAAAGCATGTGGGCTGGTATCTCGCAACCCTGCCGGGCGCCAGGGAGTTTCGCGCCCACTTCAATCGTTTGGATGGTACGGATACACAATGCGCCAACGTTCGGGCGTTTTTCGCCGAGCGTTACAAGAGCCTGACAGGGGACGGAGAGTGGGTGGCCGCATGACGATGATGACCGAGACTTTAGTGAGTGGAACAACACCCGTGAGCGACAACGTAAATTTGAAACAGCACCTCAATACGCCAAGCGAAGAAGGCCAGACCCTTCGCGGGAGTGTCGAGAAGGCGCTGCACAATTATTTCGCCCACCTTGAGGGCGCTGCCGTCACGGATGTGTACAACCTGGTGCTCTCCGAAGTCGAGGCTCCCCTGCTCGAGTGCGTGATGAATTACGTCAAGGGCAACCAGACCAAGGCCAGCGAGATGCTCGGGCTGAACCGGGGCACGCTGCGCAAGAAACTCAAGCAGTACGATTTGCTGTAAGCATTCAATCAAACCAGAAAGGCGCCCGCGTAAAACCGGTCGCCTTTTTTGCTGACTTCCTTTGCTTTTGATGGAAATTGAGATGACCGACCAGACTACCCGCCTGCCGATCCGCCGCGCCTTGATCAGCGTTTCCGACAAGACCGGGATCCTCGAATTCGCCAAGGAGCTTGAAGCCCTCGGCGTCGAGATCCTCTCCACCGGCGGAACGTTCAAGCTGCTGCAGGACAACGGCGTTGCCGCAGTGGAAGTCGCTGATTACACCGGCTTTGCGGAAATGATGGACGGCCGGGTGAAGACCCTGCACCCGAAAATCCACGGCGGGATCCTCGGTCGTCGCGGTATCGACGACGCCATCATGAACGAGCACGGCATCAAGCCGATCGACCTGGTAGCGGTCAACCTGTACCCGTTCGAAGCCACCATCAGCAAGCCAGGCTGCGACCTGCCGACCGCCATCGAGAACATCGACATCGGCGGCCCGACCATGGTTCGTTCGGCAGCGAAAAACCATAAAGACGTGGCCATCGTGGTCAACGCCGGCGATTACGCCAGCGTCCTGGAAAGCCTCAAGGCCGGTGGCCTGACCTACGCCCAGCGTTTCGACCTGATGCTCAAGGCCTTCGAGCACACCGCCGCCTACGACGGCATGATCGCCAACTACATGGGCACCGTGAACCAGGCAGCCGAAACCCTCTCGACCTCCGGCCGCAGCGAGTTCCCGCGCACCTTCAACAGCCAGTTCATCAAGGCCCAGGAAATGCGCTACGGCGAGAACCCGCACCAGAGCGCGGCGTTCTATGTTGAAGCCAAGCCTGCCGAAGTCGGCATCGCCACCGCGACCCAACTGCAAGGCAAGGAACTGTCGTACAACAACGTGGCCGACACCGACGCCGCGCTGGAATGCGTGAAGAGCTTCGTCAAGCCGGCTTGCGTAATCGTCAAGCACGCCAACCCGTGCGGCGTGGCTGTCAGCCCTGATGCCGAAGGCGGCATCCGTCAGGCCTACGAACTGGCCTACGCTACCGACACTGAATCGGCGTTCGGCGGCATCATCGCCTTCAACCGTGAACTGGACGCCGAGACCGCCAAGGCCATCGTCGAACGTCAGTTCGTCGAAGTGATTATCGCTCCATCGGTCAGCGAAGAAGCCCGCGCCATCGTCGCCGCCAAAGCCAACGTACGCCTGCTGGCCTGCGGCGAGTGGTCGGCTGACCGCGCGGCGGCCTGGGACTACAAGCGCGTCAACGGTGGCCTGCTGGTACAGAGCCGCGACATCGGCATGATCGGCGCCGATGACCTGAAAGTGGTGACCAAGCGTGCACCGTCCGAACAGGAAATCCACGACCTGATCTTCGCCTGGAAAGTCGCCAAGTACGTCAAGTCCAACGCCATCGTCTACGCCAAGAATCGCCAGACCATCGGTGTCGGCGCCGGCCAGATGAGCCGCGTGAACTCCGCGCGAATTGCTGCAATCAAGGCAGAACATGCTGGATTGCAGGTAGCCGGTTCGGTGATGGCTTCCGACGCATTCTTCCCGTTCCGCGACGGTCTGGACAATGCGGCCAAGGCGGGCGTGACTGCCGTGATCCAACCAGGCGGCTCGATGCGTGATGCCGAAGTGATTGCTGCTGCCGACGAAGCCGGCATCGCGATGGTGTTCACCGGCATGCGCCACTTCCGTCACTAATACGGCAACGGTCGCACTGACGCCGGCATCTGCTGCGTTGGAGCCCACCTCGATGATGCTCATTGCCAAAAGGCAACTCCGCTCATCGAGGTGGGCTCCGCCTTGCATCTACCGGCGTCATTGCAACCTCCTAGGGCGTAAAGCGCTTTAGGTTCTAAAACAGAATTAGCGTCATCCGAGGTTTTTGAAATGAATGTTTTGATCATTGGCAGCGGTGGCCGTGAACACGCCCTGGCCTGGAAAGTGGCTCAGGATCCGCGCGTGCAGAAGGTGTTCGTGGCTCCGGGCAACGCCGGTACCGCCATCGAAGCCAAGTGCGAGAACGTCGCCATCGACGTACTGGCGCTTGAGCAACTGGCAGACTTTGCCGAGAAAAACGTTTCCCTGACCATCGTTGGCCCTGAAGTGCCGCTGGTTGCCGGTGTTGTGGATCTGTTCCGTAGCCGTGGCCTGGATTGCTTCGGTCCGACCGCTGGCGCCGCACAGCTGGAAGGTTCGAAAGCCTTCACCAAGGACTTCCTGGCTCGCCACAAGATCCCGACTGCCGACTACCAGAACTTCACCGAAATCGAGCCGGCCCTGGCCTACCTGCGTGAAAAAGGCGCTCCGATCGTGATCAAGGCCGACGGCCTGGCCGCGGGTAAAGGCGTGATCGTCGCCATGACCCTGGCCGAAGCCGAAGACGCCGTGCGCGACATGCTGGCGGGCAATGCCTTCGGCGATGCGGGTTCGCGTGTAGTCATCGAAGAGTTCCTGGACGGCGAAGAAGCCAGCTTCATCGTCATGGTCGACGGCAAGAACGTGCTGCCGATGGCCACCAGCCAGGACCACAAACGCGTCGGCGACGGCGACACCGGTCCAAACACCGGCGGCATGGGTGCTTACTCCCCGGCGCCAGTGGTCACCGCCGAGGTGCACAAGCGCGTCATGGACCTGGTGATCTGGCCGACCGTGCGCGGCATGGCCGAGGAAGGCAACGTCTACACTGGTTTCCTGTACGCTGGTCTGATGATCGACAAGGCTGGTAACCCAAAAGTCATCGAGTTCAACTGCCGCTTCGGCGACCCTGAGACCCAACCGGTGATGCTGCGCCTGCAGTCGAGCCTGGTGCTGCTGGTGGAAGCCGCCCTGGCCCAAGCGCTGGACAAGGTCGAAGCACAATGGGATCCACGCCCGAGCGTCGGCATCGTGCTGGCCGCTGGCGGCTATCCTGGTGACTACGCCAAGGGCGTGGCCATCAATGGCCTGGATGCAGCAGCAGCACTGGAAGGCAAAGTCTTCCACGCCGGTACTGCGCTCAAGGACGGTCAAGTCGTAACGGCCGGTGGTCGGGTGCTTTGCGCCACGGCCATGGGCGCCAGCGTCGACGCTGCACAGCAGCAGGCTTACAAACTGGCGGCATCGATTGACTGGGAAGGCTGTTTCTATCGCAAGGACATTGGCTACCGTGCCATTGCCCGCGAGCGTGGCGAAAATCAGGAATAAGGTAAACACCGCGCCAGGCAATGAACACGGTTTATTGCCTGGCTGTTCCGGCGTCGCGCATCGTTATATTCTGGCATCAACCTAACGAAGGGATTTCGCCGTGCGCTGGCTCAGGATTGCCATAAGCTTGACTGTCACTTTGCTGACCTTGCTCTGCATGCTACCGGCCCAGGCCACGCAAGGCAGTGGCTGGGCGGTATTGCTCGACGAACAGGGCGACCTGCAACTGAGCGACATCCGTTCCGCACGTTACACCAATCAATTCAGCCCCATCGAACTCGACCGCATTACCGCGGCCGAACCCGATGGCGCGCTATGGTTGCGATTCAGGCTCGCACCGGGCAAACACGAACAGTTGCTGCGGGTGTTCGCGCCTGACCTGCGCCAGTTCAACATGTACGTACTGGACGGCGACAAGCTGATCGATCAATCCAGCACGGGCAACGAACAGCCGCAATCCGAGCGACCATTGCCCAGCAGCGACTTCATGCTGGCTCTGCCGCAAAGCGACAACCCCCTCGACGTTTACCTGCGGCTGGCCTCCGATCACCAGTTACGACCCTATATCACCCTGCAATCGGCGATCCTCGCGGCTGCCAACCAGATCCAGACGCTGATCTATGGCCTGCTGTTCGGTTGCATCGCCATGTTGATCCTGCACAATCTCATCCGCTACACCTACACCCGCTCGCACAGTGCCCTCTGGTTGGCGACGTGCGAAGGGCTGTTGATGCTCAGCCTGCTGTTGTTGCTGAACCTCGCCGGTCCCTGGCTACCGGACTGGCATGCACTGCAAACGCCGGGGGCTTACCTGGCATTGTTAATGACTGCGCCCTGCGGCCTGATGCTTGCCCATCGTTTCTTCTCCCCGCTCGGGCCGCATCCGCTGAATCGGTTGCTGCTCGGCGAGGTCCTGCTCATCACCGCCTGCGGCCTGATGCTGCTGTTCGTCAATACCTTGCCGCTGAACTTCATTACCTATGGCCTGGTGGCCCTGGCAGGCCTGACCATGCTGTTCATCAGCGCCTATCACTGGCAAAAAGGTTATCGCCCGGCTCGCCTCTTCGTGGCGGCCATGGTGGTGTTCAACCTCGGGACACTGGTCATCCTGCCGGCGCTGTTGGGGCTGACCCTGATCGAACCCCATGGCCTGCTCACCACCTTGCTGCTGGTCATCTGCATCAGCGGCCTGCTGATGAGCATTGCATTGAGCGAGCGCCAACGCCGCATCACCGAAGACCGTTTCAGCATCAGTCGTGACCTGGCGGCCAGCAACGCCGAGATCAACGCCAAGGCAGAGTTCCTGGCGAAGATCAGCCATGAAATCCGCACCCCGATGAACGGTGTCCTCGGCATGACCGAGCTGCTGCTGGGCACGCCGCTTTCGGTCAAGCAACGCGACTATGTGCAGACGATCCACAGCGCTGGCAACGAGCTGCTGACACTGATCAACGAAATTCTCGACATCTCCAGACTCGAGTCCGGGCAGATCGAGCTGGACGATGTGCAGTTCGACCTCAACGCGCTGATCGAAGACTGCCTGAACATCTTCCGCGCCAAGGCCGAGCAGCAAAACGTCGAGTTGATCAGCTTCATCCAGCCGCAAGTGCCGCGGGTGATCAGCGGTGACCCCACACGCCTGCGCCAGACGCTGTTGAGCCTGCTTGAAAACGCCCTGAAAAAAACCGATGAGGGCGAAATCCTGATCGTCGTGGCGCTCGACGAGCGCAACACCAAGCCACGCCTGCGTATCGCCGTGCAGGACAGCGGCGAGCCCATGAACGCCGAAGAACGCGACGCCCTGATGCACGCAGAACTGCACAGCCGGCATTTCCTTTCGGCCACCCACCTGGGCGGCAACCTGGGGCTGGTGATTGCCCGCCAGCTGATCCGCTTGATGCAGGGAGAATTCGGGATCAAGAGTGGCAGCAACCAGGGCAGCACCCTGTGGCTGACCCTGCCGCTGGACCCGGATCGCCTCGAACACCCGACCTCCGACCTCGACGGCCCGCTGCAAGGTGCGCGGGTATTGGTGGTGGACGATAATGAAACCTGTCGCAAGGTGCTGGTGCAGCAATGCAGCGCCTGGGGCCTGAATGTCAGCGCCGCGCCTTCCGGCAAGGAGGCGCTCGCACTGCTGCGCACCAAGGCTCATTTGCGCGATTACTTCGATGTGGTCCTGCTGGACCAGAACATGCCCGGCATGACCGGCATGCAACTGGCGGCCAAGATCAAGGAAGACCCGAGCCTGAACCATGACATCCTGCTGATCATGCTCACAGGCATCAGCAACGCACCGAGCAAGATCATCGCGCGCAACTCCGGGATCAAGCGCATCCTCGCCAAACCGGTGGCCGGCTACACCCTCAAGACCACACTGGCCGACGAACTGACCCAACGCAACAACGGTCTCGTCGCCACCCACCCAGTGCAAAGCGATCCGGCCCTGCCGGTCAAGGTCCCCTGCGACTTCCGCATTCTGGTGGCCGAAGACAACAGCATTTCGACCAAGGTGATCCGCGGCATGCTGAGCAAGCTCAACCTGCAACCGGATACCGCCTGCAACGGCGAAGAAGCCTTGCAGGCGATGAAGGCCCAACGCTACGACCTGGTGCTGATGGACTGCGAAATGCCCATCCTCGATGGCTTTTCGGCTACCCAGCAGCTGCGCGCCTGGGAAGTCGGCAACCAGCGGGTTCGCACCCCTGTGGTGGCGTTGACCGCCCATATCCTTGCCGAACACAAAGAGCGTGCGCGCCAGGCCGGCATGGACGGACACATGGCCAAGCCGGTGGAACTGTCGCAGTTGCGCGAACTGATCGAGCATTGGGTCGCCCAGCGTGACCAGCAGAATCGCGCAACGACCCAAACGTCCTGAGCCGACAGACTTCGCAACCCCTGATAGACTCCCACTCGAATTCCCTCGCCAGTGAGCCCGGCACCATGCTCCATGTGTTGTTCAGCGTTTATCTGAAGATGCTGGTGCTCTACAGCCCATTCTTCGTGTTGTCCTGCTTCATCAGTCTGACCCGTGGTTATTCGCGCAAGGAGCAGCGTCGGCTGGCCTGGAAAGTAGCGGTCGCTACCCTGGTCTCCAGTGTTCTGTTGTACTTGTTCGGCCGAGTGATTTTCACTGTCTTCGGCATTACCGTGGATGCCTTTCGCATCGGCGCCGGCAGTGTCCTGTTCATCTCCGCACTAGGGATGGCGCAAGGTAAATCGGCGGTACAGACCGACAACGTGCAGCAGGATGTGACCATCGTCCCGCTGACCATTCCGCTGACGGTCGGCCCCGGCACCATCGGCGCCCTGCTGGTGATGGGCGTGAGCCAGCCGCACTGGGACGACAAGCTCACGGCCATTGTCAGTATTGCCCTGGCCAGTTTTACAGTGGGGGTGGTGCTGTTTTTGTCCGGTCGTATCGAGCGCATTCTTGGCGACCAGGGGCTGCAGATCGTCAGCCGCTTGATGGGGTTGTTCGTGTGTGCACTGGCGGCGCAGATCATCTTCACCGGGGTGAAGGGTTATCTGGTGCCTTAAAGCACGTTTACCCAACTCCAAAAACAAGGCCCTGTGTGTCAATCACAGGGCCTTGTTTTTTATTGCGTGCAAAGCTTTCAATCAGGACTGGAGTTTGCGCACGAACACCTTGTTCGAATAAGCCTCGATTTTCTCGTGAACCCGTTTACGGTAGTTTTCAAACGCCCGTCGGTCGAACACAAACACCCCGCCATCGGGAATGATCTCCAGCACTCGATCGAACTCGCTCCACAGGAAAAAGTCGCTTTCCATCACGGTCGCGCTGTAGCGCAAGCCAAGCAGGCAGACGACCACTTCACCCGAGGCGAGCCGCTCGCAAGGCGCGCACTTGAGGATACCCGAGCCGCCATTGGCAACATTGCTGCGAAAGAAATCCCAGGCAAACTCATCCAGCCGCAACGCCTTAAAGGTGTCCTCGAAGAGCTGGCCCAGGCGCTCCACGCCCAAGCGACCCATCACACTGTAACTGGCGCTGAGCAATTGACGGACACTCGTGACCAGGATCGGATCGGTCGGAACGATGGTCTTGAGCGAGTATCCCGCCTTGAGCAATCGCCCTTGAAAATAATCGAACCAGATTTTCTTCGAGACCTTGCCCGGATACTTTTCGTTAGCGGCCAACTCTGCGTACAGCAAACAGTCCTGTATATCCTGTTGATCTTGCGGACTCACACCTTGTGTAAAAGACAACAGACAGCCACCCACTACGGTGGCATTGACAGTTGCAGACATATTTACCACTCACAGTCAGCGCTTGAAACCGGCATTACCGATAAAAAGCCAGCCTCACTGCCCTGTTAATTGTTTGAAAAGGCCATCGGCAAACTGGTCGTTATACTCGTATATCGTATTCTTCTTTCGCTCGAATGCACGCCGATTAAACTCGCGCACACCCGCTCCCTGAAAAATCTGCACCCCTTGGGTCTTGTAAGTCACGAATAAGAAGTTGCCGTTGTATTCCTTGTCCACCAAGTCCAGGCCGCCCATCAACATGGACATGCCACCGCCTGGCGTCGTAATGCAAGGCACAGCCTTGAAGCTGATGACGTCGTTTTTCTTGCTGCCGGCATCGACAATCTTCAGTGCGTCCTTATCGCCCTTAAGCTTGCTGAAACCCGATGCCACCAGGTTCAGGACGCTGCTTGCTCCACCAGAAACAACGGTCTCAAGCACTTGCAAAATCGCTTCATTCATCGTGATGGTGAGCTGTTTGCTGACGTATTTCTTGTAGGTGTAGCTTTGCGTCACCCAGCCCAGCGACAACAATGCCTCGTTGTACATCCGGTAGCGTTCTTCGTTGCTGGCTCCCTGGGGCAGTCGATTCCGGACCACTGCTTCGGCAAACTGCTGGCACTCCAGCGCAGCCTGCCTGTCGTCCTCCGAAAGCGCCTGTTCGAAGACCACCAGCGAGGGCCCTACTACCGAAGTCCCTACACCTTGCGCCGACGAATCACTCGATGCCGTCTCCAGGATCGAGGTGGAACGCTTGGTCCGCCGCCCTGGCGCGACGTTTTGCAGTTCTGCCGCAATGCCTTCGAAGTACTTATCCTGCATCGCATCATCAAATGCCATTTGAGTAACTGGCTGAATACTTATATCGCTCATTTAAATCTCCATTTAATTAACTTGCCACTCCATGCGACAACCTCAAACTAAAACAAAACACCGCCCCATTCAAAACAAAAACACTTAAAACTTATTTCAAATAGCAAGCATCAAAAAACCCACGACAACTTTCATTGACCGTGGGCTAATCGTTAGTTTGTATTTTTTGAAACAGCGGCCCGGAAAACCAGGCCGCTACAACTCAGGATACTGGTTTACTGCCATACCAGCGTGGCGTGTAGACCCACTCCCCGCCGCCAGTGCGTGGAAAAACGCAGGTCAGGGATGAACCGATCAACACCATGGTGCGCATGTCGACCTGATCCGGGGTCAACTGGCCAAGGGTGGTGACCCGCAGCGTCTGCCCCGGACGCCCGATATCACGCCCCAGCACCACGGGAGTCTCAGGCTCGCGGTGCCGGGTGACGATGTCCAGCGCCTGGCCCAATTGCCATGGCCGCGAACGCGAGATCGGGTTGTAGAAGGCCAGGGCCAGATCGGCTTGCGCGGCCAGGTCCAGGCGTTTCTCGATGATTGCCCAAGGCTTGAGGTTATCCGACAGCGACAGCACGCAGAAGTCATGACCCAGCGGTGCACCAGCCTGGGCGGCCGTCGCCAGCGAGGCGGAAACCCCCGGCAGAATCTCGAGATCAACGTTATGCCAATGGGCGTCGCTGGATTCATGCAACGCTTCCAGCACCGCCGCTGCCATGGCGAACACCCCCGGATCCCCCGAAGAAACCACCACCACCGAACGCCCTTGGGCCGCCAGTTCGAAAGCGTGACGGGCGCGCTGCATCTCTTCGCGGTTGTCCGTGCAATGCAGCACCTGATCGGCGCGAAACGGCCCGGCCATGCGCACGTAGGTTTCGTAGCCCAATACATCGTTGGCGCGGGCCAGTTCAGCCTTCACGGCCGGCACCATCAGCTCGGCAGCACCCGGCCCGAGGCCGATCACCGCCAGGCGTCCGCGAGGGCGGCCGATCTGCAACGGGTCCAGCGGCTGCTCTGCCACCGCAATGGCGACGGTGTCGCTACCAAGCATGGAAACGGGCTGGGCTATCGCAGTACGCAGACGTTCGCCAAGCGCCTTCTCCGCGTGACCAAAGCGCAACGGCACGCCCAATTCAAGCGCAGCTTCGCGCAACGCCGCGCTGGCCATTTCGGTATCGGCCGCCAACAGACAGGCCAGCGACTGCACGGCAATTTTTGCCTGATGCAATGCGTCGCGCACCGCCTGCGCGATGTTCTCCACGCCGGCATCCACAGCGACCACCACATTGCGCGGGTAGATCAACAATTCGTTGGCCGCGGGTGTCCGTTCGACATGACCGACATGCACCGCCAGTCGAGCCTGCGCATCTTCGGGCAACTGCGCCTGCGCCAGCCACGGAGCCTCACCCTCGATGCGCACGGTTTCGCCGGCGAGCAAATCGGAAACGAACCGCTTGCCCAGTTCCAGATCGCCAAGGGCATAACCGCTGGGCGGGTTGAGCAGGCACGTGCCGAAACGCAACTCGCCGCTGGTGGTGATCGCCGCAGCGACTTCAAGCACGGCGGCAATCTCCCGCGCCATCACATTCACCCCACCGAGACCGCCCAATAGTGGAACCACGGCACTGCCGTCTTCAGCCACCGCCAATACCGGTGGCTCGGCGCCCTTTTCCAGCAACAGGGGCGCCAGCGTGCGGATCACGATCCCCGCCGCGCACAGGGCAATGATCGGTGTGCCCTGTTGATAGAGCTCGCGCAGGGTCGCGCCGAATTCGTGATAGGCCCGATCCGCGCCTTCGACCCGTTCGGCCAGGCCATGGATAAGGGCTTCGGGGTACACCTGCTGAATGCTGCGTGCGGTAGCGAGGCTGCCATTGCCGAGAATGACAATCGCCGGAACTGGACGGGTCATCAGCCTTGCCACCTTTCACCGGGAACGATGATCAGCGAGAAATACGGCGAGGACATCGGCTCGACCTGATCCAGCGGCACGATCTTCTGATTGGCCATGGTTGCGCGCTCGACGTACAACGCACGTTCGGCCAGGCCGAGTTCCTCCAGCACCTGGCGAACCTTGGGAAAGTTGCGCCCCAGTTTCATGATGACGGCCGCATCGGCATCGGCCAGGCGACGCTTGAGTTCGTCGTGCGGCAGCACACCGGACAAAACCGACAGACTCTGATTGCGATACACCAGCGGCGCACCGAGCACCGAGGCGCCGCCGAGCATCGAGCACACGCCCGGCACGACTTCGGCCTGATAACGCTCGGCGAGCCGGTCGTGCAGGTACATGTAGGAGCCGTAGAAGAACGGATCGCCCTCGCAGATCACCGCCACGTCGCGACCGGCATCGAGATGCGTCGCCAGTTCTGTGGCGGCGTCATCGTAGAAGTCGCTGATCACTTGCTCGTAGGATAACGGCGCCGGCAACGCCTCGGTGGTCACTGGATATACCAGCGGCAACAGATTCTGCGCTTCCTGCAGATGCGCTTCGATGATGCCGAAGGCGTTGCCTTTCTTGCCCTTGGCCACGAAATACGCCACCACCGGCGACTCGCGCAGCAAACGCAGAGCCTTGATGGTAATCAGTTCCGGATCACCGGGGCCGACGCCGAGGCCGATCAAACGTCCAGGTTGCTGCATCATTCGATCTCCGTGGCGAGGGCATTGACGGCAGCGGCGGCCATGGCGCTACCGCCCAGGCGACCCTGCATGATGACAAAAGGCACGCCACGGCTGTCGGCCGCCAGCGCTGCCTTGGATTCGGCGGCGCCGACGAAGCCCACCGGGAAGCCGAGGATCAGCGCCGGTTTTAGCGCACCGGCGTCGAGCATTTCTAGCAAGTAAAACAGTGCCGTCGGGGCGTTGCCGATGACCACCACGCTGCCTTCGAGGTGCGGACGCCACAGTTCCAGCGCAGCGGCTGAGCGGGTGTTACCCAATTCACGAGCCAGTTCCGGAACACTCTCGTCGCGCAAGGTGCAGATCACCGGATTGTTCGCCGGCAACCGCGCGCGGGTAACGCCTTCGGAGACCATCCGCGCATCGCACAGAATCGGCGCGCCGGCCGCCAGCGCATCACGCCCGGCCTTGCCCGCCCCTTCGGAAAACTGCAAACCGTCGATGGCCTCGACCATGCCGCAGGCGTGAATCACACGGACCGCGAGTTTCTCCAGATCGCCTGGGATTCGCTCGAGGTTGGCCTCGGCGCGAATGATCGCGAAAGAGTTGCGATAGATCTCCTGACCGTCGCGGATGTAATCAAGCATCAAGGGGGCTCCGTGAGCGGGCGTCGAGCAGGGCCGCGACCGCTTCAATAGTAAGGTTGCGTGCGTGAAGCGCGCCGAATCCCGGCTGCGCTGCATCGCGAAAATAGAGATCGTAGTGACCTTGGGCGACGGCCAGTAATGTGACGGGCGCCGTATGCGCGGCGGCGCAGGAACGCGGGCAACCGCTCAGGTGCATGTTCGGCGCCGGTCCATGGCGGTGCAGCAGCGCGGCCAGTTGCAGGGCATCGCCCTTGGTCTCGGCCAATCCCTTGGCGCAACCGCTGGAACCGGTGCAGGCGATCAACCGGGACAATGGCTGACCGGCTTCACAGGACAAGCCCAGACGTTGCAAACGCCGTATGACTTCGGCGGCGTTTTCCATGCGGACATTGGGCAGCAGCAGGCTTTGCCAGGGTGTGAAGCGCAGACTGGCATCACCGAACTCGCGCGCCAGTTGTGCCACCCCCCGCAGCATCGCCGGATCGAGCCGCCCCAGCGGCGGGACGGCTCCCACATAGACAACACCGGACTCGGCCTGGGGATGGGCACCCAGGTGCAAATCACTGGAACCCGAAACCCGCTGCCAACCGACAACAGCTTGCAGCGGCACTCGCTCGGCCAGTCGAAGCACAATGCCCTCGATCGGGCACTCGGCCAACAAATGGCGCATCCGCGTCTGCTCGGGGCGCGCCAGTTCAAGGAACAACTCAAGGACCGCGACCACCAGCGCGTGCCCGTCAGCCAGTGCAACCGAACCGGCGGGGCTGTCCGTCGGGCATCCCGCCAGACCGAACGCCAGCCGTTGCTCGCCGTCTTGTTCAAACGCCGAGAGCCACAGGTCATGGGGATGCTCGAGCATCGTCAGGTCTTCGCCACCATCGAGTTGCACGGCGAACTTGGCACTGAGGTCGTGGAACGCTTCCTGGCTTTGCAGTGTGGCGAGAATCTGTCCGGCCAGCGGGCGAGTGTCGAACAGCATGCGCCGATCGATCCCGGCGCCGGGGCTGAGCATCAGGTTGCGCACATCGTCGCCAGCCGCCGTGCGCGGCCCCAGATCGGCGGCCAGCAGGCTATCGATCAACGCCGCTTGCTCATCGCCAATGCCACGGATCTGCAGATTGGCCCGGTTGGTCGCCTCGATCGCCCCGCTGGCGTAACGCTCGGCCGCAGACGCTACGGCGTCGCCCTGGTCGCTGCTGATCGAACCACCGTCCAACTTGATCCGGCAGATGCCGCCATCCAGCGCCGGGACAATACGCAGCAACCCCGGACAGGCCGAGGGGCGTAAGGCAGCGGACAGTGGACGTTCGTTCAAGGCGGACCCGTTCAGGTGGCGAGGCAGTTCACGGCGAAAGAGCGCGGTATTATGCCTGCTTTACTTCGCTGCATGAAAAGACTCCGGTCGGGAAGACAAGGCAGTCAGCTCAAGGAACCCGCGCTATCATGCCGCCCAACAACGTTGAACGCGTGATTGAGGAATGGCATGACACCCTGGCTGACGGTAGTAGGCATCGGCGAAGACGGTTTCAAGGGCCTGGGCAAGAACGCCCGGCATGCGTTGTTGCGCGCCGCGAAAATCTTCGGCGGCCAGCGGCATCTGGACTTGCTCCCGCCGTGCATACGCGGCGAGCGCCAGCCGTGGCCGAGCCCCTTCTGCCTTGAATCGCTGCTGTCGCACCGTGGCGAACCCGTTTGCGTCCTGGCCAGTGGCGATCCGATGTTTTTCGGCGTCGGCGCCAGCCTCGCCCGGCAACTCCCCGCGGCCGAGATGCTGACACTTCCCGCGCCGTCCTCCTGCTCACTGGCCGCGGCGCGAATGGGCTGGCCCTTGCAGGATGTGGTCACGTTGTCGGTGGTTGCCCGCCCCGTCGCCGCACTCAACGCGCAATTGTCCAGTGGCGTGCGCTTGCTGGTGTTGAGCAACGACGGCCGCAGCCCCGCCGCCATCGCTGCACTGTTGCGCGAACGTGGCTTCGGTCCGAGCCGAATAACCGTGCTCGAACATTTGGGCGGTGAAGCCGAACGTCGCATCGATGGCACCGCCAGCGACTGGGCCGATCCTGTGATCGCCGACCTGAACCTGATCGCCATCGAGTGCATCGCCGAGCCGAACACGCTGCGCCTGTCGCGACTGGCCGGTCTGCCGGACTCGGCGTTCCAGCACGACGGCCAATTGACCAAACGCGATGTACGCGCCATCACCCTCGCGCGCCTGGCCCCGGTCCCTGGCGAACTGTTGTGGGACGTCGGCGCCGGCAGTGGCTCGATCGGCATCGAATGGATGCGCGCCCACCCCGGTTGCCGCGCACTGGCCATCGAGGCGGATGCGGGCCGACAAGCGTTGATCGAACATAACCGCGATGCCCTCGGCGTTCCCGGCCTGCAACTGGTTCGCGGCAGCGCGCCACAGGCATTGGCCGGACTGGAGCGGCCGGATGCGATATTCATTGGCGGCGGTGTCACCCGCGAAGGCGTGCTCGATACCTGTTGGGCCGAACTCAAACCCGGTGGCCGGCTGATTGCCAACGCAGTCACCCTGCAAAGTGAAATGACCCTGATGGCCTGGCGCGAGCAACACGGCGGGGAGTTGACCCGCATTCATATCGCCCAGGTACAACCGCTGGGCGACTTCGACACCTGGCGCCAGGCCTTGCCGATTACCTTGCTGGACGTGACGAAACCCTTCGATGCGTGACGAAACCGCCGAACAACCCGCCCCCCTGCGCAGTGGCCTGACCACCGGCAGTTGCGCCACGGCCACCAGCCTCGCCGCCGCGCGTCTGCTGCTGGATGGCACATCGACCGATGCGGTGGAAATCGTGTTGCCCAAGGGCAAACAAGTGCAGATGCGCCTGGAGTTCTGCCGCCTCACCGAGGACGGCGCCGAAGCGGGAACCCTCAAAGACGCCGGTGACGATCCGGACGTGACCCACGGTGCCCTGCTCTACTCCCAGGTGCGCCTGAGCAGCGAACCGGGGACTCGCTTCAAGGCCGGTCGCGGCGTCGGCACCGTGACCCGGCCCGGGCTGGTGCTGGGTGTCGGCGAGCCCGCGATCAACCCGGTGCCGCGCAAAATGATCAGCGAACACTTGGCCCGACTGGCCGACGAACTCGGCTACAGCGGCGGCTTCGAGGTCACGGTCAATGTCGAGAACGGCGAGGCACTGGCACTGAAAACCATGAACCCGCGCCTGGGCATTCTTGGCGGCCTGTCGATCCTCGGCACCAGTGGCATCGTCCGGCCGTTTTCCTGTGCGGCCTACATCGCCTCGATCCACCAGGGCATCGACGTGGCGAAAACCAACGGTTACCTGCACATCGCCGCCTGCACCGGCAACGCCAGTGAAGACACCATGCGCCGGGTCTACAATCTGCCGGAAATCGCCCTGATCGAAATGGGCGACTTCGTTGGCGCCGTGCTCAAGCACCTGCGCAAAGTACCCGTGGATAAACTCAGCCTGTGCGGTGGTTTTGGCAAGATCAGCAAACTGGCGGCCGGGCACATGGATTTGCACAGTCGCCATTCGAGCATTGACCTGCCGCAACTGGCGCTGTGGGCGGCGCAGGTCGGCGCCGATGCGGCGCTGCAGCAGAATATTCGCGAGGCCAACACCAGCCAGCAGGCACTGGCCATGGCCGCCGCAGCCGGGGTCGCCCTGGGTGATGCAGTCTGTCACCACGCCCTGGACTTTGCCCGTAGCGTGGTGCCGGCGCAGGTTCAGGTGGAAGTCTTCGCCATCGATCGCCAGGGCGGAATCGTTGGCCATGCAGGAGCATTTCAATGAAGCGCATCCTGTTGCTCGGCGGCGTGACCGAAGCCATGGCCATTGCCCGCACGCTGGGACCGCAACATATCTACAGCCTGGCCGGTGTCGGTCGGGTGCCGACGGATCTGCAATGCCGGGTTCGCGTCGGCGGCTACGGTGGTGCCGAGGGTCTGGCGCAATTTATTCGCGATGAAGGCATCGATCTGCTGCTCGACGCCACTCACCCCTACGCCGCCCAAATCAGCCAGAACGCCGCGACCGCCGCGCGCTTGAGCGGCATTCCCTGCTGGGCGTTACGGCGTCCGGCCTGGCAAGCCCAGGCGGGTGATGACTGGCGGGAAGTCAGCGATTGGGCCGGACTGATCGAAGCCCTGAAGCCCTTCCGTCGCCCGCTGTTCACCCTCGGTCGCGAGCCCCTGCAACACCTGGACGAAATTCCTGCGGAGCAATTCTGGACCCTGCGCGCACTGGATGTGTACCCGGGCAACGAGCGCTGCGAAGTGATCGGCGCACGGGGACCCTTCCTGATCGACGATGAACGTGGGTTGTTCGAACGGCGAAACATCGACGTGCTGATCAGCAAGAACAGCGGCAGCACGGCGACCGAGCCGAAGCTGGAAGTGGCGCGTGAGCGTGGTGTGCCGGTGATCGTATTGAAACGGCCGGTGTTGCCGGGGGTTGATTGGGAGTTCCTGACGCCTGAGGAAACACTTGGCGCATTGTCGATCTTCGTTCATTAGGTCAGGATTATCGGCTTGCATGATAAGTAACCTATTTGTTACCGTCAGGGCCGCCTGTGATCACACTCGAAGAATACGTACAGGAAAACGAAACCAGCCCCTTTGGTCGCTGGTTTTCCAACTTGAATGCGCAGGCCGCGCTTAAGGTATCCACCGCGTTACTGCGCCTTGAGTTAGGAAACACATCAAACATCAAGTGGTTCGACGGGCTTGGCGAGTACCGGATAAATTGGGGCCCGGGCTATAGAATCTATCTCGTTCAAGAAGGGAAACACCTGATCATCCTTTTTGGTGGCGGTGACAAGTCCACACAAAAAACTGACATCAAGCAGGCGAAAGTACTGATAGCCGAGTTTCGATCCCGAAAAAAGACCGAACGACACCGGAGATAACGTCATGGCGCTCACCCGAAGCTACAAACACACCATTGCCGAGCGTGCCCAACGTGATCCCGAGTTCGCCCAGGCACTGTTGGATGAGGCTGCTACTCTGTTTCTTAACGGCGAACCCGAATTGGCGCGGATCATCCTGCGCGACCTCATCAACGCCACCGTTGGTTTTGAAGAACTCGCAAAGGAAACGGCAAAGCCCAGCAAAAGCCTCCATCGAATGTTGTCCGCCAAAGGCAACCCAAGCATGGACAACCTGGCTGCAATATTCGCCGTAATTCGCGCTACGCTTGGAGTAGAAATACAAGTACATGCGGTACGTGCGCACTGAGCTGACGTCTTTTTGCTGCGACACCAAACCGCACACCGCCTTTTTACTTATCGGCCCTGATCAGGCTAAATAGCCCGCGCCTGATCGCCCACCCAAGCGGATTTTCTCCCATGTCCCGACAACGGCTCGCAATTGCCTGGATAGCCTGCTTCGCAGTGCTGTTCAACATGCTCGCCATGCCGATGTCCGGAGCGATGGTGCAAACGGCTAATTCACCTGCCGAACAGTTGTTGTGGGGCAGTTTTTGCAGCGCCAGTGGCACCAGGATAGTGGCGATTTCCATCGGGGACCTTGAACAGAAAGCCCCGCAAAACGACGATCATTCCAACATGCAGCATTGCTGGTGCTGCTCGGGTTCCGCGCCATTGGTGGTGTTGCCGGGGCATTCGCCACAGCTGTATTTCGCGCTCTTCGAATCCAACCGAAGCCTGCCCGCCACCTCCCTCGAAAGCCCCTCGCCGCGCCAGCAATGGCCGAGTCTCAACCCCCGTGCGTCCCCTCTGGTGTGATTTTTTCTCGCAATTGACTGCGTTTTAAATCGTTCCGGAGAACTGCCATGTTGAACAAACTCATCGTTCTGGCTGCGTTGCTGCTGCCTGCCTGCTTTGCCAATGCCCACGAATACAAGGTTGGCACACTGGAAATCGCTCATCCGTGGTCCCAGGAGTTGCCGTCCAATGCGCCCACCGTTGCGGCGTATTTCGTGATCAACAATCAAGGCAAGACCGCCGACCGCCTGCTCAGCGTCGACACCCCAATTGCGGGCGAAGCGCAATTGCATGAGCACGTGATGCAAGGTGACATGATGAAAATGCAGCACGTACCGAGCGTGGAAGTGCCCGCCGGTGGCGAGGTCACTTTCGCGCCCATGGCCTATCATGTGATGTTGCTGAACCTCAAGGACCGCAGCCTGCTCACTGACGGCAAGCGCTTCCCCATGACGCTGCACTTCGAGAAGTCCGGTGACGTGACGGTCGAAGTCGCGGTGCAGAAGCAGGCGCCGGACGCCATGCAAGAACACAAGCACGCGCAATAACCTCCTGCGCTGAATACGCCCATGCGCCCGCTTAGCGCCAGGTCATCCAGGTCACGCAATCAGGCATTGAGCCTGACACGCGGCAGCTGGATCAGCCTGTTCGCCATGCTGATGATCTTTATCGGTCCACTGATTTCTCAGTCGATGCCGATGGATTCGCGCGCCATGTCGATGACCATGCCTGCGGGTATGAGCATGGACATGTCGGCGATGGAGCATGCCGACCATGCCACGCAAGCCACGCAAGCCACCGCCGAGCATTGCCCGCCAGCCCCCGGGCACCATGTGCTATGGGAAAAGTGCGGCTATTGCAGCCTGCTGTTCAATTGCCCGGCGCTGACCGGTGGCGTGTCTTTCGCCAACTTCGTCATCCCGCCCGTCAATACCTTCACCACACCCTCTGCGCGCCAGGGCCATGCCCGGCAAACCTTCTTCCCCGGCGCCCGTACCCGCGCCCCGCCCATCGTCGCGTAAACACTCACTTCTGATTTCGCACGGTCCGCAAGACAGCCAACGCTCACTCCCACATGGATTGTGCAGGCTGCCGGCCGTGTCGTTTACGACTGTTCGATGGAAATTGTCATGTCCAGGTTTTCCGCTGTCCCGTGCTTGAGCCCTGCCCAAGCCTCTTTTGCCCTGAACGAATCCAGCGCTCGTTTCAGGCACACCACCGCGATCCTGTGCGGTGCTTTGCTGGCGCCTTCTGCGCTGGCCGATGAACACTCCGGTCACACTGAAGAACTGAGCCCGACAGTGATTACCGCCGTTGCGCCCAGTTCTCCATTGACCATCGTCACCAATCCCAAGGACCCGCGCCAACCGGTGCCGGCCAGCGATGGCGCCGATTACCTGAAAACCATCCCCGGCTTTGCCATGGTGCGCAACGGCGGCACCAATGGTGACCCGGTGCTGCGCGGCATGTTCGGTTCGCGGCTGAACATCCTCACCAACGGCGGCATGATGCTCGGTGCCTGCCCGGGCCGGATGGACGCCCCGACTTCCTACATCTCGCCGGAAACCTACGACAAACTCACCGTAATCAAGGGCCCGCAAACCGTGCTGTGGGGACCGGGTTCCTCGGCTGGCACTATCCTGTTCGACCGCGAGCCGGAGCACTTCGGCGAACTCGGCACACGGGTCAACGCCAGCGTGCTGGCCGGCTCCTACGGCCGCTTCGACAAACTGGTGGACGCCGCAGCCGGCGGTCAGTCGGGTTACGTGCGGGTCATCGGCAACACCGCGCACTCCGACGACTACCAGGACGGCAACAACGACACCGTGGCGTCGCGCTATGACAAATGGAACGGCGACGTGGCCGTCGGCTGGACGCCGAATGCCGACACCTTGCTGGAGCTGACCGCCGGCCGTGGCGATGGTGAAGCCCGCTACGCCGGGCGCGGCATGGACGGTTCGCAGTTCCTGCGTGAAAGCCTCGGCCTGCGGTTCGAGCAGTCCAATATCGGCGAGGTGCTGGACAAGGTCGAAGCGCAGATCTACTACAACTACGCCGACCACGTGATGGACAACTACACCCTGCGCACGCCGTCCGGTACCGGGATGATGGCCGGCCCCATGGCCTCCAACGTCGACCGCCGCACCCTCGGCGCCCGGGTCAAGGCCACCTGGCGCTGGGCTGATGTGCAGCTGATCAGCGGTATCGACGCGCAGACCAACGAACATCGCCAGCGCGGCGCCATGGGCGTCGACACCTACAAGAACCTGCCCTACACCAAGGATGCCGACTTCCATAACTACGGTGTGTTCGGCGAACTGACCTGGTACGCCGCCGACCGTGACCGCCTGATCAGCGGCGCACGCCTGGACCGCGCCTCGGCCAAGGATTTTCGGCAGACCATCGGCTCGGGCATGATGACCCGCCCGAATCCGACCGCCGATGACACCCGCGCCGATACCCTGCCGAGCGGTTTCATCCGCTACGAGCATGACCTGGCCGACAGCCCGACCACCTTGTATGCCGGCCTCGGTCACACCCAGCGGTTCCCGGATTACTGGGAGCTGTTTTCACCCAAGTCCGGCCCCGCCGGTTCGGTGAATGCCTTCGATTCGATCAAGCCGGAAAAAACCACCCAGCTCGATTTCGGCCTGCAATACAAAACCGAATCCCTCGAAGCCTGGGCCTCGGCTTACATCGGGCAGGTGCACGATTACATCCTGTTCAACTACACCCCGACAATGATGGGTACGACCTCGCAAGCCGAAAACATCGACGCGCGAATCATGGGCGGTGAACTGGGGGCCGCTTACGACTTCACCGACAACTGGAAAGCCGACGCGACCCTGGCCTACGCCTGGGGCAAGAACAGCAGCGATGGCAGTGCATTGCCGCAGATGCCGCCGCTGGATGCCCGTTTCGGCCTGACCTACAGCGAAGACAACTGGAGCGCCGGCGCACTGTGGAGAGTGGTCGCCGCGCAAAACCGCATCGACCAGAACAAGGGCAACGTGGTCGGCAAGGACTTCGACAAGACGCCGGGCTTCGGCGTGTTCTCCCTCAACGGTGCCTATCGGATCAACAACAACTGGAAGGTCAGCAGCGGCGTCGACAACCTGTTCGGCAAGGCTTACGCCGAGCACTTGAACCTGGCCGGCAACGCCGGTTTCGGCTACCCGGCCAATGACCCGCAAGCCATCAAGGAGCCGGGGCGAACGCTCTGGACCAAGGTGGACATGAGTTTCTAAAAGCTTCGCGAGCAGGCTCGCTCCTACAGGGGAGCGAGCCTGCTCGCGGTCGGTTGCGCAGCAACCGCAAAACAAACAACTAAAAGATCCAGCCAAGCGGAGCACACGTGATGAAACAGCCCAAAGTGAATTTCTACAACCTGGCCTGGCGCTGGCATTTCTATGCCGGATTGTTCGTTGCGCCATTCATGGTGATGCTGGCCCTGACCGGCACCCTCTACCTGTTCAAACCGCAGCTCGACTCGCTGATGTACAGCAGCCTGCTCAACGTCCCGGCCGGTCATCACACCGTTCCGGCCGACGACCTGCTGACACGGGTGAAAACAGCTTATCCACAAGGCCAGGTCACCCAATACCTGCCACCGGTCAACGCCGAGCGCAGCGCGCAGTTTGTCGTGCTCAACGATGACAAGGAGCTGAACGTTTTCGTCGATCCGTACCACGGCGACATCCTCGGCGAGCAAGACGCCAAGAAGAACCTGCAAGCCATCGCCCGGTCGATTCACGGCGAGTTGATGATCGGCACCGTTGGCGATCGGCTGATCGAACTGGCCGCCGGTTGGGGCGTGGTGCTGGTGGTGTCCGGCATCTTCCTGTGGTGGCCGCGCGGTCAGGCGGCAGGCATCTTGTGGCCACGCCTGAACAGTCGTGGTCGCGTATTGTGGCGCGACCTGCACGCGGTCACCGGGTTCTGGGGCGCGTCCCTGCTGCTGGTGATGCTGCTCAGCGGCATGACCTGGACCGGCTTCTGGGGCAAGCAGTACGCCGAAGTGTGGAACGTGTTCCCGGCAGCCATGTGGGATGACGTGCCGAAGTCCGACGTCGAGGCGCGCAGCCTCAACACCGCCACCCGCCAGACCGTGCCGTGGGCCATGGAAAACACGCCAATGCCGATGTCCGGCGACCATGCCGAGCACATGACCCACGACGGCGCAGCGGCCGGCCCGGCCTCGCCGATGATTCGCCTGCAAGACGTACAAAACATCGCCAGAGAGCGCAAGGTCGAACCGGGTTACAGCATCACCCTGCCGACCACTGCAACCGGCGTGTTCACCATCGCCCTGTTCGCCGACGACCCGCGCAATGACGCCACGCTGCACATCGATCAGTACACCGGCAAGGTCCTGGCCGATGTACGTTTCGAGCAGTACGGCACCGTCGCCCGCGCCACGGAAATCGGCGTGATGCTGCACGAAGGCAAGATGTTCGGCGTGTTCAACCAGATCGTCGTGTTGCTGATCTGCCTGATGATTTTGCTCAGCGCGGTCAGCGGCGTGGTGATCTGGTGGAAGCGCCGTCCGCAAGGAAAACTTGGCGTGCCGCCGCTGCGCCACGACCTGCCGAAATGGAAAACCGCGATGGTGATCATGTTCGCCCTGGCGGTGGCCTTCCCGTTGGTGGGCGCTTCGCTGGTGGCGGTGTGGGTGCTGGATCGTGTGCTGCTGTCGCGCTTCACCCGGCAGACTGAGAGCGCCTCATCTTCATCATGAAACAGGCGAGATGCGCGGGATCGATAGCACTGTAGACTTCCCGCACTTTTCGTCGCTGCCCTATCGCGAGCAGGCTCGCTCCCACATTTGATCGTGTTCCAATGTGGGAGCGAGCCTGCTCGCGATGGCGTCATCCGCCGCTCCAGAAACTTCAAGAACAACTGCATGACCTCGCTGAACCTCACAAACCTCACCTGGTCCCCACTGGGTCACGGCCATTGCCATCATCAATTCCAGCTGCGTGACGCCTCGCTACACGTGGCCGCCGGTGAGTTCGTCGGACTGATCGGCCCCAACGGCAGCGGCAAGACCAGCCTGTTGCGATGTGCCTGGCGCTTCAACAAACCGGAAAGCGGCGAGGTCAGACTCGATCACCAGAACGTCTGGAAACAATCCTCGCGCTGGTGCGCGCAACGCATCGCCGTTGTGTTGCAGGAATTCCCTGATGCCTTCGGCCTGACCGTCGAGGAAGTGGTCGCCATGGGCCGCACCCCGCATAAAGGCTTGTTCGATGGCGACACCTTTGAAGACCGCGACCTGATCAATCAGGCCCTGGAATCCGTCGGCCTCAAGGGCTTCGAAGACCACGGGTTCGTCACTCTCTCCGGTGGTGAAAAACAGCGAGTCATCCTCGCCCGCGCCCTGGCCCAGCAACCACAATTGTTGATCCTCGACGAGCCGACCAACCACCTCGACCCGCGTTACCAGCTTGAGCTTTTGCAGTTGGTCACGCGCTTGAACATCGGCACCCTGGCAAGCATCCACGACCTCAATCTGGCGGCGGCTTTTTGTGATCGGCTGTACGTGATCAATCATGGTCGTATCGTCGCCAGCGGCACGCCAAAAGAAGTCCTGACGGCTGCGCTGCTGCGCAATGTGTTCGGCGTCGAAGCACTGATCGATGAACACCCACTGCACGGCTACCCACGAATCACCTGGATAACCCAACCATGACTTTGCGTTCCCTGCTGCGCTGCTGCCTCCCTCTCGTGATGCTGCTGGGCTGCGCCCAGGCATTGGCCGAAGCCACCCGTTACCCGCTGACAATCAAAAGCTGCAACCGCGAAGTGACTTTCAAGCAGGCACCACAACACGCCCTCAGCCACGACATCAACATGACCCAGATGATGCTCGCCCTCGGCCTCAAACCGCAGATGGCCGGTTACAGCGGCATCAGTGGCTGGAAGGCCGTGACGCCCGAGATGCAGGGTATTCTCGAAGGCCTGCCGGAACTGGCGGCCAAGTACCCGTCGGTGGAAACCCTGCTCAATGCCAACGTCGATTTCTTCTTCGCCGGCTGGGACTACGGCATGCGTATCGGCGGCGATCTCACGCCACAAACCCTGCAACCGCTGGGCATCAATGTGTACGAGCTGAGCGAATCCTGCGCCTTCGTGATGAAGCGCCCGCCGGCCAGCCTCGAAGACACCTACAACGATCTGCGCAACCTCGGCAGAATCTTCGACGTGCAGGACCGCGCCAATGCCCTGATCGCCGACATGCAGGCGCAAGTCGCGAATATTCGCAAAGACCTGCCCACGGAAAAACCGCGGGTCTTCCTGTACGACAGCGGCGAAGACCGCGCCATGACTTCGGGCCGCCTGGGCATGCCGCAAGCGCTTATCGACGCCGCTGGCGGACGCAATGTCCTGGAGGATGTCGACGCGAGCTGGACCCGGGTCAATTGGGAAACCGTGGTCGAGCGCAACCCGCAGGTGATCGTGATTGTCGACTACAGCGAAATCACTGCCGAACAGAAGATTCAATTCCTGCTGAGCAACAAGGCCCTGCAATCGGTGGACGCGATCAAGCACCAGCGCTTCATCGTCATCCCTTACGTGCAGGCCACGCCGGGGATCGATAACGTGCTGGCGGTCGCCACCCTGGCCAAGGGTTTCCACGGCGAATGATCAACCGTCGCTACGCCCTGTTGCTGATCGCCCTCGGTACCCTGTTGCTGGTGTCGTGCGTGGTGTCCCTGGGTTTCGGCCCGGCACGGGTGCCGCTGGATGTGGTGTGGCGCATCCTGTTGCACAAACTGTTCGGTTTCGGTGTGCCGGACTGGAACCCTGGACAAGAGCATATCGTCTGGCTGATCCGCGTCCCGCGCATGCTACTTGGCGCGTTGGTGGGCGCCGGCCTGGCGTTGATCGGCGCGGTGCTGCAAGCGGTCACGCGCAACCCGTTGGCTGACCCTCATCTACTCGGTGTGACTTCCGGTGCGACCTTGGGCGCAGTCATCGTGGTGCTGCATGTCGGTGAAATCGTTGGCCTGCTGACCTTGCCGATCGCGGCATTTATCGGTGCATTGCTGAGCATGCTGGTGGTGCTGATGATCGCCAGTCGCCAGGGTCGCCTCGACAGTGACCGCTTGCTGCTGTGTGGCGTGGCGGTGTCGTTCGTGATGATGGCGATTGCCAATTTGCTGCTGTTCATGGGCGACCATCGAGCCAGTTCGGCGGTGATGTTCTGGATGCTCGGCGGGCTCGGGTTGGCACGCTGGGAGCTGCTGGCGGTGCCGACAGCCTGTGTGTTGCTCGGGCTGATGTTACTGCTGGGCATGGCGCGACCGCTGAATGCACTGATGACCGGTGAGCAGACGGCGGTGACCCTGGGCCTGAATGCACGCACCGTACGCCTGCGAGTGTTTCTGATTGCGTCATTGATGACCGGGGTGCTGGTGTCGATCAGCGGCTCGATCGGTTTTGTCGGGCTGATGGTGCCGCACATTGCACGGCGCCTGGTCGGCGCTGAACACCGAAGATTGTTGCCGGTGTGCGTGTTGCTCGGCAGCGTTTTTCTGGTTTGGGTCGACGTCGCCGCCCGGACACTGATCGCCCCCGAAGACTTGCCCATCGGTGTTGCCACAGCAGCAATTGGCGGGTTGTTCTTCATCGGCTTGATGCGCCGCCGCTAACAACTTGTTTACTCAGACAGGTAACTTATTCCAAGCCGCTCTCGCGTTGAAAAACATTGTCTCAAGTTAACCATGAACAACTTTACGAACAAATTTACACTCCGACCCGCGAGCGAACAAGTAACTGACTCCCGCACACTTTGATAAAGATAACTCCTACAACTTAACCGACATAATTCCTACAAAAGCGGAAAGAGGTAAAGATGTTCAAAAAGATTGTCACAACCTTCGCGTTCATTTCGGCCCCTGTATGGGCAGCCCCCCTCCCATTCAACGGTCCTGATTACAGCGGGCAGTACGCATGTACCGGCGTGGACAGCCACATTGGCGAATTCAGCGGCGTCATCCAAATGAAACTAAACGCCGAACAAAGCAGCGGCGAGTATAGCGCCTACAACTTTACGTTGATCCTGCCCGACCAGTCCCACTATGACGGGTTCGCCGCCGCCAACCTTAACTCCCTCGCCATGTACTTTGCCCACACGGATCCAGCGCTTAAAGACTACGGAGTTGGCATTGCAAAAATCACTTCAACCCCTGAAGGAGAAGTGTCCTTCAGCAAATACTATTACGGTCCAGAGTACGAAGGTGGTGGACATGGTTTTGAAACCTGCATTAAAAGCTGAGTTGATGCGCCGCTGACCTTGTGGGAGCGGGCTTGCTCGCGATCGCGGTCTTTCAGTCAATGCAGATGTTGTCTGACCCGGCGTTTTCGCGAGCAAGCCCGCTCCCATAATTGATCGATGCTACCCGCCCCAATCTGGCGCAACTCTGCGCACCAACGCGCCAGACGCGATCCTTCATGGTGCGACATCAAACCGCTCAACCGCTCTAAAACGACATTTCCCTGCCTTTTGCCGACCGGGCACAGCCCTTGCAAAACACACCTTCAGTAGTCCGCATCTGCCAACCAAGAAAACTCATAAGTTCATGGAGATCGCACAATGAAGCGTCGCAGTTTGATCAAGGCTTTCACACTCTCGGCAAGCATCGCCGCGATGGGCATGACCTGGACTGTCCAGGCCGCCGAGACCATCAAGGTCGGTATTCTGCATTCGTTGTCCGGAACCATGGCGATCTCCGAAACGTCGTTGAAAGACATGGCGCTGATGACCATCGACGAGATCAACGCCAAGGGTGGCGTAAACGGCAAGATGCTGGAGCCGGTAGTGGTCGACCCGGCCTCGAACTGGCCGCTGTTCGCCGAGAAGGGTCGTCAGTTGCTGACCCAGGACAAGGTCGCCGTGGTGTTCGGTTGCTGGACTTCCGTGTCGCGCAAATCGGTACTGCCGGTGTTCGAAGAACTCAACGGCCTGCTGTTCTACCCGGTGCAATACGAAGGCGAAGAAATGTCGCCGAACGTGTTCTACACCGGCGCGGCGCCGAACCAGCAGGCGATCCCTGCCGTTGAATACCTGATGAGTGAAGAAGGCGGCAGCGCCAAGCGCTACTTCCTGCTCGGCACCGACTACGTCTACCCGCGCACCACCAACAAGATCCTGCGTTCGTTCCTGCACTCCAAAGGCGTGGCCGACAAGGACATCGAAGAGGTCTATACCCCGTTCGGTCACAGCGACTACCAGACCATCGTCGCCAACATCAAGAAGTTCTCGGCCGGTGGCAAGACGGCGGTTATCTCCACCGTCAACGGCGACTCCAACGTGCCCTTCTATAAAGAACTGGCGAACCAGGGCCTGAAAGCCACCGACGTTCCGGTCGTGGCGTTCTCGGTCGGCGAAGAAGAACTGCGCGGCATCGACACCAAGCCACTGGTGGGCAACCTGGCGGCGTGGAACTACTTCGAATCCGTGGAGAACCCGGCGAACAAGAAATTCGTCGATGACTGGAAAGCCTACGCCAAGAAACACAACCTGCCGGGCGCCGACAAGGCGGTGACCAACGACCCGATGGAAGCCACTTACGTCGGTATCCACATGTGGGCGCAAGCGGCGGAAAAAGCCAAGTCCACCGACGTCGACAAAGTCCGCGAAGCCCTGGCCGGCCAGACCTTTGCCGCGCCCTCCGGTTACACGCTGACCATGGACAAGACCAATCACCACCTGCACAAGCCGGTGATGATCGGCGAGATCCAGGCCGACGGTCAGTTCAACGTGGTGTGGCAGACCGAAGGCCCGATCCGCGCCCAGCCGTGGAGCCCGTTCATCCCGGGCAACGACAAGAAGCCGGAGTATGCGGTGAAGAGCAACTGAGCCATTGGGTGTCGGGCCCAAGCATTCGGGCCTGACACAAATCCCTGTGGGAGCGAGCCTGCTCGCGATGACGGCGGCACATTCAACATTTCTGTGACTGAACAACCGCTATCGCGAGCAGGCTCGCTCCCACAATGTCCGCGTCAAGGCGACTATCTATGCCCACCGCCCTTTATCGTCTCATCTTCGCCATCGCATTTTTACTGCCGGTGGCCGTCCACGCCGGTGACACCGAAGATTTCGTCGCCGTCAATCCCGTGCAGCAAGCCCGGCTGCTGGAAGCCTGGGCGGCGCAGCCCGATCCGGCCCGTATCGAATTGATCAACGCCCTGCAACAAGGCGAGTTGACCGTCGACGGCCAGCCGAAAACCCTGCGTCTTAACAACCGCCTGCGGGGTCTGATCGACACCGCGTTGGCCAGTCATCAATTGCTCGCCGCCGACGCCAAACTCCGTCTGAGTGCTGCGCAGCAACTACAGAAAAGTGCCAAGCCGGCGCAGTTGAAATTCCTCGACCAGCAGTTGGCGGGCGAAAAGGACGAAGGCGTTCACGCCGCCCTCAGTCTGGCCCTGGCGAATCTGCAGCTGGTGGATGCCGACCCGGCTGTACGGCTGGCCGCTGTGCGCTTGCTCGGCGAAACCGGCGACCCGCTGGCCCGCACCCGCCTCGAAGGTTTGCTCGAACCTGGCGTTGAGGCCGATGCCAATGTACGCACGGCTGCCGAAACCAGCCTCGCTCAAGTCAAACGCAAACTGCTGGTCGGCGAGCTCCTGGGGCAGGCCTTCAGTGGCATGTCATTGGGTTCGATTCTGCTGCTCGCCGCCCTGGGGCTTGCAATCACCTTCGGCCTGCTCGGCGTGATCAACATGGCCCACGGCGAGATGCTGATGCTCGGCGCCTACTCGACCTATGTGGTGCAACTGATGTTCCAGCGCTTCGCGCCGCAGGCTATCGAGTTCTATCCACTGATCGCGCTGCCCGTGGCGTTTTTCGTCACCGCAGCCATCGGCATGGCGCTGGAGCGCACGGTGATTCGCCACCTCTACGGCCGTCCGCTGGAAACCCTGCTCGCCACCTGGGGCATCAGCCTGATGCTGATTCAACTGGTTCGCCTGGTGTTCGGCGCCCAGAACGTCGAAGTGGCCAATCCGGCGTGGCTGTCGGGCGGCATTCAAGTGCTGCCGAACCTGGTGCTGCCGTACAACCGCATCGTCATCATTGCCTTTGCGCTGTTTGTGGTGGTGCTGACCTGGCTGCTGCTGAACAGGACTCGCCTCGGCCTGAATGTTCGCGCCGTCACCCAGAACCGCAACATGGCCGCCTGCTGCGGCGTACCCACCGGGCGCGTGGACATGCTCGCCTTCGGCCTCGGCTCGGGCATCGCCGGCCTCGGTGGCGTGGCCCTGAGCCAGATCGGCAACGTCGGCCCGGACCTCGGCCAGAGCTACATCATCGACTCGTTCCTGGTGGTGGTGCTCGGCGGTGTCGGTCAGTTGGCCGGTAGCGTGCTGGCGGCGTTCGGCCTGGGGATCGCCAACAAGATTCTCGAACCGCAGATCGGTGCCGTGCTCGGCAAGATCCTCATCCTCGCGCTGATCATTCTGTTCATCCAGAAGCGTCCGCAAGGCCTCTTCGCACTCAAAGGACGGGTGATCGACTGATGAACCAGCCCCTGCTCGTTACCGCGACCCAAAAAGCCGGCCCCAAAGTCTCGATTGCCGTCGGTGCAGTGATCCTCGTTGTGCTGTTGGCGTTACCGCTGCTGTCGCTGTTATCGCCGGACAGCATGCTGCACGTTTCGGCTTACACACTGACGCTGGTGGGCAAGATTCTTTGCTACGCCATCGTCGCCCTGGCGCTGGATCTGGTGTGGGGTTACGCCGGCCTGCTGTCCCTCGGCCACGGCCTGTTCTTCGCCCTCGGCGGCTATGCCATGGGCATGTACCTGATGCGCCAGGCTTCGGGTGATGGCTTGCCGGCGTTCATGACCTTCCTGTCGTGGACCGAAATGCCGTGGTTCTGGACCGGCACCAGCAGCTTCATCTGGACCCTGTGCCTGGTGGTTTTGGCGCCGGGGTTGCTGGCGTTGGTGTTCGGCTTCTTCGCCTTCCGCTCGCGGATCAAGGGCGTGTATTTCTCGATCATGACCCAGGCCCTGACCTTCGCCGGGATGCTCCTGTTCTTCCGCAACGAAACCGGCTTCGGCGGCAACAACGGCTTCACCAATTTCCGCACGATTCTTGGCTTCGGCATCACTGAGCCAGGCACCCGCGCGGTGCTATTTTTCGCCACGGTGCTGTTGCTGGTGGTGAGCCTGTACATCGGCTGGCGCCTGGCACAAAGCAAGTTCGGCCGGGTCCTGACCGCGCTACGCGATGCGGAGAACCGCCTGATGTTCTGCGGCTACGATCCGCGCGGTTTCAAGTTGTTCGTGTGGGTGTTGAGCGCGGTGTTGTGCGGCCTCGCCGGTGCGTTGTACGTGCCGCAAGTGGGGATCATCAACCCGAGTGAAATGTCGCCAACCAACTCCATCGAAGCGGCAGTCTGGGTGGCACTGGGTGGGCGTGGCACCTTGATCGGTCCGTTGCTCGGCGCCGGCGTGGTCAACGGCATGAAGAGCTGGTTCACCGTCGCGTTCCCCGAGTACTGGCTGTTCTTCCTCGGCGCGCTGTTCATCGTCGTGACCCTGTATTTGCCCAAGGGCGTGATCGGTCTGTTGAAGAAAAGAGGTGAGCAATGAGAGTCACTGCAACCGCTGAATTCATGCTCGAACCAGCGTTTTTTCCTGTGGAGCCCAACAAGGACGCCGGCAGCAGCCGCGATGCCATCGGCCTTGGCCAACGCGTCGGGCCAGGTCTGAACACCCGCCACGGCACCATCCTGACCCTGGAAGACATCAGTGTCAGCTTCGACGGCTTCCGCGCGCTGAATAATCTGAACCTGTACATCGGCGTCGGTGAACTGCGCTGCATCATCGGCCCCAACGGCGCGGGCAAGACCACGCTGATGGACGTGATCACCGGCAAAACCCGCCCCAGTCACGGCAAGGCCTGGTTCGGCGAAACCCTGGACCTGACGCAAATGAGCGAAGTGCAGATCGCCCAGGCCGGCATCGGTCGCAAGTTCCAGAAACCCACGGTGTTCGAAGCCTTGAGCGTGTTCGAGAACCTGGAGTTGGCGCAGAAGACCGACAAGTCGGTGTGGGCCAGTTTGCGCGCTCGCTTGAATGGCGAACAAAAAGACCGCATCGCCGAAGTGCTGGAGACCATTCGCCTGACCTCATCGGTCAATCGACCCGCCGGTTTGCTGTCCCACGGTCAGAAGCAGTTCCTGGAGATCGGCATGTTGCTGATGCAGGACCCGCAATTGCTGCTGCTCGATGAGCCGGTGGCGGGCATGACCGACGCTGAAACCGAATTCACCGCCGAGCTGTTCAAGAGCCTGGCCGGCAAGCACTCGCTGATGGTGGTGGAACACGACATGGGCTTCGTCGGCTCGATTGCCGACCACGTCACGGTGTTGCATCAGGGCAGCGTGTTGGCCGAAGGGTCGCTGGAGCAGGTACAGGACAACGAGCGGGTGATCGAGGTTTATCTCGGTCGCTAAACCTGCAAATACATCCCCCTGTAGGAGCGAGCCTGCTCGCGAAAGCGGTGCATCAGTCACCAACGATGTTGAGTGTGCCGACGCCATCGCGAGCAGGCTCGCTCCTACAGGGGATTTGAGGAGTATTCGAGAATGCTGCAAGTCGAAAAGCTGCACCAGTACTACGGCGGAAGCCACATCCTGCGCGGCCTTACGTTTGACGTGAAGGTCGGCGAAGTCACCTGCCTGCTCGGCCGAAACGGCGTGGGCAAGACCACCCTGCTCAAATGCCTAATGGGCCTGCTGCCAGCCAAGGAAGGCGCCGTGAACTGGGAAGGCAAACCGATCACCGCCTTCAAGCCGCACCAGCGTGTGCACGCCGGAATCGCCTACGTGCCGCAAGGCCGGGAGATCTTCGGCCGCCTGACCGTGGAAGAAAACCTGCTGATGGGCCTGTCGCGCTTTCCCGGCAGCGAAGCGAAGGAAGTGCCAGCGTTCATCTACGAGCTGTTCCCGGTGCTGCTGCAAATGAAGCAACGCCGGGGTGGCGACTTGTCCGGTGGCCAGCAACAACAACTGGCCATCGGCCGCGCGCTGGCCAGTCGCCCTCGCCTGCTGATCCTCGACGAACCCACCGAAGGCATCCAGCCGTCGGTGATCAAGGAGATCGGTGCCGTGATCAAAAAACTCGCGGCCCGGGGCGACATGGCCATTCTACTGGTCGAGCAGTTCTACGATTTCGCCGCCGAACTGGCCGATCAATACCTGGTGATGTCCCGGGGCGAAATCGTGCAACAGGGTCGCGGCGTGAATATGGAGGTCGAAGGCGTGCGCGGGCTGGTTACGATCTGAGCAGTGAACTGTCAGCGCTCATTCAGAAACCGGGGTGATGCGGTTTGACCCTGCATAGGGCAGCCATTCAGAACCCACCACGCCGCCAACATCCCAGAGCGGGCTGCTTTTTTCGACCGTCAGTACGCCCGTTACTGCAACACACAAGACAAAATCCTTAGCGCTCAGATGTCCACCCAGCAAGAGCTTATCGATGTTGACGCCCATCGCCCCTTCGGTCTTGATAACCCAGGCTTCGGCCTCAGAAAACGTGCTGTGGTACTTCAGCAATGCACCGTCCGGGGTCTGGCGGAACACCGAATAACCCAAGGAGGTGTCCACCAACCCTGATCCCCGAGCCTGCAGAACACTGAACACCAATGACTGGGGTGAGAAAAATTGCTGATACAGGTCAGCCTCTTTTTCCGGTAGTGGCGTCGCCAGCAACTCTGGCCCCAGGTACACACCTGCCAACGTCTGATTATCTGGTAACAAAAAGCCGTCTGGCATGGCAGGAAATACCTGCTCGATTGCCAACAGTCCATCAGGCCGATTGAGCGGCAATGTCGCGATGTATTCGTCACGGTCGCGACGCTTGAGGATAAAACCCACACGCTGATGTCCCGGTGTCGCTGGCACACGAATCAAGGCATCGTTCAACGCCGAGGCCGGGTCTTCAAAAACGCCCGTAAAAAACGGCTGGAGTTTGGGAGGCCCGGGTATGACCGGTTGGTAGGGAGTCCATTCAGCAGTGATCGGGCCACGCAGCCCACCCCACAGGGTGCCTGGCTCCAGGACACGCATGTGACCGATGACCGCGATCCTTCTGACCATGTCTTCGGGTCTGTGGCCCATTCGGAATACAGGACTGTAGGCTGAGTCCGGTGGATTAATGGAATAAGCCACCAGAGAACCGGAAGGACCTGAAACATAACTATGTTTAAAAAAGTCCCTTTGTTTGAATGCGCCATGGACATCAGGCATCGAAGGCAGCGCGTTGAACAACTTGACCTGATCATCGTTGAAGGATGGGTTCGCCCTGGCAATCCTCCCGGAAATGTCCGGATGGCTATGCCATTGGCCAACACACAGGTATCCGGCTGGTTGGCTGATTGTGTCGGTCTGTCGGTTGTAACTGAGCAAACTCTCCATATCAAATGAAGTTGCCTCACCCTGGATAGGTGTTGTCGCGACAAACTTGCCGTCCGGGCGCTGCAAGATAAGTGCACCGTACTCTCCGCCACTCACGCGTTCATGCTGGTGAGTCCAATACGCTGCATCGTCCTCGCAGATGAAGGGCTGGCTCACGGGTGGCAACACCGGCGCGGCCGAAGTTGGTTGTTCATTTGGTATTTTTGCAAGCTCCTCAAGCAATTTGCGTGCATTTTCACGATCTATATCGGTGGTCATCAATAAACTCCAAGACGTTCAGTCGCCCCGCGGAAGGAGGGAGCGTACGCCTGGATACTGAGTTTTCTGGGGGCACGGATGGCGGTACATATGTATGTCTCAATAGGCGCGACGCACCAATTTATTGCACCGCATTTCATGATGAGCCCCCTGTTGGTGCATCAGCACAATCAATAGTCGCCTCCTGCCTGCAAATCCTTGCGGCACAGCCTTTGCTACTATCATGACGACCTCACGATAAGCACTGACTATGACTCTTCCCGCATCTGGTGCCTTGTTTACCCCCAGTTGGCACGCCGAACTGGAGCTGGGCTACGCCCGATTCGACAACACCACTCGCCCGGTCCAGCGTCGACACAAAGGTCCGTTGCGGGTGCAAAAACACCTGTATGCCGAAGGGCCAGAAGTCTGCCAGCACATCATCGTCCACCCACCCGGCGGCATTGCCGGCGGTGATCGGCTGGACATCTCGGCCAGCGTCGAGCGCGATGCCTGGGCACAAATCACCAGCCCCGGCGCAGCCAAGTGGTATCGCGCCGCCGGCCCCGCCTATCAGCAGCTGAAGTTGAAGGTGGCGGCCGGTGCGACACTGGAATGGCTGCCCCAGGAGACGATCATTTTCAGCGCTGCCCAGGCGGAACTCAGTACCTCCATCGACCTTGAAGGCGACGCGCGGTTGTTCTACTGGGACGTCGTCGCCCTGGGCCGTCCGGCCAGCGGCGAGCGTTTTGACCTTGGGCACTTCCAGGCGCAACTGGATATCCGCCGCGACGGCCAGTTGCTCTGGCATGAACGCCAGCGCATTGTCGGGGCGGACGGTTTGCTGGATTCGCCCATCGGGCTGGATGGGCAACCGGTGTTTGCGACGTTGCTGGTGACGGGTGAGATCGACAGCGAACTGCTGGAAACCTGCCGCTCGCTACCCAACGACGTGCGCGGAGATCTGACGCAGTTGCCGGGATTGCTGGTAGCACGGTGTCTGGCCAGTGAAGCACTCGTGGCGCGCGGCTGGTTGATTGATTTGTGGCGATTGCTTAGGCCTGCGTTGCTTGGCCGCGAAGCAATACCTCCAAGAATATGGAACACCTGAATTGCTTTTCTGTGGGAGCGAGCTTGCTCGCGATAGCGGTGTGTCAGACGCCATTAATATTGATTGTGCCGACGCCATCGCGAGCAAGCTCGCTCCCACAGGGGATTTGTATTCACAGATCCAACACCTTTAACTGCCGAATACGGATTGCAACAATGGACCTGACCCCACGCGAAAAAGACAAGCTGCTGATCTTCACCGCCGGCCTGGTGGCCGAGCGGCGTTTGGCTCGCGGCGTGAAACTCAATTACCCGGAGGCCATGGCCTACATTTCCGCAGCCCTGCTTGAAGGCGCCCGCGACGGCCGGACCGTGGCCGACCTGATGCACCTGGGCACCACCCTGCTGACCCGCGAACAAGTGATGCAAGGCATCCCGGAAATGATCCCGGAAATCCAGGTCGAGGCCACGTTCCCCGACGGCACCAAACTGGTCACCGTCCACCAACCCATCGCCTGAGGCCGCGCCATGACTTACCACATCCGCGATGCCGTGCCTGCCGATCTGCCAGCCATCCGCGACATCTACAACGACGCGGTGCTCAACACCACGGCGATCTGGAACGAGCAAGCGGTCGACCTCGGCAACCGCCAGGCCTGGTTCAACGCCCGGCAATCCCAGGCTTATCCGATCCTGGTGATCGTCGATGCCGACAACACGGTGCTCGGGTACGCCTCGTTCGGCGACTGGCGACCCTTCGACGGTTTCCGCCACACCGTCGAGCACTCGGTCTATGTGCGCAGCGACCAGCGCGGCAACGGCCTCGGTCCACAACTGATGGGCGCGCTGATCGAACGCGCCAAAGACTGCGGCAAGCACGTGATGGTCGCCGCCATCGAAAGCGGTAACGCTGCCTCCATTCGCTTGCATGAGCGCATCGGCTTTATCACCACCGGGCAAATGCCTCAGGTCGGCACCAAATTCGGCCGCTGGCTGGACCTGACTTTCATGCAACTGACCCTCAATTCTGGCGCGCAACCACCCGCCGCCAACAAGGAGTGATCGCCCATGAATCCCGCCCAACTGCGACGCGTCAACGTTGAAAGTTTTGCGCATTATCGTCAGGGCCTGATCGACCTGCTGCTCGATGCCGTCGGTTATGGCGCCAGTGTCGGCTTCATGGCCGACCTCAATGCGACCCAGGCCCACGCCTACTTCGACGAGGTCCAGGACAACCTGAACAAGGGCAATGTGTTGCTGTGGGTGGTGGTCAAGGACGAGCAGGTACAGGCCAGCGTACAGCTGGGTCTGTGCCAGAAAGCCAACGGCCTGAACCGCGCCGAAGTGCAGAAGCTGCTGGTGCGCGAACATGCGCGGCGTCGCGGTCTGGGCCAGCAATTAATGAGTGCTCTGGAAGCGGCTGCCCTGCAGCAAAAGCGCGGCATGCTTTACCTCGACACCGAAGCCGGTTCGCCCGCCGAGGACTTCTACCAATCGCTGGGCTATACCCGCGCCGGTGAAATCCCCGACTACGCCTGCGATCCGAGCGGTCGCTACAAGCCGACCGCCCTGTACTACAAGATTCTCCAAGGAGCCCATTGATGATTCCCGGTGAATACCAGATCCAGTCCGGCGAGATCGAACTCAACGTTGGTCGGCGCACGATCAGCCTGAAAGTGGCCAACAGTGGTGATCGACCAATCCAGGTCGGCTCGCACTACCACTTTTTCGAAACCAACGACGCCCTGACGTTCGACCGCGCCGCCAGCCGCGGCATGCGTCTGAACATCCCCGCTGGCACGGCGGTGCGCTTCGAGCCGGGGCAGAGCCGCGAGGTGGAGTTGGTGGATTTGGCGGGGCATCGTCGGGTGTTCGGCTTTGCCGGGCGGATCATGGGTGACCTCTGATTAATGCGTTGTCAGCACCGGCCCCATCGCGAGCAGGCTCGCTCCCACATTGGAATGCGGTCAACTGTGGGAGCGAGCCTGCTCGCGATTGTGAGCGCAGCGAACGATTTCAAATTCAATTGAATTTCAAGGCGAACGAATGAAGATTTCCCGTCAAGCCTACGCCGACATGTTCGGCCCCACTGTCGGTGACAAGGTGCGCCTGGCCGATACCGAGTTGTGGATCGAAGTGGAACAGGACTTCACCACCTACGGCGAAGAAGTGAAATTCGGGGGCGGCAAAGTCATCCGTGACGGCCAGGGTCAGAGCCAGTTGCTGGCCGCCGAAGTGGTCGACACCCTGATCACCAATGCGCTGATCATCGACCACTGGGGCATCGTCAAGGCCGACGTCGGTCTCAAGGACGGGCGCATCGCGGCGATCGGCAAGGCCGGCAACCCGGACATCCAGCCCAACGTCAACATCGCCATCGGCGCCAGCACCGAAGTCATCGCAGGTGAAGGCATGATTCTCACCGCCGGCGGCATCGACACCCACATCCACTTCATCTGCCCACAGCAGATCGAAGAGGCATTGATGAGCGGCGTCACCACCATGATCGGTGGCGGCACCGGGCCGGCCACCGGCACCAATGCGACCACATGCACCTCCGGGCCGTGGCACCTGGCGCGCATGCTCCAGGCCGCCGATGCCTTCCCGATGAACATCGGCCTGACCGGCAAGGGTAACGCCAGCCTGCCGGAGCCTTTGATCGAACAGGTCAAGGCCGGTGCCATCGGCCTCAAGTTGCATGAGGACTGGGGCACCACGCCGGCGAGCATCGACAACTGCCTGAGCGTGGCCGACCGTTTCGACGTGCAGGTGGCAATCCACACCGATACCCTCAACGAATCCGGCTTCGTCGAAACCACCCTAGCCGCCTTCAAGGGCCGCACCATTCACACCTATCACACCGAAGGTGCCGGTGGCGGTCACGCGCCGGACATCATCAAGGCCTGCGGTTTGGCCAACGTGCTGCCCAGCTCCACCAACCCGACCCGGCCGTTCACCCGCAACACCATTGATGAACACCTCGACATGCTGATGGTCTGCCACCACCTCGACCCGAGCATTGCCGAGGATGTGGCCTTCGCCGAAAGCCGCATCCGCCGCGAGACGATTGCCGCCGAAGACATCCTCCACGACCTCGGTGCGTTCTCGATGATCAGCTCCGACAGTCAGGCCATGGGGCGGGTCGGCGAGGTCATCACCCGCACCTGGCAGACCGCCGACAAAATGAAAAAACAACGCGGGCCGCTGCCCGGCGATGGTCAAGGCAACGACAACTTCCGCGCCAAACGCTACATCGCCAAATACACCATCAATCCGGCGATCACCCACGGCATCAGCCATGAAGTGGGTTCGGTCGAAGTGGGAAAGTGGGCAGACCTGGTGCTCTGGCGCCCGGCGTTTTTCGGCGTGAAGCCGACGCTGATTCTCAAGGGCGGTGCCATTGCGGCCAGCCTGATGGGTGACGCCAATGCCTCGATTCCGACGCCACAACCGGTGCATTACCGCCCGATGTTCGCCAGCTTCGGCGGCTCGCTACATGCCACCAGCATGACCTTCATCAGCCAGGCGGCGCACGATGCAGGCTTGCCCAAAGCGCTAGGTTTGAAGAAAAAAATCGCTGTGGTCAAAGGCTGCCGTGACGTGCAGAAAACCGACCTTATCCACAACGATTACCTGCCGAACATCGACGTCGACCCACAGACTTATCAGGTCAAGGCCGACGGCGTGTTGCTGTGGTGTGAACCGGCGCAAACCTTGCCGATGGCCCAGCGTTACTTCCTGTTCTGAGCCTTCAATTGCCCCACAAGAAAAGGCCTCGCACATTGCGTGTCGAGGCCTTTGTCGTTTCCGTGGTTACTGAGTGGACTCTATCCGCAGTCGGTCCAGTTTGGCCCGTTTCATCGCCTCACGAGTCAGGGTCTTCAGCTGTTGCGTGATCTGCTTGTCGATGTCTTCCAGGATCTGTACATACGCATCGTCGGTCATGAGTTGGCCCTCCGGGAAGTCGCTTTCACTTTTGCCAAGCTCGCCGCAAAACGCCTTGATTTGCGCCTCGATTTGAGCCTTTTCCGCTGCCGTAAGCCGCGCGCCTTCAGCCCTGCGCTGCAACGCCTCCTGCAAGTCAAAGGCAAAGTCGATCTTGCGCTTCAAACCATTCAATTCCTCGCGGTAAGTGGACTCCAGCCAATCTCGCCAAAGCGGTTGCTCGAAGATCCGGTCGATCAGCAGGTCACCTTCCTCCAGCGCCTTGATCCGCTGGAACGCTGCCTCGATCATCTCTTTACTCACCTTGGCGATCTTGCGGAACTGCATGCCCCGCGCCTGCCATGGCAAATCCAGGCGCTCGGCCAGATCAGTCATGTAAGCCAGGTGCACTTCCACTTCATCGATAGTGCCGGTCACTTCGCCATCGGCGTCGTAGCGGCGGAACCGCTCTCCCTTCGCCAACCGTTCAGACACCCGTTGGCGGGCAATGGCACCGAGCTCATCGAGCCGGGACTTGCCCAGGGCCAGTTCCAGCAACTGTGTTTCGATCAAGTCCGAACGCTCCAGGGCGTAAGCTTCGTGGACCAACACCTGCACGCCCATGGCATTGAACAACTGTGTGCCGCCATCCACGCATTCGGTGGGGGTTGCCGCCTCGTTGAACAGCCTGATGCGCAGTTCACTGTCGCTGGCCATGACTTCGAGCATGCGCCAGACCTTGGTCGTTAGTTCCGTCTGATAGGCGCCGCCAGCCTTGAAGTCGGCGGATTGGGTAAGCTTGCGGATTTCGTTGAAGAACGGCACTGAATCGAATTCATCCTCGACCGCGCTCCAGAATTTCTGTTTTAAATGCCATTGCCGCTCGGTCATGCCCGACGCCCAGTCCTTGCTATCGAATACGCCACGGGGCGGATAAGGACGCTCCGGGTCCATACCGACCGACTCGATGTAAGACTTGAGGATCTCGAGATTCTCTGGCGAGATCCAGTGCGGGGACCGACTGATCACGGTACGCGCCAATAGCACTGCGCGAAATGAACCGGGCGCGACCTCGGGTATCCGGCTGATCGGGTTATTGCTCAGATCAAGACGGAAACTGCGCAGCCGCGGTTGCGAAAACAGCCCGACAGGCCAGCTGTCCAGCCCCGTTTCGCCCAGCGATAGCACCTGCAAATAGGGCATTAGGCTGATGTTCGGAATGAGCCTCAGCGGGTTGCCCTTCAAGTGCAGGAACATCATGCGCGTCAGATTCTTCAGGCGATCGACGGCCAATGCATCCAGTTCAATATTATTGCCGTCAAGAAACAGATGAGTGAGATGAGGCATGTCCTTCACCGCCTGCGGCAGCGCCGTCAGCAGATTGTCTTGCAGATTCAGATAGCGCACCTGGTGAAACGAGTCGAGGAATGACATGTGCTCGTCGCGCAACCGGCCACCGCACAGGCTCAACTCGGTGACATGATCGAAGTTGGCCTCCAGTTTCGGCAGGGTATCCAGAAGCTCGCTCAACTTTGGAATGTTCTCGATCTTCAAGGACTGCGGGTGCTGCACACCCACCGCTTCCATACCTTCGGGCCCGGTGCGCTGCCAGCATTGCCTGAGTGCTTTGTAGATATTGTTTCGCGCATGCCACTCCGCCACGCCTGCCGGGCTAAAACGAAAGGACTCCGTCGGCAAGTTCATCCAGCGGCGCATGTCGCGGTTCAACTGATTGAACTCGGCCTCCAGCACCGCCAGGTGCTCATGCACGGTGCGCTCGCCATCATTGAGTTCCAAAAGCAGTGTCTCGATTTCCGCCGGGGTAAAGCCCGGATATAGAGCGTGGGCTCGCCGCCGCAACCCCATGCCGTGCGGAGCTTGCCGGGCGTAACCGGGCATGCCGCCACGCAGGCGCATGCCCTCTGGGTCGTACGCCGGCTTGAAATTCGGGTTGTCCCGCAGGATCGGCTCAAATACATAACGATCCAATGGACGGGCTTTAATTGCCTGCTCAAGTCGCGTCGCCTCGTTGATGCCAAAACCCAGGGCGGTTCGTTGCGTGTCGGGCAAGGCGTGCAGCACCGCGGCATAAAGATTGTCCTTGCCGTGCAGATGTTGATCGCTGTCGTCCCTCGCTTCGTATTTGCCATCCTCATCCAGGATCAGCACTTTGCGGATCGGCGCGTCGACGGGGCCGAGACTGTCGGTCAGCGTTCCTTCGAATGAATATTCACGAATCTCCAGTCGCAGGTCTGCCGGCCAGCCCGGCAGAGCTGCCAGTGAATGCAGCTCCAGGCGCGCAGTATCGGCGTTGTGCAAGGTGTCGAGGTACAGGCCTTCATAGGCTCGCGTTACCCGCAATTGCTCGGCGGCCTTCCGGGCTTGTTCAGCCAGGCGCAGCGGCACGCGTTTTTTTTCGTTCAGGTGTTGCACGTCAGAGGGATGCGCTTCACCCAGCAGTTCTTGCGCCTGGCTTATCGAGATATCTGCAAAGTCGCCCTTGAGCAGGTTTACCAACGAATCGTCTGAACGGGTCCGTCGCTTGTACAACAGGTCGAACAGCTGGCTTTTACGCTGACTCACCTGCCCCGCCCATTGATCGCGCAATGCTTCGGTACGCTTCTGCGCATCACCTGCAAACCATTCGCCAAGCAGTTCGCGAAGCGCTTGTTCATCCAGGAACCCGACCACACGTTCAGGTAGCGCCCCTGCGAGCAGATCGGACCAGGTCATCTGCAACGTATCGGCGGGCACCGCATCGGCGTAACCATCCTTGATCGCGCTGCCTGTCAGGCCAGGTCCCTCGAAGACCTCGATGGCCTTGTCACCGGGCCAGCCGTGCATTTCGGTCATCGACCGCACCGCGTAATCGGCCCACTCAGCGCCGATTCGATTGGCCTGAATCAGTTCCGCACAGGCGCCGGCATCGGCATGGGCCTTGAAACGCTCGAGGGTATCGGTCAGCAGCGCGGGCGGTGTTTCGTGTTCGACGTGAAGCCTTCGCAGGGCATTTTCGTGCACGCCACTGGCGGTCAGAATCTGTTCGAGTGTTTCATCGGAGAGCCCGTCTACAGAAGCACCGAGACGCCTGAGCAATAACCGTTTATCCCATTCAAGCGGTTGGTCGAGTTCGGTTTTCCAGCTACCGGCACCGTTATGCTCCAGCAGCGGCTGATAGGTATCGGCACGGGTCGGGTGCTCCAAACGGTGCTCGCCCGTAACCGGGTCTTGCTTGACCCCATAGCATTTGTCGTCGATCCGCAGCAGATCCTGATCCTGATGCCGGTACAGCCCCTTATCGCTGGCCTGTGCCCCGTCAGGCAGAGCAACCGTTTGTTCATAGGGACCGAGGTCCGGATTCCATAAGCGCGCCTTGCCGCCAACCTCCACCGGCTTGAGGCCTTCGACAAACGGTGAAACCTTGATCGGCGTGACACCCGCGCCCGGGAGCACGTGTCCGGCCCCCATGAGCGCGAGTTGCGCGAAGTTGATCAAGACCCCGTTGAAGTAGGCAGAGGCTTCTTCTTTGTCACCCTTGCTCCAGTCCTCGATGCCTTCGACCACCTCGGCGAGCATTTGCGCGACCATGATGCCGAGCATGGCTTCGCCCAGCCCGGGCACCAACATGGCGGCAAAATTGAACACGTTCCAGCCGATTGACAGGTAACTGGTCAGGCGCTTGAAGCGTGCGTTGGCATCCTCGTCGTCGGTCGGGACGGCAATCAGTCGGGCATCGGCAATGGCCTTGTCACGGCGTGCCAAAAACAGTGCCTCCCAAAGATCACCCGCAATCTGATTGGTGATGGGTTCTGCATTGGGATTTTCAACCGCCGTTTCACGCCACCACGGCCTCATGTCGAGCGGTTCGCGCTCATGCCAGGTGAAGGTCGTGAGACGCTCGTTGACCCGGGTGAAAAACTTCCCTTTGTCCTGTTGCGCGACGAAACGGCTGAAAAAGGATTGGTAGTCGGTATTTCTCAGCTGACCCAACAGCTCCTTCATGAACGCGGTCAGCGACGGGTACTCCTTCAAGGGATGGTCGGGATCATCCGGCACATAGGCGATCAATGGGCCGGACAAACGGCTTTGTTGTTGTATGTCGTCCCGGCGCATCAACTCTTCGCTCACGCCCTGAGCGCCATTGGCCAGGAACGCCTGCAACAACTTGAACTGTTCGTAGGCTTTGTCGGGCAACACCGGCAGTCGCTGTGACCACTCACTCCAGAACCTCAATGATTCGGGGGTCAGCTCATCAATCAATTGCTTGATTTTCGAGGGTTCACTCACCGCACTGAAAAGCACGATGCCAGACAATCTGAAACCCATCAGCGACAAACGATGGCAATGCAACGGTTGCTCATACAGCGTGACGCTGGCCTGGCTGTCACGCACCTTTCTCAGCTGGCCGTAGGCATGACTGGTGATGTCGCCCTTCAACAGAGCAATCAGTGCCGCTACATCGAAGGCGGCCTTTTCACTGGCCACCGAGTTCTGTTGCAAGGTTTGCCGAGCTTCAGGGGTATCAGGCTGCAAGACAGACTTGATGTACCGTTGGTATTGGCCGCCGATGTCGAGACTTCGGCACAACGCTGCAAACGCCGGGAGGGTGATGGCCGGCTCAAGGCTTAGGCTGCCCCTGCTGTCCTTGCGGTAAATGCCGGAGCTATTACGCAATTCGCCCTCGGCGGTTTCGTCCTCTTCAAAGTTGTGCAGTGCCGCTTCCAGCAACGTGGATTGGCGGACGCGACTGGCCCCGGTATCGATGCCGAAAATGATGGTGCTCGGCACCTCGAGCTGCACGGTGAGTTCGTTGAAGTTCTCGACCGTAGTGAATTTTGACTGCAATGCCGTTTTGAGCAGCGGTTCGGCGAAGGCATTGATGTCGTGCTTCAGGTCGCCCCGGGTCTGGTCCAGTACGTCTTGCAAACGCCAACGTTCATCAATCACCTGCTTGAGGTACTGCCGGTCAATCTCGCGCGCGCCGCTATACCACTCGGGCATTTGCGGCTCGAGCGCCAGCAGGGACTTCAACCTCTCCACCGGCGCATTCTTGATGGCGCCGGGGATCACGTCGTTTGCACGACGGTAATGTATCCCGTAACTATCGATGGACACTGCGTCCGGTATTTTCTGTGAGTTGCTTCCATGCAAATCAGACACTTTTGAATCACCTTGATGACAGGAAAAGAACCACCAGCTTATTCACCTGCACCTGAAACAAAAGTCCAAATAGCTGCTTGACCGCCCCCCTGAAATGGCTCCGTGGGATCGAAAATCAGGGAGCCAAAAACATATATCTACCGCCATCGGCATGTCCGCCTGTGCCTCTGCATGAGCGGGCGTGTTTTTTTCGGCAAAGGGACTACTATTCGACTCGCTGCCTCCGGTTCATGCTCAGGTAACTGCCATGCGTCTTTCCGAGTTCATCGTGTTACACGCTGATCGCATCGTCGATGAGTGGGAACTGTTTGCCAAAACCATCACCCCGGCAGCCGAAACCATGGACCGCGTTGCCTTGCGCGACCATGCCCGGTCGATCCTGCTGGCCGCGGCCCGGGACATGTGCAAACCCCAGACTCCTGCCGAACAAGCGGCCAAGGCGCGTGGCGAAGGACCGGAGAAAACCCCCAGCCTCGACGAGGCCGGCGCCAGCCACGGCGAACTGCGCCATACATTGGGTTTTGATCTGGTGCAGATGACCAGTGAATTCCGTCATTTGCGCGCCTGTGTCATCCGCCTTTGGGTCAACAGCCTGCAATCGCCTGACCTGGCCTACTTCCAGGACATGATCCGTTTCAACGAAGCCATCGACGAAGCCCTCGCCGAGTCCACGGCCACGTATGCCGAGCAGGTCAATCGTTCGCGGGACATTTTTCTGGCGATCCTCGGCCATGACCTGCGCGCGCCCCTGCAGGCGGTGAGCATGTCCACCGAGATACTGCTGCGCAAAGCCGCGCTCGAAGGTGATGCGCTCAAGTGCGCGGTCAATATCCTGCGCAGTACCGGGCACCTCGCGGTGATGGTCGGGGACTTGCTGGAACTGGTGCGCAGCCGCCTGGGCAAGCGCCTGCCGATCGAGCCGGCGCCCATGGACCTGGCCGAAGCGGCGCGTGAAGCCATTGCCCGGGCCTGCGCCAGTCAACCGGAATGCAATCCGACCCTGGATGTACAGGGTGACACCCGCGGCAACTGGGACCCACGCCGACTCGATCAGATGCTGCAAAACCTGATCGGCAATGCCTTGCAGCATGGCTCAAGCAAACGCGAGGTGACGCTGTGCCTCGAGGGCGAGGCCGACAGCGTCCGACTGACGGTGCACAACGACGGAGCCCCGATCCCCTCCGATGCGATCCCGACGATTTTCGATCCGCTGGTGCGCAGTGCCAGCGAAGAACTCGGCGAGCCTACTACCAGCCTTGGGTTGGGGTTGTTTATCGTCAAGGAAGTGGTCGATGCTCATGAGGGGACGATTGGAGTCAGCTCCAGCGAGATTGATGGCACGACGTTTACCGTGGTGTTGCCCAGGAAGGTGTGATGGCGCAAGACCGCGTTATCGTTCTTCGCGAGCAGGCTCGCTCCCACAGGGGATTTTGATCACGGCACAAACCAATGTGGGAGCGAGCCTGCTCGCGATAGCGTCCGAACGGACAGCAAAGAAATACCTGAACGCCTACTCCACCACCAACCGCCCCAATCGCTGCTTGAGCATGCGGTTCTCGGCCCGCAGTTGCTGGACTTCTTCTAACAGGTCCAGCGCCAGGGCGACGCCTTCCCATTCCAGGTCAAGGTCGCGCCGCAGCTTGGCGGCGCGCTTGGCCAGGGTCAGCTCGTAGTCGTTGAAAACCCAGTCCTTGGGCTGAGCACCCTGAGGTTCGAGGATGCCGTGCTCGACGATTTCGATCACGTAGACGTCCGACAGCCCGGCCGCCTCACAGAATTCTGCCATGTCCAGTTGAACGATCAGGGGACTGCTCATAGTCAGTGACTCCTTGGTTCTAAGGGATCAAAAATGCTCTCGCGGGTCGAACGCGGCTTTTTTCGCCAGCTCCTGCCACAGGGCCTTGATGTCATCGTCGGATTTCTTCGGCATCACGGCCTTCAACTGCACGAACAGGTAACCACGCTCACCGGCCTTGTTCATCAGGCCATGGCCCTTGGCACGCATGCGCTGGCCGTTCTGGCTGCCGGCCGGGACCTTGAGGTTGATCTTGCCCGTCAGGGTCGGCACGGCGACTTCAGCGCCCAGCGCCAGCTCCCACGGTGCCAGTGGCAAGGTGATGATCAGGTTCTCGCCTTCGACGTCGAATTTCGGGTGCGGTGCAAAACGGATCGTCAGGTACAGGTCGCCATTGGCCCCGCCACCGACACCCGGAGCGCCCTGCCCCTTGAGGCGAATGCGCTCGCCATCGCTCACACCGGCCGGAATCTTCACGTTCAGGCTTTTGCTGGTGTTGCTCACATGCTGGCCAGCCGCGTTGTACTGCGGCACCTGGAAGGTGACCTTCTTCGATTCGGTCGACAGTGTTTCCTCAAGAAAAACCCCAAGTTCCATTTCCACGTCTTGCCCTCGACGTCCGGTACTGCGACGCGATTGTCCACCATCAAAGCCTGGCCCACGGTTGCCGAAGATCGAACTGAAGAAGTCCGAGAAATCGCCCGTGTCCTGGCCACCGCCACCGAAACCGCCACGGCTTTGCCAGCCTGGTGGTCCCTGGAACGGTTGGCCATGCTGGCCATAGCGGCGCAAATCATCGTACTCGGCGCGCTTGTCGGCGCTTTTCAGTGCTTCATAAGCTTCCGAGGCGTCCTTGAACCGGGACTCTGCGTCCTTTTCCTTGCTGACGTCGGGGTGGTATTTACGCGCAAGCTTGCGATAGGCGGCCTTGATCGCCTTGTCGTCTGCGGTCGGTTCCACACCGAGAATCTTGTAATAGTCTTTGAAGTCCATCGCGGGAATCACCATCCGTTATCAAATCGCGTCACGGGCCACAGCATGCGCTTGTTTGCAGCCATTGGTCTGACCGATCTCAAGTTTGTGACCGGGCGGCGCGGCAGAAGTTTATCGGCAGCCGGCGGGGCTTCTTGCAAGCACTCCCGCGGTTGTCCGGTTGATGCAGGGTAGTTTGGGGGTGATGGTTCGTCTTTCAAGGATCATCAGGCGAGATTTAGCAGATAACCGGCCTTCGAATCTGGCGCGCTCTGACATACACTGCGCGGCCGTTTTTTAACCGGAACCTGAAAGACATGAACAACGCATCTCCAGCCCGTGCCTTGGGTATCGACTTTGGCACGTCCAACTCCACTGTCGGCTGGCTGCGCCCCGGCGTGGAAACGCTGATCGCGCTGGAGGACGACAAGATCACTCTGCCGTCAGTGGTCTTCTTCAATATCGAAGAGCGCCGCCCGGTGTACGGCCGGCTGGCGCTGCACGAGTACCTGGAAGGCTACGAAGGCCGCCTGATGCGCTCGCTCAAGAGCCTGCTGGGTTCCAAGCTGATCAAGCACGACACCAGCGTCCTGGGCACGGCGATGCCGTTCAAGGACCTGCTCGGGCTGTTCATCGGCCAGCTCAAGAGCCGCGCCGAAGCGGCCGCCGGTCGGGAATTCGAAGAAGTGGTGCTGGGTCGTCCGGTGTTTTTTGTCGACGATGACCCGATGGCCGACAAGGAAGCCGAAGACACCCTGGTCGACGTGGCACGCAAGATCGGCTTCAAGGAAGTCTCGTTCCAGTACGAGCCGATTGCCGCTGCGTTCGACTACGAGTCGACCATCGAGAAAGAAGAGCTGGTACTGATCGTCGACATCGGCGGTGGTACATCCGACTTCTCGCTGGTGCGCCTGTCGCCGGAGCGTCGGGGCGTGGATAACCGCCACGAGGACATCCTCGCCACTGGCGGTGTGCACATCGGCGGAACCGACTTTGACAAACAGCTCAGCCTGCAAGGCCTGATGCCGCTGTTCGGCTACGGCAGCCGCATGAAGAGCGGCGCCTACATGCCGACCAGTCACCACATGAACCTGGCGACCTGGCACACCATCAACTCGGTGTACTCGCAGAAATCGCAACTGGCCCTGGGCAGCATGCGCTACGACATTGAAGACACCGGCGGTATCGACCGTCTGTTCAAGCTGATCGAACAGCGCGCCGGGCACTGGCTGGCGATGGAAGTGGAAGAAACCAAGATCCAGCTGACCCACGCCGAGAATCGCCACGTGCCGCTGGACCGCATCGAAGCCGGTTTGAGTGTGGAGCTGAGCCGGGCTCTGTTCGAGTCGGCCATCGACAACCTGCTTGAACGCGTGCGCAACAGCGTCACCCAACTGCTGGCAGACGCCGATGTGCGGGTCGATCAGGTCGATACGGTGTTCTTCACCGGTGGTTCGAGCGGGATTCCGGCGCTGCGCAACAGCGTTTCGGCGATGCTGCCGAATGCTCGGCATGTGGAAGGGAATATCTTTGGCAGTATCGGTAGCGGTCTGGCGATCGAGGCGGCAAAGCGCTACGGCTCGATGGACTGATCCAAAACCGAGGCGCCTCCATCGCGAGCAGGCTCGCTCCCACATTGACCTGCGAACACAGGACTATTGTGGGAGCGAGCCTGCTCGCGATGGGGGTCTGCCAGACAACAGATGTCTACCTGATCAAACCATCCCCACCTGCTTCAACTCGCTCTTCAGGTACGCATAATAAATCGGCCCCGCCACCACCCCCGGCAGGCCGAACGCGGCCTCGAACACCAGCATCGCCAGCAGCAACTCCCACGACTTGGCACTGATCTGCCCGCCGACGATGCGCGCGTTGAGGAAGTATTCGAGCTTGTGGATAACAATCAGGTAACCCAGCGCCGCCACAGCGACCCAGATCGACAACGACAAACCGACGATGGTAATCAGGGTGTTCGACATCAGGTTGCCGATCACTGGCAACAGGCCGAGCAGGAACGTCAGCACGATCAGGGTTTTGGTCAGCGGCAGCTTGATACCGAACATCGGCAGCACCACCGCCAGGAAAATCCCGGTGAAGACAGTGTTGAGCAGGGAAATCTTGATCTGGGCGAACACGATGTTGCGAAACGCCTGGACCAGCAGGCTCAGGCGTTCGAACAGCGCCGCAGCCAACGGTTTGCGCTTGGTCAGGTCCGGCACACGCTGCAAGGCAATGATCGCACCCAGCACCATGCCGATCAGCAAGGTCACGAACATGTGCGCCGCGTCCTTGCCCACCAGTTGCAAATCACTGAGGTGTTTGCTGACCCACTCGCCAATCGCCACGCGGAACTCCGCAGCACTGGCCGGCAGGTAGGCGTCGATGAACGGTGGCAATTGCCCGCGTGCGCGGTCGACCACCCCCATGAACTTGTCGAGGGAAGCACCGGGGTTTTCCGCCTCGTGCAGCAGGAAGCTGAAGGCACCGGCAAAGATCAGCGACAGCACGCTGACAATCAGAGTCCCCAGCAACGCCACCGCCAGCCAGCGCGCGCGCCGGCCTTCGATCAGCCGTTGCAGTTGCGGGGTGAGCATGTTGACCAGTTCGAACACCAGCAACCCGGCGAGCAGGCTGGGCAGCAATCGCAGTGGCAGGACCAGCAGCAGCCCACCAAAAATGATGACCCAGCTGATGACCAGCAAGACTTGACGCTGAGAAAACGTTGGCATACAGCCTCAAAAACGAACGGCGTAAAAAGGATTGGCAGTCTGCCAGCGATCCGGTGCGAGCACTAGGGATTGTGTGGGGCGACCTTAGTGGGGTGGTCAGGATTTTTTGCAGTGCCTTTTGCGACCTCTTCGCGAGCAGGCTCGCTCCCACCTTTGTCCTGTGTGCTCAGTCCCACTGTGGGAGCGAGCCTGCTCGCGATGGGGTCCTCACAGCTCCCACATTTTTCAGCCCTGTGTTTATTACTTCTTCAGGCACTCACTCATGAACACCTTGCGCTCATCACCCTTGAGGGCTTTGGTGGCGGCGTCGGCGTTGCAGGTCTTCATCTTTTCTTGCTGTGGGGTCAGGACCTTAGCGGCATCGTTTGCCGGCGGAGTCGCCTTCAGGCAGGTGCTCATGAAGACTTTGCGCTCGTCGCCCTTGAGACTTTTAGCCGTAGCGTCGGCATTGCAGGTAGTCATCTTTTCCTGTTGGGCTGTAGCAGCAAAGCCTTGGGAACAGAGCAGCAAACCGATCATCAACAAAGGGACACGCATCATCTTCATGGTGTTTTCTCCTGGTCGCCACACCGAAGGGCGCGGCCTTGTACTGGAGTGTAGACAACCCCTGTTACACCTTCCTGTTCTCCAGATGGCTGCGCCGATACTGCTCCGGCGTACACCCGGCCTGGCGCTGGAACATCGCGATAAACGCCGAGCCGGTGCTGTAGCCCATGTCGAAGGCGATTTCCTGAATGCTGCGCGGGCTATCCAGCGCTTCGATCGCCGCCAGAAAACGCAGGCGCTGGCGCCACTCACCGAAACTCATGCCCAGTTCCCGCACGAACTGCCGCGCCAGGGTGCGCTCACTGACATGGATGCGTGCAGCCCATACCGACAGGGGCCGGTTATCCCCAGGCTCGCCCTGCAACGCTTCGAGAATCCCGAGCAATCCGGGGCTGCTGGCATAGGGCAGGTAGCACTCGTGCACCGGGGCCTGTTGCAGCTGGTCCACCAATACCTGGGCCAGACGCTGATCGGCGGCCTGTTCGGGGATTTTCACGTCCCGGGCGGCGAAGTCCTTGAGGATGGCCTTGAGAATGTCGCTGATGGCCAGGGTGCAGGCTCGCGGCGGCAGTTCGGCGCAGACCTTGGGTGCCAGGCACACCGCGCGGTAGTTGACCGGTTGGTGGCTGTAGAAACTGTGCTCGATCTGCGGCGGTACCCAAACCGCGTATTGCGGTGGCGACATGAAACGGCTGCCCTCGACGTCCATGTGCAGCACGCCGTGGGCGGCGTATTCCAGCGTCCCCCAGGGATGTCGATGGGGCGCAGCGTATTCGTGGGCGTCGAAATCGGCATAGCGGAAGTACACCGCCGATGGCAGTTCGCTGAAATCCAGCAGGTCGATGTGTTTACTGCTCATGCTGTCCGTCATCAGGGGCCGGTTGTCTGGATCGAAGTATAGGCTTGCATCCAGACAAGCGGATAATTGCCCTTCATTAACGTTCTGGTTTTTCCCGATGCAATACGCTTATCCCCTGCTGGCCATTTTTATCTGGGCCGGCAACACCGTGATCACCAAAATGTCGGCCGGGGCGATCTTCCCCGCCGAGATCGGTTTCTACCGCTGGCTGCTGGCCGGGTTGCTGTTCACGCCCTTCATGCTCAAACCGGTGCTCGCCCATTGGCCGCTGATCCGCCCGAAACTGGGCAAGATCTTTGTCCTCGGTGTTCTCGGCATGGCGGTCTATCAAAGCCTGGCGTACTTCGCCGCGAGCCTGACCTCGGCCACCAACATGGGCATCATCCTGTCGCTGATGCCGCTGATGTCGCTCGCCATGGCGATCATCAGCCTCGGCCAGCGCCTGACCATGGGTGCCTTGGCCGGTGCGGTGCTGTCATTCGCCGGTGTCCTGGTGGTGGTGTCGTCCGGCAGCCTTGGTGCATTGCTCGAACACGGGGTCAACCTGGGTGACGCGATGATGCTGATCGCCACCCTGGCCTACGCGGTCTACAGCACCCTGTTGAAAAAATGGCAACTGAAACTGCCGCCGCTGGTGCTCCTGTATTTGCAGGTGCTGGTGGCCGTGGTGGTGCTGTTTCCGTTGTTCCTCGCCTCACCGAAAGTCGGCCCGACCCTGCAAAACATTCCACTGGTGCTGTACGCCTGCCTGCTGGCTTCGATGGTCGCGCCGCTGGCGTGGATGCAGGCCGTGGTGCGTTTGGGGCCGAGCCGGACCACGCAGTTTTTCAATTTGCTGCCGTTGATTACCGCATTGATTGCGGCGGTGGTGCTGCATGAGCAACTGGCGCTGTATCACCTGGTGGGCGGGGTGTTGACCTTGGGTGGGGTGATTGTTTCCGAGCGGTGGACGACGGTGTTGAGTCGCACCTAGCTTTTTGTGGCGGTCTAGACGCCTGCCGCCGCCAACCGCGCCGCATGCTCGACAAACAACCGGATCGGCTCGGCCCCCTTGCCCACCAGCCCCAGCGACTGGTTGACGATATCGAAGTGATCCAGCGGATATTCGTCACCAATCACCGTGCCCAGGTGCGAGCTGTAGCGCCCGACCAAGCCGTCGCAATGCCCGGCTTCGCGGACGAAGGCTTTAGCGAACAGCCGACAACTGCGGTTGGTACCGTCCAGCAGATTGCGCCCGCGATCGGTAATGCCCGGTTGCAAGGTGCCAGACCAGGAGTAATAACGCACGCCATTGACCTCCTCCGGCCCGTGACCACCCCAGGTTTCAGGCAAGCCCTGTGGATAACGCTGGTTGAACAGCGCCACCCCAGCGCTGGTGAGGGCGTGATGGGACGCATGGATATCCACCGGCAACTTCGGCCCGCGGTAACCGGTATCCAGCCACCCCATCAGCACCCCGACCATCCGCAGCAAAAAGCTCAGCACACGACCACGTACGCTGTCATGGGGATAATGCTCGTGCAGGTAATCGGCGAGTTCCGAGCCGTGGTTCGGCCCCGCCACCGAGGTCACCGATGCCACCAGGTCCGGGCGTTTGGCCGCTGCATAACGGGCGGTCAGCGAGCCCTGGCTATGGCCGATCAGGTTGACCTTGGCGGCCCCGGTTTCCCGCAGGATTTCGTCGATACGCACAAGCAATTGCTCGCCGCGCACTTCGTTCGAATTAAGCGGTGAGACCTGCACGGCAAACACCACCGCACCACCCCGGCGCAACGCCTCGACGATCCCGTACCAGTACGGATAAAGCACCAAACGGATGAACCCGAGCATTCCCGGGACCAACACCAGCGGGTAGCGCGGGGCAGAACCTTGCGACATGGGCGGACATCCTTGTGGTCGGGCGGTGACGCAAGGCGGGATGCAAGACATCCGCCAAGCTACACCTGCGAAGATGACAACTCGACGACAAGTCTATGTCATCCGCCCTACTTCAACCCCGCCACACCTGCCACGATCAGCCCGACCGAGACCAGCTTGATCACGGTCAGGCTTTCACCCAGCAACGCGAAACCGAGAAACACCGTGCCCAGCGAACCGATGGCGGTCCAGATCGGGTACGCGATGCTCACCGGCAACTCGCGCATGGCCAGGGTCAGGAAGTAGATCCCGCCCACAGCGGCCACCACGGTGACCAGCGAAGGCCAGAGCCGGGTGAAGCCCTCGGCGTACTTCATGCCCATGGCGAAGGTGACTTCGAACCCGGCGGCGACCAGCAGAAACAGCCAGGCCATCTAGAACTCCCCGGCCAGCGCCAACAAGCGCTGCTCAGCCTCGGCGGCAGAGATTTCAAAGCTGCGCTCGGCGGACTCTTCGCCCTCGGCAGCCACCACGGTGACGTCCGTGATGCCGATGAATCCGAGCACCGTGCGCAGTAGCGTATCGGCATGGTTCATGGCTTCCAGCTCGCCTCCCGGGCCAAAACCGAAGCCGCCACGGCTGGTGATGATCAGGGCTTTTTTGCCCTGCACCAAGGATTGGTACTGGGCTACGCCATTGTCCAGGGTGTGATCGAAGGTCAACCCTACTCGCACGATCTGATCGATCCAGGCCTTGAGGCCGCTGGGTACGCTGAAGTTGTGCATCGGCGTGGAAATCAGCAACACATCATGGCCAAGCAGTTCGCCGACCAATTCGTCGCTGAGCGCAAGGTCGGCCTGCATCGACAGTGGCCGAGCGTCAGGCTCGGGGTAAAACGCGGCGGCCACGAATGCCTCGTTGACCGGCGGAATCAGCGCTCGACCGACTTCGCGTCGGGTCAACTGTGAGTGTGGATGACGGGCCTGCCAGGCCGACAGAAACACTTCGGCCAAACGCCGGGAGTGCGAACGGTCACCACGGGGGCTGGCGTGAACAGCAAGAATTCTACTCATCTGTCTCTCCTCAGGGCTAAACTCAAACGGCTTGTGGCTTGCAGCTTGAAGCTCACAGCTGCTCTCATTCAAATGAGTAGAAATCAGTCTGGATGAATCCATTTCATCCATGGAGTGTTCAATGTTTGCCACGTTGCCCTTGACCGCCCTGCGGGCCTTTGAATCCGCCTCACGCCTGTTGAGCTTCAAGGCCGCCGCCGAAGAACTGTCCGTCACCCCGACGGCGGTGTCCCACCAGATCCGCTCCCTGGAGAGCTGGCTCGGCGTGCCATTGTTCGAGCGCCTGCCACGCCGGGTGCGCCTGACCGAATGCGGCGAACGGCTGTTCCAGAGCCTGCACGGGGCTTTTCTGGAAGTCGCGCAAAGCGTCGATACCCTGCGCCCGCAACGCAGCGGCGCCAGCCTGACGGTCTCCACCACCGCTGCCTTCGCCGCGCTGTGGCTGGTGCCACGGCTGGGACGCTTCTACGCCCGGCACCCGAACATCAACGTGCGCCTCGATACCCACTGCGAAGTCATCGATCTGCATCAGGACGCCAGTGTCGATCTGGTGCTGCGCTACAGCCTCGACGATTACCCCAACCTGTATGGGTTGTGCCTGTTCGACGAATCCTTCGGCGTCTACGGTTCGCCCGAACAAGTGACCCTGGCGTCGAGTCGCGCCCCAACACTGATCAGCGTGCGTTGGCACAACTCCAAACTCTATGCCCACGGCTGGGAGGCCTGGTGCGCGCAATCCGGCGAAACCTGGTTGAGCGACCGACCAGCGGTGCGCGAATACGACGAAGAGCATTACGCCCTGCAAGCGGCAATTGCCGGGCAAGGTCTGGTGTTGGCAAGCAATATCCTGGTGTCGGAAAGCGTGGCCAGTGGTCTGCTGTTGCCGTACCGGGGAGAAATCCAGGTCGATGGCGCCGGCTACAGCGCACTGTGCGTGCCGGGACGCGAACGTCATCCACCGGTTCGGGCGTTTTTTGCGTGGCTGCGTGAAGAGGCGTTGGTGTCGGGACATGCTTTGGCATAAGCAACCAAATGCAGTGCCTGCAAAACCGCCATCGCGAGCAGGCTCCCACATTGGTCCTGCATGCACAGATCCCCTGTAGGAGCGAGCCTGCTCCGGGCGGCGCTCCGACGATGGGGCCGTCACTGGCACCCGATTACTTGGCTGACTTGACGGTGACAGGCGCCTTGCCCGCCTTCATCTGCTCCAGCAACGGCGCGCACTGGTTCGTCTCGCCGCCGCTTGGCGCCACCAGCGCCAGCAACCCTGCCGCCGGTGCGGCGATCACGCCCAGCGCCACCATCCCGGCTCCGCGCAACATCAGCGGCACGGCCTTGACCCCGGCATCGGGCTTGATGAATTTGCCGCGCACATACAGCGGCGAGCGTAATGAAATCAGGCGCCAGCCCTTGGATTCCGGGGTGATGGTCAGGTCCAGTTGCTCGGTCGCCATGTTCGCCGTGCCATCGATGTAAACAATGGCGTTCTCGGTGTCGAACACAAACAAGCGGGTACTCGCCAGGCCGGACTGGATGCCGAAGTCGGCGGCGGCGCAGTTGATCTTCACTTCCTTGTCGCCAAAGATCTTGCCAACCACGTAGTTGCCGACGTTCAGACCTGCCAGTTCCATCAATTCGCGACTGATGGCGCCATCGTTGATCAGCATTTTCAGATTGCCATTGGCGCTGCCCAGCAGTTTGGCCACCGAATTGCCGCGCCCGCTGAGATCAGCGTCGCCGTTGATTTCACCGAAACTGGTTTTCATCGGCTCAAAGCCTGGGAACAACTGCTTGAGCTTGAAGCCTCGCGCCGTGAGTCTGGCCTGGCCTTCCAGTGGATCGGTGTGGCCGTTCAGGCGAATCTGCGCATCCAGCTTGCCGCCGGCCACGCCGAAGCGCAGTGGCTCGAGGCTGAGCACGCCATCGGTGAGCACCAGATGGGTATAGAGGTCGTTGAACGGCAGTTTTTCGCTGTGCACGATGCGCTTGCCGGTGAACTCGACATCGGCGTCCATATCACGCCAGCGATCGGTCTTGAACTCTTCGACCGGCAGCACTTTGTCCGCTGGTTGTTTGCTGTCACCGCCTCGGGCCTTCTGTTGTGCGTTGGAGTCGGCACCAATCAGCGGCGCCAGGTCAGCGAACAGCAATTGATTGGACAACAGCGAGCCGCTGAGTTTTGGCCGTGGCTGGCTGGCCACGTAAGTCAGATTGCCGTGGATGTCGCTTTCGCCGATCTTGCCGTTGAATTCTTCATAGCGGAACACCGCGCCACCCGCCTCGTGCAACCTGGCGAGCAGGTGGCCGTCAGTGGCATAGAGTGGTGTATCCGGCAGGATCACGCCGGTCAGCGGGTAGAGGTTGCCCAGGCTGGTGCCAGCCAGTTTCAGGCGCAGGTCCAGGGCGCCGAGATTCAGCGGATCGGTCAGGGTGCCGGCCAGTTCAACGCTCGTATCGGCAATTTTCACCTGTGCCTGGAGCGGAAACGGCCGTGCCGCATCCTGCAGCGCCAACAGCCCGCCAATCTTGCCCTGACCCGCGAGTTTCTGGCCGTGGTACTGGCCGTTGACCTTGAGCGCGAACGCATAATCCTGGGGGGACGAGCCCTTTTCCTGAGCGGCTTTCGCCGCTTTGTCGCCGACGATATCGCTGAACGGAATCGGTTTGCCCAATGGATCGATCAGCACGTCGAGTTGAGTCTTCAGGTTCTGGTCGTCGAGGGTGACGCGGCCCTTATCAAAGCCGATCGCGCCGATATCCACCACCCAGCTCGAAGGCTCGGCGTTCGGGTCTTGCGGGTCGAATTTGAAAGTCCAGTTGGCGCGCCCGTCAGCCAGGCGTTGCAGTTGGGCATTCGGCTCGGTGAGATCGATACGCGGGATCACTACCCGCTGCGCCAGCAATGCCAGGGGTGAAATACGCAGTTCCACCCGCTTGAGGGTGACCATCTGCGGTTGTTTCGACCAGTCAGGATTGCCCAGGCTCAAGTCTTCGGCCACCACATGAGGCCACGGTACCCAGGCGCGCCAGCCGCCTTCATCAGGCTCGGGCTGCCAGACCACCGACAGATTGCCGTTGATGGCGAAAGCGCGGTGCAGCTCTTCGGAAACTTTGGCGTTGAGCGGCGCTTTGATCCGGTTCCAGTCGAAGAACACGATGATCAGAACCAGCACCATCAACAAGGTAAGAAAAGTGGAAAGGGTCCAGACAAACGTTTTTTGAGTGCGCGTCATTGCACAGGGCTCCTGATACGACTGAGCGCCCCGACTGCGACGCACATGTGAAACGGTGAGCCGCAAGCGACCCGCCATGAAATCTACGACTGATAAAAAACCGGCAGGTTTAATCGATAGACCGATTTCGCCGAATCCGCCCAGTCCAATACTGACCAGCCAGTCGACCGGCGTTACCGGCCCTGCACTTTTACACGTCAAAGGTGGGTCGAAAATACCCACTTCGGTGCAAGACTGCTCGCCGGAAACGCCCGGCCTAGAGCCTCCGCAGCAAACAATCAATTCCGTTGATTATTACCATTGCGTTTATGAACTTTCATATCGACTTATCGAGAGTAGCATTGCTCTCGTACCCACTTATTCGCACCCCCACGGAGCAAAACAATCATGAAACGCCAACTACTGCTTAGCCTTACACTCTCGATGCTGGCCAGCACTGCTTTTGCCCTGCCAGCGGCTGACCAGGCCACTCCACAAGTGAAACAGAACCACTCGGTGTTCAGCCAGACCGTCGCCGCCGATGGCTCCGACCGTACCCCACAAGGCCAGACCCTTGCCGAAGGTGGTAATGATCGCCTGAAAGAAAAAGGCCTGATCACTCAGGATGGCTCGGACCGCACCCCACAAGGCCAGACCCTCGCCGCAGATGGTTCGGATCGTACTCCACAAGGCCAAACCCTGGCTGCTGATGGCTCCGACCGTACTCCACAAGGCCAAACCCTCGCTGCTGATGGTTCCGACCGTACTCCACAAGGCCAGACCCTCGCCGCCGACGGTTCGGATCGCACTCCACAAGGTCAAACCCTCGCTGAAGGCGGTGGTGACCGTGTAATCGAACGCAACAGCGACCTGAGCTAAGCCTCATGGCCGCCTTGAGAAAAAGCCCAATCACCGGATTGGGCTTTTGACTTTTCAGCAGTCCACTTGATAGATGCCGCACTTCCCCGCTTGATCCCCCCACAGTCGTTCGACGCCGGCAAAGCCGATTTGCTAGAGTGCGCCGCGTCCCAGTCCAGAAAACGCCCTTGCGATGCTGCCCCGCGCCGAACAGAAACAACAAACCCGTAACGCCCTGATGGACGCTGCCCGGTGCCTGATGGATGGCGGCCGAGGATTCGGCAGCCTGAGCCTGCGCGAAGTCGCGAAAACCGCCGGGATCGTACCGACCGGTTTCTACCGCCATTTTGCCGACATGGATGAATTGGGCCTGGTGCTGGTCAGCGAAGTCGGCCAGACATTCCGCGAAACCATTCGCCTGGTACGACACAACGAATTCGTGATGGGCGGCATCATCGATGCCTCGGTACGGATCTTTCTCGACGTGGTCAGCGCCAACCGTTCGCAGTTCCTGTTTCTCGCCCGCGAGCAATACGGCGGTTCGCTGCCGGTGCGCCAGGCCATCGGCCGTTTGCGTGAAGACATCAGCTCGGACCTGGCGGCGGATTTGTCACTGATGCCGAAACTGCAGCATCTGAACATCGCCAGCCTGAGCGTCATGGCGGACCTGATCGTCAAAAGCGTGTTCGCCACCCTGCCAGACATCATTGACCCACCAGCCGACGCCTTGCCTGAACACCTGACGCCCCAGGCGAAAATCACCCAGCAACTGCGGTTTATCTTTATCGGACTCAAGCATTGGCAAGGGCTTGGCAGCACCGAGTAATGCCCTCGTTTCAGACTGCCCCCGAACCCTGTGGGAGCGAGCCTGCTCGCTCCCACATTGAACCGCGCCGCTTCAACTTGGTGCGCAAATCAAAAACAACGCACCAACTTCAACCAAAAAACTCACTCCATCGATACCAATCCCACGTCTCCTTCAGCCATTTCCTACGCATCATGTCGATTGGCAAGCCCCTTGCTCTAGCCTGAGCATTGCCCATTGCTGGAAGCCTTCCGATGCTGGTGATTCATCGCAGAATCGACCCTCAACCCGTTTGGGCCGCCGAACTGCACCTGACGTTCGAAGCCCGCAGCAAAAGCCGTTTGCGCTGTTTCAGTGCCGAAGGCGAAGACGTCGGGTTGTTTTTGCAGCGCGGCCAGCCGCCGTTGCATGACGGCGAATGCCTGCAAGCCGAAGACGGGCGAATCGTCCGCGTTTGCGCCCGCCCCGAACAATTGCTGCACGTCACTTGCGCCAATGCTTTTGAACTGACCCGCGCGGCCTATCACCTGGGCAACCGCCATGTCGCCCTGCAAGTCGGCAACGGCTGGTTGCGCCTGCTCGACGATTACGTGCTCAAGGCCATGCTCGAACAACTCGGTGCCGTTGCCGTGAACATCGAGGCGCCGTTCCAGCCGGAACATGGCGCCTACGGCGGTGGTCATCACCACTCGCGCCACGGTGATGAAGACTTCAACTACGCGCCGAAACTGCACCAGTTCGGCGTACGCACATGAACCCGGCCTGGGCGCTGTTGCGCCTGGCCAGTCCGCAATTGCCGATTGGCGGCTACAGCTACTCCCAAGGGCTGGAAATGGCTGTGGATAACGGCCGCGTTCACGACCCCGACAGCGCCCGACGCTGGATCAGCGATCAGTTGCTTTTGAATCTGGCACGCTTCGAAGCACCCTTGCTGCTCGCCCATTGCGTGGCCGCCAGCGAGGAAAACTGGGACGAATTGCTACAAAGCTGTGAAGAGCATCGCGCCAGTCGCGAAACCCGCGAGCTGCATCAGGAGAGCCGGCAGATGGGCTACTCGTTGCAGCAATTGCTCAATGGCTTGCCGGAACTCGACGCGCCGGCCCGTGCCTTCCTCGAACAACGCAGTGAGCCACATCTGGCCCTGGGTTGGGCCTTGGCCGCGCGCGCCTGGCACATCAGCCCGCAGGACGCTCTGGCCGCGTGGCTCTGGAGCTGGTTGGAAAACCAGTTGGCAGTGCTGATGAAGACCCTGCCCCTCGGTCAGCAAGCTGCCCAACGCCTGACTAGCGAACTGCTGCCGCTGCTTCAACAAGCTCAACAGAACGCCACCCGAATCGATCCCGATCATTACGGCAGCGCCGCTTTCGGCCTGTCCCTGGCGTGCATGGCCCACGAGCGCCAGTACAGCCGTCTGTTCCGTTCCTAGGGCCTTTAATTTTGGAGAATCACATGAACGCACACCCCCTGCGCGTCGGCATCGGCGGCCCGGTCGGCTCCGGCAAAACCGCCCTGACCCTGGCCCTGTGCCTGGCCCTGCGCGAGCGTTACAACCTGGCCGTCGTGACCAACGATATCTACACCCGCGAAGACGCCGATTTTCTGGTGCGCAACGAAGCCCTGGCACCGGAGCGCATCATCGGCGTGGAAACCGGTGGCTGCCCGCACACGGCCATCCGCGAAGACGCCTCGATCAACCTCGAAGCCGTGGATCAACTCAATCGCCGCTTTCCGGGGCTGGACCTGATTCTCGTGGAGTCCGGGGGCGACAACCTCTCCGCGACCTTCAGCCCGGAACTGTCCGACCTGACGATCTACGTGATCGACGTCTCGGCCGGCGACAAGCTGCCGCGCAAGGGTGGGCCGGGAATCTGCAAATCCGACCTGTTGGTGATCAACAAGATCGACCTCGCGCCGCTGGTCGGTGCCTCGCTGACGATGATGGACAGCGACACAAAACGCATGCGCAACGGCAAGCCGTTTGTGTTCAGCAATCAGAAAACCGGCCTGGGTCTGGAAGAGATCATCGCCTTCATCGAACGCCAGGGTTTGCTGACCGCGGCCTGATCACGACTTATCAACAAGGAAGCTTATCCATGACACTCAAACGCATTCTCGGCGCCCTGGCCCTGCTGCTGGCCCCGACCCTCGCCTTCGCCCATCCGGGGCATGGTGACAACGGCTTGATCGCCGGTATCAGCCATCCACTGGGCGGCCTCGATCACTTGCTGGCGATGCTGGCGGTCGGTTTGTGGGCGGCACAGCAGCAAGGCGCCGCACGCTGGGCGCTGCCGTGCGCCTTTGTCGGCACTATGTTGATTGGCGGGCTGTTGGGTTTTGAAGGATTGAACCTGCCGGCACTGGAGAGCGGGATTGCTGCTTCCGTGTTGGCCTTGGGGCTGGCGGTTGCCTTGGCGGTGCGTCCTCCGTTGGTGATGGCGGTGGGTGCGACGGCGTTGTTTGCACTGTTTCATGGTGTCGCGCACGGGCTGGAACTGCCGGACATGTCGAGTCCATGGACCTATGCCGCTGGTTTCGTAGCGGCCACAGCAGCATTGCATGCAGCAGGTTATGCGCTGGTGCGGGTGTTGCCGCAGACCGCAGCGCCTCTGGTGCGACTGGCGGGCGCAGCTTCGGCGGCGACCGGGGTATGGTTGTTGGCGGGTTGATTTTTTGATGCCTGTGATGGCCCCATCGCGAGCAGGCTCGCTCCCACAATGGAACTGTATGCACAGGACTAATGTGGGAGCGAGCCTGCTCGCGATGACGGCCTGACAGACACCACCCCTCTCAGGCCTGCTAACATGTCGCGCAATCGCCCCTGCCGTGACGACGCCAGCCAATGCCGCCTGTTTCCCGCTCCGCCTCCCAGCCTGAACTGACCGCCCTGTTCGCCTCGGTGCAACAGCACTTCCTGAACGTCATCGTGCCGCTTTGGCAAGGTCCGGGCTGGAATGCCGACATGGCGTTGCCCTACGAGGCGCTGGATGCCGAACACCAACCGCTGCCACCGCAACGCTACCGGGCCATGGCCTGTGCGCGGCAGTTGTATCTGTTTGCCAGCCTGATCGGTCAGGTGCCGGGCGCCGAAGAGCGTGCCGCCGCGTTGTTCCGCTCGTTGCAGCGGCACTTCCACGATGCCGAGCACGGTGGCTGGTTCTACAGTGTCGATGCGCAAGGTGCGCCGCTGGATCAGCGCAAGGACCTCTACACCCACGCCTTCATCCTGTTCGCCTGCGCCCATTACTGGAACAAGGTCCGCGAGCCGCTGGTGGAGTCGGTGCTCAATGCCTCGCTGGAAGTGATTGCGCAGCGTTTCGCCACGGACGACGGTCTGTACGAAGCCACGCTCGAGCGCGACTGGGCATCGCTGGACAGCGGCCCTTTGCAAAATCCGCTGATGCACCTGGCCGAAGCATTCCTTGCCACCCTGTCGGTGCGTGAAGACCTCGAAGTGCAACAGGCGCTCGTCGAGTTATGCACAGCCATGCACGCGCGCTTTATCGATCCGCAGCACGGCGTGTTGATGGAAAAGCCGTTGGGATCTGTGGATAACTGGTTTGAACCGGGGCACCAGTTCGAGTGGTATTTCCTGCTGGAATCCTCGGCGCTGTTGCGTAATTCGACGCTGCATGCCGATCTGGAGCGGGCCTTCGCCTTTACCGAGCAAGTGGGTGTCGATCAGCAGACTGGCGCCGTGCGGGCAATGCTCGACTTCGCAGCGGATCACGGCGTCCGGGACGCCACACAGCGTATCTGGGCCCAGGCCGAGTACCTGCGCGCATTGACGCTGCGGCGGGACAGCGAGGCCGTCGTGCTGCGCCAATTGCAGGCATTGCAGCAACGCTCGCTACACGAGGGAGGTTGGTTTGAGTGCCGTGACGAGCACGGTGAAGTCAGCCGGCGCGACATGCCGTCGACCACGCCCTATCACCTGGCAACCTGTTATCGCGGGTTGGCGGAATATCTCGCCACAAGGTGAAATCCAATCACTCAGTCCACTTGCGATCCCCGGTAAAGCTGATGGTCAGCCATCGCGCTGCATCCGGCTTACCGAGCTTCGCGGAAATCTCCTCGCGCAAACTGTCCAGTTGCCCCACACCGTCCAGCCAGTAATCCTTCGGCAATACGATGTGAATCTCGATAAAACAGGCCCTGCCGTGTTTCTGCACGTAGGAAATGTAATCGTCGAAACCATGCTCGACCTTCGCCACCTCCATCACCTGACGCACCTTGTCGTCCAGTTGATCCGGGACGATCCCCAATACATCGCGCAAGGCCGGTCCGAGGATTTTGAACGCCGGGGGCAGCATGCCCAGGGCCAGCAGAATCAGGATCATCGGGTCGACATACACCGCCCACTTGTCGTAACCCTGAGTCTTGAGCAGCAGCGCGATCAGGAAACTCACCAGCAGTCCCGCCGACAGCATCGCGTCCACCAGCCAACTGATGTTGTCGAACTGGATCAGCGATGATTTGAGTGTGCGATTGCGATGGCGGACGTAGAAGAAGTAAATGAGCTCAACGACGGTGAACACCGCCGCGTAGAGGATCACCAGACCGAGTTCGACCTCGCGGCCTCCATTGATGATGCCGAACACACCGTTGAGAAACGCATAAACGGCTACCAGGAATATGAAACAGCCTTCGATCACCAGCACCATGGGTTCCAGGTGCCAGGAACCGAACTGGAAGCGCTGGTTGCTTTCCTTGGCGATCAACCGAGCGGTGATCAGCATCAGGACCTTGATGAAGGCCGCGATCAACGAAAAGAAGCCATCGAACAGGATGGATTGGGCGCCCGAAACAAAACCGGTGATGATCCCGGCGAATGTCACGGCGAGCATCAGGAAGGTCGATTGTTTGAGCAGCGACTGCTCGCCTCGATTACTCACTTGATCTCCTCTAATACCTCTAGACCGCCGGGTGTGGCGGGTTGCTTGAGGGAGGAGTCTAGCTGATGTCCGGTTTTGTCTGGCCCGGCCCCATCGCGAGCAGGCTCGCTCCCACAGGTTTAACGCGATCCATGTGGGAGCGAGCCTGCTCGCGATTGGCCGTTACGCGGTCTTAAGACTTGCGCTCGATAGCAAACCCGGCCCAGGTCTGGCTGACCGGCATCAGCTCCAGGCTGTTGATATTGATATGCGCCGGCGCATTGAGCACCCAGAAGATGGTCTCGGCGATGTCCTGCGGCTGAATTGGCTCGGCGCCGGCGTAAGTGGCGTTGTAGCGCTCCTGGTCACCGGCAAAACGCACCAGCGAGAACTCGCTCTCGCACAAGCCCGGCTCGATGTTGCTGACCCGTACGCCCGTGCCTTGCAGGTCGCAGCGCAGGTTCACGGAGAATTGTTTGACGAACGCCTTGGTCGCGCCATACACGTGGCTGCCCGGGTACGGGTAGTTGCCGGCGATGGACCCCAGGTTGACGATACCGGCACCACGACCGTGGGCGATCAGGCGCGGCAACAGCAAGCGGGTGCTGTACATCAGGCCTTTGACGTTGGTATCGACCATGGTGTCCCAGTCGTCGAGGTCGCACTTGGGTGCCGGATCAACCCCCAGGGCCAGCCCGGCGTTGTTGATCAACCCGCGCAGTTTGGCAAAGGATGGCGGCAGATTGGCAATCGCCTCCTCCATGGCCTTGCGATCACGCACATCGAGCACCAGACCATGAACTTCGGTCTGCTTCGACAGCTCAGCGCACAGCGCATTGAGGCGCTCCTCACGACGGCCAGTCAGCACCAGTTTCCAGCCGGCCTCAGCAAAACGACGGGCACAGGCTTCACCAAAACCGGAGGTCGCGCCGGTAATAAACAGGGTGTTGGACATCGTGTTCTCCTTGCTTCGGCTGATCGCCAGCCATTGGAATAGAAAATCAGCAGGCAGCATGCCCGGCCTTGTTCACAGCGGCAACCACCGTTCAAACTGTTCAAAAAACGCTCAACTCCGGCAAGCCCTTGACCAGCGTGGCCTACAGCCATGTGCGCGCACGTTATCCACAGGCCGGTCCACAGTCTCTGGAGGCAAGTGGAAAAGCTGCAAGCCGCTATCCACAAGGCTTTGCGCGGGATTTTGAAACTTTTTTGCTTGACCCTCAACCGCCTGCTGTGTAGCTCTTGGCCATTTTCATGACTGACGGGTCAAACCGACGATGGCGCCAAGCCAGTAACCACGGCCTTCAGCGGGGTCTTTCCAGAGTTTAGTCACAGACTTATCCACAGGCTTGTCCACGCCGATTTCACGCATTTGCGCCCCGAACAAAAAGGTTGACAAAGCGGCCTGCAAGCTGCGCAAAAACACCTGATCAAAAAACAACCACACCCCTGCAAGCCACGGTTTCAAAGGCCTCCAGCCAGCTACTCCCACGTTATTCACAGCCGGTTCCACAGCAAATGGGGACAAGTCAAAACTGTGACAAAACAACTATTTGCAGCGGCTTTATGTCGCGCTTTACGAGCTTGGGAATATTGTTTTCCACAATTCTCTTGAGGCATGCCAAAAACCCTGTGGGAGCGAGCTTGCTCGCGATGACCGGGGCACAGTTTGCATCGTGGTGACTGACGCACCGCTATCGCGAGCAAGCTCGCTCCCACAGGGTTTAGTGATGTTTGGGAGATGTAAAAAAGCCCCGGCGATTGCGCGCCGGGGCTTGTGCATAACAAAGCAGACTCAGTGCCCGCCGAGATAGGCGTTACGCACATCCTCGTTGACCAACAACTCCTTGCCGGTGCCGGTCATGCGAATTTCGCCGTTGACCATCACATACGCCCGGTCCGACAACCGCAGGGCGTGGTTGGCGTTCTGCTCCACCAGGAAGATGGTCATGCCGGTCTTGGCCAGTTCCCGCAGGGTGGCGAAGATCTGCTTCACCACAATCGGCGCCAGGCCCAGGCTCGGCTCATCCAGCAGCAACAACTTGGGCCGGCTCATCAGGGCCCGGGCGATGGCGAGCATTTGCTGCTCGCCGCCAGACATGGTCATCGCCCGCTGGGTACGCCGCTCTTCGAGCCGCGGGAACAGCTCGAACATGCGTTGCATGTCCTCCTTGGCGTACTTGTCACCGATAGGGATAGTGCCCATCAGCAGGTTCTCCTCGACGGTCATGTCGGGGAACACCCGCCGCCCTTCCGGCGATTGCGCGATGCCGTTGGAGGCGATGTAGTGGGACGACTTGTGGGTAATATCCACGCCCTGATAAAGGATCTGCCCGTCGGCTGCCCGTGGCTGGCCGAAGATCGACATCAGCAGCGTCGACTTGCCGGCACCGTTGGAGCCGATCAGGCTGACGGTTTCGCCTTCGTTGATGTGCAGCGAGACGCCTTTAAGGGCCTGGATCGGTCCGTAAAACACATCCAGTTCCTTGAGTTCGAGGATGGGTTGGCTCATAGCACCACTTCCTCTTCATCGGCGCCCAGGTAGGCCGCAATCACTTTCGGATCGTTACGAATCGCATCGGGTCCGCCCTCGGCGATGACGATGCCGTGGTCCAGCACCACGATGTGGTCGGAAATACTCATAACCATGCCCATGTCGTGTTCGATCAGCACCACGGTCAGATCGTGCTCGTCGCGCAGCAGCCGGATCATCGCGCTCAGCGCTTCGGTTTCCTGAGGGTTGAGGCCGGCGGCCGGTTCGTCGAGGCAGATGATCTGCGGACGGGTGCACATGGCGCGGGCGATTTCCAGGCGGCGCTGCTGGCCGTAGGACAGTTCACCGGCCAGGCGGTTGGCGCAATCCACCAGATCCACCACTTCCAGCCAGTAGAACGCGTGGTCCAGCGCATCGCTCTCGGCCTTGCGATAGCCCTTGGTATTGAGGATGCCGGCCAGCATGCTGCGGTTGACCCACATGTGCTGGGCCACCAGCAGGTTTTCCAGCACCGACATTTCCTTGAACAGGCGAATGTTCTGGAAGGTCCGCGCCAGGCCTGCACGATTCACCAGGTGGGTGCCGCCGAACGCCTTGTAGAACAGCCGACTGGCGAAGGATTTCGGCGAAACGAAATCGGTAGGTTTGAACGACTCACCCAGCAACTTGATGACGTTGGTCTGTTGCCCACGAATGTTGAGTTCGATCTTGCCGCCGGAGGCTTTGTAGAACCCGGTCAGGCAGTTGAACACCGTGGTTTTGCCGGCGCCGTTAGGTCCGATCAAGGCGAAGATCGAGTTGCGGTGCACTTTCAGGCTGACATCGCTCAACGCCTTGATGCCGCCGAAGTGCATCATCAGCTTTTCGACACTGAGTACGACTTCGCTCATGGCGCTACTCCTTTACGCGGGGTCACACCGGTACGGCTGATCCGAATCAGGCCGCGCGGTCGCCAGATCATCATCAACACCATCAGAATGCCAAACAGCAGCACGCGATACTCGGCAAAGCCACGCAGCAGCTCCGGGGCGACGGTCAGCACGAAGGCGGCAATCACCACGCCTATGGTCGAGCCCATGCCACCCAGTACCACGATGGCGAGGATCAGCGCCGATTCGAAGAAGGTGAACGAGGTCGGGTTGACGAAGCCCTGGTAGGTGGCGAAGAACACCCCGGCCAGACCGGCCGTCGAGGCACCGATGGTGAACGCCGAGAGCTTGACCAGCACGTGGTTCAGGCCCATGGAGCGGCAGGCGATTTCGTCTTCGCGCAGGGCTTCCCAGGCGCGGCCGACCGGCATGCGGGTCAGGCGGTCCTTGATGTACAGCACGGCCAGGACCACCAGGAACAACACGACGTAGATGAAGTAGTACTTCACGTCAGGGTTGTAGGCGATGCCGAAGAACTCATGGAACGGCACTCCGCCCTCTTTCGCCCTTTTTCCGAACTCGATGCCGAAGAAGGTTGGCAACGGCGCTGCCATGCCGTTCGGGCCGCCAGTCAGCGACAACCAGTTGTTGAGGATCAGACGGATGATTTCACCGAAACCCAGGGTCACGATCGCCAGATAGTCGCCATGCAGGCGCAACACCGGGAAGCCGAGGATGCAACCGGCCAGGCCGGCGGTAATCGCCGCCAGCGGCAACACCGTCCAGAAGCCCAATCCAAGATATTGATAACCGAGCGCCAGGCCGTAGGCACCGATGGCGTAGAACGCCACGTAACCGAGGTCGAGCAGGCCGGCCAGGCCGACCACGATGTTCAGCCCCAGCCCCAGCAGCACGTAGATCAGCCCGAGGATGACCACGCCCAACAGGTAGGAGTTGGAGAAAAACGGGAACACCACGGCGATGACGATCATCAGCGGGATGATCCAGCGCAACCGCGATTTGTAATCGGGTGCCAGTACATGCACCCCGGAGCCAGTGCTTTCAAAACCTTCGAGGACTCTCAGGCCCTTGGGGGTTTGCAGGAACATGCTCAGGGCAAAACGACCGGCCATGACGATAGCGACAATCCACGCCACACGAGTGGTTTCCAGGTTGAAGCCATAGCCATCGAGAACGACGCCGACGATCGGCCCGAACACGATCAGGGCAATGAGGCCGGCAAGAATCGCGTCAACCAGACTTTTTTTGATATCAATGGTTTTTTTAGTGGTTGAAGACATCGCTTACACCTTCGACACAAGAGGACGGCCGAGCAGGCCTTGAGGCCGAAAGACCAGAACGAGGACCAGCAACGAGAAGCTGAAAACGTCTTTGTAGTCCGAGTTCACCAGACCGGAAAACAGCGACTCGGAAATCCCGAGAATGATCCCGCCGAGCATCGCGCCGGGCAGTGAGCCAATCCCGCCAAGTACCGCGGCGGTGAATGCCTTGATCCCGATGATGAAGCCGGCATAGAAGTCGAATGTGCCGTAGTTCATGGTGATCAGCACGCCGGCCAGGGCCGCCATCGCTGCACCGATGATGAACACGTAGGAAATCACCCGATCGGTGTTGATCCCCAGGATCGAAGCCATCTTGCGGTCTTGCTGGGTTGCACGGCACATGCGGCCGAGCTTGGTGTACTTGATGATGTAGGTCAGCGCAGCCATCCCGACGAACGCTGCGATCAGAATGAAGACCTTGGTGTAGGTCAACTGAACGAAACCGGTACCGATATCAACGCGCCAGGCACCCGAGAGCAAAGTCGGAACGCCTTGTTGCTTCGCGCCCTGGGAGATCTGTGCGTAGTTTTGCAGGATCAGGGAGATACCGATCGCACTGATCAACGGTGCGAGTCGGGTGGAGTTGCGCAGGGGCTTGTAGGCGACGCGCTCGATGACCCAGCCATACACCGCCGTGACGACGATGGTGAAGATCAGTGTGCCAAGCATCAGCAGCGGGAAGGATTCGATACCGAAGTAAGCCAGCAGAGCCAGACTGATTGCCGCGAGGTAAGCGGAAATCATGTAAACCTCGCCGTGGGCGAAGTTGATCATGCCGATGATGCCATAGACCATTGTGTAGCCGATGGCGATCAGGCCATAGACCGACCCGAGGGTCAGGCCGTTGACCAGTTGCTGCAGGAAAATACCATCCATAACGCAATCTCACGCAATGAGAACCTGCACATGTGGCTGTGCGGTTCCTCTAAGGAAAATACAGATATACGTCGGAGCAATGTCAGCCACGATCAGCCGACACACCACCGCTCCCTGTAGGAGCGAGCCTGCTCGCGATTGCGGTTTAACATTCAACGAATGAGTTGCCTGTCAGTCCGTCATCGCGAGCTGGCTCGCTCCTACAGGGGAACTGTGGAGTCAGCTGATCGGGTCAGCCCTTACTTCTGTTTTTCCAGCTGGTGGTACTTGCCATCCTTGTCCCACTGGTAAACCACGTAGTCGGAGATTTTCAGGTCGCCCTTGCTGTCCCAGGTCTTCTCGCCCATGACGGTCTTGACCGGGTTCTTCTTCAGCCATGCAGCCGCTTCTTCGCCCTTGTTGGACTTGGCGCCGTTGAAGGCTGCTGCCAGGGTCTGGACCGAAGCGTAGGCGTACAGGGTGTAGCCTTCAGGCTCGGTACCGGCCTTGCGGAAGGCGTCTACCACGGTCTTGCTGTCTGGCAGCATGCGTGGGTCGGCACCGAAGGTCATCAGCACGCCGTCAACGAATTGCGGACCGCCAGCGGTGGTCACCAGTTCGTCGGTCACGATGCCATCGTCGGACATGAACTTGACGTCTTTCAGGCCTTGTTCACGCAGTTGACGCACCAGAGGACCGGCTTCCGGGTGCAGGCCACCAAAGTAGACGACGTCAGCGCCGGCGCCGCGGATTTTGGTCACGATGGTGCTGAAGTCTTTCTCGCCACGGGTCAGGCCTTCATACAGCACAGGCGTTACGCCGCGCTTGACCAGTTGAGCCTTGGTGGCATCCGCCAGGCCCTGGCCGTAGGTGTCCTTGTCGTGCAGCACGACAACTTTCTTGCCCTTGAGCACGTCGACGATGTAGTCGCCGGCCACGATGCCTTGCTGGTCGTCACGCCCGCACATACGGAACATGGCGCTCAGGCCACGCTCGGTCACAGCCGGGTTGGTGGAGCCTGGAGTGATGGCGATGATGCCCGCTTCGTCGTAGATCTCGGAGGCCGGGATGGTCGACGAGGAGCAGAAGTGACCGACCACGCCGGCGACTTTCTGGTTGGTCAGGTCTTTGGCGACCGTCACAGCCTGTTTCGGTTCGCAGGCGTCATCGCCCTTGACCAGTACGATTTTTTCCCCATTAACCCCGCCCGCCGCGTTGACCGCATCGGCCGCCGCCTGTGCACCCTTCATGTACTGCTCGCCAAATGCCGCGTTGGCGCCTGTCATTGGTCCCGCTACGCCGATCTTGATGTCAGCCTGAGCAAACGCAGAAACACCCAGCGCAGTTGCCACTGCGAGGGCCAGAAAGCCTTTCTTGTAAAACGTCTGGGACATGAGGTGGTGCTCCATGGTTTTTTTAATTGGCACTGCGACTTCACTGAATGCTCAGAGCAAGGGCCGTGCCATCGGTTTTTTATTCTGAAAAAAGTCGCTGCTGTCTTGTTATTTCGACTGTTTCGGTCCCATTTTCATTGGGCGTGCAACCGTCTAAACCGCGGAAGGTAAAACCATTATTTTTTTGAGGCGCAACCCGCCTGCGCCATCATTGCAACCGCGGCTTTAAACGACGTGCAACCAGCCTGTAACAACGTGCGTCACCGAAGTGCACACCGCTGGTGCGGGACTGCTACAACCCGCACCACTACAGGCTAGCTGCAGATCGAAAAAGCGCCGCTTCCCACTGCAAAAATCAACCTTCAGATCACGATCCGCAGGCACTGGCCTGCGTGATACAGCGAGAATCCCGCCTCATACAGACAGCTACGCAACCCCACCCCGGTCAGTGGCTGCATGGGAGCAAAGGGAATCGGAAGCGCTTGAGGATTTCCGTTACACAGGTAATCGGCAAAGGCTTTGCCGACCACTGTTCCCGTGGTCACGCCCCGGCCGTTGTAACCGGTGACTGCCACTAAACCGGGCGCCGGTTCGAACAGACGCATCAAATGATCGGGGGTGAAGGCGATGCAACCGGTCCAGGTGCACTCCCATTCCACCGGTTTCAGGTAAGGGAAGTAATGTTGCTGCACCCGGTCGGCCCAGGCTTTGAGAAACCAGGCCGGTTTCTGATTACCATTACCCAGGCTGCCAAGCAGCAGGCGACCGTCTTTGTCGCGACGGATACTGCTGAGCACCTGCCGGGTGTCCCAGGACCCTTGGCCACCGGGCAGAATTTGCCGGGCGGCCTCTTCGGTCAGCGGGGCCGAGGCCACCTGATAGTAATAACCCGGGAAGAAATTGCGCCGCAGTTCCGTCCAGTCGCCCTCGGTGTAGGCATTGGAGGCAATCACCACCTTCTCGGCCATGACCGAGCCCTGGGCAGTCTGTACTGACCAGCGCTGACCCTGACGTTCGAGTCGGGTGACCGGGGAATGATCGAATAATTGACCACCGAGGCCGATGGCCGCTTTGGCCAGCCCTGTGGTGTAGGCCATCGGGTTGAGCGTGCCGGCGCGGCGATCGAGCAGCGCGGCGGCGATCTTTTTCGTGCCGGTGGCTTGTTCGCAGGCCTGGCCGGTGAGCAGCTCTACCGGCGCACCGCGTCGCTTCCATTGTTCTTCACGACTGCGCAAGTCGGCTTCGCCACGGGCGTTGTGCGCCATGTGCAGCGTGCCTTCGCGACGCAACTGGCAATCGATGTTGTACTTGTCCACAAGGCTGAACACTAGGGAAGGCGCCGCCCCCAGCATGCGGTTGAGCTGGCTGCCGACTGCCTCGCCAAACCCGGCTTCGATCTCGTCCGGGGGAATCCACATCCCGGCGTTGACCAGCCCGACGTTGCGCCCCGAACCACCATGGCCGGCGCGGTGAGCCTCCAGCACACAAACGGTCTTGCCTTGCTCCAGCAGATGCACCGCCGCCGACAAACCGGTAAACCCGGCGCCGATGACGCAGACATCCACCGAGACCTCACCCTTGAGGGCCGAATTGTCCGGCCTTTGCGGCGTCAGTTTTTCCCACAGACACTCTTCGCGTAACGGCATTGCCAGACTCCAGGCAGAAACCTAACCAACACACCATTTACCTGTGGGAGCGGGCTTGCCCGCGATAGCGTCAGCACCTGCAACATCTAAGTGACTGAAAGATTGCTATCGCGGGCAAGCCCGCTCCCACAGTGATCTTCATGGGTTCAAAGGATGCATTTAGTCAAACGTAATACCCTGCGCCAACGGCAACTCCAGCGAATAGTTCACGGTGTTGGTCTGGCGTCGCATGTAGCCGCGCCATGCATCGGAGCCGGACTCGCGGCCGCCGCCGGTTTCTTTCTCACCACCGAACGCGCCGCCGATTTCCGCGCCGCTCGGGCCGATGTTGACGTTGGCGATGCCGCAGTCGCTGCCTACCGCCGACATGAACTGCTCGGCTTCACGCACGTCGGTGGTGAAGATGCACGAGGACAGGCCTTGCGGCACGGCGTTGTTCAGGCGCAGGGCTTCCTGGAAATCGCTGTAGCCAACCACGTACAGGATCGGGGCGAAGGTTTCGTGGCAGACCACATCGCTCTGCTCCGGCATTTCGACGATGGCTGGCGACACGTAGTAGGCATTCGGGAACTTGTCTTGCAGCTGACGCTCACCGCCAAACACCCGGCCGCCTTCGCTCAAAGCCTGCTCCAGCGCATCCTGCATGTTGTCGAAGCTTTGCTTGTCGATCAGCGGGCCAATCAGGTTGCCTTCCAGCGGATGGCCGATACGCACTTTCGAGTACGCAGCTTTCAGGCGGGTGACGATTTCTTCTTTCACCGACTCATGGGCGATCAGGCGACGCAGAGTGGTGCAACGCTGACCGGCGGTGCCGACGGCGCTGAACAGGATCGCGCGAACGGCCATGTCCAGGTCGGCGCTTGGGCCGAGGATCATTGCGTTGTTGCCGCCCAGCTCCAGAATGCTACGGGCGAAGCGCGCGGCGATTTTCGGCGCCACTTCACGGCCCATGCGGGTGCTGCCGGTGGCGCTGACCAGCGCAACACGCGGATCTTCGACCAAGGCTTCGCCGGCATCGCGACCGCCAATAATCACCTGGCTCAGGTGCGGTGGCGCATCGCTGAAGTTCTTCAGCACGCGATCGAACAGCGCCTGGCAAGCCAGTGCGGTCAGTGGCGTCTTTTCCGACGGTTTCCAGATCACCGGGTTGCCGCAGACCAGCGCCAGCGTGGCGTTCCAGGCCCAGACCGCGACCGGGAAGTTGAACGCACTGATCACGCCAACGACGCCCAGCGGATGCCAGGTTTCGCGCATGTGGTGGCCAGGACGCTCGGAGGCGATAGTCAAACCGTACAGCTGACGGGACAGGCCGACGGCGAAGTCGCAGATGTCGATCATTTCCTGAACTTCACCCAGGCCTTCCTGGGTGATCTTGCCAGCTTCCCAGGACACCAGCTCGCCGAGGTCGGCCTTGTATTCCCGCAGGATGTCACCCAGTTGTCGCACCAGTTCGCCACGGCGCGGTGCCGGAACCTTGCGCCACAGTTCGAACGCATGATCTGCGCGACTGATGTGCTGCTCGACTTCAGCGGCGCCTTCCCAGTTCACGGCGGCGATCCTGCTGCCATCGATCGGCGAATGCACCGGCACTTTGCCGTTCTGGTACAGGGCCGGGTTCACACCTAGACGATCAAGCAATGCGGCAACCATGGGTCACTCCTCAAGCAAAAGACAGAACACGTGCAGCCGGAAATTCACGGCTGATCAGACCTGTAGTTTTAGCTGCCCGGAGGTTACTCAACAAACGACGATTAAGAGAGATATCATTCCGTTTATTCATGCTGTGCATTGCTGGCAATAAAGAGACAAGAACCAAGGACCGCCCATGCTGAATAAACGCTACTTGCCATCGATCGCTGCGTTGCAGTGTTTCGAAGCCGTGACCCGGCATTTGAGCTTTACCCGGGCCGCCGAAGAGTTGAACCTGACCCAAAGCGCCGTGAGCAAACAGGTCGCGCAACTCGAAGAGCTGCTGCAGCACCTGCTGTTTCGCCGGGTGCGCCGCCGCCTGCAGATGACACCGGCCGGCGACCTGTACCTGGTTGAAGTGCGAAAAATCCTCACGCAGGTCGAGATGTCGACCCATTACCTGCGTTCCTACGGTGGCGAAACAGAAGTCCTGCGCGTCTCGACGCCTCCTACCTTCGGTGCGCGCTGGCTGGTGCCGCGCCTGAAAGGCTGGCGCCTGCGTCATCCGTCGATTCACCTGGACCTGTGCAGCGAGCAGGAAGCCGACGATCTGCAGCAAGGGCGCAGCGACCTGGCGTTCTATTTCGGCCAGGGCTCGCGGCCCGGCTCCGAATGCCTGAAGCTGTTCGGCGAAGAGCTGGTGCCAGTGTGCGCCCCGGGCAGCCTGCCGGACACGCCGTTCACCGATCCGACGCAACTGACTGACCTGGTCCTGCTGCAAAACGCCTCCCGCCCCCAGGCCTGGCATGACTGGTTCGACCATCAGGGCTACCACACCGAGCACAGCTACCACGGCCCGCGCTTCGAAACCTTTTATATGTGCATCCGCGCCGCCCAGGTTGGCTGCGGCGTGGCGTTGTTGCCGCGTTTTCTGGTGGAAGAGGAACTGGCTGACGGCAAGCTGGTCATTCCCTGGCAGCATGCAATGCCCAGCACGGACGCCTATTACCTTGCATACCCGGAGCATTCGGCGGAAGTGCCCAAGGTACGGGACTTTGTGAAGTGGATGCTGGAGCAGATCGATAGCCCGGATGCTCCACAACACTGAGCCCTGGCGCATTCCTTGTGGGAGCGAGCCTGCTCGCGAAGGCGTCGGCACATCCAGCATCAATGTGACTGACAGACCGCATTCGCGAGCAGGCTCGCTCCCACAGGGGAATTGCTGCGGTCTAAAAATCGCTGGCAATTCATATCCCTGATATGCGCCACTAGCGCCATTGTTCAATACCGCTGCAACGCTGGAGATTCCCGTTATGAGCGAGAGTGTGTTTGCCGATCGCATCGTGCAGAACCTGCTCGACACCGACTTCTACAAACTGACGATGATGCAGGCGGTGCTGCACAACTACCCGAACGTCGAAGTCGAATGGGAGTTTCGTTGCCGTAACAGCGAGGACTTGCGCCCGTACCTGGCGGAAATCCGCTTCCAGATCGAGCGCCTGGCCGAACTGAGCCTGAGTGCCGACCAGTTGAGCTTTCTGGAACGCATCAGCTTCCTGAAGCCGGACTTCCTGCGTTTTCTCGGGTTGTTTCGCTTCAACCTGCGCTACATCCACACCGGCCTCGAAAACGGTGAGCTGTTTATCCGCCTGCGGGGCCCCTGGCTGCATGTGATCCTGTTCGAAGTGCCGCTGTTGGCCCTGGTCAGCGAGGTGCGCAACCGCTATCGCTACCGCGAAGTCGTGCTGGAGCAGGCCCGTGAGCAGCTCTACCGCAAGTTCGACTGGCTGAGCGCCAACGCCAGCAGTGATGAATTGTCCGAATTGCAGGTGGCCGATTTCGGCACGCGCCGTCGCTTCTCGTATCGGGTGCAGGAAGAAGTGGTGAATGTGCTCAAGCACGATTTCCCCGGACGCTTCGTCGGCACCAGCAACGTGCACCTGTCCCGGGAACTGGACATGAAACCCCTGGGTACCATGGCCCACGAATGGATCATGGCGCACCAGCAACTCGGCCCGCGGCTGATCGACAGCCAGATCGCCGCACTCGATTGCTGGGTCCGTGAATACCGTGGCCTGCTGGGGATTGCCCTGACCGACTGCATCACCATGGATGCTTTCCTCGGCGATTTCGATCTGTTTTTCGCCAAGCTTTTCGACGGTTTGCGCCACGACTCGGGCGATCCGGTGGTCTGGGCGGAAAAAGCCATCGCCCACTATCACAAGCTCGGCATCGACCCGATGAGCAAGACGCTGACCTTCTCCGATAGCCTGACATTGCCCAGGACCCTGGAGATATTCCGGGCGCTGCGCGGTCGGATCAATGTCAGCTTCGGCATCGGTACCAACCTGACCTGTGATATTCCGGGTGTCGAACCGATGAGCATCGTGCTTAAAATGACCGCCTGCAACGGCCAGCCGGTGGCGAAGATCTCCGACGAGCCAGGCAAGACGCACTGCAAAGACCCGAATTTCGTCGCTTACCTGCGACACGTTTTCCAGGTTCCTGCCGCCCTTTCAAGTACATCAAGCAAGGAGTGAATTCATGCAAGCCGTACAGCGTGAGATTGCTGAACAGCTCAAGGTCCAGCCGCCATTCGCCGACGAAGCCGCCCTTGAGGCCGAAGTCGCCCGGCGGGTGACCTTCATTCAGGACTGCCTGGTCAATTCCGGGCTCAAGACCCTGGTGCTGGGCATCAGTGGCGGCGTCGATTCCCTGACCGCCGGCCTGCTGGCCCAACGTGCAATGCGTGAATTGCGCCAACGTACAGGCGAAGACAGCTACAAGTTCATTGCCGTGCGCCTGCCCTACGAAACCCAGTTCGATGAGCACGACGCCCAGGCTTCGGTGGATTTCATCAAGCCGGACGAGCGCCACACCGTGAACATCGGCCCGGCGGTCAAATCCCTGGCCAATGAAGTGGCAGCCTTCGAAGGCAAACATGCGGTGTCTGTGGACTTCGTGCTCGGCAACACCAAGGCGCGCATGCGCATGGTCGCCCAGTACACCATCGCCGGCGCGGCCAATGGCCTGGTGATCGGCACCGATCACGCGGCGGAAGCGGTGATGGGTTTCTTCACCAAGTTCGGTGACGGCGCCTGCGACCTGGCGCCACTGAGTGGCCTGGTGAAAAACCAGGTCCGCGCCATCGCCCGCAGCTTCGGCGCGCCGGAGTCGCTGGTGGAGAAAGTCCCGACCGCTGACCTTGAGGATCTGTCGCCGGGCAAACCGGACGAAGCCTCCCACGGCGTGACCTACGCCGAGATCGACGCGTTCCTGCACGGCGAGCCGGTGCGTGAAGAGGCGTTCAAGATCATTGTGGATACCTACAACAAGACCCATCACAAGCGGGTAATGCCGTTTGCGCCTTGATTGGTGACTGAATGAAAAAGCCCGCTGAGGAGTGATCCTCAGCGGGCTTTTCTTTGGCCAACACATTTATTGATGCAGATGGCCCATTCGCGAGCAGGCTCGCTCCCACAATTAGACCGCGATCAAATGTGGGAGCGAGCCTGCTCGCGAAGAACGATGACGCGGTGTGCCTGATTACTTCAGGGTCACAGTGCCTTTCATCATCGAGATGTGGCCTGGGAACGAGCAGAAGAACCCGTACTTTTCACCGGCCGCGAGCTTGGACACATCGAAGGTCACCGAGTCGGTTTCCTTGGCGCCGATGATCTTGGTGTGGGCGATCACGCGGGCGTCGCCTTCTTTCAGGTAGTTCTTGTCGATGCCGGCGCTCAGGCCGTCGGTGGCGATCGGCTGCATGTCGGCTTCTTTACTCAGCACCCAGTTATGGCCCATGACGTTCTTCGGCAAGCTGCCGGAGTGCTTGAGTTCCACGGTAAACGTCTTGCAGCTCTTGTCGATTTCAATGGCCTTCGTGTCGAAAGACATCTGGTCGGTGGAGTCGACGGTGACTTTGCACTCTGCAGCCATCAATTGGCTGCTGGCCAGTGTCAACAGGGATACCGCAACAAGTTTGGCAAACATGGTGAATCTCCAAGGCAGGGTTAACGAAATCGCGAATGAACAGAAGACTGCCTGAAAACTTCGCAAGTTCATATGACTTGAATCAAAAATTGTATACAACTTTCGGGCTATGACGCTGATGCAAATTATCTACCGGCCAAGTGTCTGGCCCGGGCCTATCATCTGGCCGTCCCCCTTCAAATGGAACGTCTGTCATGTCGATCAACAGCCTGTTGTGCAGTTTGCTGGCCGCCTACGCTTGCGGCGCCAGCGGTACGTACGAAACCCCGGAACACCAAGTCTAGCCCTTGGAGTGCCGTGCGCCTGCCTTTACTCTGTGGCCCTGATCGACCATGGAGCAAGGCATGTCTTTAACATCCGTTTGTGTATTTTGTGGTGCCAGCACCGGCACCAACCCCGCTTACCGCGAAGCAGCCGTGGCCCTTGGCCGGGCGTTGGCCGAGCGCAAGCTGACCCTGGTGTATGGCGGTGGCGCCGTGGGCCTGATGGGCATCGTCGCCGATGCGGCCCTGGCGGCCGGCGGTGAAGTGATCGGCATCATCCCGCAAAGCCTCAAGGATAAGGAGATCGGCCACAGCGGCCTGACTCGCCTGGAAGTCGTCGATGGCATGCACGCGCGCAAGGCGCGGATGGCCGAGCTCAGCGATGCCTTTATCGCGCTGCCCGGCGGCCTTGGCACCCTCGAAGAACTGTTCGAAGTCTGGACCTGGGGCCAGCTCGGCTATCACGGCAAACCGCTGGGTTTGTTGGAAGTGAACGGTTTCTACAGCAAATTGACGTCTTTTCTCGATCATATCGTCGGCGAAGGCTTCGTTCGCGGGCAGCACCGTGACATGCTGCAAGTGAGCGAATCACCGCAAACCCTGCTCGATGCTCTGGATGCCTGGCAACCGTCCATAGCGCCAAAATGGGCCGAGCAAAAACCCAGCTAACGGCTTGGCACCGATACAGGGCAGAATATGCGCCGCTCAACCTCACCTTCGACCCCAGAGGATCGCCCATGGCCAAACCTAATTATTCCTTCGCCAAACGTCAGAGAGACTTGGCCAAGGAGCAGAAGAAAGAGGAAAAGCTTCAGCGCAAGAAAGCTACAGCTGAAGAAGCGGCACTGAACCCTGAGGGTGAAGTGGCGGCAGAAGACGATGTTGATGCACCGAAAGACTCGGCGCCCGACGCCTGAGAACCTCCGGGCCGGTTGATCTGATCAGGCCCACAGGATCTGTGTCCAGGGTTGGCAGCTTTGCTGCCGACCCTCACAGGCCAATCGAATGACTCCAAAACACCGCAATTCCCTGTGGGAGCGGGCTTGCTCGCGAAAGCGGTTTCACATCCAAAAATGATGTTCCTGACACTCCGTCTTCGCGAGCAAGCCCGCTCCCACATTTGATCGTTGTTAATCCAGTGGCATCACGGTGACGCGCACTTCCGGATCATGGTTCCCGCCCCCCAAAATCACCCCCCGCAACGGCGACACATCGGAAAAATCCCGGCCCCAGGCCAGGGTGATGTGCTCCAGCGCCGGTTGCACATTGTTGGTTGGATCGAAATCCACCCACCCCAGCACCGGACAAAACACCGAGACCCAGGCGTGGGATGCATCGGCACCAATCAGCCGTGGCTGGCCCGGCGGTGGCTGGGTCAGCAGGTAGCCGCTGATGTAGCGCGCCGCCAACCCCCTGGAACGTACGCAGGCGAGCATCAGGTGGGCAAAGTCCTGGCAGACCCCGCGTCGGCGCTCCAGCACCTCTACCAGCGGTGTAGCCACCTGGGTCGCTTCGGCATCGAAGGTGAACTCGCTGAAGATTTTCTCCATCAGCGCCTGCACGCCGAGCAACAACGCTCGACCCGGCGGAAAACAGCTTTGCGAAAACTCGACGAAATTTTTCTTCAAATGCACATACGGCGACTCAAACCGGTATCGGCAGGCTTCGAGCAATTCAGGTGACAGCGGTTGGCTGCTGTAGGTCAGCGCACTACGTGTGTCTTCCCACGCGAGTGACAGATTGAAGTCCAACGCAGGTCGGGGCAGCACTTCTATGGTCAGGCTGGCATTGACCAGCAACTCATCGTGGGGACGCTCGAACGCCAGCCGGGTCAGCGGATTACCGAACACATCCAGTTCATCGCGACGCGAGGTCGGCTCGGGGCTGATCTGCAATTGCTGGTCGGTACAGCGCTGCCAAGCGCAAGGCCGCGGCCACAAATGCGCCAGTTGCTGGGCCAGGGACACCGGGCTGTCGTAGTGATAATGGGTGTCGTGGAAAATCTGGTAATGAGCACTCATCAGACGGACACCGTGCGCTGGCTGACATCATCGACATGGGCGAAATGCCGTAGCGCCAGGCGATCGGAAACTTGCCCGCTGGCGTCGGCGATCTCTTGCAGCAGCGCGGCCAGCCCCTCGATGGCAGCGCGAACACTCGCGTCGCCGAACAGCGGGTTTTCCAGGCAGCCCAGATCGAATCGCGCCAGACGCTCGACCAATTGCGGCAGCGCTGCTTCGCGCGGCACGCCAAAGTCATCGTTGAGGCGTTTGAGGGTGCGGGTCACCAGTTTCAACTGGAACAACACGGCGTGAGGGTTCTGCTCGTCGAGCAATAGCAGGTCGAGCACCGGGATCAGTTGCGCCACCGCCAGGTATCGAGAACGGTAAGTGATGCTGCTGTTGCCCAGTTCCAGCAGCCATTCCAGCCCGGCCTGGTCGAAAGCCCCGGCGCCCCGCAGGAACGCCGCCAGGCTGCCGCTGAGAAACTGCAGGCGCTCGATCCGCCGGCCAATCATCAGGAAACGCCAGCCTTCGTCCCGGGTCATGTCGTCCAGGGCAAAGCCGGACAACGCCGCCAGGGACATCACCAGACGGTTGAGGAAATCCAGCAACTCGCCGAAATCCGGCTCCTCGGTTTCCAGCTCCATGGCTTCGCGCTGCAACTCCACCAGCGCCTGCCAGTTTTCCCGCGAGAGCTTGCCGCGCACCTGCGAAGCGGCCCACTGCAAGCGCTGCAGGTTGGAACGCAGGCTGAACGGCCAATCATCGCCGAGCAACGCCGCCAACAGGCGCTCCGGCAACTCGCCCTCCTCGGGCAGCAGCATCAGCCGTTCGCCGAGATCCACCGCGGCCTGTAGGGCTTGCGGGTCGTCGCCGTCGACATAGCGCGCCAGCATGATGCGCAACAAACGGGCACTGTCGTCGCAACGCTCGCAGTAACGACCGAACCAGAACAGGTTCTCCACCACCCGCGACGGCAGGTACGGATCGCGCCGCACCAGATCATGCACACCGATGTTGCGCTGGGCCTTCCATTGTTCGCCGCTGGGCGCACGCTCTCCCAGCACCCAGGTGTCCTTGCTGGCGCCACCGCGTTGCATCGACACCACTTCGGCATCGGCTTGGGCGGCGACCCGGGTCAAGCCGCCGGGCAAAACCCGATAACCCTCACGGCTGGCCACCGCATACACGCGCATGCCGATCGCACGGGGTTGCAGTTGACCATCTTCGGCTTGCCAGATCGGCGCCTGGGACAATTGTGCGAGTTCTTGCGCCACATAGGCGTATGGCCGAGCCTGCATGCGCTCGGCGAGCTCATGGCGCTGTTTTTCACTCAAATCACGACCAAATACCGGCGTAAAGCTCTGGGACGGAAACGCCGGCTTGATCAGCAACTCCGGCAGTTTCTCCAGGGCCTGGGCCAAAACCGGCGCTTCGCCACACCACCAAGTCGCGATGGACGGCAGGATCAGCTCTTCGCCAAACAGGAATTGATTGATCCTCGGCAGAAAACCCAACAAGCCCGGCGATTCCAGCACACCGCTGCCGAGGGCGTTGGCCACCAGCACCCGCCCCTGCCGCACCGCTTCCAGCAGGCCCGGCACGCCGAGGGCTGAGTCAGTACGCAGCTCCAGCGGGTCGCAGAAATCATCGTCGAGCCGACGCATGATCGCGTGGACCCGACGCAGGCCACTCAGGGTTTTCAAGTAAACCGTGGCGTCGCGCACCGTCAGGTCGCCGCCCTCCACCAGCGGATAACCGAGCTGGCGAGCCAGATACAGATGTTCAAAATAGCTTTCGTTGAAACGCCCCGGTGTCAGCAGCACCACCAACGGCGCGTCCCCGCCACTCGGGGCCTGACGGGCCAAGGTTTCCTGCAAGGTGCGGAAGAACCCGGCCAGGTGCTGCACTTTCAGATCGCGGTACAACTCGGGAAAGGCCCGGGACACAATCGTGCGGTTTTCCAGTGCATACCCGGCTCCCGAAGGCGCCTGGGTACGATCCGCCGTCACCCACCAGCGGCCATCGGGCGTGCGCGCCAGATCCACGGCATAAAGATGCAGAAAGGCTCCGTCAGGCGGGCTGATGCCCTGACAGGGCCAAAGGAAGTTGTTGTGACCGAACACCAGCTCGGCGGGCAAAAGACCTTCGGCAATCAGCCGTTGCGGACCGTAAAGGTCAGCCAGCACGGCATTGAGCAATCGCGCCCGCTGAGCGATACCGGCCGACAACTGTTGCCACTCATCAGCCGCGATGACATGGGGCAGCAGGTCCAGCTCCCATGGCCGGTCCGCGCCCTTGGGGTCGGCATAGACGTTATAGGTAACGCCGTTTTCCTGAATCTGCCGGGTCAGCAGGGCCTGACGCTGCACCAGTTGTGCCGGCGTGCTGCGTTGCAACTGTTCGAACAGCCGGCGCCAGTGCGGGCGCACGGCGCCACTGTCGTCGAGCAGTTCGTGATAGGTGCCCGCTGTCAGCGGGTAGCGGTCTAGCAGGTCAGGCATGGAAAGCTCGGCAGACAGCAATGAAGGGGCAGACTAACGCAGGCTCGTGACGCCCGGATATACGAAAAATCCGAGCGTCGCGGACGGTTTAGAAACGTCGCAAATCGAGTGTCATCGGCAGCTCGTCGCTGATTTCCAGATTGGGTACAGGAAGTTTCCCTGGCGTGTGTCCGATGCGGAAGAAGCGCGCCATTCGCCGGCTCTCCGCTTCATTGGCGTTCACCGGCAAGCTGTCGTAGTTGCGCCCGCCCGGATGGGCGACGTGGTACTGACAACCGCCCAGCGAGCGCTGCATCCAGGTGTCGAGCAGGTCGAACACCAGCGGCGCGTGGACCGGGATGGTCGGTTGCAGGCAGTTAGCCGGTTGCCAGGCACGAAATCTCACGCCAGCGACGAATTCGCCTATACGCCCAGTGGGCTGCAATGGCACCGGAATGCCGTTGCAGGTCAGCAGATAACGCTGGGGCGGCAAGCCGCTGAGCTTGACCTGCAAACGCTCAAGCGACGAATCCACGTAACGCACCGTACCGCCCATGGCGCCCTCTTCGCCCAGCACGTGCCAGGGCTCGAGCGCCTGGCGCAACTCCAGCGCAATGCCACTGACGGTGTAGTCGCCAACCTTGGGGAAACGGAACTCCAGATGCGCGGCGAACCATTCGGCCCGCACCGGATAACCGGCGGCGTTGAGGTCGACGATGACATCGGCGAAGTCTTGCTCGATAAAGTGCGGCAACAGGAAACGATCGTGCAGCTCCGTGCCCCAGCGCGCCAGTTTCGGCGGTGCATAGGGCTCGCGCCAGAACCGCGCGACCAGCGCCCGCAGCAACAATTGTTGCGCCAGGCTCATGCGCGCATGGGGCGGCATTTCGAACGCACGCAACTCCAGTAATCCGAGGCGCCCGGTGGCACCGTCCGGCGAATAGAGCTTGTCGATGCAGAACTCGGCGCGGTGGGTGTTGCCGGTCACATCGATCAGCAGATTGCGCAGCAGTCGATCCACCAGCCATGGCGGACATTCTTCACCCGCTTCAGGCATCTGCGCGAAAGCGATCTCCAGTTCGTACAAGGCATCGTTGCGCGCTTCGTCGACCCGCGGCGCCTGGGACGTCGGACCAATGAACAATCCGGAAAACAGGTAGGACAAGGACGGATGGTTATGCCAGTAGCTGATCAGGCTACGCAGCAGATCCGGGCGACGCAGAAACGGTGAGTCCCCCGGTGTTGCGCCACCCAGCACGAAATGGTTACCGCCGCCCGTGCCGGTATGCCGGCCGTCGATCATGAATTTCTCGGTGGTCAGCCGGGTCTGGCGCGCTTCTTCGTAGAGGAATTCGGTGCGCTCGACCAATTCATCCCAGGTCGCGGACGGCTGCACGTTGACCTCGATCACCCCCGGATCCGGGGTGATGCGGAAGTTGCTCAGACGTGGATCGCTCGGCGGCTCATAGCCCTCCAGCAACACCGGGCACATCAGCTCCTGCGCGGTGGCTTCGATGGCAGCGACCAGTTCGAGGTAATCCTCGACCCGCTCCAGCGGCGGCATGAACAGATACAACCGGCCTTCCCGCGCCTCGGCGCAGAAGGCGGTACGGGTCAGCCAGTCGGCGGATTCGTCGATCTTCGGTGCGCGCTCTTGTACCTCGGCAGCTTCGCTTTGGCTTTGCAGTTGCGCGGTGTCGGGCAGCGGCGGGAAGTCTTGATTCGGGTCCTGCGGATGGATGAACGGATATTCCGCCGTTTTCACCCAAGGCTGCGAACCCAGCGGCAAGCGATAACCCAGCGGCGAGTCTCCCGGCACCAGTCGGCAGTGCTCGTCGCGCAGATACCAGCGGCCGCTCTGCCATTGGTCGCCCTTGGCGTTGCGCGCCAGCGGCAGGACCTGGCCGATGACCTTGTCCAAACCTTGACTGAAAACCTTGCGCAGGCGCTCACGCTCCAAAGGCTCTTCCAGACGCGAGTCTTCGGCGCTGACGTTTTGCGGCAGCATTCCTTCGCGCCAGAGGTAATAGAAATTGTCTTCGTAGGCTGGGAACACAAAGCGTGTCGGAATCTTCAGGCGTTCGGCGACACTCGCCAGAAAACGCCCGGCCAGCGCTCCGTCGGCACCATAGTCTTCCTGCTCGTCGGCGATCAGCGCGCTGTTGTGCCAGATCGGCACGCCGTCACGGCGCCAGTAGCAATTGAGCGACCAGCGCGGCAGTTGCTCGCCGGGGTACCACTTGCCCTGCCCGAAATGCACCAGCCCCTGGGGCGCGTAGTGCTTGCGCATGCGCTGGAACAGTTCGGCGGACAACCGCCGTTTATCCGGCCCCAGTGCCGCGGTATTCCACTCGGCGCCGTCCGGGTCATCAATGGACACAAAGGTCGGCTCGCCGCCCATGGTCAGGCGCACATCACCCTCCAGCAAGTCGGCATCGATCTGCCGGCCCAGTGACTGGATCGCCAGCCACTGGTCGTCGGTGTAGGGCTTGGTGACCCGTGGTGCCTCCCAAATCCTCTCCACGGACATTTCGTGGCTGAACTCGCACTCGCAGGGTTCAACCAGGCCACTGATCGGCGCCGCAGAGGACGGATCGGGACTACAGGCCAACGGAATGTGTCCTTCACCGGCAAACAGCCCGGAGGTCGCATCCAGGCCGATCCAGCCGGCGCCGGGCAGGTACACCTCGCACCAGGCGTGCAGGTCGGTGAAATCCACTTCGGTGCCGGACGGACCGTCGAGACTTTTGACGTCGGCGGTCAGCTGGATCAGGTAGCCCGACACAAAACGCGCCGCCAGCCCCAGGTTGCGCAGCAGTTGCACCAGCAACCAAGCGGAGTCGCGGCACGACCCGGAGGCCTGCTCGAGGGTGTGTTCAGGTGTTTGTACGCCGGGCTCCATGCGGATCAGGTAATCGATGTCTTCGCTCAAACGCTGGTTGAGTGCGACGAGAAAGTCCACGGCGGGCAACGGTGTACGGTCGATGCCGTCCAGGTAGGCCTTGAACTTCGGCGTCAGGGGAAGGGTTTCCAGGTACGGCGCCAGCTCCTTGCGCTCATCCGCGGCATAGGCGAAGGGGATCTTTTCCGCGTAGGGTTCGAGGAAGAAGTCGAACGGATTGAAGATCGCCATTTCTGCCAGCAGATCGACCTCGATTCGCAACTCCTCGGTTTTCTCCGGGAACACCAGCCGCGCCAGGTAATTGCCCTGAGGGTCCTGCTGCCAGTTGATGAAGTGCTGTTCGGGGGAAACTTTCAACGCATAGGACAGAATCCGCGTGCGGCTGTGGGCGGCGGGACGCAGGCGAACGATCTGCGGGCCGAGCTCGACAGCGCGGTCATAGCGGTAATGCGTGATGTGGTGCAATGCGACATGAATCGACACGGCGTGCCTCCTGCGAGCCTTAAGCGTATGGGAAAGCGCGCAAGACTTATGCCATCCAGCAGTGCTGGCGCTTTCTTTGATTGCTTGAGGCAGTACAGCACCAAAATCGGGCGATGCAGGAAAATGGTTTGGCGTAGGTGCACGTAAATGTGGCGACCAACCAAAAATTGGTTGGTAGTTCCGGCCTCTTCGCAAGCAGGCTCGCTCCTACAGGGGGAATGCATTTCATTGTAGGAGTGAGCCTGCTCGCGATGAGGCCAGCAGCTCCAGTACATTTTTCAAGCCTTGAATGCAGAACGCCAACCCGAAGGTTGGCGTTCTGTTCAGCTCAAGCGCGGCTTAGCGCGGCACGACCGGTTTGCGGGTCGGCTTTGGTCCCTTGCCTTTGGCCGCGTCCTTGCGCTCCTTGGCCGCCTGCTGGTTGCGGGCGAACGCCGCAGCCTTGGCCTGTTCGCGCTTGTCCCACGGGTTGCCGCCATCGCTGGCACGCGGCGGCAGGCCGGTATGCTGGGTCAGGATCTTGGTGGTCTTTTCCCCTGCAACCTTGTGGCTGCCGGCCGGCGTCGAATTCTTGCGACGGGCGCTCTGATAGCTGTCAGTCGACGGCTGGTGCAAAGGAATCAACTGGTTCTTGCCCGGCCCGATCAGGTCGGCGCGGCCCATGCGGGTCAGTGCCTCACGCAGCATCGGCCAGCCTTTCGGGTCGTGATAACGCAAGAACGCCTTGTGCAGACGACGCTGCTCTTCGCTCTTGACGATGGTCACCGCGTCACTCTTGTAGGTGACCTTGCGCAGCGGGTTCTTGCCCGAGTGGTACATCGCGGTGGCGGTGGCCATCGGCGACGGGTAGAACGCCTGCACCTGGTCGGCACGGAAGCCGTTACCCTTGAGCCACAGGGCCAGGTTCATCATGTCTTCATCGGTGGTGCCCGGGTGGGCGGCGATGAAGTACGGAATCAGGTACTGCTCCTTGCCCGCTTCCTTGGAGTACTTCTCGAACATGCGCTTGAACTTGTCATAGCTGCCGATGCCCGGTTTCATCATCTGGTTGAGCGGACCTTCCTCGGTGTGTTCCGGGGCGATCTTCAGGTAACCACCGACGTGGTGGGTCACCAACTCTTTAACGTACTCCGGTGACTCGACCGCCAGGTCATAGCGCAGGCCGGAAGCGATCAGGATCTTCTTCACGCCCGGCAACTCACGGGCGCTGCGGTACAGCTGGATCAGCGCCGAGTGGTCAGTGTTCAGGTTCGGACAGATACCAGGGAACACGCACGATGGCTTGCGGCACGCGGATTCGATTTCCGGGCTCTTGCAGGCGATGCGGTACATGTTCGCAGTCGGGCCGCCGAGGTCGGAGATCACGCCGGTAAAGCCCGGGACCTTGTCACGAATCTCTTCGATTTCGCGAATGATCGACTCGTGGGAACGGTTCTGGATGATCCGGCCTTCGTGCTCGGTGATCGAGCAGAAGGTGCAGCCGCCGAAGCAGCCACGCATGATATTCACCGAGAAGCGGATCATGTCGTAGGCCGGGATCTTCTCCTTGCCATACGCCGGGTGCGGAATGCGCGCATAAGGCATGCCGAACACGTAGTCCATTTCTTCGGTGGTCATCGGAATCGGTGGCGGGTTGAACCAGACGTCGACTTCGCCGTGCTTCTGCACCAGCGCACGGGCGTTGCCCGGGTTGGTTTCCAGGTGCAATACGCGGTTGGCGTGGGCATAAAGCACCGCATCGCCACGGACTTTTTCAACCGACGGCAAGCGGATCACGGTCTTGTCGCGGGTCATGCGCGGGCTGGCCAGGATCTGTACGACCTTGGCTTCCTGCGGATCCTCGACCGGCCCCTTTTCCTGCTCGATGGCGCAGGCCTGGGTGTCCTGGGTATTCACGTACGGGTTGATGATCTTGTCGATCTTGCCCGGACGGTCGATGCGTGTGGAGTCGACTTCATACCAGTCTTTCGGCGTGTCACGACGAATGAACGCGGTGCCGCGCACGTCGGTGATGTCTTCGATCTTGTGACCGAACGACAGACGCTGGGCGACTTCAACGATTGCTCGCTCGGCGTTGCCATAAAGCAGGATGTCGGCGCAGGCGTCGATCAGGATCGAATTGCGGACACGGTCTTGCCAGTAATCGTAATGCGCGATGCGGCGCAGGGATGCTTCGATACCGCCGAGTACGATCGGCACGTGCTTGTAGGCTTCCTTGCAGCGCTGGCTGTAGACCAGGCTGGCGCGGTCCGGCCGCTTGCCGGCCAGGCCACCCGGCGTATAGGCATCGTCGGAACGGATTTTCTTGTCCGCGGTGTAGCGGTTGATCATCGAGTCCATGTTGCCGGCCGCGACACCGAAGAACAGGTTCGGCTCGCCGAGCTTCATGAAATCGTCTTTGGACTGCCAGTTTGGCTGGGCAATGATCCCGACGCGGAAGCCCTGGGACTCCAGCAGCCGGCCGATGATCGCCATGCCGAACGACGGGTGATCGACGTAGGCATCACCGGTGACGATGATGATGTCGCAGGAATCCCAGCCGAGCTGATCCATCTCCTCCCTGCTCATGGGCAGGAACGGCGCTGGCCCGAAACATTCGGCCCAGTACTTGGGATAGTCAAATAACGGCTTGGCTGCTTGCATGTCGATAACCGGTGTTGGCTTTCATTGAATTTCGCGGGCGCGGAATATAGCACAAATTTTGACCAATTCCGACGGCTATGGTCGGAAATTGGTGGAACCCCATTCGCGAGCAGGCTCGCTCCCACAGGTTCAATGCAATTCCTGTGGGAGCGAGCCTGCTCGCGAAGAGGCCCGCACAGTCGCTACAACTTACTCGTCGTCGTCGAAGTTATAGCTACCCGGCGCCAGGTTCTCGAAGCGAGTGTACTTGCCGATGAACGCCAGGCGGATAAAGCCGATCGGCCCGTTCCGCTGCTTGCCGATGATGATTTCGGCGATGCCTTTGTGCTCGGTTTCCGGGTGATACACCTCGTCGCGGTAAACGAACATGATCACGTCGGCGTCCTGCTCGATCGCTCCGGATTCCCGGAGGTCGGAGTTGATCGGCCGTTTGTTCGGCCGCTGCTCGAGGGAGCGGTTGAGCTGGGACAGCGCCACCACCGGGCAGTTGAACTCCTTGGCCAAGGCTTTCAAGGAACGCGAGATTTCAGAAATCTCGTTGGTTCGGTTGTCGCCGCCGGAACCTGGAATCTGCATCAACTGAAGGTAGTCGATCATGATCAGGCCGATCTCACCGTGCTCACGCGCCAGACGCCGGGTGCGCGCACGCATTTCCGACGGGCTGATACCGGCGGTGTCGTCGATGAACAGCTTGCGGTCATTGAGCAGGTTCACCGCCGAGGTCAGGCGCGGCCAGTCGTCATCTTCCAACTGACCGGAACGCACCTTGGTCTGATCGATCCGACCGAGGGACGACAGCATACGCATGATCAGCGATTCGCCTGGCATCTCGAGGGAATACACCAGAACAGCCTTGTCGCTACGCAGTACGGCGTTTTCCACCAGGTTCATCGCGAAGGTGGTTTTACCCATCGACGGACGACCGGCGACGATGATCAAGTCAGCCGGCTGCAGGCCGCTGGTCTTTTCATCAAGGTCGGTGTAGCCAGTGGACAGGCCGGTAATGGCGTTGTCAGTGTTGAACAGCGTGTCGATGCGATCGATGGCCTTGGTCAGCAAATCATTCACACCCACCGGGCCACCGGTTTTCGGCCGGGCCTCGGCAATCGCGAAGATCTGGCGTTCCGCTTCGTCGAGGATCTCCTCGGCAGTGCGACCTTCCGGGTTGAAGGCGCTGTCGGCGATCTCGGTGCTGATGCCGATCAGTTGGCGCAACGTCGCGCGCTGACGGACGATCTGCGCATAAGCCTTGATGTTGGCGACGGACGGCGTGTTTTTCGCCAGTTCGCCAAGGTAACCGAGGCCACCCACCTGAGACGTCTGACCTTCCTTGTCCAGTTGTTCGGCAAGGGTCACGACGTCAATCGGGGAGTTCTGATCGGCCAGTTTGGCGATCGCACGGAAGATCAGGCGGTGGTCATGTCGATAGAAATCGCCGTCGGAGACTTGATCGAGCACACGCTCCCATGCGTTGTTGTCCAGCATCAGACCACCGAGTACAGCCTGTTCGGCTTCGATGGAATGCGGCGGCACTTTCAGCGCGGCGGTTTGCAGATCGTATTGCTCAGGAGCGGAGATATCGTTCATGGCCACTTGAAATTGGAGGAATCAGAAAGACAAAGGGCACGACCTGTAAACAGGATCGTGCCCGATGTTACCGGCAAGCACCCGAGGGTGCCAGCCGACAAGTGCTGCTTAAGCTGCTACCACGACAACGCGTACGGTGGCTTCAACTTCGGCGTGCAGGTGCACGGCTACGTCGAATTCGCCTACGTTGCGGATGGTGCCGTTCGGCAGACGAACTTCGCTCTTCTGCACTTCAACGCCGGAGGCGGTCAGTGCGTCAGCGATGTCGTGAGTACCGATCGAACCGAACAGCTTGCCTTCGTCGCCAGCGGTGGCAGTGATGGTCACTTCCAGCTCGGCCAGTTGGGCAGCGCGGCTTTCAGCCGACGATTTACGATCTGCTGCTGCTTTTTCCAGCTCAGCACGACGCTCTTCGAACGCAGCCAGGTTGGCTGGGGTCGCAGCGGTAGCTTTGCCGTAAGGCAGCAGGTAGTTACGACCGTAACCAGCCTTAACGTTCACTTTGTCACCCAGGTTGCCCAGGTTGGTGACTTTTTCCAGAAGGATCAGTTGCATGTGAAAATCCTCTTAACTTTTAACCTTCACCGTTCGCGTTATCGGCATCTTTCGGTGCCGAACGACCGCGAAAATCAATCAGGCTGTCGACGATGGCCAGGACCACCAGCAACGGATAGATCAGTTGCATGAACAGCAACAGCGTCACGTACAACCCCACCAGCCAGAACCTGGCCAGTCGCTTCTGCGCCACCAGCCCGTGAATCAGGGCCAGCCCGGCGAACACCAGCGGTACACTGCACAACGGCGTCAACATGGCCATCTGAGGACCGATGTTCGGCCCCAGAAGCATGCACGCCAGCAGCAACATCGCCGGCAACAGCGGGATGCGGATGGCGCGAAACTCGCGACCAAAACCGCCCGGGTTGTACAACAACGCCTGCCAGTAGCGCCCGACAAGCAGGCTCAGCAAGCTGACGATTTGCAACAACGCCGCAATCAGGCCGGTCAGGACCGGTGCAATCAGGGACGCGAAACGCGCTTGTTCGTCTACCGACAACTTCTGGTAGACATCACCGAGTAGCGACGGCATGACTTTGATCAAAGCCTGCGCCAGCATCTCGATCTGGGGAGCAAAAGCTGTCCCCAACACCACTGAAAACACCACTCCCATCGCTATGCTGACCAGCAGCACGCGGTTCCAGGACTCGCTTGCGCGCAAAACCAACGCAAGGCTCGCAGACCCCAGCAGCACCAGAAGTGCCCGTGGGTCGTCGGAGTAAAGCCACCAGGCCAATGCCGGCAGCAGTCCCAGAGCAAGAACGCCCAGGGCGTCCCTCAATCCGCGCCGCAAGAGCACAAGGCATCCGGCGGCAGCACCCAACCAATACAACAACGGCATCGCCGCGCATCCAGCCACTACCAGAGTGGCCTGCACACGGCCGCGCATGATGAACTCAGCTATGGCCCGCATGCATTCAATCCTTTGCTACGTGTCGACTGCCCGGTCTCAGCGGCCGTGGCTGTCGGTGTAGGCCAGCAGGGCCAGGAAGCGGGCGCGCTTGATAGCGGTGGCCAGCTGACGCTGATAACGAGCTTTGGTACCGGTGATGCGGCTTGGAACGATTTTGCCGGTCTCGGATACGTAGGCTTTCAGAGTGTTGAGATCTTTGTAATCGATCTCTTTCACGTCTTCAGCGGTGAAGCGGCAGAATTTACGACGACGGAAGAAACGTGCCATGTAATTGGCTCCTTAAAAGGTCCGTGGATTACTCGTCAGCGTTATCGCTGTTGTCGCTGTCATCACTATCAGCGCTTTCAGCGCCTTCGTGCTCAGGACGGTCGCGACGCTCACGGCGCTCACTGCGGTTTTCTTCAGCCTTGAGCATCTCGGACTGGCCGGTAACGGCTTCGTCGCGACGGATGACCAGGTTACGGATCACTGCATCGTTGTAGCGGAAGTTGTCTTCCAGCTCGGCCAGGGCCTTGCCAGTGCACTCAACGTTCAGCATCACGTAGTGAGCCTTGTGAACATTGTTGATTGCGTAGGCCAGTTGACGACGGCCCCAATCTTCCAGACGGTGGATTTTGCCGCCGTCTTCTTCGATCAGCTTGGTGTAACGCTCAACCATGCCGCCGACTTGCTCGCTTTGATCCGGGTGGACCAAAAAGATGATTTCGTAATGACGCATGAATGCTCCTTACGGGTTGTAGCCTGCCGCTCAAAAGCGGTCAGACAAGGAGTGAATGACACTTATGGACTTGCGGACGCTAGACACGTTGGTGCCTGCCATCACAGCAAGGGGCGCAATTGTAGAGAAGGGGCGAGGGAGGCGCAAGGTAATTGGTGATTATTTGAACAGCCACCAACTCATGCCACACCACACAACACTGTGGGAGCGGGCTTGCTCGCGAATGCGGTACGACATTCAACATCTTTGCTGAATGTTACTCCGCTTTCGCGAGCAAGCCCGCTCCCACAGGGACTGCAACTGGATCAGGACTTCTTGGCAGCAGCCTTGGCTTTGACACTGCGCTGACGCTGCGCTTCGAACAGGCATACACCCGTCGCTACGGAAACGTTGAGACTGCTGACGCTACCGGCCATCGGCAGGTTCACCAGGTAGTCGCAATGCTCGCGGGTCAGGCGACGCATGCCCTTGCCTTCGGCGCCCATGATCAGGATGGTCGGGCCGGTCAGGTCCTGGTCATACAGGCTGACCTCAGCTTCACCGGCCGTACCGACAACCCACAAGCCGCGCTGCTGGAGTTTCTCCAAGGTGCGCGCCAGGTTGGTCACGGCAACCAGCGGAATCACTTCCGCCGCACCGCAGGCGATTTTTCGTACAACCGGAGTCAGGGTCGCTGACTTGTCCTTCGGCACGATCACTGCTAGCGCACCCGCCGCATCGGCGGAACGCAGGCAGGCGCCGAGGTTGTGCGGATCGGTCACGCCATCGAGCACCAGCAACAACGGCGCGCCGTCGGTGCGATCGAGCAGCTCGTCGAGCATCGCCTCGCCCCAGACCTGGCTCGGACTCACGTCCGCGACCACACCCTGGTGCACGCCTTCAACCCAGGCGTCCATTTCGCGGCGCTCGGCCTGGCCGACCTGGACCCGGTTTTCGTTGGCCAGCTCGATCAGCGTCTGGACCCGAGGGTCATTGCGACCTTCGGCCAACCAGATCTGCTTGACGCGTTTCGGGTGGTGACGCAACAACGCTTCTACAGCATGTACGCCGTAGATCTTTTCCAACTGACTCATGGCTTGGCCTTAGGTTTACGCGCCCCGCCACTCTTGGCTGGAGCCGAGCCCGCTTTTGGCGGACCTTTACGATGCTTGCTCGGTTTGGCTGGCTTGCCGCCGACGGCCTTGTCAGGCGTCGACCGACTGGTCTTTCCCCCAGACGCCGCTTTACCGCCGCTTTTCGCACCGGCGAGCAACGCCTGTTTCATTTCACGACTTTTGCGCACTTCGGCGTTCTTCGCCGCTGCATCGCTCGGGCGATAGGCTTCTACAGCCTTTTCCTTGGCAGGACGACGACCGGTTTTCGCCGGGGCCGGTTCTGCTTCGACTTTCGCTGCAGGTGCTGCGCTTTCGGTGCCGCGTTTTTTACGGCCGATCGGCGCGCTGATGGTTTTTTCGGCCATCTCGAAGTCGATCTTGCGTTCGTCGAGGTCGACGCGCATGACCCGCACGTCCACGGTGTCGCCCAAGCGGAAGCTACGACCGGTACGCTCACCGGCCAGGCGGTGGTGCACAGGATCGAAGTGGTAGTAATCGCCCGGCAGCGCGGTGACGTGCACCAGGCCTTCGACGTAGATATCGGTCAGCTCGACGAACAGACCAAAACCGGTCACGGCAGTGATCACACCCGGGAACGATTCGCCCACGCGATCTTTCATGAACTCGCACTTGAGCCAGTTCACCACGTCGCGGGTCGCTTCGTCGGCACGGCGCTCGCTCATCGAGCACTGCTCGCCGAGTTGCTCCAGGGCCGCTTCGTCGTACGGATAGATGCGTGCTTTCGGAATGGTCATCGCACCTGCGCGGCGAACGTGCGGGGTGTTCTGCTTCGAATGGATCACACTGCGAATCGCCCGGTGCGTGAGCAAGTCCGGGTAGCGGCGGATCGGCGAAGTGAAGTGGGTGTACGCCTCGTAATTCAGGCCGAAGTGGCCCTGGTTGTCGGCGCTGTACACCGCCTGGCTCAACGAACGCAGCATGACGGTCTGGATCAGGTGGAAATCCGGACGATCCTTGATACCGGCCAGCAGTGCCTGGTAATCCTTCGGCGACGGACCGTCCTTGCCTTTGTGCAGGGACAGGCCGAGCTCGCCGAGGAACGCGCGCAGCTTTTCCAGACGCTCCGGTGGCGGGCCATCGTGAACGCGGTACAGCGCAGGGATTTCGTGCTTTTTCAGGAATTCGGCGGTGGCCACGTTGGCCGCCAGCATGCATTCCTCGATCAGCTTGTGCGCATCGTTGCGCACGGTCGGACGAATTTCGGCGATCTTGCGCTCGGTACCGAAAATGATCCGGGTTTCCTGAGTTTCGAAATCGATCGCGCCACGTACGTGACGGGCCGCCAGCAACACCTTGTACAGCGAGTACAGCTGCTTGAGGTGCGGCACCACATCGGTGTACTCGCCACGCAACTTGCGAGCTTCGGTGGCTTTCGGCGTTTCCAGCATGGCACTGACCTTGTTATAGGTCAGACGCGCATGGGAGTGGATGACCGCTTCGTAGAAGCAGTAGTCGGTCATTTCGCCGGATTTGGAGATGGTCATCTCGCAAACCATGGCCAGGCGATCGACTTGCGGGTTAAGCGAGCACAAACCGTTGGACAGCTGCTCAGGCAGCATCGGAATCACGCGCTCGGGGAAGTACACCGAGTTGCCGCGAACCTGCGCTTCGGCATCCAGCGCCGAACCGAGCTTCACGTAGCTGGATACGTCGGCGATCGCCACGTACAGCTTCCAGCCGCCCGAGAACAGGCGCAGCTTGCCCGGACGGGCTTCGCAGAAGACCGCATCGTCGAAGTCGCGGGCATCTTCGCCGTCGATGGTGACGAACGGCAAATGGCGCAAGTCGATGCGCTTCTCTTTGTCTTTCTCTTCGACTTCCGGCTTGAGCTTGCCGGCTTCCTTGAGCACGGCGTCAGGCCAGACGTGAGGAATGTCGTAGGTGCGCAGGGCGACATCGATTTCCATGCCCGGCGCCATGTAGTTGCCCACGACTTCAACCACGTCCCCTTGCGGCTGGAAGCGTGGCGTCGGCCAGTGAGTGATCTTCACTTCGACGAACTGACCGATCTGCGCGTTGGCGTTACGACCCGGGGTCACCAGCACTTCCTGCTGGATCTTCGGATTGTCGGCAACCACGAAACCGATGCCGCCCTCTTCGAAGTAGCGGCCGACGATGGTTTCGTGAGCGCGGGAAACCACTTCGACGATCATGCCTTCGCGACGACCACGACGGTCCAGGCCGGATACCCGGGCCAGGGCACGGTCACCATCGAACACCAGGCGCATCTGCGCCGGGCTCATGAACAGGTCGTCACTGCCGTCGTCCGGCACCAGGAAGCCGAAGCCGTCGCGGTGACCGCTGATGCGACCCAGGATCAGATCAAGCTTGTCCACCGGCGCATAAGTGCCGCGACGGGTATAGATGAGTTGAGCATCGCGCTCCATGGCGCGCAGGCGGCGGCGCAGGGCTTCGATCTGGTCTTCTGTGGTCAGACCAAACTCTTCGACCAGTTGCTCGCGGTTAGCAGGCGAACCTCGATCAGCAAGATGCTGAAGGATCAATTCGCGGCTAGGAATAGGGTTTTCATATTTTTCCGCTTCACGAGCGGCCTCGGGATCGAGGGACTGCCAATCGGCCATTAGAGAGTTTTCACCTTGTCTATATGCGGGTTAGTTTGGCATAGGCGTAATGAAACGGGAAATTTCAGGCTAAGACGACCCATCTAAAGCCCTGTATCGACACCGCAAAGCTGTTTTGAAGACCGCTGGCGAAATTTTCCAGGTTTTTTTGATGTCGGGGGTTTACAGTTAAAAAGACGCTCCGTATAGTGCGCGCCATCGACGACGGACAACGTTGCCGATACTGCCCAGATGGTGAAATTGGTAGACACGCCAGCTTCAGGTGCTGGTGACCGCAAGGTCGTGGAAGTTCGAGTCTTCTTCTGGGCACCAATTTCGAGCTTGAGATTAGTTCAATTTCAAAGCTCACACAAAAACCCGCGAAAGCGGGTTTTTGCATTTTTGACCACTGGTTTATTATTTTTAGAATCAGGGGTTTACAGATCAGAATGCTCTCCGTATAGTGCGCCACATCAACAGCGGCAACGCTTGCGATGAATGCCCAGATGGTGAAATTGGTAGACACGCCAGCTTCAGGTGCTGGTGACCGCAAGGTCGTGGAAGTTCGAGTCTTCTTCTGGGCACCAATTCAAATTCAAGGTTACGACCTTGGATTTCACAAAAACCCGCGAAAGCGGGTTTTTGCGTTTCTGGCCTCCGAAAAACACCCCACCCTCTTCTGTAGGAGCGAGCTTGCTCGCGATGCACTCGAGAACAGCACTTGTTCTCAGACAGAACGCGCCATCGTTCACGCCCATCGCGAGCAAGCTCGCTCCTACAGGAATCAGCGTCCGCATTTGAGAAACAATATCGTTTATCATTGTTACAAGTTTTTGCAATGTGACAGTGAGGAACCCTGCGAATGATGTTTCGAAATACCCTGCGCCGCGGCCTGATCACCACCCTCCTCGGCCTGGCACTCGCCACTCCCCTCACCCAAGCCGCCGACCCGGTTGCCCTGACCCTCTACAACGGCCAACACAAAGAAGTCGGCGACGCGGTCGCCAAAGCCTTCGAAGCCAAGACCGGCATCCACGTCAATGTGCGTAAAGGCAGCAGCAACCAGCTCGCCAGCCAGATCGTCGAAGAAGGCGATCGCTCTCCCGCCGACGTGATCTACACCGAAGAATCACCACCCCTGAACAAACTCGGCGAGCAAGGCCTGCTGGCCAAGACGGATGACGCCACGCTGGCCGTTCTGCCCAAGGAATACGTCGCCGGCAACGGCACCTGGATTGGCGTGACCGCCCGGGTGCGCGTCGTTGCGTTCAACCCCAAGCTGATCGATGAAAAAGACCTGCCGACCTCGGTGATGGAATTCTCCGATCCGAAATGGCAAGGCAAGGTCGGTTTCGTTCCTACCAGCGGCGCTTTCCAGGAACAAGCGGTGGCGATCATCAAGATCCACGGCATGGATGCAGCCGAAGAATGGCTGACCGGTCTGCGCGCATTCGGCAAGATCTACAGCAACAACATGGTTGCATTGAAAGCGGTGGAAAATGGCGAAGTCGCCACCGTACTGGTCAACAACTACTACTGGTTCGCCTTGCAACGGGAAAAGGGTCAGCTCGATTCCAAGCTGCATTACTTTACTGGCGGCGACGTCGGCGGACTCATCACGGTTTCCAGTGCTGCGGTGCTCAAATCCAGCAAACACCCCAAGGAAGCCCAGCAATTGCTCGCCTACATGGCCAGCGAGGAAGGCCAGCGAGTGATCACCCAGACCACCGCCGAATACCCGCTGCACAAAGGCATGGAATCTGATCGCGGGCTCAAGCCGTTCAGCGAACTGGAAGCACCAAAAGTCACGCCTGCCGACCTCGGCAACGCCGAAGAAGCGCTGGACCTGGAACGTGACGTTGGCCTGAATTGATGGGCGCCTCACTGTCCGCACATCACGCGTACGCACCACGGCGCAAGCGGCCGTCTATCTGGCTGGTACTACCCGTGTTGCTGCTGGTGGCGCTCAGCCTCCTGCCGCTGCTGTATGTCGGCCTGAAAGCCTGGCAGGCGGGCTGGGCAGAAGCACTGCATTTGCTATGGCGACCTTATGTGTTCGGCTTGCTACGCAACACACTCGCATTGATGATTGGCGTCACCGTGGTTTGCGGGGTAATCGGATTGTCGCTCGCCTGGTTGCTGGAGCGCAGCAATCTGCCGGGCCGTCGATTGTGGGGCGTAATCCTCTGCTTGCCGTTCGCCGTTCCGGCATTTGTCAGCAGCTTCACCTGGGTTTCCCTCAGCGCTCATTTCGAGGGACTTGGCGGGGCTATCCTGGTGATGAGCCTGTCCAAATACCCGCTGATTTTCCTACCCGTAGCGGCAACGCTGCGCAACCTTGACCCATCCCTCGAAGAGTCCGCGCGCACGCTGGGGCAGAATCGTTGGGGCGTATTTTTCAAGGTCACCCTGCCCCTGCTCTGGCCTTCGCTGCTGGCAGGTTCGCTGCTGATTGCGCTTCATATGCTGGTGGAGTTCGGCGCCTTGTCGATCATCGGCCTGCAAACCTTCACCACGGCGATCTATCAACAGTTCGAACTGGAGTTCAGCAATGCCAACGCGGCGATGCTCTCCGCCGTACTGCTGATGTTGTGCCTGGCGCTGCTGTGGCTGGAGCTGCGCGTGCGCGGCAAGGGTCGACACGTGCGCACCGGCCAGGGTGCGGCGCGACGCGCGGAACAGGTTCAACTGGGACATTGGGCTGTGGCAGGACAACTTTATTGCCTGCTGCTGGCAATCATTGGCAGCGGGATTCCGCTCGGCATGCTGGCCTACTGGCTGGCGGTGGGATCATCGGCAGCCTTTCCCGTGGCGGCAATCGGCGAAGCATTGATGTCATCCCTCGCACTGTCGCTGGGTGGCGCTGCACTGTGCCTGGTGCTGGCAGTGCCGGTCGGTCTGCTGGTCGTGCGCTACAAAGGCCAACTGGCGATCTGGGCCGAGCGCCTGCCGTATCTGCTGCATGCGCTGCCGGGGCTGGTCATTGCCCTGACCCTGGTGTATTTCGCCCTGCACTACGTGCCAATGCTTTACCAGACTTCGGCATTGCTGCTGATCGCCTACGCCCTGCTGTTTCTGCCGCTGGCCCAGGCGCCGATCCGCACCGCCTTGAACAAGGCGGCGCCGCAACTTGAGGAGGCAGCTCGCACGCTGGGAGCCTCGTCATTCAGTGCTTTCTGCCGAGTGACACTGCCGATTATTTTCCCGGCGCTGGGCGCAGCTTTTGCCCTGGTGTTCCTGGATGCGATGAAGGAACTGACGGCGACCTTGCTGCTGAGCCCTACCGGGCTGAACACCCTGGCGACGGAAGTCTGGGCGCATACGGCGAATGTGGAATTTGCGGCAGCGGCGCCTTATGCGGCGTTGTTGATACTGGTATCGGGGTTGCCGGTCTATTTGCTGACGACCCGGATGTATCTGAGTCGTTAAGACCGCCATCGCGAGCAAGCTCGCTCCCACATTTGATCTGAGGCGCCCACAATTTTTGTGTCCGCCAACCATCACTGTGGGAGCGAGCTTGCTCGCGATGAGGCCATCCCTGACAAAACACTAAGCCCTGAACTGCCCCAGGCTCGCCTTCAGCTGCGCCGCCAGACCATCGAGCACCTTGCCGCTCGCCGTGGTCTCCACGACAGCTTGCGCCGCTTTCTCGGCCTGGGCGTGAATGGTCTGGACCCGCCCTCGCACTGCCTGCGCGCCCTGCGCCTGATGCGCCGCCGCCTGGGTTGCCAGACCGATCGCCGCATGCACTTGCTCGACGGACGCCTGCACCGACTGCTGCAACCGCGCACTGTCGCGCAGCACCAGCAAACCCTCACTGGCCTGACGCCCGGCCTGACCAATCGCCGCCACCGCTTCACGCGCGCCTTGCTGCAACGCCACGATGTGCGCCTGAATATCGCCGGTGGAGCTCTGCGTCTTGCTCGCCAGCGCCCGCACCTCATCGGCAACCACCGCAAACCCGCGCCCGGTCTCGCCGGCACGCGCCGCTTCAATCGCCGCGTTCAACGCCAGCAGGTTGGTCTGCTCGGCGATGCCGTGAATCACCGTCAGTACCACCTCGATCTGCTCACTTTGCTGCGCCAGACGCTCGATGACTTGCGCCCCGGTGTTGACCTGACCCGCCAGCTCCTCGATCAGGCTGCCGACTTTCGCCGAGGTCCGGGTGTTTTCGTCAGTAGCCTGACGAATGTCCACCACCTGCTTCAGCGCCGCCTGCATGGCGTGGCTTTCCGACTGCGCCTCATCAGCCATTTGCGACAGCGCACGCAAACTCTCCGCCACCTCGTCGCGCTGCATGCCAGCCGCGGCATCCGCACCGGCGTTGCGTAAGGTCATGGCGCCGATCTCCACTCCGGTACGCTGGGCCACATCGCCCGCCTCGCGCACGATCGGCTGCAACTTATCCACAAAACGATTGACCGCCGAGGCCATGTCGCCGATTTCATCTTTACTATTGATCTGCACACGCTTGGTCAGATCGCCCTCGCCCGCCGCCAGGTCATCCATGGCAACGATCAGCATTTTCAGGCGATTGACCACCCGGCGACCGAGCACCACCGCCAACAACAGCAGGACACCGAAACCCACCACCGCCAGACACACGCCAATGCGCCAGCGCAATGTCGCAGCAGCTTCCTGCACGGTGCTGGTGGTATTGGCCTTCATTTCAGCCGCGGTGGACTGCGCCGACTGCAGGCGCGAGCGCATGGCCGTGGCGCTGTCGGCGGCCGCGCCCTTGAGGCTGTCGCCCACCAGTTGATCGCTGCTGGCGATCAACGCCGAGAAACGCTTGTCGAGGGCCGCCAGATCAGTCTCCACCGAAGCCGTCGAGACCCCCATCAGGACCCTGCCGATTTCTACGCCGTTAGGATTGATCGGGGCCTCGATGTAGAACACCGAAGGATCGTTTTTCGCCGCATCCAGCACCTTGTCCAGCGCACGCTCGCCCTGGCCCTTTTCCAGCAGCGCCTTGTTGATCGGGTTTTCCCGGTTGAGGTAGCGCGTCAGGTGCTGGCCGGTGGCGTCGTCATAGACCACGAACAGCACGTTGGGATTGCGCTGGGCCCGGCGGGCGAACTCGGAAAGTGTCGGAACGTCGTTGTCCCACATGGCGCGGGGCGCGACGGAAGCCAGAAGCTGCGCCATGTCGCTGGCGGAGTCCTTCAGGTCCTTCTCCAGGGTCGAACGCAATTGCGCCTGCTCCTGCTCAAGACGCGAGGACAAACCGGCCGTGAGGCGCTGACGCGTACTGGTGGAGAGGCTGTCGAGGCTCGACGTGACTTCGCGCCCAGCCTGTTCAAGCTCAGCGGATAGCTTTTGACTGTCAGCACCCAGGCGCTGGCCCAAGTCGGCTTCCAGTGCGGTCACCGTGCTCCGGGTCAGAGCGACAGCTACCAGCACCTGCACCAAAAGGGCGATACCAAGGGTAACGAACACGGGCCGCAACAAACGGCTCTGTAACAATGAGAGAACGGCCGACACTTGATATCCCTCTGCAAAAGCGCCATTAAATTGATGGCACGCCAAAAGTGACGTTTTAGGCAAAGCCAAAAGCAAAGGTCATGCCGTCCAACAGGCATAAACGACAAAGGCCCCAATTAAGGGGCCTTTGTGTTTTACATCAACGACTTATCAAGCAAACGGATGGCGCAGAACGATGGTTTCGTTGCGGTCCGGACCCGTCGAAATAATGTCGATCGGCGCGCCGATCAGCTCTTCGACGCGTTTGATGTAAGCACGGGCGTTAGCTGGCAGCTCTTCCAGGGTTTTGGCACCCACGGTCGACTCGGTCCAGCCCGGCACTTCTTCGTACACCGGCTGCAGGCCCACATAGCTGTCAGCATCAGTCGGGGCAACGGCCTTGCCTTCTGCATCTTTGTAGCCGACGCAGATGTTGATGGTTTCCAGACCGTCGAGCACGTCCAGCTTGGTCAGGCAGATGCCCGAGATGCTGTTCACATCGATAGCGCGACGCAGGATAACAGCGTCGAACCAGCCACAACGACGAGCACGGCCGGTCGTCGCGCCGAACTCGTGACCTTGTTTAGCCAGGTGCGCACCGACTTCGTCGAACAGCTCAGTCGGGAATGGACCCGAACCCACACGCGTGGTGTAAGCCTTGGTGATGCCCAGGATGTAGTCCAGGAACATAGGACCAACACCCGAACCGGTAGCAACGCCACCAGCGGTGGTGTTGGAGCTGGTCACGTACGGGTAGGTACCGTGGTCGATGTCCAGCAGGGAGCCTTGGGCACCTTCGAACATGATGTCTTTGCCAGCGCGACGCAGGTCGTGCAGCTCGGCAGTCACGTCCAGCATCAGCGGCTTGAGCAGCTCAGCGTATTCTTTGCATTCGGCCAGGGTCTTGTCGAATTCGATGGCTGGCTCTTTGTAGTAACCCACCAACATGAAGTTGTGGTAATCCACCAGTTCACGCAGCTTGTCTTCAAAGCGCGGCATGTTGAGCAGGTCGCCCACACGCAGGCCACGACGTGCAACCTTGTCTTCGTAGGCCGGGCCGATGCCGCGACCGGTGGTGCCGATCTTCAGCTCGCCACGGGCCTTTTCACGGGCCTGGTCCAGCGCAACGTGGAAGGACAGGATCAGCGGGCAGGACGGGCTGATACGCAGGCGCTCGCGCACCGGTACGCCTTTTTCTTCCAGCTTGGTGATCTCGCGCAGCAGGGCGTCAGGTGCAACCACCACGCCGTTGCCGATCAGGCACTGCACGCCTTCGCGCAGCACGCCCGACGGGATCAGGTGCAAGACAGTCTTCTCACCGTCGATCACCAGGGTGTGGCCAGCGTTGTGGCCACCTTGGTAACGCACTACGGCGGCAGCATGTTCGGTCAGCAGATCAACGATCTTGCCTTTGCCCTCATCACCCCATTGGGTGCCCAGGACTACGACATTCTTACCCATAACACTTGTCCTCATTCGCGCAAACTTGGTGCCGGCGGCAGCCGGCGGGAAAACTCAAGAAGCCAGTGGCGATACTTGCCAAAGCCCGTTCTGCTGAATCAATTGCCGGTCGCAGTCCGCTTCACGGGCGGCGGCCAAAGGCTGTCCAGGCAAGGCCTGAACGACACGCTGACCCTCACTGCGCAACTGGCAAACCTGCTGCCAGAGTGCCGCATCCGTACTGTCAGGCATCCAGATACCGCCAGACGGTAGCTCGATCTCAGCACGCCCCAGGGTCACCAGGGTTTTCAAATCGGTGGAAAAGCCGGTCGCCGGACGGGCGCGACCGAAGTCGGCGCCGATGTCGTCGTAACGACCGCCCTGGGCAATGGACTGGCCAACACCCGGTACGAACACGGCGAACACCACACCGGTGTGGTAGTGGTAACCGCGCAACTCGCCCAGGTCGAAATACAGCGGCAGCTCAGGGAAACGCACGGACAGCCGCTCGGCAATCGCCAGCAAGTCGTCCAGCGCTGCCAGAACAGGGGCCGGCGCCTTGGCCAGACGCTCGCGGGCCGCGGCCAGCACTTCTCGACCGCCACACAGGTCGACCAACGCACGCAGCATGCCCGACAGATCGGCAGGCAAGCCTTCGGTCAAGGTAATGACCTCGTCGATGGCCTTACGTTGCAAGGCATCGAACAACTGCTGCTCGACTTCACCGGACAAACCGGCGGCGCGGGCCAGGCCACGGTAGATACCGACATGACCGAGGTCCATGTGCACATCCGGCACATCGGCCAGTTGCAGCATGACCAGCATCAGGCTGATGACTTCGACGTCGCTGCTCGGACTGCCGTCGCCGTACAACTCGGCACCCAGTTGAATCGGGCTGCGCGAGGACGACAAGGCGCGAGGCTGAGCGTGCAGGACACTACCGGCATAACACAGGCGGCTTGGGCCTTCACGACGCAGAGTGTGCGCATCGATGCGCGCCACTTGCGGCGTGATGTCGGCACGGAAGCCCATCTGACGGCCCGATTGCGGGTCGATGACCTTGAAGGTGCGCAGATCCAGGTCCTGGCCCGCGCCGGTCAGCAGGGATTCCAGGTACTCGATATGGGGAGTCACGACAAACTCGTAACCCCAGCTCTGGAACAGATCCAACACCTGACGACGCGCGACTTCAATACGCGCAGCTTCCGGTGGCAGTACTTCTTCGATGCCATCTGGCAGAAGCCAGCGGTCTACCGTTGCCATTACGCCTTCCCCTATCTCCGGGCGACCAGCCTGTCGGCGAGCCTTGAGTGAAGCAGAAAATGATCGGCTTGCGCACAAACCACGCGCATGAGCGACGGAGCGAAAAGCCCTTCTACCGGCTTCGCCAACCACTTTCCTCGAAAAACTGTCGAGCCAATCGGCCCGGCATCTGCTTTAAAACAGCAATCAAACATGCAGACGCAAAAAAGCCGGGAATTTCCCGGCTGCCGCATCATACACACGTTTTCCCAAAGGATCACCCCGCCAGAGGTTTTAGCCGCCCGGCGGGGGATAAATCAGGTCAACGCCGTATCAAGGCTTGGCTTTTTCCAGGTAGTGGAAGAAGTCGCTGCTTGGGTCGAGGACCAAGACGTCGGATTTGTTCGCGAAGCTTTCACGGTAGGCGCGCAGGCTACGGTAGAACGCGTAGAACTCCTGGTCCTGACCGTAGGCCTTGGAGTAGATCGCAGCAGCCTGGGCATCACCGTCACCGCGAACCTCTTCGGATTCACGATAGGCTTCAGCCAACAGCACGCGGCGTTGACGATCGGCGTCGGCACGGATGCCTTCGGCCAGCTCGTTACCCTTGGCGCGGTGCTCGCGAGCTTCACGCTCACGCTCGGTGCTCATACGTTCGAACACGCTGCGGTTCACTTCTTTCGGCAGGTCGATGGTCTTGACCCGAACATCGACCACTTCGATGCCCAGCTCTTTCTCGGCCATCTTGTTCAGCGAAGCCGTGATATCCGCCATCAGCGCATCACGCTCACCCGACACCACTTCGTGCAGGGTGCGCTTACCAAACTGGTCACGCAGGCCCGATTCCAGACGACGGGACAGACGCTCGTCGGCGATCTGCTTGAGGCCGGAAGTCGCGGTGTAGTAACGCTCTGCGTCCTTCACGCGCCACTTGGCGTAGGCATCGACCATCACGGCTTTCTTTTCCAGCGTCAGGAAGCGTTGTGTCGGTGCATCCAGCGTCATCAGGCGTGCGTCGAATTTACGCACCTGGTTAACGTAAGGCACTTTCACATGCAGGCCTGGCTGAACATCGGTCTGGACCACGCGGCCGAACTGCAGCAACACCGCACGCTCGGTCTGAGCCACGATGTAGAAGCAGTTCCAGGCAGCGATCGCCACGACGACGCCAACAATAAGGGCGATCAGCGATTTATTGCTCATCAGCGACTCTCCCTGGTACGTGCTTGCTGTTGCTGCAGATCTGCTGCCGCACGCGCATTCGCTTCATTGCTGGTGGCTGCCGCGCCGGTCACCGGAGTGCTGGTGCTGCGACCACTTTCGACCATCTTGTCCAGCGGCAGGTACAGCAGGTTGTTCTGGCCGTTCTTGTTGCCGGTCACGAGAACCTTGCTGGTGTTGGTGAAGACTTCCTGCATGGTGTCCAGGTACAGACGCTGGCGGGTGACTTCAGGAGCCTTGCGGTACTCGGCGACCAGTTTGGTGAAGCGATCGGCCTCACCCTTGGCGCGCGAAACGGTCTCGTCACGGTAACCATTGGCATCCTCAAGGATGCGCTGGGCCTGACCACGGGCTTCCGGCACGACGCCGTTGGCATAGGTTTCGGCCTGGTTGCGCGAACGCTGCTCGTCTTCCCGGGCACGGATCACGTCATCGAAGGCTTCCTGCACTTCACGCGGTGCCGCTGCGCTCTGTACGTTGACCTGGGTGACGGTGATACCGGTGCGATAGGTGTCCATGAAGCGTTGCAGACGCTCCTTGATCTCGCTGGCCATCAACTCACGACCTTCGGTCAGTACCTGGTCCATCGCGGTGGAGCCCACCACATGGCGCAAGGCGCTGTCGGTCGCGTGCTGCAGGCTGATTTCCGGCTGATCGACGCTCAGCACGAAATCCTGCAGGTTGCTGATCTTGTACTGCACGGTCAGCGGCACTTCGACGATGTTCTCGTCTTCAGTCAGCATCTGGCCCTGCTTGGTGTAGGCACGCTCGCGCGTGACGTTCTCCATGTACTTCTTGTCGATCGGCGGGAAGTAGATGTTCAGGCCCGGACCCACGGTTTCGTAGTACTTGCCGAAGCGCAGCACTACAGCTTGCTCCTGCTCGTCGACGACATAAACAGCGCTGTACAGCCAAACGGCGGCCAGCACGACCAGACCGATGCCGAGCAGGCCGCCAAAGCCGCCACTCTTGCCCGGACCACCGCCGTCGTCGCCACCACGTTTCTTACCGCCACCGAATAAACCGTTCAGGCTTTCCTGCAGCTTTCGGAAGGCCTCGTCGAGATCCGGTGGTCCCTTGCGGTCGCCGTTGTTACGACGCTTGCCACCCCAAGGATCCTGATTATTCGAGTTGCCACCCGGCTCATTCCAAGCCATAGCGCTCTCCATCTGATAAAGCAAAGACGCACCCACGGCGCGCCGACCAATGCTACAGAATGCCTGTCACCGCGGCACAACCGCTTTCTCAGGCTTTTATTGCAAAGTGTGTTGCTCGATGAATTCCATCGGTTGCAAACCTTCGCGGCTCACCAGCCGATTCAATTCGGCTCGTGGCAAACGAACGGCCAGTAAACTGATGCCTTCATCGTCGTGTTCTTCTTTCTGTACCGCACCGAGTTCGAAAAACTGCGCACGCAGTCGAGCAAATCGGTTCGGCAAGCGCAAGGTGCCAACAAACAACTCATCGCCAAGCAACTCGGCCACGGCCTGTTTGAGCAGGTCCAGACCCGTACCATCTTTCGCCGAAAGCCAGACCCGCTGCGGTTTGCCATCGGCATCGCGCTGGATCTGCGGTTCCACGCCCTCGAGCAAATCGAGTTTGTTATAGACCTCCAGGATCGGCAAGTCTTGAGCGCCGATCTCTCCGAGCACCACCATGACCTGTTCAATCTGGGCCATGCGCTCGGGTTCATGGGAGTCGATCACGTGCAGCAACAGGTCAGAGTTGCTCGACTCTTCGAGCGTAGCCCGAAATGCCTCGACCAGCTTGTGCGGCAAGTGGCGAATGAAGCCCACAGTGTCCGCCAGCACGATCGGCCCCAGGTCATCGAGCTCGAGTCGGCGCAAGGTCGGGTCGAGGGTGGCGAACAACTGGTCAGCCGCGAACACGTCGGAATCGGTTACCGAGTTGAACAGCGTCGATTTGCCGGCGTTGGTATAACCCACCAGTGAAACCGTCGGAATGTCAGCCCGTTTGCGGCCGCGGCGCGATTGCTCACGCTGGCTGCGGACCTTTTCCAGGCGTCCCTTGATCTGCCGCAGGCGAACCCGCAACAGACGCCGGTCGGTTTCCAGCTGGGTTTCACCCGGACCGCGCAGGCCGATACCGCCTTTCTGCCGTTCAAGGTGAGTCCAGCCGCGAACCAGCCGCGTACTCATGTGCTCAAGCTGGGCCAGTTCGACCTGGAGCTTGCCTTCATGGGTGCGGGCGCGTTGAGCGAAGATATCGAGAATCAAACCCGTGCGGTCGATCACGCGACACTCGAAAATACGTTCGAGGTTACGTTCCTGACTGGGCGTGAGGATGTGATTGAAAATCACCAGATCGACCTGTTCGGCCTGGACCAGGTCGCGCAATTCTTCGACCTTGCCGCTGCTGATCAGGGTTTTGGCGGTTGGCCGATGACGCGGCACGTTAAAAAACGCGACGGTCTCGGCGCCAGCCGAAATAGCCAACTCCTGAAACTCCTGCGGATCTTCGCGCGCCTCAGGGTCCTGTCCATCCAAGTGAACGAGAATGGCTCGCTCACCACCACCGTGGCGCTCAAAGAACAAAGGAGACTCCTATCAGGCGTTACCTGGCTCAGCGTCACCTGCTTCGGATTCGGTTGCGCTAGGCAGACGAATTGGACGAACCGGCACCACTGTAGAGATCGCGTGTTTGTAAACCATCTGGCTGACGGTGTTTTTCAGCAGGATAACGAACTGGTCGAAAGACTCGATCGTGCCTTGCAGTTTGATACCGTTGACCAGGTAGATGGACACCCCAACTTTCTCTTTACGTAAAGTATTCAAGTAAGGGTCTTGTAGCGAATGCCCTTTTGACATGTGCCGCACTCCTTTAAGGATTCAATATAAAAAATAGGTAATCAGATGGCTTTGGCCGCCACACCCCCAAGGATAGACGGCAATTGCAAGGACTCAGCTCAATATGGAGATGGTCCCAAGGTATTTCAAGGCGCGCGGCAGATTGTCGCAATCCAGACTGTCCAGCCAATGCAGATCAGTCCAACTGCGCAGCCAGGTGAACTGGCGTTTCGCCAATTGGCGCGTGGCAATGATTCCACGCTCCTGCATCTCGGCTGACGTCAGCTTGCCATCCAGGTAGTCCCAGACTTGGCGGTAGCCTACTGCACGTATAGACGGCAACCCGGTATGCAGGTCACCTCTATTACGCAGGGCTACGACCTCGTCAATGAATCCCTGTTCCAACATTAAAGTGAATCTTTGTTTAATTCGCTCGTGCAGTACCTGGCGATTTGCCGGAGCAATGGCCAAGTTCGCGACAGTATAGGGCAATTGTTGCAGTCCCGAAGCGGCTGCTTCAGTACTTTGCACAGATTGTTGCAAACGCAGGGCGGTCATGCTTTGACCGCTGACACGATAAACTTCCAGTGCTCGACTCAATCGCTGAGGATCGTTCGGATGTATTCGCGCTGCGGACTCCGGATCGATCACCGCCAATTGTTCGTGCAAGGCTTGCCAGCCAAGGCGCGCAGCCTCTTCTTCGATTTGCGCGCGGACCTCGGGATCGGCGGCCGGCATATCCGCCAGACCTTCGACCAAAGCCTTGTAATAGAGCATGGTGCCGCCCACCAGCAGCGGAATTTTTCCGCGCGCGGTGATATCGGCCATGGCTTCCAGGGCATCACGGCGGAAATCCGCGGCCGAATAGCTCTCGGCCGGGTCGAGAATATCGATCAGACGATGCGGGTATTGCGCCAGCAGCTCTTTGGAAGGCTTGGCGGTGCCGATGTCCATGCCACGGTAGACCAGCGCCGAATCGACGCTGATCAACTCGCAAGGCAGGACCTTGGTGAGTTCGATGGCCAGGTCGGTCTTGCCGGCGGCGGTCGGGCCCATCAGGAAAATCGCAGGTGGGAACTGGCTCATCAACGACCGCGCAAGAACAGTTTGTCCAGATCGTCCAGGCCCAGTTGGGTCCAGGTCGGTCGGCCATGGTTGCATTGACCGCTGCGCTCGGTGTTTTCCATGTCACGCAGCAGACCGTTCATTTCCGGCAAGGCCAAACGCCGATTCGCACGAACCGCGCCGTGGCAGGCCATGGTCCCGAGCAACTCGTTCAGGTGCGCCTGAATGCGGTCGCTGGTGCCGAACTCCATCAGATCAGCCAGGACGTCGGCGACCAGACGGTTGGCTTCGGCCTGCTTGAGCAGCGCCGGAATCTGCCGGATCGCCAGGGTTTCCGGGCCCAGGCGCTGCAATTCAAAGCCCAGGCGCTGGAACCAGGCGACATGTTCCTCGGCGCAATCGGCTTCACGCTGACTGACGGCCAGGGACTCCGGCACCAGCAACGGCTGGCCGCTCAGGCCCTCGCTGGCCATCGCCACCTTCAAACGCTCATACATGATCCGCTCGTGGGCGGCATGCATATCCACCAGAACCAGGCCCTGAGCGTTTTCCGAAAGAATGTAGATGCCCTTGAGTTGTGCCAGCGCATAACCCAGCGGCGGGATGTCGTCCTGCCCGGCCGGGAGCGCGACGGCATTGGCCTCGGGCAGCGGCGCAAAAAACTCGCGATAGGCGGCCTGCGCTTCGGCGACAGGTGCACCGGACTGCGGACGCGGCGTGTATTGATACTGATAACCCGCGCCAGCTCCCGAGCCCGCCGGCGTATTGAACGACGGCTGAGCCTGAGGCTGTTCCAGCAGTGCATTGGCGGCCAGGCGCATTTCGCCCTGGGGCCCGAACTCACCGGCTTCAAGGCCGGTAGGCCGGACGATGGCCGTCGCAACCGGCGCCGCCAGTTGATCGTCGGGGCGCACATCGCCCAAGGCGCGGTGCAAGGTGCCGTAGAGGAAATCGTGAACCATGCGCCCCTCACGGAAGCGCACTTCGTGCTTGGTCGGGTGCACGTTGACGTCCACACCGGTAGGATCGACTTCGAAAAACAGCACGAAAGTCGGGTGCCGACCGTTGAACAGCACGTCGCGATAGGCCTGGCGCACCGCGTGGGCCACCAGTTTGTCGCGCACGGCGCGGCCATTGACGAAGAAATACTGCAAATCGGCCTGGCTGCGGTTGAAGGTCGGCAGACCGACCCAGCCCCATAGATGCAGGCCGTTGCGCTCGATCTCGATCGGCAGCGCTTGCTCGAGGAAACCCGGTCCACAGATCGCCGCCACGCGCCGGGCACGGGCCGCATCATCATGGGCCTCGTGCAGACTGAGGATGGTCTTGCCATTGTGGCGCAGATGGAACGCCACATCGAAGCGCGCCAAAGCCAGGCGTCTGATCACTTCTTGCAGGTGATCGAATTCGGTTTTTTCGGTCTTGAGAAACTTGCGTCGCGCCGGCGTGTTGAAAAACAGGTCGCGCACTTCAACTGAAGTGCCCACCGGGTGGGCCGCTGGCTGCACACGGGGCGCCATGTCCCGCCCCTCAGTCTCGACCTGCCAGGCCTGATCGGCGTCGCGGGTACGGGAGGTCAGGGTCAGGCGCGCGACGGAGCTGATCGATGCCAAGGCCTCGCCGCGAAACCCCAGGCTCATGACCTGCTCGAGGTCTTCCAGGTTGCGGATCTTGCTGGTGGCGTGACGGGCCAGGGCCAAAGGCAGGTCATCAGCGGAAATGCCGCTGCCATCGTCGCGTACCCTCAGCAGCTTGACGCCGCCCTGCTCCACATCGACGTCGATGCGTTTGGCGCCGGAGTCGAGGCTGTTTTCCAGCAGCTCCTTGATCACCGAAGCCGGACGTTCGACCACCTCACCCGCCGCAATCTGGTTCGCCAGTCGCGGGCTGAGCAACTCGATTCGAGCACTACTGTTCACGACCTGATTCATTCTTTGGCCGCCAGTTCAGTGCCCGGAATCGTCAGGTGCTGACCGATCTTGAGCTCATCGCTCGACAGGCTGTTGGCGCTACGCAGGGTCGCGGGCGATACCTGATAGCGCACGGCGATCATCGCCAGGGTCTCGCCCGGGTTGACGCGGTGATCACGTGGCCCCTGCACAATCTTGCCGGAGTCGCGCAGCCAGGCAATATAAGTGCCCGGTGGCGGGTTCTGCTGGAAGAACTGGCGCACGCCGCTGCTGATCGAACGCGCCAGCGCCTGCTGGTGGCTCGACGCGGCAAGCTTCGAGGCTTCGTTGGCGTTGGAGATAAACCCGGTTTCCACCAGGATCGATGGAATATCCGGTGACTTCAGCACCATGAACCCGGCCTGCTCGACCCGTTGCTTGTGCAGCGGTGTCACCCGGCCGATGTTGCTCAGCACCTTCTGGCCAACGTTCAGGCTGGATGTCAGGGATGCCGTCATCGACAGGTCAAGCAGTACGCCGGCGAGCATGCGGTCCTTGTCATCGAGGCTGACGTTGCCGGCACCACCGATCAGGTCGGAACGGTTTTCGCTGTCGGCCAGCCAGCGGGCGGTCTCGGAAGTCGCGCCGCGATCGGACAGGGCAAATACCGATGCACCGAAAGCAGCAGCCGAAGGCGCGGCGTCGGCGTGGATCGAGACGAACAGGTCGGCGCCTTTCTTGCGGGCGATTTCGGTACGGCCGCGCAGTGGAATGAAATAGTCGCCAGTGCGGGTCAGTTCGGCGCGGAAGCCTTTCATGCCGTTGACCTGACGTTGGGTTTCGCGGGCAATCTGCAGCACCACGTCTTTCTCGCGCTGGCCTCGGGAGCCGGAAGCCCCCGGGTCTTCGCCACCGTGACCGGCGTCGATCACCACAATGATGTCGCGTTTGCCGGCCGGGGCTGGCGGCAATTTGATTGCAGGTTCCGTCGGCGTGACCGGTACGGCAGGCACCGTGGCGACCGACGGTGTCGGCGCTGGCGGAGGCGCGGCGTCTGCGGCGTTATCGAACAGATCGACCACCAACCGGTTGCCGTACTGGGCGTTCGGTGCCAGGGAGAAGCTTTTCGGCGTCACGGCCTTTTTCAGGTCGATGACCACCCGCAGGTCGGTCGGCGTGCGCTGAGCCGAGCGCATGGCGGTAATCGGGGTGTTCGAGGTGTTGACGTTGAGCGGCGCACCGAGGGTCGCGCCATTGATGTCGATGACCAGGCGATCCGGTGCCGTCAGGGTAAAGACGCTGTGTTGCACCGGGCCGGTCAGGTCAAACACCAGTCGCGTGTTGTCCGGTGCCCGCCACAGACGAACACTGTTGACCTTCGAATCGGCCACAGCGTCGACGGTCACCGCCAAAAACAACACCCCTACGGCAGCCACCAACGCGCGAAAGCGCATACCTAACCCCATCATCTATTTGGATTCCAATGCCAAAGCGGCACACCAGGCCTCGCCACGCGAGCCCTGGGATAAAATTTTCAGCGAACGCCCGCTGTCTTGCGGGCTAATGGTAATGGTCAGGTCAGGCTTTGGCAAAAAGCCTGCACCTTTATCGGGCCATTCGATCAGACACAGGGCATCGTCTTCGAAGTAGTCGCGGATACCGAGGAACTCTAGCTCTTCCGGATCGACCAGACGGTACAAATCGAAATGGAAGGCGCGAATGTCGCCTATCTCGTAGGGCTCAACCAGGGTGAAGGTCGGGCTTTTGACTGCCCCGACATGCCCAAAGCCGCGGATGATGCCTCGGGACAACGTGGTTTTGCCCATCCCCAGGTTGCCCTCAAGGAAGATCAGGCCATGGCCTTGGGTGATTCGGGCAATGCGTGCGCCAAAGTCGCTCATGGCCTGTTCATCGGCCAGGTACAGGGTTACTTCAGACACGGTGCTTGCTCCTCCAACAACTGACGAATGGCTGGGATCAGATCACTGGCCGCCAGCCCACGGCCCAATTTTCCTTGTTGCTCGCCGGCATTGGCGTGCAGCCAGACCGCCAGGCAGGCCGCGTCGAATGGCTCCATGCCCTGGGCCAGCAATGCGCCGACCAGTCCGGCCAGTACATCGCCCAAACCAGCGGTGGCCATGGCCGGGTGCCCCTGATGACACAGCGCCAGGCGCCCATCAGGATGGGCGATCAGGCTGCCGGCACCTTTCAGGACGACGACAGCTGTATATTTTTTACTCAAGGCATGGGCTGCTGCGGGACGGTCAGACTGAACGTCGGCAGTGCTCACCCCAAGCAAACGTGCTGCTTCGCCCGGATGCGGAGTGATCACGCAATTGCCGGGCAAACTCACACGCTCCTCGGCCAACATGTTCAGCGCATCGGCGTCCCAGACTTGCGGCAGCGGCGCGTTGGCGGCGGCGGACAACAAGCTGCGCCCCCAGCCAGCCTGCCCCAGCCCCGGACCGACAACCAACACGGAAACTTTTTGCAGCATAACCATCAGCTGATTGGCCGACGAAGTGCCCAGCACCATCGCCTCGGGGATCCGCGCCAGCGCGGCGGACACATGTTCGCTGCGAGTCGCCACCGACACCATGCCTGCCCCGCTGCGCAGCGCACTTTGCGCGCTCAGCAGGATCGCGCCGCCCAACCCACGGTCGCCACCGATCAGCAACACATGGCCGAATTTACCTTTGTGGGAAGCCTGTGCCCGCGCCGTTGGACGCGGCAGATTAGCAGCGGTCAGGCGACGGGCGGTGAAAGCAGCGCCGTCTATCAGCTGTGGGTCAGCGTGCAAGTCGTTGAACAGCAGTTCACCGACCACATTGGCCGCCTCGCCGGTGAACAACCCCACCTTCAAGCCAATGAACGTGACCGTCAGGTCGGCATGCACGGCACGACCAAGGATGCGCCCCGTATCAGCGCACAACCCTGACGGAATATCCACCGCAGCAACCCGCAGTCTGCTGGCATTGATCGCGGCGATGGCGCTGGCATAAGGCTCACGCACATCGCCGCTCAGACCGGTGCCAAGCAAAGCATCCAGCACAATGCCGCGCAATCCGGATTGTGCGGTCCAGGGCTCGATGAGCACGTTTTCAGACACCGCCTCGGCATGGGCTAACGCCGCATCGCCCTGCAAGCGCTGCGGATCCCCCACTGCCAGCACCCGCACCGACCAACCGGCACGCTGGGCCAATACGGCTACCAGATACCCGTCCCCGGCATTGTTGCCATGACCGGCCAGCACGCTCAGTTCGTTCGCTGTCGGCCATTGCCGCACCAGCGCCCGCCACGTCGCCCGCGCCGCGCGCTGCATCAATTCGAAGCCCGCTGTGCCGGCGGCGATCAGGCTCGCGTCGAGTGCTCGCACCTGGGCGGTGCTGTACAGCACGTCGGGTAATTCATCTTTAGTGTGCGGCATGCGTCTTCGGGCTCCGATGTCTGGCAGAATTATACGCACCTCAGCTCCGGTTTCTCTCGCCTCATGCCCGCTATTACCACAGACCTGCCTGCCCTCGCCCAATCCATCAAGGACTGGGGCCGCGAGCTGGGCTTCCAGCAAGTCGGCATCAGCGGCCTCGACCTGGCCGAGCATGAGCAGCACCTGGAACGCTGGCTCGAAGCCGGCTACCACGGCGAAATGGACTACATGGGCGCCCACGGCAGCAAGCGCTCGCACCCCGAAGAGCTGGTGCCGGGCACTTTGCGCGTGGTGTCCCTACGCATGGATTACCTGTCCGGCGACACGCAGATGGCAAAAATGCTCGCCCAACCGGAAAAAGCCTACGTCTCGCGTTATGCCCTGGGTCGCGATTACCACAAGCTGATCCGCAAACGCGTGCAACAACTGGCGGAAAAAATTCAGGCCGAGATCGGACCGTTCGGCTTCCGCGCTTTTGTCGACAGTGCCCCGGTGCTGGAAAAAGCCATCGCCGAACAGGCGGGTCTTGGATGGATCGGCAAAAATACCCTGGTCTTGAATCGCAAGGCAGGCAGTTATTTCTTCCTCGCCGAACTGTTCGTCGATTTGCCGCTGCCGGTCGACCCGCCCCACGCTACCGAACACTGCGGACGGTGCAGCGCCTGTCTCGACATCTGCCCGACCAACGCCTTCGTCGGCCCCTATGTGCTGGATGCCCGACGCTGCATTTCCTACCTGACCATCGAACTCAAAGGCGCCATCCCTGAAGACCTGCGGCCACTGATCGGCAATCGCGTGTTTGGTTGCGATGACTGCCAGATCGTCTGCCCGTGGAACCGCTTCGCCCGCCCGTCCGGTGAAAGCGACTTCAAGCCGCGGCACAATCTGGACAATGCCGGGCTGGCAGAACTGTTCATGTGGGATGAAGAGAAATTCCTCAGCAGCACCGAAGGCTCGCCGCTGCGCCGGACCGGTTACGAAAACTGGTTGCGCAACCTGGCGGTGGGGTTGGGCAATGCACCTTCAACGATTCCGGTGCTGGAAGCGCTGAAGGCGCGACGGCAGCATCCTTCGGAACTGGTGCGTGAGCATGTCGAATGGGCGCTGCGGCAACACGCCGAGCGTCAGGCTTCGTCGTTGTAGACGAACTTGGGCATTTCCCAATGAAAACGGATCGCCAGCAAGCGCAGCAGAAAACCGCCGAACAAGGTGATCAGAATCGATTGTTCACCGGGTAATTGCAGGTAGATGCAGAGCATGTAGCACCACGCTGCCGCAAACGAGACGCTGGCATAGAGCTCACGCCGGAATATCAGCGGAATATCGTTGCAGAAGATGTCCCGCAGGATACCGCCGAAGACACCGGTGATCACGCCACTGACCGATGCCACCAACATGCCATGGCCCATTTCCAGGGCGGTGATGCAGCCGATCAGGGTAAATGCCACCAGCCCCATGGCATCGAGCACCAGGAACAGTGAGCGCAGATGCCGCATCCAGCGCGCCGTGAACACCGTAATCATTGCGGCGACAGACGTCAGCACCAGGTATTCCGGGTGTTTGACCCAGGTCAGCGGGTAATGCCCAAGCAATACGTCGCGCACCGAACCGCCACCCAGCGCCGTGACACAAGCGATCAACACCACACCGAACCAGTCCATGCCACGACGACCGGCAGACAGGGCGCCGGTCATGGCTTCGGTGGTGATGGCGATCAGGTAGAGCATCAGCAGCATGGGGCGATCCTTGCAGAAAAGGCGCGCAGTCTACTCAGTTCATCCAGGCACCAAAAGAGGGCATCAGAGAATCGACCCAACCATCTATGGTGACTGAACTGACGCCATCGTCGGAACGCCGCCCGGAGCAAGCTCGCTCCCACAGGGGCGGCGCTGTACCTGTGGGAGCGAGCTTGCTCGCGATGGGGCCGGAACGGACGAGCGTGAATTAGAACTTGATGAAATGCTTGCGGTAGTGCTGCAACTCAGCGATCGATTCACGGATATCGTCGAGCGCCAGGTGGGTGCTGCCCTTCTTGAAGCTGTCACGCACATCCGGTGCCCAGCGCGCGGCCAGCTCTTTGAGCGTGGACACGTCGAGGTTGCGGTAGTGGAAATAGCTTTCCAAAGATTTCATGTGGGTATAAAGGAAGCGACGGTCCTGGCAGATGCTGTTGCCGCAGATCGGCGACTTGCCCTTCGGCACCCACTTTTCCAGGAAGGCGATGGTTTCGGCTTCGGCTTCGGCCATGCTGATGCGGCTGTCGCGAACCCGCTGGGTCAGCCCGGAACCGCCGTGCTGACGGGTGTTCCACTCGTCCATCCCGGCGAGGATTTCGTCGCTGTGGTGAATGGCGATCACCGGGCCTTCGGCCAAGGTGTTCAAGTCACTGTCGGTGACGATGGTGGCCATTTCGATGATGACGTCGGTGTCCGGGTTCAGACCGGTCATTTCCAGGTCGATCCAGATCAGGTTCTGTGGGTTTTGCATGTTCGGCTCCTAGGCAATGCTGCGCAGTTTAGCCTAGGCCGGTAGCCGGGCGTGCTAAACTCGCGGCCGTTTTACCTAATCGCTACATTCTTGATACGGAACACCCATGGCCAAACGCCAACTCAATCGTCGTCAAAACTGGCGCATCGAAAAGATTCAGGGCGAACGCGCTGCCCGCGCCGCCAAACGCGAGTCCTCGGCCGTCGAGGCGCTTGAGGGCGGCGATCTGGGCCCGGAACAGCACGGCCTGGTGATCGCGCACTTCGGCGTGCAGGTCGAAGTCGAGGCCCGTGACGGCGAACTGGCCGGCCAGGTGTTCCGTTGCCACCTGCGCGCCAACCTGCCGGCGCTGGTGACCGGCGATCAGGTGGTCTGGCGTGCCGGCAACCAGGGTATCGGCGTGATCGTGGCGCAACTGCCGCGCAATACAGAGCTGTGCCGCCCGGACAGCCGTGGTCAGCTCAAGCCTGTTGCGGCCAACGTCGACATGATCGTCATCGTGTTTGCACCGCTGCCCGAGCCTCACGCCAACCTGATCGACCGCTATCTGGTGGCGGCCGAGCATGCGGGCATCAAGCCGCTGTTGCTGCTGAACAAGTTCGACCTGATCGACGAAAACAACGCGCCTGCGCTGAATGCCTTGCTCGCCGTATACCGCACCCTCGGCTACCCGGTGCTGGAAGTGTCGGCGCACCACGGCAACGGTATGGAGCAGTTGCAGAAGCAACTCGACGGACGCATCAGCGTGTTCGTCGGCCAGTCCGGTGTCGGCAAGTCGTCGCTGGTCAACAGCCTGCTGCCGGAAGTCGAAACCCGTGTCGGCCCGCTGTCCGAGCTGTCCGGCCAGGGCACCCACACCACCACCACCGCGCGGTTGTTCCACTTCCCCGGCGGCGGTGAGTTGATCGACTCCCCGGGTATCCGCGAATTCGGCCTGGGCCACGTCAGCCGTGCCGATGTCGAAGCCGGTTTCATCGAGTTCAACGACCTGCTCGGCACCTGCCGCTTCCGTGACTGCAAGCATGATCGCGAACCCGGCTGCGCCCTGCTCAAGGCCCTTGAAGACGGCCGCGTGCAGCAGCAGCGGATGAACAGCTACCGCTCGATCATCGCCAGCCTGCCGGAAAACGGCTACTAAACAGACATGCCGACCGGCCTGCCTTCAGCGGGCGGCCGGCGGCTGGATCTTCCCCTGCTTAAACATCAGACCTTTCTGTAAGACACCCGCACCGGCGCTTGTAGGGCATTTCTCTTTAAGTCACATCCCCTTGTAGCCGCCAGTCAATAGCCTAGTTTCAGACCCTCTTCGCACTCCAGCGACACCGAGGGACACCCATGCAAACCTACCACCTGTTCATCAGCCACTCGTGGAACTACCCCGACGCCCACGACAATCTCGTGCGCCTGCTCAACGCCAAGCCCGGTTTCACCTACAAGAACTTTTCGGTGCCACCGGACAACCCGATTGTCGGCGCGAAAACCGACAAACAACTTGAGGAGGCCATTGAAAACAAGATCCGCCCGTGTTCGGCGGTATTGATCATGGCCGGGATGTACTCCACCTACAGCAAGTGGATCAACAAGGAAATCGAGATCGCCCAGCGCATGGGCAAGGTGATCATTGCGATCAAGCCGTTCGGTGCCGAGCGCATTTCCACGGTGGTACGTGACGCGGCACATGCCGAATGTGCGTGGAACACCAACAGCATCATCGATGCGATTCGCCAGCACACGGCGGTGTAACCATGCGCAAGGGACTGTTTATCGGCATCAACGACTACACCCATGTATCGCGCCTGAGCGGTTGCAGCAATGACGCCATGGCCATGGCCTCTGTGCTGAAGACCGACGCCAATGGCGATCCGAACTTCAAGAACATCGTACTGACCTCCGCCGAGGACTACCTGGGCCGGGAAAAACTCGAAGACCAGATCCGCGAGCTGTTTGCCGGGGACTGCAATGTCGCGCTGCTGTATTTCGCCGGCCACGGCAGCTTCGACACCGACACCGACGAAGGCATGTTGATCCCGCAGGATTACAAGAGCGCCAAGGACGGGATTCGCCTCAGCGACATTCTCAACTGGGCGAGCAAGGCCACCAGGATCAAGAACAAAGTGATCATTCTTGATTGTTGCCAGAGCGGCTCGGCCGGCGAACTGCGCGCCTTGCGCAGTGAAGGCAGCGTGGTCGGCGAAGGCATGACCATCCTGACCGCCTGCAAAAAGGAAGAGCCGGCGATGGAGGGCGTGCAGCACGGCGTGTTCACCGGATTGTTGCTCCAGGCCCTGCACGGTGGAGCCGCGAACATCCTGGGCAAGATCACCCCCGGCAGCCTGTATTCGTTTGTCGACAATGCCCTCGACGCCTGGGAACAGCGTCCGGTGTTCAAGACCAACGTCTCGCAGTTCATTTCCCTGCGCGAAGTGTCGCCGCTGATCCCCAAGGAAATCCTGCGCAAACTCCCCGAATGGTTTGCCGAAGCGGAGTCGGTGTACCCCCTCGCCCCCAGCTTTGAGCCCACCGAACCCGAGTTCAACCCGGAACACGGCGAAGTCTTCGCCCAACTGCAAAAGTGCAACCGCCACAGCCTGGTCGAACCGGTGGACGCCGAACACATGTACTACGCCGCCATCCACTCCACCGGCTGCCGCCTCACCGCCCTCGGCGCCTATTACCGCGAACTCGCGATCAAGGGACATTTCTGATGCCAGTGTTTATCAGCTACCGCCACATGGATCGCGCCCACGCGGTCAAAATCAACGGGCGCCTGATCCAGGCCAATATCAAGACCTACCTCGACGTACTGGATATCGAATCCCAGACCACCGATGACATCACCGGGGTGATCACCCGCAACATCAGCGAATGCACACACCTGCTGGCGGTGGTGTCAGAGAAAACCGCGCTGTCCTGGTGGGTGCCGTTCGAAATCGGCGAGGCGACCATCACCAACCGACGCATATGCTCGTTCAAGACCGGCCCGACCGAACTGCCGCTGTACCTCGATAAATGGCCGAAGCTGACCAGCGACCGGGACATCGAGTTCTTTATTGATGCCTATCGAAACGAATCGACACTCAAGCGCTCGATGTCGCTGGAATCGGTGACGGGTAGCGAGTCGGTGCGCAGCGTCAACAAGTCCAATGCGGATCGTTTTCACGCCGATCTCAAGTCCCGAGTCATCCGCGGCTTTTAACGTAGAAAACGCCGACAAAAAAGCCGACATCGCTGTCGGCTTTTTTGTGGGTCATGCAGACCAATCAATCGACACCCGAGGGAATCGATTCACTATTGCCAACTCAGTTAGTCTGGTAAGACTCAAACTCAACCATCGGTTGAATCATCTGCAGGAAGTTTGGTCGCCTGTTTCGCAAGATTTTTCTCTTCGGATTTCACGCGACGTTCAAGCTTTCTTATGTCCTCTTCAGCTGGAAGCTCCTCGGGTTTGATGCCGCGCTGTTCCAACATATCTCGGACGCTCAAATTATTCTGGACATGCTCCTTGGCAATCGCCGGCTCGCCTTGCAAGTCCACCTGTAGCACGTTGTGATTAGTTATCTCATTAGCCAGATTTTTGGCAGCAATAGTCAGCGTCGGTAAAAAATCAGCCAATGGACGGCTCTTAACGATGCCATACGTGTCCTTCATCGCCTGCGTGGTCTTGCCGCCGAACAATGCTGCATCTCCTCGGGAGCGTATACGGGCAAATCCTTCATCATCTACACCACGCTCGTAGATATTCTGCGATAGCTCTTTCTCCGACTCACGCAACCGATCTCGAGCATCGAAGCGGGCTTGTAAGCGCATTCGGTCCTCGATCAACTCTTGCTTGCGCGTTTGGAGCGCGAAGTAACTCTGAGCAAATGCGATCTGTTGTTTACGCGGGTCTCCATTTTGGGCAATCAAGTAACAGGCATAACGAGTGAGCATGAAATCTTCGACAGGACGCTGACCACCTTTGCCCACCTCGATCATTTTCGTGACGTCACGAAAATGATCGGAAACCTCCACACCTGTAGCTTCACAAGAGGCTATGGCACGCCTGATGGCGGTCAAAAAATTATCCCAGCGTGCGTAACCCAAGGGGGCTTGCAACTCGCGAGCGAACCAGAATTCGATGCTTTCATCAGGCACACGATGTACCAGCGCGTCGAAACGCTGTTGCAGCAGTGGTAGTGATTGATTGTCCATGGCAAATCCCGGGGCAGTCAGAGGGCGTCGATCTCGAAAGCTTTGTGACAGTAAATATCTGTCTGATAGTGAAGGGCAGATTTCCGACCGCATAGCCTCAAATGTGTGACAAAAAAGCCGCGAACATTGCGGCTTTCCTATTTTCAGCGTGCGGTCTTTTCTAGCTTCCAGCCCAGCGCATCCAACGCGTCACAGCCCTCCTGTATCAGTATGTGCGCAGCATTGGCGAAATGTTCCAAATCGTGACCCTCAGCATCTTTTACGCACAGGCAGGTGACGCTGTTGAGCAGGTTGCGTGCGGCCTTGATTCGGTGGGTGGCGGTTTCAAGAAGATCGGAAGCTCGAGCTTCAGTGTCGATGTACAGCGTGCTCCCGACGCTGAAGTTGCTTTGGAGCGGGTGGAATTGGGACATGGTTTGAATTCCGTCTGAAAGATGAAACTCCCACCCTTTTCGCGGCTAATCGAATGGGGGTGGCAGCTGTACGCGGGTTAGCCGACCGGTCAGAGGAACCCGGCACACCCGAAGGCGTCCCACGCACAGCCACCATAGACATATGTCAGGCAGCAAAAAGCGCCGCGATTATACGGGCGCTTGTGCATTCCTCTCAAACGACCGGCTAAAGTCGATCACCGATTCGTCGGCGACAGGCGAACTGTACCGAGGCCCCAAGCGAAGTAAAACCCGGTTTACGGGTCTCAGACCCGTCCTACACAATTCTCAGACCAAACCTCATTCCTTGAGTTTTCTCGCAATGCAGCGGATCTGAATTCATTCTTACAAGCACAAAAAAGCCGACATCGCTGTCGGCTTTTTTGTCGGTCACTGCTTGGGCGGTTCAGCCGGTTTCGGTGCTTGGTCGTCGAACAGGTTCAAACGCTCACGCAGTTCATGAGCCGGCAGAGGCTCCTTGTCCGCCGGCAACGCATTCGGGTCGACCGGTGCAGCCGGTGCGGCTCCCGGAGCAGCCGAACCTTGCGGCGCATCAACAACAGGCTCCGCACCTTGCGATCCTTCGATTGCACGCTGGGCTTTCTTGGTCAGCACCACGATGTCGATACGGCGGTTAACCGGGTTGAACGGATGCTCGCGATCGAACAGGGCCGACGAGGCATAACCGACCACACGCGCCACCTGTGCATCCGGATAGCTGCCCGCCACCAGCGCCCGCCGAGCGGCGTTGGCACGGTTGGCCGAAAGCTCCCAGTTACCGAAGTCACCGGTGCCGGTGTACGGCTTGGCATCGGTGTGGCCGCTGATGCTGATCTTGTTCGGCACCGCCTTGATGGTGTCGGCCATGGCCAGCAGGATGTCTTCGAAATATGGCTTCAAGCGGGCAGAGCCTGAGTCGAACATCGGGCGGTTTTCCGCGTCCATGATCTGGATACGCAGGCCGTCCGGGGTGATTTCGAACAGGATCTGATCCTTGAACTTCTGCAGCTGCGGGTTTTCTTCGACCTTGTTCTGCAGCTCTTGCAGCAACAGCTCGAGGCGTTCTTTTTCGACCTGCTCGGCCATGCCTTCGACCTGGTCGGTATCGATGGTGACCTTGTCCGGTTGTGGCTGGGACTTCACCTCGGGGTTGAGGGTGTTTTCCGGCGCCAGGGTCGGCGTGCCGCCCAGATCGATGATGTACGGCGTGCCGCTTTCGGAAAAGCCGATCGGGTCCTTGAAGTAACCGGCGATGGCAATCTTCTGTTCCGGCGTGGCGGTGGACAGCAGCCACAACACCAGGAAGAACGCCATCATCGCCGTGGCGAAGTCGGCGAAGGCGATTTTCCACGCGCCCCCGTGATGCCCGCCAGCAATGCGCTTAACGCGCTTGATAATAATCGGCTGATTATTTTCCATGACTTAGCGACCGCGAACCGCTTGTTCCAGCTCGGCGAAGCTTGGACGGTGCGCCGGGTACAGGACCTTGCGCCCGAACTCCACGGCCAGCGATGGCGGCATGCCGGAAGCCGAAGCCACCAGCGAGGCCTTGATGGCTTCGTAGACGTTCAGTTCTTCCTTGGCATCGTGGGCCAGGGAATGGGCCAGCGGGCCGAAGAAGCCGTAGGCGGCGAGAATACCGAAGAAGGTACCCACCAGTGCCGCACCCACGTGCAGGCCAATGGACTTCTGATCGCCCTCACCCAGCGAAGCCATGGTCACCACGATCCCCAGTACCGCCGCGACGATACCGAAACCGGGCATGGCGTCGGCAATGCCGTTGACCGCATGGGATGGGTGTTCCAGGTCTTCCTTGAGGCTGAACAGTTCCATGTCGAACAAGCCTTCCAGCTCGTGCGGGGCCATGTTGCCGGAGGACATGATTCGCAGGTAATCGCAGATGAACGCGGTCATGCGTTCGTCCTTGAGAACGGTCGGGTACTTGGCGAAGATCGGGCTCGCGGCAGCATCCTCGATGTCGCCTTCGATGGCCATCATGCCTTCGCGGCGGCTCTTGTTGAGGATCTCGTAGATCAGGCCCAGCACTTCCAGATAGAAGCCGTGGTTGAAACGCGAACTGAACATGCTCAGGGACTTCTTGAGCACGTGCATCGTCATGTAGCCGGGGTTGGCCTGCAGGAAGGCGCCGAGGGCCGCGCCGCCGATGATCATGACCTCGAAAGGCTGAATCAGGGCGGCAATCTTGCCGTGGGAAAGCACGTATCCGCCGAGCACGCTCGCGAATACGACGATGATGCCGATAATTTTAGCCATAGGTTAGGAGAGCACTTACTGAGTCGGGTTCAAGGTCATATTCGGAAGTAAAAAATCTCTTCTTCTCCTTATCGGCAAAACTGCGCCAGACTATAGCCAGTTCAGGCGAAAAACTGATTTGACCCCATCCGGGCACAGGTAATGTTGACAATGATCGCCTCCCACCATGGTTAACGAAACGAACGTTCCAACCCCGAAACCGACCACTCTCGAAGGCTGGGTCAAGCTTCTCGATGGCGTACGCCTGCCGGTTCCGCAAGCCAGCCACGACCGGGTCTGCAAGGCCATCGGCGACAATCGCAGCTCGCTGCGCGACATCGCTGACTTGATGCAAGGCAGTCCGGCCCTGGCCTTGAGCGTGATTCGCGAAGCCAACCGGCATACCCATGGCAGCATGACCGAGCCTGCGGAAAACCTTGAGATTGCGATCAACCGTCTCGGCTTGAAGCGCACTGAAGAACTGCTCGCGCGCCTGCCCACCGCCCCCCAGTCCGAGATTCCCAAAGCCCTGCGTCAGTTGCAGATGATCAGCCAGCACGCCACGCAACAGGCCAACGGCTTTTTTGCCAGTCGCCTGGCGCGCCTGTGGCAGGACATCCACTGGGGCAGCCTGCTGTTTCTTTCGCCCCTGTGGCCGCTGGCGCTGACCCATCCAGAACTGCTCGAAGACTGGGAGCTACGGGTCATCCATAAAGGTGAGTCGGCACGCAAAGTCGAACAACAACTGTTTGGTGTGCGCCTGCTGGACATCGGCCAGGCACTGGTGGAGATCTGGCGCTTGCCGATCTGGGTGCAGCAGGGCTATCGACTGTTGCTCACTGAACAGCGGGAACTGGTGAAAGTCCTGCGTATCGCCCGAGACAGCGAGCATCCACTGCGCCAGCAGAACCGCCTCGATGACGATCCGACCCTGCGCCGCTGGCTCAATCAGCCGGCCAATACGGTGTTGCTGGCCAACGGGCTGGCGCTGTCGGCGCAACACGCCTGGGACGGCCCGCACAGTGAGCGCTGGCAGTACCTGACCAGCCTTTACCTGCAAATGCCGATGGACGAGTTGCAGCAACAGTTGCACCAGCAAGCCGCCAACAGCGCTCGCCAACATGCCATGCCCGACCTCTGGCACCCCGCCGAGTCGCTGATCTGGCCGTGGGGCATGAACCGTGTCCACGCAGGCTTGCTGCCGGCAGCGGCACCCACCGCCGAAGACTTGGCGAAGTGGCGCAAGCAATGCGCCGAACTGCTGGTCGAGCCGAGTCGCTTCACCAACGCCATGCACTTGACCATCGCCGCCCGGGACGCCCTCGTGGCCTGCGGCATGCGTCGGGTGATGATCCTGATGGCCGACCGCACCCACGCCAACCTGCGCGTGCACCAGACGGCCGGCCTGCCGAAGGAGGCGGCCGGGTTGAACTTCGTGGTCAGCCAGAGCAACGTGTTGCAACGCCTGCTCGCGCAGCAGGCCCAGGTGCGCCTGACGCCCGCCAACAACGCGCAATTCTCGGCCCTGCTACCCAACAACCTGCGCTCGCAGTTCAGCGGCGAACACCTGCTGCTGCGTTCGCTGGTCAACAATGGCCGGGTGATCATGATCGTCGTGGCGGATCAAGGCGGCGGGCCGTTTTCGGAAATTTCCGTACAGGCCTTCGGCAAAACCGCACAGTGCATCGAAAAAGCCCTGCACAGCTTTAGCCACCGTGGCCAATAAGCTGCGTTACAATCCTCCCTTTTGTGCTCTGGAGACCTCACATGTCTGACTTCTCTGGCTTGCCGCTGGTGATCGAGCCGAGCGACTTGCTCCCTCGCCTCGACGCCCGCGAACTGATTCTGGTGGACTTGACCAGTCCCGCCCGCTACGCCGAAGGGCACATTCCCGGCGCGCGCTTTGTCGATCCGAAGCGCACGCAGCTCGGCCAGGCCCCCGCCCCGGGGCTGATGCCCCCGCAGGCAGCACTCGAAACGCTGTTTGGTGAGCTGGGACACAACCCCGACGCGGTCTACGTGGTGTATGACGACGAAGGCGGCGGTTGGGCCGGGCGCTTCATCTGGCTGCTGGATGTCATCGGTCACAGCAAGTACCACTATGTCGACGGCGGCCTGACGGCCTGGCTGGCGGAAGGCTTGCCCATGTCGATCCAGATCCCGCCACCCGTGGGCGGCCCGGTTCCACTGACCTTGCACGACGAACCCACCGCCACTCGCGAATACCTGCAAAGCCGTCTCGGCGCCGCCGACCTGGCAATCTGGGATGCGCGCGGGCCGCTGGAGTACTCCGGTGAGAAAGTCCTGGCAGCCAAGGGCGGGCACATTCCCGGCGCGGTCAATTTCGAATGGACCGCCGGCATGGATCGGGCACGCCAACTGCGCATCCGCACCGACATGCCGCAGATCCTCGAACAACTCGGGATCAGCAAAGACAAAGAAGTGATTACCCACTGCCAGACTCACCATCGTTCTGGCTTCACCTATCTGGTGGCCAAGGCTCTCGGTTATCCGCGGGTCAAAGGCTACGCCGGCTCCTGGGGCGAATGGGGCAACCATCCCGATACCCCGGTAGAAATTTAAGATTTTTAAGGACCGTTAATGAACAAGCGTCTGTTTCTCCTCGGCCAGTACCTGCTGCCCCACAACTTGCTCTCGCGACTGGCCGGCTGCATCGCCGAATGCCGCGTCCGCTGGTTCAAGAATGCCTTTACCGCCTGGTTCGCCAAGCGTTATCAGGTGGACATGTCCTTGGCGCTGGTCGAAGACCTGACCGCCTACGAGCACTTCAACGCGTTCTTCACCCGTGCGCTGAAAGACGGTGCCCGTCCGCTGGACGAAACCCCGGGCGCGATCCTCAGCCCGGCCGACGGCGCGATCAGCCAGCTCGGCCCGATCGAGCACGGCCGCGTGTTCCAGGCCAAGGGCCACAGCTTCAGCGTGCTGGAACTGTTGGGTGGCGATGCGGCAAACGCTGCGCCGTTCATGGGTGGCGACTTCGCGACCATCTACCTGTCGCCGAAGGACTATCACCGCGTGCACATGCCGCTGGCCGGCACCCTGCGCGAGATGGTCTACATCCCGGGTCGTCTGTTCTCGGTCAACCAGACCACCGCTGAAAATGTTCCGGAACTGTTCGCCCGCAACGAGCGTGTGGCGTGCATTTTCGACACCGAGCGCGGGCCGATGGCCGTGGTGCTGGTGGGCGCGATGATCGTGGCGTCGATTGAAACCGTCTGGGCCGGTCTGGTTACGCCGCCGAAACGCGAGCTGAAAACCTTCCGCTACGACGAAGCCTCCCGCGCGCCGATCCATCTGGAAAAAGGTGCGGAACTGGGTCGCTTCAAGCTGGGTTCGACCGCTGTCGTGCTGTTCGGGCCGGATCAAGTGAAGTGGGCTGAAGAAATGACCGCCGGTACAGCGGTGCAGATGGGTCAGGGCATGGGCTTGCCGAAGGCCTGACCTGTATAGAGATCAAACTGTGGGAGCGAGCCTGCTCGCGAAAGCGGTGCATCAGTCAACATGGATGTTGAATGTGATGACCCCTTCGCGAGCAGGCTCGCTCCCACATTGCTTTACAGCTGGCCGTCGCGATCGCGGAAGCCCAGCAGATACAGCACGCCATCCAGACCCAGGGTAGAGATCGCCTGCTTGGCCGACTGTTTCACCAGTGGCTTGGCACGGAACGCCACGCCCAACCCGGCAATCGCCAGCATCGGCAAGTCATTCGCACCGTCACCGACCGCAATGGTCTGCTCCAGGCGCAAACCTTCCTTGTGTGCCAGTTCCTTCAGCAAATCCGCCTTGCGCTGCGCATCGACAATCGGCTCGACCGCCACGCCGGTGACTTTGCCGTCGACCACTTCCAGCTCGTTTGCAAATACGTAGTCGATACCCAGCTTGGCCTGCAATTGCTTGGCGAAGTAAGTGAAGCCGCCCGACAGAATCGCAGTCTTGTAGCCCAGGCGCTTGAGTTCGGCGAACAGGGTTTCGGCGCCTTCGGTCAGGCGCAACGAGGCGCCGATGGAATCCAGCACATTGACGTCCAGACCTTTGAGCAAGGCCAGGCGCTCCTTGAAGCTGGCGCGGAAATCCAGTTCACCGGCCATCGCCCGCTCGGTGATTTCCGAGACCTTGTCACCCACGCCAGCCGCCTTGGCCAGTTCGTCGATCACTTCGGCTTCGATCAGCGTTGAGTCCATGTCAAACACCGCCAGGCGACGGTTGCGACGGAACAGCGAATCTTCCTGGAAGGCGATGTCGACGTTCAGTTCCTGGGCGACGCTGAGGAATTCGGCACGCAACGCCTGCGGATCAGCCGCTTCGCCGCGCACGGAAAACTCGATGCAGCCCTTGCCCTTGTCGGCCGGGGTGTCCAGCGGCATGCGCCCGGACAGACGATCGATGTGATCAATGTTCAGGCCATATTTAGCGGTGATCGAGCTCACGGCCTGCAACTGCCCGGCTGTCACCTTGCGGGTCAACAGGGTCACGATGTGGCGCTTTTTGCCCTGGTTGCCGACCCACTGCTGGTAATCCACTTCGGACACCGGAGTGAAACGCACCTGTTGATCGAGCTCATATCCCTTGAACAGGATGTCCTTGAGCACAGACTTGCCTTGCTCGGTGTCGGGAATTTCAACCAGGATGCCGAACGACAAGGTGTCGTGGATCACCGCCTGACCGATGTCGAGAATGTTCACACCACCCTGGGCCAGAACGCCGGTAATGGCCGCAGTCAGACCCGGACGGTCGACTCCCGTGATGTTTATCAGGACGATTTCGCGCAAGGCGCACCCCCGCAGGTGGAAAAAAACCGCATTCTACCCACTTTCAGTGACCATCGGGCACCGTGAGCGCTTTGACGGCCTAGGGCCTGTCGCTATACTGCGCGTCAACTTCACGGACAAAAGAGCCGAGCTCAAGTGAACCGGCCCACGCCAGTAAAAACCGATAACTTCTTCCTGCTGATCTTCCGGGCACTGCGCCACCGCCGTGTACCGATTGCATTGCGCATTGCCAGCCATAACGTGATCCTGGTCGCCCTGGCCCTGGTCATCTATGCCGGTGTGATGGGCCTGCAGTTCAAGCAGGCCATGCACGAGCAGGCGGATGCGCTGGGCGAAAGCCTGACCACGCAGACGGCCACCTCGGCCACCGAGCTGTTGGTGTCCAACGACATCCTCAGCCTCAACGTGCTGCTCAATAACCTGACCAAGAACAAGCTGGTGGCCCACGCCGCCATCTACAGTCCGGACAACCGCATCCTTGCCGAATCCGGCCAGCGTCCCAAGCATGGCCTGCTGGGCGAAGCCGAGGGCATGTACCAGAGCAAGATCACTTTCCAGGACGTGACCGCCGGGCAATTGCGCATCAGCCTGGACATGGACCAGTTCCAGCAGCCGATGACCATCAGCCTGCAAAGCATGGGCATTCTGAGCGCCATCCTGCTGGCCCTGTCCCTGGCCCTGAGCCTGCGCATGGGGCGCTATCTCTCAACGCCACTGCTGCAATTGCGGGTGTGGCTGCGCAATATCGATGAATACACCCCGGCCACCGACCGCCAGGACGAAATCGGCGACCTGGCGCGTCAGCTCCACGCCAACTTCGCCCCGGAGCCCGCCCCTGTGCCGGAACCGGAACCGGAATTCGACGACATGGATGACGAGGCCGACCCGGCCTTCGAAGTCCGTAACCTGCGCGACCCGAGTTTCGACGAGAGCCGCCCGGTAGCGGCACTCAAGCCAGCGCCACGGCAGATCGTCAGCACCGTCGAAGACGACGAAGATGAAGACCCGTTCGCCGATCTGCGCGACGAGTCGCTGGACAGCACCCCACAACCGGTGGTTCGCAAGGCCACGCCGAGCGTGCCGCAACACAGCGCGGTGCTGGCAGTGCAGCTGGGCTCCCAGGAGCAACTGCGACGCCTGCCGCGGGCGCGTCTTGAAGAACTGCTCGAACGCTATCGCGATTGCCTCGATCAGGCCGCATCGCTGTATCAAGGCGAAGTGGAGACCTTGAACGATGGCAGCACGCTGATGCTGTTCCACACCGAAGACAGCGGCGACGACTACCTGACCAACGCCATTTGCTGTGGCGAGCTGCTGCGGGCCCTGGGTCACCAGTTGCAGATCGAAGTCGCGGACAGCGGCATCACCCTGCAATTGCAGCTGGGCCTGACCCTGGGCGACGAACTGTTCGGCCTGAGCCAGATCGACCTGCTGCTGACCGACCCCGCCCAGGACGCCCTGGCCCTGTCGCAGCACAGCCGCAACCTGCTGCTGGTGGAGCGCAAGATCAGCGACGACAGCTTGATTCGTCAGCGCGCACGGATCCGCCCGATTGCCAGCCCTGAAGGTGCATGCTGCGTGGAACGATTGATGGAGCCGTATCCATCGATGCTGGAACGGCAATTGGCGCGGATGCACGAGCGTCGGGCTTAAGCCACAGGCCCCGATGTGAAGAAGCCCGCAGATGAGTGATCGTCTGCGGGCTTTTTTGTGGCCTGTTCTGGCCTCATCGCGAGCAAGCTCGCTCCCACAGGGGATCGTCAGTGAACCCCCTCCTGTGGGCTGTCCGGATCAATTGTGGGAGCGAGCTTGCTCGCGATGAGGCCGGAACTGACGCTAAAGATCTCCAGCCCGCAGAAACAACAAAGCCCGCATCAATGCGGGCTTTGTTTCAAATCCATCCAGGGTCAGAAGCGGAACACTTCCATATCCGTACGAATAGGCGCGGCCATCGGGATCTTCGGCTGCTTTTCCTGTTCTACCGCAGGTGCTGCCGCCTTGGCTGCCGGCTTGCGCGGGACGTCGGCGATCGGCGGCTGATTGGCCAGCGGCTTGAGCGCCACCGACAGTTGCTCGGCCAGGCGTTGCAGCAATACGCCCTGCGCTTGGACCTGAGCCGCCGTGCTACCGGCATGCTGTTCCTGCAAATGGATGATGCGGTTGTCGCGGACCTGCCCGCGACGGTCGATCAGGCGCCATTGTGCGTCGAGGATCGCCGGTTGTTTTTCACCCGAATCCAGGCGCGTGATGGTCAGCAGTACCTGAACGTCCGGGGTGAAGCCCACTGTCGCCGGGGCCAGCACTACGCGCTGGCTGTCCAGACGACCTGCGACCTGACGCAGCAGCAACTGATCGATATCCGACGAAAGGCTGCCAGCCCAACGACCGTCGGTCGAGGCTTGCAGGCTGCCATCCGGCTGACGCTGCAACAGGGTTTCGCGTTGCAGGTAGTCAGCCACGATGACCGGCCCCAACAATACCGCCATGCCCGCGTTCTGTGCGGGCTGAACCGGACTACCAGCGTCCAGCTGATACAGCGACACCGGTTGGTGAACGCTGCAACCCGCCAGGCCAAGAACGCCGGCGAGCAAAAGAATAAAAGGAAGGCGCAGAGCAGTCATCGTCCCATCCAGGTGATCGCAAAAAGGCTGATCACAGTGAAAATACTCAATAAATATGAAGAACGCGCGGCAGTGCCGGCGCTTGAAAGGCCATATCATCCGTGAATATGCGTTCCGACTCCAGCGCAAAGCGCCGAACTACGGGTTAAATCGTAGATCGGCGCTTCTAAGTCGCCTAATTGAGGTTTTCGACGAGCAGCGCATCGACCCTCTGGAAGCCACGCGGCAACTTATTGCCACGACGGCCACGTTCACCCTTGTAGTGTTCGAGGTCGTCCGCTTTCAGTGACAAGGTACGTTTCCCGGCCTGCAACACCAGCGTTGCACCGTCCGGCAATACGGCGATGTCCGTCACATACTCTTCACGACTGGCCACTCGCTCACCGGGAATCCCGATGATCTTGTTGCCTTTGCCCTTTCCTAATTGTGGCAGGTCGCTGATTTTGAAGATCAGCAGGCGACCTTCGGTCGTCACCGACGCCAGCCAGTTCTGTTCACGATCGGCCACAGGGCGCGGCAGCATGACCTTGGCGTTGTTCGGCAGGCTCAACAAGGCCTTGCCCGCCTTGTTCTTGGCCTGCAAGTCTTCACCCTTGACCACGAAGCCGTAGCCGGCGTCGGAGGCGATCACGTACAGCGCATCGTCTTCCGGCATCAGCACGCATTCGAAACTCGCTCCCGGCGGAGGCGTCAGACGGCCGGTCAGCGGCTCGCCCTGGCCACGGGCCGACGGCAAGGTGTGGGCAGCCACCGAATAACTGCGGCCGGTGGAGTCGATAAACACGGCAAACTGGTTGGAGCGCCCGGCTGCCAGCGCCTTGAAACCGTCCCCGGCCTTGTAGGAAAGCCCGGTGGCGTCGATTTCGTGGCCTTTGGCGGAGCGAATCCAGCCTTTTTCCGACAGCACCACCGTCACTTTCTCGTTCGGCAGCAGATCGTGCTCGGTCAGGGCCTTGGCTTCGGCGCGCTCGACAATCGGCGAACGACGGTCATCACCGTAGGTTTCAGCGTCCTTGATCAGTTCGCTGCGCACCAGTTTTTTCAACTTGGCTTCGCTGCTCAGCAGGGCTTGCAGCTTGGCTTGTTCCTTGAGCAGTTCATCCTGCTCGGCACGCAGCTTCATTTCTTCCAGTCGCGCCAACTGACGCAAACGGGTGTCGAGGATGTAGTCGGCCTGGATTTCGCTCAGGGCGAAACGCTCGATCAGCGCGGCTTTCGGATGCTCCTCGGTACGGATGATGTGGATCACTTCATCCAGGTTGAGGTAGGCAATCAACAAACCGTCCAACAGGTGCAGGCGACGCTCGACCTTGTCGAGGCGGAATTGCAGGCGACGACGCACGGTCTGCACCCGGAACTCCAGCCATTCGACCAGCAGCGCCCGCAGGTTCTTCAGCTGCGGCTTGCCGTCCAGGCCGATGATGTTGATGTTGACCCGGTAGCTCGACTCCAGCTCGGTGCTGGCGAACAGATGCTGCATCAGCGCATCGTGGTCGAAGTTTTTCCGCGCCCCCGGAATAATCACGATCCGGCACGGGTTTTCGTGGTCGGATTCGTCACGCAGATCGGCAATTTGCGGCGCCTTGGACGGCTTGGCCTGCATCATCGCGGCGATCTGCTCCAGCACCTTGGCACCCGAGACCTGATGCGGCAGCGCGGTGACGATGATGTCGCCGTCTTCAATGTGATACACGGCGCGCATGCGCACCGAACCGCGACCGGTTTCATAGATTTTCAGCAGGTCGGCGCGCGGGGTGATGATTTCCGCTTCGGTCGGGTAGTCCGGGCCCTGGATGTGCTCACAGAGCTGTTCGACCGTGGCCTTGGGCTCGTCGAGCAAACGCACGCACGCCGTGGCGACTTCCCGCAGGTTGTGCGGCGGAACGTCGGTGGCCATGCCCACGGCGATACCGGTGGTGCCGTTGAGCAGAATGTTCGGCAGACGGGCCGGCAAGACCAGCGGTTCGTCGAGGGTACCGTCGAAGTTCGGACCCCAGTCCGCCGTGCCCTGGCCCAGCTCGCTGAGCAGCACTTCGGAATAACGCGACAGCCGCGCTTCGGTGTAACGCATGGCGGCGAAGGACTTGGGATCATCCGGCGCACCCCAGTTGCCCTGGCCGTCGACCAGCGTGTAGCGATAGCTGAACGGTTGGGCCATCAGCACCATGGCTTCGTAGCAGGCCGAGTCGCCGTGAGGGTGGAACTTGCCGAGCACGTCACCGACGGTACGCGCCGATTTCTTGTGCTTGGAATCGGCGTCCAACCCCAACTCGCTCATCGCATAAATGATGCGGCGCTGTACCGGTTTCAAGCCGTCGCCGATATGCGGCAAGGCACGGTCCATGATCACGTACATGGAGTAGTTGAGGTAGGCATTTTCGGTGAAGTCAGCCAGCGAGCGGCGTTCTACACCGTCCAGGCTGAGATCAAGGGAGTCGCTCATGCGGGCCTCATCGGTTCGTTGTCTGGCGCAGCAGCATGGTGCCACCGCGCTGGGTAAATTCAAGTTTGTTCAGTGCGCTCATGCCGAGCAACACCTGATCGCCATGCAACCCCGGGGCCACCAGTGCGCGTACATCCCGCAGCACGATGTCGCCCAGTTGCAGGCGTTCGATACGGGTGCGATAGCCCTGGCTCAGGCCATTGGCCGTGCTCAGGGTCACGCCGAATCCTTCTTCGAGCTTCAAGCGCTTGGCCAGGCCCGCCGGAATCGACACATCGGTCGCACCGGTATCGAGCATGAAGTCCACCGGCTGGCCGTTGATCTGGCCGCTGGCGACGAAATGCCCCTGCACATTGCTCACCAGTTTCACCTCGATGAAACCTTCGCCCTGCTCCGAGCTAACCACCACATTCGGATTTTGCTGACGCGCTTCCCACTGGCCGAAAAACCGTGTGGCCAGAAACAACGCCGCACACCAGGCCAGCACCATGAACACCCGACCGATGCGCTGCCCCGGGCGTTGTTGTCTCATGACCTGGCACTCCAGCCACCTTCCGGTGCAGCGAAGCGCCAGACCACCGGACGGACTTCGCCATCGGCGCGCGCGCCAAAGTTATTGTCAACACCGATCCAGGCGCCATCGGCATCCACGATCAACGCTTCTTCCAGCCCGTAATTCTGTGAATAACGACGGTTTTCCTGCAACAACTCGGCAGCGTACGACCAGCAGCGCTCGACCTTGGCCGTCTGCGCATCCCGGCGGCAGATCTGGTAGGCGTTGCGTTCAAGGGTGAACAGCTTGCCGTTGAACAGCGACAGGTCAGAGAAATCCCGCGGGGCAGCCTTGGCATGGGGAAACTGCTCGGGTTGCATTTCCATGCCTGCCTCGCTCAGCAGCACGCAGCCACCGTCGCAATCCCACAGGGTCTGTTTGCGCTTGATCATCAGTAGTCCCCGGCCTTGCCGCTCGGCGGCGAACCACATCTGATCGCCTGCCAAATTGACCGCCAGCCCTTCGAACAACGCATTGAACTGCAACAGCAGGCCTCGGGCCCGGGCCTCGCGAACCAGCATCGGCGAGATTTTCAGCCAGGTGGCGGGCCCCGTTGGTGGCACTTGCAAGACAGCGGCATGGCCCTCGCTGCCGATGTAGCGATTGCCGGCGCCGTCGCAGGTGATGCCTTCGAAGTCCAGATCACCGCCACGCACGAACGAAGCCCCCCAGACGCGAGATTTCAGCCCCCAGGGCAAACCGCTGTCAGGCACCGGCGGTACGTCGATGTGCACCGTTTGTGCCTGCCACACGGATTCGCGGGTATCGAGGCGGTAGATCTGATCATCGTCGCGGTCGGAAACTGCCCACAGGTCATTGCCGCACTGCGCCAGCCCGGACAGGTTGCCACCGCGCATGCCGTCGACGACATGCCCGGACAACACGCGCAGCTGTGGCGCCGGCTCGGCAGATACCGTAATCGACGTCAGCAGCAACCCACAGGCCAGGGCAAAGCCCAGACGCATCAGCCCAGCACCTCGGCCAGGTTGCCCTTGGACTCCAGCCAGGTCTTGCGGTCACCGGCGCGTTTCTTCGCCAGCAGCATGTCCATCATTTCCGAGGTAGCTTCGAAGTCTTCCAGGGTCAACTGCACCAGACGCCGGGTGTTCGGGTCCATGGTGGTCTCGCGCAGCTGTGGCGGGTTCATTTCGCCCAGCCCCTTGAATCGGGTGACTTGCGGCTTGCCGCGCTTCTTCTCGGCCACCAGGCGATCGAGGATGCCATCGCGTTCGGCTTCATCGAGGGCGTAGTAGATCTCTTTGCCCAGGTCGATGCGGTACAACGGCGGCATCGCGACGTAGACGTGACCGGCATCCACCAACGGGCGGAAATGCTGGACGAACAAGGCGCAGAGCAAGGTTGCGATGTGCAGACCGTCGGAGTCGGCGTCGGCGAGGATGCAGATCTTGCCGTAGCGCAGCTGGCTCATGTCCGCCGCACCCGGATCGACGCCGATGGCCACGGCGATGTTGTGCACTTCCTGGCTGGCCAGCACTTCGCTGCCGTCGACTTCCCAGGTATTCAGGATCTTGCCGCGCAACGGCAGGATCGCCTGGAATTCCTTGTCCCGCGCCTGCTTGGCCGAGCCGCCGGCGGAATCACCTTCCACCAGGAACAGCTCGGAACGCATCGGGTCCTGCCCGGCACAGTCGGCCAGTTTGCCTGGTAGCGCCGGGCCTTGGGTAATGCGTTTGCGCTCGACCTTCTTGCTGGCCTTGAGGCGACGGCCGGCGTTGTTGATCGCCAGTTCCGCCAGCAGCATGCCGGTTTCCGGGTTGGCATTGAGCCACAGGCTGAACGCATCCTTGACCACACCGGAGACGAACGCCGCCGCTTCACGGGAAGACAGCCGCTCCTTGGTCTGGCCGGAGAATTGCGGTTCCTGCATCTTCATCGACAGCACGAAGGCGATGCGTTCCCAGACGTCTTCCGGCGCCAGCTTAACGCCGCGCGGCAACAGGCTGCGGAACTCGCAGAACTCGCGCATCGCATCGAGCAGGCCCTGACGCAGACCGTTGACGTGGGTGCCGCCCTGGGCGGTCGGGATCAGGTTGACGTAGCTTTCCTGGACCGCGTCGCCACCTTCGGGCAGCCACAGCAGCGCCCAATCCACGGCTTCCTTGTTACCGGCAAAAGCGCCGCAGAATGGTTCGTTCGGCAGGCGCTCGAATTCGCTGACCGCATCCACCAAGTAGGAACGCAGACCGTCTTCGTAATGCCATTCGACTTTCTCGCCGGTGGCCTTGTCTTCAAAGCTGACCAGCAGCCCCGGGCACAACACGGCCTTGGCCTTGAGTACGTGCTTGAGGCGGCTGATGGAGAATTTCGGGGAGTCGAAGTATTTCGGATCCGGCGCGAAGAACACGCTGGTGCCGGTGTTGCGCTTGCCGACCGTACCGACGACTTCCAGCTCGGTGGCCTTGTAGCCATCCTTGAAGGTCATCTGGTATTCGTTGCCGTCACGCTTTACACGCACCCGCACTTCGGTGGACAAGGCGTTGACCACGGAAATACCCACCCCGTGCAGACCGCCGGAGAACTGGTAGTTCTTGTTGGAAAACTTGCCACCGGCATGCAGCTTGGTGAGGATCAACTCAACGCCCGAAACACCTTCCTCGGGGTGAATGTCCACCGGCATGCCACGGCCGTCGTCGCTGACTTCCACGGAATGGTCGGCATGCAGGATCACCTGTACCGATGTGGCATGCCCGGCCAAGGCTTCGTCGACACTGTTGTCGATGACTTCCTGGGCAAGGTGGTTCGGCCGACTGGTGTCGGTGTACATGCCGGGGCGTTTGCGCACCGGGTCGAGGCCCGAGAGGACTTCGATGGCGTCTGCGTTATAAGAGCTAGCGCTGGGAGTGGCCATGGGGTCTCGTCGTCAGTGTTCGGTGAAAAAAGAATTCATGGGGCTATCGCTCACAATGCGGTGAAATCGATTGCCTGATACAAATCGGCGCCGATGCCGGCAAAACTCAACATGGCCGGCAGTTGCGTGGCAAAACCCTGGAAACTGTGGTCGCCGCCGGCCTGGATACGCAAGGCGCATGCCCGGTAATACTGCTGGGCGAGGCGATAGTCCAGCGTTTCGTCAGCTGTCTGCAACCATACCTGATAACGCTGCGGATCCTGGGGCGCCGGTACTTCCAGTTCGGCCAGGGCCGTCACGTGGTCATGGGTCATTTCCCAGGTCTCTTCGGTATACAGGTTTTTCTGAGTCCCCAGAAAGCCGTCGAACATCCGGTGCGGGCTGACGGCAGGGTTGATCAACAGGGCTTTCAAGCCAAGGCGCTCGGCCAAGTGAGTGGCATAGTAGCCGCCGAGCGAGCTGCCGACCAGCAGTGGCCGCCCCAGCTCGGCAATCGCCTGCTCCAGCTGCTCGATAGCCTGGCGCGGGTGATGATGCAATGCCGGAACGCGCAAGTGTTCGCTCAGACCCAGACGGTCCATCACCTCGATCAACTGACAGGCCTTCTTCGATAACGGCGAGCTGTTGAAGCCGTGGATATAAAGGATCGAACCGGACATTTGAGCTCCCTGTGCGTCGGCTAAAGAGGCGGAGTTTACAGGGTGCCGGGGGAATCGGGGATATCAACAAAATTCAAGTTGCCTGTCCGGACGCCATCGCGAGCAGGCTCGCTCCCACAGGGGATGTGTGAACTACGCAGGTCCAGTGTGGGAGCGAGCCTGCTCGCGATGGGCGCGACCCGGTTTACCTGAAAAGTGAACAGTCAGTAGCCGTTGGAACCGTAATCCACAGTGAAATCGAACCCGATCACCCGCTCCACCCCGGTTTCCAGCCGCCCGTCGGGCAGCAGTCGCAACCAGCGATAGCCCGGTGCCTGTTCCCCGACCTTGAAATCCTCGCTGCCGGGCTCGAACTGGATGCAGGTCGAGGGCGAGGCAATCAACCGCACGCCATTGCGCATCTGGTCGATTTCCTGGTGCACATGCCCCCACAACACCGCGCGCACCTGTTCGAAACGGTCCAGCACGGCGAACAGCGCCTCGGGATTGCGCAAGCCAATCGGTTCCATCCATGCACAACCGATGGACACCGGGTGATGGTGGAAGCACACCAGATGATGGCGTTCCGGCGCTTCGCTCAACGCGCGGGCGAGCAACTGCAACTGTTCATCTTCCAAATAACCTGGCACCGAGCCCGGCACCGCCGAATCGAGCAGTGTGACCCGCCAGTTGCCGATATCCACCACCGGTTCGAGCAAAGCGCTCTGCACCGCCGCCTCGGCCATGATCCGCGGCTCATCGTGATTGCCGGGAATCCAGCGCGCCGGCGCATCGAGCTGGCGTGTCATGTCGCGAAACTGCTGGTAGGACTCCAGCGTCCCGTCCTGGGACAGATCACCTGTGGCCAGGATCAAGTCAATCCGCGGCTGTTGCGCGCGCACCAGCTCGATGACCTTTTGCAGGCTGTCGCGGGTATTCATGCCCAGCAACGCGCCGTCCGCTTCGGCAAACAGGTGGCTGTCGGAGAGTTGCACCAGCAACGCCGGATCGGCGGTGGTCAATGTGGATACGCTCGGCAAGGCGTTCTCCCAGGGCGTGATCACGGGGATGGGTAAGTGCCGCAATTATGCTAGGGGACGATCGAAAGAGGAAATCTGTGAACCTGACGCAGTTCACAACTGCGCTTCACAACTAACGTACTACTTCGTACTCATGCCCCAGCGCCAGGCAATGGCTCAGCCATTCGCCCAGAAACATGTTCAGCTGGGCCTTTTCGTCCGGCTGGTGCATCGAGGCATTCGGGTAAGGATAGATGCCGCGAAAGCGTCGTGCATGTTCGGCGCTGACCACTTCGGCCATGCGTGCGTCGTGATAGACCTGCACTTCCAGTTGCGGCACCGGCAGCCAGGGCAGGCTGTGTTCCTGACGCACTTGCAGGGTCGTGGTGTAAGGACAGGTCAGCAGCACTTCCAGCGCCAGCACGCCGAGCATCTGGTCGCCATGGGTCACGGCGATGCGCCGCGCGGCGGGTTCGCTGCGCATGTCCGGCAGCAGTCGCATCAGGCGCGCGTAGTTCGCCTCGCAGGATGCTTGCAGCCCCACCAGGTCCACCCGATAGCGATCGCGCAGCTTGTTTACGACCATAACCCCCTCACTTCAACGCGGTTCAAAGCCAGCCATTGCAAGGCAATGATGCTCGCCGCGTTGGCAATACGCCCGTCGCGCACGGCTTGCAGGGCATCTTCGAAAGCCCAGACCGTGACGCGAATATCTTCTGCCTCTTCCTCCAGCCCATGCAGGCCGCCAACCCCGGTAGTGTCGCAACGCCCCAGGTACAGATGCACGAACTCGTTGCTGCCGCCCGGCGATGGAAAGTATTTGGTCATCGGCCAGAGCGCCCCGATTACCAGCCCAGCTTCCTCCTGCGCCTCGCGGTGAGCAACTGCTTCCGGCACTTCATCCTTGTCGATCAGACCAGCGACCAGTTCGATCAGCCACGGATTGTCGGTCTTGTCCATGGCGCCGACGCGAAACTGCTCGATCAGCACCACTTCATCGCGTTGTGGATCGTAAGGCAGCATGCATACCGCGTCATGGCGAACGAACACTTCACGATTGATCTCGCGGCTCATGCCCCCGGCGAACAATTCGTGGCGCAAGTGCACGCGTTCGAGTTTGTAGAAGCCCTCGTAGCACTTTTCGCGCCGCACGATATCAACGGCGGTCGGAATGGCGTTGGCAAAATCCGTCATGACTATCCTCTTTTACTGCAAATCCTGTTCGAGGCTGCTTTTTTTCCTGGGCCTCGACTTCGCGCCATCCTAACGCGCCCGTGATGTTTGATGCAGCCCCTTTCCCGTCAGCGGGATGGACGGTGAGGGCGAAACCCACTCTAATTAGCTTAGTGGCGAACTGACTGCCCCGTTGATAGTCGAAGCGGGTAACTTTTTGCCTTCCCTTGTTTCAGAAAGGACGCTCATGTCGCTTTTCAAAATTGCTTCCGTGGCCGCTATCGCCCTGACCCTGGGCGCTTGCGCGAGCCTGTTCCAGCCCAATTACCGGGCGCCGCTGGAAACCACCCGCGACGCCTCCGAGCAACTCAAGCCCGGTTGCAGCAACCCGGATTGCCCTCTGGTCAACATCGACACCCTGCACTTCCCGGACGAGCCGGCACTGGACGGCATCATCGAAAAGCGCCTACTGCAGATGACCCGCACCTCGCCCGACGCGCCGGTTGCCCCGACCCTGGCGGCCTATCGCGAAGAGTTTTTGCGCACCGCCGGCCCGCGCTTCAGCAGCTATCTGCAGGCAAAGGTACGTGAGCAGCATGACGGCTTGGTGATCGTCGAATTGTCCAGCTATCTGGACACCGGCGGTGCCCATGGCACCCCAGGTCGGGGTTTCATCAACTATTCACGCCAGCAGCATAAAGTGCTGACGCTGTCGGACATGCTGGTGCCAGGGCAGGAAGACGCGTTCTGGAAAGCCGCGCAGGTGGCACACAACAGCTGGTTGATCAGCACCAAGCTCGATCAGGAACCGGAGTTCGTGAAGAGCTGGCCGTTCCAGAAAACCCAGAACGTGGCGCTGACCTACGGCGGGGTGATCCTCAAGTACGAAACCAGCACCATCGCGCCTTACGCGCTGGGCCATGTCGAACTGAAGATCCCCTACCCTCGCCTGAACGGCATCATCAAGCCCGAACTGTTTCCCGGCCGTAACTGAAGGCCCGGCCCAGCACTAGCTGGAGCAACCCTGCCACTACCAGTGCTGGCAGGGTGGCGCCGACATCCGGATACAGGTTGGCCAACAAGTGATAGGTGCTGACCCCGCCCAGCCAGGCGAGCAGCGCCGGCCAGCGCAATGCGGCCGAGGCCACCTGGGCGCTACGCTTGCGCAGGATGAAGTGATCCACCAGTACCACGCCGAACAACGGCGCAAACACCGAACCGATCAGCAGCAGGAAGTTCTGGTACTGGGCCAACGGCGCCAGCAAGGCAATCAGCGTGCAGATGACGCCGATGGCCAGGGCCAGGTGCTCGACTTTGGCGCGCAACAGAATCCCGCTGGACACCGCTGCCGAGTGAATATCGGCAAAGGCGTTTTCCGATTCATCCAGAAGAATCAGCAGCAGCGGAATCCCCAGGCCGGCGCCGGCCAGCGCCAGCAGCAAGGCATTGACTTCACCGCTCGGCGCGAACGCCAGGGTGTAGGCCACGCCCAGGCTCATCAGCCAGAAATTACCGATAAAGAAACCGATGGCGGTGCCACCGAAGACGTTTTTCGCCCGCTTGCCGAAGCGCGAGTAGTCAGCGATCAGCGGCAACCACGACAGCGGCATGGCAATGGCGATGTCGAAACCCACGGCGAACGGCATCGAACCGTCACCGGCCTGGGCCCACAACGCGGCCAGGTCAGCCTTGGCGAACAGGTTCCAGGTCAGCCAGATGCACGCGGCCAGCAGCAGCCAGATACCCCATTTGCGCAGGATCTTCCGCACGAACGTTAATGGACCGCTAACGGCCAACAAGGTCGCCAGTGCGCCGAAAAACAGCGTCCACAGCACGGGATTGGACAGCAGGCTGCCTTCGCTGAAGGCCTTCGCGCCCAGCAGGCTGGCGGCATCGCGCATGACGATGATTTCAAACGAACCCCAGCCGATCAGTTGCAGCAGGTTCAGCACCGCCGGCAGGCTCGCGCCTCTGGCACCGAGGCTGAGCTTGAGCGCGGCCATCGACGATAGGCCAGTGTCACTGCCAATCACGCCGACCGCCGCCAGCAGCAGAACGCCAACCAGCGTGCCGAGAAAAATCGCCAGCAACGAACCGGACAGGCCCAGGCCTGGCGCGAGCAATGCACCGGTCTGCAACACCATCAGGCCGATGCCGAGGGAAAACCACAGGGAAAACAGATCGCGGCCGCCGAAGACACGTTTGTCGCTCGGCACCGCGATATCGGGGGAATAAGTGCTGGGTTGAATGCTCAAGGGTGTTATCTCAGAGGGACATTTTTTGTTGTGTTGATCGCTATCGCCAGCAGGCTGGCTCCCACAGGGGACTTGTGAACACCACAAATCCAGTGTGGGAGCCAGCCTGCTGGCGATGGGGCCCTTTCAGGCCCCACCTTTTCAGGTCAGATCAAACCTTCTTGTACAGCTGACTGCCTTCCTGTTTGAACCGCTCGGCCTGGTCCGCCAATCCCTGGGCGACTTCGGCGTCGACGGTTTCGATGCGCTGGTTGGCCGCGTATTCACGAACTTCCTGAGTGATCTTCATCGAGCAGAATTTCGGCCCGCACATCGAGCAGAAGTGCGCGACCTTGGCCGAATCCTTCGGCAGGGTTTCATCGTGATACGAACGCGCGGTGTCCGGATCGAGGCCCAGGTTGAACTGGTCTTCCCAGCGGAATTCGAAACGCGCCTTGCTCAAGGCATTGTCGCGGATCTGTGCGCCCGGGTGCCCCTTCGCCAGATCGGCGGCGTGCGCGGCGATCTTGTAGGTGATGATCCCGGTCTTCACGTCATCCTTGTTCGGCAGGCCCAGGTGTTCCTTCGGCGTCACGTAGCAGAGCATGGCGCAGCCGAACCAGCCGATCATCGCCGCACCGATACCGGAGGTGATGTGGTCGTAGCCCGGCGCGATGTCGGTGGTCAGCGGGCCGAGGGTGTAGAACGGCGCCTCGTCGCAGCACTCCAGCTGCTTGTCCATGTTCTCTTTGATCAACTGCATCGGCACGTGGCCCGGGCCTTCGATCATGCACTGCACGTCGTGTTTCCAGGCGATCTTGGTCAGCTCGCCGAGGGTCTCCAGTTCGCCGAACTGCGCTTCGTCGTTGGCGTCGGCAATCGACCCCGGACGCAGGCCATCGCCCAGCGAGAAGCTGACGTCGTAGGCCTTCATGATTTCGCAGATGTCTTCGAAATGGGTGTAGAGGAAGTTCTCTTTGTGGTGCGCCAGGCACCACTTGGCCATGATCGAACCGCCGCGGGAGACGATGCCGGTCACGCGCTTGGCGGTCATCGGCACGTAGCGCAACAGCACACCGGCGTGGATGGTGAAGTAGTCGACGCCCTGCTCGGCCTGCTCGATCAGCGTGTCGCGGAACAGCTCCCAGGTCAGGTCTTCGGCCGCGCCGCCGACTTTTTCCAGGGCCTGGTAGATCGGCACCGTACCGATCGGCACCGGCGAGTTACGGATGATCCACTCGCGGGTTTCGTGGATGTGCTTGCCGGTGGACAGGTCCATGACCGTGTCCGAACCCCAGCGAATGCCCCAGGTCAGTTTCGCCACTTCTTCTTCGATGGACGAACCCAAAGCGCTGTTGCCGATGTTGCCGTTGATCTTCACCAGGAAGTTACGGCCGATGATCATCGGTTCCAGTTCGGTGTGGTTGATGTTGGCCGGAATGATCGCGCGGCCACGGGCGATTTCGTCACGGACGAATTCAGGGGTGATGATTTTCGGCACGCTGGCGCCGAAGCTGTGGCCGGCGTGTTGCTGGTCCAGCAGGCCGGCGGCGCGGGCCACTTCCAGCTTCATGTTTTCGCGGATGGCGACGTATTCCATCTCGGCGGTGATGATGCCTTGGCGCGCGTAGTGCATCTGGCTGACGTTGGCACCCGGCTTGGCGCGGCGCGGGTTGTTGACGTGGGCAAAGCGCAGCTTGGTCAGCTCCGGATCGGCAAGGCGCTCCTGGCCGAAATTCGAGCTCAGGCCGCTCAGGCGCTCGGTGTCGCCACGGGATTCGATCCACGGCGAACGCACGTCGGCCAGGCCTTTGCGCACATCGATGATGACATTGGGGTCGGTGTACGGGCCCGAGGTGTCATACACCACTACCGGTGCGTTGACCTCGCCGCCGAAGTCGGTCGGCGTTACGTCCAGGCTGATTTCGCGCATCGGCACGAGGATGTCCGGGCGAGTGCCCTGAACATAGATTTTTTGCGAGCGGGTAAACGGTTGAACCGATTGCTGATCGACCTTGGCCGAGTCACTCAGGTTGGTGGCGTTTTTTGCTTTTGTAGTCATCACGGGTTCTCCAGACACACATCCAGGCAGTGGATTTTTGTCGGAGCGAACCTGTAAACGAATGGACGCACGGGCGCTGGGAAAACCAGCTGTGCTGTGCTCAGTGCTCGAGGGGTGTTCGATTGTCGAACAACATCCCGGACGAAGCACAAGAGGACTCGCCGGGTGACGAGAAATCTTGTTCCCTACGCAGGCGCTAACCTGATCAGGTTCAACGGGATCCGAAATTATTCGATCTCAGCCTCATAGCAAGGCACCCCGACAAGAACCCGGCCAGTCTAGACACAACTGGCAAAGAACGCCAACCCCACTGCAAAGACCATGATGAATGGCGTTATTACACGCAGTATCAGGATTGTTGCCGCCCCAATGCACAACTACACTCGCTACGCTGAGCCGGCATTGACGCTGTCAAAGCGGGGCCTTAGCCTTGGCGCTCAAATTACCTCTGTAATATCAATTCTAGGGATCGTCTATGCTGCGCAAACTCTCACTGGCCCTTGCCGTGTCTTGTGCGTCCAACGGAATGGCCTGGGCAGCAGATGTGCCCTTATCGGCCAAGACGGACCTGGTCAGCGTTTATCAGGAAGCCGTCAACAACAACGCCGACCTGGCGGCTGCCATCGCCCAATACGGCGCGCAAAAAGAAGTCGTACCCCAGGCCCGTGCCGGGCTGCTGCCGAACCTCTCGGGCGGCGCCAATATTTCCGAGGTGCGTACGTCGCTCGATCAACCTTCGGGCACGACCAACCGCGATGCTCATTCGTACCAGGCCACCCTGGCGCAACCTTTGTTCCGCGCCGATCGCTGGTTCCAGTTCCAGGCCGCCAAGGAAGTCAACGAACAGGCCGCCCTGCAACTCTCGGCGACCGAGCAAAACCTGATCCTGCAAACCGCTGACAGCTATTTCAACGTGCTGCGCACCCAGGACAACCTGGCCTCGACCAAGGCCGAAGAAGCGGCGTTCAAACGCCAGCTCGATCAATCCAACGAGCGCTTCGATGTCGGCCTCTCGGACAAGACCGACGTATTGAACTCACAAGCCAGCTACGACACCGCACGCGCCAACCGCATCGTTGCGCAACGCCAGGTGGACGACGCCTTTGAAGCATTGATCACCCTGACCAACCGCCAGTACAACTCGATCTGGGGCATCAGCCATAACTTGCCGATCCTGCCGCCAGTACCGAACGACGCCAAGGCCTGGGTCGAAACCGCGGGCAGGCAGAACCTCAATCTGTTGGCCAGCAACTATGCCGTCAGCGCCGCCGAGCAAACCCTCAAGCAGCGCAGGTCCGGGCACTTGCCAACGGTAGACGCGGTCGCCAAGTACGAGAAGGGCGACAACGACGCACTGGGCTTCAGCAACCCGAATAACCTGCCGCAGGCGTACGGTGGCAACGTCGACCAAACGACCTTGGGCCTGCAACTGAACATCCCGATCTACAGCGGTGGCCTGATCAACTCCCAGGTGCGTCAGTCCTATGCACAGCTGGACCAGACCGAGCAGCAACGCGAATCCCTGCGCCGGCAGATCGTGGAAAACACCCGCGACCTGCACCGCGCGGTGAACACCGATGTCGAGCAGGTACAGGCGCGCAAGCAATCGATCATCTCCAACCAGAGCGCGGTGGAAGCGACTGAAATCGGCTATCAGGTGGGTACGCGAAACATCGTCGACGTGCTGGACGCGCAGCGCTCGCTATACACCTCGGTGCGCGACTACAACAACACCCGCTACGACTACATCCTCGACAACCTGCGCTTGAAGCAACAGGCCGGCACGTTGAATCCGGGGGATCTGCAAGTGCTGGCACGCTGGCTCAACCCGAACTACAACCCGGACAAGGATTTCCTGCCACCGGATCTGGCCAAGGCGGCAGAGGAGCAGTTGAAAGCGCGACCTGATCAGTAAAAGCAAAAGCTTCGCGAGCAGGCTCGCTCCCACAGTGATTCGAGTGTGGGAGCGAGCCTGCTCGCGAATGAATACAACTCGGTCTTAACGGTCGATCAACCGCCCCAACCCGTCCAGCAAGCGCTGCAATGCACCCTGATTGGCGCGCATCACGTTCAACCCGGCCTCTGCCATGCGCTGCGCATCTCGCGGCAGTTCGAACAGCCGCTGCACCGCCACCGCCAGCCCTTCAGCATCCTCCACCTCCTGCAACGCCCCGGCACTGCGCAACTGCGCGGCGATTTCGAGGAAGTTGAAAAGATGCGGACCGCTCAACACCGGTTTGGCGAGAGCCGCCGGCTCCAGCAGGTTATGCCCGCCATTCGGCACCAGGCTGCCGCCGACGAATGCACTGTCAGCCAGGGCGTAGAGAAACAGCAACTCGCCCATGGTGTCGCCCAGCAGCACTGAAGTATTCGCGCTGACCGCATCGCCACTGGAACGCCGGACCGTGGCAAACCCTTGTTGCTGGCACAGCCCGTACACCGAATTGAAACGTTCCGGATGACGCGGTACCAGAATCAGCAAGGCATCGGGATGACTGACCAACAACTGGCGATGGGCCGCCAGCACCACCTCGTCTTCGCCGTCATGGGTACTGGCCGCGATCCACACCGGTCGTTCCAGCGCCTGCCATTGCCCGCGCAGCTCAACGGCGCGCTCCAGCAGTTGCGGGTCGATGGTCAGGTCGAACTTGATCGAACCGGTCACTTCGACGGTTTCCGTCCGCGCGCCCAAGTCGCGCAAGCGCTGGGCCTCGGCTTCGGTCTGCACCGCAAACAGGCTCATCTCAGCCAGCATTGGCTGGGTCAGCTTGGGGAACCGGCCGTATCCCCTGGCCGAACGCTCGGACAGTCGCGCATTGGCCAACGCCACGGGGATCCTGCGTTTGGCGCATTGATGGATATGGTTGGGCCACAGCTCGGTTTCCATGATCACCGCCAGTTTCGGCTGGACCCGATCAAGGAAGCGCCGGGCAGCGCAAGGCAAGTCATAGGGCAGATAACAGTGCTGGATGCGTGGCTCATTGGCGAACAGTGCATGGATGCGTTCCGAACCGGTCGGGGTCATGCAGGTCACAGTGATCGGCAGATCCGGATAACGCGCCAGCAAGGCTCGAATCATCGGTGCGGCCGCAATGCTTTCGCCCACCGACACGGCGTGCACCCAGATGCCGTCCGGTTTCATCGCTGGCATCCCGCAGGAAAAGCGCTCACCGATGCGCTTGGCATACGCCGGCGCCTTGCGCGCGCGCAACCAAAGCCGAATCGCTACCAATGGCAGCCCCAGATAAAACAGCGCGGTGTAGAGAGTTCTATTCATGGCGGCGGAGTTTATCGGCTTTTTTCACCAATCGCCTGCAAGTGCACGGCAAAACGTTCGGCGAGCCAGCGCGCGGCCGGACCGAGCGGTTCATCCCGGCGCCATACCAGCTCCACCACCAGGGCCGGCGGGGTCCATTCGCTGACCAGTTCGACCATCTGGTTCTGATAGGTCGGGTACTGCACCACGTGGCGTGGCAACCAGGCCCAGCCGAGGCCACGCACCAGCCATTCGGCCATCACATAGAAGCTGTCGGCGCGCCACACCTGCGGGCTGGCGGGATCACTGCCGGGATAAATGCTCGACTCCGTGGACATCAGCAGCTGCCGATGTTGCGCCAGTTGTTGGCCATCCACTGCGCCTTTGCGCGCCAACGGATGATCCTTGCCGCACACCGTGACCATTTCCACGCTGCCCAGTACCCGCCGCTCAAGTGCCTCGGGAATCTGATCGTGAAAGAACAGCAGCCCCAGATCGGCACGCCGCTCCACCAGCTTGCGCGCGACATCGCCTTGGGCGGCGCTGGTCAGTTGCACTTCAAGGCTGGGGAATTTTTCCGCCAGGGCCTCGAAGCTTTCGATGATCGGCTGATAAGGCATCGCTTCATCCTGCGCCACACGCAGTCGCGCTTCTTGCCCGCGCATCATCGCCAGCGCGCGGCCGTTGAGTCGTTCGCACTGGCGCAACACCTCTCGCGCTTCGTCCAGCAAAGCCGTGCCGGCTTCAGTGAGTTTCGGCTGACGGCCGCTGCTGCGGTCGAACAGGCTGACGCCCAGGTCTTCTTCCAGTAGCGCTATCGAACTGCTGACCGCCGACTGCGCCTTGCGCTGACCGCGCGCCACGGCAGAAAACGAACGCTGCTCCGCTACGCTGACAAACAACCGCAACTGTTCCAGATTCCATTGCATGCTCATGGCTCAACCCATCTCCCAAACAGATAGGTAATGACTTTACCGCATCTGGCGAATCTCTAGAATGCCGACCTCAGAGAGCAACACTTCACACGAGGATTGACCCATGACCGCCTACTACTACCTGGCCATTGCCATCTGCGCCGAAGTGATTGCCACTGTTTCGATGAAAGCGGTCAAAGGCCTCAGCACCCCACTGCCACTGGTGCTGGTCATCGTCGGTTACGGCATTGCCTTCTGGATGCTGACCCTGGTGGTGCGCAGCGTTCCGGTGGGCGTGGCGTACGCCGTGTGGGCCGGCATGGGGATCGTGATGGTCAGCGTCGCGGCACTGTTTATCTATGGGCAGAAGCTGGACGTGCCGGCGATGCTGGGGATGGCGTTGATTGTGCTGGGTGTTGTGGTCATCCAGCTCTTCTCCAAAACTGCGGGGCATTAAGTCCGAAGCACATTTCACTGTGGGAGCGAGCCTGCTCGCGAAGGCGGTGTATCAGTCGACACTGATATCGACTGACACGCCCTCATCGCGAGCAGGCTCGCTCCCACAGGTTTTGTGTTCACCTCTTGATCCAGTAAATCCCCTCCACTTCGAGTCTGTATACTGCGCCCTCGTCTTGAACACAGAGGTCGCCGAATGCCATCCGTTATTTCCACCGACGTTCTGATTGTCGGCGCTGGTGTCGCCGGCCTCTGGCTGAATGCGCGCCTGCGGCGCCAGGGTTTTTCGACCGTGCTGGTGGAAAGTGCCAGCCTCGGCGGCGGGCAGAGTGTGAAGTCCCAGGGCATCATCCACGGCGGCGCCAAATACGCGCTGCATGGCGCCCTGACCGGGGCCTCGGAAGCCATCGCCGACATGCCGCGCCGCTGGCGTGAAGCTCTGGCCGGTAACGGCGAGCTGGACCTGTCCGGCGTGCGCCTGCTGTCCGAAGCCCATTACCTCTGGTCCCCCGGCACCCTCGCCGGCAACCTCACCAGTTTCTTTGCCAGCAAAGCCGTGCGTGGTCGCGTCGATCAGGTCAAGGGCGAGCAATTGCCGCCGGCCCTGCAAGACAAGCGCTTCAAGGGCAAGGTCTATCGCCTGGCGGAACTGGTGGTCGACGTGCCGAGCCTGATCCAGCGCCTGGCCGATCTGGCCGGAGATGGCTTGCTCGCTGGGCAGAAGATCGAGCCCCTGCTCGAAGGCGGCGTGCTGATCGGCCTGAAGGTGGACGAACGCGAGATCCGTGCCCAGCGCATCGTCCTGAGCGCCGGCGTCGGAACCGCGGCATTGCTTGAAACGCTGGGGCTGAGCCAGCCCGCCATGCAGCGCCGCCCGTTGCACATGATCATCGCCAAGGGACCAAGCCTCAAACCGCTGTACGCCCACTGCCTGGGTGGTGGCACCAAACCGCGTATCACTGTGACCACGCACCCGGCGGCAGATGGTCAATGGGTCTGGTACCTGGGCGGCGATATCGCGGAATCCGAAGGCGTGACCCGTGAGCCCGTCGAGCAGATCGCCACCGCACAGAAAGAACTCGGCCAATTGCTGCCATGGATCGACCTGAGTACGGTGCAATGGGCGACCTTGCGCGTGGATCGCGCCGAACCGCTGCAATCAGGCCTGACCCGTCCCGACAACGCCTTTGTGGCCGAGGAAGGCCGACTGCTGGTGGGCTGGCCGACCAAGCTCGCCCTGGCGCCGGACTTCGCCGACCGCGTGATCGCCAGCCTGACCCGCGACGGTATCCAGCCAAGCCACCCGGCAGCACTGCCTGAACTGCCGAAGCCGCCGATGGGCGTACCTGCCTGGGAGCAACTGCTGCCATGAGCCAACCGACCCTGCACGACTTGCATCGCCCGCTGGGCAGCACTGGCCTGCTGGTTTCCCCCCTGGGCCTGGGCACCGTGAAACTGGGCCGCGACCAAGGGGTGAAGTACCCCAACGGCTTCCAGATTCCCGATGACGATGAAGCGCGCATGCTGCTCAAACTCGCCCGCGACCTGGGCATCAACCTGATCGACACCGCACCGGCCTATGGTCGCAGCGAAGAACGCCTCGGCCCGTTGCTGCGCGGTCAGCGTCAGGATTGGGTGATTGTCAGCAAGGTCGGCGAAGAGTTTGCCGACGGCCAGTCTCGTCACGATTTCAGCGCCGCACACACACGTATGTCGGTGGAACGCAGCCTGCAACGCCTGGAAACGGACTTCATCGACCTGGTGCTGGTGCACTCCGATGGTAACGACCTGGCAATCCTCAATGACTGCGAAGTCTACGACACCCTCGCCGAACTCAAGGCCGAAGGCAAGATTCGCGGTTTCGGGTTTTCCGGCAAAACCGTCGACGGTGGCTTGAAGGCGCTGGAGCAAGGCGACTGCGCGATGGTCACCTACAATCTCAACGAACAAAACGAGAAGGCCGTCATTGACTATGCTGCTGCACACGGCAAAGCCATTCTGGTCAAAAAAGCCCTCGCCAGTGGTCATGTCTGCCTGAGTCCGGGCGTGGATCCGGTGCGCGCCAGTTTCGAGTTGTTGTTTGAACATCCGGGTGTTGCCAGTGCTATTGTCGGGACCATCAATCCGCTGCACCTCGCCCACAATGTCGCGACCGTTGCCCAGGTCCTACGTAGCCACTGACGCCGCCCACGCGGCCTTAAGCAGGAGCCGACATGTCGCGTACGCTCATCAGAAAGAACCCGAGCAACTTCAAGACCCTGCCGTTATTCGTCGAAGCGACCCCCGAAGGCCTGGCTTATCAGAGCGTCGGCAGGCCGCTGAATTTCTCCCAGACCCTGCAACGTCGTCGACCGGTGACGGTCGGCAACAGCGAACGGTTTGCCCTGGAGCTGGCCAACCTCGGGGTTTCGGTGCGCCTGACCCTGCATTGGCAGAATCGCGACTATTGGGTGCTGGTACGCCAACGCCGGCAGGACCGTGGCGATGTGGTGCTCAAGCTGATCTCCGGGTACGTGCCGGCCCATGAACTGAACCTACCCTTGCACACGGCGATCCAAGAGATAGCCGAAGAATGCCTGCTGGAAACCCCGGAAGGCTGGCTCGGTGGGCGGTTCAACGACACCTGGCTGCCAGCGCCCTACTCGGCCGCCCTGCATTACCGTGAAGCCCTGCCGTTTCGCCTGTCGCCACTGTCCGGCTCGGCGCGGCCGGTACGTTGCGCCAACCTGATGCTGATAGAGCGTCCGCGGGCTTACGTGCATTTGCCAACGGCGTCGCTGCAACTGATTTACGACTTGCGCCTGGACGTTCCCAAGGAAGCCAAATCCCTGAGCCTGTTCCATGTCGATGAAAGACTCGAAGGCGATCAACTCGTCGCCCGCCTCGACCGCAAGCGACCCGATCTGTACTTGATGCCCTTGCAGGACGGCCATCCGATGGCTGAGCTGTACACCTTGAAAAAGGATCAGCTATACCCCGCCAGCACACGCGGACTGTACCTGGCCGAGAGTTTTGCCCGACAGGAAGGCTGGCTGGTTCGTGATGAACGAATTCGCTGGAAGGACTGGGTGAGACAGCAGGGTCTGACCCCGCCGGTGAAGGATTCAGGGTTGGCGCGGTTGCGCGGGAAGGCCAAATTGCTGCTGAAGAAAATCGTGCCGCGTAAAAAGGTAAGCTCTTAAACGCAAAAAATCGCAGCCTGCGTACTCCATGTAGGAGCTGCCGCAGGCTGCGATCTTTTGATTTTACGATCCCCAGGCTACCGGAAAAGATCGCAGGCTACGCCAGCTCCTACGACTTGCGGATCTTCTCGACAATCGCGGTGGTGGAGCTGTTCTCCACCAGCCCCAGCACTTTCACGGTACCGCCATAGGCCGTCACGATGTCCGCGCCGACCACCTGGTCGATCCCGTAGTCGCCGCCCTTGACCAGCACGTCCGGCTTGACCGCGCTCAGCAGGTTTTCCGGAGTGCCTTCCGAGAAACTGATGACCCAGTCCACCGCACCCAGACCGGCCAGTACAGCCATGCGCCGGTCGACACTATTGATCGGACGGCCCGGCCCTTTCAGGCGGCTGACCGAGGCATCGTCGTTGATTGCGACGATCAGGCGATCGCCCTGGGCCCGCGCCTGTTCCAGATAGGTCACGTGACCGGCGTGCAGGATGTCGAAGCAACCGTTGGTGAACACGATCCGCTCGTTGTGCGCGCGGGCATCATCGACCGCCAGCAACAGCTGCTCAAGGCCCAGCACACCGCGCTCGGAACCCTCCTCGCGCTGAATCGCACGACGCAGTTCCGGTGCACTGATGGCCGCCGTACCGAGCTTCCCGACCACGATGCCCGCCGCCAGGTTGGCCAGGGCCACCGCGTGTGGCAGTTCTTCGCCAGCGGCAATCGCGGCCGCCAGGGTGGAAATCACCGTATCGCCGGCACCGGTCACGTCGAACACTTCACGGGCACGGGCCGGCAAGTGCAGCGCCGGATGATCCGGGCGCAGCAAGGTCATGCCGTGCTCGCCACGGGTCACCAGCAAGGCACCGAGGTCCAGGTCGTGCATCAGCTGCGCACCCTTGCTCACCAACTCGTGCTCATCGGCGCAACCACCGACGATGGTTTCGAATTCGTTGAGGTTTGGCGTGATCAGGCTCGCACCGCGGTAGATCGAGAAATCCTTGCCCTTGGGATCGGCCAGCACCGGAATGCCACGGGCACGGGCGGCCTGGATCAGCGCCTGATGGTTTTTCAGCGCGCCTTTGCCGTAGTCGGACAGCACCAGCACCTTGATGCCTTCGAGCAACTCATCGACCTGCGCGGTCAGCGCCAACGCGTCGGTGGCGAAGGGTTCTTCGAAGTCGATGCGCAGCAATTGCTGGTGACGGCTCATGACCCGCAGCTTGACGATGGTCGGCTGGTGCGCAATGCGCTGGAAGATGGCCCGCACGCCGGCGCCCTTGAGGCTGTTGACCAGGCTGTTGGCGGCTTCATCGTCGCCGGTGACACCGACCAGCGAGGCCGGAGCCCCCAGGGCGGCAATGTTCAAGGCAACGTTGGCAGCACCGCCCGGGCGGTCTTCGATGTGATCGACCTTGACTACCGGCACCGGTGCCTCAGGAGAAATCCGTGAGGTACCACCATGCCAGTAACGGTCGAGCATGACATCGCCGACTACCAAGACAGGGGCTTGATCGAATCGCGGCATGGACAACTTCATGGTGCAACCCACATACAGAATGAACAGGGGCGCGATATTAACACAGGGTTGGTGTCAGCTTGTGCGGTGGCTGCAACCGGATGATTCGCCGGGGTTTATTGCTCATTTTTTGAGCAGCAGATCCGCCAGACGACGACACGCATCGCTCATTTCCATCGCTTGCATATCGATGCGAAAGGGCGAGCCAGGCTCGCCCTTTCGGGGTCAGGCGATGTCTTCGGCCGGGGCGTCGAGGCCCATCGCGTTGAGGCGCGAGTAGTAGCCGTTTTGCGCCAGCAGTTGTTCATGGGTGCCGCGCTCGACGATTTTCCCCTGATCCATGACCAGGATCAGGTCGGCCTTTTCGATGGTCGACAGGCGGTGAGCGATCACCAGCGTGGTACGACCTTTCATGACCTGATCCAGGGCTGCCTGGATATGCCGCTCGGACTCGGTATCGAGTGCCGAAGTCGCCTCATCGAGAATCAGCAGCGGAGCATTCTTCAACAGTGCCCGGGCAATCGCCAGGCGCTGGCGCTGGCCACCGGACAGCAGCACGCCGTTTTCCCCAACCTGGGTGTCCAGGCCTTCGGGCAATTGGGCAATGAAGTCCATCGCGTAGGCATCTTTGGCCGCCTTTTCAATGTCTTCGCGGGGTGCGCCGGCCAAGTCGCCGTAAGCGATGTTGTTGGCCACGGTGTCGCTGAACAGGGTCACGTGCTGGGTCACCTGGGCGATGTGTTTGCGCAGGTTCAACAGCTTGTACTGTTCCACTTCGACGCCATCGATGAGGATTTCGCCCTTGTCGTGGTGATAGAAACGCGGAATCAGGTTGGCCAGGGTCGACTTGCCGCTGCCCGAACGTCCCACCAGCGCCACCATTTGCCCGGGCTCGACCGAGAAACTGATGTCATTGAGCACCTGACGCTCGGTGTCAGGGTAGGTAAAGCTGAGGTTGCGCACGTCCAGGCGACCGCTGACGACATCACGCTCGACGGTGCCGGTATCGACTTCAGGCTGGACATCCAGTTGTTCGAAGATACTTTCAGCGCCGGCCACACCTTTCTGGATGGTCGAGCTGACTTCGGACAGCTGGCGAATCGGCTTGGGCAGCAGACCGGCCAGGGTGATGTAGGCCACCATGTCGCCGGCGGACGCGTCGCCCCGCAGGAACAGCACCAGGAACATCAGCACAGCCATGGCGGTGTAGATCACCAGTTGCAGCAGCGGCGTGTAGATGGCGCCGGTGCGGGTCATGCGCAATTGCTTGTCGGTGTTGCCCTGGCTGGCATCGAAGAAACGTTTCTCTTCGTATTTTTCACCGCCGAAGCTGCGCACCACGCGATAGCCCTGGATCGTTTCGGACGCCACATGCGTCACGTCCCCCATGGCCAGCTGGATTTTCTTGCTCTGCTTGCGGAATTTCTTGCTGGCCGTGCGCACCATGAGGGCGATCAGCGGCAGGATGGCGACCATGACCAGCGTCAGACGCCAGTTCATGTACAACAGCGAGGCAAACAGGAAGATCACCGTCATGCCTTCACGGATTACGACCTTGATCGCATCTGTTGCCGCCCCCGTGACCATGGTCACGTTGAAGGTGATACGTGAAATCAGGTGCCCCGAGTTATGCTTGTCGAAATACCGGTTTGGCAGCACCAGCAGGTTGTTGAACAACTGGACCCGCAAGTCATGGACCAGACCCAGGGAAACCTTGGCCAGGAAGTAGTTGCCCAGGTACGACCCCAACCCCTGCCACGCGGCGATGAGGATGATCAACAATGGCACCGCTTGCAGCAGTTGCAGATCCCGCAGGTAGGGCACGGTTGGAAACAGCACCGCTTCAGGGTTGGATAGACCGTCGACGAAGTACTTGAGGATGTAGCCCAGCATTGGCTGCGTCGAAGCGAAAATCAGAAAACCGACGATGCTGATCAGGAACAGGCTGATGTACGGCCGGACATAGCCGAGCAGGCGGAAGTAGATTTTCAAGCTCGATGGGCTTGCGCAGAGACTGGAGTCGGTCATATCACGCGAATGTCGATGAAAAGGACGCTGACTTTACCACAGCTTCCCCAGGGTTCTGGCAATCGCATACAGTCTGTGTATTGTGGCGCGTCAAATAGCCACCAGATGTCCCTGCCTTGTTATGGTCGCTCAATTCAGGAATAAGTTACTCAGCATGCAATTAAACGCTTTGAACAGCACGTCCAATAGAATCTTCGATTTCATTTGTCTGTGGATCCTTCCGCTCGGTTATTTATTGCTGCTTTGCGCGCTGTTTTTCCTGCCGGGGCGCAGTGTGCTTCACAAGCTTTACTATGGTCTGTTCAGCATACCGGCACTGATTGCACTGTGCCTGCGACCGCAGCTCAGCAAAGAACTGCTGCACGAACCGATCGTCATCGCAGCTCTGTTGTTTGTGGCGTGGGCACTGCTCAGCCTGTGCTGGGGGCCGGGCGACGACATCGAACCTGGTCATTTCAAACCGTCATTGCATACCCTGATGCTGTTCGTTGGCTGCTACCTGCTGGTGCGCTATCGCAGCGAAATCATCCAGCCCCTGCTGTTCTGCGCCGCGACGGTGGCGCTGGTCGTCTCTACCTACAACCTGTACAGGTTCGACCAGTTCTACCAACCGGAAATGCGTCTGATCGGTGTGGGCGCTTTCGACAATCCACTGCTCAGTTCCCACCTATTCGGCTTCTTCTGTACCTACTGGCTGAGCCTGAGCATGACCTGCAGGCGACGCCAGATACTTTGGTTGAGCATACCGGCGATGGCGATCATGTTCGCCACAGTGCTGGCCACCGGTTCCAGGACCCCACTGGTTGCACTGACGCTGGCTGCGCTATGGCTGTGTTTCATCTGCTGGAATCGACGCTCGGTCTTCATGCTTGGCACCATGTTCATCGCCGGTACGGCGACTTTCGCGTTGTTTGCGGACAAGATCATCGAAAGAGGCAGTTCCTTCCGCATCGAGCTCTGGCAATTGACCCTGGGCAGGATCGCTGAGCACCCATGGATCGGGCACGGCTACAACGCCAGACTGACCCTGGACCCCGGTGCCGGCTACAGCCTTCAGGAACCCCATAGCTTTGCCCTGGGCGTGCTCTACTACGTTGGCATTATCGGTCTGCTGCCATGGCTGTTCTTCCTCGCGTGGAGCTTCATCAGTAGCTGGCGCCATCGCGTGCAACCGCTGTTTGTCATTGCCTCAGCCTGGCTGGCCTTCGGTATCGGCGCAGGCCTGACGGAAGGTGGCGGGATCATCTCTCGCCCCAAGGAGCACTGGTTCCTGCTGTGGATCCCCTTGGCGCTGATTGCCGCATTGAGCATCAATCAACGGGCCCGGCGCCTGCTGGACACGCCGATCAAAACCGCGACACCTAGCGCCCTGCAACAGCTGACTGCCGATGCCCGGATCATCGAAGAGGATGGTCTGGGCCCCAAAGTCCTGCGCCTGAGCGATGGCAGCTTTCTCAAGCTGTTCCGCCGCCGCCGCTGGTATACCTCGGGAAGTTTCACGCCCTATTCCGATCGCTTTGCCATCAACAGCGTGCAACTGCGCAACATGGGCATCCCGACACCGCACATCCTCGACCTCTACCGGTTCGAAGACGGCAGCACCGCTGTGCACTACTCTCCGTTGCCGGGCAACACGCTGCGCCAGATCCTGCAAGGCATCACCGCCCCGGCGGTGCGCCAGGCACTGGTGGAGCGCTTCGGCAAATTCATGGCTCAACTGCATCAGCAAGGGGTCTACTTCCGCTCCCTGCACCTGGGCAATGTGCTGGTGCTGGAGGACGGCGAGTTCGGCCTGATCGATCTGGCCGACCTGCGAACTTACCCTTCATCATTGAGCCCTTCCCTGCGTCGGCGTAATCTGCGCCACATGCAGCGCTACGCAGAAGATCGGCGCTGGCTGTTCGAGGATCACTTCGAAGCGCTGCTGCAAGGATACGCCGCGGCGGCTTCGAAAGCCGACGTGGATAATTTGCACAGGCACGTGCTGGCCGGGAGTCCTCCAGCCCAGGCTCACTGATGATAGAAACCAACCCGCTTATCGCGATGACGGCCTACCGGCTCGCCATCGCGATCGCTGCGCAGCATGCCGAGACTCACTCGGCAGTTGGAGCATTCCGGTGAAAGCCGCTTTGCGGGCATCGACGGCTTACGCGAGTATCTGGCTTTCGGCGTGTTCGTGTACTACTCGATCATTACCTGGATCTTTCTGCAAACCGGCGTTGGCTCAGTCTTTCTCCAGCCGTGAGAAATACATCCGGCCCAACCCACGCCAGGTTTTCTTGTTCCAGGCCTTGAACGGAATCTGCGCCAGCAACTCCCGCGCCAGCTTGCGATCACGGTTGGCGGTCTTGAGGAACATGGAATTGAGAAACTTGTAGCGCACCTCGTCATACAGCGGGTGATCGCTGAAGAGCGCGTAGGTGCGCAGGATGCTGTCGATCATGAAGCGGTGGTTCTTGTAGGAGTTGGTGGCGTGCTTGCGATAACGCGCCATCAACACGCCCAGACCGTCGATGAAGTAACCGGCATGGGTCACCTTCAGCTCGATCAGCAAGTCTTCCAGGCGAATGGTCGGGTCGAAACCGCCCACCTTCTCCAGTGCTTCGCGACGGATCATCAGGGTGGGAGCCGGAGGATAGGGCTTGCGCTCCAGGAACATGTCATCGAAGTCCAGGCGACGGAACGGCACATCCCGGCGCTGGCGCTTCTCCGGGTAGAGGTTGCCGTCGGCATCGATCAGCTCGATGTTACCCGCGCAAATGCCGACCTCGGGCTTGCCGTCCATATGCGCGACCTGGGTGGCGATTCGCTCCGGCAGCATGATGTCATCCGAACCGAATGGCACGATCAGGCTGCCCTTGGCCCGGGCAATCGCACCGTTGAGGGTGTTAGTCAGCCCCTGGTTTTCCTGGACCCGGAAGTCGAAACCATGGATGGCCTGCAACGCCTTGATCCGCTCGACGCTGTCATCTTTCGAGCCATCGTCGACCACCAGCAACTCAATATTCTGGTAGGTCTGGTTGAGGACGCTGAGAATGCTTTCCTCGATGTAAGCGGCGTGGTTGTACGACGCGATAATGACCGTGACGATGGGTTGCGCGTCGTTCATGGCTGTTCCTTGCGGGCCTGTTCCAGGCCGGAGTCGATCAGATTGAGGTATTCGCGACGGAACTCCTCGATGTCATGGTGTTGCTGCAAATAACGGAAGGACTGCTCGCCCTTGGCCTTGAGCTCGTCATCCGACAACCCGAGGTAAGTGTCCAGCGCCGCCTGCAGCGTCGGCACATCCTTCGGCGTAATCGCCAGGCCGCCGGCCCCCTCGATGAGCGGCAACATGGCCGGCACGTTCGAGGCGATCACCGGCAAATGCCCGCTCATGCCTTCGAGCAGCGCCAGCCCGAGACCTTCGGCCAAAGAAGGCATGGTCCAGATATCGAAAGCGCGAATGTACTGCAGGGCAATTTCCTTGAACCCCAGCAAATGGGCGCGACCGCTGAGGCCGAGGCGGTCGATTTCCGCCGCCAGACGCGACTCCTCGCGGCCGGCACCGATGATCGCCAGCTGGGTATTGGGGTATTTGTCCTTGAGTGCGGCGAAGGCCTGCAGCAAATAGATATGACCCTTGACCGGCACCAGTCGCCCCAACGCACCGATCAGCCGCACCGATGGATCGATGCCCAACAGTTCACGGGCCTTTTCACGACTGTGTTGCAGACCTTCGGCTTGCTCGATGTCGATGGCATTGGTGATGGCGTAGGTGTTCTGGTCGGTGAAGCCGCAGTCACAGTCCAGCAGATACTGTTTCACCGCTGGCGACACACCAACGAAGCGCCAGTGACGATCGATCAGGCGCTGGGTCTGGCGGCGCCGGTAAAAACGGTCGTACTCGCCAAAGCCGTGGGAAATACCGATGCACAACGGCACTTTCAACCAGCGGTTGAGCGCCAGCATCATGTTCACCGGCTTGAAGCGGTTGCAGATCACCACATCGAATTTTTCCCGACGGCAGAACTTGTACAGCTGCCACATGGCCCGCAGGCGCATGCCCTTGAGGGACTTGTCGGAAAATTCGAAGTACACCGAACGGTCGGCTCGGCTCACCGCTTCGCCCGGCCCGGGTTTGCCGCGCAAAAACGCAGCGGTCACTTCATAGCGATCACTGGGCAGGGCCTTGACGATTTGCTCCGCGAGGTCGGCGAAATCATGGGCTTTGACGTTGTAGTCAGGCTGCAGTTGCAGGACCTTTGACCGCTGACTCATAACTCTCCCCGCTGAGAAACGTTGCCTGGTGTGTGCTTGAGGGACCACAAAAGCTCGTGGCGCCGGACTGCCTTGCGAAAGAATTCGTTCTCGCCATAGGTGGGCGGCAACCGGCCGGCCAACACGCGTTGTATCAACCGACGCAAGCGACGCTTGAACGGCATCGCCGGCTGCAGGTCGTGCATCATGCCCAACGCCATGGCCTTGTCTCGCTGTTGCTCCAGCGGCAAGGGCAGGCAATAAGGCTGCATCGGTTGGGCCGGATCGAAGGCAGGCGGCAAGGCGATGCCATCACCGGTATCGCCCATCGGCCAGCGGTCGTTGTCGTGCAGGTGGTTGGCATAGCCCAATAGCGTGGTCGGCTGCCAGTCCAGGCCTTGCAAGGCTTCGAGGACTGCTGCCTGGGCGCAGATATGATCGGGATGCGGATCCAGGGTCGGATGCGGCAGGACGATAACTTCGGGTCGGGCCAGCAGCAGCAACTCACGCAGATCCGCCAGCAGGTTGTTCCAGGTCGGCGCGCCATCGGCATCACCGGGCAGCGCGAAAGGATTCAACTGACGGAACAACCGGGTGTCGCTCAGGTCAGCTTCCCGCGATCCCGCCGCCACCGCAGGCGCGGCCTGCATGCTCGCCAGTTGCAGGCAGAAATAACCCAGCTGTACGCAACGGGCCTCGGGGACACCGGCCCAACGTGGCACCGCGATGCTGTCCCAGGTACGCAGACGGCCTTTCAAGCGGGCTGCATCGACCTTGTTCAGGCCCATCTGCCGATAGTGTTCGGCTTCGATTTCGCCCGCTGTCAGCGTGACGATCCAGGTTTCGTCGGCCTGGCTGTACAAACCGTAGGCCGCCAGCTCGGCGTCATCGGCGTGGGGTGCGATAACCATCACCCGCTGACGCCGGTAATCCGGATGTTCCAGCGCCCACAGCACAGGCTCACCGAACACCCGACAGAAACGCCCGCGCAAGCGCAGGTCACCACGGGACAGCGCCTGAGCCTGACCACTGAGATTGAGGTAACGCAGGCCGTTTACGCCCCGTTCGAAGGTTTGTCGGTCCGGGTTTTCGCCCCCTGCCAACTCGACCACCGGATCGAAAAAACGACCCAGCCAGGTGCTTTTTACCCGCAGGGCCAGCACCAGCGTCGCGTCGTCGACCAGCATCACGCCCTCGTCCAGCCGCAACTGTTCACCGTTCAGGTGCACCTTGGGCTGGGGCGTGTAGGGGGGAAAGCTGTACTGGTAATCGTCTTTCGGTGAGTAGAACAGATGGTCGGCAAACCAGGCTTCATGGGCAATCCAGCCCAGAACCGCCAGCACCAGCGGCAACCACCAGGCCACCAGCACACCGATGACGATCAACAGCACCAACGCAATCAGCAGGCCGATACGTTTATTGCGCCGATGGCGCTTGAGCAGTTGCTGTTTGCGGCTCATGGCTTGGCTCATACGGTGAAGACCGGCACGGGGTTGCACCAGCGATCCTTGTATTCACGGTCGGCGCGACCGAAGGAAAAGCGCAACGGTTTGTCCTGCGCCCGGGCATGCTCCCAGGCGCTTTGCGTATTGAGGAAACTCAGCACGCTGCCGGGGCTGAACTCGCGAGTTTCGGGATCGACTCCGCCGTTGATGTACTCGACGCTGATCCACTGCGGGGTTTCGACGCGGTACACCAGTTGAATCGCAATCGGCGCATCGTTGAGGAAAATCACCGAGCCGATCAGCAACTCGCGCAGCAACTCGATGACCTCGGCCATGCGTTCGGCACCCGTCGCCGGGAAGCCCCAGCGGCGCTGGAACAGGTCGCAGTAAATCGCCGCCAGCTCAGTGCTGGAAAATTCGGACACCGGCCGCACCACGCCACCAGCCTCTTCCAGCAAGCGCAATTCGCGGCGTTGGTTATAGCGAAATTTTTTCGACAGTTCTTCGGGTGTGCGGGCCATGGCCAGTTGTTCGGTTTGCAACTTGATGCCAGTGAAACGGCCTTCGTTCAGCGCCGACAGATACCGCGCACGATGGCGCAAAGGCGCCTGGGTATCGGCAGCGGCCGGCAGGATGATCTCGGCGTTGCCCAGGTCGAACAGACCTTTCTTGCCGCGTCGCTTGAGCACGTCCTTGGACAAGGCCAGGTCGCGGCCCCAGGTCGGGATCGCCGCCTTGACCTCATCACCCTGCACCCAGGCCAGGTAACGCACCGGAATGTCGGCCAGTTGCGCCAGCCGCTCGACCACCACGGGATGAGTCGCGACGCTGCCGCCATAACGCTGCCAGGTTTCGGCGTAAGTCGAGGCGTCGACTACCGCCCAGCCACGCTCGCGCCAGCCTTGAAATCGGTTGAGCATCAGCCCCTCTGTGCCAGTTCGGTAACGTGCGGCAAGTGCCAGAAAGCATCGCGCACTGCGCGATCGGAGAAGCGTTCGCGCAAGCGCTCGAGCATCAACTCGGCACACTGCCGGCGCTGCTGATCATCCATGCCGACCAGATGTTGCAGCCCTTGGGCCAGACGCTCGGCATCGCCCAACGGGAACAGGATGCCCACGCCTTCGACCACCTCTTTCGCTCCACCGCACGCTGTGGCCAGCAAGGGAACGCCAGCGGCCATGGCCTCCAGCAGCACCATGCCGAACGGTTCGTGATCGGAACTCAAGGCGAATACGTCGAAGGCCCGGAAGTAGTTACGCGCATCCGGCACCTGACCGAGGAACAGAACCCGGTCTCCGATGCCCAGCTCCCGGGCCTGTGCCTTGAGGTTCTCCTCCAGGCGCCCCTTGCCGAGAATCACCAGCTGGCTGTTGGCCGGCAACCCCGGCAACGCCTCGGCGAAACCCTGCAGCAATGTGGCCTGGTCCTTATCCGGATGCAGTCGTCCGACGTTGCCGACGATCCACGCATCTGCCGCCAAACCGAGGGTTTCCCGGGCCTCGCGAGCCGACACCTGGGTCGCCTGCAAGGCGTCCACGTCGATACGGTTGTACAAGGTCTGGATCCGCGAAGCCGGCCACTTCGGCAGGCATTGGCGCATGTCGTCGCGCACGGCGTCGGACACGCCGAGCAAACTCAGACGCTTGCGGAATATATGCGCGAACAGTTTGCGGCTGCCACGTTTGTAATCGTCAAAAGCGTGATGCACGCCAATCACCGGCAACGACGTGCCGAGCAAGGCGATATAGATCGGCTTGAAGCGGTGGGCGACGCAGAAACTGAAGTTGCGCGACGCGGCGATCTTGCGCAGATCGCCGATGGCCCCCAGCTTCAGGCCACGAATGGCCTTGGAGCTGTACTCCATGAACAGCACTTCATCGGAAGCACAACCCGCGGCGACTTCGGCATCGGCAACCCCGGTGAGAAACACCGTGGTCACTCGATAACCGGTCCCCGCGAACAGGCTGGCGTACTGCCGTGCGCAGTCCAGGAACGGCCCGTCATAGCCGTGGCAGAACTGCAGCACATGACGTTCAGCCGAACGTGTCATAGGCGTTCGCGCCCTCTTTGACCACCAGAATGTCTTCCATGATCAGATACTGTAGATCCGAACCGAAGAACATGTTCAGCGCATCGGTCGGCGAGCAGATCATTGGTTCGCCGCGACGGTTGAGCGAGGTGTTGAGCGACACGCCGTTGCCGGTGAGCACTTCCAGCGCTTTCATCATGTCGTAGTAGCGCGGGTTGTATTCGCGCTTGAGCACCTGGGCGCGGGAGGTTCCGTCTTCATGGACAACTTCCGGCACGCGGGTCTTCCACTCTTCCGCCACTTCGAAGGTGAAGGTCATGAACGGAGCCGGGTGATCGATCTTGATCATCTGCGGCGCCACGGTGTCGAGCATCGACGGGCAGAAAGGCCTCCAGCGCTCGCGGAACTTGATCTGGTGGTTGATCCGGTCAGCCACGCCCGCAATGCTCGGGCAACCGATGATCGAACGACCGCCCAAGGCGCGCGGACCAAACTCCATGCGGCCCTGGAACCAGGCCACCGGGTTGCCATCGACCATGATTTTGGCGATCTGCTCCGGCATGTTGTCGAGCTTGCGCCAGGTCGGTTTATTCTCGTGACGGGCGCAGGCCGCGATCACGTCTTCGTTGCTGTACGACGGGCCGAGGTAGACGTGCTCCATCTTCTCGACCGGTACGCCACGGGCGTGGGACACATACGCCGCCGCGCCGACTGCGGTACCGGCGTCGCCGGACGCAGGCTGTACGAACAGCTCTTTGACGTCGTCACGGGCAATGATTTTCTGGTTGAGCTTGACGTTCAACGCACAGCCACCGGCGTAGGCCAGCTTGCCGGTTTCCTTGAGCACGTCGCCCAGGTAGTGGTCGATCATCTGCAGCGAAATTTTTTCGAACAGCGCTTGAATGCTGGCGGCATAGTGGATGTAAGGCTCATCGGCGATGTCGCCTTCGCGCTTGGGACCCAGCCACTCGATCAGCTTCGGCGAGAAGTAGTAACCCTTGCCCTTCTCTTTGTAGCGACGCAGGCCGATGACGTTGGCGTAGTCGGTGTTGATCACCAGCTCGCCGTTTTCGAACGAGGCCAGGCGCGAGAAATCGTATTTGCTGGCGTCGCCGTACGGCGCCATGCCCATGACCTTGAACTCACCGTCAAGCATATCGAAGCCGAGGAACTCGGTGATCGCACCATACAGGCCGCCGAGGGAGTCCGGATCGAAGAATTCCTTGATCTTGTGGATCTTGCCGTTTTCGCCATAACCGAAGAAAGTCGTGGCGTACTCGCCCTTGCCGTCGATGCCCAGGATCGCGGTTTTCTCTTTGAAACCGGAGCAGTGATAAGCGCTGGAGGCGTGGGCCAGGTGGTGTTCGACCGGCTCGATCTTGATCTTCTTCGGATCAAAACCCAGTTGCTCCAGGCACCAGACGATCTTGTTGCGATAGCGCTTGTAGCGACGGTTGCCCATCAGGATCGCGTCGAGTGCACGGTCCGGGGCGTACCAGTAACGCTTGGCGTACTGCCAGCGGGCCTTGCCGAACAGGCTGATCGGTGCGAATGGAATCGCTACCACGTCGACATCGGACGGCTTGATACCGGCCTGTTCCAGGCAGAATTTCGCCGATTCGTAGGGCATGCGGTTCTTTGCATGTTTATCGCGTACGAAGCGCTCCTCTTCAGCCGCCGCGACCAGCTTGCCGTCGATATACAGGGCTGCGGAAGGATCATGGCTAAGGGCGCCGGACAGGCCAAGAATCGTCAATGCCACAGGGGTCTAGCCTCTTTAGTCTGCATGCAGGCGCAAGCGCCTCAAAATTAATGTGCCCTCGCAAGGGGCGAGAGACAGCTAAAGGGCGGGATTATAGCGTAAAAGCAGCGGCAAGCCTCTAGCCGCAAGCGGCCAGCAACTGCGGCGGGAACCTCGCGGCATTTTTATCCGCGCGCAGGTCGCCAATAGATGGAAATATTGCCGTCCACGCTTTGCCGGTAAATCGTGTATGGCAAGACAACGGTATCCAGCGCGCCAGACAGGGCCAGGTCCACCAATATGAGTGGTACAAGGAAACCCGTAGGGTCTGGCGGCGCATTTAATACACAGAAGTCGTAAGCCAGGCCGCTGTAGACCCGGGGAATGGACTGGCAATAGGTCTTTTGCCGGCGCAGCCCCTGCGCTGCGTCGGCTTCATCCTGCAGGACGGTGGCGGCGGTTCCGCAGCCCATTAGCGACACTGATAAAACACCCAATGAAACTGCCATTTTGATCGTCACAGCCTGACCTCCGAGAACGTCAGGCAAACTAGCATCGGGGCGATTCGGGCCACAGGTCATGACTTCCGAAGATCGCGTAGGACGGTTCACAAGAACCTGTCTGCTTTTCTGGTTGGCCTTGCGGGCCTCTTCGCGAGCAGGCTCGCTCCCACATTTGGACTGAGGTGTTCACAGGTTTTGTGTTCACCACCAATCCCTGTGGGAGCGAGCCTGCTCGCGAAAAGGATTCAGCCAGCGCTGGAGATGTCCTTCGGCAACCGCCGATCAATGACCTGATAAAGGGCGCTGCCTTCAGGCCAATTGCGCATGAACCGCGCGCGATCCCTTGCATACGCCGGGGCGAAGCTGCCGAGGGAGCCGTGTTGGCACATCGAATCGAGGTCGATCAACGCCCAGCGATCCTGCTGCCAGAACAGGTTATGCCCCTTGAAGTCGCCATGGCTGATGCGTTCGCGAATCAACTCGGCAAACAGATGATCCAGCGCCACCAGCTCGGCTTCTGGTGCATCGCCACGCTCAACATACGGCGCAAAACGCTCAATGATGTCCGGCCCCGGCAGGTACTCGGTGATCAGGTAAGCCCGGCTGCGCAGCCATAGAAAACGCTTTTCCAACAATGCCAGCGGCTTGGGCGAGGCAATCCCGAGGAACGCCAGGCGATTGCCTTCGCGCCATGAATGCCAGGCCCGGCTCGGGCGCCAGAAACGCTTGAGCCAGTGGGCAAAACCCTTGATGTTGTAGCGTTTGATCACCAGCGTGCGGCCATCCACCTCGACCTTGCCGACACTCGCCGCACCGCCGGTTTTGTACAGATGCCCCTGATCGAGCAAGGCATCGGCCCGCTCCAGCACAGGCACCATTGACGACACTTCCTCGCGACGGATCGCCTGCAAGCCGAAGGCCCCGCGCTGGACGCTGAACAGCGTGCACTCGCGGCCGACCTTGATCAGGAAGTCCTTGAGACGCCAGCTGCGGACCTTGTCGATCTGCTTCTGCAACGCTTCCATGGGCAAGGCGTGCTCGCCGTTGCTCAGCAGGTAATACACCAGCAACTCTTCAATGAAGGGTTCGATCGACTTCGGCAACTGGGCGAAGAACACCCCGAGGTTTTCCAGAACTTTCTGCCGTGACAGCGGCTGGCCTGGCGTCTCACAGCAGATGCCCGCGCCATCGATCAGGTACAGACGACCGCCCTGGCGCAGCAAGTTGTCCAGGTGCAGGTCTTCCTGCCACAGGCCCTTGCGGTGCATCTGACCGATCGCGCCCAACGCTTCGGCCAGCACCGCCCCTTGTCCATCGGATAGTACGGGCTGCTGCTCAACCTGCTTCCAGGTGTCGCCCAGGCTTTCGGCATGCTCAAGGAAATCAAACAGCAGCCAGCCACCCTCGCCATCCTTCAGACCATCAGCCAACAGCTGCGGCGTGGTCAGCCCCTGGGCAGACAGCAGGCGCACGCCGTCCAGCTCACGCTGAAAATGCCGTGCGGCCTTGCTGCCGACCAGCAATTTGGCCAACACCGGCCGGCCACGCCAGACGCCAGCACCGACATAACGCTGCCCCGGCAACACCCGCAACAGGCTCAGCAGTTGCAAGTCGGCGGGGCCGGCGGCGTCGGCCAGCGAAACGTTCAACGGCAAGCTTGGGGTGCGGCCGGCAGACTTCAGTTCGGATAAACGCATCAGCGCGGCCTCTTCTGGCTGCGCCGCGCGGTCAAACGCTGCAGCCAGCTGTCGATCAGCGAGCTGTCCTGCGGTTGATCCAGATAGGCGGCCAGCAATTGCCGCAGTTGCGACTCGCCCCACTCGGGCGCGCGACGCGTCAGCGGTTCCAGGTCCTTGATTCGGTCACGCTGCCCGTACAGCAGCGGCCGGGTCTTTTCCAGATCTATCAATTGAGCCTGATAGCCATTGCCGGTGGCGCGCATGAAAATGTGCTTGGGATAGAAACAACCATGCACCTGGCGTGCGGCGTGCAGTTGCCTGGCCAGTTCGCCACTGGCCTTGAGGATTTCCGAGTGCTGCTCAGGGCTCAATTGAGTCCAGCGCTGCAACAGCGAGTCGAGGTCGTCCCAACCGTCCAGGGCGCGGGTCAGCAGGATCGCGCGGACCTCGCCATTGACCTTGCGCTCCCCGTAGAACACCGCTTGCAGCGCCGGAATGCCCATCTTCCGGTAACGGGAGATGTTGCGAAACTCGCGAGCGAAACTCGGCTCGCCGAACGGCGCGCGCAAGGTGCGGGTCAGGTAGTTGCTTTGACGCTTGAGGTAGAAACCATGACCTTCCAGATCCAGCCGAAACACGCTGCTCCAGCCGCCGCGACCGGTGTTGGGTTCGTCCACCGCATCGAGCTGTTTGGCCCAGAGCGCCTCGAACGTGCCGAGGCCATGGCGCTCAAGCAGCGCACGGTCTTCAGCGGCCAGAAAATCAGTCATTCGCGTCCCTCGAAAAATCTCACCACGTGCCGGATGCGTTTCTTGTCCGAAGCATTGAGCCGGGTCCGGTTGCGGTATTGCAGGTAAAAGCGCAGGCGCTGGGTAGCCGACAGTTGATACTTGGCGACCTTGTCCAGGCACGCCAGATCCTTGGTAATACGGTACTTGAGCCAGAAACCGCGCCAGAAATCGCCGTTGGGGCAATCGATCAAAAATACTCGAGCCTCATCGTCGATCAGCAGGTTGCGCCACTTCAAATCATTATGGGTGAAGCGGTGGTCGTGCATGGTCCGGGTGTATTGGGCCAGCTGACGACTGACGGTATCGACCCAGGCACGATCCGACAATTTCGGATCGCGCCGCTCGGCCAATGCCGACAAGTCTTCGGTACGCGGCAGCTCCCGGGTAATCATCGCGCCGCGAGCGTAGGCCGCACCGCGTCGTTCCAGTCCCCAGGCCACCACTTCGGCAGTGGGGATGCCCCACTTGGCGAAGCGCTTGAGGTTCTGCCATTCCATCTTCACCCGAGGCTTGCCCAGGTAACGCCGCAAGCCTTTGCCAGCGCCCACATACCGTTTGACGTAATAGTTGACGCCATTGCGCTCGACACGGATGACCTCCGAGAGCACGTCACTGGTCAAACGCTCGCCTTGCAGCGCAAACACAGCCTCAAGGCTGCCAAAGTCATCGGCCAGCTCGCTGTAGGCCGGATCCAGTTTCCAACCCGACATCAGAGCGCATCCCCGTATCGCTGTTTACGCTCGTAGAGCTTGTTGGCCTTGCCGTCGAGCCAGCTCAGCAGCCCAGCTTCTTCGCTCAGGATCTGACGCAGCGGCTGCTGGAAATAGCCCTTGAGGAAACGCAGCTTGTCGCGGCGGGTCAGGCCAATGTCCAGGGCCGAAAAGTACAGGGCCGCCAGATCCTTGTTACGCCAGCGCGAGGTGATCGTCGGGCGGGTCTGGGCGCGGTGCAGGTCGATTACCGAAAGCTTGAAGTCATCAAAGGTCACCGGCTTGTCGGTATGCAGCAGGAAATGGCAGATGTAGCAGTCGCGGTGGTTGACCCCGGCGCGGTGCATCATGCCGGTCATGCGTGCGACTTCGGCGATCAGCGCGCGCTTGAGTTTTGGCTCGGGCGGTTGCTGGGTCCAGTTGATACTGAAGTCTTCGAGGCTGACCGTGGGCGCCAGCTCTTCGGTGACGATGAACGAGTGCTGGTCGGCCGGGTTGCTGCCCTTTTCGCCATACGCGACGGCGGTCATGGTCGGCACTCCGGCTTCCTGCAGGCGCTGAATCGCCTTCCACTCCTGACCGGCACCCAGTACAGGAAGCTTGGCAGTGAGCAGGTTCTTGAAGATTTCGGCCCAGCCGATGCCACGGTGGATTTTCACGAAAAACCCGTTGCCGTCGACTTCCGTGCGTAATGTCCGGCGCGCTTCCAGTTCGCGGTACACCTCGCCCTTGAGCCCCTCGACTTCGGCGAACGGGTCGCGTCCGGCCCAGAGGCTTTTGAACGGTTCAGCCAGCATCAACTTCATTTAAGCGTGCTCCGCCAGAATCACATCGGCCGCGTGCTGCGGCATGCTGTAGAGGTCGGCCGTTTCGGCGAAGGCCAGACCATTGCGGCTCCAGGCCGCCCTTGCTTGAGCGTCGTTCAACATGCCGGTCAGGTACTGCGTCAGTTGTGCCTGATCGAACGGTTCGTCCAGCACCAGGCCCGCATCGGCCTCGGCGATGTAATGGGCGTAACCGCACACTGCACTCACCAGCACCGGCAGGCCGGCCACCAGGGCTTCGAGCAAAACCGTGCCGGTGTTTTCGTTGTACGCCGGGTGGATCAACAGGTCGGCACCCAACAGGAAACGCGGGATATCGCTGCGCCCCTTGAGGAAGGTGACGTTGTCGCCCAACCCCAATGTCGCGCTCTGCATCTGGAATAACTTGGGGTCGTCCTGGCCGATTACAAACAGGCGAGTGCGCTTCTTCAGATCAGCGGGCAATGCCGCCAATGCCTTGAGGCTGCGATCCACGCCCTTGGTCTTGAACCCGGAGCCGATCTGCACCAGCAGCAGTTCGTCGTCCTTGAGATCGAATTCAGAACGGAACCCTGCGCGAATTTCATCGGCATCGGCCGGCCGGCGACGATCCTGGGCAATGCCCGGCGGCAGCAGGTGGAAGCGTTCCAGCGGCGTGTCGTAATGCTTGATGAACAGCGGTTGCTGGACTTCGGAAATCATCAGTACTTCGGTCTTCGCCTCTTTGGCGAACACCGCCCGCTCGTATTCGGCGAAGTGGCGATAGCGACCCCAGCGGCGATACAGCGAGTTACGCAGGTTCTGCGCCTTGTCTTCGAAACAGCCGTCGGCGGCGTAGTAGACGTCCAGGCCCGGCATCTTGTTGAAGCCGATCAGGCGGTCCACCGGGCGCTTGGCCAGGTCCGCCTCCATCCATTCGCTGAGCTTCTCGTTGCGGCGATGGTTGAAGAACGCCTTGACCGGCGCCACCAGCACTTCGAAGCCCGGCGGTACGTCGCCTTCCCAGATCAGCGTGTAGACGCGAATCTGATGGCCGCGCTTCTGGCACTCCAGGGCAATGCGCATGAAATCGCGCTGCAAGCCACCAAAGGGAAAGTATTTGTACAGGACAAATGCCAATTGCATCAGCGCAGCTCCTCAGCCATTAACAACGTGCTCAGTCGGCTGGCGACACGCTCGGGATTCAGACGCGTGAAGCACAGGGGCCACTCGCGTTTCAGGTCAAACTGACGGCCATCTTCGGCCGTCGGTTGGTAAGTGCATTTCTTTTGCAGGCACGGCGCGCAAGGGAAGTCGCTGGCCATGTGAATCTGCACTTTGCCATAGGCGCCGGTCAGGCCCGGGTTGGTCGGGCCGAACAGCGACAGCGTCGGCACATCCAGTGCGGCGGCCAGATGGCCCAGTCCGGTGTCCACCGCCACGCAGGCCTGTGCACCCGCCAGCACCTTGCCGACACCGGCCAGGTTCAATTTTGGCAACACTTCGGCGTGTTTGAAACCGGCAGCGATGCGCTCGGCCCGGGCTTTCTCCAAGGCATTACCCCACGGCAACTTCACCCCGACGCCCAGGTAGCCGACCCGTTCGGTCAGCTCGCGCCAATAGGCTTCGGGCCAGTGCTTGGTGTCCCAGGTGGTGCCATGCAGAAACACCACGTACGGATTTTTGCGCGGCAATTCCACCAGGCGTTCGACATTCAAGCCGTAGTCACCCAGGCCTTTGGGCAAGTCATAGCCCAGCGCGATGGCGAACAACTGACGCACTCGCTCCACCGCGTGCTGCCCACGGGCAACGGCCAGGCGTCGATCGTAAAAGCGCGCAGCGATGGGCTCGCGCGCCGAGTTTTTATCGAGGCCGGCCACCGGGGCCTTGACGTAACGGGTCAGCCAGGCGCTTTTCAGCAAGCCCTGGGCGTCGATCACCAAGTCATATTGGGTGGCGCGAACGCTTTGCTTGAAGCGCTTCCACTCACCGCTCTTGATGGTCTGCCAGATGTTTTTGCGCCAGCGACGGATCGCCACCGGAATCACCTTGCCCACCGCCGGATGCCAGGTCGGGATCTCGGCAAAGCCTTCTTCCACCACCCAGTCGAATTTGATGCCGGGAATCGCCCGTGCCGCGTCGGTCAACGCCGGCAACGCGTGAATGACGTCGCCCAGCGAAGAAGTCTTGATCAACAGAACCCGCAAGCTATTTGACCTCGACCGGAGTGCCTTGCAACCGCTGCAAGGCTTCGTTCACCGCTTGCGGCATGAGTTGGCGCAGGCAGTTGTAATGGCCGAAACGGCAGGTGCGATCGAAGCACGGGCTGCACTCGATGCCCAGGCGTACGATTTCGACATGCTCGGCCAACGGTGGCGTGAAACCCGGCGACGTCGACCCGTAGACCGCGACCAGCGGGCGGTTCAGCGCGGCGGCGACGTGCATCAGGCCGGAGTCGTTGGACACCACCGAATCTGCACAGGACATCAGGTCGATGGCTTCGGCCAGCGAGGTGCCGCCACTGAGGTTCACTGACTCTTCACGCAGGCCGGGAATCAGCCGCGCGCGGATGTCTTCGCCCACGGCATGGTCGTTTTTCGAACCGAACAGCCAGACTTGCCAGCCTTCGCGGATCTTCGTTTCGGCAACCTTGGCGTAATGCTCGGACGGCCAGCGCTTGGACTCGCCGAACTCGGCGCCGGGGCACAGGGCCAACACCGGGCGGTCGAGGGCAAGGCCGAACTTGGCCAGTGCAGCTTCGCGGGTAACCGGGTCGATCTGCAGCGCCGGACGCGGATAGGGTTTTGGCAATTCAACGCCCGGCTCGCAAGCCAGGGCCATGAAGCGCTCGATCATCAGCGGATAACGATCCTTGTCCAGCGTGCGCACGTCATTGAGCAGGCCATAGCGAAACTCGCCACGCCAGCCGGTGCGTTTCGGGATGCCGGCAAAGAACGGCACCAGCGCCGACTTCAGGGAGTTGGGCAACAGGATCGCCTGGTCGTACTGGCCAGCCAGGGATTTGCCGATGCGCCGACGCGTTGCCAGTTCCAGGACACCGTGACCGAGCGGAAAGCTCAAGGCCTGGCGAACTTCGGGCATGCGCTCAAGAATCGGCCGGCTCCACTCGGGGGCCAGCACGTCGATTTCGCATTGCGGGTGGCGTTGTTTCAGACACTGGAAAAGTGTCTGCGCCATCACCATGTCACCGACCCAACTGGGCCCAACGATCAGAATTTTCATGTGGTTTCCATAAACGAACCGGGGAGGCCTACGCCTCCCCGCCTCGAGAATCTCTGCGGGAGCACGGCGGCTTGCGATGGGTCATCACCCTCAACATTGCTGTCGACTGTCACTCCGCTATCGCGAGCAGGCTCGCTCCCACATTGGGTATTGGTGTACCTCGATCCGCATGACACTGCAGATCTACTGTGGGAGCGGGCTTGCTCGCGAAGGGGCCGTCATATCCGACATTTCTATCGACTGACACACCGCCTTCGCGAGCAAGCCCGCTCCCACATTTGAATCTCTTCGCTCCAACCGGCGCGTTTCAGCTTAGCCCCAGCTCACGCCAGATCCGCATGACCTGCAGCCGTTCGTCCGCGAACTGGTCGCCCGGAATCACCCCCGGGTCCTTCTGCAAGGCCTGCCGGTGGGCGGCGGAGCGGTAAGCTTTATACGCTTCACGCAACAGGCTGGCATCTTCGACGGGCATCAGCCCTTCATGCTCCAACTCTTCCAGAATGCGGATATTGTCCGTCCAGCGCAGCAATGGCGGGTGTGTTTCGGACCACGCCAGAGCCGCGTATTGCACCATAAATTCAATATCGACGATACCTCCGGCGTCCTGCTTGATATCGAACGGCGCCGTGGCTTCGAAGGCATTTGCCCCGGTGCCGGCCGCGGTGCTCTTGCTGCCCAGGTTATCGCGCATCTTGGCGCGCATCTCGCTGACCTCCTGGCGCAGGGTCGGCAGATCACGCGTCTTGCCCAATATCGCAGCGCGGACTTTCTCGAAGGCCTGGCCGACATCCTGACTGCCCACCAACACCCGCGCCCGCACCAGCGCCTGGTGTTCCCAGGTCCAGGCTTCGTTCTCCTGATAACGGGCAAACGCCCCCAGGGAGCTCACCAGCAAGCCCGACGCACCGGACGGCCGCAGACGCATGTCCACTTCATACAGCTGCCCGGAGTTGGTCTGCGCCGTCAGCAAGTGAATGATCCGCTGCCCCAGCCGGGTGAAAAATTGCGCGCCATCGATGGGTTTGACGCCATCGGTTTCAGCCTGCGGATCGCCGTCGTGGATGAACACCAAGTCCAGGTCCGAACCATGCCCGAGTTCCAGGCCGCCGACTTTCCCATAACCGACAATGATGAAGCCGGGATCGCACAAGGTGCCATCGGTGCGCAGCGGCGTGCCGTACTTGGCCACGGTCTGACGCCAGGCCAGTGCCAGCACTTGCTCCAGGATCGCTTCGGCGAGCCAGGTCAGGTAATCGCTGACTTTCATCAGCGGCAGGCTGCCGGCGATTTCCGAGGCGGCCACCCGCAAGCGGTGCGCCAGCTTGAAATGACGCAGGGCTTCCATTTGCTGCTCGAGGTCGTCCTCGGGGATCCGCGTCAGGCGCTCGCGCAACTCGGCCGCCAGTTCTGGCGCCAGTGGCGGCTTGAACAGCCGGCCTTCGTTGAGCAATTCGTCGAGCAGCAGCGGGAAACGGGTGATTTGCTCGGCGATCCACGGGCTCGCCGCGCACAGCGTCAGTAACCGTCGTAACGCACTGGGGTTCTCGGTCAACAGCACCAGGTACGCGGAACGACGAGCCACGGCTTCGACCAGCGGCAGCACCCGTTCCAGTACCAGGTCCGGATTGTCATGTTCCACAGCCTGTGCCAGCAAACGCGGAATAAAAGCATCGAGACGTTCGCGCCCCAGACGCTGCATTGCCCTCAATTGCGGGCTACCGCGCAAGCCAGCCAGGGCTCTCAAGGCTTTGGGAGCATCCTTGAAACCGCCCTCCTCCAGTTGGCGGCAAGCGGCCTCATCGTCCTGGGCCTCTTCCCACAGCGGCAACCACTCGCCGCCAACCACCACTTCGCTTTCAGCGCCCTGCTCTTCATCGGGATCGGCGATCACCTGCCCGAAGTGCCAGGCCACGCGGCCGCGCCAATACATCAGTTGCTCGTGGAAGGCCGTCCAGTTGGCGAAACCCAGCATAAAGGCAATGCGCGCCTGATCCTGCTCGCCATTGGGCAACATTTGCGTCTGGCGATCGGCAATCGCCTGAATCGCGTGTTCGGTGTAACGCAGGAATTCGTAACCTTCACGCAGCTCGCTGATCACGGCCGGCGGCAGGTAACCCTGGCCTTCCAGCGTGCTCAGCACCTTTAATAGTGGACGCTGCTGCAAGCTCAGATCGCGGCCGCCGTGGATAAGCTGGAACGCTTGGGCAATAAACTCGACTTCGCGAATACCGCCGGAACCAAGCTTGATGTTGTCGGCCATGCCCTTGCGCCGCACTTCCTGCTGGATCAGCTGCTTCATGGTGCGCAGCGCTTCGATGGCCGAGAAGTCCAGGTAACGCCGGTAAACGAATGGCCGCAGCATGTCTTGCAGTTGCGCCCCGGCCACCTGATCGCCGGCCACCACCCGCGACTTGATCATCGCGTAGCGTTCCCAGTCGCGCCCCTGATCCTGGTAATACTGCTCCAGCGCATTGAAGCTCAGCACCAGTGCGCCCGCCGAACCGTAGGGACGCAAGCGCATGTCGACGCGGAATACAAAGCCGTCGACGGTCATCGGGTCCAGGGCCTTGATCAGCCGCTGCCCCAGACGAATGAAGAATTCCTGGTTATCCAGCGCGCGTTTGACGCCGACGGTTTCGCCACCCTCGGGATAGGCGAAAATCAGGTCGATGTCCGACGACAGGTTCAGCTCCACGGCACCGAGCTTGCCCATGCCGAGAATGACCATCTGCTGCGGCTCGCCACTGCGCCGGCCGGTCGGCACGCCGAACTGCTGGCAATGTCGCGTGTACAACCATTGATAGGCCTGATCGATGCTGGCATCGGCCATGTCCGAGAGGTCGCGGCAGGTCTGGATCAAATCAGCCTGGCGGGTCAGATCGCGCCAGATGATCCGCACTTGATGGCGTGCACGCTGGCGGCGCAAGGCGCGACCAAGCAGATCGTCGGTCTCGGCCACGCTCACGGCGGCCGCGATCTGCCCGCACAACTCACCGGGAGCGAAGCGACGGTCCAGTTCGCCGGACCGCACCAGTTCCAGCAACATCAAAGGGTCACGAACACACTGTTCAATCACGAAATCGCTGGCGGCGGTGACGCGGGCAAATTGTGCCCAGCGTTCCGGCGTCCAGGCAGACAGCCCGTGGTCATCGTCCAGAGCGGCGACGGCAGCCCGGAACGACTGCTCGGCGCGGGTGACAAACGGCAGGAGAATGGCGGGCAGTTCGGCAAGCGAAGGGAGGCTCATGGTCTATCCTTGATCGGCGTACAACAGACTGCATGTAGTGGTTTGCGAAAACCCACTACCTGAGGGAGTGTCGAACAAAAGTTAGAAATAGCTGAAATTTCTTTAATTTTGGCAGCCAGCATCAAGCTTTTACCTTCTGTAGTTGGAAAAAGACCAACCTTAACGATTATTCTCACAACGCAGCCGGTGGCCACAAGCCGCTCTTCTGTAGTTTTACTACTCGTATATACATTAGCCGGGCTGAAATGCCGGAAGATTTGTAGTAAAACTACACGCCGCCGGAACAACCTATCGGCAATCCAAGAATTTATATCGTCTGCCCACAAGGCCAGTCGCAAACTCAGGCAACCGATTCTGGAAGCCTTTCCGCCCTGGAGCAAGCCATGCAAGACCTCGATCCCGTCGAAACCCAGGAATGGCTGGACGCCCTGGAATCGGTTCTCGACAAAGAAGGCGAAGACCGTGCTCACTATCTGATGACCCGTATGGGTGAACTAGCGACCCGCAGCGGTTCGCAGTTGCCTTACGCCATCACCACGCCTTACCGCAACACCATCCCGGTAACCCACGAAGCACGCATGCCTGGCGACCTGTTCATGGAACGCCGCATTCGCTCGCTGGTACGCTGGAACGCGATGGCCATGGTAATGCGTACGAACCTGAAAGATTCTGACCTCGGCGGTCACATCTCCAGCTTCGCCTCCAGTGCGACCCTGTATGACATTGGCTTCAACTACTTCTTCCAGGCCCCGAGCGACGAACACGGCGGCGACCTGATCTACTTCCAGGGCCACACCTCGCCAGGCGTTTACGCCCGTGCATTCATGGAAGGCCGCATCACCGAAGACCAGATGAACAACTTCCGCCAGGAAGTCGACGGTCAGGGCCTGTCGTCCTACCCGCACCCTTGGCTGATGCCTGACTTCTGGCAGTTCCCGACCGTATCCATGGGTCTGGGCCCGATCCAGGCGATCTACCAGGCACGCTTCATGAAGTACCTGGAACACCGCGGCTTCATCCAGCCAGGCAAACAGAAAGTCTGGTGTTTCCTGGGCGACGGCGAGTGCGACGAGCCGGAATCCCTGGGCGCAATTTCCCTGGCCGGCCGCGAGAAGCTGGACAACCTGATCTTCGTCATCAACTGCAACCTGCAGCGCCTCGACGGCCCGGTTCGCGGCAACGGCAAGATCATCCAGGAACTCGAAGGCGTGTTCCGCGGTGCTCAGTGGAACGTGACCAAAGTCATCTGGGGCCGTTTCTGGGACCCACTGCTGGCCAAGGACGTCGACGGCATCCTGCAACGCCGTATGGACGAAGTCATCGACGGCGAGTACCAGAACTACAAAGCCAAAGACGGCGCGTTCGTGCGTGAACACTTCTTCAACACGCCTGAACTCAAGGCAATGGTCGAAGACCTGTCCGACGACGAGATCTGGAAACTCAACCGTGGCGGCCACGACCCGTACAAGGTCTACGCGGCGTACCACGAAGCGGTCAACCACAAAGAACAACCGACCGTTATCCTGGCCAAGACCATCAAAGGTTATGGCACCGGTGCCGGCGAAGCGAAAAACACCGCGCACAACACCAAGAAGGTCGATGTCGAAAGCCTGAAGTTGTTCCGCGACCGCTTCGACATCCCGGTCAAGGACGATGAACTGGAAAACCTGCCATTCTTCAAACCGGAAGAAGGCAGCGCCGAAGCCCGTTACCTGAGCGAGCGCCGTACCGCACTGGGCGGCTTCGTACCTCAGCGTCGCGCCAAGAGCTTCAACATCCCGACTCCGCCACTGGACACCCTCAAGGCGATCCTGGACGGCTCGGGCGACCGCGAAATCTCCACCACCATGGCCTTCGTGCGGATCCTCGCGCAACTGGTCAAGGACAAGGAAATCGGCCCGCGCATCGTGCCGATCATCCCGGACGAAGCCCGTACCTTCGGTATGGAAGGCATGTTCCGTCAGCTGGGCATCTACTCCTCCGTCGGCCAGCTCTACGAGCCAGTCGATAAAGACCAGGTGATGTTCTACAAGGAAGACCAGAAGGGCCAGATCCTCGAGGAAGGCATCAACGAAGCGGGCGCCATGAGCTCCTTCATCGCTGCCGGTACTTCGTACTCCAGCCACAACCAGCCGATGCTGCCGTTCTACATCTTCTACTCGATGTTCGGCTTCCAGCGTATCGGCGACTTGGCATGGGCCGCCGGCGACAGCCGCACCCGTGGCTTCCTGATCGGTGGCACCGCCGGCCGTACCACCCTGAACGGTGAAGGCCTGCAACACGAAGACGGTCACAGCCACCTGCTGGCCTCGACCATCCCGAACTGCCGCACCTACGATCCAACCTACGGCTACGAGCTGGCGGTGATCATTCAGGACGGCATGAAGAAGATGACCGAAGAGCAACAGGACGTCTTCTACTACATCACCGTGATGAACGAGTCGTACCAGCAGCCAGCCATGCCGGCCGGTGCCGAAGAAGGCATCAAGAAAGGCATGTACCTGCTCGAAGAAGACAACCGCGAAGCGGCGCACCACGTTCAGCTGATGGGCTCCGGCACCATCCTGCGTGAAGTCCGTGAAGCGGCGAAGATCCTGCGCGAAGAGTTCAACGTCGGCGCCGACGTGTGGAGCGTTACCAGCTTCAACGAACTGCGTCGCGACGGCCTGGCCGTTGAGCGCACCAACCGTCTGCACCCTGGCCAGAAGCCTAAGCTGAGCTACGTCGAAGAGTGCCTGAACGGCCGTAAAGGTCCGGTCATCGCGTCTACCGACTACATGAAACTGTTCGCCGAGCAGATCCGTCAGTGGGTACCGTCCAAGGAATTCAAAGTCCTGGGCACCGACGGTTTCGGCCGCAGCGACAGCCGCAAGAAACTGCGTCATTTCTTCGAAGTCGACCGTCATTTCGTGGTGTTGGCAGCCCTGGAAGCACTGGCTGACCGTGGCGACATCGAACCTAAGGTTGTGGCCGAGGCCATTGCCAAGTTCGGTATCAACCCGGAAAAACGCAACCCACTGGACTGCTGAGGAGAGATTCTGTGAGCGAACTCATTCGCGTACCTGACATCGGCAGCGGTGAAGGTGAAGTAATTGAACTGTTTGTGAAGGTCGGCGACCGTATCGAAGCCGACCAGAGCATCCTGACACTTGAGTCGGACAAGGCGAGCATGGAAGTGCCTGCGCCGAAGGCCGGTATCATCAAGAGCCTGAAAGTGAAGCTGGGCGATCGCCTGAAAGAAGGCGACGAACTGCTGGAGCTGGAAGTCGAAGGTGCCGCTGTTGCGGCCCCTGCGGCAGCTGCACCGGCGGCCAAGGCTGAAGCCAAACCGGCTGCAGCTCCTGCTGCTGCGCCGGCTGCTGCCAGCGTTCAGCAAGTGCACGTGCCGGACATCGGTTCGTCGGGCAAGGCCCAGATCATCGAGATCCAGGTCAAGGTCGGCGACACCGTCGCGGCTGATCAGTCGCTGATCACCCTGGAGTCGGACAAGGCGAGCATGGAAATCCCGTCGCCTGCCGCTGGCGTGGTCAAGGCCATCAGCGTCAAGCTCAATGACGAAGTCGGCACCGGCGACCTGATCCTGGATCTGGAAGTGGCAGGTGCTGCTGCACCGGCCGTTGCTCCGGCCCAGGCTGCCGCTCCAACTGCCGCCGCTGCGCCTGCTCCTGTAGCAGCTCCGGCTGCACCGGTTGCCGACAGCGTTCAGGACATCCACGTTCCGGACATCGGTTCGGCGGGCAAGGCCAAGATCATCGAAGTCCTGGTCAAGGCCGGCGACACCGTTGTGGCCGACCAGTCGCTGATCACCCTGGAATCCGACAAGGCGAGCATGGAAATCCCGTCGCCAGCCGCTGGCGTGGTGGAAAGCGTTTCCATCAAGCTCGATGACGAAGTCGGTACCGGCGACCTGATCCTCAAGCTGAAAGTCAAAGGCGCTGCACCGGCCGCCGCACCGGCACCTGCCGCTGCTGCTCCGAGCGCTCCGGCTCCAGCTGCTGCTCCTGCCGCCGCCGCACCTGTTGCTGCCCCGGTTGCTGCTCCAGCCAAGCCTGGCGCGAAAGTTCACGCCGGCCCTGCCGTGCGTCAACTGGCCCGTGAATTCGGCGTCGAGCTGAACGCAGTGGGTGCCAGCGGTCCGCACGGTCGCATCCTGAAAGAAGACGTGCAGGTTTACGTCAAGGCCATGATGCAGAAGGCCAAGGAAGCACCGGCCGCTGCTGCTGGCGCAACCGGTGGCGCGGGCATCCCGCCAATTCCGGTCGTGGACTTCAGCCGCTTCGGTGAAATCGAAGAAGTGCCGATGACCCGCCTGATGCAGGTCGGCGCCGCCAACCTGCACCGCAGCTGGCTGAACGTGCCGCACGTGACGCAATTCGACTCGGCGGATATCACTGAGCTCGAAGCGTTCCGTGTTGCCCAGAAAGCCGTTGCAGAGAAGGCCGGCGTCAAGCTGACCATCCTGCCGTTGCTGCTCAAGACCTGCGCGCACCTGCTCAAGGAACTGCCGGACTTCAACAGCTCGCTGGCGCCAAGCGGCAAAGCGATCATCCGCAAGAAATACGTGAACATCGGCTTCGCCGTCGACACCCCGGATGGCCTGCTGGTACCGGTCATCAAGAACGTCGACCAGAAGAGCCTGCTGCAACTGGCCGCCGAGGCTGCTTCCCTGGCTGAAAAAGCCCGGACCAAGAAGCTCTCGTCGGACGAGATGCAAGGTGCCTGCTTCACCATTTCCAGCCTCGGCCACATTGGCGGCACCGGCTTCACGCCGATCGTCAACGCGCCGGAAGTGGCGATCCTCGGTGTCTCCAAGGCAACCATCCAGCCAGTCTGGGACGGCAAAGCCTTCCAGCCGAAACTGATGCTGCCGCTGTCGCTGTCCTACGATCACCGCGTGATCAACGGCGCCGCTGCTGCACGCTTCACCAAGCGTCTGAGCGATCTGCTGGGCGACATCCGCACCATGCTCCTGTAACACCGATCGGCCCTCCTTCACCGGAGGGCCGATCGCGTTCCACGTTTCCGAGCGCCACGCTCGTACCTCAACCCCGCCAATTTGGCGGGGCTTTTTTTGCCTGCACGAAACGCAGGCAATGTCCTACATGCCTGGTTTGATTACCCCACACCCCCCATCCCTTTTTGCCCGATATTTTCCCGCCAGCAAACACTTAGCCTTAAAGCCCAAAACTACGATGGCAACGTTTAAAGCCACTGGTTGATTAGTTCATTATTCGAATGGATTCGAACATGCTAAAACTCTCTGTCGGCCCAATAGTTGGGCACACTACAACTGATCACGCGCGTATCTTTGTGCGCGGCAAAGCGCAAAAAGATGCACCCGTATTTGCCGGCATCCGTTATCGGCAGTCCGGGCATGAACAATGGCTTAAAACTACCTTTGCAAGGCTGACAAACCTGCAAGACATGTCCGATGTCATTACTCTCAATAACCTGGCGGCCGATACCGAATACGAATACCAGGCCGGCTGGTTCAGCACCACCAGTGCCGGGCACTCCGTGGATTCGCTGCAAGAACTGCCGCTGCAATGGCCGCAAGAACTCTATCGCTTGCGCACCCGATCCGGCACGCTCGGCACGCCACGAGCCTATTTCGTTGGCTCATGCCGTTACTTGCGGATGACCGCCGGCATCCCGTCGGCGCCACACCTGGGCGACCGGATATTTGCCTCGATTACACAACTGGCACAGCAAGCCGACCCGCCGGTCAGCGCGATGTTGATGACTGGCGATCAGATCTATGTCGATGATTTGAATTTTTTCGCGCCTGACCGCGAATATCAGCAAATTCTCGCAAAATACCGTGCAGCTTTCTCCCAGCCGCATATTTCCAGGTTAATGGCCAACCTATCGACTTACATGATCCTCGACGATCACGAAATTGAAGATAACTGGCCGGCCAAGAAAAGATCAGGCGATGATGCTCTATATAAAAACGCCATCACTGCTTATGAGTTATATCAAGCCAGCCACAGCCCGGCATTTGAATTACTTGACGATGGGCGGATCCGCCGGCATCCGAAGCACTATTGGTATCAGTTCACCGATGGCGATATCGAATGGTTTGTCACCGATAGTCGCACCCGGCGCAATCTATCCGCCGATGATCGCCGCCTGCTTGATACCGAACAGGAATATGCCCTGTGCCAATGGCTGATCCGCAGCCCGGCGCGGGTCAAACTGGTGGTCACCAGCGTGATGTTCTTCCCCGATGCCAGGCAAAACGGGTATGACGCCTGGGCCGGTTTTCCCGGGCAACGGCTGCGGTTGCTGGAGACCATTCGTTCGCACCGGCTGAAGAATGTCATTTTCGTTTCCGGTGACGTTCACGGCTCCTTGACCAGTCGACTGACCCACAGCGAAGACCCGGACTTTGAGGTGCACACCATCGTGTCGTCGCCATTGTGCAACATCAAACTGATGCCCTATGCCAGTCGATCCAGCTTTATCCTCGACCGGCCATTGGCACGCAACGATGCAGGTGAATATCGACAGGAATTGAATGGCAAAGTCATCAGTCGGGATAACTTCGCGCACCTGGTCATCGATGCAGAACGCATTCAGGTGAATTACCACGATCGGGATGGCAAGTTGCTGCAATCGACAGGCATCAATTTGCGCTGATGGCAAAAAATCACAGCCTTCGGCCCCCCCCCAAGGCTGCGATCTGATCAATAACAATACTTTCTGCCGCGAACTGCAGAAATCTTCACGCCTGCCGACATATTCTTATAGCACTTGGCCTTCATCTCTCTTGTCAGTCGGTGTCGCAATGATGCAACCTTGCCGCAGGCAACAGTCAAGAGGGCGAGAGCCCAGCGCGTTCAGCATATTCGAAGCGAGTTTCCCTCCATGAAAAGCCAACCCGATGCCGCCAGCCGTATGGTGGCCGAGGTAGTGACGCAGTTGCCTGTGCCCTCGCGGCTCGGCATGCTGCGTTTCGAACGGCTTAATGAACCCAGCTGGGCGCTGCTGTTTCTCGATCCCAATTGCGAACGCCAGTTCGGCCTGCCCGCCGTGGAGCTGTGTGCGCTGGTGGGCTCGCCCTACGCCAGCCTGATGGAGCCGCAAGCGCGCTATGAACTGCACGACGCGATCCAGCAGCAACTGAGCGAAAGCACGCACTACCTGATCCGCTACACCCTGCACACCGCCTCTGGTTCCCTGAATCTGCTGGAGCTGGGCGAAGCCTACAAACAACACAATCGACACCTGTTACGCGGCTACCTGCTGGTCATCGACGGCCTGTTCGAGGATGACCCGCTGCAACCGGCCCTGGATCTGGAAACCCAGAACTCGCGCCTGCAAATCGCCCTGGAACTCAATCAGCGTGCCCAGCAGGAACAACTGCTGCATCTGGACCGGGTGCGTGCCCAGCAGGACCTGATCCTGCTGCTCACCCGTCAACGCTACAGCAGCAACAACTCCTTGCGCGAAGCCGCCGAGCTGATCACCCGCAGCGCCTGCGACATTTACGAAATCGACTGCGCCAGCCTGTGGCACCTCGAAGGCTCGATGCTGGTGCCGATCTCGGCCTATCACCGCACGACTCAGGAATACCTGCTGCCGCAGCCAATCGACGTCAGTGTGTTCCCCGATTACCTCGACGCCTTGCACACCGGCCGCGCCATCGACGCCCATAACGCCATGCGTGACCCGCGCACCCGGGAGATGGCCGAAAGCCTGCGCCCGCGTGACGTCAACGCAATGCTCGACGCCAGTATCCGCGTCGATGGTCAGGTGGTCGGTGTCTTGTGCCTGGAGCAGACCGGTGCGACCCGCGCCTGGCAGTCAGATGAAATCGCCTTCGCCGGAGAGCTGGCAGACCAGTTTGCCCAGGTCATCAGCAACCACAACCGGCGAACCGCCACCAGCGCCCTGCACCTGTTCCAGCGGGCAGTCGAACAAAGTGCCAACGCCTTTTTGCTGGTCAACTGCGACGGCGTTGTCGAATACGTCAACCCGAGCTTCACTGCGATCACCCAATATTCCACCGAAGAAGTGCACGGCCAGCGCCTGTCAGAACTACCGGCCCTGGAGAACCTCAGCGAACTGCTGTTCGACGCGCCTTCAGCACTGGCCAAGAGCAACAGTTGGCAGGGCGAATTCAAGAGCCGCCGGAAAAACCTCGAACCCTATTGGGGCCAGTTGTCGATCTCCAAGGTTTACGGCGACAACCGCGAGCTGACCCACTACATCGGCATCTACGAAGACATCACCCAGACCAAGCTCGCTCAGCAACGCATCGAGCGCCTGGCCTACACCGACAACCTGACCAACCTTGGCAATCGCCCGGCGTTCATCCGCAACCTCGATGAACGCTTCGCCCGGGACAGCGACGCGCCGATCAGCCTGTTGCTGGTGGACATCGACAACTTCAAGCGGATCAACGACAGCCTCGGCCACCAGACCGGCGACAAACTGCTGATCAGCCTGGCCCGGCGCCTGCGCAACAGCCTGATCCCGAGCGGCAGCCTGGCGCGATTCGCCAGTAACGAATTCGCCGTATTGCTGGACAACAGCGACCTCACGGTCGGCCAGCAAGTGGCCAATCAATTGCTGGCGACCCTCGACAAACCGATGTTCGTCGACAACCAGTTGATCAGCGTCACCGGCTCTGTGGGCCTGGCCTGCGCGCCGCTGCACGGGCGCGACCCGCAAACCCTGATGCGCAACGCCGGGTTGGCGCTGCACAAGGCCAAGGCCAATGGCAAACATCAGGTGCAAGTGTTCACCGAAGCGCTGAATGCCGAGGCCAGCTACAAGCTGTTCGTCGAGAACAACCTGCGCCGCGCCCTGACCCAGAACGAACTCGACGTGTTCTATCAGCCAAAACTGTGCCTGCGCAGCGGGCGCCTATTGGGGATGGAAGCCCTGCTGCGCTGGGACCACCCGGAAAAGGGCATGATCCGCCCGGATCAGTTCATCAGCGTCGCCGAAGAAACCGGGCTGATCATTCCGATCGGCAAATGGATCGCCCGCCAGGCTTGCCGCATGAGCAAAGCGCTGACCGCCGCCGGCCTGGGCAACCTGCAAGTGGCGATCAACCTGTCGCCCAAGCAGTTCTCCGATCCGGACCTGGTGGCCTCCATTGCCAACATCCTCAAGGAAGAAGCCCTGCCAGCTCATTTGCTGGAGCTGGAGCTGACCGAAGGCCTGCTGCTGGAAGCCACCGAAGACACCCACTTGCAGCTCGACCAGCTCAAGCGCCTGGGCCTGACCCTGGCCATGGACGATTTCGGCACCGGTTACTCGTCGCTCAGTTACTTGAAGAAATTCCCCATCGACATCATCAAGATCGATCGAAGCTTCATCCACGAAATCCCGGACAACCAGGACGACATGGAAATCACCTCCGCGGTGATCGCCATGGCGCACAACCTGAAAATCAAGGTCGTGGCTGAAGGCATCGAAACCGCCGAGCAGTTGTCGTTCCTGCGCCGTCACCGCTGCGACGTCGGCCAGGGCTACTTGTTCGACCGTCCGATCCCGGGCAATGAGCTGATCGACAAGCTCAAACGCTACCCGCGTGGCCCAATCGCCTGACAGACACAGAACCTGTGGATGACACAAAACCTGTGGGAGCGGGCTTGCTCGCGAAGACGGTGTGTCAGAGCCGTGGTTACTGACTGACTCAACGCCTTCGCGAGCAAGCCCGCTCCCACAAGGTAGTGCGTATCGGGCAGGTATTGGGCACACTGACAGCCTGCTTATTTACAACCCAACCTGACTGAGAGGACTGATCATGGTTCTGCGCTCGGAAATTCTGGTGAACAAAAACGTGCTCCCTACTAAAGAACAAGCTCTGCCTGGCCGCGAAACCGCGATGACCCTGCCTGAAAAGCACTTTGTGTTTAAAGACACCCCCTTGCTCGGCCCGTTCTTCGAAGATGTCGACTTCGCGATCTTCGGCCTCGGCTGCTTCTGGGGCGCGGAACGCCGCTTCTGGCAGCGTGAAGGCGTGGTCAGCACCGTAGTCGGCTACGCCGGCGGTTTCACGCCGAACCCGACCTACGAAGAAGTCTGCTCGGGCCTGACCGGCCACACCGAAGTGGTGCTGGTGGTGTATGACAAGGCCAAGGTCAGCTACGAAGAACTGCTGGTGATGTTCTGGGAACTGCACAACCCGACGCAAGGCATGCGCCAGGGCAATGACATCGGCACCCAGTACCGTTCGGTGATCTACGCCACTAGCCAGGAACAACTGGACGCGGCGCTCAAGAGCAAGGAAACCTACCAGGCCGAGCTGTCCAAGGCCGGTCTCGGTGAAATCAGCACCGAAATCGACCAGGCTCCGACCGTCTACTTTGCCGAGACGTATCACCAGCAGTACCTGGCGAAAAACCCGGAAGGCTATTGCGGGATCGGCGGTACCGGCGTGTGCATGCCACCGAGCCTGGCGGGTAACTAACCCTGAACTGTGGCGAGGGAGCTTGCTCCCGCTCGGTTGCGCAGCAATCGCAAAACCGGAGAACCGGTTCTTACTGAAAGAACGCAGTTACCGGTTTCTAGGGGTGCTTCGCACCCCAGCGGGAGCAAGCTCCCTCGCCACAGGTTGTTGATTGCCGATCAACTCTCGGCAATCAACCAATCCATCCGCCACCCACCCTGGGTCTGCCCCAGCTTCTCAGACAACCACGGCAGCAGCTCACGCAACTCTTCCTCCAGCCCCCACGGCGGATTGGCAATCGCCAGCCCTGAGCCGTTCAGACTGTTCGGCGTATCCAGCGGATGCACCAGCAACTCCACCCGCAACAACTTCGGCGCGCCGGTACCGGCCAGGTCCTGATAGAAGCGGCGCAGCGCGCGCTGATCCTTCACCGGGTACCAGATAGCCGCCACGGTCTGGCGCATCCGGCCAATCGCTTCCTTCAACGACGCGGCACAGCGCTGCATCTCGTCGAGCTTCTCAAACGGCGGATCGATCAACATCACCGCACGCTTCTCCGGCACCGGCAGCAAGGCCCGGGGCACATGCCAGCCTTCACCCAAGTGCACCTTGACCCGGCGATCACCGGCCATGTTGTCCTTGAGCAGCACGCCGTCTTCCGGGTGTTTCTCGTTGAGCAACACACGGTCCTGCGGACGAGTCAGACGTCGCGCCAACTCCGGCGACCCCGGGTAATAGCGCAACTGGCCATCAGGGTTCATCTCGTGCAGCACTTGCATGTAATCAGCGGTCAGGATCGGCAGATCCGGCTGATCCCACAAACGCGCAATGCCTTCCAGGTACTCACCGGTACGGTTGGCCTGGTCACCCTGAAGGTCATACAGACCGATGCCAGCGTGGGTGTCGAGATAGGCAAACGGCTGCTCCTTGCGCGACATCAGGGCGATGAGGCGGGTCAAGGTCAGGTGTTTGAACACATCGGCGTGATTGCCGGCATGGAAGGCGTGACGATAATTCATGGTTGCTCCTGCGAAGGCCGGGGAGTTTACCTTTTACCGGCCGGCAAGTCAGGGGTTGGCGGCTGAGTGGCCGTAACCACTCCCCTGTGGCGAGGGAGCTTGCTCCCGCTGGACTGCGAAGCGGCCCCAAAACCTGAACCCCGGCTTGCTCTGACACACTGCACTCCCCTGTTCTACAACTGCTACGCAGTTGAACGGGAGCAAGCTCCCTCGCCACAAAAGCCGCCTAGCGCTACGCCAAAGGCCGCGCCCGCAACCGCCGCCCAACCACATCCAGCACATCACAGCCATCGCGCAACGTAATAGCGCAGAGCAAGGCGAAATCGCTGAGGATGAAGGACTCGCACTCGATCGAACCGCGCATGGACAGGTTCTCAAGCACTTGGGTGACTGCGCGGATTCTATAGTTGGCAGCGTCGGTGAGGATGTCGAGTGGCGCGTGGGTGTCGACGAACAGGGTGGGCATATCGGTGCAGTTGCTGGTCAATGCCATGAAGCGGTTGTCGGGATGGGGGATTGGTTTTTTGTAAGGTGGGTCAGGGTGAATTGTTTTCATTAGTAGCTCCCAAAGATGAATCGGAGCTGCCATCAGCCTTCCTACAGGCCAGGGTGGCAGCTAAGCGCGGGGTAGGAATATCGAGACCTTTGGGAAAACCCGACCACGCCGAAGCGTGCCCGCGCATAGCTGCCGCAACTGATCTTACGGGCGCATGTAAACGACCGCAAACCAAGTATTGACGCTAAGTGCTTCCCATCGGCCTTGAGAGGTTCCTACACCCCACCACTGAGTTGTCAGTGACCGCCAAAGACTATCGACGGAACTCACTTCGCACCACTTCATGAAAACCACTACGTTTTGAAGGAAACGTCCGAGGACCCTGCCCGGAAAATTCGCACCACGGATATCGGAGAAGCAAAAAAAAACAGCCCGCACTGTTAAAGCTGCGAGCCGTTCTTTTATCAGGGATGGGAAGAGTTCAACCCATCACTCATCACTTGTTCAGGCGGTAATCATTCTCGGCAGCAGCAAAACGCTGGAACATGCCGGCAGTCGGCGTGCCCATTTTGCTGACGAAGTAGATCGCCAGGCTGGCGAAGATGAAGCCAGGGATGATTTCGTACAGGCCCAGCAGTTCGAAGTGTTTCCAGACGATCACGGTGATCGCGCCGACCAGGATACCGGCCAGTGCGCCGTTGCGGGTCATGTCTTTCCAGATCACGGAGATCAGCACGACCGGACCGAATGCGGCACCGAAACCGGCCCAGGCGTAGCTCACCAGACCCAGTACACGGTTTTCCGGGTTGGACGCCAGGGCGATCGCAACCAGGGCAACCAACAGCACCATGGCACGGCCGACCCACACCAGTTCAACCTGGGAAGCGGATTTACGCAGGAAGGTCTTGTAGAAGTCTTCGGTCAGGGCGCTCGAGCACACCAGCAACTGGCAGCTCAGGGTGCTCATCACCGCAGCCAGAATGGCCGACAGCAGGATACCCGCGATCCATGGGTTGAAGAGGATCTTGGCCAGTTCGATGAACACACGCTCGTGGTTCTCGGAGACTGCGCCCGCCATGTCCGGGTGCGCCGAGAAGTAGGCGATACCGAAGAAGCCGACTGCCACGGTGCCGCCCAGGCACAGGATCATCCAGGTCATGGAGATGCGACGGGCCTTGGCGATCGATTTAACCGAATCGGCAGCCATGAAACGCGCCAGGATGTGCGGCTGGCCGAAGTAGCCCAGACCCCAGCCCATCAGCGAGATGATGCCGATGAAAGTGGTGCCCTTGAGCATGTCGAAGTTGCTTGGATCTTGCGCTTCGATGGCCAGGAACGTGGTGTCGACGCCGCCAGTGGCCAGCAGCACGATAACCGGCGTCAGGATCAACGCGAAGATCATCAGGGTGGCTTGTACGGTATCGGTCCAGCTCACGGCCAGGAATCCGCCGATAAAGGTGTAGGCAATCGTCGCCGCAGCACCGGCCCACAGCGCCGTCTCGTAGGACATGCCGAAGGTGCTTTCGAACAGACGGGCACCGGCCACGATGCCGGAAGCGCAGTAGATGGTGAAGAACACCAGGATCACGACCGCGGAGATGATCCGCAGCAGGCCGCTTTTGTCTTCGAAACGGCTGGCGAAGTAGTCCGGCAGGGTCAGTGCATCACCGTTGTGCTCGGTCTGCACCCGCAGACGGCCGGCGACGAACAGCCAGTTCAGGTAGGCGCCGACGATCAGGCCGATGGCGATCCAGCTTTCGGAAAGGCCGGACATGTAGATCGCGCCGGGCAAGCCCATCAACAACCAGCCGCTCATGTCGGAGGCACCGGCGGACAGTGCGGTCACAACGCTGCCCAGGCTACGGCCGCCCAGAATGTAGTCGGAAAGGTTGTTGGTGGAGCGATAGGCCATCAAGCCGATCAGCACCATTGCTGCGATGTAGATCACGAACGTGATCAGGGTTGGATTGCTTACGCTCATTAAGTTACGCCCTGGCTTTGTTTTTATGTAGCGGCGGCTGGTGAACCGCTCGCAAACGCATACGTTTGACAGACGATCCGGATTCCCGCGCATTTATGACTGATGTTTCCCCAGGAAAGCCATCAGCCGGAGCACCCGGATTTTGTCCTGGTTGCACCTTGGGCGCGAATGCTATTCAACAAAGCAAATAAGGTGCAACCAGTTTCTTGGGAATAAGTTGCACCTAGTCGGAAATAAACGTTAAAAATCGTTTTTTGCTCCTTTTCGGAGCAAAAACGAGTGTTAACTCACCAGAAAAGCACCAAGCAAATGCAGCGCAGCCGTACCAGAATTTATTTCCTGACGAGCTGCGTAATATTCCGACAAAAAAAGGGTTGCACCCGGTTGCACCTCAACAGTCGCACGGCTAATCTTGCCGCCAGCTGATGCCACGCAGTCGTGGCAAACATGAGGATAAAAACATGGCTACCACCACCCTTGGGGTCAAACTTGACGACCCGACCCGCGAACGCCTCAAGGCCGCCGCGACCTCGATTGATCGCACGCCGCACTGGCTGATCAAGCAGGCAATCTTCAATTACCTGGAAAAACTCGAGGGTGGTGCAACCCTGACCGAGCTGAGCGGTTTGACCAAGGATTCCGACGACAGCGTCGACGCGCCTCTGGATCACGCCCACCAGTGCTTCCTGGAATTCGCCGAAAGCATCCTGCCGCAATCGGTACTGCGCGCATCGATCACCGCCGCTTACCGTCGCCCTGAGCCGGAAGTCGTGCCGATGCTGATCGAGCAGGCACGCCTGCCAGCACCGATGGCCGAAGCCACCAACAAACTCGCCGCTTCGATTGCTGAAAAACTGCGCAACCAGAAGAGCGCTGGCGGCCGTGCCGGCATCGTTCAGGGCCTGCTGCAGGAATTCTCCCTGTCCTCCCAGGAAGGCGTGGCGCTGATGTGCCTGGCCGAGGCGCTGCTGCGCATCCCGGACAAAGGCACCCGCGACGCACTGATCCGCGACAAGATCAGCACCGGCAACTGGCACCCGCACCTGGGCAACAGCCCTTCGCTGTTCGTCAACGCTGCCACCTGGGGCTTGCTGCTGACCGGCAAACTGGTGTCCACGCACAACGAAGCGGGTTTGACTTCGTCCTTGAGCCGCATCATCGGCAAGAGCGGCGAGCCGATGATCCGCAAGGGCGTCGACATGGCCATGCGCCTGATGGGCGAGCAGTTCGTGACCGGCGAAACCATCGCCGAAGCCCTGGCCAACGCCAGCAAGTTCGAAACCAAGGGTTTCCGCTATTCCTACGACATGCTGGGTGAAGCCGCACTCACCGAGCACGACGCGCAGAAGTACCTGGCCTCGTACGAACAAGCCATCCACTCGATCGGCAAAGCCTCCCACGGTCGCGGGATCTATGAAGGCCCGGGCATCTCGATCAAGCTGTCCGCCCTGCACCCGCGTTACAGCCGCGCCCAATACGAGCGCGTGATGGACGAGCTGTACCCGCGCCTGCTGTCGCTGACCCTGCTGGCCAAGCAATACGACATCGGCCTGAACATCGACGCCGAAGAAGCCGACCGCATGGAGTTGTCGCTGGATCTGCTCGAGCGCCTGTGCTTCGAGCCGCAACTGACTGGCTGGAATGGCATCGGTTTCGTGATCCAGGCTTACCAGAAGCGTTGCCCGTACGTGATCGACTACGTGATCGACCTGGCTCGCCGCAGCCGTCATCGCCTGATGATCCGCCTGGTGAAAGGCGCGTACTGGGACAGCGAAATCAAGCGCGCCCAGGTCGAAGGCCTGGAAGGCTACCCGGTCTACACCCGCAAGGTGTACACCGACGTGTCCTACATCGCTTGCGCCCGCAAGCTGCTGTCGGTGCCGGAAGTCATCTACCCGCAGTTCGCCACGCACAACGCCCATACACTGTCGGCCATTTATCACATCGCCGGTCAGAACTATTACCCGGGTCAGTACGAGTTCCAGTGCCTGCACGGCATGGGCGAACCATTGTACGAACAAGTCGTAGGCAAAGTTTCCGAAGGCAAGCTGAACCGTCCGTGCCGCGTGTACGCTCCGGTCGGTACCCACGAAACCCTGCTGGCGTACCTGGTGCGTCGCCTGCTGGAAAACGGCGCGAACACCTCGTTCGTCAACCGCATTGCCGACCAGTCGATTTCGATCCAGGAACTGGTCGCCGACCCGGTGGCGAGCATCGAACAGATGGCGACCGTGGAAGGTGGTTTCGGCCTGCCGCACCCGCGCATTCCACTGCCGCGTGACCTGTATGGCTCCGAGCGCGCCAACTCCAGCGGCATCGACATGGCCAACGAACATCGTTTGGCTTCGCTGTCCTGCGCGCTTCTCGCTACTGCACACAACCACTGGAAAGCCGCGCCGATGCTCGGCTGCGTTTCCAGCAACGAAGCGCCCGCACCGGTCTTGAACCCATCCGATCTGCGTGATGTGGTCGGCCATGTGCAGGAAGCGACCGTCGAAGACGTCGACAACGCGATCCAGTGCGCCCTCAACGCTGCACCGATCTGGCAGGCCACCCCGCCCGCCGAGCGCGCCGCGATCCTGGAACGTGCTGCCGATCTGATGGAAGCCGAGATCCAGCCGCTGATGGGCCTTCTGGCTCGTGAAGCCGGCAAGACCTTCGCCAACGCTATCGCCGAAGTGCGTGAAGCCGTGGACTTCCTGCGTTATTACGCGGTGCAGGCTCGCAACGATTTCACCAATGACGCTCACCGTCCGCTAGGCCCAGTGGTGTGCATCAGCCCGTGGAACTTCCCGCTGGCGATTTTCAGTGGTCAAGTGGCTGCTGCCCTCGCCGCCGGTAACCCGGTATTGGCCAAGCCTGCGGAACAGACTCCACTGGTTGCAGCTCAAGCCGTGCGCCTGCTGCTCGAAGCCGGCATCCCGGAAGGCGTGCTGCAATTGCTGCCGGGTCGTGGCGAAACCGTCGGTGCCGGCCTGGTGGGTGATGATCGCGTCAAAGGCGTGATGTTCACCGGCTCAACCGAAGTCGCGCGCTTGCTGCAACGCAACATCGCCGGCCGTCTGGACAGCCAGGGCCGTCCGATCCCGCTGATCGCCGAAACCGGTGGCCAGAACGCAATGATCGTCGACTCGTCGGCACTGACCGAACAGGTTGTCATCGACGTGGTTTCCTCGGCATTCGACAGCGCCGGCCAGCGTTGCTCGGCCCTGCGTGTACTGTGCTTGCAGGAAGATTCCGCCGACCGCGTCATCGAAATGCTCAAGGGCGCGATGGCTGAAAGCCGTCTCGGCAACCCTGAGCGACTGTCCGTGGACATCGGCCCGGTGATCGACGCCGAAGCCAAGGCTGGTATCGAGAAGCACATCCAGGCCATGCGCGACAAAGGTCGCAGCGTGTACCAGGTGGCCATCGCCGACGCCGAAGAAGTCAAACGCGGCACCTTCGTGATGCCGACGCTGATCGAACTGGAAAGCTTCGACGAGTTGCAGCGGGAGATCTTCGGCCCGGTGCTGCACGTGGTCCGCTACAAGCGCAAGGACATCGATCAACTGATCGGACAGATCAACGCTTCCGGCTACGGCCTGACCCTGGGCGTGCACACCCGCATCGACGAGACCATTGCCAAGGTGATCGACAACGTCAACGCCGGTAACGTCTACGTCAACCGCAACATCGTCGGTGCCGTGGTCGGCGTTCAACCGTTCGGCGGCGAAGGCCTGTCGGGTACCGGCCCGAAAGCCGGTGGCCCGCTGTACCTGTACCGCCTGTTGTCGACCCGCCCTGCGGATGCGATCGAACAATCCTTCGCTCGCGGTGATGCTGCCGCAGCACCGGACGTTCGTCTGCGCGACGCCATGAGCAAGCCGCTGACCGCCCTGAAAGCCTGGGCCGACAGCCACAAGTTCGCCGACCTGAGCACCTTGTGCGTGCAGTTCGCCGCGCAATCGCAAAGCGGTATCACCCGCCTCCTGGCCGGCCCGACCGGCGAGCGCAACAGCTACGCGATCCTGCCACGGGAACACGTGCTGTGCCTGGCGGAAGTCGAAGGCGATCTGCTGACTCAACTGGCAGCGGTATTGGCAGTCGGTGGTTCGGCGGTGTGGCCGGAAGCTGACATGACCAAGGCCTTGTTCGCACGCCTGCCGAAGGACATTCAGGCACGCATCAAGCTGGTTTCCGACTGGAACAAGGACGAAGTGGTGTTTGATGCGGTTGTGCATCACGGCCATTCCGACCAGTTGCGTGCGGTGTGCCAGCAGGTTGCCAAGCGTGCCGGCGCCATCGTTGGCGTGCAGGGCCTGTCGCAAGGCGAATCCAACATTGCGCTGGAGCGCCTGGTGATCGAGCGGGCGTTGAGCGTTAACACCGCTGCGGCGGGTGGTAATGCCAGTTTGATGACGATCGGCTAAACCCGATAAACCGGGCTGCCGCAATGGTTGCCCGGTATGCAATCCCCCTGTGGGAGCGAGCCTGCTCGCGAAGACGGAGTGTCAGTCGACTTCAATGTTGTCTGACTCACCGCTTTCGCGAGCAAGCCCGCTCCCACATTTGTTTTGTGGTGCCTGCTAAGTCGCTGCTCTGCCCCACCATCACGCTCATCAATCATGCTATTCAGCATAAATTCACCAGACTAGACTCGGCCCATCCCAACAAAAGGTAGGCCGCCATGTCCGAGACGTTGCTCAGTTCCCGCAATCTGGCTTTCGAGCTGTATGAAGTCCTTGATGCCGAGGGCCTGACCCAGCGTGAGCGTTTCGCCGAGCACAACCGCGAAACCTTCGATGCGGCCATTGGCACCGCCCGCAGCATCGCCGAGAAGTTCTTCGCCCCGCACAACCGCAAGGGCGACGAGAACGAGCCGCGCTATGAGAACGGTCAGGCGATTCTGATTCCGGAAGTGAAACCGGCGGTGGACGCCTTCCTCGAAGCCGGCTTCCTCAACGCCGCGCGCAGTTTCGACGCTGGCGGCATGCAGCTTCCTACGCTGCTGTCCCAGGCCTGCTTCGCGCACTTTCAATCGGCCAACGCGGCTTCGACGTCGTATCCGTTCCTGACCATGGGCGCGGCGAACCTGATCGAAAGCTTCGGCACCGATGAGCAGAAACGCCGCTTCCTGCAGCCGATGATCGACGGCCGTTTCTTCGGCACCATGGCCCTGACCGAACCCCACGCGGGCTCGTCGCTGTCGGATATTCGTACCCGCGCGGAACCTGCGTCCGACGGCACTTATCGCCTCAAGGGCAACAAGATCTTCATCTCCGGCGGCGATCATCCGTTGTCGGAAAACATCGTGCACATGGTGCTGGCCAAACTGCCGGACGCGCCAGCCGGGGTGAAGGGCATTTCGCTGTTTATCGTGCCCAAGTTCCTGGTCAACGACGATGGCAGCCTCGGTCAGCGCAATGACGTGTTGCTGGCCGGGCTGTTCCACAAGATGGGCTGGCGTGGCACCACGTCCACGGCGCTGAACTTCGGCGATAACGGTAAGTGCGTCGGCTATCTGGTGGGCAAGCCGCACCAAGGCTTGAGTTACATGTTCCAGATGATGAACGAGGCGCGGATCGGCGTCGGCATGGGTGCCGTGATGCTTGGTTACGCGGGTTATCTGTATTCGCTGGAGTACGCCCGCGAACGTCCGCAGGGCCGCGTGCCGGACAGCAAGGACCCGAACACCGCGCCGGTGGCGATCATTCAGCACGCCGACGTTAAACGCATGCTGCTGACGCAAAAGGCCTACGTCGAAGGCTCGTTCGACCTCGGCCTGTACGCGGCACGCTTGTTCGATGACACCACGACGCTCGAGACCGAAGCCGAACGCAAGCAGGCCCATGAGCTGTTGGACTTGCTGACGCCGATCGTCAAATCCTGGCCGTCGGAGTTCTGCCTGAAGGCCAACGAACTGGCGATCCAGATCCTCGGCGGCCACGGCTACACCCGCGAGTACCCGGTGGAGCAGTACTACCGCGACAACCGCCTGAACCCGATCCACGAAGGCACCCACGGCATTCAGTCGCTGGACCTGCTGGGGCGCAAACTGGCGCAGAACGGCGGTGCGGGGCTCAAGCAACTGATCCGCCTGATCGCCGACACCGCCGAGCGCGCCCAGGCGTTTGATTCGTTGACGCCGCTGCGCGAACCGCTGGAGAAACTGGTGGCGCGCCTGCAAACCGTGACCATCGGCCTGCTGACTGATCTGGCCCAAGGCAAGGTCAACAGCAGCCTGGCGAACTCGGCGCTATACCTGAAGGTGTTTGGTCACACGGTGATCGGCTGGCGCTGGCTGGAGCAGGCGATCCGTGCCGAGGAAGGCCTGGCCAAAGGGAATGCGGCGGATGTGGCCTTCTATAAAGGCAAGTTGCAGGCGGCGCGGTATTTCCTGACGTGGGAAGTGCCGGGTTGTCACCATGAGCTGGCGATTCTTGAGGCTCGGGATGATGTTTGCCTGGGCATGCAGGATGAGTGGTTTTGATTCAGAAAGTTTGGTGTAGCTGAAATTCATTCGCGAGCAGGCTCGCTCCCACATTTGAATGCGTACACGCACTACTGTGGGAGCGAGCCTGCTCGCGAAGACGTCCGCGCAGACGCCACATCACCCCAGTTTGAACCCACCCATCTGCCGCGCCAAATCATCCGCCAACCGCTGCAACGTCTGGCAATCATCCCGACAAGCCCTGACCTCCCCCGCCGTCGCCCGCGCCAGATCGGAAATGCCCTGAACATTGCGGTTGATCTCTTCGGTCACCGCCGACTGCTCTTCCGTCGCCGTGGCCACCTGATGGTTCATGTCGCTGATGCGCTCAACCTGCCCGGTAATCGCAGTCAACGAGGCGCCGGTACGCTGGCTCGACTCGACACCCGTGCCCGTCGCGGCTTGCCCGGAATGCATCGACGACACCGCGTTTTCCGCACCTTGTTTGAGGCTGCCGATCATCTGCTGGATTTCATCGGTGGACGATTGCGTACGTCGCGCCAGGGTGCGCACTTCATCGGCAACCACGGCAAACCCACGGCCCATATCCCCGGCCCGCGCCGCTTCGATGGCGGCATTGAGCGCCAACAGATTGGTCTGCTCGGAAATCCCGCGGATCACCGCCAGCACCTGATCGATCGACGCCACCTGATGCGCCAATTCACCCACAGCGCTGGCGGCGACACCGATTTCGTCGGACATGCTTTCAATATGCCGGATCGAGCCACCCACCGCTTCCCGTGCCTGCATCGCCTCATCCCGAGCCGTTTGCGATGCGACCGCCGCATTACCGGCGTTCTGGGCGATTTCCTGAACAGTCAGGCCCATTTCATGGACAGCAGTGGCCACCATGTCGGTCATTTCCTGCTGGCGGCCGGAGCGTTCAGCGGTGTTGTCCACAACTCTGGCCACTTGCCCCACAGCCGTGCGCAAACGTTCGCTGGTGGTCAGCACTTCGCCGATCATGTCGCGCTGGCTATCCAGGAACCGATTGAAACCGCGAGCCAGATCGCCCAGCTCATCGGCGCGACTGGAATCTAACCGGCGGGTCAAATCTCCACCGCCGCTACCGATGGCAACCAGTGCCGCTGTTACCTCACGAATCGGTCGTACCAACCCACGGGCCAGCAACACCACCAGCAGCAGACACACAATCGCCACCGCCAGACCGATGCCACTGCTCATCCACATGGCGCGGCGAGCTTCGGCGTAGATCTGCGATTGCGGCACTTCGGCCACCAGGGTCCAGCCGAGATCACGCAATGGCAGGCTTAAGGCGAGGAAGTCTTCGCCGTCACGCTGGAAGCCGCTGCTGGCGGCAGCTTTTTGACTCATCACCGATTGTGCCGCCGTAGCACCAATCTGCTCGGTCAAAGTGCGTTTGCCACTGAATTGCGCCTCGGGATGAACCTGGATCAAACCGTCGGAACGCACGAGATAGACCTTGCCACGCTCCCCAAAGTTGAAGTTGTGAATCAGCTCCGACAGCTCTTTCATGCTCAGGCCAAGCCCGGCAACACCCACGACTTTACCGGCCTGCTCGACTTTGAAGTCGATGAAAAGCGCCAATTCTCCGGTCGCCGTGTCATTGTCGATATTGAGGGTGCGCGGCTGGTTGCTGTCGAGGAACGAGTAGAACCAGACGTCTTTCGGATTGGAACGACTGAGGGTCCGATCCAGGCCTTTTTCGGTGAAATAATGGTTGGACGCAGTGCCGACAATAATCGCGGTAAAGGCCTTGTGCTCGGCGCGAACACCTTCGAGATAGGTAGTAAACGTGCCGGCCTGGGCACTGTCTTCACCCCCGGCCAACCAGTCGCGCACCATGCTGTTGCTGGCGATGTCCTTGGCGGCGGTGAGGGGTTGAACGAGGATCCGTTCGATGTCGTTGCGCATCGCTTCGATGCTCGACGGCAAGGCTTGCTCGACCAGATAGCTCTGGGCGAGGCGGTTGAGCACCAGAGTATAAATGCCCACCACGATCAGGATACTGACGAGCAGGGCGGTGCCCATACTCAGGATCAACTGCCATTGAATACTGCGTCGCCAGAACTGCATGGAGCACCCCCAAAGAATAAGAGGCTGAAACACTGCAACAGCCGTGCCGATTGTATACAAACCAACCGACAATCTATTCTTTGGTTGTGCGCAAAGCCGATCAGGCCTGATTGATCGTCTTGGAGATCACTTCAACCGTGGCGCTGACTTGCTCTTGGTAACGGTCGAGGTCGAGCTTGTGCTGTTTCTGCATTTCGATCTGCTGGGAGCACAGATTCATCGCCGCCAGCACCAGCAGTCGGTCACCGATCAGCGTCGGGTACTTCCTCTTGGTTTCGGCCAGGGCTGCCTTCAACATCATCGCGGCGTCCAGCAGGGTTTGTTCTTCCCCGACCGGTGCCTTGATCGAATAGTCCTCCCCCAGGATCGAGACGACTTTTACCCCTGCGGCGTTGTAACTCATGCGCTGACAGGGCCTGCGCTGACGCGCTCAACCAGGGCCTGGATGCGAGCCGCCGTGGCGCCTTGCTTCTCTTCGTGTTCCATCAGGCTCAGTTGCAGGCTTTCGTTTTCATCTTTGGCCTGGGCCAGTTCCGCGGTCAGGTTCTGGTTCTGTTGCACCAGGTCGCTGACCAGTTGTTCCAATTGGCTTAGGGATGCTTCCAACATTTTGATTTTCCGGGCTTTTTCAAAGGGCGCGTACGATAAAGAAAAGTCACCCTGGATGCCAGGGTTATACAGGCGCAAAGCCTTGATTTTGCTGACGAGTGACCTTTCTCGCGAACTGTAGAGACTGTGATTGGCCGATCTGGTTCCTGCACTTCGTCGCCGTGACGTTTGTGCGATACCCCTGCTGCGGATTTCCGCCTCCCTCCATTTGGCCTCTCTGACCCGGCAGAACAATAAAATCGAACGGGACGCCACGGCGGACAACGAAATCAATAAATATACCCACACCCTCATTTCACCCCATCCAACTTACCTCTATTCGACGCCACAACGCCAATTCAATATAAAGAAAATAGCACACTGAAGAACTCCACACTTCAGACAAGCCCCGACAAACTTAAATAAGCATTCACACCACCCACTAACACAATAAAACAACCAAGAAACACCTCGAATAAAACCCGCGCTCGCAATGACAATTCAGACTATGGAATAATTTATTCACCGCCGGATAGCGGATCAAACTAAAAAATCATCAAAAAAACTTTATTTACATACCCAACGAGAGTTGATTCATCATGATAGACAATCAAAAAAACTTCACCCCTCCTACTTTAGTAACTGCAGACCCCGCTCCACAGCACACTGCTACCGCAACAAGCCCTGGCATTACCTTGACACCAAACGATAGAGGCGGCGTCACCTATGGCATCGTCGAATTTCTCGAAGGATCCAGAAAATCTCAATACATCTCTAACTTCGAAACAGGTAAAGACCGCATCGACATGTCAACAGCCCTAAAAAATGCTGGAGTTGGCTCTTTGAATTTTAATCTTTCGGACATCTCTGAATTCAAGAACCCAGGCGATGCATTTCTGGATTACTTACCTCACAACAACCAGAGCAATATTCTCGTAAAAAGTCAAAGCGCTAAATCAATGATGGTCATTTCGGTGACAGGCCTCGTACGCCTGGGAGATATCGTCGATTCTGGATGGTCCTGACACATCGTAGAAAACAACCTGCCAACACTTATCAAAAGCGGACTCAAAGATCCAGCAAGACAATCGCTTCATTCTTGAAAAACTATTGACTATCGCCAATTAGAAATCCAACTCAAATTAAATCCTGGGTGGAAAAACTATATCCCGCTCGAATGGAGCCTTCATCGACGCAACAGTAAGCCAATCAAGAGACAGCACCTGAGCAGGCGCCCTCAAAACCTTTTTTGACAGCGACGCAATTCAACAGGTTAGAATCGCTGGCACGCAGACTGCATGGTCAGTTTGCGCCCGCCTTTCAGCTTTCTGGAGTACTGCCTTTGAATGCGACGACCATCAACAGCCTGTTCTTGATCGGCGCGTTGCTGGTAGGTGCGAGCATTCTGGTGAGCTCACTGTCGTCCCGTCTCGGTATCCCGATTCTGGTGATCATCCTGGCCGTCGGTATGGCGGCCGGTGTCGATGGCGCCGGCATTCTTTTTGATAACTACCCCACGGCTTATCTGGTCGGCAACCTCGCACTGGCAGTGATCCTGCTCGACGGCGGCTTGCGCACCCGGGTGTCGAGTTTCCGCGTGGCGTTATGGCCGGCGTTGTCCCTGGCCACGGTCGGGGTACTGATTACCACCGGGCTGACCGGCATGGCGGCCGCGTGGCTGTTCGACTTGAACCTGATTCAGGGCCTGCTGATCGGCGCCATCGTCGGCTCCACCGACGCCGCGGCGGTGTTCTCGCTATTGGGTGGCAAAGGCCTGAACGAGCGGGTAACCGCCAGCCTTGAAATCGAATCCGGCAGCAACGACCCGATGGCGGTGTTCCTCACCGTCACCCTGATCGACATGCTCGCCAGCGGCCAGACCGGCCTGCACTGGAGCCTGCTGACACATCTGATCCGCGAGTTCGGTATCGGTGGCGTCATCGGCCTGGGCGGTGGCTGGCTGATGCTGCAACTGGTCAATCGCATCAATCTGGCCACCGGTTTGTATCCGATTCTGGTCATCGCTGGCGGGTTGGTCGTCTTTGCCCTGACCAACGCCCTGCACGGCAGCGGCTTCCTGGCGGTGTACATCTGCGGCCTGGTGATCGGCAACCGTCCGGTGCGCAGCCGCCACGGCATCCTGCACATGCTCGACGGCATGGCCTGGCTGGCGCAGATCGGCATGTTCCTGGTGCTGGGGCTGCTGGTGACGCCTCACGACCTGTTGCCAATCGCCTTGCCGGCACTGGCCCTGGCGCTGTGGATGATTCTGTTTGCCCGGCCACTGTCGGTGATGGTCGGCCTGCTGCCGTTCAAGGCATTCCATGGTCGCGAAAAGGCGTTCATCTCCTGGGTCGGCTTGCGCGGCGCGGTCCCGATCATTCTCGCGGTGTTCCCGCTGATGGCCGGCCTGCCCAACGCCCAGCTGTACTTCAACCTCGCGTTCTTTATCGTGCTGGTGTCGCTGCTGGTTCAGGGCACGAGCCTGCCGTGGGTCGCCAAGCTGCTGAAGGTGACGGTGCCCCCGGAGCCTGCGCCCATCTCCCGCTCGGCCCTGGAAGTGCACGTCACCAGCGAGTGGGAGCTGTTCGTTTATCGCCTCGGCGCGGAAAAATGGTGCATCGGCTCACCCCTGCGCGAGCTGAAAATGCCCGAAGGCACCCGTATCGCCGCCCTGTTTCGCGGCCAACAATTGCTCCATCCGTCGGGTAGTACGGTGCTGGAAGTCGATGATTTGCTGTGTGTTATCGGCCACGAACACAACCTGCCGGCCCTCGGAAAACTCTTCAGCCAGGCGCCACAACGGGGCCTCGATCTGCGCTTCTTCGGCGACTTCGTACTCGAAGGAGACGCCCAGCTGGCCGCAGTTGCGGCCCTGTATGGCCTGAAGGTCGAAGGCATCGATCCGGACATGTCCCTGGGCCACTTCATTGCCCAGAAGGTTGGCGGCGCGCCGGTGGTGGGTGACCAGGTGGAATGGAACAACACCATTTGGACCGTGGCGGTCATGGACGGGAACAAGATCGGTAAAGTGGGCGTCAGATTCCCCGAAGGAAGTCGCCCGGGTCCCGGACTCTTCCTCTAAACTGCTTCCACTATCACTTGCTTGACCGGTCTTTATGCCTAATCTGCGCTCCATTTTCGCCATCGCCCTGCTGGGTTTGAGTCTCTCTGTCAGTACTTTGCAAGCGGCCGAACCGCCTTCCAGCGAAGCCGTGCAAGCGAGCCTGGACAAGATTGCCGACCGCAAACTGCCGGAAGCCGATCAGAAGGCCCTGCAATCCGTCCTGCAAGGCACGCTGAGCCAGCTCAACAACAAGCGTGACTACGAGCAGAAGCTGGTCGCGCTCAAGCAGCAATTGAGCAGTGCACCCAAACAGACCATCGAAAACCAGCGTGAACTAACCCGCCTCAAGGCCAGTTCCGTGGTGCCGGTGGCGCAGCGTTTCGCCAAGGAACCGATCCAGCAGCTGGAACAATTGCTCACCGAGCGTTCCACCCAGCAAAGCGACCTGCAAAAAGCCCTGGCCGATGCCAACAGCCTGATCATCACCGCCCAGACCCGCCCCGAGCGCGCCCAGGCGGAGATCTCCAGCAGCCAGACGCGCATTCAGCAGATCAACACCATCCTCAAGAACGGCAAGGACGCCGGCAAGACCCTGAGCCCCGAGCAGCGCGACCAGCTCAATGCCGAGCTGACAGCGCTGAACGCCCTGATCCCACTGCGGCGCCAGGAGTTGGCCGGCAATACCCAATTGCAGGACCTCGGCAGCAGCCAGCATGACCTGTTGTCGGAGCGGTCCGACCGCCTGGATCGGGAAATCCAGGAACTGCAAACCCTGATCAACCAGAAGCGTCTGGCGTTGTCCCAGGAAACGGTCACCCAGCAATCGATCGAAGCGCAGAAAGCCGGCGGCAGCAGCCTTTTGGCCACCGAAAGCGCAGCCAACCTGAAGCTCTCGGACTACCTGCTCAAAAGCACCGACCGCCTGAACGAAGTCACCCAGCAGAACCTGCAGACCAAGCAACAGCTGGACAGCCTGACCCAGAGCGATTCGGCCCTGGACGAGCAAATCAACGTGCTCAAAGGCAGCCTGCTGCTCTCGAAGATTCTCTACAAACAGAAACAGGCGTTGCCGCGCCTGCGGCTCGACCGCAACCTGGCCGACCAGATCGCCGACATTCGCCTGTATCAGTTCGAAGTCAGCCAGCAACGGGAATTGCTGAGTAATCCGACCACCTACGTCGAAAACCTGCTGTCGACCCAACCCCCCGAGCAAGTCACGCCGCAGCTGCGCAAAAGCCTGATGGAACTGGCCACCACCCGCGCCGACCTGCTGGAGCGACTGAACCGCGAACTGAGCGCGGTGCTCAATGAATCCATCACCCTGCAACTGAACCAGAAGCAACTGCTCAGCACCGCGCAAAGCCTGCGGGCGACCCTCGATGAGCAGATGTTCTGGATTCCCAGCAACAAGCCGCTGGACCTGGAGTGGATTCACAGTGTGCCGGATCGCCTCGAGCGGCAACTCGATTCGCTGCCGGTACTTTCAAGCCTGAGCGAACTGACCGATGGCCTGACCCAGCGCCCTCTGCTGTTCCTGCCACTGGCCCTGCTGATCGGTGCGCTGCTGTGGCGGCGCAAGAATCTGTACACGCGACTGATCAAGGTTCACCAGGACATCGGTCACTTCAAGCGCGATAGCCAGTGGCATACGCCGCAGGCGATTCTGATCAATATTTTGCTGGCGATGCCGGTTTCCCTGGGCCTCGCATTGTGCGGGCTGGCCCTGCAAATCGACGCCCGTGGGCAGAACGCCAATATGGGCGCGGCGCTGCTGCAAATGGCCGGGGCCTGGCTGGTGTTCTACACCGCCTACCGGATCCTCGCGCCGGGTGGCGTGGCGGAACTGCATTTCCGCTGGGAAAAGCCCCAGGTGGAATTCCTGCGCAGATGGATCCGCCGCCTCGGCATCGTGGTCATGGCACTGGTGACTGTCGTCGCCGTTGCCGAACTGCAACCGGCGGCACTGGCTGATGACGTGCTCGGCATGCCGGTGGTGCTGATCTGCTACGCCTTGATGACCTTGCTGCTCAGCCGCCTGCTCATCAGCAGCCCGACCCACGAAAACGCTTCGCTGTTCCGCAAACTGGTAGGGATCCTGTTCACCGCCCTGCCTGTCGCGCTGTTCGTGGCGGTGTGCTTCGGCTACTACTACACCGCGCTGAAGCTCAGCGACCGTTTGATCAACACCCTGTACCTGCTGATGTTCTGGCTGGTGATCGAAGCCACCTTCGTGCGCGGCCTCAGTGTGGCGGCCCGGCGCCTGGCCTACCAGCGCGCCCTGGCCAAGCGGCTGGCCGCCAAAGAGGCCGGCGATGGCGAAGCGGTGATCGAAGAACCGACGATGGACATCGAGAAGGTCAACGAACAGTCCCTGCGCCTGATCCGCCTGGCACTGCTCGGCGGCTTCATGGCGGCACTGTATTGGGTCTGGGCCGACCTGATCACGGTGTTCTCGTACCTGGACAACGTCACCCTCTACGAATACACCAGCGGTACCGGCGCCAACATGAGCATGGTGCCGATCAGCATCGGCGACATGCTTGGCGCGTTGATCATCATCGGCATCACCTTCGCGCTGGCGCGCAACCTGCCGGGCTTGCTCGAAGTGTTCGTGCTGTCCAAGCTCAATCTTGCCCAGGGCAGCGCCTACGCGACCACCACGTTGCTGTCGTACGTGATCGCCGGCGTCGGTTTTGTCTCGACGCTGTCGACCCTCGGCGTAAGCTGGGACAAGTTGCAATGGCTGGTAGCGGCGCTGTCGGTCGGCCTCGGCTTCGGCATGCAGGAAATCTTCGCCAACTTCATTTCCGGCATCATGATCCTGTTCGAACGTCCGGTGCGGATCGGTGACACCATCACCATCGGCAACCTGTCGGGCACGGTGAGCAAGATTCGCATCCGTGCCACGACCATCACCGACTTCGATCGCAAGGACATCATCGTCCCGAACAAGACGTTCATTACCGGGCAACTGATCAACTGGTCGCTGACCGACACCATCACCCGGGTGACCCTCAAGCTCGGCGTCGACTACGGCTCGGACCTGGACCTGGTGAAAGAGCTGTTGCTCAAGGCCGCACGCGATAACCCGCGCGTGCTGAAAGACCCGGAACCGCACGTGTACTTCCTGAATTTCGGCGAAAGCACCCTCGACCACGAGTTGCGCATGCACGTGCGCGACCTCGGCGACCGCAACCCGGTGCTCGACGAGGTCAACCGCTTCATCAACCGCGAGTTCAAGAAGCAGCACATCAATATCTCGTTCCGGCAGATGGAGGTCTACCTCAAGAACCTGCACGGCCAGGAATACAAGATGGTGCCGATCGAGCCGGAAGCGAAAACCATCGTGCCGATCGTCGACGGCAAGTCGTCGCAACAACCGCCGGCCGCCAAACTCGACTAACCGGCCTTTCCCCAGCAGAATGCTCGGACATTCTGCTGGAGCCGGCCCTTGAAAGCCCTCGACGAACTCACCTTCGATAACCGCTTCGACCGCCTGGGCGATGCGTTTTCCGCCCATGTACTGCCTGAGCCCATCGATAATCCGCGCCTGGTCGTGGCCAGCCCCGCCGCCATGGCGTTGCTGGACCTCGACCCGGCCGTGGCCGAAACCCCGGAGTTCGCCGAACTGTTCAGCGGCCACAAGCTCTGGGCCGACGCGATTCCAAGGGCGATGGTCTATTCCGGGCATCAGTTCGGCTCCTACAACCCGCAACTGGGCGACGGTCGCGGCCTGTTGCTCGGCGAGGTGTACAACGAGGCCGGCGAACACTGGGACCTGCACCTCAAGGGCGCCGGCCAGACGCCGTTTTCACGCATGGGCGATGGCCGGGCGGTACTGCGCTCGTCGATCCGCGAATTCCTCGCTTCCGAAGCCCTGAATGCCCTGAACATCCCGACTACCCGCGCCCTGTGCGTGATCGGCTCCGATACCCCGGTGTGGCGTGAAAAACAGGAGCGCGCGGCCATGGTCCTGCGCCTGGCGCCGAGCCATGTGCGCTTCGGGCACTTCGAATATTTCTACTACACCAAGCGCCCCGAGCAGCAGAAAGAGCTGGGTGATCACGTGCTGGCCATGCACTTCCCGCAGTGCCTGGAACAACCGGAGCCTTACCTGGCGATGTTCCGCGAAGTGGTGGAGCGCAATGCCGAGCTGATTGCCAAGTGGCAGGCCTATGGCTTCTGCCACGGAGTGATGAACACCGACAACATGTCGATCCTGGGCATCACCTTCGATTTCGGCCCGTTCGCCTTCCTCGACGACTTCGACGCCAACTTCATCTGCAATCACTCAGACGACCAGGGCCGCTACTCCTTCAACAACCAGGTGCCGATTGGCCAGTGGAACCTCAGCGCGTTGGCCCAGGCACTGACGCCGTTCATCAGCGTCGAAGCCCTGCGCGAAACCCTCGGCCTGTACCTGCCGCTGTTCCAGGCTCATTACCTGGACCTGATGCGCCGCCGACTCGGCCTGACCACGGCGGAGGATGACGACCAGAAATTGCTGGAGAACCTGCTGCAACTGATGCAAAACAGCGGCGTCGACTACAGCCTGTTTTTTCGCCGCCTGGGTGATGAAGCACCGGAACAGGCCATCACCCGCTTGCGTGACGACTTTGTCGACCTCAAGGGCTTTGATGCCTGGGGCGAACTCTACGTCGCCCGGGTGGCCCGTGAAGGCACGCTTGATCAAGAGCAGCGCCGCCAGCGGATGCACGCGGTCAACCCGCTGTACATCCTGCGCAACTACCTGGCGCAAAAGGCTATCGAAGCGGCGCAGAGCGGCGACTACTCGGAAGTCCGCCGGCTACACGCAGTGCTGAGCAATCCGTTCGAGGAGCAACCGGGGATGGAGAGCTACGCCGAGCGACCACCGGAATGGGGCAAGCATCTGGAGATCAGTTGTTCGTCGTGAGGCACTGCACAATTGAAAATCTGGAGTGATGTCTCCAGATAAGGCTCATTCGCTTTCGACTGGACGATTTGTCATGACCGACCCACTCCTCATACCCTGCCCCCACTGCAACGGCCTCAACCGCATTCCCGCCGAGCGCCTCAACGACCACCCGAAATGCGGACGCTGCAAGGCCGAAGTCCTGCTGAGCAAACCGTTTGAGTTGAAGCAAGGCGACTACGCCAGCCAGATCAAGGGCGATCTGCCGTTGTTGGTGGATGTGTGGGCGGATTGGTGCGGGCCGTGCAAGTCGTTTGCACCGGTGTTCGAGCAGGCAGCCGGGCAACTGGCGGGCAAGTGTCGGCTGGCCAAACTGGACAGCGAGGCGAACCAGCAGTTGTCGGCGCAGTTGGGGATTCGCTCGATTCCGAGCCTGATCCTGTTCAAGAACGGCCGGGAAGTCGCCCGGCAGAGCGGGGCCTTTCCGTTACCGCAACTGATGAGCTGGTTGCGTAGCCAAGGCATCTGAAACCACCAACAATCAATGTGGGAGCGGGCTTGCTCGCGAAGAGGCCGTTACATTCAACATCTAAGTTGACTGACACGACGCCTTCGCGAGCAAGCCCGCTCCCACAGGGTTTTGTGTCGCCTGAAAGATCAGGCGTTTTCCAGCAGATTGTGCAGCTCAACGAATTGCTGGGTCAACTTGTGCCGCGGGTCGAGATGGATCAGCGGCGTGTTGGCCTGGTGGGATTCGCGCATGCGTACCGAGCTGGCCAGGTACACCGGCAACACCGGCAGGCCTTCGGCGATCAGTTCATCGAGAATTTGCTGGGGCAGGCTGGCGCGGGCCTGGAACTGGTTGACGACGATGCCTTCGACTTCCAGACCTTCGTTATGGTCTTCCTTCAACTCCTCGATTTCCGCCATCAGGCCGTACAGTGCCTGGCGTGAAAAGCTGTCGCAATCGAAGGGAATCAACACACGATCGGCGGCAATCAACGCTGAAACCGCATAGAAATTCAGCGCTGGCGGGGTATCGAGGTAAATCCGGTCGTAGTCTTCGCTCAGCTCTTCCAGCAACTTACGCAGCTTGTTGATCTTGTGCTTGGCTTCAAGCTTTGGCTGCAAGTCCGCCAGCTCGGCGGTGGCGGTAACAACATGGAGGTTATCGAAGGGGGTTTCGTAGATGTCGACCTGATTCTTTTTGGAGAACGGCCCGGAAGACAGCGTCTGCTTGAAGAAATCGGCGATGCCCATCGGGATATCGCTACCGGTGAGCCCCGTCAGGTACTGAGTGGAGTTGGCCTGGGCATCGAGATCCACCAACAAGGTGCGAAAGCCCTCGCTGGCACTGACTGCCGCCAGATTGCAGGCAATGCTCGATTTGCCAACACCACCTTTCTGATTGAACACCACGCGCCGCATGTCAAAACCTCCGTGTATCAAAGAATGACCGAGTGTAGTGGTCCACCGCGTTGCTTCGCTACCTTGTCGGCAAAGGGACTACACAGTCAGTTGCCTTCTCCTGCTTGAAAAGCCCTGAACGGCTCGGTGATTCAACGCCAGAACCGACAGACGGAGTAATAATTCTGTGAATAATTACCAATCGTTCAAATTTTGCGAGCCAGCCGCTTCATCTTGCTGAGCAAAATGTAACCAGCATTTGCTACACGTTCCCGGCACCGGGATAATGCGCGCCACTCGGCGCCAAACGCCACGCAGGGTAAGTCCCGGCTCCCGGCCACTCCCCGCGTCAAGTAAGCCCGTGAGGGTGGGATGAATGTCTGTGATCAACTTCAACATCGCCCAATGGCGCGCCTGGGCCCCGGGGCTTGATAGCGTGACCGATTGGCAGGCCTGGTGCCGACAACCGGTCGTGCTGCCGGACAGCGATGCCGTTCCCGACGTTTCCTTTCTGCCCGCCATGCAGCGTCGGCGGCTCAGCCGTCTGGCGCGCATGGCATTCAGTGTCGGCTGGCCATTGGCCGAAGGTCGGCAGGATTTGCCATTGGTCTTTGTGTCCCGTCATGGCGAAACGCCCCGCACGGTCGACATTCTTAGTGATCTGGCCGCCGACCAGCCACTATCTCCAACCCAGTTCAGCTTGTCCGTGCATAACGCGATCATTGGCTTGTGGTCGATCATGCGTGGTGAAACCAGCGAAATGACCGCCCTGGCCGCCGCAGGCGATGGCCTGGAACATGGCATGCTCGAAGCTGCCGCGCTGCTGGCTGACGGCGCTGGCGCGGTACTGCTGGTGGTCACCGAAGAGCAGCCGCCCGAGGCTTACTCGACCTGGATCGACGACGTGCCGTTCCCTTATGCCGTCGGCCTGCTGATCACACCCGGCACCGACTGGCAGTTGTCCCTGAACAGCCCCTCGGATGCGTTGTCCAAATCCCGCTGGCCCCACGCGCTGAATCTATTGTGTGCGCTGCTCGGCCAGCAAACCACCTGCCAACATGCCTGGAAAAATCGTGTATGGACCTGGCAACGCAACCCGTGACCGAGAAAAACCGCGACGCCTATTACTGGCGCTTGCTGGCCACCGCCGCGAGCTTTGCCCTGTTCGGGCTGGGCGGGCTGTGCCTGCGCCTGGTGATTTTCCCTTTGCTGAACTGCCTGCCGGGCGACGCCCGGACCCATCGACTGCGGGCCCGGCAAACGGTCAGCCGCTGTTTCTGGATTTTTGTGCGCTTCATGGCCCGTACCGGGGTGCTGACCTACAACATTGAAGGCGCGGAAAAACTCGGTCGTCCCGGGCAAATGATCATTGCCAACCACCCATCGCTGATCGACGTGGTCTTTCTGATCGGCCTGGTGCGTCACGCCAACTGCGTGGTCAAGCAAAGCCTCTGGGAAAATCCTTTCACCCGCGGACCACTGCGCTGCACCGAATACATCAGCAACGACGGCAGCATGGACATGCTCGACGCCGCTGCCGACGCGCTGAAAGACGGCCAGACCCTGATCATTTTCCCCGAAGGTACGCGCACCCAACCCGGCCAGGCACCGGCCTTTCATCGGGGAGGCGCGGCAATCGCCCTGCGTGGTGCGAAAATCCTCACCCCGGTCATTATCAAGGTCAGCCCGACCACATTGACCAAGGCCGAACCCTGGTATCGCATCCCCAAGCGGCGCGTGCACTTCAGTTTCCGGGTCGGGGCCGATATAGACCCACAGACCTTCGCCACGCAGGGGCCGGCTCCGCAGGCCTCGCGCAAGCTCAACGATTATCTACATTCTTACTTTATTAAGGAGCTCGCCGAAGATGAGCGATCTGCACCGTGATATCAAAATGCTTATCATCGACGCCCTTGGCCTGGAAGACATCAGTGCCGACGACATCGGCAATGACCAGATCCTGTTCGGCGAAGGCCTGGGCCTGGACTCGGTGGACGCCCTGGAACTGGGCCTGGCCATCCAGAAAAAATACGGCATCAAAATCGACGCCGATGCCAAGGACACACGTAATCACTTCAGTAACGTGGCGAGCCTTGCGGCGTTCGTCAGCGCAAAACAGGCAGCTTGAGACCGGACCATGCAAACTCGTGACGACATTTTCAACACCCTGCGCGATGCCTTGGTCGAGCTCTTCGAACTGGACCCGGAGCGTGTGAGCCTGGAATCCAACCTGTATCAGGACCTGGAAATCGACAGCATCGACGCGGTCGACCTGATTGATCACATCAAACGTCAGACCGGCAAGAAAATCGCCGCCGAAGAATTCAAATCGGTGCGTACCGTCAGTGACGTGGTCGAGGCGGTCTACCGTCTGGTTCAACCGGCCGCATGAATCGACTGATTGGCCTCGGCCTGCTGCTGGCGGGCCTTTTGTATCCCTTTGCGGTGTATTTCGGCATGGAGCATTTCGCCCCGTGGCAATTCGGGCTGCTGCTGGGCGGACTGTGGCTGGCCCGGGCGCTGACCGGCCAACGACGGCCTGGCAGCCTGTGGATGGCCACGGTGGCCATAGTGTTCTGTCTGTTGCTGGCGCTGTTCGACAGCCCGGCGCTGTTGCGCTGGTATCCGGTGTTGATCAGCAGCTTCATGCTGGTGCTGTTCGGATCGAGCCTGACATTCGGCCCACCGATCGTTGAACGCCTGGCCCGGGTACGCGAGCCGCAATTGCCGGCCGAGGGCATTCGCTATACCCGTCAGGTGACCATCGCCTGGAGCGTTTTTTTTCTATGCAACGGTTTGTGTGCCGCCGCCCTGACCCTCTGGGCGCCGCTGAGCTGGTGGACGCTGTACACCGGCCTGATTTCCTACGGATTGATAGGCCTGATGTTTGCCATTGAATGGCTCATACGACAAAGGGTACGAGGCCGCCCATGAATTGGATAAAACTTGAGCACCTGCTGCTCAAGGCTCAGCCTGAGCGCGCCGTAACGACCGCTCCGGCACTGGATCACGCCCGACTGTGCGAACAGGCGCTGCGCCTTGCCGCCGGCCTGCAAGCCCGGGGTGTGCGGCAGATGGCCGTGCACCTTGAGGATGCCGCCGACCTGGCGATTGCCCTGTTCGGCGCCTGGCGTGCCGGGGTCAGCGTGCTGCTGCCGTCTGACTTGCAACCGCAGACTCGCCAACGCTGGTCGAATGACGTCGACATGTGGCTGACCGATCAGCCCGACGACGCGCACCTTGGCGACTTCCAGCAGCCGCCGCTCAGTGCCGCTGCGCTGGATCTGGATAACTGTCGGTTGAGCCTGTGCACCTCTGGCTCCAGTGGCGAACCCAAGCGCATCGAAAAAAACCTGCGCCAACTGGCCAATGAAGTCGAAGCCCTGGAACAGCTGTGGGGCGCGGATCTTGGCCCGGCGTGCATCATTGGCAGCGTCGCCACCCAGCACATCTACGGCCTGCTGTTTCGGGTGCTGTGGCCGCTGTGCGCCGGGCGCCCGTTCGTACGTCGGCAGTTGGCCTTTCCGGAAGACCTGCAACGCGCCAGCCGCGAGTACCCGGCCTTCGCCTGGGTGGCCAGCCCGGCGCTACTCAAGCGCATGAGCGACAACCTCGACTGGCCGGCCTTGAGCTCCGTACGCCGGGTGTTTTCCTCCGGCGGCGCATTGCCGGTCGAGGCCGCACAGAGCCTGCATGAGCGTCTGGGGCAATGGCCAACGGAAATCTTTGGCAGTTCGGAAACCGGCGGCATCGCCTGGCGTCAGGGCGCGGAACTCTGGCAGCCCTTTGCCGATGTCACGCTGACCCAAGACAGTGAGGGCGCCCTGCTGATCGCTTCGCCGTATTTGCCCAATGACCATGTCGAACACACTGCCGATTCAGCACGCATCGCCGTCGATGGCCGCTTCGAATTGCTTGGGCGACTCGACCGGATCGTCAAGCTGGAAGAAAAACGCATCTCGCTGCCGATGCTGGAACAGGCGCTGACGGCCCATGAATGGGTCGTCGAAGCGCGGCTCGGCGTCGTTCAGGAAAACCGCGCCTCCCTGGGGGCTTTGTTGGTGTTGAGCGAGGCCGGTTTGCATGTGCTGCGCAATCAGGGCCGACGCAGCCTCACCGAGCAATTGCGCCAGCACCTGAGTCAACACTGCGAAGCCCTGGCCCTGCCAAGACGCTGGCGCCTGCTGCGACAACTACCGCTGAACACTCAAGGCAAACTGCCCCAGGCCGACGTCGACGCCCTGCTGTTGGCGGCGCGCCCCAAAGCGCCCGAGGTGCTGGAGCAGGTCGAAAGCAATGGCGAGTGGAGCCTGCAACTGGCCGTGCCACCGGACCTGGCCTATTTCAGCGGTCATTTCCCCAAGGCGCCGGTGTTGCCTGGCGTGGTGCAGGTGGACTGGGCGCTGAGCCTGGGCCAGCAACTGATGAACCTGCCGAAAAAATTCGCCGGCATGGAGGTCTTGAAGTTCCAGCAACTGGTGCGTCCGGGGGATGAAATCCAGCTGCACCTGCGCTTCGACCCGGCGCGTGGCAAACTGTATTTCGCCTATCGCAACGAAACCGCCACCTGCTCCAGCGGGCGGATCTTGCTGGAGGCGGCGCATGCATAGCCCCTGCGCCATCGTCCCGGTGTACAACCACGAAACAGCCATCACCACGGTGGTCGATGCGCTGATCGCCAGCCATCTGCCGTGCATTCTGGTGGACGATGCCAGCAGCCCGTCCTGCTCCCGGGTGCTGGATCGCCTGGCCCGACGTGACATGGTTTACCTGATCCGCCTCGCCGAAAACCAGGGCAAGGGCGGCGCGGTCATGACCGGTTTGCGCGAAGCTTCGCGCCTGGGTTTCAGCCATGCTTTGCAGGTGGATGCCGATGGCCAGCACGATTTGCAGGACGTCCAACGCTTCATCGAACAATCACGCCGCCACCCACAGGCGGTGATTTGCGGTTATCCGCAATATGACGCCAGCGTACCGAAAGGCCGTTTGTATGCGCGTTACCTGACTCACGTCATGGTCTGGATCAACACCTTGTCGTTGCAGATTCGCGACTCCATGTGCGGATTCCGGGTTTACCCGTTGCCGCCGGTTCTGGCGCTGATCGAGTCAGCGAAAATCGGCAAGCGCATGGACTTCGACTCGGACATCCTGGTGCGCCTGGCCTGGCGCAATCAGCCGATGCAATGGCTGCAAACCAAAGTCCATTACCCGTTGGATGGCGTTTCGCATTTTCGGATGTTCCACGACAACGTGCTGATTTCCAGCATGCACACGCGGCTGTTCTTCGGCATGTTGCTGCGTGCGCCAGTGATCCTCTGGCGACGGTGGCGGGCATGAGCGCAGACAAGCAACACTGGGCCGACCGCGAAGAACGGGGCAGTTTCTGGCTGATGAAGCTCACCGCGTTCGGCGCCAAAGTGCTGGGCCGTCGAGTACTGAGCCCAGTGTTGTACGGCATCGTCCTGTACTTTTTCCTGTTCGGCCGCAGCGCCCGACACAGTGCCTGGCAATACCAGCAACGCCTGACCGACTGGAGCGGGCGCAGCGAACTGCGCCCGAGCCATTGGCGAGTGTTCGGCCAGTTCATGGCTTTCGCCGATTCGATGCTCGACAAACTCGACGTATGGAACGGCAAGCTGAGCATCGAACAGATCGAGATCATCGACCCGGCGCTGCTGCGCGACCAGTTGCGCGGTACCCGCGGGCAGATGCTGGTGGGCGCACACCTTGGCAATCTGGAAGTCTGCCGCGCACTGGCGGAGATCGGCGAGAAAGTCACGATGAACGTGCTGGTGCACACCAAGCACGCCGAACAGTTCAACCGTTTGCTGGGCGAAGCCGGGGCGACCAATTTGCGCTTGATCCAGGTCAGCGAACTGGACCCCGGGATCATGCTGCAACTGAGCGAGCGCCTGGAACGTGGCGAGTGGCTGGCGATTGCCGGCGACCGCGTGCCGCTGCATGGCGGCCGCTGCGCGACCGTGGACTTCCTCGGCCATCCGGCCAGGTTCCCCCAGGGCCCGTGGCTGCTGGCCGGCCTGCTGAAATGCCCGGTCAACCTGCTGCTGTGCCTGAAAAAACCCGACGGCGACTATCGACTGACCATTGAGCCCTTCGCTGACGCAATCACCTGGAAGCGCAGCGACCGCGAACAGGTCATTCATCAGTGGGCCTCCCGCTACGCCGAACGCTTGGGTCACTATTGCCTTGAAGCGCCCCAACAATGGTTCAACTTTTACCCTTTCTGGAAGACCGATGACGACGCCAACGCTTGAGCCGGTAACCTTCGGCGAACGCCCTTTGCGCATTGAAGACGTGCTGGCACTGGCCAACCGCAAAGTGCCGACGCAGTTGCAAAGCGATCCCGCCTACCGCGAGCGCATCGCCAAGGGCGCGCGTTTTCTCGACTCTCTGCTGGACAAGGAAGGCGTGATCTACGGCGTGACCACCGGTTACGGCGATTCCTGCGTGGTCGCGGTGCCGCTGCATCACGTCGAGGCGCTGCCCCGTCATCTGTACACCTTCCACGGCTGTGGTCTGGGCAAACTGCTCGACGCCCAGGCCACCCGCGCGGTACTGGCGGCGCGTTTGCAGTCGTTGTGCCACGGTGTTTCCGGGGTGCGCGTGGAGCTACTGGAGCGCCTGCAGGCGTTCCTTGAACACGACATCCTGCCGCTGATTCCAGAGGAAGGTTCGGTGGGCGCCAGTGGTGATCTGACACCGCTTTCGTACGTGGCCGCCACCCTGTCCGGCGAACGCGAAGTGACGTTCCGTGGCGAACGCCGGCAAGCCGCCGATGTGCACCGCGAACTCGGCTGGCAGCCGCTGGTGCTGCGTCCGAAAGAAGCCCTGGCGCTGATGAACGGCACCGCGGTGATGACCGGTCTGGCTTGCCTGGCGTACGCCCGCGCCGATTACCTGCTGCATCTGGCTACGCGCATCACTGCATTGAACGTGGTCGCCCTGCAAGGCAACCCGGAGCACTTCGATGAGCGCCTGTTCGCCGCCAAGCCACACCCCGGGCAGATGCAGGTCGCCGCGTGGTTGCGCGAGGATCTGGCCATCGACGCGCCGACCGCCCCCCTGCATCGCCTGCAAGACCGCTATTCCCTGCGCTGCGCGCCCCATGTGCTGGGCGTGCTGGCCGACAGCCTGAACTGGCTGCGTTCGTTCATCGAGATCGAGCTCAACAGCGCCAACGACAACCCGATCATCGACGCCGAGGCCGAGCGCGTGCTGCACGGTGGGCACTTCTACGGCGGGCACATCGCCTTCGCCATGGACAGCCTGAAAAACCTCGTGGCCAACGTCGCCGACCTGTTGGATCGGCAACTCGCACTGCTGGTGGACGAGCGCTACAACCATGGCTTACCGAGCAACCTGTCCGGCGCCACGGCCGACCGTGCCATGCTCAACCACGGCTTCAAGGCGGTGCAGATCGGCACCAGTGCCTGGACCGCCGAAGCACTGAAGAACACCATGCCGGCCAGCGTCTTCTCGCGCTCCACCGAGTGCCACAACCAGGACAAGGTCAGCATGGGCACCATCGCCGCCCGGGATGCGATCCGCGTGCTGGAACTCACCGAACAGGTGGCGGCCGCCACGCTGCTGGCGGCCAATCAGGGCGTCTGGCTGCGCGGCCAGGCCGAAGATGCACGCCCCCTGCCACCCGCTTTGGCCGCCATGCATGAAGCCTTGGCCAAGGACTTCCCACCGGTCATCGAAGACCGCGCGCTGGAAGGCGAATTGCGCCTGTGCCTGCAACGCATCGCCGAACAACACTGGAGGCTGCATGCGTAGCAAGGGATTTCTCTACACCGACACGGAAATCGTCGTACCGTTCTTTGATGTCGACAGCATGCACGTGGTCTGGCACGGCCATTACGTCAAATACCTGGAAGTCGCTCGCTGTGCGCTGCTGGACAAGATCGGCCACAACTACACCGCGATGAACGAATCCGGCTATGCGTGGCCGGTGATCGACCTGCAATTGCGCTACGTGCGCGGTGCGGTGTTCGGCCAGAAACTCAATGTGCGCGCCAACTTGGTGGAGTGGGAGAACCGCCTGAAGATCAACTACCTGATCAGCGACCTGCAAACCGGTGAGCGCCTGACCCGGGCCATGTCGGTACAGGTCGCCGTCGACATCGCCAGCCGCGAGATGCAACTGGCCTCGCCGAAGGTGTTCACTGACGCCGTAGAGAGAGCTCTGCGATGATTTTCTGCCCCTCCCGCTCCCCTGTAGGAGCGAGCTTGCTCGCGATGGTCGTTAACGATGACATTGGGCACCTGACAGTCCGCGGCGCCCTCAGGTTTTTCGCGAGCAAGCTCGCTCCTACAGTGTTCTGCGTGCTACTGGGCATTCCAGGACTGGCCAAAGCCTTCGACCTGCAACAACTCAGCGATCAACTGGCCCGGCCCGAGGTGATCCACGGCAGTTTCATCCAGGAAAAACACCTGCGCGCCCTGCCCCAACCGCTGACCAGCAAGGGCACGTTCGTGCTGGCAAAAAACCACGGCCTGTTGTGGCTGCTGAAAACGCCGTTGCAACAGGACTATCGCATCACTTCCAAAGGCATTGCCCGGCGTGACGGCAGTGTCTGGCAAATGCTGCCGGGCAAAAGCGCCGGTGCCGAGCAGAACCGTTTGTTCCTCGCCGTGCTGCAAGGCGACAGCAGTGGCCTGCAACGGGATTTCGAACTGTCCCTGAGCGGCGACGCGCAGAACTGGAAACTCACGCTGCTGCCGCGCTCGATGCTGCTCAAGCAGGTGTTCAACCAGATCAACATTACCGGCGCAGAACTGGTGCACAGCATCGAACTGCTCGAGACCCAGGGCGACAGTACGTTGTTGCGCATGCAGGACAGCACCAGCGCCCAACCATTGAGCGACGCGGAGCAACATGACTTTGCCGAGTGAACGGTGGTTGCCACGGCTGTTTCTGCTCCTGCTACTGGCAGTACTGGCGCTCGCCGGTTGGCAATGGCGTGGCGCCGCGCCGCTGTCGGCCAACCTGATGGAGCTGGTGCCCGGTACGGCGCCCGATGCCCTGGAACTGCGCGCCGAACAACGCATGCAGGAACCGCTGAACCGCGAAATGCTGGTGCTGGTCGGCCACAGCGATCGCCAGCAGGCCGTCGTCATGGCGCAGACACTCGGCGAGCAATGGCAGGCCAGCGGCTTGTTCGAAAAGGTCCAGTGGACCCTGCAAGCCGACTTGCCGGCGTTGCGCACGCAATTGCTGCAAGGTCGCCTGGCGATGCTCCAGGCGGCGGACCGACAACTGCTGCTCGAGCACCCAGACACCTTTATCCAGCAACGGGTGCAGGCGTTGTTCGACCCGTTCAACGGTTACAACCTGGTGCCCAGCCAGGACGACTGGCTGGGCCTGACCGGGCGCATCCAGAACAGCCAGCCGCAACGCGGTTCGGTGCAACTGGACATCGGCAGCGGTACCTTGGTCGCCGATGCCGACGGCAAGAGCTGGGTGCTGCTGCGCGCGCGCACCACTGGCAACGCCTTCGACATGAACCTGCCGCTGCAAGTGGCCGACCTGCTCGAGCACAGCCGCGAAGAAGCCGCCCGGCACGACGTGCAACTGCTCGCCGCCAGCGGCCTGTTGTACGCAGCCAGCGGACAACAGCAGGCTGCCCGGGAGATGACCTGGGTCGGCGGCGGTGCCACCGTCGGGATTTTGCTGTTGCTGCTGTTGGCCTTCCGGCGCTGGCGCGTCTTGCTGGCGTTCGTGCCGGTGCTGGTGGGCATGCTCTTCGGTGCGGTGGCCTGCGTGGCGTTGTTCGGCCATATGCACGTGATGACGCTGGTGCTGGGTTCGAGCCTGATCGGTGTTGCGGTCGATTACCCGCTGCATTACCTGTCCAAGAGCTGGAGCCTGAAACCCTGGCACAGCTGGCCGGCCCTGCGCCTGACCCTGCCCGGCTTGACCCTGAGCCTGATCACCAGCGGCATCGGTTATCTGGCCCTGGCCTGGACCCCCTTCCCGGCGCTGACCCAGATTGCCGCATTCTCTGCCGCCGGTTTGCTCGGTGCCTATCTGTCCGCCGTGTGCCTGTTGCCGGCATTGCTCAAGGGCGTAGACCTGCGCCCGGCGCAGTGGCCATTGCGCATTTGCGAGCTTTTGCTGGACTGTCGTGAAGCGTTGCTCAAACAGCTGAAAACGCCTGTCTTGCTGGCGCTACTGATCGCCTTTTGCGTCGGCGGCCTGTTGCAACTGGGCAGCAAAAACGACATCCGCCAGTGGATCAGCGCGCCGCAACAATTGACCGACGAAGCCCAGGCCATTGCACGGATCACCGGCTATCAACCCACCAGCCAGTTCTTCCTGATACGCGCCGCCAATCAGCAGCAGTTGCTCGAACGCCAGACCACCCTGAGAGAGCGGCTGGATCAATTGATTGGCCTGGAAAAGCTCCAGGGTTATCTGTCGCTCAATCAACTGGTCAGCCTGCCGAACGAACAGCAACAGGTGCGCGACGCGCTGAGCAAACTGCCATCGTACTGGCAACCCTTGCTCGACATCGGCGTACCGGCCGAGGCGCTGCAAGCCGAGCTTGCGAAGCTACAGGCATTGCCGACCGTGGACATCGACGCAGCGCTCAGCGGCCCATTGGCAGAATCCTACCGGCCCCTGTGGCTGGGGCCGACCGATGGCGGCGTGGCGGCGATGGTCAGCCTGCAAGGCATCAACAACCCGGCCCTGCTGCGGCTCCAGGGTGAGGATTTACCCGGCGTGATACTGGTGGATCGACTGGGTGAATTGAACAACGTCTTCGCGGCCACCCAAATCAGTGCCGCCGAACTGAAACTCGCCTCTTGCGTGCTGATCGTGCTGGTGCTGATCCTGCCATTCGGCCTCGGCGGTGCATTGCGTATCGTGTCCCTGCCCCTGCTGGCAGCGTTGTGCAGCCTGGCCAGTCTCGGCTGGCTAGGGCAGCCGTTGACCCTGTTCAGTCTGTTCGGCCTGCTGCTGGTGACGGCGATCAGCGTCGATTACGCGATCCTGATGCGCGAACAGGTCGGCGGCGCAGCCGTGAGCCTGCTGGGCACCCTGCTGGCGGCGTTGACCACCTGGCTGTCGTTCGGCCTGCTGGCAGTGTCGAGCACCCCGGCGGTGAGCAACTTCGGACTGTCGGTGAGCCTGGGCCTGATCTTCAGCTTCCTGCTCGCACCGTGGGCCGGTCGACAGGTGCATGAGCCTACGGCCGTGGAGCGGGCAACATGATGGTCGTTCTGTTCTGGGCGATGGCGCTGGTGTTGTTCGCGGTGGCGACCCGTGTCGGCCGGCATTTCGGCCTGATTCCCATCGTCAGCCAGTTGTTGCTGGCGACCCTCGGCTTGCCGCTGTTGATGTATTTCTGGATCGAGCCACAATGGCAATTGAGCGGTGCGCTGCTGGTGTCGCCGGGCTGGCTGAAGAACCTCTACAGCCTGAGCTTTGCCCTGTTGCTGGGTTACATCCTCAGCGATGTGATCGACCTGCAACTGGATCGCCAAAGCCTGAAAATCGCCCTGCCCAGCTTTTGCATTCCGTTTGCCTGCGGCCTGGCCACGGCGGTCTGGTTGTTGCCGCCGCAACCGTGGATCAGCTCGCTGGCCGTCGGCCTGTTGTTCGCCATCACCGCGATTCCGGTGCTGTACCTGTACCTGCGGCACATCGATTACCCACCTGCCGCTACCCGACGTCTGGTGCAAACCGCGATCCTCATCGACCTCGCCTGCTGGACCCTGTTCGGCATCGCCCAGGGCAGCCTGCACCTGAGCAGCCTGTTGCTGCCCCTGGCCGGCGCGTGCCTGCCGGTGCTGCTGCGGTTGCTCGGTTTGCGCCAGACATGGCTCTACAGCCTGAGCTTTTTCGCCCTGCTGGTCGTCGCCGAACACTTCAAGCTCAATGCGCTGATTTTCGGCATCGACTATGTGTTGATCATGGCCGCGCTGAAAGCCCCACTGGTCCTGCCGCTGCCGGCCGTGTGGATGGGCCGCTTGCAGACGTACATCGCCATCCCGCTGATCCTCACGTTCGGCATCGTGCAGATCAACGTGCACAGCGCGCTGGACAGCCTCGGCTGGGTGCAACTGGTCGCCCTGCTGCTGTTGCCGATGCTGAGCAAACTGCTGGGCAACTGGCTCGGCCTCGGCTGGGCCGGGGCCTCGTTCCAGGGTGCCAGCCGCTGGCGGGAAAGCGTGCTGCTGAACATCCGTGGCTTGAGCGAGATCGTTTTTCTCAACCTGCTGCTGCAACAGCGACTCATCAGCCCGCCGCTGTACTTTGCCCTGATGCTGATGGGTCTGATCGCTACACTGCTGCCAGCCCTGACCGGCATGCACCGAATCCCCCTGAAAACCGCTGTCCCGGCAAGGAGCCCCCATGCCAACCGTTGAAATGGAATGTCGCCAGGTCGTGGTCATCGGCGCCGGTCCATCCGGTGCCATCGCCGCCGCGTTGCTCAAGCGCAAGGGACACGATGTGCTGGTAATCGAGCGTCAGCATTTTCCACGGTTTTCCATTGGTGAAAGCCTGTTGGCCCATTGCCTGGACTTCGTCGAAGAAGCGGGCATGCTCGACGCCGTCAACGCGGCCGGCTTCCAGCTGAAAACCGGTGCCGCGTTTGCCTGGGGCGAACGCTACAGCGCGTTCGATTTCGGCGAGACGTTCAGTGACGGCAAATCGACGACGTTTCAGGTCCAGCGCGCCGATTTCGATAAGCTGCTGGCCGATCAGGCCACGCTGCAAGGCGTGGAGATCCGCTATGGCGAAACCATCGTCAGCGTCGACATCGACCCCGGAAAACCGCAGCTCGGCGTGCGCCGCGAGGACGGTAGCGAGTACCGCGTCGAGGCAGATTTCCTGCTCGATGCCAGTGGTTACGGCCGCGTACTGCCGCGTTTGCTCGACCTCGAAGCGCCGTCGAACTTCCCGGTGCGTCAGGCCGTGTTCACTCACGTCGAAGACTGTATCGACCTCCCGACCTTCGACCGCAGCAAGATCCTCGTGACCACTCATCCGACCCAGCGCGACGTATGGTTCTGGACCATCCCGTTCAGCAACGGGCGCTGCTCGGTCGGCGTGGTCGCCGCAGAGGAGCGTTTCGCCGGCCGCAGCGACAATCTGGACGAGTGCCTGCGCGGCTTTATCGCCGAGACGCCCAGCCTGGCCAGCGTGTTGCAAAATGCGCAGTGGGACACCGAGGCCAGAACCATCGGCGGTTACTCGGCCAACGTCAAAACCCTGCACGGTCCGGGCTTCGCGCTGCTGGGCAATGCCGCGGAATTCCTCGACCCGGTGTTTTCCTCCGGCGTGACCATCGCCATGCGTTCGGCGAGCATGGCCGCCGGGGTATTGCACCGTCAGTTGCAAGGCGAAGCCGTCGACTGGCAAGGCGAGTTCGCCGAACCGCTCAAGCGCGGCGTCGACACGTTCCGTTGCTATGTCGAAGGCTGGTACGCCGGGACCTTCCAGGATGTGATCTTCCATGAGAGCAGTTCACCGGAAATCCGCGGGATGATCAGCTCCATACTTGCCGGATATGCCTGGGACCCAAGCAACCCGTTCGTCAGCGAAGCCAAGCGCCGGTTGAAGGTGATATCGGAGTTCTGTGCAAGGGATGCGTCATGAACTACTTGAGCGACCACTACGTCGAAGAAACCCGTTTCGGCTTGTGGTTCCTGCGCAGCCAGATCTGGCAACACTATGTGCTGCGGTTGGCGATCGACGATTTGCGCAACCTGTTCAGCGAAGCGCTGCCTGTCAGCCCGGTGCTGCTGGATGCCGGTTGCGGCCAGGGCAAGTCATTCCCGCTGCTGCGCCTGGCCTTTGCGCCCGGTCGCCTGATTGGCATCGATGCTGATCCCCAGAGCCTGGACCAGAGCCGCGCAGAAGCGTCCCGCCAGGGCATGGAAGTGGAGTTGATCGGCGGCGACTGCGCCAGCCTGAACCTGCCGGACGCCAGTATCGACCTGCTGTTCTGTCACCAGACCTTCCATCATCTGGTGGAACAGGAACAGGCACTGGCTGAGTTCTACCGCGTGCTCAAACCCGGTGGTTATCTGCTGTTCGCCGAATCCACCGAGGCTTACATTGATACCTGGGTAATCCGCTGGTTGTTCCGCCACCCGATGCACGTGCAGAAAAGCGCGGCGCAGTACCTGCAAATGATTCGCCAGCAGGGCTTCGAATTTAGCGCGCAAAACGTGTCTTATCCGTACCTGTGGTGGAGTCGCGCCAAGGATTTCGGCCTGCTCGAACACTTGGGTGTGTGCAAGCCAAAACCCTTTGGCCAACGGGAAGAAACCCTGGTCAATGTGGTGGCGCGCAAACCTTTTGTAGGAACCGTGTGATGTTGATTACCCGTCACTTGAACTGCACAACCTGTAGGAGCGAGCCTGCTCGCGATAGCGGTGGGTCAGTCAAAATGGATGTCGACTATAAAGCCGCCATCGCGAGCAGGCTCGCTCCTACAGGGGTTATCGGTGCTATGCGATTTCTGTTAGTCGCCGCAACCCTGCTGCTGAGCGCCTGCGCCGGCCGGGCGCCGCTGCCCGAGCAAAATCCGGATCTGCCGTTGCCGCTGCAACTGCACATCCAGCTCTTACAGCCCGACGACCGCCAGGACTGGGTACTGGTGATCCAGCGCGAGGAATCGGGTATTCGCTGGTCGATGATGGACCTGTTGGGCATTCCCCAGGCCCGCCAGAAATTGATCGATAAAACCTGGGAGTCCGATGGTTTCTTGCCGCCCAATCCACAAGCCCGGGAGCTGTTCGCGGCGCTGCTGTTTGCGCTGACGCCGCAAGATGAACTGGCGGCCAACTATCCCGGCGCCTGGCAGCACGGCAGGCAACGGTACCTGCCCGAGCGCTGGGACATCCGCTACGCACAACCGCAAAATTTTGAATTGAAGCTACCGCGTGGTCCGAGCTATCAAGTCACCCCCCTGAGCGGTGAAACGCCATGACGGCCTACCTCAACGCCCTCGGATTGGTCTGCGCGCTGGGCCGCGACAAGCAGGAGGTTGCCCGCAACCTGTTTGCCGGCGACTGCGGCGGCATGCGCGAACAAGCCGGGTGGGTGCCGCAACGCACACTGCCGGTCGGTGCGGTCCAGGGCAAACTGGAAACCCTTCCAGCCGACATGTCGCGCCATCACAGTCGCAACAATCAGTTGCTGCTGGAAGCCACGCTGCAAATTCGCCCGGATATCGACAGCGCGATCCAGACCTACGGCCGCGACCGCATCGGTGTCGTGCTGGGCACCAGTACCTCGGGCATCGACGAGGCCAGCCAGGGCCTGGCGCATTACCTGCGCGAAAAGCAGTTCCCTGCCGAGTACGACTATCAGCAACAGGAACTCGGGGCACCGGCGAACTTCCTCGCCGAGTGGCTGCAATTGAGCGGGCCGGCCTATGTCATTTCCACGGCTTGCACCTCCAGCGCCCGGGCCTTGATGAGCGCCCAGCGCCTGTTGGACCTGGGCATTTGCGACGCGGTGCTGTGTGGCGGTGTCGACACCTTGTGCAAGCTGACCCTCAACGGTTTCTCGGCACTGGAAGCGGTCTCGGAACAACGCTGCAATCCGTTTTCGGTGAACCGCAATGGCATTAACATTGGCGAAGCGGCGGTGCTGTTCCTGATGACCAAACGTGCAGGCGACAGCCAAGCGATTGCCCTGCTTGGCAGCGGCGCCAGTTCCGATGCGCATCACATATCCGCCCCAGAGCCGAGCGGTCGTGGCGCCCTGCAAGCCATGCGCAAAGCCTTGGGCCGTGCCAACCTGCAACCGCTGCAGATCGCTTATCTGAACCTGCACGGCACCGCCACCCAGCACAACGACGCCATGGAAAGCCAGGCCGTGGCGACGCTGTTCCCGGCCGGCGTGCCCTGTTCGTCGAGCAAACCCATGACCGGCCACACCCTCGGTGCCGCCGGGGCGCTGGAAGCGGCGTTCTGCTGGTTGAGCCTGAGTGCAGACAATCGCGAGCATGCCCTGCCGCCGCACGTCTGGGACGGACAGCCCGACCCCGAACTGCCGCCGCTGCAATGGGTGACCCCGGCCACGCGCCTGACGTCCATTGCACCCCGCTACCTGATGAGCAATTCCTTTGCCTTCGGTGGCAACAACGTCAGCCTGATTATCGGAGACGCCCCATGATTGACTGGCCGCTCGCCGAATTGCTGCCCCACGCTGGCGACATGATCCTTATCGATCAGATCCTGGCGTTCGATGAAGAGCAGATTCACACGCGCCTGACCGTCAAGCCCGATGGCCTGTTCAATCTCCCCGACGGCAGCCTGCCGGCCTGGGTCGGTATCGAACTGATGGCCCAGAGCGTGGCCGCCTTCGCCGGTTGCCATGCGCGCCAGCGCGGTGATGCGGTGGAATTGGGCTTCCTGCTCGGCAGCCGCAAATTCGAATGCAACGTCGAAAGTTTTCCGGCCGGTACCGAGTTGACCATCCACGGGATTCGCTCCCTGGAAGACGATAACGGCATGGGCGTGTTCGAGTGCCACATCAACGCCCCCGGGATCCACGTTACCGCCCGTCTGAACGTGTTCCGCCCACCCCAGGCCGCTCAATATCTCCATGAACCCGAAGGAGTCCAGTGATGACTGAATCCGTACTGGTCACCGGCTCCAGCCGTGGCATCGGCCGCGCCATTGCCTTGCGCCTGGCCCAGACCGGGCACGACATCGTATTGCATTGCCGCAGCGGCCTGGCCGACGCCGAAGCCGTCAAGGCCGAAGTCGAGGCCGTGGGCCGTCGTGCGCGCATCCTGCAGTTCGACGTGTCCGACCGCGCCCGTTGCAAAGAAATTCTCGAAGCCGACGTGGAAACCCACGGCGCCTATTACGGCGTGGTGCTCAATGCCGGCCTGACCCGCGACGGTGCCTTTCCGGCCCTGAGCGAGGAAGACTGGGATGTGGTGATGCGCACCAACCTCGACGGTTTCTACAACGTGCTGCACCCGGTGATGATGCCGATGATCCGTCGTCGCGCCGCCGGGCGGATTGTCTGCATCACTTCGGTGTCGGGGCTGATCGGCAACCGTGGCCAGGTCAACTACAGCGCCTCCAAGGCAGGTTTGATCGGCGCGGCCAAGGCATTGGCGATCGAGCTGGGCAAGCGCAAAATCACCGTTAACTGTGTCGCACCCGGCCTGATCGACACAGCCATGCTCGACGAAAACGTGCCGGTGGAAGAACTGATGAAAATGATCCCCGCACAACGCATGGGCACCCCTGAAGAGGTGGCCGGCGCGGTGAATTTCCTGATGTCGGCGGAAGCCTCGTACATCACCCGGCAGGTTCTGGCCGTCAACGGAGGCCTGTGCTGATGAAGCGCGTCGTCGTCACCGGCATGGCCGGCATCACCTCACTGGGCAGCGACTGGGAGACCATCGCCGGCAACTTCGCGGCCAACCGCAGCGGCATCCGCCGGATGGACGAGTGGGATCGTTTTACCGAGCTCAACACTCGCCTGGCTGGCCCCATCGATGACTTCAAGGTGCCGAGCCACTGGACCCGCAAGCAACTGCGCAGCATGGGCCGGGTCTCACGGCTGGCTGTGGGCGCTGCCGAGCAAGCGTTGGCCGACGCCGGCCTGTTGGGCGACGAGTCGATCAAGGACGGGCGCATGGGCGTTGCCTGCGGCTCCTCCACCGGCAGCACCGACGAGATCAAGGCGTTCGGCAACATGCTGCTCAACTCGGTGGCCGAAGGCCTGAACGCCAACTCCTACGTGCGCATGATGCCGCACACCACCGCGGCCAATATCAGCATCTTCTTCGGCCTCACCGGTCGCCTGATTCCCACCTCCAGCGCCTGCACCAGCGGCAGCCAGGGCATCGGCTATGCCTACGAGGCGATCAAGTTCGGCCGCCTGCCGCTGATGCTCGCCGGCGGCGCCGAAGAACTGTGCCCGACCGAAGCCATGGTCTTCGACGCGCTCTACGCCACCAGCCTGAAAAACGACACCCCACAACGCAGCCCGCGCCCTTACGACAGCGCACGCGACGGCCTGGTGATCGGCGAAGGCGGCGGCATGCTGGTGCTCGAAGAACTGGAACACGCCCTGGCCCGTGGCGCGCGCATCCATGCCGAGATCGTCGGTTTCGGCAGCAACGCCGACGGCCAGCACACCACCCGTCCCGAACAAGTCACCATGCGCCGGGCCATGGAACTGGCCCTGGAAGACGCCGGGCTGAAGCCTTCGGACATCGGCTACGTCAACGGCCACGGCACCGCCACCGAACAGGGCGACATCGCCGAAACCCTGGCCACCAGCAGCCTGTTCGGCGAACACATGCCGATCAGCTCGCAGAAAAGCTTCCTCGGTCACACCCTCGGCGCCTGCGGTGCGCTGGAGTCCTGGTTCAGCATCGAAATGATGAACCGCGACCTGTACGCCCACACCTTCAACCTCGACGAAGTCGACCCGCATTGCGGCAAGCTCGACTACCTGCGCGGCGAGTTTCGGCAGATGAGTAATCAGTACGTGATGAACAATAATTTTGCGTTTGGCGGGGTGAATACTTCGCTGATTTTCAAGCGCTGGTCGTAACCTAAAATATTTCCCCTGTGGGAGCGAGCTTGCTCGCGATGGACATCAACGATAACGCGCGGTGCCTGAATGACCGCGTTGTCTGGACGTTTTTCGCGAGCAGGCTCGCTCCCACAAGGGTTCTCGCCTCCCCGGACGATCACGGTGGGTCGAGGTTATCCAACACCCGATTCACCGCCATTTCCCCCAGCATGATCGACTGCTGAATGCCCAGCAGGGTGTTGCTTTGCGCTCCGTTCAGACTCCTCGCGAAGTCGCTCGCCATGGCATTCGCAGATGCCAGTGACACACATGCGTACTCCAGCAGAGTGTGGTTGTCGACTTCAGGAGCGACGAGAAAGATTTTGCTGGGTTGGCGTGAGGTATCCGGATCGGTGTCCGACCGGTTTTTTGCTTTATTGGTCATGATTCAGCGCCCAGAAAAGTGGAGCCGACACCGTGTCGCTACGAATCAAAAGGGTGGCAGCTGTACGCAGGTTAGCAGACCGGGTCTTCGCCAAACCGGCGCGCCCGAAGGCGCCCTGCGCACAGCTACCGTCAAGGGCAGGTACAGACATACCTGCCTATCAGGAGCGCAAATGCACTTAGCGAAAACACGAGCTGCTAAACCCGATCACTGACCATCAGTGACACGAATCAAGTTAGCGATGGCCCTCAAAGCGCACAAGCCGGCGGATTCTGGAGTAGTTGCAGGCAACGTCGCAAGGCGCTGTAGCCGTTGCGAGGGATTTCGGAAATGTCCCACAGCGGGCGGTGAAGCGTCCGGCAGGACTGATGCTTCTTGCTCCATACAGCAGGTCTTTTTGGTGTTCTCTCGGACGCCATCGCGAGCAAGCTCGCTCCCACAGGGTTCAGCGCTGTGAACACAATGCTCGCCATACCACCCACCCACTGTGGGAGCGAGCTTGCTCGCGATTGACTGCGCAGCAGTCACGCCTCTAACGGCTCGACCTTCCTGGTCAACAACTCCACAAACGCCCGCGCCATCGCCGATTTTTGGTCCTTGCGCTGCACCAGCCACACTGCTGACACCGCCGCCGGATCGAGCAACGGACGGTAGACCACACCGTCGATGCGCATCCGCTGATAAGACGCCGGCAACACCGACACACCGAGCCCCGCCGCTACCAGCCCGATGATGGTCATCGCCTCGCCGGCCTCCTGGGCGAAGTGTGGGCTGAAGCCGGAATCCCGGGCCAGGCTGAGCAGTTGCGCATACAGGCCACTACCGTAGCTACGCGGAAAAAACACAAAGGGCTCAAGGGCCAGGGCAGACAGAAACAAGCCCTCCTCGCTGCCCTCTACCAACGGGTGCTTGGAGCTGAGCACCGCGACCAGCGGCTCGCGCATCAATTCGACCACGCTGAGGCAGTCCGGCAGCCCGAGCGGGCGCATGATGCCGACTTCAATCGACTCGTCCACCAGCGCATCGGCCACCTGGGTGCTGCTCATTTCCCGCAGGTTCAGGTGCACCGCCGGGAAGCGCTGGCGGAACGAAAAAATCGCCTGGGGAATGGTCGAGTTGAAGGGTGCCGACGAGGTGAAGCCGATTTTCAGTTCACCCAACTCGCCCAGTTGCGCCCGTCGCGCGACATCCGCCGCTTTGTCGACCTGCGCCAGCACCAACCGCGCCTCTTGCAGAAACAGCCGACCGGCCTCGCTCAGCTCGACCCGACGATTGGTACGCTCGAACAACCGCGCGCCGACTTCCTGTTCCAGCGCCTGAATCTGCTGGCTCAGCGGCGGTTGCGAGATGCCCAGCACCTGTGCGGCGCGGCCGAAGTGCAGTTCTTCGGCGACGGCGATGAAGTAGCGCAGATGACGCAATTCCATGAAAACCCCATTAGGTCGTTAAAGCTATCAAACAGGTCGAACAATATATTGGATTGAATCATTAGCCAGCTATATGCTTTTTTCATTGCCTGACCGGCTGCGTCCTCCGAGGTCCAACGTGAAAACTGCTTTCGCCCCTCTCGCCCATGAAGTGCCTCCCGCAGCACCGGACGCTATTGCCGCTGAACTGGCGGAAATCTACATCGAAAAAGGTACCCCGGCGTTCATGCGCACGGTGCTGGCATTGTTCTGCGGCGGCTTCGCGACTTTCGCCCTGCTCTACTGCGTGCAGCCGATGATGCCGCTGCTGTCCGACGAGTATTCCATCAACGCGGCGCAGAGCAGCCTGATCCTGTCTATCGCCACCGGCATGCTTGCCATCGGCCTGCTGATCACCGGCCCGATTTCCGACCGTATCGGGCGTAAACCGGTGATGGTGGCCGCACTGTTCGCCGCAGCGCTGTGCACCATGGCCAGTGCGATGATGCCGAGCTGGCACGGTGTGCTGCTGATGCGTGCGCTGATTGGGTTGTCGTTGAGCGGTCTGGCGGCGGTTGCGATGACTTACTTGAGCGAAGAGATCCACCCACAGCACATCGGCCTCGCCATGGGCTTGTACATCAGTGGCAACGCGATTGGCGGGATGAGCGGACGCTTGATCACCGGGGTATTGATCGACTTCGTCAGCTGGCACACGGCGATGCTGGTGATCGGTGGCCTGGCGCTGATTGCCGCGGCGGTGTTCTGGAAAATCCTCCCCGAATCGCGCAACTTCCGCGCCCGCTCGCTGCACCCGCGCAGCCTGCTCGACGGTTTCACCATGCACTTTCGCGACGCCGGCCTGCCGCTGCTGTTTCTTGAAGCCTTTGTGTTGATGGGCGCGTTCGTCACGCTGTTCAACTACATCGGCTATCGCCTGCTGGCCGCGCCGTACCACATGGAACAGGCCTTCGTCGGGTTGCTGTCGGTGGTGTACCTGTCGGGCATCTATAGCTCAGCGAAAATCGGTTCGCTGGCCGACAAACTCGGTCGCCGCAAAGTGCTCTGGAGCACCATCGCGCTGATGATCGGTGGTCTCGCCCTGACGATGTTCACGCCATTGCCGCTGGTGATCATCGGCATGCTGGTCTTTACCTTCGGCTTCTTTGGCGCCCACTCAGTGGCCAGCAGCTGGATCGGCCGCCGCGCCACCAGGGCCAAGGGGCAAGCATCGTCCCTGTACCTGTTCAGCTACTACGCCGGGGGGAGCATCGCCGGTACGGCAGGCGGCGTGTTCTGGCACTTGGGCGGCTGGAACGGGATCGGGTTGTTTATCGGCACGCTGCTGGTGATTGCGCTGCTGGTCGCGTTGAAGCTGGCGAAGTTGCCGTTGTTGCCACAGAACACCTCGGCTACCTGAGCACCACCCGCGCCTCCAGGGCATCGTCACGTTTTTCCAGGGTCAGCGATTGCAACGCGACACCGCCGCGCTCGATGCCGTCGATCCACTGCATCAAGGGCTGCGCATTGCCATTGAGGGTCACGCGCAGCAGATCGCTGTCGCTCTCCATCTGACGGATTTCCAGCCCCGCCGCCGTGGCACTTTCGCTGATGCGCAGCGATAGCGGTTTTTCGCTGTCGACGGGGACGTGGCTGCGCGGTAATGCCCGCTGCAGTTGCGCGGCCAGCCCTGCCTGCTGTTGGTATTGTCGCTCGACAGCTTCCAGCCGCTGCCGGGTTGGTTGCCAGATCAGGCTGAAAGCCACGACCGCCAACAAAAAAGCCCCCGATACCTGCAACAGCCGTTGTTCGCGCGCGGAAATACGTCGCCATACCTGCTTCATGCCTCGTCCTCCACGGTGAGGGTGGCTTGCACCCGGTCAGCGGCTTTGTTTGCGCTGTCGAGCCGGACGGGCATGCCTTGTTGTCGTCCGCGTTCCCGCAACTGCTCCAGCTCGGTAAAGCCGCTGGCGGTCAGCTGGATTTTCCAGCCTTCGCCTGCTCGAAACTCGATGCGCTGGACCTCGACCGGACTGGCACCGATCACCTGCTCAATCAACTGGAGCAGCCCTGCAATACGGGTGTTTTGCGAATCCACAGGCTGGTTTTGCAGGGCCTTGAGTTGCGCTGCCATATCGACGATGCGGCTTTGCTCCGGGTAAAGCGCCTTGAATCGCTGTTCATTCTGGGTGGCGAGGCGGTGGGCTTCGCTGTCGAGGAAGCGGATCCGCGTCTCGCTGGCACCCCAGGTCAACAGCGCCAGCATCAACAACGCCCACCCGCCGGCACGCCAAGGCAGACGCTTGCCCCGTGGGGCGAATGCGCCTTGCAGCAGATTGATGGACCGGGTTGGACGGCGGGTCAGGCTTTGATCGATGACAGCGGGGGCCTCACGCTCATCCAGCCATTGCATGTCCTTGGGTAATAACGGGGCGAGCAGCGCCAGGTGGTCTTGCGACAATGCCAGGCGCGCAGGCAAGCCTGCCCCCAACAACCAGCGACCGAACCACCATGCGCCGCACGGCTGATCGCCGGACAACACATCAGCATCGACGAACACCCCGCGCACCTCAATACCCGCCTCGCGCAGCAAGTCGAGCACGGCGGCCAACCGTTCGCGACCAATGACAATGACCGGGTAGCAGCCGTCACGATCACGAGCGCCAACACTCAGATGCACCCTCTCCAGCGCTTCACTCAGTTGATCTTCCACGGCGTAGGCTATGGCTTGGGCCTCGGGTTTACGCCGCGCCGGCCATGGCTCGCTGCGTACCCAACTACACATTTCCATGGGCAGTAGCACATCAACCGCCTGCCCCTGCAATGCCGAGGTCGCTTGATTCAGTGGCATCGGCTGGCGTTGACCGACTTGTGACCACAGGACGCAAGGCCAAAGGCTGGATGGCGCGTCGTGCCCTTCGGCGGTCAGGTAAAGCCAAGTGTTCATCGCGGCCTCTCGTGGCTATTCATGGGAAGAAAACGTCGTTGCAGCACCGTCAGTTGTCGAGTCTTGGGGTCGTGCCCGACATCCGTGGCCAGGTGCAGTTCGCCCCCGCCCCGGGTCACCTGCACTCTTATCCGATACCAGCGGCTTTGGGTACCAAGTCCGTGATTGCTCAGGCCCTGCCCGGAGAGCAACGGGTCCTGGCTAAACGCCTGGACGCTCGCCCAGGGCGTTATTGCTGCCTGACTCGCCAGCGCATCAGCGGTCGCGGCGTCCATCTCGCCGAGCGTTCTTAACAGCAGCGCCGGTGCGGTGTTGATGTTCAAGGCCGCGTCGGTGGGCAACAGCGCCACCCAGGGCTCCAGCCGCTGCAGCAGGCGAGCGTCAATGCCAGGCAGCAAGCGCAGCTGGCTCAGTTCCTCCAGCGACCCGACCTGGCTCAGTTGCAGAGGAGGCAGTTCGAGCAGCTCGAGCAGGCGCGCCCAACGGTTGAGGGTGACCTGATCCACCTGCCCCTGGCGCAACAACGCATTGAGATTGAAGCGCCCGGCGAGGTCGTCGATATCGATTCGGATCTGCGCATCTTCAACCTCGAAACCCGGTGCCATGGCCGTCCAGCCTTGAATCCGCTCGACGGGTTTTTTCGCGTCCTGTAACGCGTCGCGCAACAGCAACAACGCCCAGGTTTCCCCGCCCGATGCGAGCTGCCGCAGCTGTATCTGCTGCAACTGTTGCCCGCTGCTTTGCAGCGAAAGGTGATGGCTGCGCAACACGCCACCAATGATCAGCAGTGCCAGGCTCATGACCAGCAATACGCTGATCAACGCAATGCCGCGTTGGCGCCCGTTCATGGCAATGCACCCGGCATCGGCAACACCCGACGAATCGATTCGAAGCGCCCGACCGACACTTGCACTTCCAGCGCCATGGGCGCCTTCGCGTCCTTCCCGGCCGGCCAATGAGCAACCCAGCCGGACTGACTGTCGAACAGGTGCCAGCGCAACTCACGAACGTCTTCGAGCAGTTTTTGCCGCTGCACGAACTCCGTACCTTCGCCCTGGCTTTCGCGCCACAGCACGCCGCCATCGAGTCGATAGGTCAGCGTTTGACGCTCACTGCGCGGTTGGTCCAGAGGATTGCGCCAGTGACTGCGCTGGAACTGCAAAAGCGCCGGTACGAGCACCATCGGCTGTGCGCTGACGTGCAGCAGATCCCGCTCGATCACCGCCACCGCTCGTTGCAGGCTCCTGAGTGCTCGCTCGTGGGCCGTCGTGCCCTGTTGCACTCGCAGCACGCTATCGAACAAGCCCCAACTGGCCAACCCCAGCACGGCGAAGATGGCCATGGCGATGACCAGCTCCAGCAAGGTGAACCCGCGCTGCTTATTCATGAACCGCGAGTATCCAGCCGCTGGCACGATGCAAGGCGTGTGCACTGTTCGCCGGGCTGACCTGAATGTCGACCTGGAGCAAACGCGGATCGCGGGTGGCGCTGATGTGCTGTTGCAGCACCCAGTCACGCTGATCCATAGACACGACCTGTTGTTGCTGACCGGCCGCCAAGCCGGATTGCAGGCGCAATTCGTTCAACCGGTTGTCCGCCAGCCACGCCGCAAACAGTCGCTCCTCAACAGCGCCGCGCTGCTTCACCGCGTATTGACTGGCCGACAGCACGGCTGCCGCCAGTGTCGCGAAGACCGCCAGGGCCACCATGATCTCCAGCAGCGTGAAGCCGCCCATGGACGACAAGGATCGCCGGCTAGTCATCGATCGCCACCTCGCCGATGCCATCGCCGGACAGGCTCAGCCAGGTCCTGTTGCCGGACTCGAATGCCAGCGTGAAGGCACTGGTTTCATCGTTGCTGAGCAACAGCAGCTGTGGCGGTCCTTCGTCAGCGTCCAGCCCTACCGCATAGCCGTCCTGCTGCAAACGTACTTGCACGCTCAGGGGCCAGGCAGTCAGTTCATTCACCGGCTCCCACCCGCCAACACCCCGGCGCATCACCCGGTGGCCATCGGTACCCAGCCGCAAGCCATATTCCTGCCCCTCGAACACCGCACGCTCACGCAATTGATGAATCACCTGCACCATCGCTTCGGCTTCCTGCCTGACCTCGCGCGCGGGACTGCCCCCACCGACAAAGCTCACCATGCCCAGCAAGACGCCAACCACGACAATCACGATCATCAGCTCCAATAACGTAAACCCCCGGCAGTGGTAGCCCACGGATCAATGGCCCCAATTGCCGATTTCGGCTGCAAACCCTTCACCGCCTGCTACGCCATCAGCGCCCAGGGAATACAGGTCGTAAGCGCCATCTACCGATCGCACCCCCGGATTGAGGTACTGATAAGGCGTGCTCCACGGGTCGACCGGCATGCTCTTGAGGTAACCCTGAGGGTTCCAGCCCCGTGCCGCGGGCAGTCCGGAGGGACGTTTGACCAACGCTTCCAGGCCTTGCTGGGTCGAGGGGTAATGGGCGTTGTCGAGGCGATACATTTCCAGGGCGGTGGCGATGGCCTGGATATCGATTCTGGCGGCAGTGACCTTGGCTTGATCGGGGCGGCTCATGAACTGTGGCACCACGATAGCCCCCAGCACGCCGATGATGACCACCACCACCATGATTTCGATCAGGGTAAAACCGCGTTGCGCGCGAGAAAGGTTTTTACGGACAGGTTGCATGGATCAATTCACCAATTGGTTGAGGCTGAGAATCGGGAGCAGGATGGCCATGACGATCAGCAGCACGACGCCGCCCATCAGTACAAGCATCGCCGGCTCGAAGAGGCTCACCACCAGCGCAATGCGCGCGGCGAGGCTGTTTTCCTGTTGTTCGGCGGCCCGGGCCAGCATGCGGTCGAGTTCGCCGGCACGTTCGCCGCTGGCGATCATGTGCAGCATCATCGGCGGGATGTCGCCGCTCAGTTCCAGGCCACGGGTCAGCGTTCCGCCTTCGCGGACAGAGCGGGCGACATCGACCATCCGCGCACGAATGGTCAGGTTGCCGATGACCGCGGCGGCAATCTCCAGTGCGTCCACCAACGGCACGGCACTTTTGCCGAGGATTGCCAGGGTGCTGGCAAACCGTGCGGCTTCCATGGCACGCAGCACTTCACCAATGACTGGCGCATTCAGCACCCAACGATGCCAGCGCAGGCGCCACTGCGGCTGCTGCCAGCTCCAGCGCCACAGGCCGAACAGCGTCGCCAGCACGCTGATCAACAACAGGAAATGGTTGCGCAGGCCGTTGCTCACGCCGATCAGCGCCTGGGTCAGCCAGGGCAACGGCTGGCCGCTGTCGACGAAGATCTTCACCACATCCGGCACCACATAACCGAGCAGAAAACCGACGATTGCCAGGCTGGCCAACATCAGGATCAACGGGTACACCAGGGCCATCTGGATCTTTTGCCGCGAGGCCTGGCGGGCCTGGGTGTAGGCCGCCAGTTGCTCCAGCACATGGCCCAGATACCCCGAGCGTTCTCCAGCGGCAACGGTGGCGCGGAACAACTCGGGGAAGGCCCTGGGAAATTGCCCCAGCGCCGAGGCCAGGGCGTGGCCTTCCATCACCCGGCTCCTGACCGCCGAGAGCAAGCCCGCCACCTTGCGCTTTGAGCTCTGCTTCGCCACCGCATCGAGCGCTTCTTCCAGAGGCAGTCCGGCCTGAACCAGCGTTGACAATTGCAACGTCAACAGCGCCAGATCAGCTGCACTCAGGCGCCCACCTCGCGACTGTTTGTCCGCACCGCTGCCAACCCGAACCTCGGTCAACACACGCGGCCACAAGCCGCGCTCACGCAACAACTGTCGCGCATGGCGGGGTCCATCGGCCTCCAGTCGTCCCCTGCAGGACCGTCCCTGGGCGTCGTGGGCGCGGTAGTCGAAGGTCGGCACCGGTCAGTTCTCCTGCGTCACGCGCAGCAATTCATCAAGGCTGGTCAATCCTTCCAGCACCCGCTGGCGCCCGTCCTGGAACAGGCTGCGCGAGACCTTGCGTGTTTCGTCGACGAGGATTTGCTCGTGGGCGCCCTGATGGATCAGCGCCGAGACGGCGGGTGTGACGCTGATCAGTTCGTAAATGCCGATGCGGCCGCGATAGCCGTGCTGGCACTGTTCACAGCCCGAGGCCTTGAACAGGGTGTGCGGCGTGGCGGTGTCGAGCCCCAGGCGCTGGCAGGCTGCCGCGTCGGCGAGGTACGAAACCTTGCAATGGGGGCACAAGGTGCGCAGCAGGCGCTGGGCCAGAATGCCCACCAGCGAGGACGCCAGCAGATAGGCATCGACGCCCATGTCTACCAGCCGCGTGACCGCGCCTGCCGCGCTGCTGGTGTGCAGGGTCGAGAGCACCAGATGCCCGGTCAAGGACGCCTGGACAGCGATCTCGGCGGTTTCGCGGTCACGGATTTCGCCGACCATCACCACGTCCGGGTCCTGGCGCAAAATCGCCCGCAGGCCCCGGGCGAAGGTCATGTCGACTTTCGGATTGACCGGCATCTGACCGACGCCCGGCAGGTGATATTCGATCGGGTCTTCGACCGTCAGGATGTTGCGGGTCTGGTCATTCAGACTGCTCAGCGCGGCGTACAGGCTGGTGGTCTTGCCGGAACCGGTCGGCCCGGTCACCAACAGGATGCCGTGGGGTTTGCCCAACAACTGGCGCAGGACCGCGAGGGTATCGTCCGGCATACCCAGCCGATGCAGGTCCAGGCGCCCGGCCTGCTTGTCGAGCAGGCGCAGCACCACCCGTTCGCCATGGGCCGAAGGCAGCGTCGAGACCCGCACATCGACTTCATGCCCGGCCAGGCGCAAGGCCATTCGTCCATCCTGGGGCACGCGTTTTTCCGCAATGTCCAGGCGCGCCATGACCTTGATCCGCGACACCAGCAGCGTCGCCAGTTCGCGCTTGGGCCTGAGCATTTCACGCAGTTGACCATCCACCCGCATGCGCACCGACAGGTACTGCTCGAAGGTTTCCAGGTGCACATCCGAGGCATGCTCACGCACCGCTTCACCGAGCAGCGCGTTGATCAGGCGAATGATCGGTGCGTCGCCCTGTTGCTCCAGCAGGTCGGCGGTTTGCGGGACCTGATCGACCAGGCTGAGCAAGTCCAGTTCTTCGTCCAGTCCCTGGGCAACTTGCTCCACCGCACTGTGCCCCTCGCGATAGGCCGCCGCCAGGCGCGAGGCGTACTCATCGGCCCCGACGATTTGAAACGGCAATGCCCGCCCGCACACCCGGCGCGCCTCCGCCAATGCGGCGAGCGGCGCATCGCTACGCAGGGCAAGGCGCAGGTCGTCGCCGTCATGCTCCAGCAACACGCCAAAACGCCGGGCGAAGCCGAAGGGCAATTGCTCACAGAGTTCGCTCATGGATTTACTGCGCCTTGCTGCGCAAATCGAACACTGGCGCATCGCTGGCCGGTTCGAACAACCCGCGCGCCTCGGATGGCAGCAACAACGAGTTGTTCTCCCCCGCCCCTGATTTGCTCAAGTCACGCAGCGCGTTGTAACGCTGCTGGCTGACCTGGGACAGGTCTTCCTTGCTGCGCACGATGGTCGGGCGCAAGAACACCATCAGGTTGCTTTTGGTCTGGGTGTCGCGGCTCCAGCGGAACAACGCGCCGAGGTAGGGAATGTCACGCAGCAGCGGCACGCCGCTTTTCTGGGTGCGCACGCTGTCCCGGATCAGGCCGCCGATCACGATGATTTCGCCATCGTCCGCGAGGATGGTGCTCTTGAGCGCTCGCTTGTTGGTGATCAGGTCCGAGGAGTCGATCCCCGACACTGACGGTGCGATGTCCGACACTTCCTGTTCGACCTCCAGGCGCAACGTCGAGCCTTCGTTGATGTAAGGCTTGATCTTCAGGCTGATGCCGACGTCCTTGCGCTCGACAGTGGTGAACGGATTCTCCCCGCCGTTGCTGTTGGTGGCATAGGAGCCGGTCTTGAACGGCACATTCTGGCCGACGATGATTTCGGCTTCCTGATTGTCCAGGGTCAACAGGCTCGGCGTGGACAGCAGGTTGCTGTGGGTATTGCTGGCCAGGGCTGAAATCAGCGCGCCGAAGCGGTCGCTGCCCAGTTGCAGGATCGCCCCTTCCGGCGCCGATCTTTTCTCGTCGAACTTCAGCCCGCCCACAATCGGAATGTCGGTGCCAGGAAAGTTGATGAAGCCCTTGGCGTCACCTGTGCTGAGGTTCCACTGCACGCCGACGGCCTCGGCGATGTCGCCGGAGATTTCGACGATGGCGGCATGGATCAACACCTGGGCTCGTGGCTGGTCCAGCTGACGCACGATGTTCTCGATCGTCCGCACCTGCGCCGGCTCGGCGATCAGCACCAGTGCGTTCTGGCTTTCGTCGGCCTTGATCATGAAGGTTGCAGCGCCAGATGTGTCCTTAGCGCTGCCGACGGCGGATGTCTGCTTTCTGCCCTGCCCCATCGACTCCAGGATCTCGGCCAACTGCTTGGCATCGCTGTGACGCAGGCGAATCACTCGGGCATTGTCGAGCGTCGTGGTGGCCGGCGTATCGAGACCTCGGGCCAGTTCGATCAAGCGCTGGCGAACGACCGGCGGGCCGATGAAAATCAGGCGATTGGTCCTGGTGTCGGCCAGTACCTGTATCGCTGAATCGGCATTGCGCTTGCCCATGGAGGCCTCGATCACCGGCGCGACATCGCCCGCCTGGGCATGCTTGAGCTGAACCACCGCGTGCAGGTTGTTCTGCCCGGAGTCCAGCTCGCGGATCACCCGGGCAATGCGCTTCACATTGGCAGCCGTATCGGTCAGCACCAACGCGTTGGCCGACACCGAAGGGCCGACGTAACCATTGGCAGACACCAACGGTCGCACCAGCCCGGCAATATCGGAGGCACTGCTGGTGTTCAAGCCGATGACTTCGGTCACGAACTGCGACGCCGTGGTGGTTTTTACCGTGCCCTGGCCGGCCCGGGTCTTGGCCTCGGCAACCGGGGTGATGAGAATCCGGTCGCCCTCATCGATCACCGTGAAGTTGTGGGCGTCGAGCACTGAATAGAACAACCGACGCACCCCCTCACGATCGAGGGCCTGCCGGGACATGACGGTGATACGACCGGAGACTTTGGGGTCCAGCACCACGGTGGTTCCCAGAATGCCGGAGATCTCTTCGACGATGTCGCGCAGCTCAGCGTTGTTCATCGCCAGCTGCCATTTTTCTTCAGCGCGAAGCGTGCCCGAAAAGGTTGCAGCCGCCAAAACGGCAAGCAGAAACATGGAGCGCAACCAATGCACACCGACGAAGCTGTTCATGAAATTCATCACTCTGGTTGCCCGGAGAGCGGGCGTAAAAAGCGCGTGGTCGTGGTAACCGGTTGAGAATCGACGGATGATTCGAGTCCCTTCAGAAAACGTGCGCCAGAAGGCACGAGCGTTAGCAGCTCTTCTCGCCCCTTGTTCCACAGTGCAACCTGGTGGGTCTCGATACGACGCAGGACGCTGCCGCCAGGCAAGCGCTCACCCACCTGATAGAGACGAGAGCCTTGTGCATTGGCCAGCAGTGCCTTGGATAATCCGTTGCTGACAAAGCTCGCTTGCAAAGTCATCGGCTCGGAGCTGGGCTGCGGTGTGGCCTCCGTCGTCAGGCCGAACACAATGGCAATCGATGCTGTTTCGAGCGGTTCACGTACAGGCACCGGCACTCGGGTTGCAATGTCGGGCGACGGTGAAGCCAGATGCTCGCGAAACTCCATTTCCTGCCACGCCAGAAACACTGCGCCGCCCACTGGCAACGCGAGCCAACAAACGCTGCTCAGGCACGCCCGAAAGCGTTGTCCGGAGAATTTCGAAACCTTCATTTTTAACTCGATACTCAACAGAGACGCCCGGCTTCAGGCGACCTTTTTGAGGCCACCTGAAGCCAGTTGCGAGGACTTACAACTTGTCCCACGCCATGTGCCAGTGAGCACCAACACCCGGCTCGAAGCCGTTGGCGGTTGGGCTGTACTGCTTGCAGTAACCCGACTCAGGGAACGGCTTGCACTCAAAGACTTCGTCGGTCTTCGGCTGCAACACCTTGGTACCAGCGGTGTAGCCGCTGATGCCATCAGGGAACACGAAGTCGTATTCGATGCCAGCGCCTTCACCGGTCATCTGGGTGGCCTGAGTATCCTGACGGGTAGTGCGACCATCCAGCGTGGTGCCGACCAGGGTCAGTGTGTGCACGCCCGGGTTGCTACGCACATCCATGGACAGCGAGGTGGAACCACTGGCCACTTGAGCCGACGTGGTGCCAACCGGTTTGTTGTTCTGATCGAACAAGGTGGCTTCGACGTTCATCGGGCGGTTCGAAATCATGCTGAACTCGACCTTGGCCCGGCCTTTATCCAGAACGTATTCGGCTTGCTGCGAGGCCACCGACATGCGGGCAGCGGTGTCTTCCTTCATGTCCAGCTGCACTTCGTAGCGGACTACGCCGCTTTCTTTTTGCGCGTAGAGGCGATTGGTGCCTTTGACCGGGACAACATTGCCGCTCTCGTCACGGATACCGGCGCGAACCAGGGTGTGGGTCGCGTTGATTTTTTCCGCCAACTTGAACGACCAGTTTTGCGGCGTGCCGTCTTCAGCGTTTTCGATGCTGATTTCGACGCTGTAGTCCGGACTCTCACCATTGGCGGTGAACGCGCGGGCCTTGACCTTGTCGCCTACCAGCAACGTGGTCGATGGCGCAATGCTGCCAACCGAGGACCAGCCACCAGGCAGCTCAGGCTCTGCCAAGATGTTCAGATCCGTAGCGTTGTAGAACGCGGCATCGGTATCGCCCACGGTCCAGATGGCCAGGACGACGTGGTGGCCGGATTTGTCAGCTGGAATGGTGCAGTTGTGTTTGTCGCTGTTGGACGGTTTCTGGTTGCCACCGTCGATGGTGCAGAACGGCGTGCTTTCGAAGGTGGCGCGCTTGAGGGATTCGTTCGGATTCCAGCCGTTGCGGGTGATGAAATACTCGTGCTTGGTGGCCGGGTGAACCGCGGTGTAACGCCATTGGAAATCGATGTTGCGATCCCTGATTTCCGTCAGGTGCCAACGGGTGGCGAACTGGGCATCCAAGGTTGAGAAACGGGCGTTACCACCGCTGGCAATCTTGCCATCGACCGGTCCTTGCAATGGAGTACCACCGACGCCCGCCGGAAAGCCTTTGAAGGTTTCACCAACACTCTGCGGTTCGAACTGCTCGTCGCCGCAGTTGGTGTTGACCCCTTTCTGGCACAACAGAGCACGGGACGGTGGCACGTCCAGATAGCCATGGGCGGAAACGGTTTGAGAGGCCAGCATTGCCGATAACAGGACCATCGATGAAGTGCAGGCGGTTAGCGCACTTCTTTTATCAAAAGTTATTTTCATGACGTATTCCAGACTGCTTATCGAAAACAACGCACCTTGCAGGCGGCGATGTTCCCTTCGTTATTGTTCAGAATTGCGCTGAACAGGGGTCTGGAACCTTACGGGGATGACGAAGAGTTCTATGTAGGAGTAATCATCGAACCAGGCGGGAATAGTCTGCGCCTTCGGTTTTCCGACAAAGAAAGGAAACACTCTTACAGGAAGAAATGCTTTATCCGGGCCGTGTTTCTGTAGGGCACAAAAAAGCCTGTCCGGCACGAGGCGGGACAGGCTTCTGGAAAACGGCGTTGACCGTTACTCGTGATATTGCGCCGACAATTCATGCACGGCACGCAAGAATGCACCGGCGTGTTCCGGATCGACTTCCGGCGTGATGCCATGGCCGAGGTTGAACACGTGGCCGCTGCCCTTGCCGTAGCTGGCCAGAATACGCCCGACTTCTGCGCGGATGGCTTCCGGTTTGGCGTAGAGCACGGTCGGGTCCATGTTGCCTTGCAGCGCGACCTTGTCGCCGACACGGGCGCGGGCGTTGCCGATGTCGCAGGTCCAGTCCAGACCCAATGCATCAGCACCGGCGTCGGCGATGCTTTCCAGCCACAGGCCACCGTTCTTGGTGAACAGGATCACCGGCACCTTGCGCCCTTCGTGCTCGCGGATCAGGCCGCTGACAATTTTCTTCATGTAGGCCAGGGAGAATTCCTGGTACGCCGCCGCCGACAGGCTGCCGCCCCAGCTGTCGAAGATCTGCACCGCTTGGGCACCGGCCATGATCTGGCCGTTGAGGTAGCTGGTGACCGTCTGCGCGAGCTTGTCCAGCAGCAGGTGCAAGGCTTGCGGGTTGTCGTAGAGCATGGTTTTGGTCTTGCGGTAGTCTTTCGACGAGCCGCCTTCGACCATGTAGGTGGCCAGGGTCCATGGGCTGCCGGCAAAGCCGATCAGCGGCACGCGGCCGTTCAGTTCGCGGCGGATGGTGCTGACCGCGTCCATCACGTAACCCAGGTCTTTTTGCGGATCAGGAATCGGCAAGGCTTCGATGTCGGCCAGGGTGCTGACGACTTTCTTGAAGCGCGGACCTTCGCCGGTTTCGAAGTACAGGCCTTGGCCCATGGCATCGGGGATGGTCAGGATGTCGGAAAAGAGGATTGCCGCATCCAGTTGCGGATAGCGGTCGAGCGGCTGCATCGTGACTTCGCAAGCGAACGCCGGGTTCATGCACAGGCTCATGAAGTCGCCGGCCTTGGCACGGCTGGCGCGGTATTCAGGCAGGTAGCGACCGGCCTGACGCATCATCCACACGGGGGTGACGTCTACAGGTTGCTTGAGCAGGGCGCGCAGGAAACGGTCGTTCTTCAGGGCAGTCATGTCGGCATCCGGAAAAAAAGTGAGGGCATTTTCTCAGAGCCGGGCGCAAAAGGCACGGTTGCAGGTCAGCCTTTTGTCTATCGGGTCAATTTGTCGCGGTGGAATGCAGTATTTGCCTCACCACAAAACGACTGTGGGAGCGAGCCTGCTCGCGAAGAGGCCGGCACATCCAACATAGAAGTTGGCTGACAGACCGCTTTCGCGAGCAGGCTCGCTCCCACAGGGTTACTGCATTTCAAGCCTGGTTCTGGGGTCAGACGCCCAGGTAATCCAGGATCCCTTCCGCCGCATTACGGCCTTCGAAGATCGCTGTCACCACCAGGTCGGAACCGCGCACCATGTCGCCACCGGCGAAGATTTTCGGGTTGCTGGTCTGGTGCTTGTACTGACCTTGTTCCGGCGCCACCACGCGGCCCTGGCTGTCGGTCTGGATCTCGAACTGCTCGAACCACGGCGCCGGGCTTGGGCGGAAACCGAAAGCGATGACCACGGCGTCGGCCGGGATGATCTCTTCGGAGCCCGGGATCGGCTCGGGGCTGCGACGACCACGGGCGTCCGGCTCGCCGAGACGGGTCTCGACCACCTTCACGCCTTCGACCTTGTCTTCACCGACAATGGCGATCGGCTGGCGGTTGTAGAGGAATTTCACGCCTTCTTCCTTGGCGTTCTTCACCTCTTTGCGCGAGCCAGGCATGTTCGCTTCGTCACGACGATAGGCGCAGGTCACCGACTTGGCGCCCTGACGGATCGAGGTGCGGTTGCAGTCCATCGCCGTGTCGCCGCCGCCGAGTACCACGACCTTCTTGCCTTTCATGTCGACGAAATCTTCCGGCGACTTTTCAAAGCCCAGGTTGCGGTTGACGTTGGCGATCAGGAAGTCCAGCGCGTCGTACACGCCCGGCAGGTCTTCCCCGGCAAAGCCGCCCTTCATGTAGGTGTAGGTGCCCATGCCCATGAATACCGCATCGTATTCTTCGAGCAGTTGCTCCATGGTCACGTCCTTGCCGACCTCGGTGTTGAGGCGGAACTCGATGCCCATGCCGCTGAAGACTTCGCGACGATTGCTCAGCACGGTCTTTTCCAGCTTGAACTCGGGGATGCCGAAGGTCAGCAGACCGCCGATTTCCGGGTTCTTGTCGAACACCACCGGGGTCACGCCACCGCGCACCAGCACGTCGGCACAGCCCAGGCCCGCAGGCCCGGCACCGATGATCGCGACACGCTTGCCGGTCGGCTTGACCTTGGACATGTCTGGGCGCCAGCCCATGGCGAACGCGGTGTCGGTGATGTACTTCTCCACCGAGCCGATGGTCACCGCGCCGAAGCCGTCGTTGAGGGTGCAGGCACCCTCGCACAGACGGTCCTGCGGGCACACCCGACCGCAGACTTCCGGCAGGGTGTTGGTCTGGTGCGACAGCTCGGCGGCCTGGAGGATGTTGCCCTCGGCCACCAGTTTCAGCCAGTTGGGAATGAAGTTGTGCACCGGGCACTTCCATTCGCAATACGGGTTACCGCAACCCAGGCAGCGGTGGGCCTGGTCGGCCGACTGCTGGGGTTTGAAGGGTTCGTAGATTTCCACGAACTCTTTCTTGCGTTGACGCAACAGTTTCTTCTTCGGATCCTTGCGCCCGACCTCGATGAACTGGAAGTCATTATTCAGACGTTCAGCCATTTTAAAACCTCATCAAACTCTTCAGGCGCATATCACTGCGGGTTGGCACGGGTGCTGGAAAGCAACGACTTCAGGTTGGCAGCCTTGGGCTTGACCAGCCAGAAACGGCGCACGTAATCATCGAGGTTCTCGGCGAGTTCACGACCCCACTCGCTGTCGGTCTCCTCGACGTACTCGTTCAGCACGCGTTGCAGGTGGCTACGGTAGGCTTCCATCGCCTCGCCGCTGATCCGCTGGATTTCCACCAGTTCGTGGTTGACCCGGTCAACGAAACTGTTGTCCTGGTCGAGCACGTAGGCGAAACCACCGGTCATGCCAGAGCCGAAGTTGTAACCGGTCTTGCCCAATACGCAGACGAAACCACCGGTCATGTACTCGCAACAGTGATCGCCAGTGCCTTCCACGACGGTGTGGGCACCGGAGTTACGCACGGCGAAACGCTCGCCCGCGGTACCAGCGGCGAACAGCTTGCCGCCAGTGGCGCCGTACAGGCAGGTGTTGCCGATGATGGCACTGTCCTGAGTGCGGTAGACGCTGCCCTTCGGCGGAACGATCACCAGCTTGCCGCCGGTCATGCCCTTGCCGACGTAGTCGTTGGCGTCGCCTTCCAGGTACATGTGCAGGCCACCGGCGTTCCACACGCCGAAACTCTGCCCGGCCGTGCCTTTGAAGCGGAACGTGACCGGCGCGTTGGCCATGCCCTGGTTGCCGTGCTTGCGCGCGATTTCGCCGGAGATCCGTGCACCGATGGAACGGTCGCAGTTGCAGATTTCCAGGTCGAAGTCGGCACCGCTCAGGTCATTGATCGCCGAGGTGGCCATGGTGACCATTTTCTCGGCCAGCAGGCCTTTGTCGAACGGCGGGTTGCGTTCCACACCGCAGAACTGTGGCTTGTCCGCCGGCACGTGGTCGCTGCCCAGCAAGGGGGTAAGGTCCAGGTGATGCTGCTTGGCGGTCTGGCCTTCGAGGACTTCCAGCAGATCGGTACGGCCGATCAGCTCTTCGAGGGAACGCACGCCCAGCTTGGCCAGCCATTCACGGGTTTCTTCGGCGACGTAGGTGAAGAAATTCACCACCATGTCGACGGTACCGATGTAGTGATCCTTGCGCAGCTTCTCGTTCTGGGTCGCGACGCCGGTGGCGCAGTTGTTCAGGTGGCAGATGCGCAGGTATTTGCAGCCCAGGGCGATCATCGGCGCGGTGCCGAAGCCGAAGCTTTCAGCGCCGAGGATCGCCGCCTTGATCACGTCGAGGCCGGTTTTCAGGCCGCCGTCGGTCTGCACCCGGACTTTGCCGCGCAGGTCGTTGCCGCGCAGGGTCTGGTGGGTTTCGGCCAGGCCGAGTTCCCACGGAGCGCCCGCGTATTTGATCGAGGTCAGCGGTGATGCACCGGTGCCGCCGTCGTAGCCGGAGATGGTGATCAAGTCCGCGTAGGCCTTGGCTACACCGGCGGCGATGGTGCCGACGCCCGCTTCTGCTACCAGCTTCACCGAGACCAGCGCCTTCGGGTTGACTTGTTTCAGGTCGAAAATCAGCTGCGACAAGTCTTCGATCGAGTAGATGTCGTGGTGCGGCGGTGGCGAAATCAGGGTCACGCCCGGCACTGCGTAACGCAGCTTGGCGATCAGACCGTTGACCTTGCCGCCCGGCAATTGACCACCTTCGCCGGGCTTGGCGCCCTGGGCGACCTTGATCTGCAGCACTTCAGCGTTGACCAGGTATTCCGGGGTTACACCGAAACGGCCAGTGGCAACCTGCTTGATTTTCGAGCTCTTGATGGTGCCGTAGCGCGCCGGGTCTTCGCCGCCTTCACCGGAGTTGGAACGCGCACCGAGGCGGTTCATGGCTTCGGCCAGGGCTTCGTGAGCTTCCGGCGACAGGGCACCCAGGGAGATACCGGCGGAGTCGAAGCGCTTGAGCACCGATTCCAGTGGTTCGATCTCGCTGATGTCCAGCGGCGTGTCGAGGGTTTTGACTTTCAGCAGGTCACGAATCATCGACACCGGGCGGTTGTCCACCAGCGACGTGTATTCCTTGAACTTGCTGTAGTCGCCCTGCTGCACAGCGGCTTGCAGGGTGTTGACCACGTCCGGGTTGTACGCGTGATATTCGCCACCGTGGACGAACTTCAGCAAACCACCTTGCTGGATCGGCTTGCGCGGGCTCCAGGCTTCGGTAGCGAGTGCTTTCTGCTCGGCTTCGATGTCGACGAAACGCGCACCCTTGATGCGGCTTGGCACGCCACGGAAGCTCAGGTTGCAGACTTCCTCGGACAGGCCGATGGCTTCGAACAACTGCGCACCACGGTACGAAGTGATGGTCGAAATGCCCATCTTCGACAGGATCTTGAGCAAGCCTTTGGTGATGCCTTTACGGTAGTTCTTGAACACCTCGTAGAGGTCGCCCAGTACTTCACCGGTACGGATCAGGTCGCCCAGCACTTCGTAGGCCAGGAACGGATAGACGGCAGAGGCTCCGAAACCGATCAACACGGCGAAGTGATGCGGATCGCGAGCGGTCGCGGTTTCCACCAGGATGTTGGAGTCGCAACGCAGGCCTTTTTCAGTCAGGCGATGGTGCACCGCGCCGGTGGCCAGCGAAGCATGGATCGGCAACTTGCCCGGGGCAATGTGACGGTCACTCAGCACGACCTGGGTACGACCAGAACGCACGGCTTCTTCAGCCTGATCGGCCACGTTGCGGATCGCCGCTTCGAGACCGACGCTTTCGTCGTAGTTCAGATCGATGATCGCGCGTTCGAAGCCCGGACGATCGAGGTTCATCAGCGAGCGCCACTTGGCCGGGGAAATGACCGGCGAGCTGAGGATCACGCGCGAAGCGTGTTCCGGCGACTCCTGGAAGATGTTGCGCTCGGCACCGAGGCAGATCTCCAGAGACATGACGATGGCTTCACGCAGCGGATCGATCGGCGGGTTGGTCACCTGGGCGAACTGCTGGCGGAAATAGTCGTACGGCGTACGCACGCGCTGGGACAGCACGGCCATCGGCGTATCGTCGCCCATCGAGCCCACGGCTTCGTAGCCTTGCTCGCCGAGCGGACGCAGCACCTGGTCGCGCTCTTCGAACGTGACCTGGTACATCTTCATGTATTGCTTGAGCTGATCGACGTCGTAGAACGCCGAACCGTGGTCGTTGTCTTCCATGGTCGCCTGGATGCGCAGGGCATTCTTGCGCAGCCATTGCTTGTAGGGATGACGGGACTTCAGGCGGTTGTCGATCGCATCGGTGTCGAGGATCTGACCGGTTTCGGTGTCCACGGCAAAGATCTGGCCAGGTCCCACACGGCCCTTGGCGATCACGTCTTCAGGCTGGTAGTTCCAGACACCGATTTCCGAGGCCAGGGTGATGAAACCGTTCTTGGTGGTGACCCAACGCGCCGGACGCAGACCGTTACGGTCGAGCAGGCACACCGCGTAACGACCATCGGTCATTACCACGCCGGCCGGGCCGTCCCACGGTTCCATGTGCATCGAGTTGTATTCGTAGAACGCACGCAGATCCGGGTCCATGGTCTCGACGTTCTGCCACGCAGGCGGAATGATCATCCGCACGCCACGGAACAGGTCGATGCCGCCGGTGACCATCAGCTCCAGCATGTTGTCCATGCTCGAGGAGTCGGAACCCACGCGGTTGACCAGCGGGCCCAGTTCTTCCAGGTCCATCAGATCGTTGGTGAACTTGGTGCGACGGGCCACGGCCCAGTTGCGGTTGCCGGTGATGGTGTTGATCTCGCCGTTGTGCGCCAGGAAGCGGAACGGTTGAGCCAGTGGCCATTTCGGCAGGGTGTTGGTGGAGAAGCGCTGGTGGAACACGCAAATCGAGGTTTGCAGGCGCTCATCGCTCAGGTCCGGATAGAAGGCGGTCAAGTCCGCCGGCATCATCAGGCCTTTGTAAATGATGGTCTTGTGCGAAAAGCTGCAGACGTAGTGGTCGGTGTCGGCGGCGTTGGCCACGGACGAGCGACGACGGGAGGTGAACAGCTTGACGGCCATGTCCTGATCGCTCAGGCCTTCACCGCCGATGAACACCTGCTCGATCTGCGGCAGGCGCTCAAGGGCCAGGCGGCCGAGGACGCTGGTGTCGATCGGCACTTTGCGCCAGCCGACCAGTTGCAGGCCGGCAGCCAGGATCTCGCGGTTCATGTTCTCGCGAGCGGCTTCGGCTTTGACCGGGTCCTGGTTGAAGAAGACCATGCCCACAGCGTATTGCTTGGGCATTTCGACGCCGAAGGTTTCCTGGGCGATGGCTCGCAGGAACACGTCCGGCTTTTGAATCAGCAGACCGCAACCGTCACCGGTCTTGCCGTCGGCATTAATCCCACCGCGGTGGGTCATGCAGGTCAGGGCCTCGATGGCCGTTTGCAAAAGGGTATGACTGGGCTCGCCCTGCATATGGGCTATCAGGCCGAAACCGCAGTTATCCTTGAATTCATCTGGTTGGTACAGACCTGCTTTCATAGACACTTTCTCACCAGGCTGCCTCTTTACGAGGCAAATTTCTTTTCAATTCAACCACTTGCCATCCGCGCCGAACGTACGCCAGCTTTGCGGGAGCAAAAGGGAGGTCATTGTACACACCGACACTTGGCCCCACAAATTTGACGACGAAATGTCGCAAATCTATGTCGCATTTGTGAAAGGTTTAAAGCGATCTGCTGTGCTAGTCAAAACTTTTTTTAATTTTGACCGCTACGACTCAAAAGCTACTATGACGCAGACACCACAAGGCACGCAGCCCGGAAGGCGGCGCGCACTTGTAGAAATTTTGAGGTGCTTGGAGAGGCGGCCTGGGTAAGGCCGCCGAATCTTCAGCGAGTTGTTGCCAGTTCCTGTTGGACGCTGGCGACAGTGCGAGGCCAAGGTTTACCAGCCTGAACCTTCGCTGGCAAGGCCTTGATGGCGGTTACGGCTGCATCGCGGCTGGCGAAGTTACCGTAGGTGATGACGTAAAGCGGCTTGCCGTTGAGGACTTTCTTGAAGTAACGGTACTCGCCGCCCTGCTCTTTGACGAAGTTTTGTGCGGACGCTTCGGAGCTGGTGCCGAGGATTTGCACCACGTAGTTGCCCGGTGCCTGACCGGCGTACCAGGTGCCGCCTGCAGCCTTGGCCGCCGGAGCCGGTTTCTCGGCAGGCTTGGCCGCCGCAGCAACGGCTGGCTTGGCTGGGGCTGGAGCAGGTTTGGCCACTGGAGCAGGCGCTGGCTTGGCGGTGGCGACCTGAGTTGGCGCAGGCGTCGGCTTGGCCGCTGGCGTTGGCGCAGGGCCGGCAGGAACGCCCACAGGCGGCGCAGTGGTGGTTACCGTCGGCGGTGTGGCGCTGGAGCCTTCAACCGGCACGCCGTCGTCGCCCTCGGTAATGCCACCCGCGGCTTCAGCCAGCGGACCGCGCATGACCGGTTGCGAGTTACCGACCAACGGCAATGGCATCGGCTGCGTGTTGCCGGCGAATTCGACGGCCGGAGCACCGCCATTTGCTGTTGGCTGCCCCTGACCAAGCGGCAATTGCGCCTGTTCGTTGGCCGGTGCACCTGTGGTCGGTGCCTTGTTGCGACCCGGCATCAACCAGGCGGCAGCTACCGCGACCACGACGACGGCGGAAATCGCCAATACGTGTTTCTTCGGCATATTGAACCCCATTTTTGGACGCTTCACCGCTGAGCGGCTGGCAATCATGGCTTCGATCATTGCATCGCGGGCAACCTGGTTGATGTTGCCAGGCCAACCGTCGGAGCTTTCGTGAATATCAGAGATCTGATCCGCGGTGAAAAGTTCGATACCCCGACCCGCCCCCTCAAGCCGTTGATCCAGATATTCGCGGGTCTCTTCTTCGGTGTAGGGCTGCAACTCGATGACGTGAAAACGCTCTTCCTCAAGGTGCAAGGCATCAAGCTGAGCGATCAGCGACGACTCGCCGAACAGGAACACATGGGGTCGCCCTTCCGGCGCACCAGCAGCCAGGGCCATCAAGGCTTCGAGCGCAGATTCGTCGAGCTGCTCGGCATCATCCACCAGCAAATAGACTTCCTGACCGGTAAGCGCAAGCTGCACCACTTGACCCAGGATCGTGTCGATCTCGGCGTGGGCCACGTTCAGCGCCTGGGCGACCTGACGCAGGATGCCCGCCGCATCACCGGCACCACGGGCGGAAACCACCACACTCTGTACCGATTGCTTATTGGTGCTGGCCACCAGGGCCTGGCGCAGCAGAGTCTTGCCACTGCCCTGAGGGCCAGTGACCACCAGCAACAACTGGCTATAACGCGCCAGGTGATGCAGTTGCCCCAGCACGGGCTTGCGCTGGGCCGGGAAAAATTTGAAGCCAGGCACCCGTGGAGCAAAAGGGTCATGACTCAACTGGTAATGGCCGAGGAAAGCCTCGTCGGCATGCAAACTAGTCATCGTGTTCTTATTAACCTTTAAGCTGGGCCAGGGCGCGGTAGTCTGCCCCCAGCGTGGCCTGTAGAACCTCTTTCGGATAATCGTCGGTCACCACCGCTTCACCCATGTGGCGCAGCAGCACCAGGCGCAAACGACCGTCGATCACTTTTTTATCAATGGACATATGTTCGAGGAAATCGGCTTCTGTCATCTCTTGCGGCGGAATGACCGGCAGCCCCGCACGCTGGAACAGACGAATGCCGCGATCACGTTCCTGCTCGCTGATCCAGCCCAGTCGCGTGGACATTTCCAGCGCCATTACGGTGCCGGCAGCCACCGCCTCACCATGAAGCCATACACCATAGCCCATGTGGGTTTCGATGGCGTGGCCAAACGTGTGGCCCAGGTTCAATGTGGCACGAACGCCCGTCTCTTTCTCATCGGCACCGACCACCGCCGCCTTGGCCGCGCAGGAGCGCTCGATGGCATAGGTCAGGGCTTGCTGGTCCAGATTGCGCAGGCGGTCGACGTTGTCTTCGAGCCAGGTCAGGAACGGCTCATCGCAGATCAGCCCGTACTTGATGACTTCGGCCAGCCCGGCGGACAGTTCGCGCGCCGGCAGGGTATTGAGGCTGGCGGTATCGATCAGCACCACGTTCGGCTGATAGAAGGCGCCGACCATGTTCTTGCCCAGCGGATGGTTGATCCCGGTCTTGCCACCCACCGAGGAGTCGACCTGCGACAGCAGCGTGGTCGGAACCTGGATGAAATCGACGCCGCGCTGGTAGCAGGCGGCGGCAAAGCCGGCCATGTCACCGATCACACCGCCGCCAAGGGCGATCACCGTGGTGCGGCGGTCATGCCGGGCGGTCAGCAGACCATCGAAAATCAGTTGCAGGGTTTCCCAGGTCTTGAAGGCTTCGCCGTCGGGCAGTACCACGGAAATCACCGAGAACTGCGCCAGGCTGCGGGTCAGACGCTCGAGATAGAGCGGCGCAACAGTCTCGTTGGAGATGATCGCTACTTGCCGTCCGCGAATGTGCGGGGCCAGCAGTTCGGGCTGATCCAACAAACCTTCGCCAATATGAATCGGGTAGCTGCGCTCGCCTAGATCGACCTTGAGTGTCTGCATGTGTCCCCACAGTGAAGATGGAATCAGGCGTTCTGCCTTGAGTTAACGAATATCCACGGCCTCTGCTGGTGTGACGCCGTTCGGTAGCCATCCGCCACAACCTTGAGCGGTCATGGCGGGACGCCGAGGATAGCGCATTTCGCGCGGCGCTTTAACGGGGTGGCAACTGCTGCAAGCGCTCTAGAATGTCGAGTACGACCATTCGTGGCGGGCGCTCATCGGTTTCGACCACCAGGTCGGCAATTTCCCGATAAAGCGGATCGCGGATCGCCAACAGATCCCGAAGGGTCTTGGCCGGGTCGGCGGTACGCAACAATGGCCGATTGCGGTCGCGGGAAGTGCGGCCTACCTGCTGCTCGACCGACGCATGCAGATAAACCACCCGCCCACCGGCATGCAGTGCCCGACGATTGGCTTCGCGCATGACCGCGCCCCCGCCTGTCGCCAGCACCACACCGTCGCAAGCGCACAGCTCGGCAATCATTGCCTGCTCGCGATCACGAAAGCCCGGTTCGCCTTCTTTATCGAAGATCCAAGGGATATTGGCGCCCGTGCGCAATTCAATTTCCTTATCGGAATCTTTGAATGGCAGGCGCAGCTCTTTGGCCAGCAACCGGCCGATGGTGCTTTTTCCAGCACCCATCGGTCCAACAAGAATCAAATTTCGCACAGAATCAATGACTCACAGCAATCGCCTGATTATTCATGATACGCGGAGTGAGGAATACCAACAGCTCGGATTTTTTCTCCGAAACCACATCACGCCGGAAAAGGCGGCCAAGATACGGCACATCGCCAAGAAATGGCACCTTATCTACAACCTTGCTCTGAGTATTTGAGAAAACACCGCCAATGACGATGGTCTCGCCATCGTTGACCAGGACCTTGGCGTTGACTTCGTTTTTCTTGATGGGCGGTACATCCTGGACCTTGTTCAGGAAGTCCGGTTCGTCCTTGGTGACCTTGACCTCCATAATGATCCGATTGTCGGGCGTGATCTGCGGCGTCACCTCCAGCGACAGCGAAGCCTCCTTGAACGACACCGAAGTCGCGCCGCTGGAACTGGCCTCCTGATAGGGAATCTCGGTGCCCTTGAGGATTTTCGCGGTTTCCTTGTCAGACGTGACCACCTTGGGCTGTGAGACGATTTCCCCGTTACCGGTTTTCTCCATGGCCGTCAGCTCCAGGTCCAGCAAGACGTTATCGGTGATGAACGCGATGCCGATTCCCGAGGTGTTGTTGGCTACGCCCATGTCGACGAACGGTGAGTTGGTGCTGGTACTGCCGGGCGTGCCGATGGTCGATGACCCATTGAGTCCATTGCTGACGCCGGAGGTATTCCAGTTGCCCTTGTTCTGTATCGAACCGCCCCAGCGCACCCCGAGGCTTTTGTCATAGTCGACGTTGGCTTCGACAATGCGCGCCTCGATCATCACCTGACGCACCGGGATATCCAGCTGCGTGACGATCCTGCGCAGCTCGTCCAGCCGGTCCTGGGTCTGGTAGGCAATGATGTTGTTGGTGCGCTCATCGACGGTGATCGACCCCCGTTCGTCGGGTTTCGCTTCGGCACTGGTCACCGACTGGAAGAGCTTGGCGATGTCCGCCGCCTTGGCGTAATTGACCTGCAACAGCTCCCGACGCAACGGCGCCAGATCGGCAATCTGCTTCTGCGATTCGAGTTCCTGACGCTCACGGGCAGCAATTTCATCGGCCGGCGCAACAAGCAGGACATTGCCGACCTTGCGCTTATCCAGCCCCTTGGTTTTCAGCACCAGATCCAGCGCCTGATCCCACGGAACGTTCTGCAAGCGCAGGGTAATTCCCCCCTGGACCGTGTCGCTGGCCACCAGATTGAGGTTGGTGAAATCGGCGATCAGTTGCAGCACCGAGCGCACATCGATGTCCTGGAAATTCAGCGACAGCTTCTCGCCGCTGTAGGCCTGTTGCCCGGCATTGCGCTTTTGCAGCTCGTCGACCGTCGCCGGGCGAACGCTGACCGTGAGCTTATTGTCAGTCTGATAGGTCGAGTAATCGAACGTGCCACCGGGTTCAATGCTGATGGTGGCTCGATCGCCGCTCGCGCTGGCATTGACGAACTGCACTGGCGTGGCGAAATCTTTCACGTCCAGACGCACGCGCAATGGCTCGGGCAATCGGGTTTTGGCAAAGCCGACGATGATCTTGCCCTCGCGCTCTTGTATGTCGGCCGCAATCGATGGATCCGACAAGTCGATCACCACGTTGCCTTCGCCCTGGGTTCCCCGTTGGAAATCCACACCCCGAATGACCTTGCCTGCCGTCGCGGCGGCTCGTGCCGGAACCGGCGTTGCTGTGGCCGTCTGCCTGGATGTCGACGGTTTACCCCCTTGCCCGACAACTATCAGCAAATTGTTGCCTTCAATTCGCGACTCATACGGGGCCGGCTGGGTCAGGTTGATGATCAACCGCGTACGGTCCCGGGCTTCCACTACCGTCGCACTGCGGGCATTTCCATTGCCGAGATCGCGAGTCTTGCTGGCCAGCTGACTGGCGACACCCGGTAAATCCAAGGCAATCCGGGCCGGCGAATCCGTCGTGTAGCCGCGGGGCACCGGGGGCGGCGCATCGAACGACAACTTCAACTCGACACGGTCACCCGGCAGCGCGGCGACATCCAGCGCCCTGAGATTGGCCGCTTGTACCATCGGCGACAACAACGCTATCCATAGCGAAAGGCCGACGGTGGAAAGAATCCTGTTCATTATTGGAGTTCCACTATGAGTGCTCTTTCAAGGAAATGGTCCGGGGACGCTCCAGCCACGCACCCTGACCATCAGGGACAATTTCAACCACATCGACTTGAGAGCCGCTGATCGCAACGATCCGTCCGTCGTTACGCCCCAGGTAATCGCCGATTTTCAGCCGGTGCACCCCACCCGCCCCGCGCAGCAGGGCATAGGAGCCCGTTGCATTGGAAAGGGTGCCGACCATTTCAAACTGCTCGATGTTGAAGCCTTCGAGGTATTGCCTGACCCGTCCCGGGTCGGGTTTGACGTTACGTGAGCCCCTGCGTTGAGCCGCCAGATCAGTGCTGATCTGCGGTGAGAACGGGCTGCGCAGATTCGCCGCGTTGTAAGTGAATGCCGGGTAAGACCGGAATACCGGCGTTGTTTCAATCCTCCCCGGCCCATGCAGGCGCATTTCGTTCATGTACGCATCCAGATCGGTGTAGTCATCGCCTGCGCCACAACCGGACAGGGCAGACAGCAACACCACCACCGAAAAACAATGTGCCGGGCTCATTGATGCTGTCCCTTGTCGCTGTAGCGGTAGGTCTTGGCGAGGATGGTCAAGCGCAGCTTCGGACCACCCTCGGGGCTGACGGGCGCAAGATCGAAATCGTGCAAGGTGACGATTCGCGGCAACCCGGCCACACCACTGACGAAGGTAGCCAGGTCGTGGTAATCCCCGGTGACCGTGATCTGGATCGGCAGTTCGATGTAGAACGGCTGGGCGACCTCCGGCAGCAACTTGATCTCTTCGAACTCCAGGCCACTGCCCAGACCCGTACGCGTGATGTCTTCCAGCAAGCCGGGCACTTCGGTGTCGCCGGGCAGTTGCCGCAACAGCACGCCGAAGGCGTTCTCCATCTCCTTCAACTGCTGGGTGTAGAGATCCAGATTCGCCGCCATGCGGGCCTTGTCGGCGAACTGTTCCTTGAGTGTCGACTCTTCCTCGCGCTTGAGATCGAGCTGGCTCACAAGGTCGCGACTGGAAAAGTTGTAGCCCAGGGCCAGCACCAGAAACATGAGCAACCCGGCCACCAGAAACTTGATCGCCGGCGGCCAGGAACCCATGTTGCTGGTATCCAGATCATTGATGTCGATCTTGCGCAGCCCTTCGAACCATTCGGACGGACTCATTTGCCCCCCTCCGGCGTTGCGGGCTGAGTCTGGCGAACGGTCAACTGGAAGACGTTGGCCTGCACCACCTGGCCGGCAGCTGTGGCCTTGACTTCGGTCAGGCTCGGCGCATCGAACCAGTCTGATGCCTCGAGGTTGCGCATCAAGTCTGAAACACGGTTGTTGGATTGCGCAGCGCCGGTGATGGACAAGGTCTTTGCGGTCATTTTCACTTCGGTGAAATACACGCCGTCGGGCAGGGCTCGCGCCAATTGGTCAAATATTCGCCCGCTGATTTGGCGATTGCCTTGCAAGTCCTGGATGATGCGCATGCGCTCGACCAGTTGCTGGCGGCGCGCCTTGAGATCATTGATCTGCTTGATCCGCTCATCGACCACGGCGACTTGCTTGCCGATGTAATCGTTACGGGCGACCTGCCGGTCGATGGCACCGCTGATGGCCTGGTTCGCGACCAGCACCGCGCCCATCGTGCCCACCATCACGGCCACCAGGACCAGCAGGAAGCGCTTGCGACGGACTTCACGCCGCTCCTCACGCCAAGGTAAAAGGTTGATCCGTGCCATCAGTCGAAGCTCCTGAGGGCCAAACCACAGACGATCATCAACGCCGGGGCATCACTCGCCAGGGCAGCACTATTGACCTTGCTGCCCAGAGTCATTTCGCAAAAAGGATTCGCGACCTGGGTCGGCGTACCCAATTGCTGCTCGATCAAACGGTCCAGCCCCGGGATCGACGCGGTACCGCCGGCCAGCAGGACATGGTCAACGGCGCTGTATTGGCCTGAGGCAAAGAAGAATTGCAACGAGCGCGACACCTGCTGCACAAGCGCCTCTCGAAATGGCTGCAAGACCTCAGCGGCATAGTCATCCGGCAGACCGCCCTTCTTTTGCGCCAGCCCCGCCTGCTCCAGCGTCAGGCCATAGCGTCGCTGGATTTCTTCGGTCAACTGCCGACCGCCGAACAGTTGTTCGCGGGTGTAGATAATCCGCCCGTTGTGCAGCACGCTCAGGGTGGTCATGGTGGCGCCGATGTCCACCACTGCGACCGTCGAAGACTCCCCGGAAACCGCGAGCCGACTGACCAGCAATTCGAATGAACGCTCCAGCGCGTAGGCCTCCACATCAACCACGCGGGCGGTCAGCCCCGCCAGGGCCAGGGCGGCCTCGCGGACTTCGACGTTTTCCTTGCGACAAGCGGCGAGCAGCACGTTGACGCGCTCCGAATTGCGCCCGGAGGTGCCCTGGACTTCAAAGTCGATCGCGACTTCGTCCAGGGGATAAGGAATGTACTGATCAGCCTCGATCTTCAACTGGCTTTCCATCTCGTCCTCGGAAAGACCGGCATCCATCTCGATGGTCTTGGTGATCACCGCTGAGCCCGCCACGGCCACGGCCACGTTCTTGAGGCCGGTTCTGGCCTTGGCCAGCGCGCGCGCGAGGGCCAGCCCCACGCCTTCAAGCTCAGCGATATTCTTTTCGATCACCGCGCCGACCGGCAACGGCTCGACCGCATAGGCCTCAACTCGAAAACGCTCACCCTGACGGCTCAACTCAAGAAGTTTCACCGAGGTAGAGCTGATGTCGATTCCCAGGAGCGTATTGGATTTTTTGTTGAAGAGTCCTAGCACTACCAATTCCCTATGACTTTCCGTGAGTTACGGACTCTGCAATATCCATTGCGTTCAATCCACCCGTCTTGACAGCAGCGCCAATGACGCTCCCGATCAGAAAAATGCTTATAATGCCCAACGTTTTTTTTCCGCATTTGCTCAAGCGCAGGTCGTTCTCATTTAGCCTGAACCCTGTTGCCCAATTCATTTTTACCCTGGATATCCAAAAGCCTTGATTCGTCTGCTGAAGTTTTTCGGTTGGTCCATCGTCGCGGTTTTCTGCGGACTCCTTCTGGGTCTGAGCGGGGCGTACCTTTACCTTAGTCCCGGACTACCGTCCGTGGAGGCGCTGAGAAGCATCCAGTTGCAGATCCCTTTGCGGGTCTACAGCAGCGATAACAAGTTGATCGCAGAATTCGGCGAAATGCGCCGCACACCGATCCGTTTCGCCGACATTCCCCCCAACTTCATCAATGCGTTACTAAGTGCTGAAGACGACAATTTCGCCAACCACTACGGCGTCGATCCGAGCAGCCTGATGCGTGCCGCGACCCAGCTGATCAAAAGCGGACACATCCAGTCCGGCGGCAGCACGATCACCATGCAGGTGGCAAAGAACTTCTTCCTGACCAGCGAACGCAGCTTTTCGCGCAAGACCACCGAGATCCTGCTGGCCCTGCAGATCGAACAGCAACTGACCAAGGACGAGATCCTCGAGCTGTACGTCAACAAGATCTATCTGGGTAACCGTGCCTACGGCATCGAGGCGGCGGCACAGGTCTATTACGGCAAATCGATCCGCGATGTCAGCCTGGCGCAGATGGCGATGATCGCCGGCCTGCCCAAGGCGCCGTCGCGTTTCAACCCGCTGGCCAATCCGGCGCGCAGCAAGGAGCGTCGTGACTGGATCCTGGGACGCATGTACAAGCTCGGAAAAATCAGCGAGGCCGACTACAACACTGCGGTCAACGAGCCGCTGAACGCCAGCTATCACGTGCCGACCCCGGAAGTGAACGCCCCGTACATCGCCGAAATGGCCCGTGCCGAAATGGTCGGGCGTTATGGCAGCGAGGCGTATACCGAAGGCTTCCGCGTCACCACCACGGTGCCGAGCGACCTCCAGGAACTGGCCAACACTGCGGTCCATGAAGGCCTGATGACCTACGATCAGCGCCACGGCTATCGCGGGCCAGAGTCGCGGCTGCCGGGCAAGACTCGCGAAGCCTGGGCCACCGAACTGACCAAACAACGCACCATCAGTGGCCTGGAACCGGCCATCGTGACCCAGGTCGACAAGAACGGCCTGCAAGTGCTGACCCGCACCGGCCAGGAACACGTGAACTGGGACACCATGAAGTGGGCCCGGCCGTTCCTGAATACCAACAGCATGGGCGCCAACCCGAAACAACCCTCGGACGTGGCCCAGGTCGGCGATCTGATTCGTGTGCAGCGTCAGCCGGACAATTCGCTGAAGTTCAGCCAGATCCCGCAGGCCCAGGGCGCGCTGGTATCCCTGGACCCACAGAACGGTGCCATTCGTTCGCTGGTCGGCGGTTTCGCCTTCGAGCAGAGCAACTACAACCGCGCATTGCAGGCCAAGCGCCAGCCGGGTTCGAGCTTCAAACCCTTCGTCTACGCCGCCGCACTGGATAGCGGCTACACCGCCTCCAGCCTGGTGAACGACGCACCGATCGTGTTCGTCGACGAGTACCTGGACAAGGTCTGGCGGCCGAAGAACGACACCAACACCTTCCTCGGCCCGATCCGCCTGCGTGAAGCGCTGTACAAGTCGCGCAACCTGGTATCGATCCGCCTGCTGCAAGCGATGGGCGTTGGCAAGACCATCGACTACATCACGCGTTTCGGCTTCAACAAACAGGACCTGCCACCCAACCTGTCCCTGGCGCTGGGCACCGCGACCCTGACGCCAATGGAAATCGCCACTGGCTGGAGTACCTTCGCCAACGGCGGCTACAAGATCACCCCGTACATCATCGACAAGATCGAAAGCCGCAACGGCGACACACTGTTCGTCGCCAACCCGCGGAGCGTGCCTCAGGGCGGTGCGGCCAGCGATGGCATTGCCGTGCCCGCCCCTCAAGCCTTCACGGTCAACGCAACGCCAGGCGAAGCCCCGGGCGCTACGCAGGCGCCACAAGCTCCCGCCGTGGCCGAACGCATCGTTGACGGGCGCACCACGTACATCCTCAACAGCATGCTTGAGGACGTGATCAAGCTCGGTACCGGTCGCCGCGCACTGGCCTTGGGCCGCCCTGACATTGCCGGCAAGACCGGTACGACCAACGAATCCAAGGACGCCTGGTTCTCCGGTTACAACGCCGATTACGTGACCACCGTGTGGACCGGTTTCGATCAGCCGGAAAGCCTGGGTCGCAAGGAGTTCGGTGGCACCGTCGCGCTGCCGATCTGGATGAACTACATGGGCGCCGCGCTCAAAGGCAAACCGCCGCATACGCAACAGGAGCCGGAAGGCATCCTCAGCCTGCGAGTCGACCCGATCAGCGGCCGCGCAGCCAGCCCAGGCACGCCGGGAGCCTACTTCGAACTGTTCAAGGTCGAAGATACGCCACCGTCGGGGAACGAACTGGGCAACGGCCTGGCACCTGGCAGCCCGCTTCCAGCGGATGAAGCGGCACCGATCGATTTGTTCTGATTGGATGATGCAAGGCAAAAAGCCCCGCTCTTCTTTGGAAGGCGGGGCTTTTTGATATCCGGGTTTCTTGTAACACCGCCATCGCGAGCAGGCTCGCTCCTACAGGGAGTACGTATTCCAAGGTAGGAGCGAGCCTGCTCGCGATAGCAACCTGAAAGCCAACCCAAAACCCTCAGGCACAAAAAAGCCCCGACTCTCACAAGCCGGGGCTTTTCGTTGAAGCACTACAACGACTTAGCCGTTGAACACATCATCCACGCTTTTGAGCGGGTAGTTCTTCGGATACGGCAGGGTCGCCACACCGGTCTCGATCGCGGCTTTAGCCACGGCATCGGAGATCAGGGTGATCAGACGGGCATCCATTGGCTTCGGAATGATGTACTCACGACCGAATTCCAGCTTGATGCCGCCGTAGGCATCACACACTTCCTGAGGTACTGGCAGCTTGGCCAGTTCACGCAGGGCGTTGGCCGCAGCCACTTTCATTTCTTCGTTGATGCGCTTGGCGCGAACGTCCAGGGCACCACGGAAGATGAACGGGAAGCCCAGTACGTTGTTGACCTGGTTCGGGTAGTCGGAACGACCGGTGGCCATGATCACGTCGTTACGGGTGGCGTGCGCCAGTTCCGGGGAGATTTCCGGATCCGGGTTGGAGCAGGCGAACACGATCGGGTTAGGCGCCATCGACAGCAGGCCTTCAGCGCTCAGCAGGTTCGGGCCGGACAGGCCAACGAACACGTCAGCGCCTTGCAGGGCGTCAGCCAGGGTGCGCTTGTCGGTCGCGTGAGCGAACACAGCCTTGTACTGGTTCAGGTCGTCACGGCCGGAGTGGATCACGCCGGTACGGTCGACCATGTAGATGTTTTCGATGTTGGCGCCCATGCTCACCAGCAACTTCATGCAGGAGATGGCGGCAGCGCCGGCACCCAGGCAAACGATCTTGGCTTCCGGCAGGGTTTTGCCAGCGATTTCCAGGGCGTTGATCATGCCGGCCGCGGTCACGATAGCGGTGCCGTGCTGGTCATCGTGGAATACCGGGATATCGCACTGCTCGATCAGAGCGCGTTCGATTTCAAAGCACTCTGGTGCCTTGATGTCTTCCAGGTTGATGCCACCGAAGGTGATGGAGATGCGCTTGACGGTGTCGATGAAGGCTTGTGGGCTTTCGGAGTCGACTTCGATGTCGAAAACGTCGATGCCGGCGAAGCGCTTGAACAGCACGCCTTTACCTTCCATCACTGGCTTGGAAGCCAGCGGGCCGAGGTTACCCAGGCCGAGAATCGCGGTGCCATCGGAAATGACTGCAACCAGGTTGCCTTTGCCGGTGTACTTGTAGGCCAGTTCAGGATCGCGGGCGATCTCGCGTACTGGTTCGGCTACGCCCGGGCTGTACGCCAGCGACAGGTCGCGAGCGGTAGCAGTGGCCTTGGTGAGCTCGACACTCAGCTTCCCTGGACGAGGATTGGCGTGATATTCGAGAGCGGCAGTTTTCAGATCAGACATTTTGGCATTCCGCTTTTACTGTTGGACAGACTGGTCAGCGAGGATACGCGCCTCGCAAAGTCCCCACAAGACTGACCGGTCACCCCTGTCAAGCACCCGGCCCTACGACTTTGGGCCAAGAGCCACGGAACACAAGGGATTGACTGTTCACAATCGACAGAAAAAATGTCTACAATTCTTTATCACTGCACGACTTGAAGCATCGCCGGGTCGGTCAAGGGCAACATCCAGCGCGCCTGACCCTCCTTGAGACCGCCACGCCGCGAACGATCCAGGACCCAGCCGCGCGCCTCGACCTGCTTGCCTTCCAAGCGTTCCAGCGAGGCGATATCGAATCGCGCCAGTTGATTGGGTGCAACACGCAATACAACCGAATCCTGCAACTCGATCCAAACCCCGCCGTGATTGCGTTGAACCTTGCTCACACGACCGCTGAGCACGGCAAACCCGGACGCACTGATCTGATCCGCCTTCAGTACAGGTGACTGGCGCCACACACCGAGCCCGGCCTGACGGGCGCTACGCTCCGCCGCCTGCTGACACGCGACCAGATCGACATTCGGCGCTACCGCCACCAGGAAACCGAGGCCCTCGGCGAGCATTTGCGCCTCAAGGTTAGCGCCATCTGCACCATAGACGTGGGCCAGGGTGCGGCCGTAGCGATCCTTGCTTTCTTTACCGGGCAACAAACCGACCTGCCCGTCGCTTGCCGCCACCAACGCTTCGAGACGCTTGCGCGCCGCCACTGCGAACGGTTCGTCGGAACGGCCCTTCTTGCCCAGCTCCGGCGTATTAAGGCCGATCATGCGCACGTTGCGGCCATCGTCCAGGCGCAGAGTGTCGCCATCGACCACCCGCTCCACGGCGACAGAGGCCAGCCCCTCGGGTGCCGGGCAGAAAGCCTGGGCGCCGGAGAGCCAAATCGCGGACACAAAAAAGGCGCCCGCAAGGGACGCCTTTTTTAACAGCAAGGAAAAGCCCATAAGGCTTTTTAACCTTACTCTGCAGCAGCTGGAGCTTTCTTGCCGAAAGCACCGAAACGGTCGGCGAAGCGCTGAACGCGGCCGCCAGTGTCCAGAGTCTTCTGCTTACCGGTGTAGAACGGGTGGCATTCGTTGCAAACGTCGATCGCCAGGGCTTTGCCGAAGGTCGAACGGGTTTCGAACTTGTTGCCGCAGCTGCAGGTAACAGCAACTGCTGGGTATTCTGGATGGATATCAGCTTTCATGGTGTCTTCCTCAGGCTAGCGTGCCGCCACCCAACACTATTGTTGAATACCGCACGTAATTAGGCCGCGGATTCTACCAGACAATGCCAATCACGCAAGCTGTCCCTCAAACCGGTCGTCTGCTAGGCTCCCGCCCCAATACGCGATCCCCTGTAGGAGTGAGCCTGCTCGCGATAGCGGTCTGCCAGTCGCCGCAATGTTGACTGCTAGATTGCTATCGCGAGCAGGCTCACTCCTACAGGTTATATGTCACGCCCCCTATTGTTTGTTGATCGAGATCCCCCGCGTGCCCGACGCCATTTTGCGCCTCGCCCTGCCTTCGCCGCTGCGCCGCCTGTTCGACTACCGCGCTCCGGCCGGCGTCCTGCGCACCCAGCTGCACCCCGGCATGCGCCTGCGGGTACCGTTCGGCCGGCGCGAGATGATCGGTATTCTGGTGGAAGTCACCAACACCAGCGAAGTCCCGGCCGAGAAGCTCAAGCCGGCCCTGGCCCTGCTCGACGCTACGCCACCGCTGCCACAGGCGCTGTTCAAGCTGTGCCTGTGGACCTCCCAGTATTACCAGCACAGCCTCGGCGACACCTTGAGCTGGGCGCTGCCGGTGCTGCTGCGCCAGGGCGAGCTGGCCGAAGCGCGCCAGGAGCGTTTCTGGTCCGCCGCGCCGGGGGCCAGCCTCGATGATCCGCGCATCGCCCGCGCCCCGCGCCAGCGCGAAGCCCTGGCCACGCTGGCCCAGCATCCCCACGGCGTCGCCCATCAATTGCTGAGCAAACTGATGCTGAGCAAGGACAGCCTGGATTTGCTGCTGGCCAAGGATCTGGTGCAGGTCGAGATCCGCCGGCAGGCCCCGGGTGCACGCCACGAACACTGGCTGGCGCAACCGGAACTCCCGCTGAACCCGGAGCAACGCGCCGCCTATGAGGCGATTCGCGCCGGCTTCGACAGTTATCACGCGTTCCTGCTGGCCGGCGTCACCGGCAGCGGCAAGACCGAAGTCTATCTACAGTTGATCCGCGAAACCCTCGAGGCCGGCAAGCAGGCGCTGGTGCTGATCCCGGAAATCAACCTCGGCCCGCAGACCCTGGCGCGCTTCGAACAGCGTTTCAATGCCCGTATCGCGCTGATCCATTCGGCGGTCAATGACCGCGAACGCCTCGAGGCCTGGCTGGCCGCCCGGGACGGTGAGGCCGATATCATCATCGGCACCCGCTCGGCCCTGTTCACACCGATGAAGAACCCCGGCCTGATCATCATCGACGAAGAACACGACGGTTCCTATAAACAGCAGGAAGGCTTGCGCTACCACGCTCGCGACCTGGCATTGGTGCGGGCTCGACAGGAAAACATCCCGATTGTCCTCGGCTCCGCCACCCCTTCGCTGGAAAGCCTGCACAACGCCTACACCGGCCGCTATGGGCTGCTGCGCTTGAACGAGCGCGCCGGCGGCGCCAAACAGCCGCGCTTCCTGCGTCTGGATGTCAAAAGCCGCCCGCTGGACAGCGGCATTTCCGGGCCGATGCAACAAGCCATCGGCCAGACCCTGGCCGCCGGACAACAAGTCCTGGTGTTCCTCAACCGCCGCGGCTTCGCCCCGACCCTGCTGTGCCATGACTGTGGCTGGATGTCCGAGTGCCAGCGCTGTGACGCGCGGATGACCGTGCATCAGCGTCACGGCGAGCTGCGCTGCCACCATTGCGGCTACGTCGAACGCGTGCCGCGTCAGTGCCCGAAGTGCAACAAGGTCGATCTGCGCCCCGTTGGCGCCGGCACCGAACGGGCCGAGGAGCGCCTGGCGATTCTTTTCCCGGACTATCCGGTGCTGCGGGTCGACCGCGACAGCACATCGCGCAAGGACGCGATGAACCAGCTGTTCGCGACCATTCAAAAAGGCCAGCCGTGCATCCTGATCGGCACGCAGATGCTTGCCAAAGGTCACCACTTTCCACGGGTGACACTGGTGTCGATCCTCGACGCCGACGGCGGCCTGTTCTCCGGCGACTTCCGCGCCAGCGAGCGCATGGCTCAACTGATCGTGCAGGTCGCTGGCCGCGCAGGCCGCGCCGAAGAGCCGGGCAAGGTGATTATCCAGACGCACCTGGCCGACCACCCGCTGCTGGTGCAGTTGACCGAACAGGGCTATTTCGCCTTCGCCGAACAGGCCTTGAGCGAACGCCGCGCGGCCGGGTTGCCGCCGTTTGCGCACTTGGCGCTGCTGCGGGCCGAGGCGCATAAACCGGGGCAGGCCGAGGGCTTCCTGGATGAGGCTTGCAGCGAGGCGGAGCGTTTGCTGGGCGAACAGAATCTGACCGGGATCGAGTTATTGGGACCAGTCCCGGCACCGATGGAGCGCCGGGCCGGGCGTTATCGTGCGCAACTGTTGGTACAGGCTACGGCGCGGGCACCCTTGCATCGATTGCTGGCCAGTTGGTTGCTGGTACTGGAGCAGATGCCGAGCGGGCGGGCGGTGCGCTGGTCTTTGGATGTAGATCCCGTCGATTTGTATTGATCTGAAGATCGCCTTCGCGAGCCTGCTCGCGAAAGCGGCCAAATTGTCACCACACATCCACATCCTGCCTGCTAAGGTTGGCAAGCCCGTCTTCGCAACGGATAATGCCCAGTTTTTCCACCAGCGCATGATGCGCCGCCGCGCCTGCGGTCGAAAGAGAAGACCATGAAAGACACCATTCGCCAGCTGATCCAACAAGCCATCACCCAACTCGTCAACGAAGGTGTGTTGCCTGAAGGCCTGTCGCCGGCGATCCAGGTGGAAAACTCCCGCGACAAGAAGAACGGCGATTTCGCCAGCAACATCGCCATGATGCTGGCCAAGCCGGCCGGCATGAAGCCCCGCGACCTGGCGGAAAAAATCATCGCCGCGCTGCCGGCTGACGAAAATGTCGCCAAGACCGAAATCGCCGGCCCGGGCTTCCTGAACTTCTTCCAGAACACCGACGCCCTGGCGACCCGCCTGGACGCCGCCCTGGCCGACGCCCACATCGGTGTGCGCAAGGCCGGTCCGGTGCAGCGTACCGTGGTCGACCTGTCGGCGCCGAACCTGGCCAAGGAGATGCACGTCGGCCACCTGCGCTCGACCATCATCGGCGACGGCGTGGCCCGTGTGCTGGAATTCCTCGGCGACACCGTGATCCGTCAGAACCACGTCGGCGACTGGGGCACCCAGTTCGGCATGCTGATGGCTTACCTGCAGGAAAACCCGATCACCAGCGACGAGCTGTCGGACCTGGAGAACTTCTACCGCGCCGCCAAGCAACGCTTCGACGAATCCGCAGAGTTCGCCGACCGCGCCCGTGGCCTGGTGGTCAAGTTACAGGCCGGCGACGCCGATTGCCTGGCGCTGTGGACCAAGTTCAAGGACATCTCGCTGTCCCACTGCCAGAAGATCTACGAACTGCTCAACGTCAAACTGACCATGGCCGACGTGATGGGCGAAAGCGCCTACAACGACGATCTGATCAACGTGGTCAACGACTTGAAGGCCGCAGGCATGCTGGTCGAGAGCAACGGCGCCCAGTGCGTGTTCCTCGACGAGTTCAAGAACGCCGACGGCGACCCGCTGCCGGTGATCATCGTCAAGGCCGACGGCGGCTACCTCTACGCCACCACCGACCTGGCGGCCGTGCGCTACCGCAGCGGCAAGCTCAAAGCCGATCGCGCGCTGTACTTCGTCGACCAGCGTCAGGCCCTGCACTTCCAGCAAGTGTTCGCCGTGGCGCGCAAGGCCGGTTTCGTGACCCATCCGATGGAAATGGAACACATGGGCTTCGGCACCATGAACGGCGCTGACGGCCGTCCGTTCAAGACCCGTGATGGCGGCACCGTGAAGCTGATCGACCTGCTGACCGAAGCCCAGGAGCGCGCCTACACCCTGGTCAAGGACAAGAACCCTACACTTGCCGAAGCCGAGTTGCGCAACATTGCCAAGGTGGTGGGCATCGGCGCGGTGAAATACGCGGACCTGTCCAAGCACCGCACCAGCGACTACAGCTTCAACTTCGACCTGATGCTCAACTTCGAAGGCAACACCGCGCCGTACCTGCTGTATGCCTACACCCGCGTGGCCGGCGTGTTCCGCAAGCTCGGCAAGGACTTCAGCGAAGTCGACGGCCAGATCGTTCTCGAAGCGGCGCACGAACACGAACTGGCGGCGAAGCTCGCGCAGTTTGGCGAGATCCTGAACAACGTGTCCGAAAAAGGCACCCCGCACATCCTCTGCACCTACCTGTACGACGTCGCCGGCCTGTTCTCCAGCTTCTACGAGAACTGCCCGATCCTCGCCGCCGATACCCCGGCACAAATGCAGAGCCGCCTGCGCCTCGCCGCGCTGACCGGACGCACTCTCAAGCAAGGCCTGGAACTCTTGGGCCTGGAAACTCTGGAGCGTATGTAAGTTGGCTGCCAAGAAAAAACCTGCACCCAAGCGTGGCGCCAGCCGTTACCAAGCTCCTGCAAAGCAACCGATTCCGGGTTGGCTGTGGATGGTCATCGGCCTCACGGTCGGCGCCTTCCTGGTGTTTTTGATGAAACTGGAGCCGGGCAAGGGCAGCGACACGGTCAAGCGTGAAAAAGTCGAGCAACAGCAGAAAGCCAGCAAGATCGCCGAGGCCAACAAGACCCCGCCGAGCCCTACGCAACCGGTGAAGCCGAAGTACGACTTCTATACCTTGCTGCCGGAATCGGAAGTCATCGTGCCGCCAGATGCCGTGCCGGAAAAAACCCTGCCGACGCCGCAAGTACCGGCCATCCCGACAACGCCGGTCACCCCGGCCGAAGCGGCGAAGATCGACACGGCTCGCGCCCAGGCTGCTTTGGCCGGGATTACTCCGCCTCCTGCGCCACCGATCAAGGCTGCGCCTGTGACGAAGTTTTTCCTGCAGGCTGGCTCGTTCCGCAAAGAGACTGATGCGGATAAGGTGCGGGCGCAGATCATCTTGTTGGGCCAGGCTGTCTCGGTTGAGTCCGGAACGGTGAAGGACGAAACCTGGTATCGGGTATTGGTCGGACCGTTCAGCAACCGCGAACAACTGACCACTGCGCAGAAACAACTGGCGGGCGCCGGCTTCAGCAACTTGCTGTTACAACAACGCCAAAGCCGCTGACTCCTTCAGGATCACCGCGTTATCGTTCTTCGCGAGCAAGCCCGCTCCCACATTCGACCGCATTCCAATGTGGGAGCGGGCTTGCTCGCGAAGGGGCCCTGACAAACACCACAGCCCCATCTGACTCACACCACTCGTCCTCTCTCCCTTCCTACAGTTGAAATCCTCTCCACCACCCCCATATGAATGGGCATAAGGCATTTTCGCCCCGCTGCGTGGAGACTCTTCCCTTGACCACCATCGTTTCAGTTCGCCGCCACGGCAAAGTCGTCATGGGCGGCGACGGCCAGGTTTCCCTTGGTAATACCGTGATGAAAGGCAACGCGAAAAAAGTTCGCCGCCTGTACCACGGTCAGGTCATCGCCGGTTTTGCCGGTGCCACCGCTGACGCCTTTACCCTCTTCGAACGTTTCGAAGGCCAGCTTGAAAAACACCAGGGTCACCTGGTGCGCGCCGCCGTCGAACTCGCCAAAGAATGGCGCACCGACCGCTCCCTGAGCCGCCTCGAAGCCATGCTCGCGGTAGCCAACAAAGACGCCTCCCTGATCATCACCGGCAACGGCGATGTGGTTGAACCCGAAGAAGGCCTGATCGCCATGGGTTCCGGCGGCGGTTACGCCCAGGCTGCTGCCAGCGCGCTGCTGAAGAAAACCGACCTGTCAGCCCGGGAAATCGTCGAAACCGCCCTCGGCATCGCCGCCGACATCTGCGTATTCACCAACCACACCCAGACCATTGAGGAGCAGGACTGCGCCGAGTAAGCCCGTGTTGGCCATCGCGCCACGGCTCATTCTTGCTTGAGGTCCGCTAAATACTATGTCCATGACTCCCCGTGAAATCGTCCACGAACTCAATCGCCATATCATCGGCCAGGACGATGCCAAGCGCGCCGTCGCCATTGCCCTGCGCAACCGCTGGCGCCGCATGCAGCTGCCAGAAGAGCTGCGTGTTGAAGTAACACCCAAGAACATCCTGATGATCGGCCCGACCGGTGTCGGTAAAACCGAGATCGCCCGTCGCCTGGCAAAACTGGCCAATGCGCCGTTCATCAAGGTCGAAGCGACCAAGTTCACCGAAGTCGGCTATGTCGGCCGCGACGTCGAATCGATCATTCGTGACCTGGCCGATGCCGCGATCAAGCTGTTGCGCGAGCAGGAAATCGTCAAGGTTCGCCACCGCGCCGAAGACGCCGCCGAAGAGCGCATCCTCGACGCCCTGCTGCCACCGGCGCGCATGGGTTTCAGCAACGACGACGCCCCGACTGCCGACTCCAACACCCGCCAGCTGTTCCGCAAGCGCCTGCGCGAAGGTCAGCTGGATGACAAGGAGATCGAAATCGAGGTCGCCGAAATGGCCGGCGTCGATATCTCCGCGCCACCGGGCATGGAAGAAATGACCAACCAGCTGCAAAGCCTGTTTGCCAACATGGGCAAGGGCAAGAAGAAAGCCCGCAAGCTCAAGGTCAAGGAAGCGCTCAAGCTGGTACGCGACGAAGAAGCCAGCCGCCTGGTCAACGATGAAGAGTTGAAGGCCAAGGCCCTGGAAGCGGTCGAGCAGCACGGCATCGTGTTCATCGACGAAATCGACAAGGTGGCCAAGCGCGGCAATTCCGGTGGCGTCGATGTGTCCCGTGAAGGCGTGCAGCGCGACCTGCTGCCGCTGATCGAAGGCTGCACCGTCAACACCAAGCTGGGCATGGTCAAGACCGACCACATCCTGTTCATTGCTTCCGGTGCCTTTCACCTGAGCAAGCCGAGCGACCTGGTGCCCGAGCTGCAAGGCCGCCTGCCGATTCGTGTCGAACTCAAGGCCCTGACCCCGGAAGACTTCGAACGCATCCTCAGCGAGCCTCACGCTTCGCTCACCGAGCAATATTGCGCCCTGCTGAAAACCGAAGGCCTGGGCATCGAGTTCCAGCCGAGCGGGATCAAGCGCATCGCGGAGATCGCCTGGCAGGTCAACGAGAAAACCGAAAACATCGGTGCCCGTCGCCTGCACACCCTGCTCGAGCGCCTGCTCGAAGAGGTGTCGTTCAGCGCCGGCGACCTGGCCAGCGTCCATGACGACAAGGTGATCCAGATCGACGCCGACTACGTCAACAGCCACCTGGGCGAATTGGCGCAGAACGAAGACCTGTCCCGTTATATCCTGTAAGCAACTCTTACAGATGTAGTAGAACTGTGGGAGCGAGCTTGCTCGCGATGACGGCGGTACATTCAACCCTTGCGTTGACTGTTGCATCGCTATCGCGAGCAAGCTCGCTCCCACAAGGTTCTGCTCAAGACGGACATCCGGCCATGATCCCCACCGACATCAAGCTGCACAAAGCCTCGAAAACCCTGTCGCTGAAATACGCGTCCGGCGAGGAATACACCCTGCCCGCCGAGTTCCTGCGCGTGCACTCGCCTTCCGCCGAGGTCCAGGGCCACGGCAAACCCATCCTGCAATTCGGCAAGATCAACGTCGGCCTGACCAAGGTAGAACCGGCCGGTCAGTACGCACTGAAACTGACCTTCGATGACGGTCACGACAGTGGTCTGTTCACCTGGGAATATCTGTACGAGCTGGGGCGACGTTATGACGCACTCTGGGAAGATTATCTGGCCGAGCTAAAAGCCGCCGGAAAAACCCGCGATCCGAACGAATCCGTCGTCAAGCTGATGCTCTAATCCGAGCCTCTTGCTCTTTAGAGGGCATTTTCTAATTTCATCTGTTTGAATGCTCCGCTTCAGGGCCGCCGATTGGCCTGCTTGCGAAAAAAATTAAACTCGGGTAACCAATGGAACTGGCAAGTTCCCTGCAGTGCTCTCTGCATTAAAAAAGCAGCGATGCAGTATTAACGGTCACCCCGAGCAGTAGTACCTGGCATTGGCTGTGTGACTACACAGCAGGACCCGGTACTCGTCTCAGGACAATGGAGCGTCGTAGATGAGTAACAAGAATAACGATGACTTGAAGAGTCAAGCCTCGGAAAACACCTTGGGGCTGAATCCTGTCGTTGGACTGCGTGGAAAGGATCTACTGGCTTCTGCTCGAATGGTGCTCAGGCAGGCCATCAAACAACCGATTCACAGCGCCAAACATGTCGCTCATTTCGGCCTTGAACTCAAGAACGTGCTGTTCGGCAAATCCGAGCTGCAACCGGGCAGCGATGACCGTCGCTTTGCGGATCCGGCCTGGAGCCAGAACCCGCTCTACAAACGTTATCTGCAAACCTACCTGGCGTGGCGCAAGGAACTCCACGACTGGATCGACGACAGCAACCTGCCGGCCAAGGACGTCAGCCGCGGGCACTTCGTGATCAACCTCATGACCGAGGCCTTCGCCCCGACCAACACGGCGGCCAACCCGGCGGCGGTCAAGCGCTTCTTCGAAACCGGTGGTAAAAGCCTGCTCGATGGCCTCTCGCATCTGGCCAAGGACCTGGTGCATAACGGCGGCATGCCGAGCCAGGTCAACATGGGCGCATTCGAGGTCGGCAAGACGCTTGGCGTGACCGAAGGTGCGGTGGTCTTTCGCAACGACGTGCTGGAGTTGATCCAGTACAAGCCGATCACCGAACAGGTGCATGAACGCCCACTGCTGGTGGTACCGCCGCAGATCAACAAGTTCTACGTTTTCGACCTGAGCCCGGAAAAGAGCCTGGCGCGGTTCTGCCTGCGCAACAACGTGCAGACCTTCATCGTCAGCTGGCGCAACCCGACCAAGGAGCAGCGCGAGTGGGGCCTGTCGACCTACATCGAAGCGCTCAAGGAAGCGGTTGATGTGGTCACCTCGATCACCGGTAGCAAAGACGTGAACATGCTCGGTGCCTGCTCCGGCGGCATCACCTGCACCGCGCTGCTGGGCCACTACGCGGCAATCGGCGAGAACAAGGTCAACGCCCTGACCCTGCTGGTCAGCGTGCTCGACACCACCCTGGACAGCGACGTGGCCCTGTTCGTCGACGAGCAAACCCTCGAAGCCGCCAAGCGTCACTCCTACCAGGCCGGTGTCCTCGAAGGCCGCGACATGGCGAAAGTTTTCGCCTGGATGCGCCCCAACGACCTGATCTGGAACTACTGGGTCAACAACTACCTGCTGGGCAACGAGCCGCCGGTATTCGACATCCTGTTCTGGAACAACGACACCACCCGGTTGCCCGCTGCGTTCCATGGCGACTTGATCGAGATGTTCAAAAGTAACCCACTGACCCGTGCCGATGCACTGGAAGTGTGCGGCACGCCAATCGATCTGAAGAAGGTCACCGCCGACATCTTCTCGCTGGCCGGCACCAACGACCACATCACTCCGTGGCGCTCCTGCTACAAGTCGGCGCAACTGTTCGGCGGCAACGTTGAATTCGTGCTGTCCAGCAGCGGGCACATCCAGAGCATTCTGAACCCGCCGGGCAATCCGAAATCGCGTTACATGACCAGCACCGAAATGCCCGCCAATGCCGATGACTGGCAAGAAGAGTCGACCAAGCACGCCGACTCCTGGTGGCTGCACTGGCAGGCGTGGCACGCACAGCGTGCGGGCAACCTGAAAAAAGCTCCGCTGAAATTGGGCAACAAGGCCTATCCAGCGGGTGAAGCCGCACCAGGCACCTATGTGCATGAGCGGTAACTGACACACCTCGCCCCACACTGTGGGAGCGAGCCTGCTCGCGATAGCGGCGGCAGCTTCGGCCAATGAGCTGGCTGACACACCGCTATCGCGAGCAGGCTCGCTCCCACCGGGGATGGGGAAGAATTTGAGATAGCGACCCACAGGGCCAGAAGCATGCCGCAACCCTTCATATTCCGTACCGTCGATCTGGATGGCCAGACGCTCCGCACGGCGGTACGCCCCGGCAAGCCTCACTTGACGCCCCTGCTGATTTTCAATGGCATCGGCGCCAACCTGGAGCTGGTGTTTCCGTTCATCGCGGCACTGGACCCGGACCTGGAAGTCATCGCCTTCGACGTACCCGGCGTCGGCGGTTCGTCGACACCGAACCGGCCGTATCGTTTTCCGAGCCTGGCGAAACTCACGGCGCGGATGCTCGACTATCTCGACTACGGGCAGGTAAACGTCATTGGCGTGTCCTGGGGTGGCGCCCTGGCCCAGCAGTTCGCTTTCGACTATCCGGAGCGCTGCAAGAAACTCGTGCTGGCCGCAACGGCGGCGGGTGCGGTGATGGTGCCGGGCAAACCGAAAGTGCTGTGGATGATGGCCAGCCCGCGACGTTACATCCAGCCGTCCCATGTGATCCGCATTGCGCCGATGATCTACGGTGGCGCGTTCCGTCGCGACCCGACGCTGGCCGCCAGCCATGCGGCCAAGGTGCGTTCAGCGGGCAAGCTCGGTTACTACTGGCAGCTGTTCGCCGGCCTCGGCTGGACCAGCATCCACTGGTTACACAAAATCCGCCAGCCGACCCTGGTACTGGCCGGCGACGATGACCCACTGATCCCGCTGGTCAACATGCGCTTGCTGGCCTGGCGAATTCCCAACGCCCAGCTGCACATCATCGATGACGGGCATCTGTTCCTGATTACCCGGGCCGAAGCGGTGGCTCCGATCATCATGAAATTCCTGGAAGAGGAGCGCCAGCGCGCGGTGATGCATCCGCGTCCGGCGCCATTGGGCAGCTAAACCGCTGCCTCAGCGGTCGGCAGGACGCCACGCCGCGCAACAATCCGTTACAGCGTCTATGGTGTTCTGGTTCGGTGTATTTGTTTTTGGCCTGAAGACGAAGGAGTGTTGACTCATGCGCGAGAAACCAGCGAGGGATTCCCTACCGACTCCCGCCGCGTTCATCAATGCACAGAGTGCGATTACCGGCCTGCGCGGTCGGGATCTATTGTCGACCCTGCGCAGTGTGGCCGCCCATGGCTTGCGCAATCCGGTACACAGCGCCCGACATGCCCTCAAACTCGGCGGTCAGCTTGGCCGTGTGCTGCTGGGCGAAACCCTGCACCCGACCAATCCGCAAGACGCTCGCTTCACCGATCCGGCGTGGAGTCTCAACCCGTTTTATCGCCGTAGCCTGCAGGCCTATCTGAGCTGGCAGAAACAGGTCAAGAGCTGGATCGACGAGAGCGACATGAGCCCGGACGACCGCGCCCGCGCCCACTTCGCGTTCGCCTTGCTCAACGACGCCGTATCGCCCTCCAACACCCTGCTCAATCCACTGGCGGTCAAGGAGCTCTTCAATTCCGGCGGTAACAGCCTGGTGCGTGGCATCAGCCATTTGGTGGACGATCTGCTGCACAACGATGGCCTGCCCCGGCAAGTCACCAAGCAAGCGTTCGAGGTTGGCAAGACGGTCGCCACCACCACCGGTGCCGTGGTGTTTCGCAACGAGCTGCTGGAGTTGATCCAGTACAAGCCGATGAGCGAAAAGCAGTATTCCAAGCCCCTGTTGGTGGTGCCGCCGCAAATCAACAAGTACTACATTTTCGACCTGAGCCCCCACAACAGCTTCGTCCAGTTCGCCCTGAAAAACGGCCTGCAAACCTTCATGATCAGTTGGCGCAACCCGGATGTGCGTCACCGCGAATGGGGGCTCTCGACCTACGTGGAAGCCGTGGAAGAAGCCATGAATGTCTGCCGGGCGATCACCGGCGCACGCGAGGTCAACCTGATGGGCGCCTGCGCCGGCGGGCTGACCATTGCCGCGTTGCAGGGTCACTTGCAGGCCAAGCGGCAGCTGCGCAGGGTGTCCAGCGCGACTTATCTGGTGAGCCTGCTCGACAGTCAGATGGACAGCCCCGCGACGCTGTTCGCCGACGAACAGACTCTTGAAGCTGCCAAACGCCGTTCCTATCAGAAAGGTGTTCTGGACGGCCGCGACATGGCCAAGGTCTTCGCCTGGATGCGCCCCAACGATTTGATCTGGAGCTACTTCGTCAACAACTACCTGTTGGGCAAGGAGCCACCGGCGTTCGACATTCTCTACTGGAACAACGACAACACGCGCCTGCCGGCCGCCCTGCATGGCGACCTGCTGGACTTCTTCAAGCACAACCCGCTGACCCACCCGGGCGGGCTGGAAGTGTGTGGCACTCCGATCGATTTGCAGAAGGTCACCGTCGACAGCTTCAGCGTCGCCGGCATCAACGATCACATCACGCCGTGGGACGCGGTGTATCGCTCGACGCTGTTGCTCGGTGGCGAGCGCCGCTTCGTGCTGTCCAACAGCGGTCATGTGCAAAGCATCCTCAACCCGCCGAGCAACCCGAAAGCCAACTACGTCGAGAACGGCAAACTGAGCAGCGACCCCCGAGCCTGGTACTACGACGCCAAGCGTGTCGATGGCAGCTGGTGGACCCAGTGGCTGAGCTGGATTCAGGAACGTTCCGGCGCGCAGAAGGAAACCCACATGGCGCTCGGCAACCAGAACTATCCACCGATGGAGGCAGCACCCGGTACTTACGTGCGCGTGCGCTGACGTTCAACGAGCCACGGCCTCTGCCGGTCGTGGCAAGACTCGATCATTAAGAAGACTGGATGAAAACCCGCGACCGGATCCTCGAATGTGCCCTGCAATTGTTCAATCAAAAGGGCGAACCGAATGTCTCCACCATGGAAGTTGCCAATGAAATGGGCATCAGCCCGGGCAACCTCTACTACCACTTCCACGGCAAGGAGCCGCTGATTCTCGGGCTGTTCGAACGCTTTCAGGGCGAACTGGCGCCCTTGCTCGATCCACCGGCCGATGCTGAACTGGCACCCGAAGAATACTGGCTGTTCCTGCACCTGATCGTCGAACGCCTGTCCCATTACCGGTTCCTGTTCCAGGACCTGTCGAACCTCGCCGGGCGCCTGCCGAAATTGGCCAAGGGCATTCGCAACCTGCTCAATGCACTCAAGCGCACACTGGCATCGCTCCTGGCACGATTGCAGGCGCAAGGGCTGCTGGTCAGCGATACCCAGGCACTGGGGCAACTGGTGGAACAGATCACCATGACCCTGCTGTTCTCGCTGGATTACCAGCGGATTCTTGATCGTCAGGGCGAGGTGCGATTGGTGGTCTACCAGATCATGATGCTGGTGGCGCCGCATCTGCTGCCGTCGATGAAGGCTGCGACCGAACAGATGGCGATGGAGTATCTGAAAGACCACGAATAACCCTGACACCCCCCACCCCTGTGGGAGCGAGCTTGCTCGCGATGGCGGTGGATAAGCCAACATCAATGTTGGATGTGATGGCCTCATCGCGAGCAAGCTCGCTCCCACAAGGGTACTGCGGTGTTCAATGAATCACGCACAAACAAAAACGCCCGGCCTTCACAGGCCGGGCGCTTTCTTGAGCCCTGAGAATCAGGACTGACTGGTTGGCGTCGATGGAGCCGGCGCGACAGTCGGGGTGACAGCAGGGGTCGGTGCGGTAGCGGAGTTCGATGCGCTGACCGGAGCTGCCGGCGTTGCCGGTTTGGCAGCTGCCACTGCTGGTTTTGGCGCGGCGGCTTTTGGAGCGGCCGGCTTTTTCACCGCTGGTTTTTTCGCCGCAGCGGGTTTGGCCGCTGCAGTTTTCGCTGCAGGCTTGGCGGCCGGTTTAGCCACTGGTTTGGCGGCGGCTTTTGCGGCGGCCGGTTTGGCGGCTGCAGTTTTAGCCGCAGGCTTGGCAGCAGGTTTAGCCGCTGCTTTTGCCAGTGGCTTGGCTGCGGTTTTGGCGGCCGGCTTGGCAGCAGGCTTGGCTGCCGCGGTTTTCGCCGCAACAGGCGCAACCTTGGCACCGGTCAGTTTTTCGATTTGCTTGGTCAGGGTATCGACCTTGCTGTGCAGTGCCTTGACTTCGTTGCGGCTCGGTACGCCCAGACGCGAAATGGCGCTGTTCAGACGCTTGTCGAAAGCACCTTCCAGCTCATCCCACTTGCCCAGTGCGCGATCTTTCACGCCGCTGATACGCGACTTGGCCGAAGAAGCGGAGTCCTTGGCGGCGTCGACAGTCTTGCCAACAGCGCTCTTGGTGAGCTTCTCGGCTTTCTCGCCGTCCTTAACCAATGCATCGAAGAGTTTGCTGCCGTCAGTGTCGATCTTCGAGTACACGCCTAAACCAGCCAGCCAGATTTTTCGGGAGTAATCTTCAACCTTCCCGATCCACGAGCTGCCTTCTTTTTCGGTGTTCTTTTTAACAGCCATCCCGTTCTCCTTAAGATTTACGCGCGACACGTTCGAGCAATGCCGTCAGCTCATCGAGCTTAGCAGAGAGTGCCTCAACGTCATGTTTAGACGGAATACCGATACGATTCAAGGCACTTGCGACACGCGTGTCAAACGCCTTCTCGACCTTGTCGAGTTGAACTTCGACGCGGCCTTTGAAAGTACTGACTTCACTCTTGGCTTCATCGATCTCGGCATTGGCCGCTTCAAGTTTCTCAGCAACTACCTTTTTGCCTTTTTTTTCAACAACCTGACCCGCTTTGATCAGCTCTTGAAAGTACTCGCTACCCTCTTGGCCGACCTTGGTGTAGGCACCCAGGCCTGCCAGCCAGATCTTGCGGGCATAGGATTTGACGTCGCTCAGCGTGCCGGTCGACGGGTCGATTTTTTTCTTCAAAATAACTTTGGCCATGGTGCACCTCACGCGCAGAAGGTTTGAGGAACTGCCCGGGTAAGTGTCGGGCTCTGGCACAAAGTAGGGAGAAAAATTAGAAACGGCACCCTAACAAATGACATAAAGCCTTGGTCACACCACAAACCAAAATGTGGGATCTCATTTCAACCAGAAAGTCAGACCAGGACCTTATCCAGCGCCTTTTCGATTTCCGCTTTGATCATGCCGCTCATGGCCGACATCATCAGGCCCAGCTCCACGTCGACCTTGATCGAGTCTTCACTGATATGCACTGCGCCCTTCACACCCGAGCGCTTGAGGTTCAGGGTATCGCCGGACCACTGCGGCTCCAGGCCATACTGGTCGGAAAGTTTCTGCGCCAGCTTGTCGGCCTTTTCGCGAGCCGCTTCCTTACCCAGGCCATGGGCACGTTCAACACTAATACGGGCCATCAAATGACTCCTGCTTTATGGATGCTTTCCCGAGGCATCTTGACCTCTGCTGCGTCAAAACGTCCCGATGGTTGCCCATCTTACCTTCAGCCTTGCCAAGACAAAGCATGCCTTGGGGATTAGAATGTCGCGCATTCTCTTTTGGTGACAGCGATATGACTGATCAGCGCAAAGGCAGCGATGCCGAACCCACCACTCACTTCGGCTTCAAAAACGTTCCGGAAAGCCAGAAAGCGGAAAAAGTCGCTGAGGTTTTCCACTCGGTAGCCGCGAAGTACGACCTGATGAACGACCTCCTGTCGGGCGGCATGCACCGTCTGTGGAAGCGCTTTGCGATCGAGCTGTCGGGCGTGCGCACCGGCAACCGCGTGCTGGACATCGCTGGCGGTACCGGCGATTTGACCCGCAAGTTCTCGCATCTGGTAGGCCCGACCGGCCAGGTGGTGCTCGCCGACATCAACGAATCCATGCTCAAGGTCGGTCGTGACCGCCTGCTGGACCTCGGTGTGGCCGGCAACGTCGAATTCGTCCAGGCCGACGCGGAAAAGCTGCCGTTCCCGGACAACCATTTCGACTGCGTGACCATCGCCTTCGGCCTGCGCAACGTGACCCACAAGGAAGACGCCCTGCGCTCGATGCTGCGCGTGCTCAAGCCTGGCGGCCGTTTGCTGGTGCTGGAATTCTCCAAGCCGACCAACGCGCTGATGTCCAAGGCCTACGACGCCTACTCGTTCGCCTTCATGCCGCTGATGGGCAAGCTGATCACCAACGATTCGGAAAGCTATCGCTACCTGGCCGAATCGATCCGCATGCACCCGAACCAGGAAACCCTGAAGTCGATGATGGTCGAGGCCGGTTTCGACCGCGTGACCTATCACAACATGACCGCAGGCATCGTTGCCCTGCACCGCGGCATCAAACCCTGATGCTGCTCGCCGGCCTGCTCGCCAGCGTTGAACTCGGCCTGAACCGGGTGCTGCGCCTCGACAGCACGGCGCTGCCGCGGCTGGCGCATTTGAGCGGCAGAGTGATTGCCGTCGACTGCCGCAGCCCGGCGCTGCAACTGTTCATCCTGCCCAGCGACGAAGGCCTGATGCTCGCCTCCCAGTGGGAAACCGGCGCCGACTGCACCTTGCGTGCACCGGCCTCGAGCCTGCTGAAACTGGCCATGAGCAAGGACAAGACCTCGGTCCTGCATAGCCCTGAGGTCGAACTCGACGGCGACAGCGGCGTGCTGCTGGAACTGGCGGCGATCCTCCAGGACCTCGAGCTGGATTGGGAGTACGAACTCGCACGCGTGCTGGGCCCGGTGGCCACGCAACTGGTCGGCGGTCACCTGCGCAGCCGCGCCCGCTGGTATCAGCAGGGCTTTGCCAGCCTGGGCCAGAACCTGGGCGAATACCTGGCCGAAGAATCGCGCACCCTCGTCGGTCAGCGCGAGGCCGAAGCCCGATTCAGTGAACTGGACCAGATCAAGCTCGATCTGGAACGTCTCGAGGCGCGTTTCGAGCGCCTTTCCCGATCCCTCGACCCAAGCGATAACGCATGAAGCTGCTTGCCGTCCGCCGTTTGTTGCGCATCCAGCGCGTCGTGATCCGCTACCGCCTCGATGACCTGCTGTTCGCCCTGCCGCTGCCCTGGTTCTTGCGGGCGCTGCGTTATGCCTTACCGTGGCGCTGGTTCCCGCGCAAGACCCTGGACCTGAGCCGTGGCGTGCGCTTGCGCCTGGCGTTGCAGGACCTGGGGCCGATCTTCATCAAGTTCGGGCAGATCCTGTCCACCCGTCGCGACCTGTTGCCCGAAGACATCGCCGACGAACTGATGAAGCTGCAGGACCGCGTGCCGCCGTTCGACTCGCAAGTGTCGGTCAAACTGATCGAAGAACAGCTGGGCAAGAAAATCAGCGACGTGTTCAGCCGTTTCGACGTCGAGCCGCTGGCCTCGGCCTCGGTGGCGCAGGTACATGCCGCACAACTGAAAACCGGTGAAGAAGTGGTGGTCAAGGTGATCCGCCCGGGCCTCAAACCGGTGATCGCCCAGGACCTGGCGTGGCTGTTCATCCTCGCCCGCGCCGCCGAAACACTCTCGGCCGATGCGCGCCTGCTGCACCCGGTGGACGTGGTCAGCGATTACGAAAAAACCATCTACGACGAACTCGACCTGTTGCGCGAGGCGGCCAACGCCAGCCAGTTGAAGCGCAACTTCGACGGCTCGCCGCTGCTGTACGTGCCGCAAGTCTATTGGGACTGGTGCCGGCCGAAAGTGCTGGTAATGGAACGCATCTACGGCATTCAGGTCACCGATCTGGCGACCCTGGCCGACCAGCGCACCGACATGAAAATGCTCGCCGAACGTGGCGTGGAGATTTTCTTCACCCAGGTGTTCCGCGACAGCTTCTTCCACGCCGACATGCACCCCGGCAACATTTTCGTCAGCACCGTGAACCCGTGGAGCCCGCAATACATTGCGATCGACTGCGGCATCGTCGGCAGCCTGACCCCGGAAGACCAGGATTACCTGGCGCGCAACCTGTTCGCCTTCTTCAAGCGCGATTACCGTCGCGTGGCGCAGTTGCACATCGATTCGGGCTGGGTGCCGGCGGAAACCAAACTCAACGAATTCGAAGCGGCGATCCGCACGGTGTGCGAGCCGATCTTCGAAAAACCGTTAAAAGATATTTCCTTCGGCCAGGTGCTGATGCGCCTGTTCCAGACCGCGCGCCGCTTCAACATGGAAGTGCAGCCGCAACTGGTCCTGCTGCAAAAAACCCTGCTGAATATCGAAGGCCTGGGCCGCCAGCTGTACCCGGACCTCGATCTGTGGAACACCGCGCAGCCGTTCCTCGAACGCTGGATGCGCGAGCGGGTCAGCCCCAAAGCCCTGCTCGGCAACGTGCACAGCCAGTTCGAACAGATCCCGCACCTGGCCAACATGGCCCGCGACCTGCTCGAACGCATGTCCCAACCCCACGCCTACGTCCCGCCGCCAGCGTGGCATCGACGCCGTGACGACTGGTTCCTGCGCCTGCTCGGTACGGCCCATCTGGCCGGTGGTGCCGTCCTTGCCGCGGGCGGACCGCTGAATCAGTTGGACTATTGGCCAGCTGGCATCATGATGGCGGTCGGTTTGTATCTGGTCGTGCGCCGATAGCCAGTCGCGCAACACGCTGGCACACTGTTTGGACGCTGCATTGAACGTAGGCCCGCCGATTATTGAAGTGCGGGCCCGTATCGGAGTCGTAGATGAAAAACTGGCTGGACGAGATCAAGTGGGACGCTGACGGCCTGGTGCCGGCCATCGCCCAGGATCACAAGACCGGGCGCGTCCTGATGATGGCCTGGATGAACCGCGAAGCACTGGAACTGACCGCTGCCGAGAACCGCGCCATTTACTGGTCACGCTCCCGTGGCAAGCTGTGGCGCAAGGGCGAAGAGTCCGGCCATGTGCAAACCCTGCACGAGATGCGCCTGGACTGCGACGCCGACGTCATCATCCTGATGGTCGAGCAGATCGGCGACATCGCCTGTCATACCGGCCGCCAGAGCTGCTTCTACCGCGTCTATGAGAACGGCGACTGGACAACCGTCGACCCGGTCCTGAAAGATCCGCACGCCATCTATTCCGCAGGGCATAAACATGAGTGACACTCTCACCCGCCTCGCCGAGGTACTGGAGGAGCGCAAAGGCGCCGCCGCCGACAGCTCGTACGTCGCCAGCCTGTACCACAAGGGCTTGAACAAGATTCTGGAAAAAGTCGGCGAAGAGTCGGTCGAAACCATCATTGCCGCCAAGGACGCCGCCGTCAGCGGCGACTGCAGCGATGTGATCTACGAAACCGCCGATCTGTGGTTCCACAGCATGGTCATGCTCGCCCAATTGGGGCAGCATCCACAGGCTGTACTCGATGAACTGGACCGTCGTTTCGGTCTCTCCGGACACGCCGAGAAAGCCTCGCGCCCGTCCGCCTGAATAACTATTAGAGAGGAGCAGCAGCATGGGCATTTTTGACTGGAAACACTGGGTCGTCATTCTGGTGGTCGTGGTACTGGTATTCGGCACCAAGAAACTGAAAAACCTCGGCACCGACGTCGGCGAATCGATCAAGGGCTTCAAGAAAGCCATGAACGACGACGAAAAGCCGGCCGACCCGAATGCGACCCCGGCCCAACCGGTTCCTCCGGTTCAGCCACAGGCATCCGTGAACCAGCCGCACACCATCGACGTGCAGGCACAGAAAGTCGAAGAGCCGATCCGCAAAGACGTGTGAGCACTGACTAATGTTTGGTATCAGCTTCTCTGAACTGCTGCTTGTCGGCCTCGTCGCCCTGCTGGTGCTGGGTCCCGAGCGCTTGCCGGGCGCTGCGCGCACCGCCGGCCTGTGGGTCGGGCGTCTGAAGCGCAGCTTCAACGCAATCAAACAGGAAGTTGAACGTGAAATCGGTGCCGACGAGATTCGTCGGCAACTGCACAACGAGCACATCCTGTCGCTTGAGCAGGAGGCGCGGAAGATCTTCACGCCGACCCAGCAGGAGCCGACGCCGGTGGAGCACGTGGGCGCGCAGACGATTCATGCGCCTGCCGCTGCTGTCGACCCGACACCTGCTCCCGTTGTCGCGCCTGTCGAACCTGCGCCCGTTGTTGCAGCCACTCCGGTTGAACCCGTTACACCCGCGGCTGCGCCCGTTGCGTCGGCCCCTCATGACCCAACACTGCCGCCGCGAGCCCCATGAGCGATCTTCCTGAAAACGACCAGCACATGCCGCTGGTTTCGCACCTCACCGAGTTGCGTACCCGTCTGCTGCGCTGCGTAGCGGCGATCTTCATCATCTTTGCCGGGCTGTTCGCCTTCACCCAGCAGATCTACACCTTCGTCTCCACGCCGCTGCGCGCGTACCTGCCCGCCGGCGCGACGATGATTGCCACCGATGTGTCGTCGCCGTTCCTGACGCCACTGAAGCTGACGATGATGGTCTCGCTGTTCCTGGCCATCCCGGTGATCCTGCACCAGATCTGGGGTTTCATCGCCCCGGGCCTGTACAAGCATGAAAAGCGCATCGCCGTGCCCTTGCTGGTCTCCAGCATCTTTCTGTTCTACGCCGGCATGGCGTTCGCCTATTTCCTGGTGTTCCCGCTGATCTTCAAGTTCTTCGCCTCCGCCACCCCGGCCGGCGTGGAAATGATGACTGACATCACCAGCTACCTCGATTTCGTCATGACGCTGTTCTTCGCCTTCGGTGTGGCGTTCGAAATCCCGGTGGCCGTGGTGCTGCTGGTGTGGATCGGCGTGGTCGACGTCAAATACCTGAAGAAAATCCGCCCGTACGTGATCATCGGCTGCTTCGTGGTCGGCATGATCCTAACGCCGCCGGACATCTTCTCGCAGACCCTGCTGGCCGTGCCGATGTGGCTGTTGTTCGAGATCGGCATCCTGTTTGGCAGCCTGATCAGCAAACGTGGCGAGCATCCGGACGACCAACCGGCTGACGATCACAACGACCAGCCGCCAGCGACCCAAGCGTGAACCTGCTGCTCCTCATCGATGCCGATTTCATTGCGGCCGACCGGGTGGTCCTGCGTGATCGCCGGTTGACCCACATGCAGGAAGTCCACCGCTGCGAAGTCGGTGACAGCATGCGCGTCGGGCGGATCGGCGGGCTGATGGGTTCGGCCGAAGTGCTGCGCCTGGACGCCGACGAAGCAGAATTGCGCGTCACCCTCGACCAGCCACCACCAGCCAAGCTGCCATTGACCCTGGTATTGGCCCTGCCACGCCCCAAGATGCTGCGCAGGGTGTTCCAGACCGTGGCGGCCATGGGTGTGCCACGGATCGTGCTGGTCAACAGCTATCGCGTCGAGAAGAGCTTCTGGCAGACCCCCTTCCTGGAGCCTGAGGCAATTCGCGAACAGTTGATCCTCGGCCTCGAACAGGCGCGGGACAGCGTGCTGCCGCAAGTTGTGATCGAGAAGCGCTTCAAGCCCTTCGTCGAAGACCGTCTGCCGGCGATTACCGAAGGCACCCTCGGCTTGGTGGGGCATCCGGGCAATTACCCGCCCTGCCCTCGCGCCTTGAGTGAACCCGTGACCCTGGCCATCGGCCCCGAGGGTGGCTGGATTCCCTATGAGATCGACCTGCTGGGCAAGTCCGGCCTGCAACCGGTGCAACTGGGCGAGCGCATCCTGCGCGTCGAAACCGCCGTGACCGCGCTGCTCGCACGACTTTTCTGAGATCACACATTTACCCTGTAGGAGCGAGCCTGCTCGCGATGGCGGTGTACCAGCCACATCAATGTCGGCTGATCCGCCGCCATCGCGAGCAGGCTCGCTCCTACACTTCATCATCCGCCCATATATCGGGCAGCGCCTACAGAACCTCGCACCCCTGCCGATACATCCCCCATAAAACCAAATTGTGGTCCAGGGAGTTTCAGCATGTACCAATGGCTAGCCGAGAATCTGGGAAACGTCAGCGTCAAACGCAAGCTGGGGATCGGCTTCGGCCTGGTGCTGTTACTCACCCTGCTGATCACCTTCACCGGCTGGAGCGGCCTGAGCGGCGTGACCAGCCGTGGCGATAAACTGGGGTTCATCGCCAGTCTCAACGACCTGACCAAAGACCTGCGCATTGCCCGCCTGGATTACGAGATGCGTCGCGGTGAACAGGGTCCCGGCGCCGTCAACGATCTGTTGGGCAAGCTCGAAAGCGGCCTGCAGACTGCCCGTGGCCTGATCGAGCAACCGGCCGATACGGCCATGGTCGATCAACAACTGGCCGCTGTCGCCGAATACCGTCGTGCCTTCAACGACATGACCCAGGCCGGCGCCCAACGTGAAGACGCCCGCAGCAAACTCGGCGCCACCGCCGACAATGCCGTGACCCGCGTCGCCGAAGTGGAAAAATCCATACTCCAAGGCGACAGCGTGGCGGCGTTCAACAGCGTGATCGACCTGAGCAAACTGATCCAGCAGGCGCGTTTCCAGGTTCGCGGCTACACCTACAGCGGCAAGAGCGAAGCCGAACAGCCAGCCCTCGACGCGATCGACAACGCCCTGAAGAACCTCGAGAGTCTGCCGGCCAAACTGCCTGAAGAACACATCGCCAACCTGCAACAGGCGACTGATTCACTGAAGGCCTACCGTGCCGCCGTCAGCCAGTTCCGCGACTCCCAGGTGGCCAGCGCCAAGGCCCTGGTACGCATGTCTGCCCAAGGCGACATCCTGGTGGACATGAGCCAGAAACTCACCGTCTCGCAAACCGTCGTGCGCGACACCGACGCCGCCCATGCCAAGAACATGCTGACCCTCGCCACCGCTCTGGCCATCGCCTTCGGCCTGCTGGCCGCCTGGGCGATCACCCGGCAGATCATCATTCCATTGAACCAGACCCTGGTCGTGGCACAGCGCGTCGCCAGTGGCGACCTGACCCACAACCTGACGTCGCAGCGCCGCGACGAACTCGGCCAGTTGCAGCGTGCCATGCAGAGCATGACCCAGGGCTTGCGCGAACTGATCGGCGGCATCAGCGATGGCGTCACGCAGATCGCCAGCGCCGCCGAAGAGTTGTCAGCCGTCACCGAGCAGACCAGCGCCGGAGTCAACAGCCAGAAGGTCGAGACCGATCAGGTCGCCACTGCCATGAACGAAATGGCCGCCACCGTGCAGGAAGTTGCGCGCAACGCCGAAGAAGCCTCCGAAGCCGCCGTCGCCGCCGACCAGCAAGCTCGTGAGGGCGACAAAGTGGTCGGTGAAGCCATCGCCCAGATCGAACGCCTGGCCAAGGAAGTCGGTCACTCCACCGAGGCCATGGGCGAACTCCAGCGCGAAAGCGACAAGATCGGCAGCGTGCTCGACGTCATCAAGTCCGTGGCCCAGCAAACCAACCTGTTGGCGCTCAACGCCGCCATCGAAGCAGCCCGCGCCGGTGAAGCCGGACGTGGTTTTGCCGTGGTCGCCGACGAAGTCCGCAGCCTGGCCCAGCGCACTCAGAAGTCCACCGAAGAGATCGAAGAGCTGATCGTCGGCCTGCAAAACGGCACCCAGCAAGTGGCGACCATCATGGACAACAGCCGCAGCCTGACCGACAGCAGCGTAGAGTTGACCCGCCGCGCCGGCGGCTCACTGGAAAGCATCACCCGCACCGTCTCGGCGATTCAGGCAATGAATCAGCAGATTGCTGCAGCCGCTGAACAGCAGAGCGCCGTGGCTGAAGAGATCAACCGTAGCGTGCTGAATGTGCGGGATGTGTCGGATCAGACGTCGGCGGCGAGTGAAGAGACGGCGGCGTCCAGCGTTGAGCTGGCGCGGTTGGGGACGCATTTGCAGATGCTGGTAGGGCGGTTCAAAGTTTAAAAAACCTTGCAGCTTCGCCACGTGTCGATATGAGCCGGTCGGCGCTCCCCGCGCCGACCGGTTTTTTATGTGTAGAGTCCGATAAATCAATTTGCCAAACCGCAAGTCAAACTTACCAAACCCATCAAAATAAATACCCATTACAACTAATAGCCCTAAAAACTGTACACCCCTCCAAATCAGGACTCCTTATCCTGCCCGCATCATCTGCACAAATGCATCGACTTTAAATTTGAACTTCTAAATTTTCCTTCGTGACCATACTTTTAGCACCACGGAAAAGTCATCTTCTAAAAACCTCAAGAAAAACTAACCACCTCACAACATTTTTATCTGCATGCTAGTTTAACTTCTCAATTAACAACATCGACCGCACTCTTTGCACTGCCTGGCAACTTACTAATTATTCAGCAGCAGATACGGTCGACTTATTTCACAAGGAGTGAAGTATGAACATCTCCCCGATCACCTCCAACAGCATCCCCAACAACGCCTGGATGACATCCATTTACGAAAAAATCAAAAACATGCGGGTTCATCAACTCGCATTACCCTCTGCGCATAATTCCGGCATGGACCGCGGGTCGGTGGATCCCATTGGCGGACATTGGGCGGCCTGCCAGGATAATATTTTTCTGACTCAACTCAATCAGGGCGCCCGCGTTCTGGATTTACGCATTGTCGACAATAGTTACAAAAAGGATACTGGCGGAGGCAAAATGCCGAGCTACAAGTTCACCGAATTATTTCAATGCAGTCATGTACTCGACGGCAGAAATATCGACCCATGCATTTCAGCCGTCCGCTCTTTCGCAGAAAATAATTACGGTGAACTGGTAATACTGGACATCCACAGTTTCGACACAGGCAGAAATCTGAAAAACAGCTTGGAGCGCTTCAAAAAAAAGTTAAGCCAACTCAATCACCTGCTTATTCCTCCGGCCGCCCGTCAACTTACCCTGGCCGAAATCAAACGGAATTATCCCAATAATAACGTGATCATTTGTTGGAATGGCGGAGCGTACTGGGACAACATCAGGCATTTGTGGACCGGCAAAAACCTCACGTCCAGGGCAGACCTCGAAAGCTTTATTGTGAACACAGCCAGGAAAGAGGCCTCGACCTCAGCCATGACATCCCTGTCGGCTACCGTTTACGACCCCATCGGAGGGCCCGTACGTCTCCCGCGTAATACCACGGTGTGGGCAGAGGTGTTCCACCCCCAGCATCAGGTGTTCAACATCATCAACGCCGACTTCTTTCAGGATACGGGCATTGTTGAGCAATGCATTGCGTTGAATCTGGCCAGGTCTGGCCAGTAAGCGGCGGGCACACCGCTGCGGCATTCTTTGGCTTGAGGAATACAAAGCAAAAGATCGCAGCCTTCGACCGCTCCTGCAGAGTTTGCGTACACCTGCAGGAGCGACCGAAGACTGCGATCTTTCTTGATCAACATCCCCGCTCCAGAGTCGGAGCGGGGGGGCTTTCATCAGGCCGGCTGGGCCTGCACGCCCAATGGCTTGAGCGGCAGCAACGGTGCATGGGGATCGGCCTTCACCGACTTGCGCCAGGCACCCAGCCACTCGGCGTGACCTTCGCTCCAGACCTGCTCATGCAAGCGGGCCAGGGCCACCGGATCGCTCAGCAGTTGCACACGCTCGTTATTGGTCAGGCCTTCAGGCCCGACTTTCATCGCGTGCCGCACCCGCTCGATCCGCAACCACTCAATCGGCTCAGCCTGATTGTGCCGGGAAGTCGCCAGCGAGCACGCCAGGGCGTTCTGCTGTGGATCGACCACCGAACGGACGAAGCCGTCGTTCAGCGCATGCCAGCGGTTTTCGTGGGTGTACTGGTCGGTGGCCAGCAAGGCCTGCGGCGGATTGTATTCCTCAGGAATCAGGAACAGGCTCTCGTCACGGGACTTCAGGCCCAAGCCGACACGGCTGGAGATCACCGAGACCGGGATCGACAGCATCAACGAACCGACGATCGGCACCAGCCACCACAGGAAGCTCGGGTTCAGCCAGATCACCAGCAGTGCCCAGAAGAAACCCAGCAGCGTTTGCGGGCCGTGGCGCTTGACCGCTTCGCTCCATGGCGTGGAGTCGTCGTCACGTTGTGGCGAGTTCCAGGTCGCGGCCCAGCCGAGGAACGCGGCGAGGACGAAACGGGTGTGGAAGATCATCCGCACAGGCGCCAGCAGCATGGAGAACAGCATCTCCAGCAGCATCGACAGGGTCACCTTGAACTTGCCGCCAAACTCTTTCGCACCCTTGGCCCAGATCAGGATGATGCTCAACAGTTTCGGCAGGAACAGCAGCACGATGGTGGTCGAGAACAGCGCAATCGCCTTGTCCGGGTGCCATTGCGGCCACAGCGGATAGAGCTGGCGCGGTTCGAGGAAGTACTGCGGCTCCATCAGCGTGTTGACCGCCAGCAGCGCGGTCGACAGCACCAGGAAGAAGAACCACAACGGCGCCGACAGGTAGGACATCACACCGGTCAGGAACACCGCGCGGTGCACCGGGTGCATGCCCTTGACCAGGAACAGGCGGAAGTTCATCAGGTTACCGTGGCACCAACGACGGTCACGCTTGAGTTCGTCCAGCAGGTTTGGCGGCAGTTCTTCATAGCTGCCCGGCAAGTCATAGGCAATCCACACGCCCCAGCCGGCACGGCGCATCAACGCGGCTTCAACGAAGTCGTGGGACAGGATCGAGCCGGAGAACGCGCCTTTACCCGGCAACGGCGCCAGGGCGCAGTGGTCGATGAACGGCTTCATGCGGATGATCGCGTTGTGGCCCCAGTAGTGCGACTCGCCGAGCTGCCAGAAGTGCAGGCCGGCGGTGAACAACGGGCCATACACGCGAGTGGCGAACTGCTGCATGCGCGCATACAGGGTGTCCATGCCCGACGCCCGTGGCGCGGTCTGGATGATCCCGGCATCCGGCGTGGCTTCCATCAGGCGCACCAGACTGGTCAGGCACTCGCCGCTCATCACGGAGTCGGCGTCGAGTACGACCATGTACTTGTAGTCACCACCCCAGCGACGGCAGAAGTCGTCGAGGTTGCCGCTTTTACGTTTTACGCGACGACGGCGGCGACGATAGAAGATCTTGCCGAAGCCCCCGGCTTCACGGCAGACGTCCAGCCAGGCCTGTTGCTCGGCGACACAGATATCGGCGTCGTTACTGTCACTGAGGACGAAGAAGTCGAAGCGGTCCAGGTCACCCGTGGCCGCCACCGACTCGAAGGTCGCCCGCAAGCCGGCGAATACCCGTGGCACGTCTTCGTTGCAGATCGGCATCACCAGGGCGGTGCGCGCATCCTTCGGAATCGGCTCGTTGCCGGCACTTTTACCGGAGATACGGTATTTATCGTGGCCGGTCAGCAATTCGAGGAAGCCCATCAGCGCGGTCCAGAAACCGGCTGATACCCAGCAGAACAGAATCCCGAACAGGATCAGGATGCTGGTCTGCAAGGCGTACGGCAGCACTTGCGTGGCGGTTTGCAGCAGCGGTTGGTGCAGCACTTCGTTGAGGTCGACGAACGACCAGCCCTGGTACGGCATGATGCCTTTCATGTACCAGCCGGCGACGATGGTCTGGCCAAGCATCAGCAGCAACAGAATGTAGCGACGGATCGAACCCACGGTACGCCAGCGCGCGGCCGGCAGTACACGTTCGTCCTTCGGCGGCTTCGGCGGGTTGGTACGACCGGTCATCCGGCGCCAGCCACGCACCAGAATGTTGGTGCGCCACGGCTCCGGCACAACCTTGGTCCGCCGGATCGGCGGAGTCGCCTTGAGGCAGACCCGGCCGTTGGCGTCGAGCACCAGCATTTCCGCGTCCTGCAGCTCTTCGGCAGTGCTCAGCGTCAGGCGTTTGCCCACCGAAGCCTGGGCGGCTTCGGTCGGGGCGTCGAACATCGACGATGACAGGCGTTCATGCAATTCGCTGAAAGACTGGCAGCCCGCGAGTTCCGCGCGCTGCTGGTCGGTCATCGGCAGATGCGCCAGATACTCGGAAAGAGTTTCTGGCCGTACTTGTGAGTTACTCATCGGCAGGCAACTGATAGCTCCAGGTCTCGGTCAGGACTTCTTCAGTCGGGGCCGATTCCGGTGTGGCTGGGGCCGCGTCGGCAGCGGCAGGCTGCTTGGCGTCTTGATTGGCCTTGTCCTTGGCATCTGCTACAGGATTCGCTTCGGCCTGCTTGGCCTCCGCTTGCCTGGCTTCCTTGTCCGCTTTCTCTTGTTGCTTGGCGGCAACCTTGTCGGCCTTGGCAACCGACGAGTTCGACGACGGAATCGAAGTCTTGGACAGATCCGCCGGCACGATGTTCTGCACCAGCGCGGCACGCATCTCGGTGGACTTGCTCGGATCCTTGATCTTCATCCGCAGGGTCAGGCGCCAGCCCTTGGTTTCAGGGTTGTAGCGCACGCTGTTTTCCACCAGCTCGGCGTTGTCGCCGACGCTGACCTGGCTGCGAACTTCCGTATCGGCCGGCAATGCCGCCAGGGACGGGCCTTCGAAGTCCACCAGGTAGGCAACGCTGCCGTCCGGCTGACGAATCAGGTTGGATTGTTTGACGTCACCGGTGGAACGCAGGGTCTGTTTGACCCAGGCGCTGTCCGGCGCGTGAATCGAGGCTTCATCCATGGTCCAGTGCATACGATAAGCGACATCGAGCGGCTGGCCAGGTTCCGGCAATTTTTCCGGGTTCCAGAAGGCAACGATGTTGTCGTTGGTTTCGTCGGCGGTCGGAATTTCGACCAGGTCGACTGTGCCCTTGCCCCAGTCACCCTTCGGTTCGATCCAGGCGCTTGGGCGCTTGTCGTACCGGTCGTCGAGGTCTTCGTAGTGGCTGAAGTCGCGGCCACGTTGCAGCAGACCGAAGCCGCGCGGGTTTTCCACGCTGAAGTTGCTCACGGCCAGGTGTTTCGGGTTGTTCAGCGGACGCCAGATCCACTCGCCGTTGCCGGCATGGATCGCCAGACCGCTGGAGTCGTGCAGCTCGCGACGGTAGTTCAGTACTTTCGACGGCTGGTTGGCGCCGAACAGGAACATGCTGGTCAACGGAGCGATGCCCAGTTTGCCGACCTTGTCACGCAGGAACATCTGCGCCTTGACGTCGACGATGGTGTCGCTGCCCGGACGCAGGGTCAGGCGATAGGCGCCGGTGGCACGAGGAGAGTCCAGCAGGGCGAAAATCACCAGGTGCTTGTCGCCTGGCTTGGGCTGCTGAATCCAGAACTCGCGGAAACGCGGGAATTCTTCGCCAGACGGCAATGCGGTATCAAGCGCCATGCCGCGAGCGGACAAACCATAGACGTGACCCTTGCCGACGACGCGGAAGTAGCTCGCGCCAAGCATGGTCATGATTTCGTCTTGCTTGTCGGCCTTGTTGATCGGGTACAGCACACGGAAACCGGCATAACCCAGTTGTTCAGTGGCCTTGGGATCGAACTGCATGTCGCCGAAATCGAAACGACTCGGGTCGTACTTGATCTCTTCGACGGTGTTCGTGGTGATTTCGTTGATTTTCACCGGCGTATCGAAATGCATGCCCTGGTGATAGAAGGACAGCTTGAACGGCGTCTTCTGATCGGCCCACTCGGCTTTTTCCGTCAGAAAACGAATTTTCTGATAGTCCGCGAATTTCATGTCGCGGAACTCGTTCGGCAGGTTACTGCGCGGCGCTTCGTATTTCTGCGCGGCCAGCTCTTTTGCCTTGGCCGATACATCATCCAGACTGAATGCCCAAAGCTGACCGGCGCTGAGCAGGCAGAGCAGTGCAGAACCCGCTACCAGGGCGCTGCGTAACCGTTTGGCAGACAATTTTGGTGCGTTACAGGGACTAACAATCACGAGCAACCCTCGCCGAAAACAGATCAAAAAACCAACGGCCAGTTAAAGGGCCTGCACGGTGTACGGTATGAAAAAACCGCCCTTGCAAACCACTCTTGCCAAGTTGGCGAGCATTGTTCCGACTCCGCTGGGGCGAAATGATTCCCCAATCGGATCCGGACAAGTCTCTACCTAAGTCAAAATGGACCAACGAACGCTGATCCCCGTAGCGCGGGATTATCTAGTAGGCCGCGTTACAACGCATCAGGGGTAACAAAGTATTTATCGCGAAAAAGCCCTGTTTTCAGTCGAAATGAACGTAAAAACTTGTTTCAAACGCTTTCAGGTCTGTAACAGGAAGGTTACCGGGCCATCATTGACCAGGTGCACCTGCATATCCGCGCCGAATCTACCTGATGCCACAGTGCCATGCACCTGTTTCGCTTTGTTCAATAGATAGCCGAATAGTTCCTCGCCCAGCGCCGGAGGGGCCGCGGTCGAGAAACCCGGACGCAACCCGCTTTTGGTATCGGCAGCCAGAGTGAACTGAGAGACCAGCAGCAGCCCGCCGCCCACATCCGCCAAGGACAGATTCATCTTGCCCTCAGCGTCACTGAATACCCGATAGTTAAGCAGTTTATTAAGAAGTTTGTCGGCGCTGGCCCGCGTATCGTCGGGCTCGACGGCTACCAGGACCAGCAATCCCTGATCGACGGCACCCACGATCTCGCCCGCGACCTCGACTCGTGCGCCGCGCACCCGTTGCAGCAGGCCCTTCATGCTTCTTCAGGCGGCAGGTCGAGCAGACGCCGGGCCATCTGATTGGCGGCGCGTACCAGCGCGTCGGTGATGCCCGGCTCGGAAGCGGCATGACCGGCATCGCGGATGACCTGCAGTTCGCTGTTCGGCCAGGCCTGATGCAATTCCCAGGCGTTATCCAGCGGACAGATCACGTCATAGCGGCCATGGATGATCACGCCGGGCAAATGGGCGATCTTGCCCATGTCGCGGATCAACTGGTTCTGCTCCAGGAAGGCGTGGTTGCTGAAGTAGTGGCATTCGATGCGGGCAATCGACAACGCACGTTGTGGCTCGGAGAAACGGTCGACCACCAGCGGGTTGGGACGCAGGGTCGCGGTGCGGCCCTCCCAGGTGGACCAGGCCTTGGCCGCGTGCATCTGGGCGATCTGGTCGTTGCCGACCAGGCGCTTGTGGAACGCGGTGAGCAAGTCGTCGCGCTCGTCCAGCGGGATCGGCGCGATGTAGTCCTGCCAGTAATCGGGGAACAGGCGGCTGGCGCCGGCCTGGTAGAACCATTCGATTTCCTGCGGACGGCAGAGAAAGATCCCGCGCAGGATCAGGCCGTGTACCCGCTCAGGATGGGTTTGCGCGTAGGCCAGCGCGAGGGTCGAACCCCAGGAGCCGCCAAACAGCACCCATTTGTCGATGCCCAAGTGCTGTCGAATCCGCTCCAGGTCGGCGACCAGATCCCAGGTGGTGTTGTTTTCCAGGCTGGCGTGAGGCGTGGAGCGACCGCAGCCGCGCTGATCGAAAGTGACAATGCGATAGAGATTCGGATCGAAGAAGCAACGACTCTGGGCATCACATCCGGCACCGGGGCCGCCGTGGATGAACACCACCGGCAAACCTTCCGGTGAACCGCTTTCGTCGACATACAGCGTGTGGGTTTCGTCGACGGCCAGATCGTGCCGGGCGTGGGGTTTGATCTGCGGGTACAAAGTCTGCATTGCGCACTCCGTAAGGGGTCGAGGTCATCCCTGGGGGGACTTCTATTATTCTGCCGTCCGGCATCATAAACCCGAATTACGTTAATGAGCATGCCCGTGCAGAGTCAGAGTTTTGCCGACAGATATCCGAACAAGGTTTCGTACAGCGCATCGACCTCGGCTGCCTGCCCTCGGGCCCGCAAACAGCCATGGACCAAGCCCTCGCCGACATACAGCGTGGCAACCACGCCCGAGGCATTGAGTCGCTCGGCATACAGCACGCCGTCATCACGCAACGGGTCGAATTGCGCCACGGCGATCAATGCCGGTGGCAGTGCGCTGAAATCCGTGGCGAGCAATGGCATGGCGTAGGCGTTCGGATGACGGGTGCCTTGCAGGTAAAGCGCGTGATAGCAATCGACGTCACTGCTGCTGAGTAACGGCGCGTCGATGCACTCACTGCGCGACGGCAGCCGGTGATCGCCACCCAACCCCGGATAGATCAGCACCTGCGCGCACGGCAGCGGCTCGCCGGCATCGCGCAACGCCAGGCACAACGCCGCCGCGAGGTTGCCACCGGCACTGTCGCCGGCCACCAGCGTACGCGCAGGATCGAGTTGAAACGGCCCGGTGCGCAGTGCTCGCCAGACCTTCAGGCAATCATCGAACGCGGCGGGAAACGGATGCTCCGGTGCCCGGCGGTAATCGACGGCGATCACCCGTACACCGAGTGTCGATGCCCATTCGGCGCAGATGAAATCGTGGGAATCCAGGTCCCCCACCACCCAGCCGCCGCCATGCAGATAAACGATACACGACGCACCGCTGGCCGGTGGCTGATAGGAACGAACAGCAACACCGGCCAACTCGAAATCGACCACATGCAACCCGGCGGGGCGTGCCGGGGTAAACGCCCGGCACATATCGCTGTAGGCCTGGCGCAACCCGTTGATACTGCTGTCGGTGCTGTTGAAACTCAGGGTTTTGTCGACGAATGCCGTCATTTGCCTGGAAAGCGGGTAAGGAGCCATGAGCCTGGTGCTCGTTCAGGGAAATGTGTGGGACCCCACCCTGTGGGAGCGAGCCTGCTCGCGAAGAGGCCGGCACATCCAACATCAATGTTGACTGTCAAACCGCCTTCGCGAGCAGGCTCGCTCCCACAGGTCTTGCACAGATCAGACGAGGGTCAATTCTTCAGGCTGGTCTGAACCGTGGCCACGCCATCCTTGCCATCGAAACTGCTGACACCGGCCAACCAGCGCTGCAAGTCTTCTGGATGGTCACGCAGCCATTTTTTCGCGACATCCTGAGCCGTTTGGCGCTCCATGATCGGCACCATCAACTGGCTTTCCTGGGCGGCGGTGAACGTCAGGTTTTCCAGCAGCCGATTGACGTTCGGGCAGCGCTGGGCGTAATCCGGCGCAGTCACGGTTGAGACCGTCGCGGCGCCTTCATTCGGCCCGTAGACGTCTTCGCTGCCGGTCAGGTAGTCGATCTTCATGTTGATGTTCATCGGGTGCGGGGTCCAGCCGACGAACACCACGAACTCCTTGCGGTTCACTGCCCGCTGCACGGCCGCGAGCATGCCGGCTTCACCGGACTCGATCAGTTTGAAGTCCTTGAGGCCGAAGTGATTGGTTTCGATCATGGTCTTGATCGTGGTGTTGGCGCCACTGCCCGGCTCGATGCCGTAGATCTTGCCGCCGAGCTGATCCTTGAATTTGGCGATGTCGGAGAAGGTTTTCAGGCCGGCCGCTGCCACATAGTCAGGGACCGCGAGCGTGGCTTGGGCATCGGCCAGGCTCGGTTTGTCCATGACCTTGACCTGATTGGCAGCCACGAAGGGTGCGATGTTTTTATCCATCGCCGGTTTCCAGTAACCAAGGAAGATGTCCAGTCGCTTGTCGCGGATGCCGGCGAAGATGATTTGCTGCACGGCGCTGGTTTGCTTGCTTTCGTAGCCCAGACCATTGAGCAGCACATCGGCCATGCCACTGGTGGCGATCACGTCGGTCCAGTTGACCACGCCCATGCGCACGGTTTTGCAGGAAGCGTCGTCCGCGGCCATGGCGCCGGCGCTCAACAGAGCGGTACCGCAGAAGATTGAGAGACAGCGGGTGAACAGACCTTTGGGGCTTGTCATGGATAGCATTCTCGTGCGGCAGCGGATTATTGTCGGGGCGGTGTCTTTGTGCACCGTGGCCAGAACATTACGCAGCAGACGAGTGGTGAAAGCGAACTGTGGCGACCGTGTTTTGCACGGTGGCGACTGTCATGTGCAGATGTTGAGGCATATGAAAACCTGTGGGAGCGAGCTTGCTCGCGATGAGGCCATAACATCCGACATTAATGTTGCCTGACAGTACGCCATCGCGAGCAAGCTCGCTCCCACAGGGTTTTGCGACAGTATTAACGGTTGTAGTGCTTCTCGCCCCAAGCCAACAGCCCTTGCAGCAACTCCTTCAACACCACCCGCGTCGGCTCCGCCAGGTCCGGGCGATAGCGGAACGGCTCGAATTCTTCCATGTAGGTGCACTGACCCAGTTCCAGTTGCACCGCGTGGATGTTCTCGGCCGGATTGCCGTAATGGCGGGTGATGTGCCCGCCCTTGAAGCGCCCGTTGAGTACGTGGGTGTAATTGTCGTGAAGCGCGCAGATCGCTTCCAGTCGCGTCGCAAGCTGTGGATCGCAACTGGCGCCGTTGAAGGTGCCGAGGTTGAAGTCCGGCAACTTGCCGTCGAACAGGTGCGGGATGATCGAGCGGATCGAGTGCGCATCGAACAACAGCGCGTAGCCGAACTCGGCTTTCAAACGCGCCAGTTCCTGCTGCAGGGTGCTGTGGTACGGCGTCCAGATCTGCTCAAGATAGGTCGCGCGCTCATCGGCAGAAGGCTCCAGGCCTTCGCGGAACAACGGTATGCCGTCGAACAACGTGGCCGGATACAGACCGGTGGTCGCGCCGACGTACAACGGCTTGTCGTCGGATGGCCGGTTCAGGTCGATGACAAATCGCGAGTACTCGGCGGCCAAGGTGCTGGCACCCAGTTCAGCGGCGAAATCGTACAACTGCGGAATGTGCCAGTCGGTGTCCGGCAGGCTTTTCGCATCGGGGATCAATCCGGTTTCGACCGCAGGCGTCAGGCGCACACCAGCGTGGGGCATGCTGATCAGCAGCGGTACGCGGCCTTGTTTGAAGTTCAGAACCTTATCCACAACAGATCTCCTACAGACTTGATTCGACGCCGTGGCGCACGACGCGTTTTTCCAGGTCGCCGCCCAGCCAGTAACACAGGTCGGCCGGACGATCGATTTGCCAGGCGACGAAATCCGCAACCTTGCCGACCTCCAGTGAGCCATGGGTGTCGGCCATGCCCAGCGCGGTGGCGGCATGAATCGTCGCGCCGGCCAGGGCTTCTTCCGGGGTCATGCGGAAACAGGTGCAAGCCATGTTCAGCATCAGGCGCAATGACAGTGCCGGCGAGGTGCCCGGGTTGAGGTCGCTGGCGATGGCGATTTTCACGCCGTGTTTGCGCAGGGCTTCCATCGGCGGCAATTGGGTTTCGCGCAAGAAGTAGAAGGCGCCGGGCAACAGCACCGCAACCGTGCCGGACTTGGCCATGGCGATGGCGTCGTCCTCCGTCATGAACTCCAGGTGATCGGCGGACAACGCGTGATAACGCGCCGCCAGGCTCGATCCATGCAACGACGACAACTGCTCGGCGTGCAGCTTCACTGGCAGGCCCAGTTCCTGGGCGGTTATGAACACCCGCTCGACCTGCGCCGGGGAGAACGCCAGGTACTCGCAGAACGCGTCCACCGCGTCCACCAATCCCTCGGCAGCCAGGGCCGGGAGCATGTCGGCGCAGATGTGATCGATGTAGTCGTCGGCGCGATCGACGTATTCCGGTGGCAGGGCGTGAGCCGCCAGGCAGGTGCTGCGCACGCTGACCGGCAGTTCGGCGCCGAGGCGACGGGCCACGCGCAGCATCTTGCGCTCGTTGGCCAGGTCCAGGCCGTAGCCGGACTTGATTTCGACGCTGGTGACGCCATCACGCATCAGGCTTTTCAGGCGTTTGGCGGCACTGGCGAACAACTCGTTTTCGCTGGCGGCACGGGTGGCGCGCACAGTGCTGGCGATGCCGCCACCGCTGGCGGCGATTTGCGCGTAGCTGACGCCTTGCAGGCGCTGTTCGAATTCACCGCTGCGGTTACCGCCGAACACCGTGTGAGTGTGGCAGTCGATCAGGCCCGGTGTGACCCAGGCCCCGTTCAAATCATTGACGGCCGGGTACTCGCCCGCCGGCAACTCACCGCGCGGGCCGATCCACTCAATGTGCGCTCCTGACGTCACGATGGCCGCGTCCTCGATGATCGAGTAGACGCCTTGTGCCATGGTTGCGACGTGGCAGTGTTGCCAGAGAGTTTTCATCCGTGGCCTCCATTAGGTTATCGATGAGAAAAAGTAGGATCCTGCGTCACCAGGGCTGCCTGGCCCGCCGCCGGTTTCACCCACGTCAGGTAAGCCAGCACCAGCAACACGATCCAGACCACGCCGACGATCAGCGCTGCCTGGGTGTCCGGGAAATAGCCCAGCACGCCGAAGATGAAGAGCATGAAGGCAATCGCCGCCGCCGGCGCATAGGGCCAGAGCGGTACCGGGAATTTCAGTTGTGCAACCTGCTCGGCGCTCATGGACCGGCGCATGGCCACTTGGGTCACCAGAATCATCAGCCAGACCCACACCGTGGCAAAGGTCGCGATGGAAGCGATCAGCAGGAACACGTTTTCCGGGATCAGGTAGTTCAGCAACACGCCCAGCAACAGCGCGGCACTCATCACCACGACCGTCATCCATGGCACGCCATTGCGCGACAGGCGGGCGAAGCCCTTGGGTGCATGCCCTTGCTGGGCCAGACCGAACATCATGCGGCCAGCGCCGAAGATGTCACTGTTGATCGCCGAAATCGCCGCCGTGATCACCACGATATTGAGGATGGTGGCCGCCGAGCCGATCCCCAGCTTGTCGAAGATCTGCACGAACGGGCTGCCCTGGCTGCCGATCTGCTGCCATGGAAAGATCGACATCAGCACCAGCATCGTCAGCACGTAGAACAGCAGGATCCGCAACGGTACAGCATTGATCGCCCGGGGCAGCACGTGCTGCGGGTCCTTGGCTTCACCTGCCGTTACGCCGATGATTTCAATACCGCCAAACGCAAACATCACCACCGCGAACGAAGCGATCAGACCGCCCATGCCATTGGGCATGAAGCCGCCGTGGCTCCAGAGGTTGCTGATGTCGGTTGCCTGGCCAGGGGCCGAGCTGATGCCGAACCACATGATGCCGAAACCACCCAGGATCATCGCGACGATGGCCGCGACCTTGAGCAGCGACAGCCAGAACTCCATTTCACCGAAGACTTTGACGTTGCACAGGTTCAGGCCGCCAACGATGGAAACGACACCCAGCACCCAGATCCAGCGGGAAACCTCCGGGAACCAGAAGCCCATGTAGATACCGAATGCCGTGACGTCGGCCATGCCGACGATGACCATTTCGAATGCGTAGGTCCAACCGAGGACGAAGCCCGCCATTGGCCCCAGGTAGGTGCTGGCGTACTGGCCGAACGAGCCCGTCACCGGGTTGTGCACCGCCATCTCACCAAGGGCACGCATGACCATGAACACCGCCGCGCCACCGATCAGGTAAGCGAGCAGTACCGCAGGCCCGGCCATTTGTATGGCCGAGGCAGATCCATAAAACAGCCCGGTGCCGATTGCCGACCCCAGCGCCATGAAGCGAATATGTCGGGCAGAGAGCCCGCGTTTCAAACCTTTTTCTGCCTGTTGCATTTCTCGTCCCTAATTATTGTTATTCGACGCAAAATCGAATCGCTGGCAAGCCAGCTCCTGTAGGAGCTGGCTTGCCAGCGAGGGGCCCTTACAGGCTAGGCAGCAACTTCACCGTCACCAGCTCGTTCAAGCAACGCGAGGCCAACAATTCAGACGCCGCATTGATGTCTGGCGCGAAGAAGCGGTCCTTCTCATAGAACGGCACGTCGTTACGCAGAATGGCCCGAGCCTTTTCCAGTTTCGGCGAGGTTTTCAGGCCGTCGCGCAGATCCAGGCCCTGAACGGCCGCCAGCCATTCCACCGCGAGAATCCCACGGGTGTTCTCGGCCATTTCCCACAGACGCTTGCCAGCCGCCGGCGCCATGGAAACGTGGTCTTCCTGGTTGGCGGAAGTCGGCAGGCTGTCCACCGAATGCGGATGGGACAACGCCTTGTTCTCGCTGGCCAGTGCCGCTGCGGTCACCTGGGCGATCATGAAACCGGAGTTCACACCACCGTTGGCCACCAGGAACGGCGGCAGTTGCGACATGTGCTTGTCCATCATCAGCGAGATACGGCGCTCGCTCAGGGAACCGATTTCAGCGATGGCCAACGCCATGTTGTCGGCCGCCATGGCCACCGGCTCGGCGTGGAAGTTGCCACCGGAGATCACGTCACCTTCAGCGGCGAAAACCAACGGGTTGTCGGAAACGGCGTTGGCTTCGATCGCCAGCACTTCGGCCGCTTGGCGGAACTGGGTCAGGCAGGCGCCCATGACTTGTGGCTGGCAGCGCAGGGAGTACGGGTCTTGTACCTTCTCGCAGTTTTCGTGGGAGTCGGAGACTTCGCTGCGCTCGCCCAGCAGGTCGCGGTAAGCGGCGGCAGCGTCGATCTGGCCTTTCTGGCCACGGGCAGCGTGGATGCGGGCATCGAACGGCGAACGCGAACCCAGGACCGCTTCAACGGTCAGGCCGCCCAGTGCCAAGGCACCGGCGAACAGGTCTTCACCTTCGAACAGGCCACGCAGGGCAAAAGCAGTGGACACCTGAGTGCCGTTGAGCAGCGCCAGGCCTTCTTTCGCGGCCAGGGTCAGAGGGGTCAGACCGGCAACTTTCAGCGCTTCGGTGGCTTCCATCCACTCGCCTTTGTAGCGCGCCTTGCCTTCGCCCAGCAGCACCAGCGACATATGGGCCAGAGGCGCCAGGTCACCGGAAGCACCGACCGAACCTTTTAATGGAATGTGCGGGTAAACCTCGGCGTTGATCAGGGCGATCAGCGCGTCGATCACCACACGGCGGATACCAGAGAAACCACGGCTCAGGCTGTTGACCTTGAGCACCATGATCAGACGCACCAGCTCATCGCTGATCGGCTGGCCGACACCGGCAGCGTGGGACAGCACCAGCGAGCGCTGCAGGTTTTCCAGGTCTTCGCTGGCGATGCGGGTCGAGGCCAGCAGGCCGAAACCGGTGTTGATGCCGTAGGCGGTGCGGTTCTCGGCGAGGATCTGTTCCACGCAGGCAACGCTGGCTTCGATCTGGGCCGAGGCGCTGTGGTCGAGGGTCAGTTTCACCGGCTGCTGGTAGACGTCACGCAGTTGGGCGAGGGTCAGTTGGCCGGGAATCAGGTTTAGCGCAGTCATTTTGTGCTCCTTTTGAGAGTTGTTATTAACTCACCAGACGCTCCGGAGATGTCCGTTGTCCGTCGCGTCTGCCTTTTGGGGAGACGCGCCTTGGCACGCTGGTGTTATTGAAATCAGTTCAGTTCTGGAAAAGCGTTGTGCAGCAAAATCGGGTCTTTCAATACCGCGGCAGCGGCGGCGATGTCCGGTGCCAACCAGCGATCCTGGTCGTAGGGGGCAACGTGCTCGCGCAGCAGACGCCAGGCAGCATCGGTGCCCGCACCGAAGCGTTGTTCTTTGAGGAACTCGAACGCCTGGGCCGCCAACAGGTACTCGATGGCGAGGATCTGCGTGCAGTTTTCCAGAGCGCGATGCAGCTTCAGCGCGGCGTTGGTGCCCAGGCTCAGGTGATCTTCCTGCAGGCCCGACGTCACGTAGTTGTCCAGCACCGCCGGTTGCGCCAGTTGACGGTTCTCCGCGCACAGCGAAGCGGCGACGTATTGCACGATCATCATCCCGGAGTTCACCCCCGGGTTGGCCACCAGGAACGCCGGCAGACCGCTGACGTGCGGATTGATCAAACGGTCCAGGCGACGCTCGGCGATAGAACCGATTTCCGCCATGGCAATCGCCAGCAGGTCCGCCGCCATCGCCACGGACTGGCCGTGCGGGTTGGCCTGGGACACCACGCGGTAATTGTCCGCGGTGCCCAGTACCAGCGGGTTGTCGGTGGCACCGTTGAGTTCGGTTTCGATCTGTTTGGTCGCGTGTACCAATTGGTCGCGAGCGGCGCCGTGCACCTGCGGGATCGAGCGAATGCTCAGGGCATCCTGGGTACGGATGCCTTTGCTCTGGGCAATCACTTCGCTGCCGTCGAGCAAGGCCCGCAGGTTGATCCCGACCTGCTGCATGCCCGGGTGCGGCTTGAGCGCGATGATTTCGGCATCGAACGCGTCGATCTGCCCGCGCTGGGCTTCGAAACTCATGGCACCAATCACGTCAGCCCATTCCAGCAGGCGCGTCGCATCGGCAATCGCCAGGCAGCTCAGGCCGGTCATGCATGGCGTACCGTTGACCAGGCACAAACCGTCCTTGGCACCAAGCTTGACCGGTTGCAGGCCTTCTTCGGCCAGCGCTTGCTGCGCGGAAACGACCTGGCCGCGATAGCTGACATTGCCGACACCCAGCAGCGCGATGCCGATGTGCGCCATGTGGGTCAGGTAGCCCACGGAACCCTGGGACGGCACTTGTGGGGTGATGCCACGGTTGAGCAGCGCCAGCAGTGCTTCGACGACCTGACGGTGCAGGCCGGATTTGCCATGGCTGTAGTTGACGACGGCGGCGCACATGATCGAGCGGGTCTGCTCGTTGGTCAGTGGCGCGCCAACGCCACAGGCGTGGCTGAGCAAGGTGTTGCGCGACAACTGGCTGAGTTGTTCGTCCTGCAGCGAGACGTTGCACAGCGCGCCCAGGCCGGTGTTGATGCCGTAGGCACGTTCGCCGCTGGTGACGATGCGCTGGACGATGGCCTGCGCGTTTTCGATGCGCGCCCAGATCGGCGCCGACAGCTCAAGCTGTGCGCCATCGCGGGCCACAGCGACCACGTCCTGCCAGGTGACCTGCGCTTCGGTGATAACGATTTTTTCAGCCTGGGACATCTTCAACCTCTGCGTACAAACCTGAATTTTGATGCAGCTTTTCCGGCCTCATCGCGAGCAAGCTCGCTCCCACAGGTTTTGTGAACACCGGGGATCCACTGTGGGAGCGAGCTTGCTCGCGATGGGGCCAGCACAGCCGGCACAAACCTTTTAAACCACCGCCGCCCGACGCTGCACAAAGCGGTCGACATACTCATCCGCCGGCGAATGCAGGATCTCTCTCGGCGTGCCGACCTGAATCAGGCGGCCATCCTTGAGGATCGCGATGCGGTTGCCGATGCGCACGGCCTCGTCGAGGTCGTGGGTGATGAAGACGATGGTCTTGTGCAGAGTCTTTTGCAGTTCCAGCAACTGGTCCTGCATTTCCGCGCGGATCAGCGGGTCGAGGGCGCTGAACGCTTCGTCCATCAGGATGATGTCGGTGTCCGCCGCCAAGGCGCGGGCCAGGCCCACACGCTGACGCATGCCACCGGATAGCTGGTGCGGGTATTTGTTTTCGTAGCCCTTGAGGCCCACGGTGTTGATCCAGTGCAGCGCACGCTCGGCGCACATGGCTTTGCTTTCGCCACGGATTTTCAGGCCGTAGGCGACGTTGTCCAGCACGCTCTTGTGCGGCAACAGGCCGAAGCTCTGGAACACCATGCTGATCTTGCGCCGACGAAATTCGCGCAGCGCTTCCATGTCGTATTGCAGGATGTCCACGCCGTCCACCAGGATCGCGCCGCTGGTCGGATCGATCAGGCGGTTGAAGTGGCGGACCAGGGTCGACTTGCCGGAGCCCGACAGGCCCATGATCACGAAGATCTCGCCGCTGCCGATGCTCAGCGACAGGTCGTTCACGCCGACCACGCAGCCGGTTTCGGCCAGCACCTGGTCCTTGGTCTTGCCCTGGCCGACCATGGCCAGCGCATCCTTGGCACGGTTGCCGAAAATCTTGAAGACGTTCTTGACTTCGATCTTGCTCACGGTTGCGTTGTTCATTTGCTCACCTCATGCCGTGCGCGACCGTACGCCTGTGTAATGCGGTCGATCACCACAGCCAGAATCACGATCGCCAGACCGGCTTCAAGGCCGCGTCCGACGTTGAGGGTCTGAATCCCCACCAGCACGTCTTCACCCAGGCCACGGGCACCGATCATCGAGGCGATCACCACCATCGACAGGGCCATCATGGTGGTCTGGTTGATCCCGGCCATGATGCTCGGCAGGGCCAGCGGCAGTTGCACGCCGAACAGTTGCTGCCAGCGATTGGCACCGAAGGCGTTGATCGCTTCCATCACTTCGCCGTCGACCTGGCGAATGCCCAGATCGGTCAGGCGGATCAGCGGTGGCGCGGCGTAGATCACGGTGGCGAAAATCGCCGGGACCTTGCCCAGGCCAAACAGCATCAGCACCGGGATCAGGTACACGAAGCTCGGCATGGTCTGCATGATGTCCAGCAACGGCATCAGTATCGAACGCAGGCGGTTGCTGCGCGCCGAGAGAATGCCCAGCGGAATGCCGATCAACACCGAGATGATCGTCGCCACCATCATCAGCGCCAGGGTCTGCATCAGCTTGTCCCAGAGGCCGACCGCACCCACCAGGAACAGCAAACCAACGATGACGGCGGTGGTCACGACCTTGCGGGTCGCGTGCCAGGCCACACCGGCCACGATCGCCAGCATCAGCCACCAGGGTGCAGCGCGCAGCAGGCCTTCAAGATTGACGATGGCCCACAGCAAGGTGTCGGAGATGCTGCGGAACACATCGCCGTAGTTGGTAACCAGCGAATCGACCCAACCGTTGACCCAGTCGGCGATGGAAAAGGTAAAGCTTTCGGGAAACATAAGAGACTCTCAATCAAGGGGTTGCGATCAAGCATCCGACTGCCGCTGCCGACAGCCGGAGAAGCTCAACCTACAAGGCCGCGTCGATTTTCTTGGCTGCGTCTTCGCTCACCCACGCGTGCCAGACTTCAGGATGTTCCTTCAGGAAGATCTTGGCCAGTTTTGGTGATTCGATCCGCTCTTTGCTCATACGCCCAAGGTTCTGGTTCAGCAGGTCGATTGGCACGTTGACCTTTTCCAGCACGGCCACCAATTCAGGCGCTTCGTCGTGGAAAGTCTTGGACAGGCCGACCTTGATGGTCACGGTCTTGTTCACGCCTGGTTTTTCTTCGAGTTTTACCGCGTCGATCTGGCCCATCAGCGGCGTTGGCGACCAGTAGTAGAACAGGATCGGCTCGCCGCGCTTGTAGCTCGACAGCACGGCGGCATCCAGCGCCGGACCGGTGCCCGGGCGGAAGTTGGTGTAGGTGCTTTCCAGACCGTAGCTCTTCAGCATTTCGCTGTTGTCGAGCTCACAGGTCCAACCGGCCGGGCAGTTGTAGAAACGGCCCTTGGAAGGCTCTTCGGCGTCCTTGAACACCGCGGAGTATTTGCCCAGGTCAGCAATGTTTTTCAGGTCCGGGGCCTTGGCTTCCAGCTTGCGCTTGGCGTCGCCTTCGATCACGTAGCGCGGCACGTACCAGCCTTCAATTGCGCCAACAACCGGCGCGCCGACACCGACGACCTTGCCGGCTTTCTCGGCCTTGTTCCAGACTTCGCTACGGCCGACCCACTCTTCGGCAAACACTTGAATATCGTTGCTGCCCAGGGCGTTTTCCATGGTGATGGAGTTGCCCGGCAGGCTGTCAGTCTTGCAGTCGTAGCCTTTCTCCAGCACGACTTGCATCACGTCGGTCAGGAGCATGGCGCTTTCCCAGTTCAGGCCGGCGAACTTCACCGGCTTGCCCGATTCGCACCAACCCGCCGCCTGAGTGGCGCCGGCGCTGGCCAGCAGGCCCATGGAAAGCAACGTGGTCAGCAGGGTCTTGTTCGATTTCATTGTTGTGACGCTCCTAATCATGAATTGGCTTACGGCAGTCAAGAGGCATCCAGCCCTGTCCACGTCCAATCAGGCCTGCGCCGCAGCGCGACCCACATTCAGCTTTTGTTCGGTGACCGCGCCCTGCTCGACCGGCAGGATCAAACGATCAGGCACTGTGCCGTGCCATTTTTTCGCACACAGGTAATACAGGGCGGCGGGAACCACCAGGCCGATGACCCAGGAAATATCCACATCACCCAGAGCCGCCACCAGCGGACCGGTATAGAACTTGGTGGAGATGAACGGCAGTTGTACCAGCACACCGAACACATAGACGCTGATACCGAGCAGGTTCCAACGACCGTAGCGACCCTTCGGATCGGCCAGGGCCGGGACGTCATAGCGCTCGCGAGTGATGCAGTAGTAGTCCACCAGATTGATCGCGCTCCAGGGAGTAAAGAACGCCAGCAAGAACAGGATGAAAGACTTGAACGCGCCGAGGAACGAGTGCTGACCGAGCAACGCCATCAGGGTCGCAGCACCGACGATGGCCAGCACGAAGACCAGACGCTGCAAGCGCGTTACCTTCAGGTCGCCACGGAAACCGCTGATGATGGTCGCAATGCACATGAAGCTGCCGTAGGAGTTCAGCGTAGAGATGGTGACCTTGCCGAACGCGATGCTGAAGTACAGCAGCGCAGCGGTGGCACCGGTACCCCCCAGACCCACGATATAGGCCACTTCGTGGCCGGCGTATTGCCCGTTGGCCGAAGCGGCCGCGAACACACCGAGGACCATCGCCACCTGCGCACCAATGACCGAGCCTGCACCTGCGGCAAAAAAGGTTTTCACCGCGGAAGTCTTGCTCGGCAGGTAGCGAGAATAGTCAGCCACATAAGGACCGAAGGCGATCTGCCAGGACGCCGCGAGCGACACCGCAAGCAAGAAACTGCTCCAGCTGAAGTGGCGGATTTGCAACAGTGCGCCAACGTCAACCTGGTTCATCAGACGGCTGAACAGGTAAACAAAGGCAATCACGCCAATGACACTGGCCACACGGCCGATCCAATGGATCACCCGATAGCCGAGCACCGTGACCAGCACGATGACACTGGCGAAAAGCAGGATGCCGACGGTGTCGCTGACGCCAAACAACTGGCCCAGCGCCTGGCCGGACAACACGGTTCCCGTTGCGGTGAAGCCCAGGTACATCAAGCAGACCAGCACGATCGGGATGGCCGCGCCGTATACGCCGAACTGTACCCGGCTGGAAATCATCTGCGGCAGGCCAAGCTTGGGGCCTTGCGCCGCATGCAGCGCCATCACGCCGCCGCCCAGCAATTGACCGATCAACAGACCGATCAATGACCAGAACACATCACCGCCAAGGACCACGGCCAGTGCGCCGGTGACAATCGCGGTGATTTGCAGGTTGGCACCCATCCACAGGGTGAACTGGCTTAACAGACGACCGTGTCTTTCCGCTTCCGGGATGTAGTCGATCGAGCGCTTCTCGATCAACGGTTTGTTGCCTGCACGTTCGCTGTTAACAGCCATGGTTCAACCTCTGTGGATTGTTCTGGGAATTCACGGTGAAACTGCTTGTGGGCTTTGCTTTCTGTGGGAGCGAGCTTGCTCGCGATTGAGATCTGTCAGTCAGCACAGGTGTTGAATGTGCCGGCCTCATCGCGAGCAAGCTCGCTCCCACAGGTAAAGCGGTACCACAGGTTTTGAGTTACTTGCCGGTAATCATCGGCAGGTTCAGCCCTTGTTCCTTGGCGCAGTCGATGGCGATCTGGTAACCGGCATCGGCGTGACGCATAACGCCAGTGGCCGGGTCGTTGTGCAGCACGCGAGCGATACGCTCGGCCGCTTCGTCAGTACCGTCGCAGACAATCACCATGCCCGAGTGCTGGGAGAAGCCCATGCCGACGCCGCCGCCGTGGTGCAGGGACACCCAGGTCGCGCCGCTCGCGGTGTTGAGCAAGGCGTTGAGCAGTGGCCAGTCGGAAACAGCGTCGGAACCGTCCTGCATCGATTCGGTTTCGCGGTTCGGGCTCGATACCGAACCGGAGTCCAGGTGGTCGCGGCCGATCACGATGGGCGCGGACAACTCGCCGCTACGGACCATTTCGTTGAACGCCAGGCCCAGCTTGGCGCGCAGACCCAGGCCAACCCAGCAGATACGTGCCGGCAGGCCCTGGAAGCTGATGCGCTCCCGGGCCATGTCCAGCCAGTTGTGCAGGTGGGCGTCGTCCGGGATCAGCTCTTTAACCTTGGCGTCGGTCTTGTAGATGTCTTCAGCGTTGCCCGACAGTGCAGCCCAACGGAACGGGCCGATACCACGGCAGAACAGCGGACGGATGTAGGCTGGTACGAAGCCCGGGAAGTCGAATGCGTTTTCCACGCCTTCTTCTTGCGCCATCTGACGGATGTTGTTGCCGTAGTCGAAGGTCGGTACGCCCATTTTCTGGAAGTCCAACATCGCTTTGACATGCACAGCCATCGATTGCTTGGCGGCCTTGATCACAGCGGCTGGTTCAGTCTTGGCGCGAGCGCGGTACTGGTCCCAGGTCCAGCCGGCCGGCAGGTAGCCGTTGAGCGGGTCGTGGGCGCTGGTCTGGTCGGTGACCATGTCCGGGCGCACGCCGCGCTTGACCAGTTCTGGAAGGATTTCAGCCGCGTTGCCCAGCAGCGCGATGGAAATCGCCTTGCCTTCTTTGGTGTATTTGGCGATGCGAGCCAGAGCGTCGTCGAGGTCAGTAGCTTGCTCGTCGACATAACGGCTTTTCAAACGGAAGTCGATGCTGACCTGCTGGCATTCGATGTTCAGCGAGCAAGCGCCGGCCAAGGTCGCGGCCAGAGGCTGGGCGCCGCCCATGCCACCGAGGCCTGCAGTCAGGACCCAACGACCTTTCAGGTCATCGTTGTAGTGCTGGCGACCGGCTTCGACGAAGGTTTCGTAGGTGCCCTGGACGATGCCCTGGCTGCCGATGTAGATCCAGCTGCCCGCGGTCATCTGGCCGTACATGGCCAGGCCTTTGGCGTCCAGTTCGTTGAAGTGTTCCCAGCTCGCCCAGTGTGGAACCAGGTTGGAGTTGGCGATCAGTACGCGCGGGGCGTTGCTGTGGGTCTTGAACACGCCGACCGGCTTGCCGGATTGCACCAGCAGGGTCTCGTCGTCGTTCAGGTTGGTCAGGCTTTCGACGATCTTGTCGTAGCATTCCCAGTTACGTGCAGCGCGACCGATACCACCGTAAACCACCAGTTCTTTAGGGTTCTCGGCGACTTCCGGGTCGAGGTTGTTCATCAGCATGCGCAGCGGCGCTTCGGTCAGCCAGCTCTTGGCGGTCAGCTTGTTACCGCGTGCGGCACGGATTTCAACGTCACGAAACTTAGTAGGTTTAATGTCAGTCACGAAAAAGACTCCTCAGCAATCAATCCAAACCAACCCAGGCAGTGGGCGAGCAAGCCAATGGGCATCAGTGCACACCGGCGAATCAGTGGACGATGGTTGAGTCCTCGTGACTCATACGCATACGTCTTTACTTGTACATACAAGCATATGCAATCAAGCGGCCAACTTGTTGGATGAGCATTCAAGAAAAGTTCTGAAACGGCTGGAGAGCGCTTGGAACAAGGGTTCTGACGAAGGTGAAATATTTTTTGGGGGATTTTTGTGGTGAGGGGGTTTTGTTACTTGAGCGTGGCTTTGCGCCACGCTGGGGCGTTCGGTAACAACGTGGTGCGCTGTGGGAAACGTAATTTGGAAGGGAAACGACATCGCGAGCAAACCCAACCCTGTAGGAGCGAGCTTGCTCGCGAAAAACACATGGGCGCCGCAGGGCATCTGGTTTTACGCGTTATCGTTCACGACCATCGCGAGCAAGCTCGCTCCTACAGGAGATCAGCGCGTTGTCAGTTCGATCACGCAGCAGGCGCCATTGCTGGAGACTTCCAGCAGCCCGGTGTTACCGTCCAGTTGCAGGCAATCATGCCGACCCAGTTGCGAAGCGTTGTCACCGACCTTCACTTCCAGCGCTTCACTAATACTGAATACCAGCACCGTACCCGCCGAGCTGAAGAACCGCTGCTCACCGCTCAACCACTGCACTCGCGCAGAGTAACGCTGCGGCGCGTAAATCAGGTTGAAATCGCGAATCGGACCGCCGAGCAATGTGCAGGAAACCTTGCTTTCACCACTGAAGGCAAACGGGTCCAGCGGTAACAGTGGCCGCGCGTCCTGGCCATCCACCGTCAGGCTCATACCGTCGCCCTGCAAAACGGTGATCACTCGCTCGTAACCGGCGAAGGTGGAAAAACCACCCGATTCGCCAATGTCGGCAATCGACAGGCGCCAGCCAAAGCCATCCAGGCCGGTGCCGGCATCGCGGGTGATTTCTTCGGTGCTGCCGCCGCCGTTTTTCCACGGCATGCGCGGGTAATCTTTGGCGCGTAAAACCTTCAACTGATTCATTTATGAAACCGACCTTCCAGACGATGACGGGAACCGGGGTGGATCAAGCGAGCAGCAGTCACTGGCTGACGACCGGACCAGGTGCGGCGACGGATCAGCAGGCACGGCTCGCCTTTTTCAATCTGTAGCAATTTGCATTCGGACGGCTCGGCCAGGATCGCCTCGACCACGTGCTCACCTTCTGTCAGCGGCGCGACCTGATTCAGATAGGCGTAGGGCGTTTGCAGGGTGAAGTCCTGCTTGAGGTAGTCCGGCGCCACCAGCGCATTGACGAAACGGTCTTCGATTTGCACCGGAATATCGTTCTCGAAATGCACGATCAGCGAGTGGAACACCTTCTGCCCTTCGCGCATGTCCAGGGCCAGGGCGCGCTCGGAGCCGGCGGCCTCTTCTTCAAGGGTGATGACCTTGCAGGTGTGGCGATGACCGCGAGAGGCGATTTCGTCGGCGATGTTGTGCACTTCGAACAGGGCGGACTGGCTTTTCGGCTCGGCGACGAACGTGCCGACGCCTTGCATGCGCACCAGCAGGCCATCGGCAGTCATCTCGCGCAGGGCGCGGTTGATGGTCATGCGGCTGAAACCCAACTGGCTGACCAATTCGCTTTCCGACGGCACACGATAGTGCGGCGGCCAGTTTCCACTGTCGATTTGCTGGGTGATCATTTGTTTGACGCGGGCGTACAAGGGCGCCGGACTGTCGCCCATGTTCGCGGCCAACGGAGAGACTGGAGGCGGAGTCGGCACGGTTAATCCTTGGTCATTTGATTGATGTCGCTAGCTTGCCGGAGTTTACCGGGCAGGCAAACGTCTGTATATGTATATACAAATAACACACGATGGGGTGCTGAACCATGTCCGCCTTCTTTGCCGAACGCGCGCTGCTGCCTAGTGGATGGGCCAACAATGTACGTCTTGAGGTCAGCGCCGACGGCGTTTTGACCCATATTCAGGCCGATTCCAACGCAGATGGCGCCGAACGGTTAAGCGGTCCGCTGCTGCCTGGCATGCCGAACCTGCACTCCCACGCCTTCCAGCGGGCCATGGCCGGGCTGGCGGAAGTGGCGGGCAATCCGAACGACAGTTTCTGGACCTGGCGCGACCTTATGTATCGCCTCGTCGGAAAAATCAGCCCGGAACAACTCGGCGTTATCGCCCGTCAGCTGTACATCGAAATGCTCAAGGCCGGTTACACCTCGGTGGCGGAATTTCATTACGTACACCATGACATCAATGGCCAACCTTATACCGATCCGGCCGAGCTGGCCCTGCGTATCAGCCAGGCCGCGGGTTCCGCCGGTATCGGTCTGACCCTGCTGCCAGTGCTCTACAGCCACTCCGGTTTCGGCGGCCAGACCCCGAACGAAGGTCAGCGCCGCTTTATCAACAGCACTGAAAACTACCTCAAGCTGCAATCGCGTCTGCAACCGGTGCTGGCGCAGCAACCGGCGCAGGCCCTGGGCCTGTGTTTCCACTCGCTGCGCGCGGTCACGCCGCAGCAGATCAGCGAAGTGCTGGCAGCCAGCGACAAGCAATGCCCGGTGCACATCCACATCGCCGAGCAGCAAAAGGAAGTCGACGACTGCCTGACCTGGAGCGGTCGTCGTCCGCTGCAATGGCTGTACGAAAACATCGACGTCGATCAGCGCTGGTGCCTGGTCCACGCGACCCACGCCAGCCCGGAAGAAGTCACGTCGATGGCCAAGAGTCGCGCCATTGCCGGCCTGTGCCTGACCACCGAAGCCAACCTGGGCGACGGGATTTTCCCGGCGGTGGATTTCCTCGCCCAGGGCGGCCGCATGGGCATTGGTTCCGACAGCCATGTGTCGTTGAGCGTGGTGGAAGAATTGCGCTGGCTGGAATACGGCCAGCGACTGCGCGACCAGCGACGAAATCGTTTGTATGGCGCGGATCAGCCGATGGTCGGGCGCACGCTGTTTGATGCCGCGCTGGATGGCGGTGCCCAGGCGCTGGGTCAGCCGATTGGCGCTCTGGAAGTCGGCAAGCGCGCCGACTGGCTGGTGCTCGACGGCAACGACCCGTACCTGGCAACGGCCAGCGGCGACGGGATTCTCAACCGCTGGTTGTTTGCCGGTGGCGATCGCCAGGTGCGGGATGTGCTGGTGAATGGTCAGTGGGTGGTGCGTGACGGGCGGCATGCTGACGAGGAAGAAAGCAGCCGCGCCTTCACTCAGGTCCTGCGCGATCTTCTGAACTAACGCAAAAACCCTGTAGGAGCGAGCCTGCTCGCGATGGTGTGTCAGTCGACATCGTTGTGTCTGATACTCCATCGCGAGCAGGCTCGCTCCTACAGGGTCATGCGTTGTTAGTTCGAGGTCTCGGCCATCTGCTGCTCCGACGCTCGCCAGATCAGCCGCGTGGTGTCGTAACCCTGCTGACGCGCCTTGCTCAGCAGCTCCTCACGCACCACACCGTTCACGGTCGGTGTGCGCGACAACAGCCACAAATACTTCCGGCTCGGATCACCGACAATGGCGGTCTTGTAGTCATCGCTGACGTACAGCACCCAGTATTCGCCCTTCGCCGTACCCGGGATCAGCCTGGAGAACCAGGTATCGAACTCGATCCACAGCTTGTCGCCCTTGCCGGGCTCCTGTGGATAAGCCGTGCCCTTGACCTCTTCCCATTGCCACTGCGCTGTCAGGCAGCGATTCAACACAGCGACGTTGCCGTCGGGCTTGAGCGTGTAATGAGCTTCGGATTGCGCGCAGTCGCGCTGGAAGTACATCGGCATGCGGGCCAGCTCGTACCAGGTGCCCTGGTAGCGTTTGAGGTTGACGCTTTTGACCGTTTTGGGGGCCAATGGGTCCTGGCCAGACGTGGCACAGCCGGCCAACACCAGGCCGGCAAAAAGGATGATCAATAACCGCTTCATTATTTTTCTCCCGAGGGCAATTCGCCCCGGTTTACTTCAGGCCTTGGCCGGAAAACATCAGCACTTTGTCACCGGCGAACTGCACGCTGATAAAGCTGTTCTTGTCGCCCCAGGTGCAACTGGACATGCCGAGCGCGCCTGAACAATCGGCGGGTTTGCCCAACAGGGTCTCCACGTCGGCCTTGGCCATGCCGGCAGAGAGCTTCGAGTAGTTTTCCTGATTGACCTTGCTGCAGGCAGCGAGCAATACGCAGAACGAAAGCAGGGCGATGGAACGCAACGACATGGTGAAACTCCGGGGGCGTAGGGGATTGGCATGGCTGCCAAGCTGAAGCTTAGAAGAGAAAACCCCTGTCAGGTTCCCTGCCCGGCAGGCTATTTATCGGGCCACTCGTCTACCTTTTGCCGAAAATCAGCCACTTTGCTTGTTTACCGAGCATTTCGTCGTTTTTCAGAGATTGCGCCTAATCTTTGGCGCCGTTCAGTCGACATAAATGCAACGCAAAGCCACGTCGGTGGCATTTGCTCCCCATTTTGTAGAACAGCCCCTCTGCGGTAGCTCATCCATGACCAGAAACATGAAGTTCAGCCACAAGATATTGCTGGCCGCCGCCCTCGTGGTGGCCGTCGCATTCGCTTGTTTCATCCTGTTCAACGACTATCGCCAGCGCGAAACCTTGCGCAACAGTACCGAAGCCTCGATGCAGGAACTCGGCAGCCTGACCACCAGCAACATCCAGACCTGGCTGGAAAGCCGCATGCAATTGCTGCAGTCGATGGCCCAACAGGTCACCGCCGATGGCAATGCTCCCGCCAGCCTGAAACGGATCATCGACCTGCCCGCCTACACCGGCAACTTCCAGCTGAGTTACTTCGGTGGTGCCGACGGCGTGATGTTCTCGGTCCCGGCGGGCAACCGCGCGACGGACTACGATCCGCGCGCCCGTGGCTGGTACAAGGCGGCCAATAGCGCGCAACAGACCATCGTCACCGAACCCTACATCGCCGCCTCCTCCGGCAAACTGGTGATCACCGTGGCCACCCCGGTGCAGCACCAGGGCCAGATGATCGGTGTCGCCGGTGCCGACATCGACCTGTCCAGCGTCAGTGCGATCATCAATTCGCTGAACTTCGGCGGTCACGGCCATGCGTTCATCGTCGGTGCCGACGGCAAGATCCTGATTCACCCGGACAGTAAGCTGGTACTCAAGAACCTGACCGAGGCCTACCCCAACGGTGCGCCGAAAGTCAGCCCGGGCATGAAAGAAGTCGAGATCGACGGCAAGCGCCAGTTCGTCTCCTTCACCCACGTCAACGGCGTGCCATCGGCGGACTGGTACGTGGCGCTGGTGCTCGACCAGGACACCGCGTTCTCGATGCTCAGCGAATTCCGCACCTCGGCGATCATTGCCATGGTGATTGCCGTAGTGATCATCATTGTGCTGCTGGGCATGCTGATCAGCCTGTTGATGCAGCCGCTGCTGACCATGGGCCGCGCCATGCACGACATCGCCGAAGGCGAAGGGGACCTGACCAAACGCCTGACCATTCACGGCCACGACGAATTCGGCGCGCTGGGACTGTCGTTCAACCGCTTCGTCGAGCGCATTCATACTTCGATCATCGAAGTGTCCTCAGCCACCGGACAGGTCAACGAAGTGGCGCTGCGGGTAGTCGCCGCCTCGAACTCGTCGATGTTCAACTCAGACCAGCAAGCCTCGCGCACCAGCAGCGTGGCCGCAGCGATCAACCAGCTCGGTGCCGCCGCCCAGGAAATCGCCCAGAACGCCGCCCTCGCCTCGCAACATTCCAGTGATGCCCGCAGCCTGGCCGAAGACGGCCAACAGGTAGTGGATAAAACCATCGCGGCGATGCAACAGCTATCGGCCAAGATCAGCGATTCGTGCGGCAACATCGAAACCCTCAACAGCAACACGGTCAACATCGGGCAGATTCTGGAAGTGATTACCAGCATCTCCCAGCAGACCAACTTGCTGGCACTGAACGCCGCCATCGAAGCGGCCCGCGCTGGCGAGGCCGGCCGTGGTTTTGCCGTGGTGGCCGATGAGGTGCGCAACCTCGCTCACCGCACCCAGGACTCGGCGCAGCAAGTGCAGACGATGATCGAAGAGCTGCAAGTCGGCGCCCGGGCAGCGGTGGGCATCATGACCGACAGCCAGCGCCAGAGCGAAAGTAGCGTCGGTATCGCCAACCAGGCGGGCGAACGCCTGGGCAGCGTGACCCAGCGCATCGGCGAGATCGATGGCATGAACCAGTCGGTCGCCACCGCCACTGAAGAACAGACAGCCGTGGTGGAGTCGATCAACGTCGACATTACCGAGATCAACACGCTGAACCAGGAAGGCGTGGAGAACCTGCAGTCGACCTTGCGTGCGTGTGCCGATCTTGAGCAGCAGGCGGCGCGGTTGAAGCAGCTGGTGGGTAGTTTCAGGATCTGAGGCAACCTCACTGGCCTCATCGCGAGCAAGCTCGCTCCCACAGTAGATCTCCAGTGCGACAAAGATCCCTGTGGGAGCGAGCTTGCTCGCGATGACGGATTCAGCAACAGCGCAAAATTAGAACCTTGATCCCGGCTTGGACAGAAACGCCAACTCCTCAGCCGTTGACTCCCTTCCCAACACCGCATTGCGATGCGGAAACCGCCCAAACTGCGCAATCACCCTCTGATGCCGCTCGGCATAGTCCAGGTAATCGCTGAACAGTGCCCGATCGATTTCCGGCTGCTGCGCCACCAATTCGATATAACGCGAGACACCTTCGTTCTGCACCGCGAGGTTCTCGCTGTGCTCGAATACCAGATAGATGAACACCCGCTGAATCGGCTGCAACTGCCGATCGAAATCCGCGGCAATGCCTTGGGCTACCAGCTTCTGTGCGCGGGAATCGCCGGAGAATGCTTTGGGAGTATCGCGAAAGATCATTCGCGGGATTTGATCGAGCAACAGCACCAGGGCCAGCCAACCTTCGGGACGTTGCATCCACTCGGTCAATCCGCCGGCCAGTGCCTGCTCGACCTGGTCCCCGAAACGCTCACGCGCTTCGAGGTCCTGGCTGTCGCGCTTGCCAAACCATAACTTGCCCTTCTGCGCCGCCACTTCGCTCGCTGACCCGGAACTTCCGAACCACCAATCAAGCAACGGCTGCCAGGGCGCGGTCATGGTTTATTCCTTGTGGTAAGCCGTGACGCGGGCAACTTCTTCTTTCGAACCGAGGAACACCGCAACACGCTGGTGCAGGCCTTCCGGCTGGATGTCGAGGATGCGCTGGTGGCCGTCGGTGGACGCGCCGCCCGCTTGTTCCACCAGGAACGACATCGGGTTGGCTTCGTACATCAGGCGCAGTTTGCCCGGCTTCGACGGCTCGCGGCTGTCGCGTGGGTACATGAACAGGCCACCACGGGTCAGGATGCGGTGCACGTCGGCGACCATCGCGGCAACCCAGCGCATGTTGTAGTTCTTTTTCAGCGGGCCTTCATCGCCTGCCAGCAATTCGCCGACGTAGCGCTGTACCGGTGCTTCCCAGTGACGCTGGTTGGACGCGTTGATGGCAAATTCCTGGGTGGTTTCAGGAATGGTGATGTTTTCGTGGGTCAGTACGAAACTGCCCATTTCACGGTCCAGGGTGAAGCCTTTCACGCCGTCGCCCAGGGTCAGGATCAGCATGGTCTGCGGACCGTAGATCGCGTAACCGGCGGCCACTTGCTGGGTACCTGGCTGCAGGAAGGCCTTTTCATTCAAGGGCTCGTTCTGGCTCAGGTATTCGTTCGGGCAACGCAGTACCGAGAAAATGGTACCGACCGGGGCGTTGATGTCGATGTTCGACGAACCGTCCAGCGGGTCGAATACCAGCAGGTACGCGCCTTTCGGGTATTTGCCCGGGATCTGGTAGGCATTGTCCATTTCTTCGGACGCCATGCCGGCCAGGTGACCGCCCCATTCGTTGGCTTCGAGCAGGATCTCGTTGGAGATCACGTCGAGCTTCTTCTGCACTTCGCCCTGGACGTTTTCAGTGCCCATGCTGCCCAGAACGCCACCGAGGGCGCCTTTGGACACGGCGTGGTTGATCTCCTTGCAGGCACGCGCCACCACTTCGATCAGGAAGCGCAGATCGGCAGGAGTGTTGTTGCTGCGGGTCTGCTCAATCAAATAGCGACTCAAGGTAACGCGGGACATGGAAGGCTCCGGTGGAATGGGGGGGCTAAAAACCCGCGCAGTTTAACGCGAGTCGGGGCGCATTTCCTCCTATCAGACGTGATCGGCTGAAGAGAGTTCATGTGCGGGGATGAGCGTAGTAGGAAATGGACTGGATGTGAGCCTGGGAACTGCGTTCATTTCGGCATTTTCAGTGACTGGGCGAACGCATTCGCGAGCAGGCTCGCTCCCACAGGGGTACGCATTCCAACTGTGGGAGCGAGCCTGCTCGCGATTGGGTGCGCAGCACCCACTGTCAGGATTTGACAGAGGGCTTGCGCAACAAGCTGAACGCCATCGCCGCCAGGAACAGGACACTGAGCAACAACACCGCCCACAGGCCGAACTTCTTCCACTGGGTGTCCGTCGTCGCCAGCGTTTTCTCTGTCGATGCATTCGAGACCACCGCCCCGACATCCACCATGGCCCGGCCCAAAGTCGCGAGCTTCGCCGGGCTGTAATCCGGAATCAGCGTCGACAGCGACAAGTTCGCCGCCTTCGCCGTCGTATTGCCCACGACCAGCGTGTAAGGCCCCGGCCCGCGCGCCAGGAACACCAGTTGCGTGGCGCGCACGGCAAACTTCAGCGTCGGCGCCTGATCACCCAGGCCGCCGCCGCGTTCGTCCACGGTCAGTTTTAATTGCTGGACGATTTGCCCAGACAGCTGCAATTGGTTTTGCACCACATCCTGACCGTTCTGGGTCAGGCGATAGAGCAAACCGCTGCCCAACGACTGCCACGGCAGGCTGCTGTCGCGCCGGCCGGCCAGGCTCACTGGCGCCAGGCTGTTGGGCTGGCTCAACTCGACCTGCACCCGCTCGACATTCAGCCCCATCGGCAACTGCCAGGTGTATTCACCCGCCTTCACGCTGCTGCCGGCCAATGCCTGGGACCAGACCAACGGCAGCGGCAGGCTGCGGGTACTGGCGCTCTGCAGTTGCGCCGAAGTCAGTGTCGGTGCCGAATGCGGGGTGATCCACAGCAACCGCAGGTAGCGCGCCGACTGGCCCGGCAGGTTGACTTCATGCTGTTCGACCCGCTCGTCGGAAAAGGTCAGGCGCGCCACCTGCCCTTCGCCCCAGGACTGCCAATGCTGCAAATCATCGCTGGCTTCGACGGTGAAACGCTGGAAGCCGTCGCGCTCGCTGGTCCAGTCGAGAATCAATTGCTGCAACGGCGCCTTGATGGCGGAAGCGTCGAGCAACCAGCCGCGCAGTTCCTCCTCACCCGCCTCCAACTGACTGGAGGGCTGCACCTGGACCAATGTGCCGTTGGTGTTCGATTGCACCCGCACGCTCGGCGCGGTTTCAGTGGCGTCCACCGAGTTGTACAGCGGAAACCATTTCACCTCGGTCAAGGTGCGCGTTTCATTGTTCCGCGCCGACTCCCGGGCCAAGGCGTAAGCCTGAACTTCGCCCACGGCGTTGAACACACGCACGTCGCTCAGGTCAGCCTGCCGTGCATTCAGTTGTACGTTCAGGGGCAGTTCAAGGCGATACCAAGGGCCTTCTCCCGTCACCGACAGAGGTACTTGGGTGGTGAAGTCCGCCGGTTTTTCCTGGGCAACCGCCGACAACACTACGCCCATGGCAACAGCGCCCAGCCAACCCAGGTTCAGCTTCTGACTCAAGACGACACTCCTTCGGATTCCGGGACCGGTTTCTCGATATCCGGCACAGCTTCGGCGCGCTTGGGCGGCAACGGGGCGAAATAGCCCACCACCAGCAGCAACACACCGACACCGATAAACGACACGATCCGCGCCAGCCCGCCGCGATTACTCAATTCAACAAAGATCAGCTTGGCCACGACCACACCGATCAAGGCGGCGCCGATCAACCAGACTTCGCGGCGGCGACGCAAATGGCCGCCGATCATCAGGCTCAGGGCCATCAAGGTCCAGACGATGGACAGGCCGGCCTGCACCCGCATCGACGCCAGCAACAGGTCCAGCTCGAACGGCACCCCGCTCCAATGGTGCGCCGTACGCATCACCAATGCCGTAATGAACACGAACAGCGAGGCACCCGCGACCCCTTGCGTGGCGATGACGGCGTAATCCTCGCGGAGCGCCAGTTGTGTCATGGCGCTGCGGGACCAGACATAGACGCCGAACAACGCAAACAGCAGGCCCAGCTCCAGCGGGTTGATCAATGGCAGGTAAGGCAGTGGCTCGGCGTTGCCGTCACTGGCGATATTCGCCAGCCAGAACCAGCCGAGCATCAACAACGCCAACGGCGCGGCGGCGTATACACGGTATTCGCGCGGATACGCCGACACTGGCCACGGCCACGCGCGAGGTGCCGCCATCAACACCAGATACAGACCTGGCAGAATCGCCCAGCCCAACCAGCGCCAGGCGTTGTATTGCTCGGACAACACCAGCAAGCCGTAACGCAACTCCAGAGCCAGTACACCCATCAACAGCCAGCAGCCGAGCACATGGGCGACGCTCGTCACGCGCACCGGCAGCATGGGCGCCAGGCGTCGCAGGGACGTGAAATGCACCACGAACACGGCGGCCCACGCCAGCCAGCCGACGTTGGCCGTCGGGTGATAACGCGAGTGCCAGGCCGCTAGCAGCACCAGCGCCGCCGCGGGAATCAACACCGTGCCGAGTGTCCCCAGTGACGGCCATTTCAGGCGCAGCGCCAATACCGTCCACAGCGCCACACTCACGGCAGCGATGCCCAACAACAAAGTCGCCTGCGTCGGCAGCGGCGCAAAATGCAGCACTTCGATAACCCAAGCCAACGCCCACCAGCCCGCTCCCCACGCCAGCAACGCCTGGGACAATCGCAACAGACTCAGCCCTTCCAACGCTCCGATCGAATGACCAACCTGCAAACGCCAGGCCCCGACCATCGCCGCCAGCCCCAGCACCAGCGGCGCCCAGAATCCAGCATGCGCCAAGGGATTCAGCCCTTCACTGAGTTGCGGCCCCGTCGCCAGGAACAGCGCGCCACCCAACAGTTGCACAGCGAGCGCGGTGAACACGAAGGTGCGCGATGGCAGGCGCAAGCCAACCAACAACGTCAGCACCCCGGCCAGAGCCCAACTGATCACCGTGCCGTGGCTGAAGAAAAACAACGGCGCCAGCAAATAGAGAAACGCCAGCCCGAGGCACGCCAGGACTGGCAGACCTTTCAGCTCCCAAGGCCTGATCTGTTCCGGCAAGGCTTTACGCAACTGGTAGAAGCTGAACAGCAACGCGACGCCCAGTAACAGCGCACCTAGCGGTACACCGCCGAGCAGGCTGCTTTCGCTGTCGTGCAGCTCGCTGAGAAACACCAGCGCCGAGCCCAGTTGCAGGAGCAAGGCAAACGCCCGACCCAAAGGCCTTTGCTGGCGCAGGCCGAGCCAGAAGATCCCCGCGCCCTCCACCGCCCACGCCGCTGTCGTCCAGCGTGCATCGAGTCCCAGCGGAATCGCCAGGCTGGCGAAGATCACGCCCAGGGCCAGGCAGGTTTCCCCCAGCAACAGCGTGCGCCCGGCCATCAGCCAACGGGCAAGCCCCATGTAAATCATGCCCAGCGCCAAGGCACTGAACGCCGCTGCGAACTCCAGATGCTGCACCAAGGCGAACTGCAAGCCGAAACCCACCAGCGGCGGACCGAACAGCAGCGTGCCGTCGACATAGTCGCCCTTGCGCGCCGACCACTGCAGCAGCGATTCGCGACTGCCCTCTGCCGGTGCATCGCCCATCTCCAGCAGCCTGCGCCGAGCGAACAGCAAACCAATGGCCAGGTACATCAGGAAAAACAAAATCAGAAACGGCTCGGTACTCCACAACTGCTCCGGCGAGTAGGAGCGCAGGCCCCAGGCGAAACCGATGCCGAAGGTGCCGCTGAACCCGATGACATTCAACAGCCGCCAGGCCTTGAACCAGGCGATGGCGAAGATGCCGGCATTGAGCAGGGCAAAGTAGCTGAACAGCGCGACGTGGCTGCCGGCGCCGGTGGAGGCCAGCAGCGGCGCGGCGAATCCGCCCAGTGCGGCAGCGGCGGCCAGCCCCAGGGAGTCCTGGCTAATGGCTAGAATCGCCGAACAGACCGTCACCGCCACCAGCAGGCCAAACCCCGCCGAGGGATCGAGCAGCGGATGCAGGCGCATCGCGGCAAACACCGTCAGGTACAACACGGCGATCCCGGCGCCTTGCAGGATCAACGCATAACTGCTGTTGCGCGCTCGCAACCACCAACCCAGCCCGAGCAACCCCAAGGCTGCCGCCGCGACACCTGCGTAACGCAATTCAACCGGCACCACCACGCCTTCGGTGGCATAGCGCAGCAGAAAGGCCAAGCCGAGGAACAGCAGCACCACGCCGACCCGCAACACGGTATTGCCGCCGAACAACCAGGCGCGGGCACGGCTGATGGCGCGATCGATGAGGTTCGGGCCACGGGGTGTGACAGGCGGTTGTGCTTCGCGAGCGGTTGGTTCAGGTTTCCAGGCATCGGCGATTTCGCTGGCCGCTGCGGGGATTGGCTCGAGTTCGGGCGGCAGCTCCCAGATCAATTCCGGGGCTGCGGCAGGTACTTCATCAAGGAGGGTTTCAGGCGATACAAGCGATTCACGGGTTTCCGGCGCCTTGACGCCTGATGCTTCGAGCAGTGCCAGCCGTTGATCGATCGCTTGCAGCGCTACCTGCGCCTGCTCCAGCAGGCGCTGCTGCTCGACTGCCCGAAGGTCCATGCGAGCCATGCGAACGGCCTGGCCGATCCCCAATCCGAGTAATGCGCCCAGCAGCGCATCACTGAATGACTCGTCGAGTATCCAGCCGAGCAGCAGCCCGATCAGCATGAACATCCATTGCATGGTCGATATCCCTGAGCGCATTGGCCAATCCGGAAAGATTAGCTCAGCCGTGTCCATAAAGATCGCAGCCTTCGGCAGCTCCTACATAGTCGCGGTATTACGCGATCCTGTAGGAGCTGCCGAAGGCTGCGATCTTTTCCGGCGCGCCAGTATATCCACCTGCCTGAAGACTTACTCCAGTGCCTTCCAGATTTCCGTGGCGTACTCGCGAATGGTCCGGTCCGACGAGAACCAGCCCATCCGTGCCGTGCTCAACACCGCTGAACGCCACCACTCCTTCGAATCGTGCCAATGGGCTTCGACGCGCATCTGGGCGTGCCAGTAGGAATCGAAGTCGGCGCAGACCAGGAAGCGGTCGTAGTCCACCAGCGAATCGATCAACCCGACATAACGGGACGGATCATCCGGCGAGAACACCCCACCACGAATCGCTTGCAGCACATCGTTCAGACGATGGGACGCGGCGATATCCGGCACCGCGCTGAACTCATGGTTCTGCTTGCGCGCCTCCACCTGCTGCGCGCTGAGGCCGAAGATGAACATGTGCTCGGCGCCGATGCGGTCGCACATTTCCACGTTGGCCCCGTCCAGGGTGCCGATGGTCAGCGCGCCGTTGAGGCCGAATTTCATGTTGCTGGTGCCTGACGCTTCGAACCCGGCGGTGGAGATCTGCTCGGACAAATCCGCCGCCGGAATGATGCTCTCCGCCAGGCTGACGTTGTAGTTGGGCAGGAACACCACTTTGAGCAAGCCGCGCACGGTCGGGTCGTTATTCACCACCCGGGCGATGTCGTTGGTCAGTTTGATGATCAGTTTGGCCTGGTGATAACTCGCGGCGGCCTTGCCGGCGAAGATCTTCACCCGTGGTACCCAGTCGATTTCAGGCTCCGCGCGAATCGCCTGGTACAACGCCACGGTGTGCATCAGGTTGAGCAACTGGCGTTTGTATTCGTGGATCCGCTTGACCTGCACGTCGAACATCGCCGCCGGGTTTACCGCCACGCCCAACCGCTCATGAATCAGGTACGCCAGGGCTTTCTTGCTGTGCAGGCGTTGCTCGGCAAACGCCTTGCGAAATGCACTTTTCTCGGCGAACGGTTCGAGGGCAAGCAAACGCTTTTCCGGGTTATCCAGCACTTCGGGCCCGAGGGTATCGACCAGCATCGAGGTCAGCTCGGGGTTGGCCTGATACAGCCAGCGGCGGAAGGTGATGCCGTTGGTTTTGTTGTTGATCCGCTCCGGGTAGAGCTTGTGCAGTTCGGAGAACACCGTTTGGCGCATCAGCTGCGTGTGCAACCCGGACACACCGTTGATGCTGTGGGAACCGAGAAACGCCAGGTTGCCCATGCGCACCCGACGACCGTTGTCTTCCTCGATCAACGACACCGCGCGCAACACGTCGAAGTCGTGAATACCTTTGGCCCGCAGCGAGTCAATGTGATGGGCGTTGATCAGGTAAATGATCTGCATGTGCCGCGGCAACATGCGCTCCATCAAACCGACCGGCCAGGTTTCCAGCGCTTCGGGCAGCAATGTGTGGTTGGTGTAGGACAGCGTATCGACGGTGACCTGCCACGCCGCATCCCACGCCACGTCATAGACGTCGACCAGCTGCCGCATCAGTTCAGCCACGGCAATCGAGGGGTGGGTGTCGTTGAGCTGGATCGAAGCGTGATCGCCCAGGGTCAGCACCGAGGTGTGCATGTTGCGATGGCGGCGCAGCAGATCCTGCAACGAGGCGGCGACAAAGAAATACTCCTGGCGCAGGCGCAATTCCTGGCCGGCCTCGGTGCTGTCCGCCGGGTACAGCACCCGGGAGATGCTTTCGGCCCGGGCCACTTCGGCCACGGCGCCCAGGTGGTCGCCAGCGTTGAAACGCTCCAGATGCAGATCTTCCATGGCCCGTGCGCGCCACAAACGCAGCGTGTTGACGCTTGCCCCGCGCCAACCGACCACCGGCGTGTCATACGCAATGGCGCGTACGGTTTCCGCCGGGGACCAGACTTGTCTGGTTTTGCCGGTGTCGTCGGTCAGGGTCTCGACACCGCCGCCGAAACCGATGGTGTAAGCCACTTCCGGGCGCTCGAACTCCCACGGGTTGCCGAAATCCAGCCAGTGTTCGGTCTGCTCCTGCTGCCAGCCATCGACGATGGCCTGGCGGAACAAGCCGTGTTCGTAACGAATACCGTAGCCATGACCGGCGATGCCGAGGGTCGACATGCTTTCCATGAAACACGCCGCCAGACGTCCGAGGCCCCCGTTACCCAGCGCCGCATCGGGCTCCAGCAGGCGGATGCGCTCAAGGTCGACGCCGAGTTCGGTCAGGGCTTCGCGGGCCACGTCGAGCAGGCCGAGGTTGCTCAGGCTGTCGTAGAGCAGCCGGCCGATGAGGAACTCCAGGGAGAGGTAATAAACGCGCTTCTGGCCTTTTCGGTAGATCTGCCGCGTGTGGTCCATCCAGTGCTCGACCATGTGATCCCGCGCGGCCAGGGCAATGGCTTCGAACCAGTCGTGGTCGAAGGCGTGATCCGGGTCTTTACCCACTGCATAAGTGAGTTTGGTCAAGACGGCGTCGCGGAATGCGGCCACCTCTGCTTCGCGAACAAGTGGTTCTTGAGTCATCGATAGGACCTCGAGCGAGCTTGGAGTTGTCTGAGCCTAGACGGTCTGACAGGCGGTAGAGGCTCTGGTTCGGCAGTTTTTCCTTTGAATGCGAGCTGGATCGACATTGCGTTGTCTTGTGCCTGAATCAATGCAGGGCTCGTGCCTATTTTCCGGTTGTTTGCGCCGCCCGTGAAAAAATCTGGCGAAAGGTTGTTCAAAAATCCACCAGTCCCGGTATGATCGCGCGCCCTGATGCACACGCTGGTAACAAACGATGATGAAGCCGAACCTGATCGCTGCCGCAGAGATCGACCGCCTCGATACCTGGGCCAAGTACTCTGCCCCGATGTGCGGCTCGTGCATGTCCAGCTGCTGCACCCTGCCGGTCGAGGTCAAGATCAAGGATCTGATCCGCATCGGTGTGGTCGATGAGTTCGAGCTGGGCGATCCGCCGAAGAACATCGCCAAGCGTCTGCAAAAGGAAGGCCTGGTCGAACGTTTCAACCAGAAGTCTGGAATCTTTACCCTCCAGCGCATGAGCAACAACGATTGCCTGTACCTGGATCGTAAGAGCCGTCTGTGCACTATTTATGAAAAACGCCCGGATACCTGCCGCAACCACCCGAAAATCGGCCCGCGGCCGGGGTATTGCGCGTACAAGCCCAAGGAAGTGGAGCGCGAGCGGAGTTCGCGGAGTATCGAGCGGTTCTGATATTTCCTGAAACCAGTGGCGGCTGATCGGCCGCCATCGCGAGCAAGCTCGCTCCCACAGGGGTTCTGTGGTGTTCACACAATTTGTGGTTCACCTCGAACACTGTGGGAGCGAGCTTGCTCGCGATGAGGCCAGTACAAGCGCCACACAAACCCCAGACAAACAAAAACGCCCCCGGCCTTGCGGTCGGGGGCGTTTTTTTGTCAGCTAACTAAATGACTTAGTTACCGGACTTCTTGGCAGCGCGGGTACGCTCGCTTTCGCCCAGGATCTTCTTGCGAAGACGGATGGACTTAGGCGTGACTTCACACAGCTCGTCTTCTTGTACGAATTCCAGAGCTTGCTCCAGAGTGAAGCGTACAGGCGGAACCAGAGCGATGGTTTCGTCTTTACCCGAAGCACGCATGTTGTCGAGCTTCTTGCCTTTGGTTGGGTTAACACCCAGGTCGTTGTCGCGGCTGTTCAGACCAACGATTTGACCTTCATAGATGTCCTGGCCGTGTTCGATGAACAGCTTGCCACGCGACTGCAGGGTTTCCAGCGAGTAGGTCAGTGCCTTACCGGTAGCAACCGATACCAGCACGCCGTTCTGACGGCCGGACATGTCACCGGACTTCATGGTGTCGTAACGGTCGAAGATCGAGGTCAGGATGCCTGCACCGGAGGTCAGGGTCAGGAACTCGTTACGGAAACCGATCAGACCACGGGCCGGGATGTTGTACTCAAGGCGCACACGGCCCTTGCCATCCGGAACCATGTTGGTCAGGTCGCCTTTACGGATACCGATCTGTTCCATGATCGCGCCCTGGGATTCTTCCGGCAGGTCGATGGTCACGTTTTCGTACGGTTCGTGCTTGACGCCATCAACCATACGGATGATCACTTCCGGACGACCAACACCCATTTCGAAGCCTTCGCGACGCATGGTTTCGATCAGTACCGAGAGGTGCAGCTCACCACGGCCGGAGACTTTGAACTTGTCGGCGGTGTCGCCTTCTTCAACGCGCAGGGCAACGTTGAACAGCAGTTCCTTGTCCAGACGTTCCTTGATGTTACGGCTGGTCACGAACTTGCCTTCTTTACCGCAGAAAGGCGAGTCGTTTACCTGGAAGGTCATGGAAACGGTTGGTTCGTCAACGGTCAGCGGCTTCATCGCTTCGACGTTCAGTGGGTCGCACAGGGTGTCGGAGATGAACAGCTGGTCGAAGCCACTGATGCAGACGATGTCGCCAGCCAAAGCTTCTTCAACGTCAATGCGGTGCAGGCCGTGGTGACCCATCAGCTTCAGGATACGACCGTTGCGCTTCTTGCCGTCAGCGTCGATAGCCACGACCGGAGTGTTCGGCTTGACGCGACCGCGAGCGATACGGCCAACGCCGATCACACCCAGGAAGCTGTTGTAGTCCAGTGCGGAGATCTGCATCTGGAACGGACCGTCACGGTCGACTTTCGGCGCTGGTACGTTGTCGACGATCGACTGGTACAGCGGGGTCATGTCTTCAGCCATTTCGGTGTGGTCCAGACCGGCAATACCGTTCAGGGCCGAGGCGTAGACGACTTTGAAGTCCAGCTGTTCTTCGGTGGCACCCAGGTTATCGAACAGGTCGAAGATCTGGTCCAGAACCCAGTCCGGACGCGCGCCTGGACGGTCAACCTTGTTGATGACCACGATTGGACGCAGGCCGGCTTCGAAAGCCTTCTTGGTCACGAAACGGGTTTGCGGCATAGGGCCGTCTTGAGCGTCAACCAGCAGCAGAACGGAGTCGACCATCGACATTACGCGTTCAACTTCGCCGCCGAAGTCGGCGTGGCCCGGGGTGTCCACGATGTTGATGTGGTAGCCGTTCCAGTTGATGGCGGTGTTTTTCGCCAGAATGGTAATACCGCGCTCTTTTTCCTGGTCGTTGGAGTCCATCACGCGCTCGTCGTTGAGCTCGTTGCGCTCCAGGGTGCCGGATTGACGCAGGAGTTTGTCTACCAGGGTGGTCTTACCATGGTCAACGTGGGCAATGATGGCGATGTTGCGTAGATTTTCGATCACTTGTGTATCTCGATCAGAGGATTCGGTGTGCTGACAAGTCTTGGCAGCGATTAACAGTAGCGTCCGTGAAAGCCGTTACAGCTTGACGGTGGCATCGGGGGGCCGGTGACGCAGGCCACAGGCAAACAGCCCCGGGCACTTAGCTCGGTCGATAAACGCGCACATTGGCATGCCCCTCACTGAGCAAATGGTGGGCATGCAGGCGACTCATCACGCCTTTGTCGCAATACAGCAGGTACTGGCGAGTAGGGTCCAGTTCCTTGAAACGAGCGTTCACTGCATAAAACGGCATCGTTTGTACCTCGATGCCAGCGAGTTCCAGCGGGTCGTCTTCAGCGGCATCCGGGTGACGGATGTCGATGACGATCTGACCGGCCAGCGCTTCGCTGACTTCTTCAATCTGCAAGTCCTGGCCCAATTCATCGATCACGCGATCGATCGGCACCAGCTTGGCGTTTTCGAGCGCACGCTCGAGTACCGCCATATCGAATTCTTTCTCTTCATGCTCGACGCGATAGCGCTTGGCCGCAGTCTTCGGATTGACCGAGATGACGCCGCAGTATTCCGGCATGTGCCGGGCGAAATCGGCGGTACCGATTTCGTTGGCCAGGTCGATGATGTCCTGCTTGTGGCTGGCGATCAGCGGGCGCAGTACCAGCTTGTCAGTCACGCAATCGATCACTGACAGGTTCGGCAGCGTCTGGCTCGACACCTGGGAGATCGCCTCACCGGTGACCAGCGCGTCGATGTGCAGTCGGTCGGCAATTTGGGACGAAGCGCGCAACATCATACGCTTCAATACTACGCCCATATGACTGTTATCGACTTTGCCGAGAATTTCGCCCAGCACTTCTTCGAACGGCACACTGACAAATAGCACGCGTTGGGAGCTGCCGTACTTCTTCCAGATGAAATGCGCGACTTCCATGACGCCCAGTTCGTGGGCACGTCCGCCCAGATTGAAGAAGCAGAAATGCGCCATCAGGCCGCGGCGCATGATCTGGTAGGCCGCCACGGTGGAGTCGAAGCCGCCGGACATCAGCACCAGGGTCTGCTCCAGCGCGCCCAGCGGATATCCGCCGATGCCGTTGTGCTGGCTGTGGATCACGAACAACCGTTGGTCGCGAACTTCGATCCGGACTTCGATTTCCGGCTTTTTCAGGTCGATCCCGGCGGCACCACACTGACGGCGCAACTGGCTGCCGACATATTTTTCGATATCGATGGAGCTAAATGGGTGCTTGCCGGCACGCTTGCAACGCACCGAGAAGATCTTGCCGGCCAGTGCATCACCGTAGTGCTGCTTGCACTTTTCAACGATGTCGTCGAAATCGCCCAGCGGGTACTCATCGATCTGCAGGAAATGCGCGATGCCCGGCATGCAGCTCAGGCGCTCGCCCATCTCCTTCAAGGCCTTGGGGTCGCTGACGCGGGTTTCCAGCTCGAGGTTGTCCCACACGCCGTTCACCACCACGGCCGGGTCCAGATCGCGGAGCACGGCACGGATGTTCTTGGCCAATTGACGGATGAAACGCATCCGTACCGGGCGGCTCTTGATGGTGATCTCGGGGAAGACTTTTACGATTAATTTCATGGAAACAGCGCGCGCATGGCCTGCCGAAAAAGGGGGGCGCGGATTATAGCGGAAATTGCTCAAGGTTTAACCAGTTAATGTGCAGAAGGTTTTGCGCGCACCAAAACAGGTCATTTATTGAAATGAACGCCACATTGTAGGGCGGTATTTTCCGCTTTAAGGTACTTTTCCGCCTGACAGGCGTGAAATTGGGGCAAAAAACCCACGGTGGGGCACTGGCATGCAATTTGCTCCCTTGTGAGGCAGGTTGCCTTGGCAGAGTATTCGCGCCGGCATCACCCACATTTAAGGGCATCCATTACTAGCCCGAAGCCACCCGGAGGACACTATGTCGAAGTCGGTTCAACTCATCAAAGATCATGACGTCAAGTGGATTGATCTGCGCTTCACGGACACCAAAGGCACTCAGCACCACGTGACCATGCCGGCTCGCGATGCGCTGGATGACGACTTCTTCGAAGTCGGCAAAATGTTCGACGGTTCCTCCATCGCTGGCTGGAAAGGCATCGAAGCCTCCGACATGATCCTGATGCCGGACGACTCCACCGCTGTCCTGGATCCGTTCACCGAAGAACCGACCCTGATCCTGGTCTGCGACATCATCGAACCTTCGAGCATGCAAGGCTACGATCGCGACCCACGTGCGATCGCCAAGCGCGCCGAAGAGCACCTGAAAGCCACCGCTATCGGTGACACCGTGTACGCCGGTCCAGAGCCAGAGTTCTTCATCTTCGACCAGGTCAAGTTCAAGTCCGACATTTCCGGTTCCATGTTCAAGATCTACTCTGAACAAGGTTCGTGGATGTCCGACCAGGACATCGAAGGCGGCAACAAAGGCCACCGTCCAGGCGTCAAAGGCGGCTACTTCCCGGTTCCACCGTTCGACCACGACCACGAAATCCGTACCTCCATGTGCAACGCACTGGAAGAAATGGGCCTGACCGTCGAAGTTCACCACCACGAAGTGGCGACTGCCGGCCAGAACGAAATCGGCGTCAAGTTCAACACCCTGGTGAAGAAAGCCGACGAAACCCAAACCCTGAAGTACGTTGTACACAACGTTGCTGACGCCTACGGCCGCACCGCGACCTTCATGCCGAAGCCACTGTACGGCGACAACGGTTCGGGCATGCACGTTCACATGTCCATCTGGAAAGATGGCAAGAACACCTTCGCAGGCGAAGGTTATGCCGGCCTGTCCGACACCGCCCTGTACTTCATCGGCGGCATCATCAAGCACGGTAAGGCCCTGAACGGCTTCACCAACCCGGCGACCAACTCCTACAAGCGTCTGGTTCCAGGCTTCGAAGCTCCGGTAATGCTGGCCTACTCGGCTCGCAACCGCTCCGCTTCGATCCGTATTCCTTACGTGTCGAGCCCGAAAGCCCGCCGTATCGAAGCACGCTTCCCGGATCCGGCTGCCAACCCATACCTGTGCTTCGCCGCACTGCTGATGGCTGGCCTGGATGGCATCCAGAACAAGATCCACCCTGGCGATGCCGCTGACAAAAACCTGTACGACCTGCCGCCTGAAGAGGCCAAAGAGATCCCACAAGTTTGCGGCAGCCTGAAAGAAGCCCTGGAAGAGCTGGACAAAGGTCGTGCGTTCCTGACCAAAGGCGGCGTTTTCAGCGACGACTTCATCGACGCTTACATCGCCCTGAAAAGCGAAGAAGAAATCAAGGTACGTACCTTCGTACACCCACTGGAATACGAGCTGTACTACAGCTGCTGATCCGGTAGCGCCGCAACACGCGGCGTGACAAAAAGAGGCCTCCTTCGGGAGGCCTTTTTTGTGGGCAACTTCCGACAATGAAACTCGACATCTCCTCGGGCACACACAGCATCGTCCGGCATCAACCAACTTGAATGACTCGTAGCCTGTGCACTACCTGCAATCAATGGATAGAATGATGAAAACTTTCCCACTCAAGACGCTACTGGCCGCTCTCACCGCCCTCGCCCTTCTAGGCTGCACCACAAAACCCCCATCGACAGAAATCAAACGGGAAATCCTGCTTCAAAGCAGCAAGTCGTGGGATAGCACACCTTACGTTCGCTACCCGGATGCCGCGCCCGAGCTGACAGTGCTCAAACTCACGATCCCTGCCAATAGCAAACTCCCCTGGCACACCCATCCGATTCCCAACGCGGCTTACATCCTCTCAGGCGAGCTAACCGTCGAAGACAGGAACAGCGGCCAGACCCGGCGCATCAAACAAGGCGAAGCGCTGGCCGAAATGGTCAATATCACTCATCGCGGCGTCACCGGCGATGAACCGGTAGAACTTGTTGTGTTCTATGCTGGGAGCGAGGGTATTCCATTGGCGGAGTAGTCTTTGCTTCACACAGGGAGTCCGAATGCGACCACTGTTATTACTTCTACTGCTGTCCTTCATTTTTCCCGTGATGGCCCAAATCTACAAATACACCGATGCCGCCGGTAATACCGCCTACAGCAATCAACCGCCCGCTGGTGTTGACGCCCGGGCGGTTGATTTGCCGCCGCTCAACAGCATCGAACGCCAACCGCCCAGCGCTCCCGCACAACCTCAGGCAGGTAATGACGCCGAGCCAATCCACGGTGCCTACGAAAAACTGGAACTCACCGGCCTGCCCACCACAGAAGCGTTGCGCGCCAACAATGGCACCTTCACGATAAACGTACTGATCAAGCCCCGCCTGCAAGACCCCCACCTGCTGCGCCTGCTACTGGACGGTCAGCCCTACGGCCAGCCAGGCAACGTGCCGACCCTGCAACTGGTGAACATCGATCGCGGCGAACACCGCCTCGCCGTGCAAGTGATCGATGGCGAAAACGTTGTGCAGCAGAGCACAGCGGTGACATTCACCGTACAGCGGGTGCACAAGCCTTGAAGGCCTGGCTACTGATCGCCTGCCTGATCGCCCTGCCCGTGTCGGCAGAGGTCTTCATGTATGTCGACGCCCAGGGCAATCGGGTTTTCACCGACCAACCCAAACCCGGCAACGCCAAACGCGTACCGCTGACAACGAGCAATCGAATAGCGGCCAACCCCACCAGTGCAGCGCCGCTGCTTGCCCAGAGCAGTCCTGAAGTACAAGCGCTGTTCCACTATGAGGTGCTGCGCATCCTGATCCCGGAACCCGACGCAACCATCCGCAGCAATACCGGCGAAGTCATCGTCAGCGCCACCAACGAACCCGCCCTGCAACCCGGTCACCGCTACCGGCTGCTGCTCGACGGCCAGCCCACCGCCGAACCCGGCCTGAGCCCGGTGTTCCCGTTGAGCAACATCGATCGCGGCAGCCATACCCTGTCTGTGGAAATCCTCGACGAACAGGGGCGCATCGTCGAACGCACCGCCAGCCAACCTTTCCACATGCAGCGCACGTCTCTCGCCCAGAAGCGCAGGATCAAACCCTGCACTCTCGAAGACTACGGCCAGCGGCCGGAATGCCCGCTCAGCGACAAACCCGGCGAAGAAAAAAATCCTTTCCTGCGACTTTTCTAACCTCACTCAGCTTTGCGCACTATATTGGTGCAATTGCTTGCACCGTACTCACATTCCAACCCATTTTGGTTCGAAAGTACCCGCAGAGGCTGGCAGAACGCCACGCAAACGAGCGTCAAACGCCTGTTTCAGGCGCTGAACGCTTCTTTTCGGAGCCTTGGTTTGGTTTTTGCATTTTGCCCGTACCAGCGTTTTTTTTGCGCATGCTCTGCCCTAAAAGAGGTCCAGATGACCATTAGCGACGCACTCCACCGTTTGCTACTCGACAACCTCACCACTGCCACCATCCTGCTCGACGCCGAACTGCGCCTCGAGTACATGAACCCGGCGGCGGAGATGCTGCTGGCCATCAGCGGCCAGCGCAGCCATGGGCAATTCATCAGTGAGTTGTTTACCGAATCGACCGAGGCGCTGAACTCGTTGCGCCAGGCCGTCGAACAGGCGCATCCGTTCACCAAGCGCGAGGCCATGCTCACCGCCCTCACCGGCCAGACCCTGACCGTCGACTACGCGGTAACGCCGATTCTGAGCAATGGCGACACAATGCTGCTGCTCGAGGTCCACCCCCGTGACCGCCTGCTGCGGATCACCAAGGAAGAAGCACAGCTGTCGAAACAGGAAACCAGCAAGATGCTGGTGCGCGGCCTTGCCCATGAAATCAAGAACCCCTTGGGCGGGATTCGCGGAGCGGCACAATTGCTCGCCCGGGAGCTGCCGGAAGAAAGCCTGCGCGACTACACCAACGTCATCATCGAAGAAGCCGACCGCCTGCGTAATCTGGTCGATCGCATGCTCGGCTCCAACAAGCTGCCGTCGCTGGCCATGTGCAATGTCCACGAAGTGCTTGAGCGTGTCTGCCATCTGGTGGAGGCCGAAAGCCAGGGCTGCATCACCTTGGTGCGCGACTACGATCCAAGCATCCCCGACGTCCTGATCGATCGCGAACAAATGATTCAGGCTGTCCTGAACATCGTGCGCAACGCCATGCAGGCCATCAGCAGCCAGAACGAACTGCGCCTGGGCCGCATCAGCCTGCGCACCCGCGCCATGCGCCAGTTCACCATCGGCCACGTGCGCCATCGCCTGGTGACCAAGATCGAGATCATCGACAACGGTCCGGGCATCCCTGCAGAACTTCAGGAAACCATATTCTTCCCCATGGTCAGCGGTCGTCCGGACGGTACCGGGCTGGGCCTGGCCATTACCCAGAACATCATCAGCCAGCACCAGGGCCTGATCGAATGTGACAGCCACCCCGGCCACACCACCTTCTCGATCTTTCTGCCACTGGAACAAGGAGCCACATCGACATGAGCCGTAGTGAAACCGTGTGGATCGTCGATGACGACCGTTCTATCCGTTGGGTCCTGGAAAAAGCCTTGCAACAGGAAGGCATGACCACGCAAAGCTTCGACAGCGCCGATGGCGTGATGAGCCGTCTGGCGCGCCAGCAGCCGGACGTGATCATTTCCGACATCCGCATGCCCGGCGCCAGCGGCCTGGAGCTTCTGGCGCGGATTCGCGAACAGCACCCACGGCTGCCAGTGATCATCATGACCGCTCATTCCGATCTGGACAGCGCTGTCGCGTCCTATCAGGGCGGCGCCTTCGAGTACCTGCCCAAGCCGTTCGATGTCGACGAAGCGGTTTCCCTGGTCAAGCGCGCCAACCAGCACGCCCAGGAACAACAAGGCCTGGAAGTTGCCCCGACCCTGACCCGCACCCCGGAAATCATCGGCGAAGCGCCGGCGATGCAGGAAGTGTTTCGCGCCATCGGACGCTTGAGCCACTCCAACATCACCGTGCTGATCAATGGTGAATCGGGTACCGGTAAAGAACTGGTGGCCCACGCGCTGCATCGCCACAGCCCGCGCGCCGCTTCGCCGTTTATTGCGTTGAACATGGCGGCGATCCCCAAAGACCTGATGGAATCCGAACTGTTCGGCCATGAAAAAGGCGCATTTACCGGCGCGGCCAACCTGCGACGCGGGCGCTTCGAACAGGCGGATGGCGGGACACTGTTCCTCGATGAAATCGGTGACATGCCAGCCGACACCCAGACCCGCTTGCTGCGGGTACTGGCCGATGGCGAGTTCTACCGCGTCGGCGGCCATGTGCCGGTGAAGGTCGATGTGCGCATCATCGCCGCGACTCACCAGAATCTGGAAACGCTGGTGCATGCCGGGAAATTCCGTGAGGACTTGTTCCATCGCCTCAACGTGATCCGCATCCATATCCCGCGCCTGTCCGATCGCCGCGAAGATATCCCGACCCTGGCCAAGCACTTCCTCGGCCGCGCCGCCCAGGAGCTGGCGGTCGAGCCGAAACTGCTGAAAAGCGAAACCGAGGAATACCTGAAGAACTTGCCGTGGCCCGGCAACGTGCGTCAGCTGGAGAACACCTGCCGCTGGATCACGGTGATGGCTTCGGGTCGCGAAGTTCACATCGGCGACCTGCCGCCGGAGCTGCTGAGCCTGCCGCAGGACTCGGCACCCGTGACCAACTGGGAACAGGCCCTGCGCCAGTGGGCTGACCAGGCCCTGGCCCGTGGTCAGTCGAGCCTGCTCGACAGCGCCGTGCCGGCCTTCGAGCGGATCATGATCGAGACCGCCCTCAAACACACCGCCGGTCGCCGCCGCGATGCCGCCGTATTGCTGGGTTGGGGCCGCAACACCCTGACCCGCAAGATCAAGGAATTGGGGATGAAGGTTGATGGCGGGGATGATGATGAGGGGGATGAGGGTTAAACAGCCTTTAGTACTTCGCTGTCAGTTACATCCAATCGCGAGCAGGCTCGCTCCCACAGTGGATTTTCGGTGTTTTCACTATCGTGTAGACACCATCGAACCCTGTGGGAACGAGCCTGCTCGCGATGCTTTTAGAGCCATCAATGCACCGACTGAATGCACCGTGAACCGCAATCGCGCACAAAAACAGCTTCGAAACCCTGCCTGCTTTCGCAATCGAATACCTTTCGAAAAAACACGAAAGCCCCGAATTTCGGGGCTTTCAGCGCTTCAAACCGGCTTTTTGTTTCTCTTTGTGAAAACTGGCACGCCCCCTGCAATAACCCTTTCAAGTGAATCAGTTCACCCACCCGGTTTCGGGGACCTTGGTACAGGCAGGCCGGGGATTCCCCTCTTTACATCGGCTCACACCGCACCCGCGACGAGCCCAGCCGTTTTGGGGCCCTTGATACAGGCAGGTCAGGGGTTCCCTCTTTACACCAGGCTCACACCGCATTCGCGACGAGCCTCCCGTTTCGGGAACCTTGGTACAGGCAGGCCGGGGATTCCCTCTTTTATTGCTCCCGGAGATGGATCTCCAGCCGCCAGCGGTCATCGACCTCGCTACCGGCCCACTCGCCCTGCAGGGGCCGGGCCGCCACCAGTGTCAGCAACAACCCCCCATCGCTCAAACGTACCCGCCAGTTCACGTCCTTGCCGCCGAGCTTGAGCTGACCTTTCTGCGCCTTGCCCTCGGCGCCAAACAGCAGCGCGACACTGCCATCAACCATCTCGCCGTGGGTCTTGGGTTCGTTGTTGAACCACACCACCAGCCCGTCGTTCGTCACTTCCACCTGCTGCAACTGACTGGGGTCTGGCGTGGTCAGGCGACCGATCATCATCCCGACCATCACCCCGACAATTGCCAGCGAGCCCATCACCCGCAGGAATAGTTTCGAACGCACGCCGGCTTGCGGCGTAGAATGCGCGTCATCTTTACCTTCGGAGCCGTGCATGTTTCACGTCATCCTTTTCCAACCAGAAATTCCGCCGAATACCGGCAACGTTATCAGGCTGTGCGCCAACAGTGGCTGCCACCTGCATTTGATCGAACCGCTGGGCTTCGAGATGGACGACAAGCGTCTGCGCCGGGCCGGTCTCGATTACCACGAGTATGCCACCCTGCAACGCCACGCGGACCTTGCCAGCTGCCTGGAGAGCCTCGGCCATCCACGGCTGTTCGCCTTCACCACCAAGGGCTCGCGGCCGTTCCACGATGCCAGCTTCGTTCCGGGCGACGCGTTCCTGTTCGGCCCGGAAAGCCGTGGCTTGCCCGCCGAAGTGCTGGACGCCCTGCCCGGCGAGCAACGCCTGCGCCTGCCGATGCGCGAGGGCTGCCGCAGCCTGAACCTGTCCAATACCGTGGCGGTGGCCGTTTACGAAGCCTGGCGTCAGAACGACTTCAAATAACACTGCATAAAAAATGTGGGAGCGGGCTTGCTCGCGAAGGGGTCATCAGCTTCAACATGAATGTTGACTGAAAAACCGCTTTCGCGAGCAAGCCCGCTCCCACATTGGACTTGCTTCGACGTTCAGAAATGCTTACTGAACGGTCGGAGTCTCGCCAGCAGCCTGCATGCGTTGCAGCTCTTGCGCGTACAGCGCATCGAAGTTCACCGGAGCCAGCATCAGTGCCGGGAACGAGCCGCGGGTCACCAGGCTGTCCAGGGTTTCGCGAGCGTACGGGAACAGGATGTTCGGGCAGAACGCACCCAGGGTGTGGCTCATCGAAGCGTCGTCCAGGTTCTTGATCAGGAAGATACCGGCCTGTTGCACTTCAGCGATGAATGCCACTTCGTCACCGTTTTTCACGGTAACCGACAGGGTCAGCACGACTTCGTGGAAGTCAGCTTCCAGCGTCTTCTGACGGGTGTTCAGATCCAGAGCAACGCTCGGCTCCCACTGCTGGCGGAAGATCGCCGGGCTTTTCGGAGCTTCGAAGGACAGGTCACGCACATAAATGCGCTGCAAGGAGAATTGCGGTGCAGTTTCTTCTTCGTTCGCAGCAGTGTTCTGTTGGTCAGTCATCGCAGATCCTTCTTGATCCAGTGTTCATTTAGGTTTGCTTGTTTGGGGTATTGCCGTCAGGCCCTGAGCAGCGCGTCGAGCTTGCCGGCGCGGTCCAGGGCGAACAAATCATCACAACCGCCCACGTGAGTGCTGCCGATCCAGATTTGCGGCACGGACGTACGCCCGGCCTTCTGGGCCATCGCAGCGCGCACCTGCGGCTTGCCATCGACCTTGATCTCTTCGAAGGCCACGCCTTTGTTCTCGAGCAGGTATTTGGCTCGCGAGCAGTAAGGGCAGTAATCGCTGGAATAGACGACGACGCTACTCATATCACTTCACCAACGGCAGATTGTCGGCTTTCCAGCTGGAGATACCGCCGGACAGCTTGGCGGCGGTGAAACCGGATTTCATCAATTCGCGGGCGTGGGTGCCAGCGGTCTGGCCCATGGCGTCGACCAGGATGATGGTCTTGGTCTTGTGCTTTTCCAGCTCGCCAACGCGGGCGGTCAGTTTGTCCTGAGGAATGTTCAGCGCGCCGACAATGTGACCGGCGGCGAAATCCTTGGTCGGACGAATGTCGATCACTACGCCTGCGTCCTTGTTGACCAGGCCGGTCAGTTCGCCGGTGCTCAGGCTGCGGCCGCCGCCCTGCATTTGATAGGCAATCAGCAACGCCAGCAGAACGACGAAGATACCGACGAGAATGTAGTGGTTAGTGGCGAATTGAATCAGGTTAGCAACCATCGAAGGAGGTTCCAGGGCGTTAAAATGTCGGCCAGTATACACAGCCACTATGGTGGGCCAAACCCCGTCCGGCGGTGACGTGGCTGGAACTTCGCTTTAAACTGCGACTCCTTTTTCCATTACCCCTTTTACCTCAGCCACGAGTGGATTCCATGACTACCACGCCTAAACCTTTGGTCCTGATGATTCTCGACGGCTTCGGTCACAGTGACAGCCCCGAATCCAACGCCATCTATGCGGCCAGGAAGCCCGTACTCGACCGTTTGTGGGCCACAGTACCGAACGGCCTGATCTCGGGCAGCGGCATGGACGTCGGCCTGCCGGATGGCCAGATGGGCAACTCCGAAGTCGGCCACATGAACCTGGGCGCCGGCCGCGTGGTGTATCAGGACTTCACTCGCGTGACCAAATCGATCCGCGACGGCGAGTTCTTCGAGAACCCGACCATCTGCGCTGCCGTAGACAAAGCCGTCGCCGCCGGCAAAGCCGTGCATTTCATGGGGCTGCTGTCCGATGGCGGCGTACATAGCCACCAGGATCACCTGGTCGCCATGGCCGAACTGGCCTTCAAGCGCGGCGCCCAGAACATCTACCTGCACGCCTTCCTCGACGGCCGCGACACCCCGCCGAAAAGCGCGCAGTCGTCGATCGAACTGCTCGACGCGACCTTCCAGGCCTTGGGCAAAGGCCGGATCGCCAGCATCATCGGCCGCTACTACGCCATGGACCGCGACAACCGTTGGGACCGTGTATCCCAGGCCTACAACCTGATTGTCGATGGCCAGGGCGAATTCAACGCCGCCACCGCTCAGGAAGGCCTGCAAGCAGCCTACGAGCGTGGCGAGAGCGACGAATTCGTCAAAGCCACCTCCATCGGCGAGCCGGTAAAAGTCGAAGACGGCGACGCCGTAGTGTTCATGAACTTCCGCGCCGACCGTGCCCGCGAGCTGACCCGCGTGTTCGTCGAAGACAACTTCAGTGAGTTCGAGCGTGCCCGCCAACCGAAACTGGCCGGTTTCGTCATGCTGACCCAATACGCCGCCAGCATCCCTGCGCCGTCGGCTTTCGCTGCCGGCAGCCTGGAAAACGTGCTGGGCGACTACCTGGCGAAAAACGGCAAGACCCAGCTGCGCATCGCCGAAACCGAAAAATATGCCCACGTGACCTTCTTCTTCTCCGGCGGCCGCGAAGAACCGTTCCCGGGCGAAGAGCGCATCCTGATTCCGTCACCGAAAGTCGCCACCTATGACTTGCAACCGGAAATGAGCGCGCCGGAAGTCACCGACCGCATCGTCGATGCGATCGAAAACCAGCGCTACGACGTGATCGTGGTCAACTACGCCAATGGCGACATGGTTGGCCACAGCGGCGTGTTCGAAGCGGCGGTCAAGGCCGTTGAATGCCTGGACCTGTGCGTGGGTCGCATCGTCGATGCCCTGGAAAAAGTCGGCGGCGAAGCCTTGATCACCGCTGACCATGGCAACGTCGAGCAAATGTCCGATGAAACCACCGGCCAGGCGCACACCGCGCACACCACCGAGCCGGTGCCGTTCATCTATGTCGGCAAGCGCGACCTGAAGGTCCGCGAAGGCGGCGTGCTGGCGGACGTGGCGCCGACCATGCTGAAGCTGCTGGGCCTCGAGCAACCGGCGGAAATGACCGGGACTTCGATTCTGGTGTAACCCGACCGCTCAAACACCGAAATACCCTGTGGGAGCGAGCCTGCTCGCGAATGCGGAGCATCAGTCGACATCATTGTTGCCTGACACACCGCTTTCGCGAGCAGGCTCGCTCCCACAGTGGTTTTGGGGTGTTTTTAGATGCAACTCCTGGCCAGTTATCACACAGTCAGAAATGGGCATTTTTTTTGCCGCCCATGGCGGGCATACTAGGCCGTCCCTTTCCCTGGTGCCGCCCGCCCCTATGCTCCGCATCCTGACTGCCCTAGCCCTGACCTGCCTGCTCCAACCGGCTTTCGCTGACGAGCGCGCAGATACCCAACAACAGTTGGACGCCACGCGTCAGGACATTGCCGAGCTGAAGAAGCTGCTGGGCAAGCTGCAGGAAGAAAAGTCCGGTGTGCAGAAAGAGCTCAAGGGCACCGAAACCGAAATGGGCAAGCTCGAGAAGCAGGTCGACGCCCTGCAAAAAGAGCTGAAGAAAAGCGAAGCCGAGCTGCAGCGCCTCGATGCGGAGAAAAAAAAACTCCAGAGCGCGCGCATTGAACAGCAACGACTGATCGCCATTCAGGCCCGGGCGGCCTACCAGAACGGTCGCCAGGAATACCTAAAGCTGCTGCTCAACCAGCAGAATCCGGAAAGATTCGCCCGTACCCTCACCTATTACGACTACCTGAGCCAGGCTCGCCTGGAGCAGTTGAAGAATTTCAACGAAACCCTGCGCCAACTGTCCAATGTCGAGAAAGACATCGCCATGCAGCAGGCGCAATTGCTGGTGCAGCAAAGCAGCCTCGACACCCAGCGTGACGAGCTCGAGAAAGTCCGCAAGGAGCGCCAGCAAGTCCTGGCCAAGCTCAATGACGACGTAAAGGCTCGCGATCAGAAACTGGCGGCGCGCGAGCAGGATCAAGCAGACCTGTCTAAAGTCCTTAAAACCATTGAAGAAACCCTGGCACGCCAGGCTCGTGAGGCAGAAGAAGCGCGACAAAAAGCGCTGATTGCCCAGCAGGAAGCCGAAAAAAAGCGTTTACGTGAGGCTCAGGCGCAGGCAGATGCCAGCGACGACGCCCCACGCAAACCGGTCAGGTCGACACCTGGCGCACTGGTTTCCAGTTCCGGCGAGACCTTTGGCGGCCCGTTTGCGACAACCCGCGGCAAACTTCCCTGGCCTGTCGATGGTCGACTGCTGGCGCGCTACGGTGAAAGCCGTGGCGACGATGCCCGGACCAAGTGGGATGGCGTGATGATCGGCGCATCTGCCGGCAGCACCGTGCATGCGGTGCATGGTGGTCGCGTAGTGTTTGCCGACTGGCTGCGAGGCGCCGGGTTGCTGGTGATCCTCGACCACGGCAACGGTTTTTTGAGTCTTTATGGTCACAACCAGACGCTGCTCAAGTCTGCGGGTGACGTGGTAAAAGCCGGTGAGTCCATCTCCACTGTGGGTAGCAGTGGCGGACAAGATACACCGGCATTGTATTTCGCGATTCGTCAGCAGGGTCACCCGAGTGATCCGGCACAATGGTGCCGCGCGCAAGGATAAGCGCGTTACCTAATTCAGGAGTTTGTTAGACATGCTGCATTTGTCCCGCCTTACCTCGCTGGCCCTGACGATCGCCCTGGTGATCGGCGCGCCTCTGGCGTTTGCCGCTCAACCAGCTCCGGCGGTTGCGCCTGCGGGCACTGCTGCGACCACCAAGGCGCCACTGCCGCTGGATGAGTTGCGCACTTTTGCCGAGGTGATGGACCGGATCAAGGCCGCTTATGTCGAACCGGTGGATGACAAGACCCTGCTGGAAAACGCCATCAAGGGCATGCTCAGCAACCTCGATCCGCACTCGGCCTATCTGGGCCCTGAGGATTTCGCCGAGTTGCAGGAAAGCACCAGCGGTGAATTCGGCGGCCTGGGCATCGAAGTCGGTGCCGAAGACGGCTTCATCAAGGTGGTGTCGCCCATTGACGACACTCCAGCCTCCAAGGCCGGCATTCAGGCCGGCGACTTCATCGTCAAGATCAACGGCCAGCCGACTCGCGGCCAGAGCATGACCGAAGCCGTCGACAAGATGCGCGGCAAGATCGGCCAGAAAATCACCCTGACCCTGGTGCGCGACGGTGGCACGCCGTTCGACGTGACCCTGACCCGCGCCGTCATTCAAGTGAAGAGCGTGAAGAGCCAGTTGCTGGAATCGGGCTACGGCTACATTCGCATCACCCAGTTCCAGGTCAAGACCGGTGAAGAGGTTTCCAAGGCCCTGGCCAAGCTGCGCAAGGACAACGGCAAGAAGCTCAAGGGTATCATTCTCGACCTGCGCAACAACCCGGGCGGCGTGTTGCAAGCGGCGGTGGAAGTGGTCGACCACTTCATCACCAAGGGTCTGATCGTTTACACCAAGGGCCGTATCGCCAACTCCGAGTTACGTTTCTCTGCCACCGGCAAGGACGAAAGCGAAGCCGTGCCAATGGTCGTGCTGATCAACGGCGGCAGCGCCTCGGCTTCGGAAATTGTCGCCGGCGCCCTGCAGGACCAGAAACGCGCCGTGCTGATGGGCACTACCAGTTTCGGCAAAGGCTCGGTTCAGACGGTTCTGCCGCTTAACAACGAGCGCGCATTGAAGATCACCACGGCGCTGTATTACACGCCGAACGGCCGTTCCATCCAGGCCCAGGGCATCGTGCCGGATATCGAAGTACGCAAGGCCAAGATCACCAGCGAGCAGGACAGCGATTACTTCAAGGAAGCTGATTTGCAGGGTCACCTGGGCAATGGCAACGGCGGCGCCGACAAACCGACCGGCACCAGCGGCAAGGCCAAACCTATGCCACAGGACGATGATTACCAATTGGCCCAGGCCCTGAGCCTGCTCAAAGGGCTGAGTATCACGTCCGGCCGTTGAGATGCTTCTGCGGTTGCTGATCGGTCTGTTGTGTTGTCTGGCGGGTGTTGCTCACGCAGAACCCGCCGGATCGACACCCCACAAAGCCTACCTGAGCCTGATCATCGATGACCTGGGGCAGAACCTGCCCCGGGATCGCCGCGTGCTCGCCCTGCCCGGCCCGGTGACCACGGCAATCATGCCCGACACGCCCCACGCCACCGAATTCGCCCGCGAAGCCCATCGCGCCGGCAAGATCGTCATCCTGCACATGCCCATGGATCCGGCCACCGGACCGTTCGCCTGGCATCCCGAGTTGCCCGTCGACGAGCTGGAAAAACGCCTGAACGCTGCGTTCAAAATGGTCCCGTACACCAGCGGCATCAACAATCACATGGGCAGCCGCATGACCGCACAGCCAGCCGCCATGGCGTGGTTGATGGCGGATTTGCAGCGCCGGCATAAATTCTTCGTCGACAGTCGCACCAGCGCCCAGACCGTGGCCGCAGCCCAAGCGCAGAAGATCGGTTTGGCGAGCGTTTCGCGGGATGTGTTTCTCGACGATGAGCGTACTGAAGCAGCGATCCTGACCCAGTTGCAGACAGCGATCAGCCTCGCGCACAGACAGGGCTCGGCGGTGATGATCGGGCATCCGTATCCGCAGACATTGGCGGTGCTGGAACGCGAACTGCCCAAGCTCAAGGCTCAGGGGATCGAGTGGATTGATATCCGGCAGATGATCAGTGTGCGTGGCAATCGGGCGACGGCTGCGCATGGCAAGGATGGCCAGTACCGCCTCCCGACCACCCGGTAATTCCTCGCAGCCCACTCCATTTCGCGATAACTATTTATACCTGTCGGTACACGGATGCGTGCCACGATAGCGCTCACCCTGAATTTCATCACCAAGGAATGGACATGAAATATCTCAGCTTCTTCTTCGCAGGCCTGATTGGCCTGCTGGCTATTTCCGCAGTGCAGGCCCGCGACCTGGGCGAAGGCGCCGTCAACGATTCACCGTCGAGAGCTTTGCAAAACAGCGAACATCTTTATGAAATCTGGAGCGGTGTGGGACGACTCAGCCTCCAATCGGGCGAGACCTGCAGCGCCGTTCTACTGGATACGCGGAACAGACAAGGCCGAGCCACTGGCCCTGCTTATCTGCTCACCAGTGGTCATTGCGTATTCTTTCAGTACGGTTCGGCGCGGACCAATCTGCCTTTGAAAGCCAGCGTCACCTTCCACTACTTTCATGACACGCCTCAGCGTAAGCGCCGATACGCCATCCGGACCGCCCGATGGAGCAGTCTGGTCGGGACCGATCTTGCAGTACTCGAGGTCGACGCGACATTGGCGTCGCTGATCCAGGCCGGGGTCAATCCGCTCAAGCTGGCGTCCCATCAAATCTACGAGAGTCAGGATGCGCTTAACATTGGCGCGCCGAACGGCTTTACCGAACACGGGCTTCGATTGAGCGCCTGTGCTGAACAAACTGCCGGAACATTCATCGATCACCCTGGGGTGTTCCCTTTGGCCATGAAAAACAGCTGCGATCTTCACGCTGGCAGCTCCGGTAGTCCGATGCTGAACCGCCGCACCAACGAAATCACCGGCATCGTCAGTAAAGTCGTGGTTTCGCGCAATACACCAGCGCCGCCTGGCTGTGAGCACTCGACGTCTTGCAGGGCCGCCCGCTTCAACTACAGCTACTCTGCCAACTTCCTGCACAAGTGCTTTATTGACGGTGTCTTCACCAGCGATGGGGCAAACTGTTCGTTGGAGCCGGTCGAGCTGACTGTCACGGAGCCCTGGAAGCTCAAGTCATACGTTCATAGAACGCAAAACCCGGATGGGCAGATCGTATTGCCTACGTGGGACTTCAGGTTCTCCCTCGAGGCGCCCTTCTATCGCTACAAAACGGCCCATAACGCCAGGGACTGCTATGCTCCCGACAATTACAGCGCCGCCATCAGCGCTGAAGACGCTTACATCAATACAGAAATCGGGCCACAAAGCGGCGCACATGCACTTTGCATTATCGGCATCAGTTCCGGGGAACAGCACCTGACAAGGGCGACATTGAATAACGTGTTTACAAGTGCCGTGTACTTGAGCGCTACGCCAGCCGCTCCGTCTCAGGTTGTATCGAAGTGATGGTTACAGATACTTCGCCATGATGTCGTCCACCACGCCTTCCTTGCGCATCTGATCCAGCGCCGCCTGGAGCTTGGCCACCGTCTCGTCCGGCACGTCCTTGTTCAGTGCCAGGTAAAGTTCGGCACTGTTGAAACGCAGTACGGTTTTCAACCCGTTAACCCCTTCCTGGCGCGCCAGATAGCGCCCGGCCGGGTCACCGGTGGCCCACAGGTCGATCTGGCCGTTGACCAGCTTCCTGGCGTTGTCCTGATCACGCAGCACAACGATCGGGTTGAGGCCTTGCTTGGCCAGAGTCTCGGCAATCGCATCGCCCTTGTAGGCGCCGATCTTGTATTTGCGCGCGTCATTCAAGGTTTCGAGGGTGATCTTGCTGTCAGCCTTGGCGAGCATGATCCAGTCGTCCGGGCCAATCGGGCCGACCCACTTGAATAGCTTCTCGCGATCCGGCAACCGGGCCATGACGAATACGCCGTAACCGGGTTTCTCCAGGGTGAGTTTGTAGATTCGCTCCCAAGGGAAACGCAGCGTCAGGCTGTAGGTAATGTCGGCGCGTTTGAACATCTCGCGGACGATATCGGTGGCGATGCCATTGATGTTCTCGTCCTGAGCGAAGTTCTTGCCGTTCTTCGCCATGTTGTACGGCGGGAAGTTCTCCGTCAGCAACACCAGATCGGTATCGGGGCTTTCGGCAGCGTGCGCCCCGTTGATGAGCAACAGAGAAGCACTGGCGAGAACGAGAAGAAAGCGTTTAAGCATGTCTGGCTACCGAAATCCATGGCGTACCCAAGAGTGCCTTGGGTACGCCATGGTGTCCACTGGCCTGTTGTTTAACGCATCACGATTCCGCGATGGGCCATATAGGCCTTGGCTTCCTGCACCGTGTATTCGCCGAAGTGGAAAATACTCGCCGCCAGTACCGCGCTGGCGTGGCCTTCGATAATGCCGTCGGCCAGGTGTTGCAGGTTGCCGACACCGCCGGAGGCGATCACCGGAATGCCCAGCGCATCGCTGATCGCTCGGGTGACGCCCAGGTCGAAACCGTTTTTCATGCCGTCCTGGTCCATGCTGGTCAACAGGATTTCGCCGGCACCCAGGCCTTCCATTTTCTTCGCCCACTCAACGGCGTCGAGGCCGGTTGGCTTGCGACCACCATGGGTGAAGATTTCCCAGCGCGGGGTTTCGCCCGGTCCGGAAACCTTCTTCGCGTCGATGGCCACCACGATGCATTGCGAACCGAAATGCTGCGCGGCTTCGCCGACAAACTCCGGGTTGAACACTGCTGCAGTGTTGATCGAAACCTTGTCCGCACCGGCATTGAGCAGGTTGCGGATGTCCTGCACGGTGCGCACGCCACCGCCCACGGTCAGCGGGATGAACACCTGGCTGGCCATGCGCTCAACGGTGTGCAGCGTGGTGTCGCGGCCATCGACGCTGGCGGTGATGTCGAGAAAGGTAATCTCGTCGGCGCCCTGCTCGTCGTAGCGACGGGCGATTTCCACCGGGTCACCGGCGTCGCGGATGTTTTCAAATTTCACACCCTTGACCACCCGGCCGTTGTCCACGTCCAGGCAAGGGATGATGCGTTTGGCCAGCGCCATGATCAGTCCTCAGCCTTTGTACGAATCGCAGAAAGCTTGCGCTTCAGCGACATCGAGGGTGCCTTCGTAGATCGCACGGCCTGTGATCGCACCGATGATGCCCGGCGCCTTGGCGTCGAGCAGGGTCTTGATGTCACCCAGGTTGTGGATGCCGCCGGAAGCGATCACCGGGATCTTTGTTGCAGCAGCCAGTGCGGCGGTGAACGGTACGTTGCAGCCCTGCATCATGCCGTCTTTGGCGATGTCGGTATAAACGATCGAAGACACGCCGTCGGCTTCAAACTGCTTGGCCAGGTCGATCACCTGGATGGTGCTGATTTCAGCCCAGCCGTCAGTGGCGACAAAACCGTCTTTGGCATCCAGACCCACGATGATTTTGCCCGGGAACGCGCGGCAGGCTTCGGCGACGAAGGCCGGATCTTTCACGGCCTTGGTGCCGATGATCACGTAGCTCACACCCGCTTTCACGTAATGCTCGATGGTTTCCAGGGAGCGGATACCGCCGCCGATCTGGATCGGCAGGTTCGGATAGCGCTTGGCGATGGCAGTGACCACTTCGCCGTTGACCGGCTGGCCTTCGAAGGCGCCGTTCAGGTCGACCAGATGCAGACGGAGGCAACCGCCCTCCACCCACTTGGCAGCCATGCTCACCGGGTCATCGGAGAACACCGTGGAATCTTCCATGCGGCCCTGGCGCAGACGAACACAGGCACCGTCTTTAAGATCGATAGCGGGAATAATCAGCATCTGGCAAACCTTCAAATTTGAATGTTCAGCTTGGCTCGGAAATCAGTTTTTCTCGAGCGCCCACAGATCGCTTTCGATGCTTTCGAACCTCTCTTTGAGGTGCGCCTGCACATCGAAAATCGCCCTGTTGTAATAATGCGGAGCAATTTCACGGGTAAACAACTCAAGAATCTCCGCCGCCTCGAACGAGCCGAGGTCGAGTTCGAAGCGGTCTTCCATGAAGCGCTTGATCTTGCGATTGGCCTCGCTCTCCTGCTCGGGAGTGAGGGTCAGAATCGGCGGTTTCTTCTTGATTGCCATTTACCAGCGACCGTCCCACGCAGCGAAGTTCTGCAGCAACTGCAGGCCATGAGTATGGCTTTTCTCCGGGTGGAACTGCACGGCGAAACGCGAGCCTTCGGCCAGCGCGGCGGCGAAATCGACACCGTAGTGACCGCCACCCACCACCTGCCGCGCGTTGGCGGCAGCAATGTAGTAGCTGTGCACGAAGTAGAACCGCGCCAAGTCCGGAATGTCGTGCCACAGCGGGTGACTGACCTTCTGCTTCACTTCGTTCCAGCCCATGTGCGGGACTTTCAGGTGTTCGCCGTCTTCATGCAGGTCTTTGCCGAAGAACTTCACCGCGCCCGGGAACAGGCCAATGCAGTCGACACCGTCGTTCTCTTCGCTGGTGTCGAGCAAGGCTTGCATGCCGACGCAGATGCCAAGGAACGGACGGTCCTGGCTGACTTCACGCACCAGCGAATCGAAGCCGAGGCGACGGATCTCCGCCATGCAATCGCGAATCGCGCCGACGCCGGGGAAAACCACCCGGTCGGCTTCGCGAATCACATTGGCATCGCTGGTGATCAGGACCTTGCCGGCACCGACGTGCTCGAGGGCCTTGGCCACCGAGTGCAGGTTGCCCATGCCGTAATCGATAACCGCGACTGTCTGCATTACAGGACGCCCTTGGTCGATGGCATTTGCCCGGCCATGCGGTCATCGAGCTCGACGGCCATGCGCAGGGCGCGGCCGAAAGCCTTGAACACGGTTTCGATCTGGTGGTGGGTGTTGGTGCCACGCAGGTTGTCGATGTGCAGGCTGACCAATGCATGGTTGACGAAGCCCTGGAAGAACTCCTGGAACAGGTCAACGTCGAAGCCGCCGACGGTGGCGCGAGTGTACGGCACGTGCATCTGCAGGCCTGGACGGCCGGAGAAGTCGATCACCACGCGCGACAGCGCTTCATCGAGCGGCACGTAGGCGTGGCCGTAGCGGCGGATTCCTTTCTTGTCGCCGATGGCTTTGGCAAACGCCTGGCCGAGGGTGATACCGACGTCTTCCACGGTGTGGTGGTCATCGATATGCAGGTCGCCCTTGCTGACAATATCCAGGTCGATCAACCCGTGACGGGCGATCTGGTCCAGCATGTGCTCAAGAAAAGGAACACCGATATCAAATCGGGCCTTTCCGGTGCCATCGAGGTTGATCGAGGCTTTGATCTGGGTTTCCAGAGTGTCGCGCTCGACAGACGCCTTACGTTCGGCCATCACCAGCTCCGCAAAATCATTGGGCGAAAAAGGCAGCCATTATAGGCGTGCGGGCGCCAAACAGAAACACGCGAGGTGATATCCCTGACGGAGTGAATTCGGGGGTGTCGGCGATAGACATGTCCATACAAGCCATTTCAGACACCCCAAAACAACTGTAGGAGCGAGCCTGCTCGCGATGAGGGTCGTTCATTCAACATTTCTGTCGACTGTCAGACCGCTATCGCGAGCAGGCTCGCTCCTACAGGGATAGTGCGTTTTACTTAGTGAAACAGTACCGCCGTCTTCTGCAGAGTCACCCAAACACCCCACGCCAGCGGAATGCCCACCACCAGCCACGCCGCAATCGCCAGCGGCTTGCTGCCCGGTGCGGCTTTCCACTCCAGCACGCTGCTGCTGTCAGCGCCTTTGTCATGGCCCAGCGCCTGTTCGGCGGCCAGTTCGGCGTCGGTCATGAAGTACTTGTCCGCCACCGGACGCACCAGCAGGTTGCACAGGAAACCCAGCACCAGCAGGCCGGCGAGGATGTACAGGGTGATGTCGTAGGCCGCTGCACGCTCGACGCCGATGCTCAACTGATATTCGCGCAGGTAATTCACCAGCACCGGGCCGAGCACGCCGGCAGCAGCCCACGCCGTCAGCAGGCGACCGTGAATCGCACCGACCATTTGCGTACCGAACAGATCCGCCAGATACGCAGGAACAGTCGCGAAACCACCGCCATACATCGACAGGATGATGCAGAACGCTGCCACGAACAGCGCGATGCTGCCCAGGTGACCCAGGTTCGGAATCAGTCCGTACAGGGCAAAGCCCAGGGCGAAGAACACGAAGTAAGTGTTTTTACGGCCCAGGTAATCCGAGAACGAAGCCCAGAAGAAACGCCCGCCGATGTTGAACAGACTGAGCAAACCGGTGAACCCGGCAGCGATGGCGGCAATCGAAGCCAGTTGCGAGGCGTCCAGTTGACCGAAGGTCAGGTCATTGCCCAGCAACTTGCCAGCGAACACTTCCTGCAACAGCGGCGACGCCATGCCGAGGATGCCGATACCGGCCGATACGTTCAGGCACAGCACCAGCCACACCAGACGGAACTGCGGCGTCTTCCAGGCCACATTCACGTGAACATGACGATGAGTGATCATCGCGTTCGAGGCTTTTTTCGCCGGGGCCGTCCAGCCTTCCGGCTTCCAGCCGGTTGGCGGAACGCGGTAGGACAGCGCGCCACCGATCATGAACACGAAGTAGATCGCGGCCATCACCAGGAAGCTCTGCCACACGCCGACGCTGGTTGGCGAAGCGAAATGCCCCATCAGCGCCGCCGCCAGCGGAGCGCCGACCATTGCGCCGCCGCCAAAGCCCATGATCGCCATGCCGGTCGCCATGCCGCGCTTGTCCGGGAACCATTTGATCAGGGTCGACACCGGCGAAATGTAGCCCAGGCCCAGGCCGATACCGCCAATGACCCCGGAGCCGATCCACATCAGCCAGATCTGGTGGGTATACACCCCCAACGCCGAAATCAGCAGGCCACCACACCAGCACAGAGCCGATACGACACCGGCCTTGCGCGGTCCGGCATGTTCCAGCCAGCCACCCCAGATGGCGGCCGAGCAACCGAGGAAGATGAAGAACAGGGTGTAGATCCAGCCGAGCATCGAGATCGGCCAGTCACACTGGGACGAAAAGACTTGTGCGATAAAACTCATGTCCGGTGCGCAGGCCGCTGGAGCGGTGATGCCCAGCGCCTTGGACAGCGGCAACCAGAACACCGAAAAGCCATAGGCCATGCCGATGCACAAGTGGATGGCCAGCGCGGCCGGTGGCACCAGCCAACGGTTGAAACCGGGCTTGGCGATGATCCGCTCCTTGGACAGGAACGCAGGCTGGTCGGCACTGAAGCCGTCCGCCGTGATGCTCGTGGTCATTGTGTATCCCCCAATTATCAGTATGGTTCGCCAGCCACAGTTCACTCCCGGCCTTTATGCACGCAGGCATGACCGTTTTTTTCGGTGGAGCGCCTAGTTGTGCGACAACAGGTCGCAGAAGGACGGACGAACGGGCAAAGGTTACCATCTGCAAGTGGCAGAAAAACCAAACTGACATCACGTTTTGTACGTCATCTGATCTCCATCGCTTCATGACCTCACAGGAATCACCATGCCGATCATTGTCGAGCCGCTGAACCACGCCACTGCCCAGGATCGGCAGGATCTGCAGAAGATCTACCGCGACGCCCCGGACTGGTTGTTCGCGCCGTTTTCCGGGGAAGCGCAGTTGATCGAGGACTGTTTGCGCGACGGCACACTGATCGCCGGACGCTTCAATGATCGCCTGCTGGGCGCGGCCCGCTTGCAAAGGCACCAAGACGCCTGGCACTTGTCCCAAATATGTGTGCGAAAAATTACCCGCCGCCGTGGTGTTGCCGAGCGACTGGTCGCCGAAGCCCAGAAAATGGCCGCGCAATCGGGCATGACCCTGCGCCTGCTGGCGCCTGCCGGGCATCTGGAGGCTCAGGCGCTGGCCGCGAAGCTGAAACTGCCGCTGGACGTATTGCCGGCGTGATCACTGACCGGTCGTCTGTTCGGGGGCGCTATACTCCTCGGCTAAATTTTGAATTCGATTAACTACAAGGACTCGCCCATGAAAGCGTTCGGCAAAATCCTGGGTCTGGTACTTCTCGGGCTGTTGCTGATCATTGTGGCGCTGGGCTTTGCCCTGACCCACCTCTTCGATCCCAACGACTACAAAGACGAGATTCGCCAGATTGCCCGCGACAAGGCCCACATCGAGCTGACGCTCAATGGCGATATCGGCTGGAGCCTGTTCCCGTGGCTGGGCCTGGAACTGCACGACGCCAGTGTGGCGACCCTGATCAAGCCGGCCGAACCGTTTGCCGACTTGCAGATGCTCGGCCTGTCGGTGCGCGTACTGCCGCTGCTGCGCCGTGAAGTGCAAATGAGCGACGTGCGCGTCGAGGGCCTGAACCTGCGCCTGATCCGCGACAAGGACGGCCACGGCAATTGGCAAGACGTCGGCAAGCTGCCGGCAGCGGCCAACTCCGACGCGACCAGCACCCCGCCGGCCGCTGGCGAACCTGCGTCCGAAGCCAGCGTCGCGGCGGAAAAACCGGCTCAGCCGATTCGTCTGGACATCGACAGCCTGACCGTGAACAACGCACGGGTCGAATACAGCGACGAAAAAACCGGCAAGAGCTTCAGCGCCGAAAGCATTCAGTTGAGCACCGGTGCGGTTCACGACTCCGTCAACATTCCGCTCAAGCTCACGGCTTTCCTGTCAGCCAACCAGCCGGCATTGCGAGTACGCACCGAGCTCAACGGTGAGGTGCGCATCGCACGTGCACTGCAGCGCTATCAGCTCGAAGACATGAAGTTGTCCGGCGAAGTGACCGGCGACCCGCTGCAAGGCAAGACCATGACCTTCTCCGCCCAGGGCCAGTTGGTGCTGGACAGGGCCGCCAATGTCGCCGAGTGGACCGGCATCAAGATCTCCGCCAACCAACTGCGGGCACTGGGTGAACTGAAGGTCAACGACCTCGACAAGACCCCACAAGTCAGCGGCGGCATCTCGATTGCCCAGTTCGACCTGGCGAAATTCGTCGACAGCATCGGCCAGAAACTCCCAGCCATGGCCGAAGGCAGCCTGAGCAAGGTCGAGCTGGTCAGCCGTCTGGCAGCAACACCCACCAGCCTGGCGCTCGACGACCTCAACCTGAAAGTCGACGACAGCACCTTCAGCGGCCGTATCGCCGTCGAAAATTTCGCCAAGCAATCGCTGCGCGCAGTACTCAAGGCCGACACCTTCAACATCGACCGTTACCTGCCGCCAAAATCCGCCGAGGCCAATAGCGCGACACAAGTACGCCAGGCCGAAGTCGCCAGCACCGAAGCCAATGCCATGGTGGGTGCCGGCAGCACTCCATTGCCACCCGCGCCGACCAAGGACGCGTGGAGCAGCGAGCGCTTGTTGCCCGTGGAACGCTTGAGCAAGCTCGATGTGGACGCCGACCTGACCTTCGGCCAGTTGACCCTGCAAAAACTGCCGATCCATAACGCCGCGCTCAAGGCCACCGGCCAGGGCGGCCTGCTGACACTGGCCAACCTGCGCGGCGACCTGTATGAGGGCAACTTCGAAACCACCGGAACGCTCGATGTACGCCAGCCAGTGCCGGCGATGAACCTGCAGACGAAGATCAGCCGGGTACCGGCAGAAAAAATCCTCGAAAGCCAGGGCAAGAACCCGCCGGTCAAAGGCCTGGTCACGCTCAACAGCAGCCTGACCGGTAGCGGCAACAGCCAGAAAGCGTTGATCGAAACCCTCAACGGCAACGCCAGTTTCGTCATCAACAATGGCGTGCTGCTCAACGCCAACCTTGAGCAACAGCTGTGCAAAGGCATCGCCACGCTCAACCGCAAATCCCTCAACGGTGAGCCGCGGGGCAAGGACACACCGTTCCAGGAGCTCAAGGGCAACCTGACCTTGCGTAACGGCGTGGCCAGCAACCCCGACCTGAAAGCGCGCATCCCGGGCATGACCGTCAACGGTGACGGTGACATCGATCTGCGAGTGCTGGGCATGGACTACCGCGTCGGCATCATCGTCGAAGGCGATACCAGCGCCATGCCGGACCCGGCCTGTCAGGTTGGCGACAAGTTTGTCGGCGTCGAGTGGCCACTGCGCTGCCGCGGCCCGCTGGAGCTGGGCGCCAAGGCTTGCCGTTTGGATAACGACCGCATGAGCCAGGTCGCGGCCAAACTGGCTGGCGACAGGATCAGCGAAAAAATCGACGAGAAATGGGGCGACAAGGTCGACCCGAAAATGAAAGACGCGCTCAAGGAGCTGTTCAAGCGATGAGAGCCGAGCAGTTTTCAACGGCGGTGCTGGACTGGTTCGACCGCCACGGCCGGCACGATTTGCCCTGGCAGCAAGACATCAACCCGTATCGGGTGTGGGTCTCGGAAATCATGTTGCAGCAGACCCAGGTCAGCACCGTGCTGAACTACTTCGACCGTTTCATGGCCTCGTTGCCAACGGTCGAAGCCCTGGCGGCGGCACCGGAAGACGAAGTGCTGCACCTGTGGACGGGCCTGGGTTACTACACCCGCGCGCGCAATTTGCAGAAGACCGCGAAGATCGTCGTCGAGCAGTACGGCGGCGAATTCCCCCGGGACGTGGAAAAGCTCACTGATCTGCCGGGGATCGGCCTGTCCACCGCTGGCGCCATTGCCAGCATCAGCATGGGCCTGCGCGCGCCGATCCTCGACGGCAACGTCAAACGGGTGCTGGCGCGATTTACCGCGCAAGAGGGCTACCCCGGCGAGCCGAAGGTCGCCAAACAGCTCTGGGCCAACGCTGAGCGCTTTACGCCGCAGACCCGCGTCAACGCCTACACCCAGGCGATGATGGACCTGGGCGCCACGCTCTGCACCCGCAGCAAACCGAGCTGCCTGCTGTGTCCGCTGGAAAAGGGCTGCGAGGCGCACATGCTCGGCCTGGAAACCCGCTACCCGATCCCAAAGCCGCGCAAAGCCATCCCGCAGAAACGCACGCTGATGCCGATGCTCGCCAACAACGACGGCGCGATCCTGCTTTACCGTCGCCCGTCCACGGGCCTGTGGGGCGGTTTGTGGAGCCTGCCGGAACTCGACGACCTCGACGACCTGCCGCATCTGGCATCGCAGCACTCGCTGGAACTGGGCGCGCAACAATCGCTGCCGAGCCTGGTGCACACCTTCAGCCATTTTCAATTATCCATCGAACCCTGGCTGGTTCAGGTCCAGGAGTCCGGCCATCACGTGGCCGAGGCTGACTGGCTCTGGTATAACCTCGCCACCCCGCCGCGCCTGGGCCTTGCCGCCCCGGTCAAAACCTTGCTCGAACGCGCGGCCGCCGTATTGAACGCAGGAGAGTCGTCATGACCCGCACCATCATGTGCCGCAAGTACAAAGAAGAATTGCCAGGCCTGGAGCGCGCTCCCTTCCCGGGCGCCAAAGGCCAGGACATTTTTGACCACGTCTCGCAAAAGGCCTGGGCCGACTGGCAGAAGCACCAGACCCTGCTGATCAACGAAAAACGCCTGAACATGATGAACGCCGAAGATCGCAAATATCTTCAGGGCGAGATGGACAAGTACTTCTCCGGCGAGGATTACGCCAAGGCCGAAGGCTACGTGCCGCCGTCGGAATAACCCCGATTTATCGGGGGTCGGAACGTAAGCGACGGTAATAATTAAATTTTTTTTGAAAACTTGCTTGACGACCCCCTGAAAAACCCGTTTAATGCGCCCCGTTGCCCAGATAGCTCAGTCGGTAGAGCAGGGGATTGAAAATCCCCGTGTCGGCGGTTCGATTCCGTCTCTGGGCACCACTAATTAATTTCAGGTGGTGCCAAAATCACCCGAAAGCCCACAAGAAGCCCGCCTAGTGCGGGCTTTTTGTTGTCTATGGTTGCCCAAATTGACCTAGGCAGCCCAAAGTTTTGGGGGCAGAGTTGGGGGCATGACCGGTTCGGTCATCTCGCATGCCCCCAAAATGGTGCTTCATGGCCCTGAAAGTCACGCCCCTGAGCGACTCCGCTCTCAAAGCAGCCAAACCTCGGGAGAAGCCTTACAAGCTCGCCGACGGTGAAGGCTTGTATCTCGAAATCATGCCCTCCGGCTCAAAGCTCTGGCGCCTCAAATATCGTCACCTCGGCAAAGAAAATCGATTGGCATTTGGCTCATACCCAGAAGTCACGTTGGTGCAAGCTCGCAAAAAGCGATCTGAGGCACGACAACTGATCTCAGAGGGCAAAGACCCTTCGCATGAACGCAAATCCACCAGACGAGCGCAGAAGGTGGATGGGCTGACATTTGAGACGCTTGCACGGGAGTGGTTTGCTTATAACGCACCTCGCTGGGCAGAAAGCACCACCTACAAAGCCAAGCTGTACCTTGAGAATGATTTGATACCAGGCATTGGCTCTCGAACACTGAAAAGCATTACTCGTCCCGATCTGGTGGACTTGGTTCGCAAAGTCGAGGCCCGGGGGACGCTGAATGCTGCCGGCAAAATTCGCCAGTGGCTGCACCAGATATTCCGTTATGGGTTGGCCAAAGGTGTTGTGGAGGCGAACCCTGCCACCGATCTGGATGTTGTGGCCGCCCCCACGAAAGCGCCCCGCCACCATCCCCACGTCGCCATGTCCGAGTTGCCCGAACTGCTTGCCAAATGCGACAGCGCCAACATCAACCTGTTGACCCGCTGTGCCATTCGCCTGCTGGCGCTTACCGCAGTTCGACCTGGCGAGTTGCGAGCTGCGCCTTGGGTAGAGTTCGATTTGGACGCTGCAACCTGGACAATTCCCAAGGAGCGCATGAAGGCCCGCCGCCCTCACGCCGTCCCCCTACCGAATCAGGCCGTTGAGATCCTGCGCCTGCTTAAACCGATCACAGGCAAATATCCGCTTGTGTTTGCCGGTCAGCAAAACCCCGACCGACCCATGAGCGAGAACACCATCAACAAAGCACTGCGAGTAATGGGTTACGAGGGTCGTCAGACCGGCCACGGCTTTCGCCATCTACTGTCCACTGAGCTGAACGGGCGCGGGTACAACAAGGACTGGATCGAGCGCCAACTGGCGCACGGAGACTCCGACGGCATCCGCGATACCTACAACCACGCCAACTACTTGGAGCAACGCCGGGTAATGATGCAGGACTGGGCTGACTCAATCGACGCGCTATGTGCTGGAGCAGATGTGGTTTCAATTCGGAGCGCCGCTCGATGAGCAAACTAAGCAAATTCAAATCCGTGATACCAATGGTTGCAGCTACCAAATTACTTTCAGATTTAATCGGTGAAAAAGTCGACGTTAACGATTTAATGTCTCTTTATGAAGGTGGATGGCTAAGACTATTTCGTCCGTGCCATGGTGAAATCGTTAAACTCAAACCAATATTCGACGCCGAAACTCACGAGCAACACGCGAGAGACGGACGCTATTTTATGGAAAGCGATTACCTTGCCGGTGTTTCCTATGGCTTTTACCTACCTTGCGATTCAGTTCAAATTGCATCACGCAAGTCTTACGCTGTACGCGATGCAAACGGCGGCTTTTACGCAATAAGAGATATTCAAACTGATGAATATTTGTCCCCGCATGACAACGAGGACGATCCAGATAATGTAAGGGTAATGGCGGTGACCGCTGATTTATATTCACTTGCTGAAAAAGCAAACATGAATGCCGTGCCAGAAAAACCAACAGTCGAAATCATGGCTAACGATCAATGCATATTGATAGACCAAGCCATTTTTAACTTCGCAGTAACTGAAACACAAAATCTGCCAGAGCCCTCCCCTACCAGCACTCAAGAAGTGCCCCCTCCATCATTGAGAATAACTGTTGCTGCGTTGCTGGAAGCCGCGACAAGCGAGCGAAAAAACCACACGCAAACGTCATTAATTGAGTCAATTCTTGAGCGCAACAAAGGCATTCGCGGGCTGAGTGAAAGCTCATTGCAAAAACACTTCAGTGACTCCAACGCCGAGCTTACCCGCTTGCGAAAGACCGCCAAAATCTGAGCCCAACTTGATTGCAATTGAAAAACTGGTTTTTGCAGTTGCAATGACTCGATGGTTGCCGGCCGACAACATTGCATCGTCAGTTACCCACAACGCCCTAGGAGGCGCAGACGATGGCAAACACAACCAGCTCCAACTCAATCACTCGCCGATTCATCAAACGCCAGGAAGTTGAATCGATCACTGGCCTGTCCTGCACCGAAATCTACCGCCGTGTCGCTGCCGACACTTTCCCCAAGCAAGTCACCCTCGGCCCAAAGTGTGTCGTTTGGATCGAGGCCGAAATACTAGCCTGGTGTGATGAGCGCATCGCCGAATGCCGTGGTGAGGCCGCGTAAATGCTCTACATAGAAAAGACCAACCAAATGGCCAGCCAGAATAAATCACACCTCATCGGTAGCATCGGTTCGGCACAGCGGCGTTGGTTGCTCGACTGGATGCGCAACAGTGGCCCAATCGACACTATCACCGCACGCCGCGACCTAAATATTTTGATGCCTGCCTCACGCATCAAAGAGCTGAAAAATCAGGGTTACTCATTCCACACCCAGCGCATCACGATCACTGACGAGCAGGGTCGGTCCCACAGCAATATCGCGCTGTACACCCTTATCGGTGAGCCCGCAGGGAAGGTGGCAGCATGAACACCATTTCCCTGATCCAGTCCCAAGGCGAGGCTCGTGCCGACAGTCGTGTGCTTGCTGAGCGGCTAGGTATTCAACACAAAAACACCATGGAGTTGATCGAGCGCTACGCCGACAAGACTCAGCAATTTGGACTGCTTCCGTTTCAAACGGAGGCAGTGAAAACGCCAGGCGCTCGCGGTGCAAAACATCAGCGATATGCCCTGCTCAACGAGGATCAGGCGTACTTCCTGCTCGCCCTGTCACGCAACACCGAGCGCGTTGTAGAGCTGAAGTCGAGTCTGGTCATGGCGTTTCGTGAAGCACGCTACGGCATGGCCTGCCAAGCGCTGGAGACTCGCAAGCAGGAAGCAAGTCAGAGTGGTCGCCGGCTGGCTCTCTGGCGTTATGAAAAGCCGGGTGCCTATCAGCATGTCGCGCACTTGCGGGAGCAACTGCAGCTCACTTTCGGCCTGGAGGATGTGCGCCCATGATTACCGCACAAGCATTTCTTCCCCTTGCGATGCATTCCCGTAAGCGTTATGGTTTGTCCGTCGCTGCAAAATCAGCGACCGGGTTTGGTCGCCCGAGCAACTTGGCGCAACAGCGCCCCATTCGACAGCAGGCGCTTTTTTTGTGCCCGCCGTTTCGCTTTATGGTGGCTGTGCGTGGGATACCTTCGGGTATGCCGGGTCCCAAGTTCCCGGTCGACCAACCTGCGCACAGCTGCCACCCTAATTCGCTTGGTCGCGGACCGTGGCAGCTCCTAATCAAACTTGGAGCTACACCGATGCAGCACATTCACGCCCTCAATTCGTCCAGCAACAGCCTGGCCATCGCCATCATCGGCGCCGAACTGATCGCCTATCGCATCAACCGCTTGCCCGAGCAACGCGCCCACCTTCTTGGCCTGGTGCAGATGGCCGATACCCTCGGCGCACTGAATAGCACCGACCGCGCCACACTCGCCACCACCCTGATTGAGGGGGAGGCGCCATGAACAACCCCCACCACATCGCCGACGAAGCACTTAATCTGATTGACGCCACCCACGATCACATTGGCTGGCTGACCGCCCTGATGACGGCCATTCGTGCTGACGCCAAACACAACAAGGGTCGCGACCTCGAAAAGCTGACCGGTTTGGGCCAGTACCTGAGCAGCGATTGGGACCACTATCTGGACGGCCAAGCCAAGCGCTTGCGCGACCAGCTGGATGCGGTCGAGGTGTCGCTATGAATGCCCTCAACTGCACACCCGAGACACCCATAGTCGACCTCAACACTGAGCAACGCCGCACGCTGATTGACCTCATCTCAATTGAGCGCAGTCACGCTTCCCACTGGTGGACGATGCTCAACGAAATGCGCTGCCGCGGTGAGTTGCCGCATTGGGTGAAAGAGCAAGCTGTCGGGTCCGTTCCGGATCATGACCATTGGCTAGCCGGTTGCCGCTCCACCAACAAAGCGTTGTTCGGGCATGTCTGTGTGCGCGGTGAAGCCAGCCAGCAGATGTTTCGCTGCCTCCCTGAACTGAGGGGCTAACTGATGACGAATTTTCAACACTGCCAAACGGCGGTGACGCTCTCGGCTTGCCTGAAGAATGTTTACGGGCCGTCGGGTGTCACCCATCACAAGGCCGCGCCCGTTCTTTTTCGTGAAGCACTTCAGTCCGTTTATGGCCCACTCGATTGGCTGCCGGAGCCGAGCGGTGTGATTCATCGCTTTCACGTTCCCGGTGACAAACAGGGCAGCGAAAACGGCTGGTATGTCTTGTACCTGGACGGCATCGCGTCGGGTGCGTTCGGCAGCTGGAAGAATGGCGGGACGCGCACCTGGTGCTCTCGTGAACCGGTCGATCATCGCGAAGCAGTCGAAGTACGTCAGCGCATCGAGCAAGCCAAGCGCCAACGCGAAGCCGAGCAACAACAGCGCCAGCTCAAGGCAGCACTCCGTGCTCAACGTTGGTGGCGCGATGCGCGCCGCGCTGATCCTGCCCACCCGTACCTGATCGCGAAAGGCATCCGCCCGCATGGCCTGCGCCAGAGTGGTGACGCCTTGCTGGTGCCGCTGTATGTAGCGAGCGAGTTGGTCAACCTGCAGCGTATTGCCCACGACGGCAGCAAACGTTTTCTGGCGGGTGGCCGGATCAAGGGCAGCTATTCGCCCTTGGGTGTCATCGTCCCGGGCCAACCGCTGTGCATCTGCGAAGGCTGGGCCACGGGGGCCACGCTACACCAGCACGGCTACGCCGTGGCTTGTGCCATGAACAGCGGCAACCTCAAACCGGTCGCTCTGGCGCTACGCACTCGCTACCCAGAGCAGCCCATCCTCATCGCCGGCGACGACGACCGGCTCACCGATGGCAACCCCGGACGCACCGCCGCCAATGCCGCCGCCGCGCTGGTGGGTGGCCAAGTCGCGTTCCCGGAGTGGCCAGACGACGCTCCCGCCGACCTCACCGACTTCAACGACCTCGCCAATTGGAAACGCGCCCATGTCCCTGCCTGACAGCAACGTCATCAGCCTTCGGCCTGATGCGCCGACCATTGCGCCTGAGCGCCCTTGCTGGGCCGTGTACGAGCACTGGGTGACCAATGAGAAGGGCCGCAAGCTCCGTCCGGGGGTGTACCGCCACGGCTTTAAACGCGCAGCGGGCCAAGACGAGGACGACGCCGACAACGACACCAACGACCGCCCGATCATTGATGAATGGATCGCCAGCCCGGTGACCGTCACAGCGCGAACCACCAACAGCGATGACGGCAGCGAGGGACGCCTGCTGCGCCTGTGCACCGACAGCGGCATCAAGGAATGGATCATTCCCATGGAGGTGTTCGGTGGCAGTGGCGAGGATGCCCGCCGCCAGTTGTTCGGCATGGGCGTCATCATCGCGCTGAAAAAGCGCGCCGCCTTCATGGAGTACTTGCTGGAGCAGCGCCCCGAGGAAGTCTTCGCCACCACCAGCCGCCCGGGCTGGCATGAGTCCGGCGCCTTTGTCTTGCCGGGGCGCACCCTCGGCAGCGACAAGGTGCGTTATCAGGCCAGCGGCAAAGGCCAGAACCTGTTCAGCGTGCGTGGCGAGCTGGCGCTCTGGCAACGCGAAGTCGCCGCCAAGTGCGCGGGCAATCCGGTGCTGACGTTGGCGATTGGCTGTGCACTGGCCGGACCACTGCTGAGTCTGGTTGGCGTGCTCGGCGGCGGCGTGCACCTGGTGGGCGACAGCTCCAGCGGCAAGTCGTTGGCGCAGTTGATTGGCTCCTCGGTGTGGGGTGACCCGGGCGTGTTCGCCGCCAGTTGGGACATGACCAAAGGTGGCTTGGAGATCGAGGCGGCCGGGCGCAATGACACCCTGTTGCCGCTGGACGAAATCAAACGCGCCGATCCGAAGCGTGTGCAGGAGATGGCCTACTCACTGGCCAATGGTCAGGGCAAAGGCACCATGACCCGCGAGCGTGAAGGTCGGGCCAAATTGAGCTGGCGCCTGCTCACCCTGTCCAGTGGCGAACGCTCCCTCTCTGAGCACGCCGCGATTTCGGGCAACGCTGCCCACGCTGGTGCTGAACTGCGCATGGTCGACGTGAACGCCGGCACTCGCGCCCACCGCGCCTTCGATGAGTTGCATGGCCTGGAGGGTGCCGACTTTCACCGCCTGCTCACCGTGGCTGTGAGTGCCCACCATGGTCACTTGGGCTCTGCGTTCGTCGAGCAACTGCTCGCCAGCAACGACCGCCCCGGCCTGTTGGAAAACTTCGCCAACGTGCGCGGCAAGTTTGTTGAGGACAACGCCCAGGCTGGCCGTGTGGCCGACCGCTTCGCCGTAATTGCCTTGGCCGGGGAAATGGCCATCGCCTACGGCCTGTTGCCTTGGGCACCGGGCAGTGCCCTGAGCGACTGCCAGTTGCTGTATGGCGAGTGGCTGTCGCGGGTCGGCAGCGGCAATGCCGAAGACCGACAGATCCTCGCCGGCATCCTCGACTTCATCGACAAGCACGGCAGCAGCCGCTTCTCCGATGTGGATGACCACACACCCGACTCCAAGGTGTTCAACCGCGCCGGGTATTGGGAAGTATCCCTGGGCAAACGCCTGTACCTGTTCAACAAGTCGGCGCTGGTCGAAGCGGCCAACGGCTACGGCCTCAGTCGTGTGGTCAAGGCGCTGGATGGGGTGGGCGCGTTCGCCAAGCGCGACACCGACCGAGACAGTCGCAAGACCAAAAAATATCGCCTGCCCGGTGGCGGGTCGGCGCGCCTGTATGTCGTCGATACCGAAGCCATGGACCTGGAGGCCGCCCATGTATGACCACTCAACACCCATGGCCGACTTCACAGGAACCTAGTTTTGTGGGGAACACGGGGAACAGTGGGAACAGCCAATGTTTCCGGGGCTTTAGGGCGTTCCCCCTTATAGAGATGTTGGGGAACAGGGGGAACACACACCTGTTTTTCTATAAACGACTCTGCCTCTGCCCAGCGATCTGGCGGGAGGTGTTTGGCACGTAGGGCGTGGCCAGCCGCCGATTCACCTCACCTCATTATTTTTTGGAGAACTACCCCATGATTGAAAACACTCAAGCCACCAAACCCAACAACGCCAAATTGCTGAAGGAACTGGAGAGCAAGAAAACCGGGTGGGAGCGGGAAATTAAAGTGCTCCAAGAACAGATCGAGCCATTGCGGGAGACGCTCGCCGGGATACCGTTCCGCCTTGAAGACTGTACTCAAGAGCAGTGGCAGCAACGAGGCCAATTACAGGACGCAATCTCCAAACTGGAGCGCCCCGCTTCAAGTCTCAAGACGCAACTGGTGTACTTGGACAAAGACATCGATCGGCTGTCCACGCTGCTCAATGCTGACAAGCAGATTGTGGCCAACAACAAGCGGGGCCAGGAACTCACCTCAGAGGTTGGTCGCCTCCGGGACGGTGCAGAGCGTGTGCAGGGTTCCATTACTGAAATTGAAGCCAAGCACGAAAGCGCCGCAACAAGTGCTGACATGGCGCTGCAACTGGCTGTGCAAGCGCGTGCTCGAGCAACGGCCACGGGTGACTTTCTCGCCAGTACCGCTGCGGAGAAAGCCTCGCAGGAAGCGACGAAAGAGCGCCAACGTGCCCATCAGGCCAAGGAGAATGACGCTCCCCTGCTGACCGCCTTGCGGGCCGAGGCCGAAGCGATTGATGCACAGATTGCGAGTGCGCTGAAGGAACAGGACATTGCCCGGGAAAACGTCCGGACGTCGCAGATCGCGAAGCTGGAGGACGCCTGGGATCAACAGGTGCAGTCACTGGTTACCATTGGCAATCACCTGGTGAGCCTCGGCAGTAACGAAGCTTTTCGTTCGATGAAAATTCCCCATATGGCAGACCGTAGTCACTCAATTGGCTATCGCGATCTGCTCGACGACCCGTCGGCGCTGCACGGGTGAGGCCGGCCGTAGAAAAGGAAAACCCATACCGCACATGGGTCACCAATGCCGTCGAGCAACCGTTGTGCCGCGGCTTTGAAACCGTGGGCAACAAGGTCGTGTTCTGGTCGGTGGTCTGCTGGGAGGCGGTAAAAACGGCGGGTGAGCGGAGTATCGTTCGTCCGTTTTCCACAGAGCAAAAGGCGCAATGGGCGGTGCAGGTACTGACTGCACATTACCCGGGGCGGGTGTATGCACTGCTACGCCAGATTAGCGAAAAGGATGTCGAGGCTGCTCAGATGGAGGTCTTCGAGCGTTCGGTGATGGATGACGTGGTGGCCTTGGAGCTGGCCGCCAAGTACGCCGCGGCGACGGATTAAATCCATAGCTTTGAGGTGACCGTAGGCCGCTGGATTCCCCCCTGGCGGCCTTTTTCATTCGCATGTCGTTGCAAGTCAAGTCTCCGCTGCAAACGATCAAAACGGTGCGTCATGACAGGCAGCAATCGGCAAACGTAGACATTATCTGAAACAAGACTCCACCACAGCGCGTCCTAGGTCGGGCAATGCCCATCTCAATTCCCGGTCTTCGCCTCCCATGTGGCAAGCAGAAAAAGCGCAGTTGAGCCCGCTAAATTTACTGCCAGCTCTGCATGACGTGGGGCAGCCTTCACTCCGCCCTTTCCCTTTCCGTGGGCATCGCTTAAACGATTCCGAAGGGCACCCAAACCCTCGACAACTGCTGTGCAACCTCCAAGGATCTGCTTGAACACAACCTCTTCATGCTGTGCCTTAGTTAGATTTAAAAGCGAAGCTGTTTGCTTGTAGAGTTTGTTCAGGTCAGGAGTCGTCTCATGGTCACTTGCTCCGGCTTCGTCGAGTATGTGTTTGCATACCGACTCCAGGAGCGTTCGAGCCATCGTGATAGCTCCCTCTGGATCAATTGAACGCCTTTCAAGCGCTTTGGTCCATGCGATGCGAACGTGCTCAGCGTCAATGCGATCCAGCGCCTCTGAAACAACGATATCAGAAGGGTGACCCCCGTCTGATTCAGCGAAGTCAACGAGCTTCCTGAACTCATCCCAAATGAATTGCCTACGCTCAGCATACTTTGGAAATTTCGGCTGGATGAACCCCCAAAACTGGTCCAGGTTCCTGTGACGACGCACCCATCCCGGAACCAGTGACGCCACACGAGGATCATCAAGAACGCTCTGTCGGTAAAGAGGATAATCCCGCTCATCATCGTCGTTCCCGTTTCCGGTGGCACGATTGATATAGATCGATTGCAAGCTGTCAACGTCATCAATGAGAGACATAGCCTTCCACGCCCTCTGCGCCTGTAACTATTAATTCCAAACCTTTATAGCAGTCCCATGATCGTAGTTGACCCGGACGCGTGCCTTTGAGTGTTTCTAAAAGGTCAGACCCATCGAGCAATGCGTTCAGATAGGCGAAAGGGGGAGACGTGTGGTGATGAGCGCTTCGCCTTTGAGGCGGAAAGATAATCCCCCCAAAGTAACATTGGGCACCGTTAGATAGGAGGTCTTTTCAGTCGTTGCTCGGGTGGACAGGCGTTAGATTTGAATATTCGCAAAACTGATCACAAGCCACGAACGGCGGGGCCTGCGAGGCGACCCCACATTTTGTTAAAGCCGAGGTTTGAAACCTTGAAAAAGCCCATTGCAGAGCAAGACAGGAGCAAGATGCCTGGGAAGATTGAAAATGCCTGAAGCACGCGCCGTGTAAGGCCTAGAGCGGTAAGCAGAAATTAATCTTATAAGAGGATTTAAAGCGACGAAGCGAGTGAACCCGAGACAGACTCGGGCCTCAACGGGGGCATTTCATCGGCAAACCTTGTCTCTGTTAGGCGCGACAAAAACTACGTTATGACCGTCAGCAATCAGCCAAAAGCGGACAGATCGGCATCAAGCTGGGTGAGACACATTTTGTGGCCTGAAGGCTGCTAGAGGAGCAGGACCTGCTCACCTCGACGTGGCTGTAGTCGTAAGACCCATCGGCGTTGCATACGTGGATCAGGCCGCCTTTCAAGACTGTCATCGGCTTCTGAACGGTGATGGCCATGGGGAAGTTTCCGGGTTGTTTCGATAGTGGAGTCACCTTCTCTCGGAAGTGCGCAATTGCAAGTAGCTCCCTGGCGCCCGGTCCGGCGGCTGATCTACCTTAAGAATCACCCTCATCATAGACTGGAGCGAATTGATGTTTTCTGCAGATCAGTACATGGCAGCACTGATTGAGCTCGGTAACCAGAAGCAGACGGTGGCTCTGAGCAACGGTTTCGAAATGCTGAAGGCGCACTATCGGTCTGCAGACCGCCTGATCAGCGCTACGCGCCTATCCGAGGCCGTGGGCATGGGGGATAAAGGGCCTGTCGTAGGTAATAGCCAATACGGGAAATTTGCCCACCTCGTCGCCAATGAGCTGAATTTCAAACCCGAAGAACGGTACCCAGATGGAACTCCAGTCTGGACATACACACTGGGTGACGCCCACCAATACAAAGACCGTTACGGGCACTTTCAGTGGATCATGCGCCCTGCCCTAGCCGAAGCCATGGAAAAACTGAACCTGGTCGAACCGGTGGTAGAACACAATGCTTTAGACGATCTAGCGGCCATGGAAGGAGTGGCCAACGCACTCACGGAAAGGGCCCGGATGACCTACCAAAAGGCCCGCATTGGCCAAGGACTCTTCCGAGAAAATCTGATCAAATTTTGGGGAGAGTGCGCAGTCACCGGCTGCAAGCATCTGGATCTTCTGGTCGCGTCCCACATCAAACCATGGCGCAATTGTGAGGTCCATGAGGCCCATGACATGCCTAATGGTCTTCTGCTGAGTCCCAACCTTGATCGCGCCTTCGACAAAGGCTTGATCACCTTCGAGTTCGATGGCCGGATTCGTCTCTCACCACAGCTTAAGCCGGAAACTGCCGCACTTCTTGGCATCACCGACACGATGCGCCTTAGAAAAGAGCTGTTCGATCGTCACCACGTTTACCTTGAGCACCATCACTCCAAGGTATTCAGGAAGACGGCCTAAGGCCCCGGTCAGGCTGGCACCGGTTAGAAGGTGTAGGTATCAGTGTCCGCTTTGGGTTTGTTGCCCTTCGTGAACGACTGCTTTTGGTTGTAGGTGATTCACAACAGTAAAGACATCTTCGAAAACCATCCGCCCTCGCACGGCATGCCGGATATTCAGAAAAAACAATGGGTCCTCCCGAAGGGGTGGGGCTAGGGGGTAATTCGGGCCCCGCGTCTTCGGTATATATGACCTTTTTTCGGTGGTTGGTTGTTGTTTAGTCGCTCACTGCAAGCCCCGCCCCCTATGGGTTTAGCTGGCCTGTACATCGCAACGACTCAGGCTAGCCATATCGATACCTGAATGGCCTAGGTTGGTGTATCGCCGAGGGGCTGCTGCGGATGGCGAAGGCAGTCATTAACGGCATGGCCAGACTGATCGATTACCGATTGGGTCGTTAGATACAGGATCAATTTGGCCACGGCTCGTACAGACAGGTGCTAGATACGGAGATTCTGGTAATCCTCTGGAGCCCTCGCAAAATAAGGGATGCAAGGGTTTTCAGAAAACAACCATAGGTGAGGATTTAAAAACGCCTATCTTTGAGTGCCAGATGCCATCGGTAGACCAAGCCCCTACTGCACATGACCAAAAGCTACATCATGACTGACAGCACCGTCACGGGGGCTGTTCCCTATCTGAGCGTCGGTGTCGACTAGATCAGACGCTTGGGAGGCAACCCTTAAAAACATTAGACTCAAGGAAGCGGGTCGCCGAACGATTAGTTTCCTAGCATCATCTTGATGTGAAATCAGTAAGGGGATGAGGGTATATGGCCTTAAAAAATCCTATGGGCAAGAAGCCAGTCAAGGCAAAGGGCAAGATCAAAAAAGCTAGACCTAAGGCAAAGCGTGACAACTTTCTAGCCTCGACTGTCCACCGCCTACGAGATATGGCCGGTAACGTTTGCTCCTTCCCTGGCTGTCATGTGCACACCCATGGCTCAAAGGCTCTACGCGATGGCCCTTTCAGCGTTGGTGTTGCATGCCATATTAAAGCAGCGGCCCCCGGTGGTCCTCGGTACGACCTTAGTCAGACCCAGGCAGAGCGTAAGGATGTAAGTAATGGGATTTGGATGTGTCAAACGCATTCTAAACTTGTAGATGCAGACGATTCACCTTACCCGGTAGAGACCTTGCATGAATGGAAGCATCTCGCTGAAATTCGTGCGAATGAAATGGTCAATAAGCGAGCCTTTACTGAGTCAGAGTTAAAGGACGCTGCACATACTGAATCAGTGGCATTATTAGATCGATGGGTAAACCGTACCGGAAATCCAATAGACTCTCCTATCAATGAGGTTATGGAAGGTTATGAAGCTGGACTAGAAAGTCTAGATCCACGCTTTAAGGTGCAGGTCAATCGTGATGGGCAACAGATCAGTCACATTATAACCCCAGCTTCAAAAGACGCAAACTTCAGACTTTTAATTAATGACATAGAAAACCTTGAAGGTTTTTTGTCTGCCGAAAAGGCCCTGTTTGAAGAAGGGCGCGAGCTTATTGTGCCCTCATCTAATTTTGAATTTGCTGGCTCAAAGCTATTTGAAGCTATTCACAAAAAATTTGATACCAGTCGTGCTGGTTCAATATCGCTTAGTGGTGTAAAAAAGCCAATCAAGACTAATCTTTATGCTTGTGATTTGGACGGGCATGAATACCTAATAGACTCATTTATATCTAGTTACAGCTCAGGAGCTGTTCGCACCGTAATTAACGGTGCGTGCCTAAACGACTTGCTTGTTTTTAGAGTGGCAATTGAGGGCGACAAAAGCCTTACCAAACTGGATGTGTCGTTTAACCTTGAGGCGTGGCAGGGGTTAAATATTTTAGCGCTTCCACTTTTTAGTAGGCTGGAACGTTCTCTGTCGTACTTAGAGAAAGGGCATTTCATTGTTGAATTTGAAATTGGAAATGATTTACCAAGATTTGATTCAAGTCAAAGTGTCGATATTAGAGTGTTCGTAGATGAATTTGTTTGGATTATTGCGGCTCTCAGCAAAGCTAGAAAAATCGCTGAAAAATGTGAAGGCGCGATTATTTTAGGCGATATTAATATCGATGAAAGCACTCAGCGCTTTCTCAACAAATACTCCCGTCTTATATCTGGCCCAGTCAAAGGCAAGCGCACCCCCTCCATGTTGTGCCGGGGACACTTTAAATTTTATGAAGGCCTTACCATCGACTACCTTAACCCCAAGGGAAAAGTAAATCACATCATAATCAATGAGGTCGATGGTTTTGAATGCAATGTTTTTGGTCAGATAATTAAAGCCCCGAGAATATCAACCAGCTATGCCAACATCGAGTCCCTGGTGTTTTGCGATCTGGACAACAGGGAAAATACAATGCTTGAAGTCAACACAACTGAAGAAACTCTGATTGAATATAATTTGCTTGAAGATGACCATTGGGAGGTGCTTAACAGTTTTCCAATCCCATAGAAGGGTGAGCACCTCCGACTGATGCAAGGTAGCTCAAGATCAGGCACAGCAGCTAGACAACCCACTGCGTATCGAGTTGACGATGCCCCATTGAGTCGATCATGTGACGCCCGTTTGTGGTGAACTCAACAAGGATGATTTCCTATAATGCCGACTCAGGGTTCTGGATGTATTCTGCTTCCTTCTGTGCCGGCCACCGGCGTGCAATCGTGATCCAAGGACATGGACATGGACTTGAATTTGAAAATTGATACATCTGCTCAAGACCGCGTAATCTCATTCGGCAGCGGTCTGGCGGCAATACCAGAGCGCCTGCTATTAGCCCACGCACGAGGCCAGGTCCTCTTTATATGCGGTGCAGGTATTTCGATGCCTGCTCATTTACCCGACTTCCGTCAGCTTGTAGTGGATGTCTATAAAAAGTTGGACCCCAGCGTTTATGCAGTTCTTACGAAGTTACCGCGTAGTGCATGTAACCAATGGGAAGCAGATGTGTCTCACCTCAATGATCCCCAAAAGGCGGAGGTCAAACGGTTTATCATCGGAGACTTCGACGTAGTCCTTGGCATGCTTGAAAGACGCCTTGACGGCCGCACGCATGGTGGCAGTCAAGTTAGACACGCTGTAGCCGAACGTTTGCGAGCTGGCAATACCAAGCCGGCCCCTATTCATCGCGCACTTATGCGACTTGCTGATCGAGGGGGCGCGGTTACTGTCGTCACGACAAACTTTGACCAGCTTCTTGAACGTGCAGGGACGCGTCGCGGCTCTACAATTCAAACTTACTCACTAGGGGCGATCCCCAGACCGACTCGGCAGTTGGATTTCGCAGGAGTGTTTCATATCCACGGCGTGCTTGAGCCGCAGCCAAATCGTGTTTCTGAACTAGTTATTTCGGACCAGGACTTCGGCGAGTTTTATCTACGTCGTCGAGTTGTTCCGGATCTAATTTACGATGCTGCTCGCTTGTACCACTTAGTTTTGGTTGGCTACAGCGCCAACGATCCACCGATGCGATACCTGTTAAATGCGGTAGCTGCAGATGGGTTTCGTTTCGGAGATTTGAAGGAGAGATTCACATTTTTTGGATCTGGCACACCTGACCCTGTCGCGCTTGAGGATTGGAAGGCACGTGGTATCACACCAATACACTACGATGCTCAAAACGACCATTCCGCATTACGAGAGACACTTGAACGCTGGGCGACTTTTTCGGCAAATAATGGAAGTCCTCGCCGTATAGATGCCGAAATTCGCCGGATTGTGAGAAACCCCAGAGCATTATCGCCGGAAGCGGATCGCGACTTGTTCGATCACTTGATTAGAAGAGGCAACACAAGTGAGCGAATTAGATTGTCTGCGCTAGCATCTGGTAGAAAAGCTGACCTCGGTTGGCTCGATGCAATCATTAAAATCGGTGCAGAAAAAGACCAGGATCGCCGCCCATGATTTCGGATTTGGCTTATCTCGATGAGCAAGATCGTGCCTCGCTGCAAGCAATGATTGCGTTTCTCCAGCAACGATTAGCGGACGCTGGAACAATTGATTGGGCGTTGCGTTTAAAACCGCAGCAGCGAGTGGAACGCATTGCCATTGAGTATCTGCTACGAGGTTCTCCTGGACGTAATCTCGATGAACCTTGGAACTCTGCATGGCAGTTGATCGAAGAAAGCTGGACATCTCCGAGGATCGAATCGGATCCATCGACTGCGATCTATGACATTCAAAATCGGCTTCGCGCAGGAGATCGATCGGGTGCAGTCATTTCAAGAATTGTAGCCTGCGTCATGCCGAGCCTGAGTGTTGAAGCACGCGACTCTTGGCACCGCCGATTCGCGAAACGACCAAGTCGCCCTAGAACGTTCGAGCACCTTCTTTCTGCAAAGCTGACCAGCGGCGAGCTAATAGATTTAGACGTGCTGGAACTTGTACAGTTAACAGATGTAGCCTTTCTAAAGGAATTAGGGGTTGCACTGGAATCAGCTGTAAACCTCGGACTTCAAGTAGCTCGACGGCTCGGCTGGAATGATCAAGATCATTTCTGGAAACTTGGGGATTTGCGACGGGTATATTATGCCATCGGGACACCCGATGACGATAATGGCCGTGACCCCGACGCTTTTCACACTGGAATCGCCCCATCAGTCAAACTTCTTTTCGCAGTTGTCGGGCGGATCGCGGAGATAAGCCTTCCTGATGCACAGCAATTCGTCGAACGGTGGAGGGCCGAGCAATCATCTGTCCATACACGTCTTTGGGCAGCCGCTGCTCGCAATCCAGAACTCGTTAGGCCCACACAAGTTATCGCATTCCTTGCCAACCTCGATGATCTTCACTTTTGGAATTTGCACATCTTTCCGGAAATAGCAGAGCTTCGTGCAATACGATTTGGCGATCTAGACCTCCAGTCTCAGAAGACGATAGCCAAACGAATACACAAAGGTCCTCCGCGCAATTTCTGGCCGAAGAAAGTGGAGGCTGAAAAAATCAAAGAGGCCCGAACTTACCAAGCTGTCAGAGAGTTTAGACGGATCGAAGCCGCGGGGGGAGCGTTGCCACTGGATGAACAGGAATGGATGAACTCAAACCTTAGTCGGTTCAGTGATCTGGTAGACATGGGCGTGGACGGAGGGCTTCCGAAAGGCCCAACGGCGTATTGGGTTCAGCCAAATCCAGATTCAAAATATGATTCTATGACTGGCGTTACTCGCTTGCGAGCGTTGGAAGCTGCTCTTTTAACTAGTCGTGACGGTTGGAGTCACAGTCCTGCAGAGGGCGCGAATGACTGGCTTCAAGAGTTCGAAAATACACAGCTAGTACTAGGGGATCTGGAATCTGCTGGTAATGGTGGAGACGATTTCCCCTGTGTCTGGAATCGTTTCGGTTGGGCACACGTACCGACCATGAAAGATGGCAACTCCATTCTTACTCGTGACCTTCAAGCTGAAGCCGAGCGGGTGCTCTCGATGCTGAGTCAGACCACCGAGAACACACTTTCGGTTGCAATCGAGGGCGTCTGCGCCTGGTTGGACGCTTGGCGGACCCAAGTTGTATTTTCCAATCTTGGCTTGCCTGTCTGGGAGAAGGTTTGGCCATTAGCTGTCGAAGCTACCAATATACAAACAGCCCATACAGATGATGCCAATCTCAACGCTTTGGTTCGTAACGCAAACGATGACGACGAGCCGATGGACCTAGATACGCTCAATACGCCTGTAGGGAAGCTAGTGGGCGTATTTATTGAAGCCTGGCGATCACTTGCCGGGGCCGAGGTTCTCTTCGCCGAGAGCACCATCACCCGCACGATGCGGGATACAGCAATCAGTGCAACTGGCCGCAGCGGTTTGATCGTTCGACATCGCTTCATCGAGCATTTGCCGTATTTTCTTCGCTCTGATCGACACTGGGCTGAAGTAAACCTGATCTCGCCATTGTTGATAAATGATGACGCCTCAGTCCCCCTCTGGCGTGCTGTAGCCCGACGTACACGTTACAGCGACGTTCTAAAAATCATCGGCAACGAAATGGTCGGAAGGGCTAATGATCGGCGCCTTGGACGCGAAGCTCGACAAAGCTTGGTATTCAGCCTTGTCATAGAAAGTCTGCACTCCTTCAGAGAGGAGCGTGAACCAGCAGTATCCAATCCAAAAATTCTCCAAATGCTGCGGAATTTGGACGATGAAATTCGTGCCACTGCTGCTAACGCGGTTCAGCAATTTGTTCGAGAGCTATCTGCTAATAAATTAGATGACATAGAAGCACCTGGCGCCGCTGAACTGTTCAGAACGGCGGTCGCGCCATTTCTCAAACAGGTCTGGCCGTCAGAGCGCTCATTAGCCACTCCCGGTGTTAGTGGTTCGTTTGCTGTTCTCCCAGCGGCATCGGAAGATGCTTTTGGTGAGGCCGTCGACGTCATCGAACGCTTCCTCGTTCCATTCAAGTGCTGGTCGTTGATTGCCTACGGCCTATATGGAGAGGTCCACGGAGTGAAGAAGCTTTCTATTATCGACAACGAATACAAAGCAAAAGCCTTACTCCGCCTGTTTGATCTCACCATTGGAAACTCGGATGGAGCAATCATTCCTTACGATCTCACCGAGGCTTTAGATCAAATACAATATGTCGCTCCTGAGCTTACAAAAGATCCGATCTATAGACGACTCTCTACTGCGGCTAGGCGCTAATGGCTTCCAGCTTTTACGCATGCTTGTCGTTTGCATCTACGATAAAATTTGGATGTCTACTGTGGGCTGCGCCAATGCTGTTCGACGATCGTGAATACCTCGCCAAAGAGGCTGCGAGCCTTTTTGAAACACGCCGGGGACCCTGGCAATTTGGTAGAGAGACGGGTGCGAAGACTCGCGCAAATTCGTTAGCGGCACCCCGCCAAAGTTAGTTAACTGGTTAACTCGGCTGGTTAACTTGGCTGAATGCCTTATGGAACGTGGCTTGTAGCCCGGTTAACTAAGCATTTGAGCAGGTTAACTCGGCTGCCCGTCAATTCACCTGAGAGGCAGGCGGGCCGTGGCTTTCAGCGCGGTTAACTAAGGAGTTAACCGACTAAATTACTCGGTTAACTGGTTAACCACTCGAACTGGTCGGTAATATCGGCTGATAGCCAAGCGGGCTGCGGCCTCCAGGCAGTTAACTCAGTTGGTTAACTGGGTTGAAAGTCTTATGGCTCATGGCTTGCAGGCCGGTTAACTAAGCATTTGAGCTGGTTGACTCGCCTATCCGCCAGCGCTTGCAGGTGATAGCTCGCGCTCGCTCCCGCGTTTTGAACGCGGTGCTGATCCGTCATTTCATCGCGACCAATTACAACGGAAATATTGGGGGTGTCGTTCCTCAAAACGATCCCACCAACGCGGTGCGGTGCGGTGGATGGTCTTGCTGATCATCTGCCTTTTCAGCTGATCTTTCCGCCGACCTGGCTGTTTCTGTTCCCCCAAAAAAACACTGGGGTACAAGTTCCCCCGTTCAAGTCCCCGGAAACATTGACTGTTCCCACTGTTCCCCCGTTCCCCCATTTTTTGAAATCAGTCACACATTGGATGGGGGACAATCGCGACAGGTAGGCGTGCCTGCAAGCATTGTTGAGCGCTTTTGAACTACTCTAACCCCGTCTCGCCCAACTTTCCGAGGATGAAATGCTGAAAAAATTTCTAGAATACGAATTTTTCGTTGAGGTCATTCTTATTTCCGTAATTGGGCTTTGTTTACTCATACTCTTGTTTAAGGTGGTAATTCCAAATTTTGGATCTAAATCTCTTACGGCCAGCTGGATGACAATGCTTGGTGCTTTCGTTATATTTGGATATTCAATATTTGTTGAGTTAAAAGAAGAAAAATTCAAGTCAGGCTTTAACACCTACTCATGTTTTACAGAAGACATGAGCCTATTCAACTACATCATTCCATTCTACAACCTAGAAAACTGCGGATTGCTACGATATCAGGAAGATAACTCGATAACCTATCCGAAAGACAACTTAACAAAAGATGACTCTCTGTCAGTGGGTGCTGAGTTAATACTCATCAACGCCATATCTTACATCGCGTCGGATTTTAGAGATTGGCGCTCTGAGAAATACTCTTCCCCAGGCTCTTATCGCATGACGTTCCGCCTGATTAAAGATGCAGGTAGAGATACAGTAATTCTAGAGGGCGAGGTGCTTTGCAAATCTAGCTTTAAATATTTTACATTCCTGCCGAAAGCTGCCAGCACTTTCAGCGGTTATTCTATACTCCCTAGGGGCTGTAAATTATCCCTGAAGGGTAAAAAGCTAGTACTCTCTAATTCTCATTTCTCCTTCGAGGTTGAGCCGTTTGAACTCGGGCGTGTGTATAGAATAGAAAGTGAACACCCCGAAAGCGTATGGGCCACTGACTTTGACGTAAGAGTTTCTTATATATTATTTAAGTCAAAATCTGGGCATTGGCACCGTTCAGAATATGAAGGTTTTTGCCAGGCATTGGCAGAGGGAATTAAAGCGCGTCTTGAAGTGCCAAAAGATCGATGGCCAAAGTCGCGCTCTTGGGCGTAACTGACTCCAATGACAAACGTCCGTTTCCTGCCGGCTTGCTGCCTTCCACTTCATCGGTGCGCATTGGTTCATTCATATGCAGACGGTGGTTCGGCAGCAACGTATGTAAGGGCTTGCTCCTACTAGGGTGTCGTTTGAAGAAACGCCTCCCGACGTGCCGTCCGTCTACGTCAGGCATTGGCATATTTCTTTTTGGGGGCAGATTTGGGGGCAAGCAAATCACCCAAACCACATCAACCCTTTATTTACACGGCCTATAGGCATTGGTTCTGTTCCGTCTCTGGCACCAAATACCGAAAACCCTGAATCGCAAGATTCAGGGTTTTTTTATGCCTGCGATTTGATGAGGCACCGGTCCAGCCACCATCGAAGCGACAATTTCCCACCTCCTCTCGACACGCCAGCAAGTGCCCGTAATGGTTGCCGGGGCTGAGTCCCCCCAAAAGCTTCAGACATTGGAAATCGGCCCTTCCTGACAGTCTCTTGTTTTGTCGGAACGCTCCGTATGCTTTAACGGAATTGGATGACATACGCTGATCATCGGCTTGTGCAGAATCGGAGGGTAAGCTGCCGCACAGGCGGGAGCAGAGACACAACAGGGAAGACAATGACTGAGGCCATTCAACCAGACGTCGAAACCGCTGAGTTTTTTACCGAACAAGAAATCAGAACGTTCAGCTTTGATATCCAGCAGTCAGCATTGCTGCACATGTTCGCCGAAGAACTGGCCGCCATCGGCGGGCCGCAGGCACCCGGAGCCAAGTCCAAAGCCGCTTTGGCAGCTATTGAATTGAAGTTCTCGTTCTCGAAAGACCAATGCGAACTGCTGAGTGCCTATTCCGATGGCCTTGTTTCCGCGTTGATCTTTGATGGGTTGCAAAAAATCTCAGACGTCAGCCCTCCAGATGAACTACCAGACCAGACTTCCCTGGAAAACCGAAGCGACGTCCTTTGTCTGGCCGCCCGTAATCAGATCCTGTTGAAACTGGTAGATAACAGGGCCTTTGCCTACGACATGGACAATGAAGGAAAACTGATTCGACTGGTGGCCAACTTCAAGGGGGGCGGACTGAGCAAAATCCCTACGGAGCCGGACATCAAAGAACTGAGTTCCCACTCAGGCCTGGCGCTTGGCCCACACACCGAGGCGCCTTACTGGTGCGCCATAAACGCAAAAGACGGGCACTCCCCATCGCCGTCGTCGCTCATACTCTCCGCCCTTTGGAACCCGAGCCTGGAACCGACTTCGGTAATTGCGCTGCCACCCGTGCTGGAAAAAATCGGTGTAACCAACTGCCTCGCCCTGACTACAGGGAATTTTCAGTTCACCCGCAGTGACTCCTTCGTCAGTGGCAAGGGAGGGGACGGGCGCAATGTTTCGATACTGGAGTTCGATGACAAGGTCGGATTCGCGGCCCGTTTCAACTCATACCGATTTTCGGTTAACGGCAATGCCTCACGTTTCGTCAAAACGGCCTATGCCGCCCTTTGCCGGGGTGTGCGCGAAGCAACTCCAATCGAATACACGCTGACGCAAGAGTCCGCATTGCTCATCAATAACGTTCGGGCGCTCCACGGCCGGGACATCATCCAAGACAACAGACGGGTGCTAGTTCGCATTTTTGGCCTGTCGAAATTTTCGTCTCCTATCGTTATTTCAGAAGACCCACTGAGGCTGCAGGGCTGACTTTTGGATGACTTGCCAGTAACTGTAAAAGAGGGATCGGAATGTCTTGGGATCTAATTAGCCTGTTAGCGCTCGTCGCATTTTGCGCCGGCTTTTTTGATGCAATAGCAGGTGGGGGCGGATTGATAACATTGCCTGCACTGTTTCTGGCTGGGGTGGACCCTATCAGTGCGATTGCCACGAACAAGTTCCAGGCTGCTTCGGCAACTGTTTCGGCAACTGTAACCTTTGCTCGCAAAGGAATGATCGAGTGGCGCGAAGGCCGTTTCCTGGTTGTCTGCGGATTTATTGGCGGCGCCAGTGGTGCCTTGCTGGTCAGCTCTATTGATAAGCACTATCTGGAAGTTTGCGTACCTATCATGCTGATTCTGGTGGCCATCTATTTTGCGCTCTCACCAAAGCTGGCCAATGAAGATCGACGCAAGAGAATCGGCATTCTGCTTTTTTCGTTTAGCGTTGCGCCGATTCTTGGCTTCTACGACGGTATATTTGGCCCCGGTGTAGGCTCTTTCTTTATCGTCGGATTCGTACTGCTCTGCGGCTTGGGCATGATGCGGGCCATGAGCTTTACCAAACTTGCCAATGCCTCATGCAATCTCGGTTCTCTGTCGGTCTTTATCACCAAAGGTGTGATTATCTGGCCGGTAGCCATTGCCATGGCTTTGGCGGCCTTCGTCGGTGCTCAATTGGGTGCACGGGCCGCTGTTCGGGTCGGGCCACGGCTGATCAAACCTATGTTGATCGTGGTCTGCTGCGCCTTGGCCATCAAGCTGCTGAGCGTAGAAACCAACCCTTTACGCGTTGCACTCATCCAGACATTGGCGTCGTTATGATCATCACGTCGATAATGATCGGCGCTCCAGATGGGGCTGTACGCCGTTCATGACACCACATACAAGAAACCCTGAATCACAAGATTCAGGGTCTGATTACGCCCCCTGGATTTGCAGCCTCCCGTTAACTCGCATCATTCCAGTGGAAAACCAGGTTACGGGCTACACCACTGCCAACATCGGCAACGTCCTGCCGCGTTTCGCCGTTGCGCGTCGCAATGACCGTGTATTTACCGGCAGGCAGTTTCACGTAAACCAGCGGACCGGCGTCATTGAGCGTCAGCACGGTCTGCCCCGGGGCTTTCTGAATAACCACATTCACGTCAGGAGCGTATTCATTTCCCGTCCCGACAGAGAACGTCATGTGCAGGTTATAGCCGGTGGTCTGCTGGATGGCCTTGGACTCATCCTCGCCGATACCGCCGGACAGGTAAGTGATGCCGTTTTGCTCCTGGCTTTGCACCTGTACCCCCGAGCTGTCGATGGGCTCAAGGCTGGCGGCAGGTGACATCGCTGGAAACATCAGCACGCCTACAGCGGTGAGGGGCAACAGGAGTGTATGGAGGTATTTCATGATGACGACTCCCGGGTTCTGCAGAACCCAATCGTTACACTCATTGGATTTTCAGTCGGAGGGAGGGGTTTAGATTGATTTGGCCTGAGTACGAAACGTACTACGCCATTTGTTCCTCAGCCTTCGCCCAGATTCAGACCCGTCCTGCCAGAGGACCCGGTATTTCCTGCCTGTTTTTCAGTAACTCCCGGCATCTTCGAAGGGTGCTCACTTGTCATTCTCTTTCGCTGTTCAACCTGCTGCGGAAGACCTCATGACGGCCCTCACATCCAATGACACTCACGATCCACATCTGGCATCACTGCTTTGCAACCTTGGAAAAATGATCCATCAGGCACGTCAGAAAGTGCTTCGGGCGGTCGATACCGTGCAAGTGCAAACCTGTTGGAAAATTGGCCAGCACATCGTTGAATTCGAACAGAACGGCGCGCGCCGGGCCAGGTATGGCAAAGAGTTACCGTCGACCTTGGCCAAAGTGCTAACTGCGGAGTTCGGAAAGGGATTTGACGCTTCCAACCTTCGGTATATGCGTCTGTTCTATCAAGCCTTTCCAATTCGTGACGCACTGCGTCACGAATTGAGCTGGACCCACTATCGCCGCCTGCTTCGGGTCGACAACGACAGCGCTCGTCTCTGGTACATGAACGAATCAGCCACCCAAAACTGGTCAAGCCGAGCGCTGGAGCGCCAGATCAATACGTTGTACTACGAGCGCCTGCTGGCGAGCCGCGATCGCGGCAGCGTCAAGCAGGAGGCCGCCACCCACATTCAAAACATGAAGGCCAGCCCTCGGGATTTCATCCGTGATCCGGTGGTACTGGAGTTCCTTGGTTTACCCAATGCCGACAAGCTTCAGGAAAGCGAGATCGAACAAGCGCTGCTCGAACAACTGCAGGGCTTCTTGCTGGAACTGGGAAAGGGCTTCGCGTTCATTGCCCGCCAGCAACGCATCATTATCGGCAGCAAAGACTTCTGCATCGACCTGGTGTTCTACAACTACTTGCTCAAGTGCTTCGTCATCTTCGATATCAAGCGCGGTGAACTGACCCATCAGGATGTGGGGCAGATGGACATGTACGTGCGCATGTACGACGACCTCAAGCGCGGCACGCAAGACAGCCCCACCGTCGGCATCATTCTCTGTGCGCAAAAGGATGAATCCGTGGTGCGTTACTCAGTGCTGGAAGGAAACGAGCAACTACTCGCCAGCAAGTACAAGCTTGTCCTGCCGAGTGAAGAACAACTGCGTAACGAACTGGATCGGCAATGGGCAGCACTTGAAGAACGACTGCTCGATCAACAACTGCGTTGAGGCGAATGGATTGTTCATCAACGGCATCAAGACTATCGTTGGCAGCTACCCGCAAAGGACTGACGCCGATGAATTTGCAGGACACACCTCCACTGGCCCCCAGTCACATCGAGTTGCCGCTGCCGGATACCACCCCCGGCAAACCGTTCAAGGAAACCGCCTCGGACGGTTTCATCCTCGGTGGCTTCACCTGGCGACACCCTTCTCGGGACGCCGCTCGTCCGGTCGTGATCATCAATGCCGCCACCTCGGTCCGTTGCCGCCATTACTCGCGCTTCGCCGACTACCTGTTCGCCCGCGGCTTCGATGTCATCACCTATGACTACCGCGGCATCGGCGAGTCGCGGCCGGCATCGCTCAAGGGGCTTCAAGCCTCGTGGACCGATTGGGGAGCGCTGGATTTCGAGGCGATGCTCAAGCGCGCACAGCGTGAGTTCCCAAGGCAGCCTATCGATGTGGTCGGCCACAGCTTTGGCGGCTGTGCAGCGGGCCTGGGGGCGTCCGGGCACCTGATCCGGCGTCTGGTGACGGTCGGTGCGCAATTCGCCTACTGGCGCGACTATGCGCCGGCCCATCGCTGGCGCATGTTCGGCAAGTGGCATGTGCTGATGCCACTGGTGACAATGCTCTACGGCTACTTTCCGGGCAAACGCCTTGGCTGGCTGGAAGACACACCCGCCGGCGTGGTCCGTGACTGGAGCCTCTCCACTGCCCGTTACGAGAAACGCCCCAGCGGCCGCACAATCAGCAAAACCGCCGGACAGCTACCCTTTGCCGGCGTCACCGCGCAAACCCTGGCCATCAGCATCAGCGACGATCCCTACGGCACGGTTCCGGCCATCGAACGCCTGCTTGGCTACTTCACCGGCAGCACAAACTCTCACCTGCGTATCCATCCCCAAGACATCGGCGAAGAAGAAGTCGGACATTTCGCCTTTTTTCGCAGCGCATACCAAGCCACACTATGGCCCATTGCATTGGCCTGGCTGCAAAACGGCGAACTGGCCCCCGATACCCCCGGGCGGCGAGTGCCACGCAGTTAGGGGGCGTTCTCAATTAGTTTTCACGCCGCGCCGGGAAAACTAATTGAGAGCGCCCCCTAGGCCTTTTGCCCCTTCAACGAATACGGAACGACGCCCATGGCCTCCGCCAACAAGCAGCACAAACGCGCCTCCCGCGCCAAGGCCAAGGCCAAGCAGAACCGCACCCAGCGGGCTGCCGCGCCGGTGGAACTGGACCCGAACGATGATCGCATCGACTTCGAATCGGTAGACCTGACCGACATGTTCAAAGAGATGATCGATGCACAAAAGATCAGCCAGCAGACCATGTGCGCGGCCTTTCTGGAACATCCGCTTATCGCACTGGTACTGGAGCAGGAAGGTGAGGAAACAGCGACAGACTTCATCCTCGCTGCTCTGATCGAATATCGCCAATGGTCGGCCGAAACCGACGAGGCCGGCGCCCTGGCGTGGATCGAATCACCGGCCTTCCAGGCTGACTACGTGGCGGCGTCCGACGCCATTGCCGCGCAAACCCAACAGAAACCGAACTGAGTTCCCATGGCCTCCCTGAACAAGCAACAGAAACGCGCCAAGCGCGCAAAAGCCAAAGCCAAGCAGATCAATATCCACGGCCGCAAACCCGCCGCGCTGGACGATGACCTTGACCACCTCGCCGAGCCGATCCCGGAATACACCCTGGCGATGTTCAGCAAAATGCGCGACGCGGAAGCCGTCAGCCGCAACGAAATGCTCTCGGTGCTGCTGACGAACCTCGCCTTTATCATCATCGACCACCCAGAACTGCTGGACATGGAAAACGCCGACGACGAAGGCATGGCCGCCACCCACCTGGCCGCTGACATGCTGATCGACTACCGCATGTGGGCTGACGGCATGGATCGCGAGACCGCCCAGGCCTGGCTGAGCGAGCCGCAGTTCATTGCTGACTTCAGCGCTGCACTGGATGTCTACCGCGAGTCGCTGGAAGCGCCGGAAGAAAAAGCCGAGTAAAGGTTTCGACAGAAACAAAAACGGCCGCTCGTCATCACTGACAGCGGCCTTTTTTGGCTCTGAATCGATCGTTTTCCTTCCGTCAGACACCACGTATATCCCGTTGACATATCCAACACAAAACCTATCCTTTGGACTCATCGCGCCAGCAAAAGCGCAGGAGGTCCAAATGGAACAGACAACCCTTTTCATGAGCAATCGAAGCCAGGCCGTTCGCCTGCCGAAAGCTGTAGCCATGCCAAGCGACGTGAAACGAGTCGACGTCGTCGCCGTAGGTCGAAGCCGAATCATCACGCCCGCCGGTGAAACCTGGGACAGTTGGTTCGATGGCGAAAGCATCACGGCAGACTTCATGACCGATCGCGAGCAACCTGCCGATCAGGAGCGTGAGTCGTTCTGATGATCAAGTACATGCTCGATACCAACATCTGCATCTTCACCATCAAGAACAAACCACAGGTGGTACGGGAGGCGTTCAACCGTCATCACGGCCAACTGTGCATCAGTGCGGTCACGCTGATGGAGCTGATTTACGGCGCGGAAAAATCAGCTGCCCCCGAAAAAAACCTGGCGGTCATCGAAGGCTTCGCCGCCCGACTTGAAGTCCTGCCCTTCGACAATGAAGCTGCAGCGCACACCGGGATGATCCGATCCGAGCTGGCAAAAGCCGGCACACCCATAGGCCCGTATGACCAGATGATTGCCGGGCACGCACGCTCACGCGGGTTTATCGTGGTCACCAACAACCTGCGGGAGTTTGAGCGCGTTCCGGGGTTACGCGTAGAAGACTGGGTTCATGTCGACTGAACACAGAACAATCGACAGAAACAAAAACGGCCGCTTGTCATCACTGACAGCGGCCGTTTTGCATTACACGGTATGGATCAGTTCAGCACTACCGCGCCACGTTCTTCCAGCTTGCGGCGGCGAGCCACCAGCAAGCCGGCCGCTACCACCAGAGCACTGAGCAAGCCGGTCGCGAGAATTTCCACGCGATGGGCATCCTGGAACAGCATGATGGTCAGGGCCGCGACGATGAAGACGATCACCGCGTAGGTCAGGCCCGGGAACAGCCACATGCTGAAGGCGATTTTCTCGCCGCGCGCTATACGCTGCTTACGCATGCGCAGTTGCGAAATCGCAATCACCAGGTACACCAGCAGTGCGATGGCACCGGAGCTGGCCAGCAGGAACTCGAACACCGCAGCCGGAGCCACGTAGTTGGCGAATGTTGCCAGGAACGCGGCGCCAGTGGACAGCATCACTGCCCAGTAAGGCGTGCCACTTTTGTTGGTACGCGTGGAAATCGCTGGCGCATCGCCGCGCTTGCCCAGGGAAAACATCATGCGCGACGACGTGTAGAGCGCCGAGTTCAGGCAGCTGGTCACAGCAACCAGTACCACAATGTCGACGATCATCTTGGCGTTCGGGATGCCCATGCGTTCAAGCACAGTCTGGTAGGAACCAACGCTGGCCAGGATCGGGTCGTTCCATGGCACCAGGGCCACAACGATGAAGATCGATACGAGGTAGAACAAGCCGATCCGCCAGATCACCGAGTTGGTGGCCTTGGAGATTTGCTTGCCCGGATCTTTCGATTCCGCGGCCGCGATGGTCACGATTTCGGTGCCCATGAAGGAGAACATGGTGGTCAGGATCGCGCCCAACACTGCGCCCATGCCGTTTGGCAGGAAGCCTTGGGTGTCGAACAGGTGCGAAACACCGCTGACCTGACTGTTCGGCAGGAAGCCGAAGATCGCCAGGACGCCGAGAACAATGAAACCAATGATCGCCACAACCTTGAGCAGGGCGAACCAGAACTCGAACTCACCGTAGTTCTTTACGCTGAACAGGTTGGTCACGGTCAGCAGCATCGTGATGACCAGAGCGAAGGCCCAGATGTCTACGCCAGGGAACCAGGCATGCAGGATGGTCGCGGCGGCGTTGGCTTCCAGCGGAATCACCAGCACCCAGAACCACCAGTAGAGCCAGCCGATGGTGAAACCGGCCCAGTGACCGATCGCGCGGTCGGCGTAAGTCGAAAACGAACCGGTGTCCGGCGAGGCAACGGCCATTTCGCCGAGCATGCGCATCACCAGCACCACCAACATGCCGGCGGCGGCGTAAGCCAACAGAACAGCCGGACCTGCAGCGGCGATGGCGTGACCCGAGCCAACGAACAAGCCGGCGCCGATAACCCCGGCAATCGACAGCATGGTCACGTGGCGCGGTTTGAGCCCCTGTTCGAGGCCATTAGAGCTTTGGGTACTGCTCATTAAAACTACCTTTGTAAGGAGAAGCGAATGCGTGCATCCCGTTCGGCGGACCTTCTCGTAAAAAGAAGCCAACAGGGCGTTCTGGATTCTGCACGCAATATTTGCGCCAAAATATTTCAAATCCTTCTAATCCGGCGATCTCGCCTCGACCGGACAGTCATCGCAACCCATTGAATTCAATGGCGCTTTGCCAGAGCGTTACCCTGCGACCCACTTTGTGTGGTGAATCAGCGCACCGGAAACACACCTGAAAATGGCTCCGCGCACATTAAAAGTGCACAAGCGGTGCATTTGGCCGGATAGCGCTTCCAACACCCTGTCAAAGCTGGCAACATCGCGCCTTTTTTTGCGGCAGCCACCGCGCTTTTTATCGACAGGCAAGGTTCAAACAGCTGTTCGGTTGTTGATGGGGCGACAGTCTGCTGCGCCGATGCGACAACCTGCCACGCACCAGCCATTTACCGTCCGTAGCGCTGTTGGCTGCCATTGAAACGCTATGCTAGGTTGGCCGCCTCGCCAGGAAGGCCGCCAACAGCAGGAGCGCAACATATATGAGGAACGCACATGGCTGAGGCCACGCCCGCGCTTGAAATCCGCAACTTGCACAAACGCTACGGTTCGCTGGAAGTGCTCAAAGGCATCTCGCTGACCGCCCGCGACGGCGATGTGATCTCGATCCTGGGTTCCTCCGGCTCCGGCAAGTCCACGTTCCTGCGGTGCATCAACCTGCTGGAAAACCCGCACCAGGGGCAGATCCTGGTCGCCGGCGAAGAACTCAAGCTCAAGGCCGCGAAGAACGGTGAACTGGTGGCCGCCGACGGCAAGCAGATCAATCGCCTGCGCAGCGAAATCGGTTTTGTGTTTCAAAACTTTAACCTGTGGCCGCACATGAGCGTGCTCGACAACATCATCGAAGCCCCGCGCCGCGTGCTCGGCCAGAGCAAGGCCGAAGCCATCGAAGTGGCCGAAGCCCTGCTGGCCAAGGTCGGCATCGCCGACAAGCGCCACGCCTACCCGGCGCAGTTGTCCGGTGGCCAGCAACAACGGGCGGCGATTGCCCGCACCCTGGCCATGCAGCCCAAGGTCATCCTGTTCGACGAGCCGACCTCGGCGCTTGACCCGGAAATGGTCCAGGAAGTACTTAATGTCATCCGCGCGCTGGCCGAAGAAGGCCGCACCATGCTGCTCGTGACCCACGAAATGGGCTTCGCCCGTCAGGTCTCCAGCGAAGTGGTGTTCCTCCACCAGGGCCTGGTAGAAGAGCAAGGATCGCCACAGCAGGTGTTCGAGAACCCGCTTTCGGCGCGCTGCAAACAATTCATGTCCAGCAACCGCTAACGGAGCTACCCACATGCAGAACTACAAAAAGGTCTTCCTGGCTGCCGCCGTCACCCTGGCGTTCAGCGCCGGTGCCATGGCCGAAACCCTGAAGATGGGCATCGAGGCGGCTTACCCGCCGTTCAACAATAAAGATGCCAGTGGCAATGTCGTCGGCTTCGACAAAGAAATCGGCGACGCCCTGTGCGCCAAGATGAAAGTCGAGTGCACCGTCGTGACCTCCGACTGGGACGGCATCATCCCGGCCCTGAACGCCAAGAAGTTCGACTTCCTGATCTCCTCGATGTCGATCACCGACGAGCGCAAGCAAGCGGTGGACTTCACCGACCCGTACTACTCCAACAAGCTGCAGTTCATCGCCAAGAAAGACATCGACTTCAAAACCGACAAGGCGGCGCTCAAAGGCAAGATCATCGGCGCCCAGCGCGCGACCCTGGCCGGCACCTTCCTGGAAGACCACTATGGTGACGACATCACCATCAAGCTCTACGACACCCAGGAAAACGCCTACCTCGACCTGACTTCCGGCCGCCTGGACGGCATCCTGGCCGACAAGTACGTCAACTACGAATGGCTGAAAAGCGACGCTGGCCGTAGCTACGAGTTCAAGGGCGACCCAGTGGAAGAAAGCGACAAGATCGGTATTGCCGTGCGCAAGAAGGACCCGATCCGCGAGAAGCTGAACACTGCGCTGAAAGAAATCGTCGCTGACGGCACCTACAAGAAGATCAACGACAAGTACTTCCCGTTCAGCATCTATTGATACTGACCTGCCTGACCGGCGCCTGATGGTGCCGGTTCTCGGCCTTGCCTGCCGCGATTTGAAAAGAAATCCATGATTATCGACCTCTACGGATTCGGCCCGGCGCTCGCCGCTGGCGCGCTGATGACTGTGAAACTGGCACTCTCGGCCCTGTGCCTGGGGCTGGTGCTCGGTCTGCTCGGCGCCTTGGCCAAGACTTCCCCGTACAAGCCGCTGCAATGGCTTGGCGGCACTTATTCGACCCTGGTTCGCGGCATCCCGGAATTGCTCTGGGTGCTGTTGATCTACTTCGGCACGGTCAACCTGATGCGTGCCCTGGGCGAGTTCTTCGGCAACCCCGACCTTGAACTCAACGCCTTCGCCGCTGGCGTGATTGCGCTGGGCCTGTGCTTCGGCGCCTACGCCACGGAAGTGTTTCGTGGCGCGATCCTGGCCATCCCCAAAGGCCATCGTGAAGCCGGCGTGGCCCTGGGCCTGTCGAAGTGGCGCATCTTCACCAAATTGATCATGCCGCAGATGTGGCGCATCGCCCTGCCCGGCCTGGGCAACCTGTTCATGATCCTGATGAAAGACACCGCGCTGGTGTCGGTGATCGGCCTGGAAGAAATCATGCGTCATGCGCAAATCGGCGTGACCGTCTCCAAACAGCCGTTCACCTTCTATATGGTGGCCGCGTTCATGTACCTGAGCCTGACGGTGCTGGCGATGACCGGCATGCACTTCCTGGAAAAACGTGCCGCTCGCGGCTTCGCGAGGAGCACCCAATGAACTGGGAAGTCATCATCAAGTGGCTGCCGAAACTGGCCCAGGGCGCAACCCTGACCCTGGAACTGGTGGCCATCGCCGTGATCGCCGGTTTGCTGCTGGCCATTCCTCTGGGCATCGCCCGCTCGTCGCGCCTGTGGTGGGTACGGGCATTTCCCTACGGCTACATCTTCTTTTTCCGTGGAACGCCGCTGCTGGTTCAGCTGTTCCTGGTCTACTACGGCCTGGCGCAGTTCGACGCGATCCGTAACAGTTCGATGTGGCCGTACCTGCGCGATCCGTTCTGGTGCGCCACGGCGACCATGACCCTGCACACCGCGGCCTACATTGCGGAAATCCTGCGCGGCGCCATCCAGGCGATTCCACCGGGCGAGATCGAGGCGGCACGGGCACTGGGCATGTCCAGACCCAAGGCGCTGTTCTACATCATCCTGCCGCGCGCTGCGCGCATCGGCCTGCCGGCCTACAGCAACGAAGTGATCCTGATGCTCAAGGCCAGCGCCCTGGCCAGCACCGTGACCCTGCTGGAACTGACCGGCATGGCCCGTACCATCATTGCCCGAACCTACCTGCCGGTGGAGATCTTCTTCGCCGCGGGCATGTTCTACCTGGTAATGGCTTACGTGCTGGTGCGTGGCTTCAAGTTGCTGGAGCGCTGGTTGCGCGTCGATGCCTGCCAAGGGCGTTGAAGATTGCGTGTTGACGGGCGAGGCCCTGCTCGCCCGTTTCACCGTGCTGGATGCTTTTCTGACAGAGCATCAGGCACTGTGGAAACCTCGGCCGTTCACTCATCTGCAGCTACCCTGGGAAGCGTCCTACCCGGAGCTGGCCGCATGGCTGCGTGAGCGAACGCTGGAAGACGCGGAAAACGCTCACAACCAACCCGCCCTCCTGAATGCACCGGAACCCTTTGCTTCCTTGGCAAGGATGTCCGTTGCCTTGAGTGCCGTGGATGAATTGCCCGCACTCATGCTCGAAGCGGCCGGCCATCGATTGAACGTCGATGTACCGGGGCGCAAATGGCAACAGATCGAAGCCTTCGCCAGTCGATTGCAGTTTTCCGAAGCACCGCAGCATTGGCTGGACTGGTGCTCGGGCAAGGGACATCTGGGCCGCCGCCTGCTGCAACCGGGGCAACAACTGACGTGCCTGGAATACGACCCGGCACTGGTAACCAGCGGCCAGGCACTCAGCCAGCGTCATCACCTGCATGCACTGCATATCGAACAGGATGTGCTCGCGGCAGGCGCCGCTTGTCTACTGAGTGCGCATCACACGCCCGTCGCGCTTCATGCCTGCGGTGATTTGCATGTGCGGCTGATTCAACTCGCCAGCACCACAGGCTGCAAACAACTCGCCATTGCGCCGTGTTGCTACAACCGGATCAGTCTTGCCCAATATTCGCCGATTTCCTCGGCCGCCAAAGGCTCCGGCCTACAGCTTTCCCTCGACGACCTCGCGTTGCCCATGAGCGAAACCGTTACCGCCGGTGCCCGCGTGCGACGTCAACGCGACACCTCCATGGCCCGGCGTCTAGGCTTCGACTTGCTGCAACGGCAACTGCGCGGCCTGGACGAGTACCTGCCAACCCCTTCCCTGCCCAGCGCCTGGCTGGACAAATCTTTCGCCGATTACTGCCATCACCTGGCCGCACTCAAAGAGTTATCCACAATCGGCCCGCAAGATTGGCAAAGCCTTGAAGCCGCCGGTTGGCAGCGACTGGCCGAAGTGCGCAACCTTGAACTAATGCGCGGACTTTTCCGACGCCCGCTGGAGCTTTGGCTGGTCCTTGACCGGGCACTTTTCCTCGCCGAGCAGGGCTACAGCGTCCGCGTCGGCACCTTCTGCGAAACCCCGCTCACGCCGCGAAATTTCCTGCTCCTGGCCGAACGCGCCTAAACGCACCCGACCTGTGGATAACTCTGTTGATGGAATTATCGTGGATCCAATATCCACGCCGGTTTCAGGGCAAAATCCATACTGTTCATTTTTTATACACCTGCATAAAAAATCGAAAAAACAGGTATTTGCGGACAAATGAGAACGGATCCACAAATTCGGCCTAAACCCAGTGCGCTGCCAATGGCATTGTGCATAAGCATTTAATCAAAACGACATAAATGCCTAATCCCGGACCGCGGACAGGGGAAATTGCACCCTTTCATTACTCTTGATATACACACACTCAAGGGCGCCGGCAGTGCGGCCACGAACAAGAACATTCCTCCGACAGGATGCGCCAGTGACGTTCATTTCCTACGCACAGAATTTCGAAGACATCCGCCTGTGGCGCGCCCTCAAAACCGTCGAGAACGGCTTCTACATCGACGTCGGGGCAAACCATCCCACCCATGATTCGGTCACCAAGGCGTTCTACGACAATGGCTGGACCGGCATCAACGTCGAACCGATGCCCAACTACTACGAAGCCCTGTGCCAGCAACGCCCCAAAGACACCAACCTGCAATGCGCGGCCGGGGAAAGCGCTGACGACCTGACCTTCTACGGCATTGCCGGCACCGGCCTCTCGACCCTCGACCCGGCCATGGCCAAAATGCACATAGACGCCGGCATGGACGTACGCAGCCAAACGATCAAGTCCCGCACCCTGACCTCCATCTGCGAAGAACACGCCCAGGGCCGCGCTATCCACTTCCTGAAGATCGACGTCGAAGGCCACGAAGAGACCGTGCTGCGCGGCATGGACTTCACCCAGTGGCGGCCGTGGGTGATCCTCATCGAAACCCCGTGGGAGCGCGACCAGACCTGGGAAAGCCTCGTCACCGACGCCGGCTACCAATCCATCCTGTTCGACGGCATCAATACCTACTACCTCGCCGAAGAACACCTGAACCTCAAACCCGCCTTCGACATCCCGCCGTGCAACCTGGACGAGTTCCAGTTCTGCAAAGGCCACAACTTCAGCCACCCCGTCAGCGACGCCGAACACCAACTCGCCGCCGCCCTACAACGTGCCGAACAGGCCGAAGCACAGCTGCGCGCGATGCAAAACAGTCGAACCTGGCAAGCCATTCAGAAACTCAAGAAAACCCTGCTGCGCGCCTGACCTGAAGCCCGAACAAAAATAGTCAAAATTCAGGGGTTTACAGAAGCCAACCAATCGCTATAATCGTCGCCCTGACACGCCGGTATAGCTCAGATGGTAGAGCAACTGACTTGTAATCAGTAGGTCCCGGGTTCGATTCCTGGTGCCGGCACCATACAAAACAAAGCCCTCGTAGAAATACGAGGGCTTTGTTGTTCCTATGGTTTGGAAACTCGCTGGAAGCTGCCACATTGCTGCGATAAGCCTATCTTCATCGACAGACCAAACATTGCCCGCGCACCTACCCGTTACAAATTCACGTCAGCGCGGCGTTGACGGGCTCTTACTCCTACCTATAATGCACCCCAACACACCCGCCAAGCCTAGGTTGACCCAGTCAGCAAGCTCAAATCGTGCGGGTTTTTTTTGCCTGGAGAAAGCTACATGAGGCCCTTCGACAAACCGGCCCTCAGCGTAGAACAGCGATTGGAACTGCTAAAGCAACGAGGCCTGCAAGTCGCCAACAACGACCGCGCCATGCGTTTTCTCGAAGTGGTCACGCTGTTTCGCCTGAGCCCCTACATGCGCCCGTTCCAGGAGCAAGGGCCGGAACATACCTTCAAGCCCGGTAGTACACTGAAGGCCGTCGTCGACATCTACCGCTTCGATGGTTCGTTGCGTCGCATTGCCATGGATGCCATCGAACGTGTCGAAGTCGCCATGCGAGCGGCGATCAGCAATCACATGTGCCCCAAATATGGACCTGACTGGATAGCTGACACGCATCACTCTTCTCCTCGTAATACCCACATGACAATCTGCTGCGCCCTCTGCGAGATCAACTGAACAAGGAACGGAAGAAACTTGGACGTGAGATTGATCGCATCAAAAAAAGCAGTCAGGGTGATGGAGTCCAGCAACAACGGATTGAAAATCGCATGCGCGATAACTATTTCCGATTCTACGGCTCGACTTATATCCACCCTGAGTTGCCGCCCGCCTGGGCTGTTCTGGAAGAACTCAGCCTTGGAACGGTATCCACCCTCTTCAATGCCATAGGCAAAAGCGTCGACAAAAAAGCGATCGCTAGCAGATTCAATCTGCCCTTCGAAGTATTGGCTTCCTGGCTCCACACCCTGACCTTCATCCGAAACTGCTGCGCCCACCACTCACGGTTATGGAACCGAGAGCTCTCAATTCGACCATCCTTACCAAAAGAATGGGTCGTTCCGAATGCACCTGGCGACGGGCCTCAGCCTAAGCAGCGTCTGTACATCGTATTGACGATACTGGCCTATCTAACCGACCTGATCAGTCCAGACAGTCAATGGAAGCTTCGCCTGGCAAAAATCATGGATCAGCAGGAACCGGGCTATTTGAGACTCATGGGATTTCCAAATGATTGGAAACGTCAGCAGCAATGGAGTTTGGAGTAAGGAAGCCAGAAATCGTGGATTGTCCCCCCGAATAAGCACAGACCTCCTCCTGATTGAGCTTGTCGTGTGGCTCCTCCAGAGGCCTTGATAGTCGTATCGACTGCGATGATCGTCCTCACGTATGAGGCCCTGAGGAAACCTAATCTTCCCGAAACATACCGTTCGTCTGGCGGGCACCACACAAAACGAAGCCCTCATAGCAACACGAGGGCTTTGTTGTTTCCGGGGTTTGGAAAAAGTGCTTTCAGTGACCTGCGCTCTGACCACCGTCCACGTGCAGGATTTCGCCAGTAACGAATTTGGCGCCATCCAGATACACGACCGCTTGCGCAATATCATCGATCTCGCCCATGTGCCCGACCGGGTGCAGATTGCCCAGCGCGGCATGGGTTTCCTCGCCGTGCATCGGGGTCTTGATGATGCCCGGGCTGACCGCGTTCACCCGGATCCCGCGCTTGGCGTATTCGATGGCCAGGGATTTGGTTGCCGCGTTGAGGCCGCCCTTGGTCAGTGAAGCCAACACCGATGGCACTCCGTCGATGGCGTGGTCCACCAGGCTGGTGGTGATGTTGACGACGTGGCCGCTGCCTTGTTTTTCCATCTCGGCGATAGCGAGTTGGGTGATGTAGAAGAAGCCATTGACGTTCACCGACAGCACATTGGCGTAGTCTTCTGCGGTGTACGCGGTGAACGGCTTGGCGATGAAGATCCCGGCGTTGTTGACCAGGGTGTCGATGCGACCGAAACGGGACATCGCTTCACGGATGACGCGCTGGGCGGTTTCCGGCTCGCCGATGTCACCGGCCACGGTGAGAATGTCCGGATCGGTGGACGGTTTGATCGAGCGCGAAGTCGCGACGATCCGGTAACCGAGTTCACGAAAGGCTTTGACCATACCGTCGCCGAGACCTTGGGATGCGCCGGTGATTACGATGACTTTTTTCGAAATGCTCATGATGAAGACCTCTGACAATAAAAAGTGGGGTAGAAATCTGTAATCAGGCTTCGGCCGGGGCGTTCGCCATTTGTCGCAACATCTGTTCGTAGTACTCGACCGATTGCGAACCGGACACCAGGTGGCGACCGTTCAGCACCAAGGCCGGGACCGAGTTGATGCCGTGCTGGCGGTAATACATTTCAAGTTCACGCACTTCGCTGGCGAATGCGTCGGACGCCAGCACCTCTCCCGCATCTGTCGCATCCAGCCCCGCCTCAGTCGCCAGACGCACCAGCGTCGAGTGATCGCTCGGGTTCTGGCCTTCGCTGAAGTAGGCCTGTAGCAGCACCTTCTTCAGCTCGACCTGCCGGCCTTCCTGCAACGCCCACAGCAACAAACGGTGCGCATCGAAGGTGTTGTAGAAGTGCGTGCGCTTCTCCAGATCGAACTTGAAGCCGATGGCCTCGCCGCGAGCGATCTGCATGGCCTTGCCGGCGGCGACGTCGTCGGCCGTTCTCCCGTACTTGCGCATCAAGTGCTCGACCGCTTGCTCACCTTCGGCCGGCATATCCGGGTTCAACTCGAACGGCTTGTAGGTCAGCTCGACCGAGACTTCCCCGGCCACGTTTTCGATCGCCTGCTCCAGCGCCGTCGCCCCCAGCGCGCACCAGGGGCACACCACATCGGAGATGAAATCGATGGTGACGGAGGACGTCATGATTGCCCTTGCGCCTCGGCCAGCTGCTTGCGGTACTGGGTGGTGGTGATTCCGGCGTAACCCCAGTTATCGGTGTCGACTTCCTCGATCACGATGTGGGTCAGGTCAGGGCGTTTGTTGAGGACGCGTTCCAGTGTTTCAGTGATCTCGGCAATCACCTGAGCTTTCTGCTCAGTGGTAACGCCATCGCGGGTGATGCGTACGGTTACGAAAGGCATGAGGGCAACTCCAGTGACCTTCCCGTCGGGATGATGGGAGAGGCGTTGGAGATGAATGTATGGGGTTGGCGGGAGGGGATAAAGGTGGGGGCGGGAACTTCATTCGTTACGTGGCGTAATGAATTAAAGAGAAAGCATGCAAAGTACTGGCGCCCATCGAGAAACCTGCCGACTTTCTCAATTTCGGCGATGTGTTGAGAATGGAGTTTGCCTTCTTAGCTAAATCGCTTGAAGGTCACGCAATGCCTCAGGATGCTGACTCGCCACACGCAATAGTGTCTGCGCCGCTCCCGTCGGTTGCCGCCGCCCCTGCTCCCAATCCTGCAACGTTCGCAAACTGACTCCAATCAGCTTGGCGAATGCACTTTGAGATACACCGACTTTTGCCCGCGCTTCAGCTGCCGCAGACAACGGCACCTCAGTCACACGAGCGGCTTTGCCTGCTTTCATTTGACGCACAGAGTCCAGCAAGTCCTGCTGGAATTGCTCCAGTTCATTGACCATTACTGATTTCCTCCTTCAGCTGCTTAAGGAAGGCTGCGGGTAAATTGTCGAATTTCGCCTTGGTGTAGGCGATTAGCAACCAGATAGAGCCTTCAGAAAGCGTGTTGTAGTAAATGACACGAGTACCACCTCGTTTGCCCATCCCGCTACGGGACCAACGAACCTTGCGCAGACCACCGCTACCAGGAACCACGTCGCCGGCCAACGGATTAGCCGCCAGCCAGGTAATGAATTCATGACGTTCGCCATCGTCCCAGATGGATTCAGCATAACGCTTGAAAATTTCGGTTTCGATAATCGTGAACATGGACCCAACTATACGGCATTGCCGTATATTCGAGCAATCGATTTGAAGTGCTACGACGTGTCGCAATTTTTCACTTTTTGCGACACGTCTTCCGAACATGTCGCCGCGGACGACACGTTCGAAAGACGTGTTACCGAAATCGAGTTTCGGCGACATGAGCACATCAAAAGTAAAAAAAACCCCGAACCAGTCGGGGCTTCTTCTTTTTTCTCAGCCTTGCATCAGGCCTCGATACCGCAACCCATCATCAAAAAATATTGATCGGGTAATCCACAAACACACGCACTTCGTTGCCGCTGACGTTGTATTCGCTCGACTTCTGCGACACGCGCAGGACCGAGCTGCGCAGTTTCACGCTGAGGTCTTTGGCCGGGCCGCTTTGCACGACGTATTTGATCTGGTTGAAGATCTCGCGCTCGGTGCCGCCTTCGCTGGTGGACGTGGTGATGTTGTCGCCGCGCACGTAGGCCACGTTGTAGCTCAGGCCCGGTACACCGAAGGTGCTGAAGTCCAGGCCGTAGCCCACTTGCCAGCTGCGTTCGTCTTCGGCGTTGAAGTCGGACCAGTAGGAGTTCGCCAGGTAGATGGTGTTGCCACCGTCGCCGACACGACCCTGGTCTTTCTGGTAGCCGCCGTAGGCGTAGCCCAGGTTGCTGTCGCCGGTGCTGCGCTGGTGCGCGAGGGTGAATGAGTGCGGGCCGGTGATGAAGGTGGCCGCCAGGCTCCAGATCTTGTTGTCGTCACCGGTGATACCGTTTTCGCGGACGTAGGAATCTTCCAGCTTGGTACGGTAGCCGTTGAAGTCCAGGGTCAGGGACTGATCCTTGTCGATCGGGAACACGTAGTTGGCGTTCACGTATTGTTTCTTCAGCACGTCTTCGACGTCGGAAGCGTACAGCGCAGCCTTGAATTGCTCGGTGAACTGGTAGCTACCGCCCAATACGTTGATCGACTTCAAGCCACCGCTGTCATGGCCTTCGGCGCTTTTGCGCGATTCGGCGGTGAAGCGACCCGCGTCCAGTTGCAGGCCGTTGATCTCTTTGGAGGTAATCAAGGTGCCGGTGTAGCTTTCCGGCAGCAGGCGCGAGTTGTCGTAGTTCAGCACCGGCAGGGCCGGCATCTGGTCGCCGTAGGTCAGGGTGGTGCTGGACAGGCGGAACTTGATTGCTGCGCCGCCCTTGGACAGGTCGTCCGCCGGTTGGCCGCTGTCGCCCTTTTTGAAGAAATCGATGCCTTGTGCGCCGCTACGGTCTTCGCTGCGCTCCAGGTTCAGTGCGTATAACCCGAAAGCGTCCACACCCACACCCACGGTGCCTTGGGTGAAGCCGGACGAGAACGTACCGATGGCCGCCTGGCCCCACTCGGATTTATCCGGGTTGCCGTCTTTGAAGTCACGGTTCATATAGGCGTTGCGCAGCAGCACTTTGAGACTGCTGTCTTCAACAAAACCCTTGGATTCGGCCTGGTCGTTCGCCATGGCCTGTGTCGCACTCAACATCCCCAGAGCGATCAGGCTGATTCGCTTGTTCAACATTTTGTTCTTTTCCTTAATTCCGGTTGATACGCGCTGTGTTGAACGGCCGAAACGGCGCTATCGCGCTCTTATTTCATGACAAAAACAAAAAGGCCCGCCCACGATTTCTCGCGGCGGGCCTTCTTATAATTTTTGATCGTGGCGGTCGGCCACAGGCGTTGGGCCGAATCGTAGCCGCGCCCTCAACGATGTGTCAATTTCATGAATCGTCTAAAAACAAGCGAAAATCGTCTAAGAAATGGCTTTACGCGGCAGGAATATTCAATCAACGCAGCCTTCGAGGCCACAGGCTGCTGCGGAAATGGATGATCCCTGATCGGGCAGCGACTGACCCAGCCACTGCGCAAATGCCTGGGGTTTGCCCAGCCATGGCCCGATATCGATCAGGGTGAATTGGTCATTGTGCTCAAGTGCCAGGGTCGGAAAGCCCTGCCCGCCAACCTTGGCCAGAAGCGCTCGGCTGTTCCTGATATGGCCTTCGGTGTCGGCCGCCCTGAAGGCTTTTTCGAAGGCTTCGCGGTCCAGCCCCATGCCGTGGGCAAGTTCAAACAGTACCGACTCGTCGGCGATGCGGCACCCCTCCACGTAGTGAGCACTTTGCAAGTGCCCCAGTAACTCCAGCCCGCGACCGGCCATTTGCTCGGCAGCCAGCACCGCAGCGATGGGTGGCGCCGAGTCGAACACGGCGGTGTGATCACGCAGCAAACCTTCGAAATAGGCTTCACCGAACGGCTGCCCGCTGTATTCGGCAATACGCCGGTCGTGGGGCATGACGTAATTGCGCAGTTGTGGCGAAACCTTTTGCCGATTGGCCCCCGTCATCATGCCGCCGCCGTGGGCAATCACGGGCAGCACTGCTTGGGCGGCCTGCACCAGCGGTTTGGCGCCGTAGCACCAACCGCACAAGGGGTCGTAGATGTAATGCAGGATCATGGGAAAGCTCCGACAGAAATTCAGGAAAATTCGATGTCGGCAGGTTAGTGCCGCAGCGGCCCCGGAAAAACGCCGGATTGGCTTTCAGTTTGTTGCTTGAATCGGTCGAATGAATGCGTCGGCATTTTGTATTAATTCCGACACAATTCGAAACAATCAAATGAGACAAATTCTCAATAACAACTAACGACAGTAAATGACAAGCATTACTATCCGCGCCCTCCTACACGCTTCAATCTAAAATCCTACGGATGCGCTCTTCAATGCCTGCCCCTTTTCGTCTTGCGCCCTACAGCTTTGGGCTCTCTGCCTTGTTGTCTGCCGGTTTTTCCTACGCTGCACCGACCACCCTACCTGCCACATCGATCAGCGCCGAAGCTGAAGCCGACGACCCGCGCGTAACCCAAACCAGCACGGCAACCCGGACCGCCACACCGGTGCGCTACGTGCCACAAGCCATCGACTCGATCAAAACCTCGAACGTCATGGATTACGGCACCAACGATCTGGGCACGGCGCTCAGCGGTATCCCCAACGTCAGCAGCGGCGCCGACACTCGTTTCGACAGCCTGCGCATCCGCGGCTTCGACGCCAGCAACGACTTCTATCTTGATGGCATCCGCGACGACAGCCAGTACGTTCGCGACCTGCACAACATCGAACGCATCGACGTGTTAAAAGGCCCCGCCGCCGTGTTGTATGGCCGTGGCAGCCAGGGCGGCATCGTCAACCGGGTGAGCAAACTGCCTGAGTTCGGTCGCCGCTCGACCATTGAAGCCCAGGGCGGTAGTGAGGACTTGCGCAGCCTCTATGCCGACCTCAGCACCGACCCTTCCGAGAACATCAGCCTGCGACTGAACATGGGCAACATGGACGAGAACAGTTTCCGCGATGGCGTGAGTGGCAATCGTCAGTTGTTCGCGCCCTCGATCAGCTGGCAGCTGACCCCCGACCTGAACTGGTTGGTGCAGTACGAATACAGTCGCTATAATCGAACACCGGATCGCGGCATTCCCGGTGTAAACGGTCGCCCGGCAGACGTGGGACGCGATACGACCTACGGCAGCGAAAACGATTTCATCGACGATAAGGCGCAATCCCTGCGCTCGAAACTCACTTATGAACTGAGCGACAACTGGCAACTGCGCCAGACCCTGGGTGTGTTCAAGCTCGACAGTGATTTCGACAATACCTACCTGAGCGGCTACGTCCCGGCCACCAACAAGGTCACGCGCCAGCACTGGCAGCAGGACCTGAACACTCGAAACATCTACAACAACGTCGAGCTGGAAGGTGGCTTCGATACCTTTGGCCTGGAGCACCGCCTGCTCACCGGCATCGAAATCGGCAGCCAGCGCCGCGACCCCCTGTTGTACACCGCCGCCACTTCCGGACCGGGCAGTTCATCGGTGCCGGCGCTGGACCTGTACAACCCCGACCGCAACTTGCGTCACACCGGGCGCATGGTGGTGTCGAGCAATACCCACACCGAGGTCGAGAGCCGCGCGGTGTATGTACAGGATCAATTGCGCCTGAACGATCAATGGCAATTGCTCGGTGGCCTGCGTTACGACACGTTCGATATCGAGTCGACGAACAAGGTGCGCAACATTTCCGAAGACAGTGACAGCCATAGCACCAGCCCTCGCGTTGGCGTGGTCTGGACGCCGCTGCAAAATCACTCCTTCTACGCCTCCTGGAGCAAGACGTTCTCACCGGCCGGCGGTGGCTTGATCGGCATCACCCCGGGCGCGGCGGGCAACAGTAATGACCTGAGCCCCGAGCTGACCAAGCAGAAGGAAATCGGGGTCAAGAGTGACTGGCTCGATGATCGTTTGAGCACCACGCTGGCCATCTATGAGCTGGAGCTCTACAACCGCCGTACCAGCGACCCGAACAACCCGACCATTACCCTGCTTTCAGGTCTGCAACGCTCTCGCGGGATCGAGTTGACCGCCGCCGGCAGGATTACCGGCAACTGGTACATGCGCGGTGGCGTGGGTCTGCAGGACGCAACCATCGAAAAGGACAACAACGGCCTGGAAGGCAAACGCATCAACAACGTGGCCAAGCATAACGGCAGCCTGTTCCTGACCTGGAAACCGGAAATGGGCTGGTACGCCGAAACCGGCTTGACCCTGGTCGGCGACCGTTACGCCGACAACCTCAACACCACCGTGTTACCGGGTTATGGCCGCTGGGACGCCTTGGCGGGCTTCCGTCAGAAGGATTGGGATTTGCGCGCAGCGCTGAACAATATCAGCGACAAGACGTATTACGAGTCGGCGACCAGTGCATTCCAGATCCAGCCGGGGGCACCGCGTAGCCTGGTGGTGACGGGTACCTACAGTTTCTAAACACCATTTATCCCGGTGTGAACCAATAACACTGGTTCACACCATTCCCTTGTGGGAGCGAGCTTGCTCGCGATAGCGGTGGGTCAGTCAATATAAATGCTGACTGGTCGGGCGCCATCGCGAGCAGGCTCGCTCCCACAGGGGATCGCGGTGATTGCATGAACCTGCGCAAAAAAAAGCGCTGCCATCCCGGCAGCGCTTTTTTTTGTTCAATCCGTTGTTGTTCTTCTTATCCTTCCATCACATCCCACAACGCATCCAGTTCCGCCTCGCTGAATAAACCAGCAGGGTAACGCTCGATCATCGTCCGGCGCGGATCAGTTTCGCTGATCTGACGCATTCCATTGGACTTGAACCAGTGCGCCAGGATCTGGAGCGATTCGCTATTTACTGCCAGGGGATGCAACGCCTTGTCGCTCACTACGTTCACTTCGGCGTTCATTTCAGCGCTCTCTCCCGGTTTGTGAGCGGCTAACTTATCCAAGGTTTATGACAGAACATCGAAGTCCTCCCCACCCCGAGTTACAACAGCAGAGATACAAGAGCTGTGCCAAGGTTTCTGAAGTGTGGCCAAGCGGATACAAAAAAGCCCGCAGGCCTGTAGGGCCGCGGGCTCCGTGCAACGCTGGTGGCTGATCGACAGCCTGAGGAATTTCGCAATCAACTCAAGCTGTTACGACCTCACTCACTCCTTGTGCGGCGCGGGTTGTTGCTGGGTAAGGCAGTGAATATTGCCGCCCCCCAGTAACAGTTCGCGACCAGGCACCATGACCACTTCATGCTGCGGGAACAGGTTCTGCAGGATCTCTTTCGCCGGGCCATCCTGCGGGTCGTCAAAGCTCGGCGCGATGATGCCGCCGTTGACGATCAGGAAGTTCACGTAGGAACCGGCCAGACGAACAGTAGGATTACGCTCCTGCGTACCATCGACCGGATCGACACCGGCGCACTCTTGCTCGGTCGCAAACAGCGGACCCGGGATCGGCATCTTGTGCACCGTGAATGGGCGGCCCTTGGCGTCGGTGCTGTTTTGCAGCACGTTCATTGCCGCCTGGCAGCGCGGGTAGTTCGGGTCCTGCGGATCATCGGTCCAGGCCAGCAGCACTTCACCCGGACGCACGTAGCAGCAGAAGTTATCCACATGGCCATCGGTTTCGTCGTTGAACAAGCCATCCGGCAGCCAGATGATTTTATCCACAGCCAGGTTCGCACTCAGCACCGCTTCGATTTCTGCGCGATTCATGTGCGGGTTGCGATTGCGGTTGAGCAGGCATTCTTCGGTGGTGATCAGGGTACCTTCGCCGTCGACGTGAATCGAACCGCCTTCCAGCACGAAGCCTTCGGTGCGGTAGCGCGGGCTGCGCTCGATCTCGAGGATCTTGCCGCCGACCTGCGAGTCACGGTTCCACGGCGAATACAGGCCGCCGTCGAAGCCACCCCAGGCGTTGAAGTCCCAGTTCACGCCACGGACTTCACCCTTGTTATTGATGACAAAGGTCGGGCCGGTGTCGCGGACCCAGGCGTCGTCACTGGACATCTCCACCACACGAATATTCGGCACGTCGAGACGGGCACGGGCGTTTTCGTACTGGCCGGCGGAAACCGCCACGGTTACCGGTTCGAAACGGGCGATGGCCTTGGCCACTGCCACGTGGGCGGCTTGTGCCGGTTTGCCCCCCAGGCGCCAGTTGTCCGGGCGCTCGGGCCAGATCATCCAGGTCTGAGTTTGGGGTGCCCATTCGGCTGGCATGTAGAAGCCGTCGGCGCGAGGGGTGCTGTTCAACGTGGTCATGGCTCAGGACTCCGGAGTGACTTTGATACCTGACAGAAATGGAAGCGTATGGGTACACGCCGTGGACTGGCCACTTTATATCCGATAAATATCGACCTTTAAAGCACCTTACATCCAGAGTTACAAAAACAATTGATAAAAAGCCGATATCAATCGAATTAAAAGCACCATTTATGTGGGAGCGGGCTTGCTCGCGATGAGGCCATTTCAGTCACAGTTTTTTCGACTGAAAAACCGCTATCGCGAGCAGGCTCGCTCCCACAGGAGGGATGTGTTTACAGCCCTTCCGCGAGCACCTTCGACAGCATGTCCACGAAGAAATCCACGCTCTGGCGCGAAGTGACCATCGGCGGCTTGATCTTGAGGATGTTCAGGTAATCGCCGGTCGGCTGCATGAATATCCCCAGCTCGCGCAAGCGATCGCACAGTGCGGTGGTTTCTTCGGTGGCCGGCTCCAGGGTTTCGCGGTTGCGGATCAACTCGACGCCCAGGTAGAAACCGGAACCGTGCACCGCGCCCACTAACGGATGAATATCGATCAATGCTTCGAGGCGCTTCTTGAAGTGCCCGCCTACGACCTGGGCGTTCTCCCAGAGTTTTTCCTCTTGCATCACATCCAGCACGGCCATGCCGACCTGGCAACTGACCGGGCTGCCACCGGCGGACGAGAAGAAGTAACCCTCGGCCTCCAGCGCCTCGGCGATTTCCCGGCGGGTGATGACCGCGCCCAGTGGCTGGCCGTTACCCATGCCCTTGGCCATGGTGATGATGTCCGGTACCACGCCCTGCTCTTCAAAGCCCCAAAAGAAATCGCCCATGCGCCCGTAGCCGACTTGCACTTCGTCGGCGATGCACACGCCGCCCCTGGCCCGGACCATTGCATAGACTTGTTTCAAATAACCTGGAGGCAGCGAGATACCGCCGGCATTGCCGTACACCGGTTCGCAGATGAAACCGGCCAGTTGGCGTTTCTGCTCGGCGATTTTCGCCAGGTTGTGTTCGACGCTGCGCACATAATCCGGCGCGCTGTCGGGGCCACGGAATTCACCGCGATAGGTGTTTGGCGCGGTCACCGGGTGCACCCAGTCCGGGCGGCTGCTCAACGCCTTGGGGTTGTCGGCGATCGAGGTCGACACCGAATCCGCGCCCACCGTCCAGCCGTGATAGGCCTCCAGCACGCTGAGCATGTCGCGGCCGCCGCTGTAGGCCCACGCCAGGCGGATCGCCAGGTCGTTGGCCTCGCTACCGCTGTTGACCAGGAACACGCGGTCCATGCCGTCAGGGGACAGCTTCAGCAAACGTTCGGAGAACTCGGCCACGGCTGCGTAGTTGAAGCGCGAGTTGGTGTTGAGCAACGACCACTGGCGGCTGGCGACGGCGGCCATGCGTGGATGACCGTGCCCCAGCACCGCGACGTTGTTGAGCATGTCGAGGTAAGAGCGGCCCTGCATGTCGATCAAATGGTTGCGCCAGCCACGTTCGATGCGCGGCGGATCAACGTAATAATGTTTTTGCGTGCGGGCGAAGCTGGCATCGCGCCGGGCCAGCAGGGTCGGGCCGTCGAGCTCGGCTTCGGCATCACAGGCCAGCCCCAGCAACGCTGCCGGCGAAGGGCACAACGCCTGCCAGGCCGCCGCGCGCGAAGGTGTACAGAACAACGGCGCATTGATCGATGCGCCACGGCACAACTGCACGATCAATGGCCCGCTGACCGAACCCAGTACCTGGCCTTTGACCAGTGCCGCGCCGCTGTGCAGCGCCGGTGTGACGCCCCAAAGCCGCACACTCAGTTGCGGGCCGTCCAGTTGCAGCACCCCCGCCGATGGGTGATGCACCACCCCGGCAAACGGCGCTTCGACCGTCGTGCTCAGCGGCACACGCAACTCGACGTGCAACGGGCAAGTGTCCGGCTCAGCAGCGCTGTCCGGGCGGGTGTGGGACAAGCGGTATTGCCCATAACGACTGGCCGCCAGACCATGTGCCGCGGCCGCTTCGTCCAGCAGGCGCTGATCGACGCCTTCTTGCTCCCAGTTCCCGGCCTCGAAATGCGGACTGAGCACACCCAGGTCGATCAGCGCGAACTCACGCCCCACCAGGCTCGGCAACAGCGGCGCGAAGCCTTCGCTGCCGATGGTGGGCAGGTTCTGGCCGACGGCGGTGAGGATCGCCGCCTCCATCAACGCCAACGGCACCGAAGTGGCCACACGGAAGATTTCCCATTCATGGACCAGGTTGTCGCGGCTGTAGGCATTGCCCGGATCGATGCTGACCTGCTGTTCGCCGCTGAGCACCAACACCGCCGCGCGGGCGACGATCAGCGGCCACAACGCCTGCAGTTCTTCGTGTTGCAACGGGTTGACCGCGTGATAGGTCTGGATTGCCGGCAAAATGCAGAACGGATCGCCCTCGCCATGATGCAGCAGCGCGGCGCAGGTCACCGACAGATCGGTGATACGCCAAGTGCGCACCAGATCGCCGAAATCGATCACGCCCTGCAGCTGCCAATGGCGCTGCGCATCACGCTGCCACACCACGTTGTCGTCAGTGATGTCCATGTGAATGGCCTGCACCGGCAGTTTGTCCTGCAGAGGCTGCAAATACCGCTCGGCTTGTTCGGACGCTTCGACGATCAGTTTGCGCTGGGCTTCGTCCTTGATCACCGGCAGCAAATGCGCGATCAGGGCGTGAGCATGGCGGGCGTCCCATTGCAGGGTTCGCACCAAACCCGGATGGTCGAAATCCGCCAGGGCCAGGTCCATTTCACCGCACAGGCGCCCGAAGCCGGACACCACCGTCGGGTTGAAATGACCGAGGCTCGTCAGTGGCTGGCCTTCGATGTAGTCGAGCAGGCGAACGTGCACTGCCTGGCCATCAACGTCCAGCGACAGCAGATCTGCACCGTTTTTCGCCGCGATAACACGCGGCACCTGTACATCGGGATGTTCGCCCAGATGCTTGAGCCCGGCATGTTGCGCCTGAAGCTCCAGTACCGAGTAGTCGCCACGGCAGATTTTCAGGACGAAACGTCCCCGCTCGCTGTCGACGCGGTAGTTCAGGTCTTGCTGGCTGCCAAGGGCCTGCAACCTGCCGCTGAACCCGTAATGTTCCTCCAGCAGCCCTAGCGCTTGCTCCGCAGACACCTGCGGACTGGGCAAACTGGCGCGATGAATCAACGTGGCGAGCGGCATACAACGACCCCTGAAATTTTATTAGGCGCCTATATCGCCACTGGTTCGGGCGATACGCAACCCCCCGGGGCTGGCGCTGGTCGTTTGTCAGGGCGGTATTGAGCGTTTTATCCCTGCGTACTCGCCTCGATCAGCACTTTGCGCAAGAATGGCGGCCATCAAACGCCTGTTACTGGAGAAACACCATGAATGTAGTGACCACCGACCTGCCCGGTGTTCTGATCCTCGAACCCAAAGTGTTTGGTGACGAACGTGGTTTCTTCTACGAGAGCTTCAACGCCAGGGCTTTCAAAGAGGCCACCGGACTGGACACTGAATTCGTTCAAGACAATCACTCCCGTTCGCAGAAGGGCGTGCTGCGCGGTCTGCATTACCAACTGGAAAATACTCAGGGAAAACTGGTTCGCGTCACGGTCGGTGAAGTGCTGGATGTAGCCGTAGACATCCGTCGCAGCTCACCGCACTTCGGTAAATGGGTCGCTGTGCGCCTGTCTGCCGCCAATCATCGCCAGCTCTGGGTCCCGGAAGGTTTCGCCCACGGGTTCGTGGTCTTGAGCGAATTTGCCGAGTTCCTTTACAAAACCACCGACTACTACACGCCATCGGCCGAGCGCAGCATTCGCTGGGATGACCCGGACCTGGCCATCGACTGGCAACTGGAAGGCACACCGCAACTGTCGGCGAAAGATCAGGCCGGGGTATTTTTCAAGGATGCCGACGTCTTTGCCTGAAAGGCCGGCTGAAGCTCGCCGATCAAGATGCAGCTGACCCAAGGCGGGCAAGCCTAGGCATAATGCGCCTGTACCCACAGGCGCATGCTGCTCATGAAACCGACTCTTCCCCCCAGACCCCGTTGGCGCAGCCTGGCCCTGCTGGCACTGTGCCTGGCGCCGTTGCTGTGGCCGCTGGAGCATCTCGCCGAGCGTTACTACCGCAGCGAGCTGGCCAGTCAGAATCGTCAGACCCTCGACCTCTACGTCGCCAACCTGCTGGGTACCCTGCACCGCTATGAAGTGTTGCCGCAGATCCTCGGCGACCTGCCGGCCTTGCGTGCCGTGCTCGGTGCGCCAGACGATGGCGTCACCCAAGGCAATGCCAACCGCCTGTTGAAAAACATCGCCACCCAGACCGGTGCCGAAGTCATGTACCTGATGGACGCCACCGGCAAGACCCTGGCCGCCTCCAACTGGGACAAACACGACAGTTTCGTCGGGCGCAACTTTTCCTTCCGGCCGTATTTCAGCGAAGCCATGGCCGGGCGGCTCGGGCGCTTTTTCGGCCTGGGCACGACCTCCGCCAAGCGCGGTTACTTTTTCGCCGCCGGCGTGCGCAACGGCGAAAAAATCGTTGGCGTGCTGGTGGTCAAGGTCGACCTCGACCATACCGAAAGCCTCTGGGGCAAAACCCCGGAACAACTGTTGCTGACCGACCACAACGGCGTGGTCATTCTCACCTCGCGACCGGAGTGGCGATTCCGCTCGACCCGCCCGTTGAGCGAGGATGAAAGCAAAGCCATCACGGCGATCCAGCCCTATCCAACCCGCGATCCAAAACCGCTGAAGCTCAATCCCAATGCCTGGCTGACCCAGACCCAGCAGATCGCCGAAACCGGCTGGGACGTCAGCATCCTCGCCCCGCGCACCTTGATCGACCGCCCGGTGCGCACAGTTGTGGCCATCGGTGGTGCAACGTTGCTGGTGTTGATGCTGTTGCTTGGCCTGATGATGCAGCGCCGTCGCCATTACCTCGAACGCATCGCTTTCGAAGCCAAGGCCCGCCGCGAACTGGAAGGTCGGGTCGCCGAGCGCACCAGCGATCTCGAGGGCCTGAACCGGCGCCTGAAACAGGAAGTGCTGGAACGCGAACAGGCCCAGCAGGAGCTGGTCCGCGCCCAGGATGATCTGGTGCAGGCCGGCAAATTATCGGCACTGGGCACCATGTCGGCGAGCATCAGCCACGAACTCAATCAGCCGCTGGCAGCGATTCGCAGCTACGCGGAAAACGCCGAAGTGCTGCTCGATCACCAGCGCACCGACGATGCCCGCGGCAACCTCAAGCTGATCAGCGAATTGACCGGTCGCATGGCCTCGATCATCGCCCACCTGCGCGCTTTTGCCCGGCGCGACCGGCATGCTCCGGAAAGCGTCGCCCTGCAACCGGCGCTGGACGATGCCCTGGCCTTGCTGGCCAAGCGTCGACGCAGCATGGAAGTCGAGCTGATCCGTGATCTGCCCGCCGCCACCCTGTGGGTCGAGGCCGGAGAAACCCGCTTGCGCCAGGTACTCGGCAATCTGCTGGCCAACGCCCTGGATGCCCTGACGGAAAAAGGCCCGCCACGTAAACTCTGGCTGAGTGCCCAATCCACGGCCGATGGCGTCAACCTGTACATTCGCGACAATGGCCCCGGCTTTTGCATGGAAGCCCTTGGGCGCGCCAGCGAGCCGTTCTACACCACCAAGACCCGCACCCAGGGCCTCGGCTTGGGGCTAGCGATTTGCGAAACCCTGATGCGCGCCTTCGGCGGTGAACTGTCATTCGCCAACCACAAGGAGGGCGGCGCCCTGATTACCCTGAAGCTGCGCGCAGGCGCACCGGGCGTGAGCCTGCAACCGTCCGAGGACCGAAGTGCATGACCATCGACAACCGCATTCAGGTCGTGTTGATCGACGACGATCCCCACTTGCGCCAGGCCTTGAGCCAGACGCTGGATCTGGCGGGCCTGAAAATCCTGCCGCTGGCCGAAGCCAAGGGCCTGGCCGCGCAACTTGAACGTGATTGGCCAGGGGTGGTGGTCAGCGACATCCGCATGCCCGGCATGGACGGTCTCGAATTGTTGACCGAACTGCATGCTCAGGACCCTGAGCTCCCGGTGCTGTTGATCACCGGCCACGGCGATGTGCCGCTGGCGGTGCAGGCCATGCGCGCCGGCGCCTATGACTTTCTGGAGAAACCCTTCGCCAGCGACGCCCTGCTCGACAGCGTGCGCCGTGCATTGGCCCTGCGCCGGCTGGTACTGGACAACCGCAGCCTGCGGCTGGCCTTGAGCGACCGCAATGAGCTGAGCACACGGTTGGTTGGCCACTCACCTTCGATGCTGCGCCTGCGCGAGCAGATCGGTGCACTGGCGGCGACCAGGGCCGACGTGCTGATCCTCGGCGAAACCGGCGCTGGCAAAGAAGTCGTGGCCCGGGCGCTGCATGATTTATCAAGCCGTCGCAACGGTCCGTTCGTGGCGATCAACGCCGGTGCCCTGGCCGAATCAGTGGTCGAAAGCGAGCTGTTCGGCCACGAGCCCGGCGCCTTTACCGGTGCGCAGAAGCGTCGCATCGGCAAGTTCGAATTCGCCAATGGCGGCACGCTGTTCCTCGATGAAATCGAAAGCATGAGCCTGGATGTGCAGGTCAAATTGCTGCGCTTGCTGCAAGAGCGGGTGGTCGAACGCCTGGGCGGCAATCAACTGATCCCGCTGGACATCCGCATCATCGCCGCCACCAAGGAAGACCTGCGTCAGGCGGCGGATCAAGGGCGTTTCCGTGCCGACCTGTATTACCGCCTGAACGTTGCGCCGCTGCGGATTCCACCGCTGCGCGAACGGGGCGAAGATGCGCTGATGCTGTTCCAGTATTTTGCCGATGAAGCCAGCGCCCGCCACGGCTTGCCGCCCCATGAACTGCAACCGGGGCAACGTGCCTTGCTGCTGCGCCACACCTGGCCCGGCAACGTGCGCGAGCTGCAAAATGCGGCCGAACGTTTTGCCCTCGGACTGGAGCTGGAACTCGACCACAGCACGCCGGATGGCGGCGCTGGCAACAGGGTCGAAGTCGTCAGCGGCGGTTTGAGCGAGCAAGTGGAGAACTTCGAAAAAACCCTCATCGCCGCCGAACTGGCACGTTCGCACAGTTCTGTGCGCAGCGTCGCCGAAGCCCTCGGCATTCCACGCAAGACCCTGCACGACAAACTGCGCAAGCACGGTCTGAGTTTCACCGACAGTGGCGCCTCGGCCCACCCTGACGATCTCGACTGAGCTACCGTCCAATCATCCACTTCAAGCCAGAGGCCCCTGAATGAGCCGCGACAGTCGACAACTGGAATCCGTTCTTCATCACGACATTCCCCTCACCCGGGACATGGGCCTCAAAGTGCTCGACTGGCATGACCAGCAACTACGCCTGTACTTGCCGCTGGAAGCCAACGTCAACCACAAGAGCACCATGTTCGGCGGCAGCCTGTATTGTGGCGCGGTCCTGGCCGGTTGGGGCTGGCTGCATTTGCGCCTCAAGGAAGAAGGCATTACCGACGGGCACATCGTGATTCAGGAAGGGCAGATCAGCTATCCGCTGCCGGTGACGGGGGATGCCAACGCCATTTGCCAGGCGCCGGACCCGGTGATCTGGAAGAAATTTTTGACCACCTTCCAGCGATACAGCCGAGCGCGGTTGACGCTGCATACGCGGGTCGTCAATGAAGGCCGTGATGAGGATGCGGTGAGGTTTGTTGGGCAGTATGTCCTACATAAGTAATCCTGCACTCAAATACACCTCAAAGGTCCGTTGAAGAGGAGCATGTTTCGACGCGTGCTCCTTATATTTCAAGCACGCAGAATCACGGATTTTTAGTAAACGTAATAACTACATCGTTAGCGCCTTCAGTCCTTAGCTGGGTAAGTTTTTTGCTATCGCCATTGCAAGTTTCTTCTTTAAAACCAACGATTTTCATTTTGACCGAATATTTCCCATCCATAGTACAGGCAATATGATTACCATAAAGCCATTCCGCCCCCTCACTATGAAACAAGTCAACAAATCCAATAATGTCCCCTTCGAGATCCGGAGATATATACCCATTAGTTACTGATACACCTGTGAGAATCAAATCCTTATCCCCATATTCCAGCTTACCAGCGCTTGTATGCAGGAGAAGTCCTTTCGGCGGGGCTTTAATAGTAAGCGTTCCAGCGGTTGCCATACCGGCGAACACTGAAACAAACGCAAGCAACAACAGGTTTTTAATTTTCATTTAATGCTCTTCCCGAAAAGTGAAGAAAGTATTTAATTGGGCACACCCACATCAACTACACAGAGCAGCATTAGTGAGACTCCAAATTAAAACTACCACCAAACAAACAAATAAAAACCTGTCAAAATTGACAGGTGTATAAACCGACAGCACAACAGCTAGTAGGCCTGTGGCTTTACATGACTACATAATCGACGCCAAATGCAAAAGCCTATCTCGCCACGCCGCCTTCGCCGGTAATGCCAAAAAGAATTCATTCAACAGCGACTCCCGCGCCGGATAGCTAAACGGCTCACCGCTCAACTCCAGCACCTCACCGCCTGCGCCTTCCAGCACACCTTGCGCTGCCGCCGTGTCCCACTGGGAAGTCGGTGCCAGGCGCGGATAGCAATCCGCCGCCCCTTCAGCCAGCAGGCAAAACTTCAGCGAACTGCCGATACTGGCCAGTTGCAGCTCGCCAAGGCTGGCGCTCAACCCGGCCAGCAAGCGCTCCTGCTCCGGGCTCGTATGACGACGGCTGGCCACCACGGTGAACGACTCGCCGGGCGCTAATGCATCACGCACCTTGATCGCCACGGGCGTACCACCTTTATCGCCGCGCCAGGCACCGAGGCCGGCGCCACCGACATAGAAGCGCCCGTTGGTCGGCATCGACACCACGCCGAACACCACCCGACCGTTTTCGATCAGCGCGATGTTGACGGTGAACTCTTCGCTGCCGCTGATGAATTCCTTGGTGCCATCCAGCGGATCGACCAGCCACCAGCGCTGCCACCCGGCCCGCACGCTTTGGGGAATGTTGGCGTCCTCTTCGGAGAGCACCGGGATGCTCGGATCGAGCGCCGTCAGCCCGGCCAGAATCAGGTGGTGCGCGGCCAGGTCGGCAGCGGTCACTGGCGAGTCATCAGCCTTCGCCGTAACGGCCGTGCCTGTGCGCCAGAACGGCAGGATCGCATTACCGGCCTGCAAGGCCAGCTCAATGACCGGTGCCATCAACGGATGCGGGAAATTCATGGCTGGAACGCTCCGCGCTGAGTCAGCAGGTCTCGGGCCAGGTACAGCGCCGCCAAGGCACGGCCTTCGGTAAATTGTGGGTTTTGTGCAAGCGCCGAGAGTTCACGCAGATTGACCTTGTCCACTCGCATCGGCTCTGGCTCGTCGCCTTCCAGACGCTCTTCGTAGAGGTCGGTAGCCAGCACCACTTGAATCTTCTGGCTCATGTAACCGGGAGACAGCGACAACTCGGTCAGGTGCTCCAGTTGCCGCGCGCCAAAACCGGCCTCCTCCTTGAGCTCGCGCTCGGCTGCCGCCAGCACGTCTTCACCCGGCTCGATCAAACCCTTGGGCAATGACATTTCATATGCATCCGTGCCGCCGCAATACTCCTCGACCAGCACCGCATGCTCGGCATCGAGCATCGCCACGATCATCACCGCGCCGTACCCGGCGCCCTTGCCGACCAGGCGTTCATACGTGCGCTCCACGCCGTTGGAAAAGCGCAGCTTCATCTCTTCCACGCAAAACAATCGACTGGTGGCGACAATTTCGCGGGCGAGTATGGTGGGTTTCTGGCGCATGCAAAGCTCCTTGGCGTGAACGCGCTACTATAACGCGGCTTTCCCGATTGTTTACGCCAGAAATCTTTCTACTGCCCGAGACGTTGCCATGCCTTCATTACCCTGGTCCGACATCGATACCGTTCTGCTGGACATGGACGGTACGCTGCTGGACCTGCATTTCGACAATCACTTCTGGATGGAGCACCTACCCCAGCGTTACGCCGAACTGCACGGGGTCAGCCGGGCCATGGCCGAGATGGAATTGCAGCCGTTGTTCGAGCGTAATGCCGGCCAGTTGCAGTGGTACTGCCTGGACTTCTGGAGCGCCGAACTGAAGCTGTCGGTACGCGACCTGAAACTGGAAACCGCGCATCTGATCGCCCTGCGCCCGGATGCCGATACCTTTCTGGCCGCGATCAAACGGGCCGGCAAGCGTGTGGTGCTGATTACCAATGCCCATCGGGATGCGCTGTCGTTGAAGCTGGAAAAAATCGAACTGGCGCCCTACTTCGAACGCTTGATCAGTTCCCATGACTACGGCTTCCCCAAGGAAAACCCACAATTCTGGGATGCGCTGCAAGCCGATATCGATTTCGATCCTGCGCGCAGCCTGTTCATCGACGACACCTTGCCGATCCTGCGCAGCGCACGGGACTTTGGAGTGGCGCATTTGCTGGCCGTGCGCGAGCCGGACAGCCGCAAGGGGCCGAAGGATACGGCGGAGTTTGCGGCGGTCGGGGATTATCGGGATTTGATTGCAGGACTTTAGACCGAGTTGACCGCATCGCGAGCAGGCTCGCTCCCACATTTGATCTTGGTCGTATACAAATCCCGTGTTCACGGGAGATGCATTGTGGGAGCGAGCCTGCTCGCGATAGCGGTCTTGAGGCTTACTCAGGAATCCGCAACGACTGCCCCGGATAGATCTTGTCCGGGTGCGACAGCATTGGTTTGTTGGCTTCAAAAATCTTGTTGTACTGGTTGGCACTGCCATACACAGCCAGGGATATGGCGCTGAGGGTGTCGCCCTTTTTCACGACCACGAAGCGCGCGGCAGCAACGACAGGCCCGGTCACGGTAATCTGATCATCCACACTGCCAACCCCGGCGATATTGCCCACCGCCAGCAGGATCTTTTCCTTCTCTTCCTGGCTCGCCACTTCACCGGTCACCGTGACCTTGTCGCCATCGACCGTCGCCTGCACATTCGGGTTACCCAGACCGACCTTGCTGATGTGCGCCTTCAATTGCTCACTGGCATTGGCGTTGCCTGGCGTCAGCAAATCCAGCAATTTTTCGCCTGCTTCCTTCACAAAGCTCAAAAGACTCATGGTGCACTCTCCTTGGGTTTCGGGTTCCAGACGTCAAAGCCTAGACCACGGTCGTCACCTGCGAATCCAACCCGACCAATGACCCCGCTTGCGATAGAATCCGCACCTTCCCACCCCCTGGAGCGCAGATGGACATCAAGCAGCTGAAATTCCTCATCGCGCTCGACGAAACCCGCCATTTCGGCCAGGCCGCCGCACGCTGCCACATCACCCAGCCGACCCTGTCCATGCGCCTGCGCAGCCTCGAAGAAGAACTCGACCTGCCGCTGGTCAATCGCGGCCAGCGTTTCGAAGGCTTCACCGCGCCGGGCGAGCGGGTGCTGGCCTGGGCGCGCACCGTACTGGCGGCCTACGACGGCTTATACGCCGAGGCGGCCGCCTGTCGCGGCAGTCTGGTCGGTACGTTGCGATTGGGTATGGTGCCGCTGTCGAGCTTCGATCCGCTGCCGCTGCTGCAACGCCTGCACGGGGAGCATCCGAACCTGCGCTTCGAACTCTCGGCCCTGAGTTCCGAGCAGATCCTCGAGCAACTGGCGAACAATCGCCTGGACCTCGGTGTTTCCTACCTGGAACGCCTCGACACCGAACATTTCGACTCCCAGGCCTTCAGCGAAACCCGCATGGGCCTGCTCTACGACCAACGCTTCTTCACCTTTGGCGAGGCACCATTGAGTTGGGAATCGTTGATCGAACTGCCACTGGGCATGCTCACCAGCGGTATGCACTTTCGCCAGTCCATCGACCACAACTTCCACAGCCGCGGCCTGACCCCGCAGCCGTTGTTGCAGACCGATGCCGTGCATCAACTGTTACAAGCCGTGCATGGCGGCCTGTGTTGCGCCGTGATGCCATTGGAAGGTGGCCTCGAAGGGCTGACCGAACACCTGCGCCTGCAACCGATCGAGAACGCCCAGACCCTTGGCCGACTGGGGCTGATCATGCGTCGCAGCGCACCGCGCTCGGCCTTGGCTGAGGCCTGTTTCGCGATCTATCAACAATCATTGATCGGCGCTTGATCGACGGCATCTATCGGTAGATCAGTAATAGCGATTAGACGCGACAACTTGCCGCGCCTAGTCTTAAAGCTGATCAATCCGTCGGTGATGCCATGAACACCAAGCGCCCAGCCTGCGCGGCGCCTGCCCTCGAAACGCCCGCACCCGCCGCCAGCCAGACTTACAGCTACTGCAATCTGCGTCGTACCGAAACGGATAGCGCCGAATCGGCCAGCACCGCGCTGGCCGAGGAAGTCGCACTGGCGATTGCCTTCAACGGCATCAGCCAGGCGGTCATGCTGGTAACGCCCACGGACCTGGAAGATTTCATCGTCGGCTTCAGCCTGGGCAGCGGCATCATCCAGGACGCCACGGACATCTATGACCTGCAACTCAGCGGCTCGGGTTCGGCGCAATACGCACAAGTGACCATCGCCAACCGCGCCTTCTGGAACCTCAAGCAACAGCGTCGGCAACTGGCCGGCACCAGCGGTTGCGGGTTGTGCGGCGTGGAAGCGCTCGAGCAGGCGTTGCCGGACCTTCAGGTATTACCCGGCGCCCCGTTGCCGCCGGTCGAATGGCTTGACGGCCTGCGCGAGCGCATCGGCGCCTTCCAGCCGCTGGGCCAACATTGCGGTGCGGTGCATGCCGCGGTGTTCATGAATGACAAAGGTGAGTTGTTGCTCGGCCGCGAAGATATCGGCCGGCACAACGCCCTCGACAAACTGATCGGCGGATTGATCCGCCAGAAGATCCCGACCGCTGGCGGGCTGGCGATTGTCACCAGCCGCTGCAGCCTCGAATTGATCCAGAAAGTCTTGCGCGCCGGCATCCAGACCCTGGTCAGCCTGTCGTCGCCCACGGGCCTTGCCGTGCAATGGGCCCGTCGCCACAACCTCAATCTCATCCATCTGCCACAGAAGAATGCACCGCGGGTCTACAGCCCAACGTTGGAGAATCAAGCGTGAGTCAACACCGTCAAGCCGATCAGAAACCCGTCCCTCGCTACAAGCCCTACAAAGGCCCGGCCGGTGGCTGGGGCGCACTGATCAGCGTGGCCCAGGCTTGGTTGACCAGCGACAACGCGCTGAAAAACTTGCGCATAATGCTCAAGACCAACCAGAACGGTGGCTTCGACTGCCCGGGTTGCGCCTGGGGTGACTCTCCGGAAAAGGGCATGGTGATGTTCTGTGAGAACGGCGCCAAGGCGGTGAACTGGGAGGCGACCAAACGTCGTGTCGATGCCAAGTTCTTCGCCAAACACAGCGTCACTTCGCTGCTGGAGCAAAGCGACTATTGGCTCGAATACCAGGGCCGCCTGACCGAGCCGATGAGCTATGACGCCGAGACCGATCGCTACCAGCCGATCAGCTGGGACGACGCATTCGCCCTGATCGCCAAGCATCTGAACGGCCTGTCGAACCCCGATCAGGCCGAGTTCTACACTTCCGGCCGTGCCAGCAACGAAGCGGCGTACCTCTATCAGCTGTTCGTGCGCGCCTATGGCACCAACAACTTCCCTGACTGCTCGAACATGTGCCACGAGGCCAGCGGTGTCGCGTTGTCGCAAAGCGTCGGGGTCGGCAAAGGCACCGTGACCTTCGACGACTTCGAACACGCCGATGCGATTTTCGTCTGGGGCCAGAACCCCGGCACCAACCACCCGCGAATGCTCGAACCGTTGCGCGAAGCGGTGAAGCGCGGCGCGCAAGTGGTGTGCATCAACCCGCTGAAAGAGCGTGGCCTGGAGCGCTTCCAGCATCCGCAGCACGCGCTCGAAATGCTCACCAACGGCGACAAGCCGACCAACACCGCATTCTTCCGCCCGGCCCTAGGTGGCGACATGGCGATCATGCGCGGCATGGCGAAATTCCTCCTGCTGTGGGAGCGCGACGCGCAGAAAACCGGTGCCCCGGCGGTGTTCGACCATGACTTCCTCAACGAGCACAGCGTCAGCGTGCTGGATTACCTGGCCGTCATCGACGACACCCCGTGGGAGCAGATCGTCGAGCAATCCGGCCTGAGCCTGGTGGAAATCGAGCAAGCCGCGCGCATGTACGCCAAAGGCAAGAACGTGATCATGTGCTGGGCCATGGGCATCACCCAGCACCGCCATTCGGTGGCGACCATCCAGGAAATCGCCAACCTGATGCTGCTGCGCGGCAACATCGGCCGGCCGGGTGCAGGCCTGTGCCCGGTGCGTGGTCACAGTAACGTGCAGGGCGACCGGACCATGGGCATCAATGAACGCCCTCCTGTCGCGTTCCTCGATGCTCTGGAGCGGCGCTTCCAGTTCAAGGTGCCACGCGACAACGGCCACAACGTGGTCGAGGCGATTCACGCCATGGCTGAAGGCCGGGCGAAAGTCTTCATCGGTCTGGGCGGCAACTTCGCCCAAGCCACGCCGGACAGCCCGCGCACGTTCCAGGCCCTGCGAAACTGCGACCTGACCGTACAGATCAGCACCAAGCTCAACCGCAGCCATTTGACCCACGGTAAAGACGCGCTGATCCTGCCGTGCCTGGGCCGCACCGACATCGATATCCAGACCCAAGGCCCGCAAGCGATAACCGTCGAAGACTCGTTCAGCATGGTCCACGCCTCCAATGGTCAGCTGCAGCCGCTGTCGAACCAGATGCGCTCGGAGCCGGCGATCCTGGCCGGCATCGCTGCCGCGACCCTGGGCAGCCACCCGGTGGACTGGAACTGGATGGTGGCCGACTACAGCCGCATCCGCGACCTGATCGCCGAGACCATTCCCGGCTTCAAGGACTTCAATGAGAAGATCAAGAACCCGGGCGGTTTCTACCTGGGCAACAGTGCCGGTGCACGCAAGTGGAGCACCGCTTCGGGCCGGGCCAATTTCCGCTCGAACGCACTGCCCAAAGACCTGGTACACGAACGCACCCGCGCTACCGGTGTGCTGCCGGACCTGATCATGCAATCGATGCGTTCCCACGATCAGTACAACACCACCATTTATGGCCTCAACGACCGTTATCGCGGCGTGAAGGGTCAGCGGGACGTGTTGTTCGTCAACGAAGCCGACATCATTCGCCTGGGCTTCAAGCCGGGGCAAAAGGCCGACATCGTTTCGCTCTGGGACGATGGCGTGGAACGTCGGGTAAAAGGCTTCACGCTGCTGGCGTTTGATATCCCGGCCGGGCAAGCGGCGGCCTACTATCCGGAAGTGAACCCGTTGGTGCCGCTGGAAAGCACCGGCGATGACAGCCATACGCCGACATCGAAGTTTGTGGCGATCCGGTTGGAAGCGGCGAGTGAGACCGGGTTGATCATGGCCAGGTCTGCTTAATATGTTGTCTGAACTGGCCCTATCGCGAGCAAGCTCGCTCCCACAGGTTTTTTCTGTTGTTCACATAATCTGCGTTCGACTGAAATCCCTGTGGGAGCGAGCTTGCTCGCGATAGGGCCAGACCAATCACCAAAAACTCTGGACCCTGCACTTTCCTTTCGCCCACAAAAAAGGCCGTTTCCTCATGAAAACGGCCTTTGCGAAGTAGTAAAAGACCGGCAAAAAAACGTTAAGTTCCGCCCAAAAAACAGTAACTTGCAATATTGTATACAGGTCGTGTTATTCGTCGGATTTCGATTGTCACGCCCATTCCAGAGCCTCAGGATCGCGCCGTCATCCCCTTGAGGTTCCTCCATGAAGTTCTCCTCGATTCTCTTGTTGTCCCTTGGCCTGGTCAGCGGTATCGCGTCTGCTGGCGGCACCACCGAAGCCGGTGTAGGCGGCGCATTGGGCGGGGTTTTAGGCTCGGTCGTCGGTCAGTCGTTAGGCGGCAATACAGGTTCCACCATCGGCGCGGCCCTGGGTGGCGCGGGTGGTAGCGCCGTCGGTGCAAACAAACACAGCCGTGGCGAAGCAGCCCTTGGCGGTGCGTTGGGCGCCGCGGGCGGTAACGTGGTCGGTCGCAGCGTGGGCGGCACCACCGGCAGTCTGATCGGCGCAGCAGCAGGCGGCGGCGCCGGTGGCGCGCTGGGTAACTACATGGGCAAAGAGTACGATAATGATGACGACGACGATCGTCGTTCGTATCGCGGCCATGGTGATCGTCGTTACTACCGTGACGGCCATCCGGGCCGTGGCCATGCCTATGGCCATCGCAAGAAGCACCACAAGTACTACCGCGACTAAGGCCTCGAGCACCTCGCTGGTAAGTACAACAAAAATCGCAGCCCAAGGGCTGCGATTTTTTTTGCCTTACTGATCCACCAGACGCTCCAGCGCCCCGCGCAACCCTGCAGGAATCGCCACGGGTTGATTCGACGCACGATCGACAAACACATGCACGAAGCGCCCCGCCGCGCAGGCCTCGTCTTCTCCCTGCTTGAACACGGCCAGTTCGTATTGCACCGAACTGTTGCCCAACTTGCCCACCCGCAGACCGATCTCGATGCGGTCCGGGAAGGCAATGGAAGCAAAGTAATCACAGGAGGAGCTCACCACGAACCCCACCACCTCACCATCATGGATATCCAGGCCGCCAACTTCGATCAGGTAAGTGTTCACCGCCGTATCGAAGAAGCTGTAGTAGGTAACGTTGTTGACGTGACCGTAGGCATCGTTGTCGTGCCAGCGGGTGGTGATGGGCTGGAAGTGGGGGTAGTCGGTGCGTTGGGGCATTGGCGTTGATTCCTGAGTGGGTTCGCCAGTCTAAGGCGAAACCGCGTTGTATTCATCGCGAGCAGGCTCGCTCCCACATTGGATCTCGACCAGACGCACTAGCTGTCTTCACCCGATCACCTGTGGGAGCGAGCCTGCTCGCGAAGGCGCCCTCACAGGCGCCGCATCAATCACTTGTCAGCAAAGCCCTTGCCAGCCGCCGCCAACTCCCCAATCAACCGCGCTGGCTGCCAGTGATCGCCCTGACGCGTCTCAAGGTCCATCAAGCGCCGGTGAATGTCCGCCAGCCCTTGCTGATCCGCCCAGGCCATCGGCCCGCCCTTGTCCGCCGGGAAACCATAGCCGTTGAGGTAGACCAGATCGATATCGTGAGCTGACCCGGCGATGCCTTCCTGCAGGATCTTCGCGCCTTCGTTGACCAGTGCCAGCAAGCAGCGCTCGAGAATCTCCTCCGGGCCGATCTCGCGGCGATGGAACCCTAGCCCTTCGCTGACCTCCAGCACCAGCGCATCCACCAGTGGATCGTGTTCGGCCTGACGACTGCCCGGTTCATAGTGGTAAAAGCCGTTGCCACTCTTCTGGCCGAAACGTCCCTGCTCACACAAACGGTTATCCACCTGAACTTGCGGCGCATCCTGTCCAATGCCGGATAACTGGCGCGCGCGCCATTGCAGGTCGACGCCCACCACATCGAACATGCGGAACGGCCCCATGGCAAAACCGAAGCCTTGCAGCGCTGCATCCACCTGATACGGATAAGCGCCTTCCAGCAGCATTTTTCGCGCTTCGAGCACATAGGTATTGAGCATGCGGTTGCCGATGAAACCGTCGCAATTGCCCGACACCACACTGACCTTGCCCATGCGCTGGCCGAGCGCCAGTGCCGCGTCGAGCACCGCCGGCGCCGTCTGTGCACCACGGACGATTTCCAGCAGCTTCATGATGTGCGCCGGGCTGAAGAAGTGCAGGCCCAGTACTTGTTGCGGACGGCGTGTGACCGCAGCAATGGCGTCGATGTCCAGCGCCGAGGTATTGCTGGCCAGAATGGCTTCGGGTTTGAGCAGGTCATCGAGCTCGCGGAAGATTTTCTGCTTGAGCTCAAGGTTTTCGTACACCGCTTCGATGACCAGGTCGACATCGCGGATGGCCGTGTAACTATCTGCCGCCGTAACGCGCGCGACACGGGCATCGGCTTCGCTCTGATCAATCCGGCCCTGGCGCACGTTGTGGGCGTAGGTGTCCGCTACAGTGACCAGCGCTTGCTCCAGCATTTGCGGATTATTGTCGACCCACTGCACGGCCACTCCGGCGTTGGCCAGGCACATGACAATGCCACGGCCCATGGTGCCCGCGCCGATGACGGCGGCGCGCTGAATATTCGACGGTGTCTGGCTCATGTTTTGATCTCTTGTTGGCGATCCGAAGACAGCCATCACCATAGTCAGCCACCGGGGTTTTTTGAAATTTATTCCTGTGATGAGCAACATTCAGCGGATGGATGTAGCACTGCCGGGCCCTGAGGTTCCTGTGGGAGCGAGCCTGCTCGCGATAGCGGTGTGTCAGTCGCCATCACTGTTGAATGTACCGGCCTCATCGCGAGCAGGCTCGCTCCTACACTGACCGTGTTTCAACCAGGTAGATGTTGCTCGGCCCACTCCCGCACCCCGGCATACGGATAATCCTCCAGCGCCGCAAACCCCGAAATCGACCGCGCCTTGAGCTTGGTGAACAACGGTACGCTGATCCCGCACAGAAACCGTGTCACGCGTTCAGCCGAAGGCAAGTTGCCCGTGTGCTGCTCGTGCCTGTGGATAAAACCGCCACACAGCGACTCGAAATTCTTATCCACAAGCGCCGGCAACTCCGGTGGTGCCGGTAGCCGCGCCACTTGCCCATGACACACCGAACAATGCCCGCATTGCTGCGGGGCATTGTGGTCGCCGAAATACTCGGCCAGGCGATAACCCAGGCAACGGTCGGTGGCGAACAGATCCAGCATCGCGTGAATCCGCGCGATCTCGGTGTGCTCATGCCGAGTGAAATAGCCGTGCAGTTCTTCGCCCAATGCGACGCTGTCGAACCCGCTTTGCAGCACGCTGTAGACCTCGGTCATCTGCTTGCTTTCGAGCTCCACCCAGCCCTTCTCCTGGAAATAATCCAGTGCCTTGACCACCCGACTGCGCTCGGCCTGATGCTGCTCGTGCAACGCCTCGAAATTCACCGTGGCCCAGGTCCGCGCACGGCTGGATGTCTGGATGATCGCAGCGACAAAATCCCTGCGCTCGCCTTCGAAACGCGCCAATAGCGCCTCGGGTTCCTGCACATACTTGAAACGGTACTCGGCGTAGTACGCGTAGCGCGGGGCGATCAGCCCGCGCAACTCGAGTTGCACCAGCAAGGTCTTGAGCGGCAACTGGCGAATATTGCTCTGATCGGCCAATGGCCCCAGCAGAAACTCCCACTGCCCTTCAGTTGCCGCGGCATGCATCTCGTCAAGCACGCAACGGATGCCATCCAGCTCGGGCGTGTCGCCGTAGACGAAATTCTCCAGCACGTTGAGGCTGTCGCGGTTGGCCAACACCAGGCAGTCCGACGGCTGCCCGTCACGCCCGGCGCGGCCGATTTCCTGGCTGTAGTTTTCGATGGATTTGGGCAGGTCGAAATGCACCACGTTGCGGATGTCACTCTTATCGATGCCCATGCCGAAAGCGATGGTGGCGACGATGCAATTGGACTGCCCGCCCATGAATCGACGCTGGATCGCTTCCCGTTGCTCATGGGGCAACCCGGCGTGATAAGCCTCGGCCTGAATGCCGTTGCGGTTCAGGTGTTCGGCGATGTGCTCGGCGGTTTTCTGCAAGGTCACATAGACGATGCTCGGCTGGTCCGGACGCTGGCTCATCCACTCGACCAGGCGTCGGCGTTTGTCCGCTCCGCGAACCGGCTCCACCAGCAAATTGAGGTTCGGGCGATAGAAACCGGTGGTCACCACATCGTCGGCGGCGATGGCGAATTTCGCCTGCATGTCGTCGATGACCTTGGGCGTCGCCGTTGCGGTCAGCAGCAACACCTGCGGGATGTTGAACTGGCGTTGATAGTCGGGAAGCTTGAGGTAGTCCGGGCGAAAGTTATGCCCCCATTCGGAAATGCAGTGCGCCTCGTCCACCACCAGCAACGAGATCGGTACTTGCTGCAAAAAATGCCGGAAGCGCTCGTTCTTCAGGCGCTCCACGGAGATCATCAAAATCTTCAGTTCGCCGGATTTGGCCCGGGCCATGACGTCGCTGGCGTCATCGCGGCTCTGCGCCGAATCGATACTGCCCGCCGAGATGCCGTGGCGTTGCAAGAACGCCAGTTGATCCTGCATCAATGCCAGCAAGGGTGAGACCACCAGCGTCAGGTGCGGCAGCAACAACGCCGGCAATTGGTAGCAAAGGGATTTGCCGGAACCGGTGGGGAAAATCGCCGCCGCCGAACGCCCGGCCAGCACGGCACTGACGGCCGCCTCCTGACCGGGTCGAAATTGTGGATAACCGAAAACCTGTTCCAGGGTGTTGTGCATAAGCTGTCACTCCATTGACCGCTGCGGAGTCAAAAGCCTGGCCGGCGATCGCAGCGAGTCGAGAAAAGGTCGGGGGCAAAAACGATAGGGGATGATACAGCCTAGACGCGTCCTGCTGACGCCACAGGTTGAAACACACAGAGCACTCTGCCATCTGACGCCCCCCTCAGTCCCGCAGGTATGGTTCAACCCCAACAACCGTAACGCTGCGCGAAGTCTTCATGACAACAGGAGGCCTGATGTGCGTAGCCCATGTCGAAGGACCGACCATGTTTCAACGAACTGTTTTTCCATTTGCTCTCTTGCTGTCAGTGCCGCTGCTACTCAGTGGATGTCTGACCATGCCCGAAAAGCCCGCAATCAAACCAGACACATTCGAAACAGCCGAGTATCACGCTCAAAAAGGGTTGGCGGTCATCCAGGCATCACGCCTGTACGCACGTGGCGGCACCGGCCAAGGCGTACCCGTCGCATTGATTGATTCAGGCCTGAACGCCGAACTGCCAGCGTTTCAAGGCAGGGTCCGCGACCCCGGTTTTGACTTTGTAGAAAATCGTCCCGGCACCCATGACCGCATTGGCCACGGCACTCAAATGGCCGGCATTCTGGCCGCCAACAAAGACGGCCAGGGTATGCACGGCGTTGCGTTCAACGCTCAACTGATCCCCTTCCGTTTCGGTGACGACAACGAACCCTTCTTCTTCGACAGTGAAATTTCCCGCTCCTGGCAAGCCGGATTCGATCGTGGTGCGCGCATATTCAACAACTCGTGGGCCAATGCCATTCCAGCAACGGAAATCACCGAAGCACGTTACAACCAGGTCATGTCCGAGTCGCTGGCGAGCGCTCGGAAACTGGTTCAGCAAGGTGCGGTATTTGTGTTTCCGACCGGTAATGAACTCAAACGAGAGCCTCTGGCAGAGCCGGGCTTACCCCTTGCCATCCCTGAATTGGAAAAAGGTTGGATCGCCGTCGTTGCATTGAAAAACGATGGCAGTGCCATCAATGGAAAATCCAATTATTGTGGTGTCGCAGCGGCCTGGTGCATCGCCGTTCCCGGTGGGGACTCAGGCACAGACCAGGGATTGCTGACCACTGGCAAGGACGGCAAATACGTCCAGACTGCCGGTACATCCCCCGCCGCCGCATTAGTCAGTGGCGCGTTGGCGGCAGTTCAGAGCCTGTATCCCGAAATGAGTGCACAACAAGTGCGCAACCACTTGCTTGAAACCGCAAACCGGACCGGTCTCTACGCCAACAGTGAAGCCTTCGGTCGAGGATTGCTCGACCTTGATGCGGCGTCACGACGCTGAAGATCAAATGTGGGTGCGAGCCTGCTCGCGAAGAGGCCAACACACCCACCGCAAAACTCGAAATACCCGACATAGTCCAAGGCCCTCTCTACCGAGATTTACTGCGAAGCGGCTGAAAATGCTGTAAGCATTTTTACCTCTCGCCATTCCACGTTGAAAACCCAGCACCAACGTGTAGTCCCCTTCCTCAAAATATGACAAAACCCTTACAAAGCCTGTCGATCTCAGCCGTCTTGTCCCGTAACGCCATACCCTCCTATAGTTTCCAGCGCGGCTGAAAACAGTGTCTCGGCCTGCCGGGAACACTCGCCGATTTCGCACAGGACCCACTCAATGAAAAACCCCGACTCACTGACAACCCGCTACCACCCTCTCAAGACCCGCTACAGCGAAACCCCGGTGCTGGTCATCGATACCGAGGCCGACCCCTTCGAGATCCTCGACGCCGCCCGACAACGCATCCACGCCGCCAGCGACCTGCTCGAAACCCTCTATTGCATGTGCTTCAAACAGGCCAATGCCAGCGACATCCCCAAGATCGTCAGCGCGCTGTACCTGCTGACCCAGGACGGCAATGACCTGCTCGACATCGCCCGGCAGCGTTTGCCGAAACTCACCGGCTGAAGCACCACCACAACCTCCTGTGGGAGCGAGCTTGCTCCGGGCGGCGTTCCGACGATGGCCATTTCGCGGACATCGACCTGTTACTTCTTACAGTTTCGGCTCGGTCAAAAAAGGCTCAGTCTGTCCTCAGTCAGAGCGAAGGACCGTCAATGCCGTGAACACTCACCACCACGCCGCGACACCAACGCTGTCGGTCATCGATCCTCGTGCCCTGTCGATTCGCAGTGTGGGTTACTGCCGCCATCCCGACAGCCCGGAGATTGACCCGCGCACCACCCGGCAACGCTTCGACGCGGCGGGGCGGTTGGTCGAGTCGTGGGACCCTCGGCTGTGGGGCACGGCGCCGAAGCCGAACCTGACCACGGTCTACGGCTTGAGTGGGCAACCGTTGTTGACGGACAGCGTCGATGCCGGGTGGCAGTTGAGTGTGCTGGATCAGGCGGGTTTGCCCTGTGCCTTCTGGGATGCACGAGGCAGTCAGCGTCACACGGTGTTCGACGAACAACAGCGACCGATCACCGTCACGGAACAGGCCGCGGGGGAACGACCTCGCGTGGTGGAGCGCTTGAGCTACGGAGATTCCGCTCCTGCTTTCGCCGAACACAACCAGTGCGGGCAGTTGATCCGTCATGACGATCCGGCGGGTACACACTGGGCTGCCGACTACGGACTCGCCGGTGCCGTGGTGGTTGAAGAGCAACGCTTGCTCGCTGACCTCGAAACACCCGACTGGCCAATCGAAATCGATGTCAGAGATGAGTATCTGGAAGCCCAATCATTCATCACCCGCCACATATTCAATCCCATCGGCGAGCTTCAGGAACAAACCGATGCCATGGGCAACGTTCGCACCTTTGGTTACGACGTGGCGGGCAAACCGAGTGAGGTCTGGCTGCAAATGGCCGGTGAGAGCAAGCAGCCGCAATCCTTGGTCCACGACATTCGCTACAACGCCCAGGATCAGGTCGAGCGCGAAACCGCCGGCAATGGGGTGCTGACCCACGTCGAATACGCTGCCGATGACGGCCGGCTGATCCGGCTGGTAGCGGCAGTCGGAAACCAGAAGCCCTTGCAGGACCTGAACTACGTCTACGACCCGGTGGGCAATATCGTCAAGCTGCACGACGAGTCCCAAGCCGTCAGCCATTTCAACAACCAGCGCATCGAGCCAATCAATCGCTACCGCTACGACAGCCTGTATCAACTGGTCGAAGCCCAGGGCTGGGAGGTCAGCCAGCCGAGTCATGGCCCGGCCCTGCCGACACTGCTGCCCACGCCGCTGGACCCCAGTCAACGGCGCAATTACACCCAATGCTTCGAGTACGACCGGGGCGGGAATTTGATTAGCCGCCAGCACAGCGGCGCGCCCGGCTTCTCGATGTTCACCTCGGCACGAAGCAACCGTAGCCTCGCGCAACGCGACGACGGCTCGCTGCCGGGTGAGCCAGACATCGCCTCGGGTTTCGATACCGGTGGCAATCAACAGGAACTGCAGCGCGGGCAAGCCATGCTCTGGGACAGCCGCAATCAGTTGAGCCGCGTGACGTTGGTCAACCGCGAAACCGAGCCTGACGACTACGAATGCTACCGCTACGACCGCCCCGGCCATCGCTTGCGCAAAACGGGATTCACCCACAGCAGCGGCCGCACCCTGCGCAGCGAGGTCCGTTACCTCCCCGGTCTGGAAATCCACCGTCAGGCCGACGGTGAAGAACACCACGTCATCAGCGTCGAAGCCGGGCGCAGTAGCGTGCGGGCACTGCACTGGCCCGAAGGTGCGCACAACGATCAACTGCGTTACAGCCTCAGCGATCACCTCGGCTCCAGCACCCTGGAATTGGATGACGAGGCGGGCGTACTGACCCGGGAACACTATTACCCCTGTGGTGGTACGGCATGCTGGGCCGGTAAAAGTGCGTTGGTGGCGAAGTACAAGACCATTCGGTATTCGGACAAGGAACGGGATGCAACGGGGCTGTATTACTACGGGTATCGGTATTACGCGCCGTGGTTGCAGCGCTGGATCAGCACTGATCCAGCGGGAAATATTGATGGTTTAAACATGTATTGTTTTTGTGCTAACACGCCAATTACATATCGTGATGAATATGGCTTGGTAAGGGGGCGTGGAGATAGTCTGGAATTTATCGAAAAATTGAAAGGCAACACATTTCTCGCTCGGGGTGTAGATGAAATAAAGAATAAAAGTCCTGATAAAGGACAGCGATTGACTGAAAGTTTATCGAAGTTATCGGAGTGGTCGGCAAAAACCGTCAGCGCTCTAGAGCAGCAGACAGTCGAGGAAGGCGTAAAAAAAATAATTTCCGTTGTGTATGCTGGAGATGTACCTGTATCGGAATTATTGCCAAAAATCAGGGTTATGGACTCGGCAGTGAAGGAGTATGTCGCGGGCAATAGGGATATTATTTTGATTGGCTCAAAAAATGATAATGTGAAAGCACATGTAATTTCACGCGATCCTCACAAGCGAATATTCATTTCAGAGGACACGCTTAAAGATACGCCTGAGGAAATTGCGATGACTATTTATCATGAAATATCTCACTTTAAAGGTTCCAACCTGGAGGACGGATTAGGTAGTCAAGATTTTATATATTTAGATAATATAATTGTAAAGCCAGATATAAATAATCCAAATCAACAGTTTCTCAAGACGGAAAAGTTACATAATGTCATCGCCCGACAGTCTGTAAGTACCGTTTCAGGTGACAAGCGGCAAAAATTTTTTAAAACGCCATGGGAAAACGGAATACGGAAAGCGTTGAACAAAAGTCCTGAACTGACGACAAAAGTATTGTTAAATAATGCTGATTCATATGCCATGCTCGTTGCATCTATTGGGCTTAGATAGTTGTTTGCGCGATCCATTGAGTGAGGGTTTCCTTCGGTTCAACGCTTGTTCAACCCCCGAGCCAACCGATCCCCACCCAACTGAATTACAGCCACCAACACCACCAGCAACACAATCACCGTCAGCATGATCTGGCTATCAAACCGCTGATACCCATACCGATAGGCAATGTCCCCCAGCCCACCCGCGCCAATCGCCCCGGCCATGGCCGACGAGTTGATCATGGTCACCAGGGTAATGGTGAATCCGCCAACAATCCCCGGCAGCGCTTCCGGCAACAACACGTGCCAGACGATGTGCCAACGCCGGCAGCCCATGGCTTGCGCCGCTTCGATCAATCCATGGTCGACCTCGCGCAAGCTGACTTCGGCAATGCGCGCAAAGAACGGCGTAGCCGCGATGGTCAGCGGCACCACAGCCGCCCATACGCCATAGGTGGTGCCGACGATCAATCGGGTGAACGGAATCAGCGCCACCATCAAAATCAGAAACGGAATCGAGCGAAACAGGTTCACGAACGCGCCCAGTGCGCGGTTCAGCGCCGGGGCTTCGTAGATGCCGCCCTTGGAGCTGGTGACCAGGATCACCGCCAGCGGAATGCCCGCCAACAGTGCGATCAACGACGACACGCCGACCATCAAAAACGTGTCGATGAAACCCTGCAGCAAGCGATCAAACCACATAACCCAATACCTCCACTTGTTGCGCCCAATGGCCGGCGCGTTGACGCAATTGCTCGGCATCGAGAGTCGAGCCGGTCACTGCCAGCAGCAGTTGCCCGAGGGCATGGCCCTGAATCCGTTCCACGCCGCCTTGCAGCAATCGCACACGGCCTCCGAGGGCGCTGAACAGTGCCGCCAGGTCCGGTTCGTCGCGTTGGCTGCCGGTGAACTGCAAGCGCAGGACCACGGCGGCGTCCGAGGAATTTGGCTGCGCCTGCAAACGTCTTTGCAGCTCTTTCGGCAATGCGTGTTGCAAGGGTGCCAGCAATGTCTTGCTGACCTCATGCTGTGGATTGCCGAACACTTCCCACACCGGCCCTTGCTCGACGATGCGCCCGTGTTCCAGGACAACCACGCGATCACAGATCTCACGGATTACCGCCATCTCGTGGGTGATCAGCACAATGGTCAGGCCCAGGCGCTGATTGATCTCGCGCAGCAGGCCAAGGATCGATTGCGTAGTCTCCGGGTCCAGCGCTGAAGTGGCTTCGTCGCACAACAGGATCTGCGGGTCATGCACCAGCGCCCGGGCAATGCCCACGCGCTGTTTCTGCCCGCCGGACAACTGCGCCGGGTAAGCCTTGTGCTTGGCCTGCAAGCCCACCAATTCCAGCAGTTCACGGACCTTCTGCTCCCGTTGTTCCTTGGGTACGCCGGCGACTTTCAGCGGCAGCTCGACGTTCTGCCAAACGGTCTTGGCCGACATCAGGTTGAAGTGCTGGAAGATCATGCCGATGCGCCGACGCAGCGCCACCAGGCGGTCTTCGTCGAACTCGCCGATGTCCACTTGATCGATCAGCACCCGACCGCTGCTCGGCTGTTCGAGGCGATTGATGGTGCGGATCAGCGACGACTTGCCGGCGCCGCTGCGGCCGATGATGCCGAACACTTCGCCGCGCTGGATCGCCAGGTCGATGCCGTGCAACGCGGCCACCGGTCCTTGCTGGCCGTTGTAGGTTTTACCCAGATTGATGAAGCGCACATGAGCACGATTGAGCTCGGGATGCAGCTCCGTTTGTGCAGCTTTTGCAGGCTCTGGAAGCTCCAGTCGCCGTTGGATGGCGGCGGTCATGCTCAGCTTTCCCAACCGGCTTGATAGAGCTTGCCGTGAGCTTTATCCAGCGCGGCGCGCACAGCCGGTGAGTGCTGGTAGATGTCGACGAACTTGATCAGGCGCGGGTCGGTTTTGCTCTTCGGCTGGATCACGAATTGAATCACGTACTCCTTGTGATCGAGGCCGTCGAACAGCAGCGCGGAGCCCGCATCGAAGGTTTTCGACAAGCGAATGTAGGCCGGATAGCCCTGCACCAGATCGGCATCGTCATAGGCACGAACCAGTTGCACGGCTTCGACCTGGAGGATCTTGATGTGCTTCGGGTTGGCGATGATGTCTTCTTCGGTGGCCTTGTAGCCGACGCCGGGCTTGAGGGTGATCAGACCGGCCTTGGCCAGCAGCTGCAAGCCACGACCGCTGTTGATCGGATCGTTGGCGATGGCCACGCTGGCGCCTTGCGGCAGTTCGTCGAAGCTTTTGTATTTCTTCGAGTAGAGGCCGACGTTGTTGATGATGCCCGGTGCGAACGGCACGAGGTCGAAACCTGATGCAGCCTTGGCGTTTTCCAGGAACGGGATGTGCTGGAAGTAGTTCACGTCGATGTCGCCTGAAGCCAGACTGACGTTCGGCGCGATCCAGTCGCTGAACTCCACCAGTTCGACTTTCAGGCCTTGTTTGCCGGCTTCTTCGACCGCCGCTTCCAGAGGAATGGCGAAGGCGGCGGTGGTGCCGATTTTCAGTGGCGCGTCGGCGGCGAAGGTTGCCGAGCTGAACAGGCCGAGGGCCAGGGCCAGTGCTTTGACTGGGTGAGAGAGGTAGTTCTTTTTCATGATCAGGTTTTCCAGTCAGTGCATAGAGTTTGTGGTGTCTGTTCGGGCCTCATCGCGAGCAAGCTCGCTCCCACAGTGGATCTCGGGTGTTCACAAAACCCCTGTGGGAGCGAGCTTGCTCGCGATGCTTTTAGCGTCGGAAAGCCGAGCCGGTATGTTGCTCAGGCAAAAACGCCTCCCGCTGAAACAGCTTTTCGCGCAAGGTGCCGCTGTCGTACGCCGTCTTGTACGAGCCCCGCCGTTGCAACTCGGGAATCACCAATTCGATGAAATCCACATAGCTTTCCGGCGTGACAATCCGCGTGAGGTTGAAGCCATCCAGCCCGGTTTCGGCGATCCACGACTCCAGCTCATCCGCCACTTGCTGCGGCGAACCGACCACAGTGATGTAGCGGCCGCCGAGGGCGTGTTGTTCCAGCAATTTGCGTCGGGTCCAGTCGTTGTTTTGCAGGTGTTTGGTGGCGGACTGGATCGCGTTGCTTTTCACGTACTGGATCGGCTCGTCGATTTCATACTGGGAAAAATCGATCCCGGTGGACGCCGAGAAGTGCGCAACACCCGCCTCGGCACTGGCGTAGCTCAGGTATTCGGCGTGCTTCTTCCAGCCAAGCTCTTCGGTGGCGCCAACGATCACGTTCAGCCCCATGAACACCTTGATGTCCTCGGGATTGCGCCCGGCGGAGGCGGCCGCGGTGCGCACCTTGTCCACCTGCGCCTTGGTCGATGCCTTGGTCTGGCCGCTGATGAACACGCACTCGGCATGTCGCCCGGCGAACAGCAACCCGCGATCCGAGCTGCCAGCCTGGAACAGCACCGGCGTGCGCTGCGGCGAGGGTTCGCAGAGGTGATAACCCTCGACCTGATAGAACTCGCCCTTGTGCTCGACCTTGTGCACTTTGTCCGGCTGCGCGTAGATCCGTTGCTGCGGATCGTTGAGTACCGCGCCGTTTTCCCAACTGCCTTCCAGGAGTTTGTAGAGCACCTCCAGGTACTCATCGGCCTGGTCATAGCGGCGGTCATGCTCGACCTGTTCGCTCAGGCCCATGGCCTTGGCGGCGCTGTCGAGATAGCCGGTGACGATGTTCCAGCCGACACGCCCGCGACTCAGGTGATCCAGCGTCGACAGGCGTCGGGCGAACAGATACGGCGCTTCGTAGGTGAGGTTGGCGGTCAGGCCGAAGCCGAGGTTTTTCGTCACCGCGGCCATAGCTGAAACCAGCAACAACGGGTCGTTGACCGGCAACTGGATCGACTCTTTCAACGGCACGTCCACCGAGTTCTGGTAGACGTCGTAGACCCCGACGATGTCGGCGATGAACAGACCGTCGAACAGCCCGCGCTCCAGAAGCTGCGCCAATTCGGTCCAATATTCGATCGTGTTGTAGCGGGTGGACGTGTCGCGCGGGTGCGTCCACAAGCCATGGTTGATGTGCCCGATGCAATTCATGTTGAAGGCATTGAGCAGGATTTTCTTTTTCACGGCGGCCATTCAGATGGTCCCCCGCAGTGGCGGGTTTTCATCGTTGAGGTAGTAATTGCCGACGGCGTGGTACTTCCAGCGCACCGGGTCGTGCAGGGTGTGCACCCGGGCGTTGCGCCAGTGGCGGTCGAGGCCGTGTTCGATCAGGGTTGCCTGGCTGCCGGCCAGTTCGAACAGTGTGCTGCCGGCGGCCAGGGAGATTTCGGTACTGAGGGCGCGGGCTTCGGCGACGGCAATCGACGCGGCAGCAACGGTCTGGGCATGGGTGCCTGCCTGAGCCTGGTCGATGTATTCACCGGCACGCTCCAGCAGTGCCTCGGCGGCGTGCAGGCGAATGCTCAGGTGGCCGAAGCTCTTGAGGGTCAGCGGATCGTCCGTGGCTTTTTCGTGGGTGGCGTCGATCCACGGCCGGGTTTTCGTGCGCACGAAGTGCAGTGCATCTTCATAGGCGGCGCGGGCGATGCCGGTGTCGATGGCGGCATGGAGAATCTGCGCCAGCGGGCCGACCGGGGTCGGGCGCTCGAAAGCGCTCTGAAAGGGGATGACATCTTCGGCGGCGACGTAGACATCTTCGAACACCACCGAACCGCTGCCGGTGGTGCGCTGGCCGAAACCGCTCCAGTCGTCGATCACGCTCAGGCCCTTGCTGTCGCGCGGGACGAACGCCAGTTGCTGCACGCCATTTTCATCCACCACCGAGGTGGGAATGCGCTGGGCGTAGATCGCGCCGGTGGCGTAGAACTTGCGACCATTGATGCGATAGCCACTGGCGTCGCGAGTCAGGCTGGTGACGCGATCGTGTGCGGTTTTGGTGCCGAGTTCGGCCAACGCATTGCCGAAGCGCTGACCGGCCAAAACCTCAGCGTACAGGCGTTGCTTCTGCTCGTGGCTGCCGTTCACCCGCAGCACTTCGAGGGCATAGAAATGGTTCTGTGGAATCTGCCCAAGCGAGCCGTCGGCCCGGGCGATCAAGGCGATGACCTTGGCCAGGGTGACGTTGGAAACACCGGCGCCGCCGTATTCCTTTGGCACGCTGATACCCCACAGACCCGAGCGGGAAAACACCTCCAGTTCCGGGTGTGGCAAACGGCGTTCGCGGTCGCGTGTGGCGCTGTCGCGCTTGAAGTCTTCGGCAAGGTCGCTGGCGACGATCAGGGCTTGTTCATCGCTGGTGATGACCGCGACGGGGTGAGAACTTGTCATGTGTTTCTCCAGATGTCTGGTCGTCAGATCCAGGAATGGCGATTAGGCAGCGTGCCGTTGAGGCGATAGGCGCCGACCGCGTAATACTTCCAGCGCACCGGATCGTGCAGGGTATGCACCCGGGCGTTGCGCCAGTGGCGATCGAGGTTGAATTCGGCGAGGGTCGCGCGGCTGCCGGCCAGTTCGAGCAGCTTTTCGCTGGCCAGCAACGAAATCTCGGTGCTCAGCACTTTGGCCTCGGCCACGGCAATCGAGGCGCGGGCGGCAGACTCGGCGGTGAAGGGTGCGGCGCTGACTTCATCGAGCACTTGTCCGGCCTTGCGCAGCAGCGCTTCGGCGGCGTGCAATTCGATTTTCAACTTGCCGATATCGGCGATCACGTACAGGTCATCACTGGCCCGCTCGACCTTGGCGTCGATCCACGGCCGGGCGCGGGTTTTCACGAAGTCGATGGCGTCGTCGATGGCACCTCGGGCGATACCGGCGTCGATGGCCGCTTGAATCAGCTGCGAGACAGCACCCTGGATGTTCGGTGTGTCGTTGATCCGCCAGTTATCCACCACCAGTTCGGGGTCGGCCTGCACGTTGTTGAGCAAAATCGTGCCACTGGCGGTGGTGCGCTGACCAAACCCGGACCAGTCATCGACGATGCGCAATCCCGGTGTGCCGCGCCGGATGAACGCCAACACTTGTTTGCCGTCATCGTTCAACGCTTTGACCGCGACCCAATGGGCGAACAGTGCGCCGGTTGAATAGAACTTTTGGCCATTGAGGACGCCGTCAGCGGTGATGCGAGCCTTCAGTTCCAGGGTGTTTTTGCTGCCGCGTTCCGGCCCGGCATTGCCGATGCGCCAGCCATCCAGAACGCTTTTGAACAGCAGATTTTTCTGCGCTTCGGTGGCGCTGCCGAGTACCAGGTTAAGAATGCCGAACTGGTTTTGCGGGATCTGCCCAAGCGCCGGGTCGGCCGCGGAAATGATCGCGAAGACCTCGGCCAAGGTGACGAACGAAACCTGTGGGCCGCCGTACTCGCGGGGGATGGAAATGCTGCCCAGGCCGCTGCGGGTGAACTGTTCGATTTCCGCCCATGGCAGCTTGCGCTGCCGGTCACGTTTGGCCGCTTGCAGGCGGGCGACTTGCGCCAGTTCGTGGGCCGCCTTGATGGCTTGAGCGTCATTGCGCAAGACTTTTGCGGGCAACAACAGCGGGGCGATGTCCAGATCACTCTGGACGATTGCATCTGCCAGACTGGACATCAGTGCCGCTCCTTGGCTGCACGCAATGCCCTGGCGATCTGCACTGGGGTGATTGTGTTCCGGACCATACCTACCTCACATCTTATGGAAGCGCCGCTTGTGGCCGCGCATGAAAACAAGGATGTCCGGTGGTCCGGTGCATATACCCTAAACGTGTATAAATATTTTATGAACTAACTTTTAGGAATATGCATAGAAGGATGATTCCGCTGGTGTGCACCGACCCCTGTGGCGAGGGAGCAAGCCCCCTCGCCACAGGGGGTGTGATCATTTTTCGCGGGGTTCAGCAGCCTTGAGGGGCTGTTTCTTCGGGACTTTCAGATAGGGATTGGCACAACCAATCTTCAGCGTACGTGCTGGCGCCCAGCGGGAGTTATTACCCACCCGGTCGAGGATGCAGTAAGTCACTTCCAGCCGCAGGTCTTCGCCGGCTTCGAGGATGATGGCCGGCGGTATCCAGACCTGAACCGGCTGACCCACATCGGCGGACTTGAGCCGTGGCAGATCCATGCGCACATCGCCCCAGCGCAGGGTGATTTCATCGTCGACGGCCATGTTCAGGTACGGCTCGATGGTCAAGGGAACACCGCGTTTGACCTGGCTCGGATTGACCCCCTGACGGCGGATCGCCTCGGGAATGCTCACCGGTGCCAGGCACTGGTTTTCATCGCCGCACAGCGCGGAGGGTTGGCCGCCTGGACAGTCGAGTTTGATCTGCACGTTTCGGCTGGCCGAAACCACCGGGTCTCGACCAACTTGCATGATCCGGTAGTGAATGTGCGAAGTACCGTTGGTGACAAAACTTTCAGGCACCCGCAGCTGCACCGGTAGGCCGACATCGCTGGCCGTCAGCACGCGGGAGGCCACGTAGCAGTTGTCCCAGAACAGTTCGATCAGGTCGCCTTCGTCCATGGCGGGGTAGGGCGCTACCTCGATCAGCAGGCGCGCCGCGCAAGTGACGTTGATGCCGGTCTTGTTGGATTGCGCCAGGGTCGGGGCCACAAGCCCGGATTTGTTCGAGGTGCTGTTCATGAAGTCTCCTTGAAGTCTTGCAACGAAGTCCGTTTCTGGAATATCAAAAACCAATAATTGAACAGAAAAACCATTCATTACTTTGAGTTTAAATAATGATTCAAGCGTGATGAGTGTCGCTGGCTGGAGGCTAGATAAGAGCCAGGAAGATCAGGTGTCAATAAGATTTGTTAGTTGTGGGTGGTGTGTGGTGCTATTCAGAAAGTTCCTACGCTCCCAAGTAAGTAAACCACGCCGTAGCGTCGAATTTATCTACTGAAATCGGGGAAATACGGGAGGGTTTGTGCAAGTCGCAAGCACTGTCTTGCGATGGGTGATCTGGTTGGGTTGGCACTGTTTAATTGTGGCGATGCATATGTATGTGCGGCGTGCGCACACAAGATATGCGTCTCGAATAGATAGGTTTAGTTTGATATTGATGACGCGTATTTCGAGGGGGTAACTTCCATCCGTGGAAGATTACACCGTTGTTGCGCAGGGTTATTAGTTGTGAGCGTTATTCAGGAACTTGCTCAGGAACTGTTTCGTCCGTTCTTCTTTCGGGTTGGCAAACAACGCCTTTGCTTCGCCTTGCTCGACGATCACGCCCTTGTCGAAAAACACCACACGGTTGGCCACGTCCCGGGCAAAGCCCATTTCGTGGGTGACGATCACCATGGTGCGCTTCTCTTCGGCCAGGCCGCGGATGGTCGCCAATACCTCGCCCACCAGCTCCGGGTCGAGGGCCGAGGTCGGCTCATCGAACAGGATCACTTCCGGCTCCATCGCCAGCGCCCGGGCAATCGCCACGCGCTGTTGCTGACCACCGGAGAGGCGACGCGGGTAAGCGTCCTCCTTACCCGCCAGACCGACCTTGGCCAGGAGCTTTTTACCCAGGGCAACGGCATCGGCGTGCGCGATCTTCTTCACGATGATCGGGCCTTCGATGACGTTTTCCAGAGCGGTGCGATGGGGGAACAGGTTGAAGTTCTGGAACACGAAACCTACGTGCTGGCGCAAACGCCGCACCAGGCTCTGCTGCTGGTTCAGGGGACGGCTGGTATCGACCTCGATATCGCCGACCTTGATCCGGCCGCTGGTGGGTTCTTCCAGAAAATTCAGGCAGCGCAGGAAGGTGGTCTTGCCCGAACCACTAGGGCCGATGATCGCGACCACCTCGCCTTCCTTGACCTCAAGATCGATGCCGTTGAGCACGACTTGACCCTTGAACTGCTTTGTCAGTTTTTCCACGACAATCATTGGGTCAGGACTCCTGGTCGTGCCGATTGACCCGCGCTTCCAACTGGTTCTGCAGGTGCGAAAGCACCGTGGCCAGGACCCAGTAGATCAGTGCGGCGGCAAGATACATGGTGAAGATTTCGAAGGTGCGGGCGGTGATCAACTGTGCCTGACGGAACAGCTCCGGCACCTGGATGGTGGCGGCCAGAGCAGTGTCCTTGACCAGCGAAATGAAGCTGTTGCCCAGCGGCGGCAATGCGGTGCGCATCGCCTGCGGCAGGATTGCCCGGCGCAGGGTCTGCGCGCGGGTCATGCCGATACTGGCAGCCGCTTCCCACTGGCCGCGCTCGATGGAGCTGATCGCGGCACGCAGGATTTCACAGGCGTAGGCGGCCATGTTCAGCGAGAAGCCGATCAGGGCCGCTGGTAGCGGATCCAGTTCCAGACCCAATTGCGGCAAGCCGTAATAGATCACGAACAGTTGCACCAGCAACGGCGTGCCGCGAAAGAACGACACGTAGATGCGGGCGATCCAGCTCACCAGTTTGAAGCGCGACAGGCGCATCAGCGCCAGGCCGAAGCCCATCACCAGGCCGAAGAACATCCCGCCCAGGCTGAGGATGACCGTGTAATACGCGCCCTTGAGCAGAAAGGGCGCGGAGTCCAGTGCGAGTTGGAAAGCTTCTCCCATTATTGAGTGACGTCAGCGTTGAAGTATTTTTCCGAGAGCTTTTTCAGGGTGCCATCGGCGCGTAGCTTATCGATTGCCTTGTTCACCGCGGCCAGCAGTTCAGGCTCGCCTTTGCGCAGGGCAATGCCGGCTTCCTGACGGGAGAACGCATCACCGGCGGCGGTGGTGTCCTTGGCTTTCTTGGCGTATTCCAGCGCTGCGAGGCGGTCGATCAGGATGGCGTCGATACGGCCGACACGCAGGTCCTGGAACTTGGTCGGATCATCTTCGTAGGTGCGGATGTCAGCGGTCGGCACATTGGCTTTCACCCACTCTTCGTAGTTGGTGCCCAGGCCTACGCCGACTTTCTTGCCGGACAGGTCGGCGGCGGACTTGATGTTCAGCTCGGCAGCCTTCTTCGTCAGCACCAGCGCCTGAATCCCGGAAACGGTGTACGGCTCGGAGAAGTCATACTTCTTCTTGCGCTCTTCGGAGATCGTCACCTGGTTGATCACTGCGTCCAGGCGCTTGGATTCCAGGGCCGCGAGGATGCCGTCCCATTTGGTCGGTTGCAGTTTGACCTTCACGCCCAGCTCTTTGGCCAGGGCTTCGGAGAACTCGACTTCGAAGCCGGTCAGTTTGCCGTCGGCGTCGACGAAGCTGAACGGTGGGTAGGTGCCTTCCAGGCCGACGTTGATCACGCCTTTGTCCTTGATTTGTTGCAGTTGCTCACCGGCAACCGCCTGGCCAATCAGGCCGGCGCTCAGTGCCAGGCTCAGCGAACCCATCAGCAGATTGCGACGTAGTGCGGAAAAATTCATGACAAGCCCCTGTGTTTTCTTATGGAAGACGCTTTAGGAAAGTTGGCAAATTCGGGATTTTGACGACTGCGATATCCTGCCCTAAAGCAGCTTATGCGTCTCGTTGCAAATTCGCCTGCGGCGTGACTATAAGATGATGCCGTTAGATAGGAAAATAATAAATATACTATTTGTTATTCGTTAATTGAATATGTGCTTCATAGGAAAAGATCGCAGCCTGCGGCAGCTCCTACAGGGATCGGCATGCACCTGTAGGAGCTGCCGCAGGCTGCGATCTTTTGATCTTCTGTATCGCCTACAGAAAATCTTTATAGGCAAACAACGCCGGTGCCCCGCCGGTGTGCAGGAAGATAATCGGACCGTTGTCGAAACGCTGACGCCCGATCCCGTCCAGCAAGCCCGCCATGGCCTTGCCAGTGTAGACCGGGTCCAGCAGCAAGCCTTCCTGGCTCGCCAGCAGCTTCACCGCCGCCAGTGTCCCGGCATTCGGCTCGCCATAACGCGGGGCGAAATATTCATCCCACAACTCGACCTTGAAAGCCTCCGGCAGATTCACGCCCAGCAACTCGGCCGTGCGTTCGGCGAGGCCTTGAACCTTTGGCCGCTGATCTTCATCGCTGCGTGAAACCGTCACGCCGATCACTGGCAGATCCGGCAGCGCTTCACTCAAGGCCAGTGCCAGGCCGCTGTGGGTGCCGGCACTGCCCGAGGCCAGGACCACGGCGGCGAACTTCAGGCCGGTGTCCTTGATCTGCTCGGCCAGTTCCAGCCCGGCGCGCACGTAGCCCAGGGCACCCAGTGCATTGGAACCACCGATCGGCACCAGGTACGGCTTCTTGCCGTTGCTGCGCAGTCGGTTGGCCAGGGCTTGCAGTTGCTCGTCGGCGTTGTCGAGGTTTTCCACCAATTCGACCTTGGCATCGAACAGGTCGAGCAGCAGGCGGTTGCCGTTGCCGGTGTAATTGCTGTCGCCAGTGCCGAGAGGATTTTCCAGGAGGGCTACGCAGCCCAGCCCCAACTTTGCGGCAATGGCGGCTGTCTGGCGCACGTGGTTCGATTGCAGCGCGCCCGCCGTGATCAAGGTGTCGGCACCCTGGGCCAAGGCATCGGCGGCCAGGTATTCGAGTTTGCGCAGCTTGTTGCCGCCCATCGCCAGCGGCGTCAGGTCATCGCGCTTGACGTACAGGTCGCGGCCCAGCCAGGTTGACAGGCGTTCGAGTTTTTCCAGGGCGGTGGGCTGACCGAGCAGGTCGAGGCGGTTAAAGCGGGCGAGCTGTTGTTTGATCATGAGTCCGTACTGGCGGTTGAAGATCTCAGGACTATAGGCACGCCAAAAAGTTGGGGCAACCGCCAATCGCTTATAGCCAATCGAACTGAGCACAGCACTATTGGTTCTTAATTTGCCTCGCGGCCCTTGCCGTAAAGTAATCGCGGTCAGTGCGGCCAGACAGTCCGGCCGCCCGTGAGGAGTTTTTACCGTGAGTGAGCGTTCCAGCCATTGGCAATTGCAGACCATCGTCAGCCAGCTGCGCACGGCACGTGAACAGTGGCGTGCACAAAACGGCCGGGCCACCGGCGAGCAGGGCGGTCGCGAATTGCCGTCCCGCGCAGCCATGGCGGACATTCTCGAAGCCCTGTGCGGTGCGTTGTTCCCGATGCGCCTGGGGCCGGTTGACCTGCGCGAAGAGAGCGAAGACTTTTACGTCGGCCACACCCTGGATGTGGCGTTGAATGCTCTGCTGGCCCAGGCGCGACTCGAATTGCGCTACGCCGCGCGCCACAGTGCCCAGGCCGAGACTGAAGTCGAAGCCAAAACCATCCAGATCATTCAGGATTTCGCCCTCGCTTTGCCTGGGTTGCGCAGCCTGCTGGACACTGACGTATTGGCCGCCTATCACGGTGACCCGGCGGCGCGCAGTGTCGATGAAGTGTTGTTGTGCTATCCGGGGATTCTGGCGGTGATTCACCATCGTCTGGCCCACCATTTGTATCGCGCCGGGTTGCCGCTGCTGGCGCGGATCAGCGCGGAAATCGCTCACTCGGCCACCGGCATCGACATTCACCCTGGCGCGCAGATCGGCCGCAGTTTCTTCATCGACCACGGGACGGGTGTGGTGATTGGCGAGACGGCAATCATCGGCGAGCGTGTACGGATTTATCAGGCGGTGACCTTGGGCGCCAAGCGCTTCCCGGCGGACGAAGACGGTCAGTTGCAGAAAGGCCAGCCTCGGCATCCGATTGTCGAGGATGACGTGGTGATTTATGCCGGGGCGACGATTCTGGGGCGGATCACCATCGGCCAGGGCTCGACCATTGGCGGCAACGTCTGGCTGACCCGCAGCGTGCCGGCGGGCAGCAACCTGACCCAGGCGAATTTGCAGTTGGATGATGGGGCGCAGAAGTAGTCTCCTGAATCTTCGCTGACTGTTCTGGCCTCTTCGCGGGCAAGCCCGCTCCCACAGGGTTTCCTGGCGTTCACAGCTTTTGTGTTCAACCCGGATCCACTGTGGGAGCGAGCTTGCTCGCGATTGGATTTCAAGCCGAATCGAGTTGTTGGTCTTCAGCAAATTTCCTCCCTTGAGCTAGCGTACAACCAGTACCGCCGAGCCCTGCGATTAGTCCTTAGCCCCCTATCCATGTTTAACTTGAACGTTCATTCAAGTTAAACCGGCGGTTCGCTGCCCGCTCACAACAGGAGGCTTGCCTTTGCTGAGTCCGATTTCTACAGCCACGTTTTACCCCTTCGAGGTGCACCGAACATGAGTGCATCGTCCATCCCTCCAAGCGGTCTGATCCGCATGAATCCGCCGGTGTTCTGGTTCTCGGCGAGTTTCATCCTGTTGTTTGGTGTCGTTGTCATCGCCATGCCCGAACAGGCCGGTGCCTGGTTGCTGGCGGCGCAAAACTGGGCGGCCAACACGGTCGGCTGGTACTACATGCTGGCGATGACCCTGTATCTGGTCTTCGTGGTGGTCACCGCCTTGTCCGGCTACGGCAAGATCAAGCTCGGTGCCGACCACGACGAACCCGAATTCAGTTATTTGTCCTGGGCCGGCATGCTGTTCGCCGCCGGGATCAGCATCACCCTGTTTTTCTTCTGCGTGTCCGAGCCGCTGACCCACATGCTGCAACCGCCCCAGGGCGAGGCCGGTACGGCGGATGCGGCGCGCCAGGCGATGCAGATTCTGTTTCTGCACTGGGGCCTGCATGGCTGGGGCGTGTTCGCCTTTGTCGGTATGGCGCTGGCCTACTTTGCCTACCGGCATAACCTGCCACTGGCCCTGCGCTCAGCGCTGTATCCGCTGATCGGCAAGCGCATCAATGGCCCCATCGGCTACGCAGTGGATGGCTTCGGCATCATCGCCACGGTGTTCGGCCTCGGTGCCGATATGGGCTTCGGCGTGTTGCACCTCAACTCGGGCCTGGACTATCTGTTCGGCATCGCCCACACCCAATGGATTCAGGTCGGCCTGATCACCTTGATGATGGGCGCTGCGATCATCGTTGCGGTATCCGGTGTCGACAAGGGCGTGCGGGTGATGTCCGACATCAACATGCTGCTGGCCTGCGCGCTGTTGCTCTTCGTGTTGTTCGCCGGCCCCACGCAGCACTTGCTCAACACCCTGATCCAGAACCTCGGCGATTACCTCGGCGCCTTGCCGATGAAGAGTTTCGACCTCTACGCCTACGACAAACCCAGCGACTGGCTGGGCGGCTGGACAGTGTTCTACTGGGCCTGGTGGATTGCATGGTCGCCGTTCGTGGGCCTGTTCATCGCACGGATTTCCCGTGGCCGGACCATCCGCGAATTCGTCTTCGGCGTGTTGTTGATTCCCCTCGGCTTCACCCTGGCGTGGATGTCGATCTTCGGTAACAGCGCCATCGATCAAGTGCTCAACCACGGCATGAGCGCGCTCGGCATGTCGGCCATCGACAATCCATCGATGACGCTCTACCTGCTGCTGGAAACCTACCCGTGGAGCAAAACCGTCATCGCGGTCACGGTGTTCATCAGCTTTGTGTTCTTCGTCACCTCCGCCGACTCCGGCACCGTGGTGTTGTCGACGCTGTCCGCCAAGGGTGGCAACCCCGATGAAGACGGGCCGAAATGGCTGCGAGTGTTCTGGGGCGCGATGACCGCATTGGTCACCAGTGCGCTGCTGTTTTCCGGCAGCATCGATGCGTTGAAGTCGGCGGTGGTCCTGACCTCGCTGCCGTTCTCGCTGATCTTGCTGTTGATGATGTGGGGTCTGCACAAGGCGTTTTATCTGGAATCGCAGAAGCAGATTGCACAGATGCATTCCCTGGCGCCGGTGTCCGAGTCACGCCGGGGCGGCTGGCGTCAGCGTTTGAGTCAGGCGGTGCACTTCCCTTCACGGGATGAGGTCTACCGCTTCCTCGACACGACGGTGCGTCCGGCGATTGAAGAAGTGTCTGCCGTGTTCATCGAAAAGGGTTTGCACGTAGCGACACACCCGGACCCGGCCAACGATAGCGTCAGCCTGGAAATCGGCCACGGCGACCAGCATCCGTTCGTTTATCAGGTGCAGATGCGCGGCTACTTCACGCCGTCGTTTGCCCGAGGCGGCATGGGTTCCAAGCAACTCAACAATCGCCGCTACTACCGGGCCGAGGTGCATTTGAGCGAGGGCAGTCAGGACTACGATCTGGTCGGCTACACCAAGGAACAGATCATCAACGACATCCTCGACCAGTACGAACGGCACATGCAGTTCCTGCATCTGGTGCGTTGATCAAGGCCTTCACGTCTCGGCGGTCAACACCATGAACAACACCAGCGCCGCCACCGGGACACCGAATACGGCGCTACCAACCACCAGTTCGGTGCTCAATGGCTGGCCGGCATGCACCATGCCGACTGCGCCATTGATCAGCGTCAGCGCCAGCCACAGCAGGATAAAACCGTAGGCCAGGGTCTGGCGGGTGAAGCCGATTTTCTCGCCGATGTAGAGCATCAGCGCCAGGAGGATCAGGCCGAAGGTGATGATGATGGTGGTGTGCATGGTGGGCTCTGCCTTCAGATGTGTGCTGCCATCGAGGCCGCTATCGCGAGCAGGCTCGCTCCTACAAGGATCACGGCGAGCTCTGTGGGAGCGAGCCTGCTCGCGATAGGGTCACTGCGGTATTTGTCTGAGCATAGTTAAACCAACCCACCATTGACCCGCAAAACCTGCCCGTTGACCCACGCCGAATCCGGTCCGGCGAGGAAGGACACGACTCGGGCAATGTCTTCTGGCTGACCCAGGCGCTCCAGCGGCGCCATCTTCGCGAAATTCTGAATCTGCTCCTCACTCTTGCCGTGCAAAAACAGCTCAGTCGCCACCGGGCCGGGAGCCACCGCATTGACGGTGATGTTGCGCCCGCGCATCTCTTTGGCGAATACCTGGGTCAGGGATTCCACTGCCGCTTTGCTGGCGATGTACACCGCGTAGCCCGGCAGGTTCATGCCGACGATGCTGCTGGAGAAGTTGATGATCCGGCCGCCGCTGTTCAGGCGGGTCGCCGCTTCACGCAGGGTATTGAAGGTACCGCGAGCGTGGATGTTGAAGTTCTGCTCGAACAGTTCGTCGCTGTGTTGCGCCAACGGCAGGACCTTGAGGATGCCGGCGTTGTTCACCAAAACATCGACCTTGCCGAACTGGGTTTCAACCTCGTCGAACATCCGGCGCACCTCGTCGGCATTGGCCACATCGGCCTTGATCGCTATGGCCTGGTGGCCGGCCTGACGCAGCTCCACCACCCGTTTCGAGGCTTCGGTGGCGCTGCTGGCGAAGTTGATGGCAACGGCGAAACCTTCGCTGGCCAGTTGTTTGGCGATGACCGCGCCGATGCCGCGGGAGGCGCCGGTAACGATGGCGACTTTCGGAGTTTGATGAGCCATGTTGATGTTCCTGTTGATGGGGTGTGAAGCCAATTTCACATGTTTACTCAGGCCGATAAATGCACCAGAGTTGCCTTGACTGTTCAATAATCGCCAACAATCGAGCGCCTGGAGTGAGCTGTGGACCAAGTCAAAGCGATGAAGGTTTTTGTGCGGATCTACGAGCGCAGCAGCTTCACGCAGGCAGCCGATGACCTGAACCTGCCACGCGCGACACTGACCCACACCTTGAATCAGTTCGAGGCCTGGCTGGGTACGCGTTTGTTGGAACGCAGCACGCGTAAAGTGCGTCCGACGCTGGATGGCGAGGCGTACTACCTGCGTTGCGTGCAACTGCTGGCAGAGCTGGAAGAAGCGGAATTGGCGTTTCGCGGTGTGGCCCCGAAGGGGCGGCTGCGGGTGGACTTGCACGGGACATTGGCCAAGCACTTCGTGATCCCGGCGTTGCCGCAATTCATGGCGCGTTATCCCGACATAGAACTGTCCATCAGCGAGGCTGACCGCCAGGTCGACCTGATCACCGAAGGTATCGATTGCGTGTTGCGCGCAGGAACATTGGGCGACTCCACGCTGATCGGCAAACGTGTCGCCAACCTGCGTCAGATCACCTGCGCCAGCCCCGCCTATTTACGTATATACGGCGAACCGAAAAGCCTCGCCGACCTGAGTCGGCACCGTGCGGTGAACTACGTTTCGCGTACGACGGCCAAGTTGTTCCCGTTTGAATTCATGGTGGACGGTGAACTCAAGGAAGTGGCCATAGACGGTGCAGTCTCGGTGTTCGGCGCAGAAATCTACGCCGCCTCAGCGATTGCCGGGCTGGGCCTGATCCAGTGCCCGCACTACCGAATGGAAACGCAGATCTCCCAAGGCCTGGTGCAGGAAGTCCTCGTCGACACCCCTCCGCCATCAATGCCGGTATCGGTGTTGTACCCGCACAACCGACACATGTCGCCCAGGGTCCGGGTGTTTGTGGACTGGTTGGGAGAGGTGTTTGCGGGGGCACAGTAGCTTGTTGGCGGGGAAATACGTGAAACGTTTCAGTCATTAGTCGAATCAGGGGTTTTCTGGTGTTTGTCCGGGCGTATGCTGGGCGACTGGCAAAGCAGTCGATACCAGATTCAAGACCGACAAGAGAGGATTCGATGACCTACACCGCTGCCGAAAACCGCTACGACTCCATCCCCTACCGCCGCGTGGGCCGCAGCGGGCTGGTGCTGCCGGCGCTGTCGTTGGGCCTGTGGCACAACTTCGGCGACAGCACGCCGATCGATACCCAGCGCGCGTTGTTGCGCACGGCATTCGACCTGGGCATCAACCACTTCGACCTGGCCAACAACTACGGCCCGCCGTATGGCAGCGCCGAGATCAACTTCGGCCGTTTACTGCGTGAAGACTTCAAGCAGTACCGCGACGAGCTGATCATTTCCAGCAAGGCCGGTTGGGACATGTGGCCCGGCCCTTACGGTCAGGGCGGCGGTTCGCGCAAGTACGTGCTGGCCAGCCTCGACCAGAGCCTGCAACGCCTGGGCGTGGACTACGTCGATATCTTTTACTCCCACCGTTTTGACCCGGACACTCCACTGGAAGAAACCGCCAGCGCACTCGCCACGGCGGTGCAGCAGGGCAAGGCGCTATACATCGGCATCTCGTCCTATTCCGGGGTGAAAACCCGCGAAATGGCGGCGTTGCTCAAAGAGTGGAAAGTGCCGCTGCTGATTCACCAGCCGGCCTACAACCTGCTCAATCGCTGGGTGGAAAAAGATCTGTTGGACACCACCGAGGAGCTCGGCACCGGCGTGATTGCCTTCACCCCGCTGGCCCAGGGCCTGCTGACCGACAAATACCTCAATGGCGTGCCGACGGATGCACGGGTCAATCGTCCGGGCGGTGGTTCGTTGCAGGCGTCGCACTTGTCCGAGGCCAACATTGCCCAGGTGCGGGCACTCAACGAAATCGCCAGGCGTCGTGGCCAGAGCCTGGCGCAATTGGCCCTGGCCTGGACCCTGCGCGATCCTCGGGTCACTTCGGCCTTGATCGGCGCGAGCCGGCCGGAGCAGATCATCGAGAACGTCGGGGCGTTGAAGAACCTGAGCTTCAGTGCGCAAGAACTGGCGGAGATTGACCGGTTTGCCCAGGAGGGCGGAATCAATCTTTGGGAGAAGCCTTCGACGGCTGAGTAAGTAGTTGGCGTCGGATTATTCGGCGCCTTTCAGATCGCCATCGCGAGCAAGCTCGCTCCCACATTGGATCTGCGTCAAGCACATACCCTGTGGGAGCGAGCTTGCTCGCGATGGGGCCAGCCCTGACAGTAAAGATTTCAGGGGTCAGCGAAAGAAAGGCACATCCCCCAACACCGTCGCCCGCTGCATCACCCGCCGCGCCGGTCGGTAATCGTCCACCGCGTAATGCTGGGTCACGCGGTTGTCCCAGAACGCAATGTCGTCCTGCTGCCAGCGCCAGCGAATAGTGAACTCAGGCCGCGTTGAATGGGCGAACAGGAATTTCAGAATCGCCTCGCTCTCGGTTTCCGACAACTCGTTGATCTTCGAGGTGAAGCCTTCGTTGACGAACAGCGAGCGGCGCCCGCTGACCGGGTGCGTGCGGATCACCGGGTGCGACAGCGGCGGATTCTTGCGCCGTGCTTCTTCCCACTGGGCCAGTGCCTCAGGCGTGTTGCCATAGCGCTCCAGCGGAAACGAACGGGTGAAGTCATGGGTGGCGGTCAGACCTTCGAGCAAGGTTTTCAGCGACTCCGACAAGGCTTCATACGCCGCAATCCCGCTGGCCCATAACGTGTCGCCACCAAACTCCGGCAGCAGCTTGGCGCTGAGCACCGCGCCCATGGCCGGGGTCGACAGGAAGGTCACGTCGGTGTGCCAGATCGCGTTATCGCGCACGTCGGTGACGGCGGTGTCGAGGATCAGCACTTCGGGTTGCTCCGGCACATTCGGGTAGATCGGGTGAATGTGCAGGTCGCCGAAATTCGCGGCGAATCGCGCCTGTTGCTGTGGCGTGATCGGCTGGTTGCGGAAGAACAGCACCTGATGCTTGAGCAGGGCCTGTTCGATGGCATCGCGCTGTTCAAGGTTCAGCGGCTGGCTGATGTCGATGCCACTGATCTGTGCGCCGAGGGCGGAGCTTAGGGGGGCGATGGTCAGATGGCTCATGGTGGTTCTCTTCAAATTCGGGCTGTTGACCACTGTGGGAGCGAGCTTGCTCGCGATAGCGATTTGTCAGTTACAGCCGTGGTGTCTGACACTATGCAATCGCGAGCAAGCTCGCTCCCACAGGGTTTTGCATAGAACAATTATTCAGTGGGCCTGGCCATGCCACGGCACCAACTTGCGTTGCAGGGCACGCAGGCCCAACTCCATCGCAAAGGCGATCAGTGCGATCACCAAAATCCCCAGTACCACCACATCGGTGACCAGAAACTGTGCGGCCGATTGCACCATGAAACCCAGGCCGCTGGTGGCGGCGATCAGTTCGGCGGCGACCAGTGTCGACCAACCCACGCCGAGGCCAATGCGCACACCGGTCAGAATGTCCGGTAAGGCACTCGGCAAAATGACGTGGCGAATCAACTGCACGCGCGTTGCGCCCAGCGACTGCGCGGCACGCAATTTGGCCGGGTCGACGGTGCGCACGCCGGTGGCGGTGGCGATGGCAATCGGGGCGAAGATCGCCAGGTAGATCAGCAGCACTTTCGATAATTCACCGATGCCGCACCAGATCACGATCAGTGGCAGATAAGCCAACGGCGGAATCGGCCGGTAGAACTCGATCAGCGGGTCGAGCACGCCACGGGCGATACGGTTGGCGCCGATGGCGATTCCCACCGGCACGGCGGTGAGAATCGCAAAGCCCAGGCCCAGGCCGATACGGCTCAGGCTCGCGCCCAGGTGCTGCCACAGGGTTGAATCCATGTAACCCGAGGTCGCCAGCAGCCAGCCTTTTTGCAGCACGGCGGAGGGCGGCGGCAGGAACAGCGGCTCGATCAAGCCGGTCGCCGTTACGGCCCACCAAATGGCAACGAGAACGACCAGTGTCAGCACACTGATCCAGCGAGTGCTCAAACGGCGACTTGCCGGAATCACGGCTGAGCCTGGCGCTATCGCTGCGACGGGAATTTCGTAACTGCTCATGCGCGCTCCTGCCGCTGGGCGGCGCTGCGTTGGGAGAACACTTTGGCGAGTACGTGTTCGCGGGTTTCGATAAAGCGTGGGTCGGACTTGATCGAGCGAGCCGACTCACCGGCGGCATAACGCTGACCGAAATCGAGGCTCAGGCGCTCGACGATTTGCCCAGGGTTGGGCGCCAACAGAATCAGGTCGGTGGCGAGGAACACGGCTTCTTCGATGTCGTGGGTAATCAGGAACACCGGTTTGGCGGTGCGTTGCCAGATTTGCAGCAGCAACTCCTGCATTTGCTCGCGAGTGAAGGCGTCGAGGGCGCCGAAAGGTTCGTCCATCAGCAACACGCGCGGGTCGGCGGCGAGGGCGCGGGCCAGGCCGACACGCTGCTTCTGGCCGCCCGAAAGCTGCCAGATGCGGCGCTGTTCAAAACCGGACAGATCGACCAGGGCGAGCATTTCCCTGGCGCGAGATTCGCCTTTGTCCCGGGCGATACCGGCCAGCTGAAGGCCGAACCCGACGTTGGCCAATACGTCTTGCCACGGCAGCAGCGCGTCGTCCTGGAACACCACGCCGCGCTCGGCACTCGGGCCTTTGACGGGCACGCCATCGAGGGTGATGCGCCCGGCGCTGGGTTCGACGAAACCGGCAATCAGGTTCAACAGCGAAGTTTTGCCACTGCCGGACGGGCCGAGGGCGACCAGCAATTGCCGGGGCCCCAGGCTCAGGGAGATATCCGCCAACACCGGTTCCGGGTTGCCGGGGTACTGTGCGCTGATGCGCTCCAGCTGTAGCAAGGCCATCGCGTTGACTCCCGATCAGTGGGTGATGAACTTGGCGCTGACGTACGGCGCGTAGTCCGGCAGTACGGCCTCGACCTTGCCTTGTTCCTTGAGGAACGCCGCGGTGTCGGTGATGGCTTTGGTGGTCGGCGCGCCGAGAGTGAGCACCTGGTCAACCGCCAGCGGGTAGACGTTGCCTTGCAGCAGCAATGGAATGTCGCTGGCCTTGGCGCCAGACAGTTTTACAAGCTTGTCGACGTTGCCCTGGTTGGCGAGCCAGGCTTGCGGGTCTTTGCGGTAATCGGCGTAGGCGTCCAGGGTCACTTTGGCGAACGCGGTGACGATTTCCGGGTGCTTCTCGGCGAAATCCTTGCGCACGATCCAGGCGTCGAAGGTCGGTGCGCCGAACTTGGCCAGCTCGCCGGAGGTGATCAGTACCTTGCCGTTTTCCTTGGCGACACCGAGGGCCGGGTCCCACACGTACGTGGCGTCGATGTCACCGCGTTTCCACGCAGCGATAATTGCTGGCGGGGCGAGGTTGAGTACGGTGACTTTCGACGGGTCGATGTTCCAGTGCTTGAGCGCAGCGAGCAGGCTGTAGTGGCCGGTGGATACAAACGGCACGGCGATCTTCTTGCCGATCAGGTCTTGCGGGGTCTTGATCCCGGAACCGTCGCGGGCGACCAAGGCTTCGGCGGCGCCGATCTGGGTGGCGATGAGGAAAGTTTCCACTGGCACTTTGCGGGTGATGGCGGCGGTCAGGGGGCTGGAGCCGAGGTAGCCGATCTGTACGTCGCCGGAGGCGATGGCAGCGATGATGTCGGCACCGTTGTCGAATTTGCGCCAGCTGATATCGGCCTTGGTGGCCTTTTCGTAAGCGCCGTCAGCCTGGGCGACTTTCGCCGGGTCAACGGTGGTCTGGTAGGCGACGGTGAAGTCGGTCGCCTGGGCAAAAAAACTCGCTGTCGCCAAGGAAGCGGCCGCCAGCAAGCGTAGAGGGAAAGTCAGTTTCATCAGAAAGCTCCTTGTCAGGCGACCGAATGTCGGCGTGATAAAGAGACTAAATGATCTAATAATTCGAAAATAAATAACTTTTTCGAATTAGCTTATGAGGGGAAAACTTTAGACAGGAGTTACCGCGTACCGCTTTTTGTGGCGAGGGAGCTTGCTCCCGCTCGGCTGCGTAGCAGCCGCAAAAATGGGAGTCCTACGGCCTCCAGCGGGAGCAAGCTCCCTCGCCACAATAGTCTGCGGTTAGTTACTGATCGCCAGAATGCTCGCCTGGTACGCCCCGACAAACACATCGAAATCGCCGACTTCGTTCTGCTCCAGTTCAGCCTGCTGAGCCAGCGACGAACGCGCCCGCTCTTCAAATTTCGCCTGCTCCTCAGCCGGTAACGGCTCGCTGCGGAAGAACTCGGCATGGGCCTGGCTCTGGCGTAGGGAGAACTGGGCGAAGCTTTCCTTGTGTTCGGCCATCGCTGCCAATACCTGGGCCGACGGCGTCAGGGACGGGTCCTGAACCTTGGACATCTGGGCGTCCAGGGCCTTGCTGTGGGCACCGCCACCATGGCTCTGGTCGAGCATCGCCGCAAGCGGAGCGATTTTTTCCAGCAGCTCGCCGGCCCATTCCTTCAGGTCAACCGGCTGGCCATCCCGTTGCAGTTGCAGGCCCGGACGGCGACCTTCCTTGACCACGCTGAGGAAGTTCGAGGTCGCGTTGCCGCAACTGGTGTTGGTCAGCAGCGGGCTGTCATTGAGCGCGCAGTACAGCAGGAACGCATCGAGGAAGCGCGACTCGGTAAGGTCGATGCCCATTGGCAGGAACGGGTTGATGTCCAGGCAGCGTACTTCGACGTACTGGATGCCACGGGCCATCAGTGCCTGGATCGGGCGCTCGCCGGTGTAGGTCACGCGTTTCGGGCGGATGTTGGAGTAGTACTCGTTTTCGATCTGCAGGATGTTGGTGTTGAGCTGTACCCACTCGCCATCCTGGTGGGTGCCGACTTCGACGTACGGCGCATACGGCGTGGCCACCGCTTTGCGCAGGCTGTCGGTGTAGCTGTTCAGATCGTTGTAGCACGGCGTCAGGCCGGCCTGGGCGTTGCTCTGGTAACCCAGGTCGCTCATGCGCAGGCTGGTGGCGTACGGCAGGTACAAAGTCTGTGGGTCCAGTTGTTCCAGCTGATGCGAACGACCGCGCAGGAAGCCGGCGTCCAGTGCCGGTGAAGCACCGAACAGGTACATCAGCAGCCAGCTGTAGCGGCGGAAGTTGCGGATCAGCGCGATGTAGGACGACGACTGGAAATCGCGGTCGGTGCCGACAAAGCCTTCGGCCTGTTTGAGCAACGGCCAGAGTTTTTCCGGCAGGGAAAAGTTGTAGTGGATGCCGGCAATGCATTGCATGGTCTTGCCGTAACGCAGGGCCAGACCCTTGCGGTAGACATACTTGAGCTGCCCGATATTGGACGTGCCGTAATAGGCGATCGGGATGTCTTCCTCGGCCGGCAACGGGCACGGCATCGATGGGCTCCACAGGTACTCGTTGCCGAGCTTGCTGTAGGCAAAGCGGTGAATGCTGTCCAGGCTCGCCAGCGTATCGGCAGGATCGGGCAGGGCCGGGGTGATGAACTCCAGCAGCGACTCGGAATAGTCGGTGGTGATCTGTTCATTGGTCAGCGCGGAACCCAATTCTTCCGGGTGCGGCGTTTGCGCCAGGCGACCTTCGCCGTTCACGCGCAGGCATTCACGTTCGATGCCGTGAAGGCACTGTTCGAGCAGAGAGAGGTTAGCGCGCTCGCCGAGCAGAGCCAGGCGGCGGTTGAGAAGTTCGCTCAAGTTGGATTCCTTCACGCGTCAGTCGCCCCAATATGGGGGTGGGCAAGACGGTCTACAAGGGTGAGGTTAAAACTGGCGTTTTCGCCTGGTTTTGTAGGAGCGAGCTTGCTCGCGATGGAGGTTAACGATAACGCGGGGTGCCTGAATGAAAACGGCGCCCTGACGTTCATCGCGAGCAAGCTCGCTCCTACAGGTCTTAGCGCCGAAATTAACTCAAATCGATGACATCTAGCTACAGGACAGCGAACGTGCCTTGTGCTTTTGCGACCAGTTTGTCGCCCTGCATCACATCGGCCTCGACCACCAATGTGCGGCGGCCCGGGTGGATCACCCGCGCCGTGCACATCACCTCGCCGTCTGAGACGGCGCGGATGTAGTTGATCTTGCACTCGATGGTCGCGCTCTGCTGGTCAAAGCCGTGGGTGCTGGAACAGGCCAGCCCCATGGCAATGTCCACCAGGCTGAACAAGGCCCCGCCGTGCAGCTTGCCACCGCGATTGCGCAGCTCGGGTTCCAGCGCCAGGGCGACTTGCGCCAGCCCGGTTTCCAGACTGTGCAAGCGGCAGCCCAGCAGCTTGAAAAACGCGCTTTCGGTCAGCCCGGCGGGAATGTCCATCAGCGTTTCTTCAACTGCTTGGCATTGGCGAACAGCGAAGCCATGGCGTTGTTGCTCGGTGCTGCCGCCGTGGTTTCCTTGCGCGGTGCGGTGTTCTGGGACTGGCGTGGCGCCGATCCCGGACGCGCGCCGCGAGCGCCGTCGATTTTCTCGCCCGGGGTGTCGCTCATGCGCATCGACAGGCCCACGCGTTTGCGCGGGATGTCGATTTCCATGACCTTCACTTTCACCACGTCACCGGCCTTCACCGCTTCCCGTGGATCCTTGATGAACTTCTCCGAAAGTGCGGAGATGTGCACCAAACCGTCCTGATGCACGCCGATATCGACGAACGCGCCAAAGTTGGTCACGTTGGTCACCACGCCTTCGAGGATCATGCCCAGTTGCAGGTCCTTGAGGTCTTCAACGCCTTCCTGGAACTCGGCGGTCTTGAACTCGGGGCGCGGGTCGCGCCCAGGCTTTTCAAGCTCCTGAAGGATGTCGGTCACGGTTGGCAGACCGAAGGTTTCATCGGTGTACTTCTTCGGATCGAGACGCTTGAGGAACGCGGCATCGCCAATCAGCGAGCGGATGTCACGGTCGGTTTCGGCGGCGATGCGCTGAACCAGCGGATAGGCTTCCGGGTGAACCGCCGACGAGTCCAGCGGGTTTTCACCGTTCATGACGCGCAGGAATCCGGCGGCCTGTTCGAAGGTTTTCTCGCCCAGGCGCGCGACTTTCTTCAAGGCTGCTCGGGTTTTGAACGCACCGTGCTCGTCGCGGTGGCTGACGATGTTCTGCGCCAGGGTAGCGTTGAGGCCGGAGATCCGTGCCAGCAGCGCCACGGAAGCCGTGTTCACGTCGACGCCGACGGCGTTCACGCAATCCTCGACCACTGCATCCAGGCCACGGGCCAGTTTCAGCTGCGACACGTCGTGCTGGTACTGGCCGACGCCGATGGATTTCGGATCGATCTTCACCAGCTCAGCCAGCGGGTCTTGCAGGCGTCGGGCAATCGACACGGCGCCACGGATCGACACGTCGAGGTCCGGGAATTCCTTGGAAGCCAGCTCCGATGCCGAGTAAACCGATGCACCGGCCTCGGAAACCATGACCTTGGTCATCTTCATGGCCGGGTATTTTTTGATCAGTTCAGCGGCCAGCTTGTCGGTCTCGCGGCTGGCGGTACCGTTGCCGATGGCGATCAGGTCCACCGAGTGCTTGGCGCACAGGGCGGCGAGCACGGCGAGGGTCTGGTCCCACTTGTTATGCGGCACGTGCGGGTAAACCGTGGCGTGATCCAGCAGCTTGCCGGTGGAGTCGACCACGGCGACCTTGCAACCGGTGCGCAGGCCCGGGTCGAGGCCCAGAGTGGCGCGCGGGCCGGCCGGGGCCGACAGCAGCAGGTCGTGCAGGTTGTGGGCGAACACGTTGATCGCTTCGGTTTCCGCGCCATCGCGCAGCTCGCCCAGCAAATCAGTCTCCAGATGGGTGTAGAGCTTGACCTTCCAGGTCCAGCGCACCACTTCGCCCAGCCATTTGTCGGCGGCGCGGTTCTGGTTCTGGATGCCGAATTGCTGGCCGATCATGCCTTCGCACGGGTGCATGGTGCCCGGCAGTTCGTCGCCGACTTTCAGTGCGGAGCTGAGGATGCCTTCGTTGCGACCACGGAAAATCGCCAGCGCGCGGTGCGACGGCATGCTTTTCAGCGGTTCGTCGTGTTCGAAGTAATCGCGGAACTTGGCGCCTTCCTCTTCCTTGCCGGCAATCACGCGGGCACTGAGGGTGGCTTCCTGCTTGAGGTAGTTGCGCAGCTTGTCCAGCAGGCCTGCGTCTTCGGCGAAGCGTTCCATCAGGATGTACTTGGCGCCTTCGAGGGCAGCCTTCACATCGGCCACGCCTTTTTCCGCGTCGATGAAGCGTGCGGCTTCGGTTTCCGGGCTCAGGGACGGGTCGTTGAACAGGCCGTCGGCCAGCTCGCCCAGGCCGGCTTCCAGGGCGATCTGGCCCTTGGTGCGGCGCTTCTGCTTGTACGGCAGGTACAAGTCTTCGAGACGGGTCTTGGTGTCGGCGAGCTTGATGTCGCGCTCAAGTTGCGGGGTCAGCTTGCCCTGCTCCTGGATGCTGGCGAGGATGCTGATACGCCGTTCGTCGAGTTCTCGCAGGTAGCGCAGGCGCTCTTCCAGATGACGCAATTGCGTATCGTCGAGGCTGCCGGTCACTTCTTTCCGGTAACGGGCGATGAAGGGAACGGTAGAGCCTTCATCGAGTAGCGCGACGGCCGCTTCGACCTGTTGTGGGCGTACACCGAGTTCCTCGGCGATGCGGCTGTTGATGCTGTCCATAAAACCACCTGACAAATTGTGAAAGCAGGCTCGCAGGCGCAGGGATAGGGCCTCGGCGAGTCTGGTTGAGCGGCCTGACCTGCGCCGCTACCTGGATCAAAAGGTATCCCGTTGACCCGTGAAATCGAACAATTACTGCCGACGCCATGAAAAAAAATGGTGTCCGTCTGTAGTACCTGTCTGATGTTGCCTGACACAAAAGGCCGCGCATTATAACCAGCGTTACGGCATTCGGGGGCATCGCGGGTTGCCGGTGCAATGGCCGGTTTTCTGGCACTAAAGGAAAAATCTGCTAACAATGCACACGGTGCGTATAACGGCAGCTACGCCATAATGCGCGCCGAGATCAAAGGAGCATCCAATGAGCAGCACTGCACAAACTGCTGAAGGCGAAAAAATTCTTATCGTTGACGACGATCCGGGGCTCAGCAGCCTGCTGGAGCGTTTTTTCGTCAGCAAGGGCTACCGCGCCCGCGCCGTACCGAACACCGAGCAAATGGATCGCCTGCTGGCGCGCGAAGTGTTCAACCTGGTCGTCCTCGACCTGATGTTGCCCGGCGAAGACGGCCTGACCGCCTGCCGCCGTCTGCGCAATGCGAACAACCAGATTCCGATCATCATGCTCACCGCCAAGGGCGACGAGCTGAGCCGCATCAAGGGCCTGGAGCTGGGCGCCGACGATTACCTGGCCAAGCCGTTCAACCCCGATGAGCTGATGGCTCGCGTCAAAGCGGTCCTGCGTCGCCAGTCGGCTCCGGTACCGGGCGCGCCAGGCAGCGAAGACGAAAGCGTGACCTTCGGTGACTACGAGTTGTCCCTGGCTACCCGCGAGCTCAAGCGCGGCGAAGAAGTGCACATGCTCACCACCGGTGAGTTCGCTGTACTCAAGGCCCTGGTGATGAACGCGCGTCAACCGTTGACCCGCGACAAACTGATGAACCTGGCCCGTGGCCGCGAGTGGGATGCCCTGGAGCGCTCCATCGATGTGCAGATTTCCCGTCTGCGCCGGATGATCGAGCCCGATCCGTCCAAACCGCGTTACATCCAGACTGTCTGGGGCGTGGGTTACGTGTTTGTACCGGATGGTACCGCCACCAAGTGATTGGCGATTTGTAGGAGCGGGTCACGCGGACAGCGGGTCAATCGATCCTGTCCGCAGACTCGCGATCCGCAATATGCGAGCATCGCTCGCTCCTGCAAGTGTTTAACGGTTATCCATGAAAACCCCCGTTTGGTTTCCCCAGAGCTTCTTCTCCCGCACCCTTTGGCTGGTGCTGATCGTCGTACTCTTCTCCAAAGCGCTGACCCTGGTTTATCTGCTGATGAACGAAGACGTTCTGGTGGACCGCCAGTACAGCCACGGTGTCGCCCTGACGCTGCGCGCCTATTGGGCTGCCGATGAAGAAAACCGCGGCAAGATCGCCGAGGCCGCGACCCTGATCCGGGTGGTGGGTGCCGGCGTGCCGGAAGGCGAACAGCACTGGCCTTACAGCGAGATTTACCAGCGGCAGATGCAGTCGGAGCTGGGTGCCGACACTGAAGTCCGGTTACGCATGCATTCGCCACCAGCGCTGTGGGTTCGGGCACCGAGCCTGGGCGATGGCTGGCTGAAGGTACCGCTTTATCCCCATCCGTTGCGCGGCCAGAAAATCTGGAACGTGCTGGGCTGGTTCCTCGCAATTGGCCTGCTGTCTACCGCTTCGGCCTGGATCTTCGTCAGCCAGCTCAATCAGCCTTTGAAGCGTCTGGTGTATGCCGCGCGGCAACTTGGCCAGGGCCGCAGCGTGCGCCTGCCAATCAGCGATACGCCGAGTGAGATGACCGAGGTTTACCGCGCCTTCAACCAGATGGCCGAAGACGTCGAACAGGCCGGTCGCGAGCGCGAGCTGATGCTGGCCGGGGTGTCCCACGACTTGCGTACGCCGTTGACACGCTTGCGCCTGTCCCTGGAACTGATGGGCGATCACACCGACCTGACTGACGACATGGTGCGTGACATCGAAGACATGGACGCGATTCTCGATCAGTTCCTGGCGTTCATTCGCGACGGGCGTGACGAGTCGGTGGAAGAGGTCGACCTGAGTGACCTGGTCCGTGAGGTCGCCGCGCCCTATAACCAGAATGAAGAGAGAGTGCGACTGCGCCTGGAGCCTATCCAGCCGTTCCCGTTGCGTCGTGTGTCGATGAAACGACTGCTGAACAACCTGATCGGTAATGCGTTGCATCATGCCGGTAGTGGTGTGGAGGTGGCGGCGTATGTATCCGGGGACACCAGCGCACCGTATGTGGTGCTGAGCGTCATGGACCGTGGTGCCGGGATCGATCCGTCGGAGCTGGAGGCGATCTTCAACCCGTTCACCCGCGGTGATCGTGCCCGGGGTGGCAAGGGCACCGGGTTGGGATTGGCAATCGTGAAGCGGATTGCTTCGATGCATGGCGGCAACGTTGAGCTGCGTAACCGCTCGGGCGGTGGGCTGGAAGCGCGGGTACGGTTGCCGTTGGGGTTGATGCTGCCGCGGGATGCCGTTTAAAACCTGATTTTTTCAGTGGGGCTTATGGCCCCATCGCGAGCAGGCTCGCTCCCACATTGATTGGTGTCGGACGCGAAATTTGCATCCGCCAACGATCCACTGTGGGAGCGGGCTTGCCCGCGAAGGCGGCCTCACTGCCGCCACAAGGCTCGAGGTTTAACCCTTCCCTTTGGTCCGCGTCATATTCGGCCCACCATTCTTCTCCAGATGCTCAATGATGATCCCCGCCACATTTTTCCCGGTGGTGGTCTCAATCCCCTCAAGACCCGGCGACGAGTTCACTTCCATCACCAGCGGCCCGTGATTGGAGCGCAGGATGTCGACGCCTGCCACCGCCAGCCCCATGACCTTCGCCGCACGCAACGCCGTCATGCGTTCTTCCGGCGTGATCTTGATCAGGCTCGCACTGCCGCCGCGATGCAGGTTGGAGCGAAACTCGCCGGGTTTGGCCTGGCGCTTCATCGCCGCAATCACCTTGTCACCGACGACGAAGCAGCGAATGTCCGCACCACCGGCTTCCTTGATGTACTCCTGAACCATGATGTTCTGCTTGAGGCCCATGAACGCCTCGATCACCGATTCTGCGGCCGTGGCGGTTTCGCACAGCACCACGCCGATGCCTTGGGTGCCTTCCAGCACCTTGATCACCAACGGCGCGCCGTTGACCATTTCGATCAGGTCGGGAATGTCATCGGGGGAGTGGGCAAACCCGGTCACCGGCAGACCGATCCCGCGACGGGACAACAATTGCAGCGAACGCAGCTTGTCCCGCGAACGGGCAATGGCCACCGATTCGTTGAGCGGGAATACCCCCATCATTTCGAACTGGCGCAGCACTGCACAGCCATAAAAGGTCACGGATGCGCCGATCCGTGGAATCACCGCATCGAAGCCTTCCAGCGGTTTGCCGCGGTAGTGGATCTGCGGCTTGTGGCTGGCGATGTTCATGTAGGCGCGCAAGGTGTCGACCACCACCATTTCATGGCCACGCTCGGTACCGGCTTCGACCAGACGACGGGTGGAATACAGACGCGGATTCCGCGACAGCACAGCGATCTTCATGCAACACCTGTGGAGGAGGTAGATACCGGGAACACCGGCTTGTCTTGTACATACTTGATGCCCGGATTGACCACCAACTGGCCGTGGATCAGGGCTTTGGAACCGAGCAACAGGCGATAACGCATGGACTTGCGGCAGGCGAGCGTGAACTCGACCCGCCAGACCCGATCACCAAGGGCCAGGGTGGTGCTGATCACGTATCGCACCTGCGCGTGACCGTTTGAGCTTTTAATGGTTTTCCTCGTCACCAGCGGTGCTTCGCAGCGCCGGTGACGCAACTGAACCACCGTGCCCAGGTGCGCCGTGAAGCGCACCCACTGCTCACCGTCCCGGTCAAATGTCTCGATGTCGGTGGCATGCAGGCTGGAGGTGCTGGCGCCGGTGTCGATTTTTGCCCGAAGGCCGGCGACTCCCAAATCAGGGAGCGCCACCCACTCGCGCAGACCGACAACGGTCAAATGGTCAAATGTCTTCAAAATTGCTCAACCGGTAGAAACCGCAGTGGCCGCAGGCGGCCAAATTCGCGGTATTCACGCAGAATAATGGTTAAAAGGCGACAGATATCTACAGCCCGGATTTCCAGTCTCACAAGGAGGTTATGGAATGTCAGCATTGTAGTCCGGGATGGAGTAATTCTTGGTACGACAGAAACGGTAGTACAGTTCACCAATATTTCAGAATGAGGAAATTCCATGGCACAAAAAAACGAAGAGGACGACAAAGTCCGCCTCGATAAATGGTTGTGGGCTGCACGATTCTACAAAACCCGCGCCTTGGCCAAGGCGGCGATTGAAAGCGGCAAGGTGCATTGCCGGGGCGAACGTTGCAAGCCGGGTAAAGAGCCACGAATCGGCGATGAGTTCGTGATTCGCACCGGATTCGAGGAGCGCACGGTGGTGGTCCTGGCACTGTCGATCGTTCGTCGCGGCGCCCCGGAGGCGCAATCCTTGTATGCCGAAACCCTGGCCAGCATCGCCAAGCGCGAAGAGGCCGCGGCACAAAGAAAAGCCGGAGCCCTGGGCGTAAGCACTGACGGTAAGCCGAGCAAGAAACAGCGGCGGGATTTGTTCAAGTTTCGTGGCAGCAGTAACGACGACTAATTCAGATATTTCTCGGGCGATTGCCGCGCACTCGCCCGGCCTCACCACGTCTTAAGGCCAAGACTTGCAATTGACCCTTTGCGCATCCATATCTGTGCTTCGCCAGCAGTGCATCGCATGGACGATATCGCCGCTCGTCGAAAATCACACACAGTCTCTGACCTGTAGGCCATAACCACATTGCCAGCAGTGCGGGGCGGGAAACGACCCAAAACCCATCAGCGCTTGTTCCACCTTGCTTGGATCAGGCCCGGATTGTTCATAAAATGCCTTTCATGGCTGAACGTTGCGCACCCGAGGGGTGGCGCAGGGTAAATTTCTTGTTTCCTGTAACCTTTTTCACTAATTCAGATACCCAGACCTATGACCGATCACGCGGATAACGACTTCACACAACGCTTCATCTTCGATGACAGCGACACCCGTGGCGAACTGGTCTCGTTGGAGCTCAGCTACGCCGAAGTCCTGGCCAAACACGCCTACCCGCAGCCGGTCGCGCAACTGCTCGGCGAGCTGATGGCGGCCGCATCGTTGCTGGTTGGCACGTTGAAGTTCGATGGCTTGCTGATTCTGCAGGCACGCTCCGAAGGCCCGATCCCGCTGCTGATGATCGAGTGCTCCAGCGAGCGCGAGATCCGTGGCCTGGCCCGTTACGAGGCGGACCGGATTGCCCCCGACGCTACCCTGGCTGACTTGATGCCGGATGGCTCGCTGACGTTGACCGTCGACCCGAAACGGGGCCAACGCTACCAGGGCGTCGTCGATCTGGATGGCGAAACGTTGTCCGACTGCTTCACCAACTACTTCGTCATGTCCCAGCAGATTGGCACCCGCATCAAGCTCTGCGCCGATGGTCGTCGCGCCCGTGGCCTGTTGCTGCAACAACTGCCGGCCGACCGTTTGAAAGACGAAGACGAGCGTGCCGCCAGCTGGCAGCACATCACCACCCTGGGCGGTACGCTGACCGCCGATGAGCTGTTGAGCCTGGACAACGAAACCGTGCTGCATCGCCTGTACCACGACGAGCAGGTGCGCCTGTTCGATGTGCAGAAGCTGCGCTTCCGTTGCAGCTGCTCGCGCGAACGTTCGGCCAATGCGCTGGTCAGTCTGGGTATGGAAGACGCGCAGCAATTGGTGGTCGAACACGGTGGCAACATCGAAATCGATTGCCAGTTCTGCAACCAGCGCTACCTGTTTGACGCGGCCGATGTCACTCAATTGTTCGCCGGCGCGGGTATCGAGACGCCGTCAGATACTCGTCACTAAAACGGTTCAGCGCAGGTAAATTCACTGGCTGCCGCCGGATTAATGCCGTTACGACAGGAGGGGCCTACTCTTTTTGGGCTTTTCTGGCATAATCCGGCCCACTTTTTTCGCGGTAGTAGTGCACGACTTTCTACTACAAAAACGTTTGGAGCACTCGGCCACTGGCCGACGGGGAACCTCATGACGCAAGCCAACAATGCCGTGTACACCGATCTGAGTGTTGATGATCTGGTTAAAGAAGCCCTCAACCGCGGTGAAGGCGAGCTTGCCGATACCGGCGCACTGGTTGTTCGTACCGGTCACCGTACCGGCCGTTCGCCAGTCGATCGTTTCATCGTTGAAGAGCCAAGCACCCAGGCCGCCATCGCCTGGGGCCCGATCAACCGCAAGTTCCCGGCCGACAAGTTCGACGCCTTGTGGGCTCGCGTTGAGGCATTCAACAACGCGCAAGAGCATTTCGTTTCCCACGTGCATGTAGGTGCGGCTTCCGAGCACTACCTGGCCGTGAAGATGACCACCCAGACTGCCTGGCAGAACCTGTTCGGCCGTTGCCTGTTCATCAACCCGGCTCAGTACAACCCGGCGGGTCGTGACGAGTGGCAAGTGCTCAACGTTGCCAACTTCGAGTGCGTGCCAGAGCGTGACGGCACCAACTCCGACGGCTGCGTGATCCTCAACTTCGCACAGAAGAAAGTGCTGATCGCCGGCATGCGTTACGCCGGTGAAATGAAGAAAGCGATGTTCTCGGTGCAGAACTTCCTGCTGCCGGCTGCCGACGTACTGCCAATGCACTGCGCCGCCAACATCGGCGAAGAAGGCGACGTGACCCTGTTCTTCGGTCTGTCCGGCACTGGTAAAACCACCCTGTCGGCCGACGAAAGCCGTTACCTGATCGGTGACGACGAGCACGGTTGGGGTGAAGGCGTTGTGTTCAACATCGAAGGCGGTTGCTATGCCAAGTGCATTGACCTGTCCGAGAAGAACGAGCCGGTTATCTGGAAAGCCATCAAGCACGGCGCGGTATTGGAAAACGTCGTTATCGACGACGCCAAGCACGCCGACTACGCCGATGTCAGTCTGACCCAGAACAGCCGCGCCGCCTACCCGCTGGAGCACGTTGCCAAGCGCTCCGAGAAGAACCTCGGTGGCGAGCCGAACGCTGTGATCTTCCTGACCTGCGACCTGACCGGCGTGCTGCCGCCAGTGTCGATCCTCAACGAAGAACAAGCGGCTTACCACTTCCTGTCCGGTTACACCGCTCTGGTCGGTTCGACCGAAATGGGTTCGGGCAGCGGCATCAAGTCGACCTTCTCCACCTGCTTCGGCGCACCGTTCTTCCCGCGTCCGGCCGGCGAATACGCAGAGTTGCTGATCAAGCGCATCCGCGGCTTCGGTTCCAAGGTCTACCTGGTCAACACCGGCTGGACCGGTGGTGGCTACGGCGTCGGCAAACGCTTCAACATCCCGACCACTCGTGCCGTGATCGCAGCGATCCAGAGCGGCGCGCTGATCGGTACCGAAACCGAGCACCTGGACACCATCAACCTCGACGTGCCAGTGGCCGTACCGGGCGTTGAGACTGGCCTGCTGAACCCACGCAACACCTGGGCCGATAAAGCCGCCTACGACGAAGCCGCCAAAGCACTGGCCGGCCTGTTCATCGAGAACTTCAAGAAGTTCGAAGTGAGCGACGCGATCAAGGCTGCGGGTCCAAAGCTGTAAGTGCTGGATTGAGCTAACGAAGAAGCCGCCCCTCGGTTATTCCCCCCTCTTGGGAATACATAGTTAGGCCCTTTTCAGCCAGTTACTGCATCAATACCCCTCTATGAGGGGTATTTTTTTATCCGTAGATGTGAAAGCCATACCATGATTTAGCATGGCATGTAGGCGAGGCCCAGTCTTATGCATGACCACGTTGTGCTCCTCGGCAGAGTTTGCAGGTTCCGGCGAGTTGACCGTGTGTACGGATAGATGCTGACAGCTTCAGGGGCTCACACCGAATTCTCCAGCCGCACTGGGTTGCGACTATCACGGCAAGCACTTTGGTGCTCCGTACCTTGACGCTCAGTGCATTGATGGTTTTCTCTGGGACGAAGACAGCTGCGATGAACCGGGTGGCGCTTTGCATAACGGCGGCGATATTCCATGCCCGAAATGCAATGCAGCCGAATACGCCGCCGAATATGGGGATACAAAAAATGAGTGACGAACAGACCTACCCCGCGCAGAGGCGCTGGAGCACAGGCGTGTTGCATTTGAAGAGGGGATCAAGCGGATCGCCGTTGAGCGGTTCGGCTATAGGGGAAGAACGTAATGCGTTATCGGAGCAACAAAGCAGGGACAAGCCGGAGAAGCCGCCTTTTTGCCTTTGTAGCGCAGTGCATAGCTTTGGCTTTCTGCGCGGGCTTACCGACTGGTGCTCCTTGAGCGCCTCCAGGAAAGTCTTCCACGGAGGCGACTCGAGCGGGCCTTGGAATAGTCCCATTGGACGATGAGTGATGCTTGCGCGCGCTCGACAATGGCGACTTCTCAATTAATCCGGAATTTGCCAATCATGCCAACAAATATCCATGAGCGCAGGTCTAGGAAAAAGATCTATATTCTTCTGTCAGCTTCGATGCTGGTGCTGGCCTGTATTGGTATAAAGTTCCTGGTTGCGGATAAGCTGCCCCTCTCGCTGACCGCCTTCCGGGAGATCCTCGGGGGGGCTAGCGATATTGGCCACCTGGCCAACGGATCGGCAAACCGCGAATTTCAAGTGGCAGACGGAATCAGGGTGCCAACGCTGGTTGGAAGCCACCCGCTGATTCCGCACCCCCTGCCGAGACTGCCTATGTCAGACCATCCATTTCTTATGGATGAAACCGCGAGCGGCGGGGTTCATGGGGATACGTATAATTCCAGTACCACGCCATATGCGGGGCCTCTCGGGATCGCGCCAATAGCGACATATGTGCCGACACGCCCCGGCAACGAGATTTCGATGTGCACGCCCATGCTCATGACGCCCGGTGAAAAACTGGCGTCCTTGTGCGTCGGCTTGGGCAATCCGAGCCAGCTGGTGCTTTTTGATCCCAAGAACAATTTCAAGGTCGCGGCGCAGGTCGCCACGACCAGCAAGAAAATGAATTTCCTGGAGCCGGGAATGGGATGGTACACCGGCCTCGACGCTCTGGGTCGGGCCATCGTGGCGAACCCGGAACAAAAAGTTCAGATATATTCTATTGTTGGAAGCAATGACCAATACAAATGGTCTCTTGAAAAAGAGTATGACCTAAGCAGCGCCTTGCCTGATGGCCAACCAATTTCAGATGTTCATCCTGACTGGAAAAATAATCTCTGGTTTAGCACGATGTATGGCTATGTCGGCTACATCAACCAAATGACCGGCAAGATAGAACGTATGAAACTTCCGGGGGGTGAGGTTTCAGGTACGGCACTGGCGTTGAACGCGGATGCGACGTTCGTACTCACTACCATGGCACTTTATCGCTTTGAAATAGATGATGATGGAAAGATTATCACTCGCTGGCGATATGAATATGGACAGTCCAACTCAAGTGGTGATTTGACCGCTCCGACGCTGTTCGATGAAGGTAAGTTGATCTCATTCGGTTTGAACGATGACTCGCATCGCTTTGCGAGGGTGCTGGTACTTAAAACCGACGGCGCAGCAATGGCAAGCAGCTCCAGGGTCGTATGTGAGCATCCCGTGTTTAAAGAAGATAGAGGATATCTTGATAATACATTTGTAGGTTACGGAAAGTCACTTGTAATTCAAAATAATTATGGGTCGAAGTTCTTTGAACCGGCAGCATCCGAACCCGGGCTTGCGAGAGTCGATGTCAGGCCTGGATACAGTGGATGCAACACGATCTGGGAGAATTACTCGGTTTCGTCAAAGGTTCCACCCAAACTTTCGACTGCCGATGGTTATGTTTATCAATACACTATGAAATCGGGCGCTGGAGACAAGCAGGACGCATTTTATCTCAGTGCCCTCGATTTCCAGACTGGCAAACTAGCTTCAGAAATATTTATTGGAAGTGGAAAGAGGCTGGACAGCCCGATGCTGTCAATCAATTTCCTGCCTGGCGGTGTGATGGTTGCCGGCGTGCGGAACGGGTTGGTCACGTTGAGAGATCGCCCCGAGGCAACGGCCGGTGCCAGATAGGTTCAAATTGTGCCCAGACCTGTCGGTGACCATGGTGCGCGAGTTCGGCGTGAAGGCTTCCTGCTGGTTCTGAACACAACGGATGGCCCCGGCCCGGACGGCCCGGGGCATCGAAATCCTCAGGGTCACTTAGCCTCCAAGGCGAAGGACTTTGGAACGTACCGTCCGCATTTCAACGGGCTCAATGCGGACAAGTGAGGAGCAAGCAGTTGAAATCTATCGGACGAATGATCAGTCTGTCCGGGATGGCTTTGGCTATCGGCGTGCCTGCGAGTATGACGGCTTGACGACGTAGGCTTCGGCGCTGGGCGTGATGGCAGCCACCAATGAAGCGGTCGAACACGCCGAGGTGGTGATACTGGTGTCGATCTTCGGTGCCATCACGCTGCAAAGGGGTCGTGACAATCGGGGACAGACCACGGTTATCTATTTCGATCTTGTCTGACTAATCGTGGACTGTCCCTGGTTATCCCCGCTGCGCGAACTACAGAGTGGCCAGGGCGGTAACGCCCACTACAGGCCGAATATACGAATGCAACCGCACTGACGACAGGGTTGGAAGAGCTTTACTCACTACTTGTGAGGAGAGTCCATATACGCATTGTTTGTTAGGTGCTATTTGAACCCAACCAGATTTATGTAGGATATGCCCTTCATACCCATTTGGGACTCTGTGTGGGCTGACTCAATGTAAGCGTTTCTAACTCCGCACTGGCATAATTTGTTGATATGGTTTTTGATTGCACCTTCAGTGCTGTGGTCGAAACTAAATGCACTGCTGCCCTCTACAATGCATATTTCTTTGGCCATGCCATTTTCTATGGCCTGATTCTTTGTTTGATATACCGTGACCTCGCAGCTTGGCTCTACGCGGACAACGTCGACCCCGATCGACAAGCCATTCTCGCATCGCCGACTTCCTTCGAGGAGCTTGTCGCCCTTGCGAAGGGAGATATTTGCCAGATCCGCTTGCGCGTACAGCCTGGGCACGAACCGGGACTGACACATTGCCTTCAACCCGCCTTCGCGTTTGAGCTACCCACAGTCGGTGATCGGCTACCCGTGCGATTCGCAAGGTGCTTGACGACTGACCGTCGCAATGAAAAAGCGCCGACATTGCCGCCGGCGCTCGAAAGTAACGATGTATTCTGATGTAGCGATACATCGCTAACTCAGATGGGCCAGACCCTTGACCAGGTTGGCTTCTGAGCTATCCGCCCCTGAACTATGTACCGTTACGGTATAAGTCTTGAGAGGGCGGCTTTTTTGTGCGCAAAATTCGGTTTTTCGCGGGCAAGTCAGAATGCGTCGGGCCGTTACAGGCCTTCGAGCTCATCCGTGTCCCAGCGTTGGGCCTTGATGGCCCGGTAGAGCATGTCGAGGGTCAATGGCACCTTCTCGCCGCGACCCTTGGCTTTTCGCTTTAGATTCACGTCAAAGCCGTCGGGCTGGAAATAGCGATAGCTGTCGAAATCCACGAAATCGATGGCGAAGTGGTCTTCCAGGGTTTCGATCAAATGCCGGGCGTCTGCACCGTTGCAGTCCAAGTCGAAATTGATCGAGGTGCCGAGGTTGATGGTTTTGCGTTCGGGGAAGCCGAGTTCTTCATGCAGCAGTTGCATGAGTTGCTGCATCAAGTGGTCGTCGGGGAGGTTGGGGGCGAGGTTCATTGCGTAGGCTCCGCTAATCGAAATGCAGGCGCCATATTATCCTGCTCACGTTTCGATATCCCCAAAGCCCCCGCTAGTGTTGGCCATTGGCTGACAACCTCTTTGAAGCTGTCGATGATGTTTTCTGCATCCACACGACCGACCCGAAAATACTCTGCCACTTCCCGGGCCAACTCCAGATCCAGTGCGTTATCGGTATCTGTGATGTTGAGCTTCAAGCCGTCTGCGTGCGCCACCGGGTTCATGTCATAGGCGGCAGACAATCGCCATCCCCGACCCGGATCAAGGATAAAGCCGTGGTTACGCAGGTGATCGTCGCTGTTGGAGACCAGGATGTTGAACACAATCCGAGACCACAACTCCCGTAAGTCTGCTTTGGTTTCCGAGCCGTGTTCCATGAGCACTTCAGCCAACTCAAGGTAGCTCGCGCCGACGGAGGCATCGTCACCGTCAACGCGATCAGTCATGGTCATGCCTGAGGCAAAGTGCAGACGGCCACCGCGTTCAGTGCGATCGAAGCGCTTGACCATGAAGCAGTGATGATCACTGGCATAGCGTCGGGCGATACCGGTCGCGACTCGCAGGCCACAATGATTGGCCAAGGCATTCACCACCAGTTCCCAAGCGCCAATGTCATAGTCATCGCGGGTGCTGGGGAACTTGGCAATCCACAAGTGACCGTGCTCGTCTGCAACGCTGGCCTTGGGGCGGGCGCCACCCAGTGAGCCTCCAGGTGCGATCAGCATTCTCAGCCACTCGCGGCCATCGAGTGAGGTGTTGTCCGGATCGTTTTCCAGAGCTCGGCTTGCTTGTTCCAACGCCCGCAGCTCAATGAACGGTGGAGCGGCCACGCCATCACGATCATCGAGAAAGTTGCCTTGGTCATCGAGCTTGTAGCGGATTGCACCGACCCGATAGAGATCATGTACGCCTAACAGGAAATCTGACTCGTGGAGCTTGCTGCCTTTGGCAGCCAAGCCGTCGCGGATATCGCGCTCCAGCCGTCGCTTCATCAGTAATTGACCCCACCGATCCGGGCTTGAATCAGCGAACACGCCAAACCGGCTTTGATGTTGCCCCGGAAACTGACGACCCTCATAGAGTCCGATTCGAGGGTCCAGGGGTGTGAAGTTCAACTCGGGATCTGCCAGCGCAGCCTTGTCGTACTCAAACTCGAAGACTTCTGTGGAGCGGGCGTTTCGGGCATGCAGGAAACCGAGACGTCTGGGCCCATTCAAGGATTCCCAATCGGCATACACCGCAATCTGCGTCATTTCTCACCCGTCGCGGGCTTGGTTTTTTTCTTGGCCAACAGATTGGAAAGTGAGTGGGTGTTGAAGGGGTAGTCAGCGGATAGATCTGCTGTGGTGGCACTTTCAATCACTCCAGTGCTTTTTTCAGGTATTGGAGCATTTTTTCTCACTGCACTCGTTCTGCGTGCTCGCTGGCTTGAGCCTGCAGTGGAGGTGGTCCTGGATTTCAGTTGTGCGTCCTGCAGTTGACGGCCCACCTCATCGGTTGTCGCGAGTTTGTTCAAGTCTTTTTCCAGACCCAGAACTTGCATGACAGACAGGTAGGCTCCGATGGTCACCCCTGAGCCACCTGATTCCAGGGAGCGCAAGGTTGTCAGGGACATGCCCGCCCTCTCAGCAACTTGTTTAGCGGTGAGTTTGCGGCGTAGGCGAGCGAGTTTCAGTCGCTCGCCGAACTCGGAAAGTAGTTTGGAAGCGGCAGGCAAGAGCGGAGCTGTCTTCTTGGCCATGTGCCAATATTCCTTCATTAAGGCGCTATAACTGCCAGAATAATAGCACTTAAAGAAAAAGGTGAGCTGCGATTGGGACATTGAAAAAAACACCCTTCTCGTGACGCTGATTTCCTTAAGGAAGGCATGTTAACTGGCATTATTCCAGCTGTTTTATATTGAAACAGCCAGAATAATTCCACTTTATCGCTCTGATGATTGGCGTCAGGCTGGGGCTTTCCAGTTCAACATGCGTTGCTGGGCAACTTTGAGCAGGTCGCAGCCGTCCTGTGTCAGCAGGTAGAGGGCGTGGGTGATGTGCGGGATGTCTTCGAGGTCGCCGTGTTTGAAGCATTGGCAGTGCAGGGTTTGCAGCAGGTCGCTGGAGGCCCGGATGCGCTGGAGGGCGGCTTCGAGGATGTCTTGTGGGTTGGCCTCTGTGTCGATGATCAGGGCCGGGGTGTCGGTGAGGTTGGTGTGGAGTGGGCGGTAGCGATTTGGAAACGGGTTCAGAGTTGACATGGCATGTACTCGGTTTGTTGTTAATTAACCGCCAGCACCGTGACCAAACGATGGGAGGCGGACTGTGCGCAGGCTTGGTCAACCGAGAACAACAACTCGGCTCGCCCGAAGGCGTCCCGCACACAGTCGCCATGACAATGCACTGCGAGGACATAGATGTCCGCGGCGCGAATGATGGCACAACTATGTGCGTTGTTCTCAGGTGACCAAACCTGATCACTGATTTGGCAGCGACAGTCCGGACTATATGTTCGAGCCACTGGCTGGCGATAGCCGACAAGTTGTCTTGTTTTGTAGGACCTTGCCGAAGCTTCCATAGGTCGTTGCTGACGGAGTTATCCACAGCGAAATTTCTAGCATTTGCATGTCCTCAGAAGGACCGCGTGGCTCGCTCACAGTTGACCGTGGATACCTGTGGTAGCGGGCTTGGTCCTGGCGGCGTTCCGACGATGGGCTGCGCAGCAGCCCCCAGCGCCATGGCGTATATTCGGTAAATCCAAATTGCCTGCGCAGCCGACCATGAAGCAAACACCCGACGACCTCGAACAGATCACCACCACGACCCTGGGCCACTACAACTCGGTGGCTGAGGATTTCCGTGAGGGGACGCGAGATCACGATGTCAGTCAGAACATCGATGCCCTGTTGCGGCACATTCAGGGCGAAGCGCCTTTCGACATTCTCGACTTCGGCTGCGGCCCCGGTCGGGATCTGCAAACCTTCACCCGCATGGGCCACAAGGCGGTCGGCCTCGACGGTTCGGAAAAATTCGCGCAGATGGCCCATGAAGACAGCGGCTGCGAGGTGTGGCAGCAGGACTTCTTGAAGCTTGATCTGCCAGCCGAACGCTTCGACGGGATCTTTGCCAATGCAGTGTTGTTTCATGTTCCGCGTCAGGAATTACCACGGGTGTTGAAGCAGTTGTGGGGAACGCTGAAACCGGGTGGGGTGTTGTTCAGTTCCAATCCCCGTGGCGAGAATCAGGAAGGCTGGAATGGATCGCGTTTTGGGTCGTATCACGATCTGGCGGCTTGGCAGCAATTGTTGATCGAGGCGGGGTTTGCCGAGCTGGAGCATTACTACCGGCCGGCAGGGCTGCCGCGGGAGCAGCAGCCTTGGTTGGCGAGTGTCTGGCGTAAGCCCGCATGATCGAGTTTTTCAGCGCGGCGTAGAAACCTCATGACTCAGGGTCGAGCCGTCCATCATCAGCGCGGTAATGCTTTGGCCGGCCAGACGTAAACCGTTCACTTCGCGCATCTGTGCAGCAAAATTGGCCAGCAGCCGCGTGCCGTCGGCGAACGTGGTTTGCTGTATCAGACGATCAGCGCTGAGCCAGCGAAAGTCCGTCATCGCCTGCGTGGCCAGACGTTCGTGCAACGGCCGGAAGAATGCATCCTGACGGGCCATCAGCGGCAACCGCTCACTCAGGGTAGCGGCACTCAAATGGTAGAGCGGCGGCACGTTATAGAGCAGTTGGGTCAGTTCATTCGGCACCCGCACGTTGCTCAGTTTCAGGCTGTCGAACAACCAGTGATGGGTGCTGATGACAGAGCCGTGGAACACCGTTTGATACATCGGCAATCGAGTCACCGGATCAAAGTGAATGCGCCGATAGGGTTCTTTCAAGGGCACTTGTTTGAAGAACACGGCCGGCTGCTCGGGTGGATACCACTTGCCCAGAAAAAAGTCGGAGTCGGTATTTTTGCTCAGATCGACATCGCCCCAACCAATCACTGGCGTTTGCATGCCGTGGGTGAAGAACACGCCTTGGGCGGTGGTTGCGTTGCCATCCTCGGAGCCGCTGGGCAGTTGCAGGCTTTCGTTGATCCAGCGCGAAGCGTCAATTTTGTCCTGTGCATTCTGCGCCTGCGTCAGCGTCGCACCCGGGCGATAGCTGTCGTAAAGCATGCCAGTGGCATAAGCATCGAGAAACCAGCTGTTAAACCCGGCCCGCGCCTGGACGGCCCTGACCCGGGCCTCGAGCAACGAGCGCATGCATCCCGGATCGGTGTAGTGACCCGATTGCTGGAAGCCACTTTTCAATGTGCGGTCCTTGAGCACGATGGCGCATTCGGCATGGGCCTTGTCGCCCAGATGCGCCGTGGTCCAGTCCGGGTTTTCATTGGACGCCAACGCCGTTTCATAAGAGTCGTAAGGCGCCAGCAAATACCCCGCCGCCACACCGGCGCGCACCGTTTCCGGATGCCACAAGCCGCCTTCCCAGCCCTCGCCAAGACCCAGCCACAGTCGCGACAGACCGGCCTTGCGCAATTGCTCGAAGGTGTTCAGCGACAAGGTGCTGCCCCAGCGCTCGGGTGTGGCGCTCAAGGCATCCGCGAAGTCACGCGCCAGACGCGTGCGCAGCTCACCATAAGCGTTGGCAAGCAGCTGCATATCCGGCACGGCTCGCGCCTGCCAGTTCTTGCGCGTCAGCGTGTTAAGCGCGGCGTTGAGACTGCGCAGCAAAACAGTTTGCCGGTAGTGATCCAATGGGGTATCGCCGCTGTCGAGTATCTGTGTGGTTTCGTGATCCAGCCCGCCTCGCAGTTCCCGCGCCAGCGGTGTCTGACTGCGTAACTGCGCGAGCAGAGCCGGCCAGTTGCGCACATCCTTGGGCCCCAGCAGATCGTTGCCCCACAGATAGACATGACTGGCGCCCAGCAGCTTTGCAGCTTGCGGGGTTTTCTCGAGTTTGCCGCTCAAGGGCTCGTAGCGCCCGTTGTCGATCAGCCATTGGCGGTAGCGCTTTGCCCCTGCCAGCGGGTCGGCATCGCCGAGAAACAAGGTGAACGTCAGCGGTGCCGAGGGCTCCAGCGACGTGAATTCATGCCTCGCCGTCAGCGCCAAAGCCCTGCCGTCGGCGCTGAAGGTCAGGCGATTGTTGTAGGGATTGGTCATCAGCCAATGCAGGCTGAATCCGCCATGGTCAACGCCCCAGAGCGGCAGGCTCAAATCCTGGGTGGTATTGACTGCGCCCTGCTCCAGCAAAAACGTTTGCCACTGCCGATCGCCGGCCGGCACGTAATGCCCCTCGGCCATCGGCCAGCTCAGGCCTTGACCCATAGCGCTACCGGGTTGGTCGAGAAACGTCAGGTCGGCGGCTGCATGCGCCTTGATCGACAGGGAAAGATCCGCGCCCTGTAATTCGGCGCTGAGGGCATACGTGCCCTCATCCCATTGCCACTCCAGACGCTCGGCCGCCTGTTGCAGCGCACTGACCCGCCGCGCCGCAACGCCGGTGGAGGCCTGAACGGTTTCATGGCCAGCCGGTGTCGCGCTTATCGCCAGGGTCGCAGGGTCGATATCGATACGCCATAGCGGGTTTTCCAGCACGGCACTTGTCGCGGATGTCGACCAGGCCAGCAACAAGCCAAACAGCAGCGCCCCGCGAATGAGGTCAAGCATGAGTTGTCCCCTCCGTTCCTGATTGAAGGAGGGACAGACTAAGGCACTCGACCCAGGCTGTAAGTCAGACCGTTCCGAAACAATCGTGAGCAGGCTCTCCCCCCACAGTTAATCGCGGTCAACTGTGGGAGAGAGCCTGCTCGCGATGAGCGCGAAGCGCTCGCTTTTTAAACAGCCTCTTTCTTCGGCTCGCGAATCTTGTACCAGGCCACATACAGCGCCGGCAAAAACAGCAGCGTCAGCAAGGTGGCGATGACGATCCCGCCGATCATCGCGTAGGCCATCGGCCCCCAGAACACTTCCCGGGCAATCGGGATCATCCCCATGCTCGCCGCCGCAGCGGTCAGCAGGATCGGCCGACGTCGGTGTTCGGTGGCTTGCACCACCGCATCCCACGGCGCGTAGCCCTTCTGCTCGTACTCTTCGATCTGGGTCACCAGGATCACCGAGTTACGGATGATGATACCGATCAGCGCCAGAATCCCGAGGATCGCCACGAAGCCCATCGGCGTACCCGTCGGCACCAGCGCGATCACCACGCCGATCAACCCCAGCGGCGCAACGCTGGCCACCAGGAACAGCTTCTGCACGCTGTGCAGTTGGATCATCAGGAAGGTCGCCATCATGAACAGCATCAGCGGCACAACCTTGGCAATCGGGCCCTGGGCCTTGCCGCTTTCCTCCACCGTACCACCGGTGGCGACCTTGTAGCCCGCCGGCAGTTTGGCAGCGAAAGCGTCTATGGACGGCTTGAGGATTTTCACCAGGTCCGTCGGCTGGATCTCGTCACGAATCGCCGCCTTGATGGTGATGGTCGGCAGGCGATCGCGACGCCACACCAGCGGTTGTTCCAGTTCGTAGCGCACCGTGGCGAACGCCAGCAGCGGAATCGACGTGCCGCTAGGCGTGACGATTTGCAGGTTCTGCAGGGTTTCCGGCGTACCGCGTTCGGAATCCACCGCGCGCCCGACCACGTTGATCAGGTAAATGTCGTCATCGACCTGGGTCACCGTCTGGCCGCTGACGATGCCGTTCATCAGGTTGGCCACATCCTCGGAAGACAGCCCCAACTGCCGCGCCTTGTCCTGGGCGATGTCGATGCGCAGGACTTTGCCCGGCTCGTTCCAGTCGTAGATGATCTCGCCAATGTGCGGGTTCTTGTCCAGCTCCGTGGCCAGGTCGATGGCGTGTCGACGCACCTGGTCGATGTCTTTGCCGCTGACCCGGTACTGGATCGGACGCCCTACCGGCGGGCCCATTTCCAGTGCCTGGACATAACTGCCGATGCCGACGAAGTCGTTGCGCAAGCGCTCGCGAAGCTTCTGCATCATGGCTTCACGGGTATGGCCTTTGCTGACGATCACCAACTGCGCGTAGAACGGGTTTTGCAGTTGTTGGTCCAGTGGCAGGTAGAAACGGATCGCACCCTGACCGACGTAGGTGCTCCAGCGCACGATGTCCGGATCGTCCTTGAGCGTGGCTTCGAGGCGATCGACGGCCCGGCGGGTTTCGTCGAGCGAGGCGTTTTGCGGCAGGTTCAGGTCGACCAGGATTTCCGGGCGGTCCGAGGACGGGAAGAACTGGTTCTGCACAAAACGCATGCTGAACACCGCCAGTACAAAGCACAGCACGGTGATGCCAATGGCCCACCAGCGATTGCGCATGCACCACAACAGCCCGCCGTTGAACGCCTTGCCGATACGCCCGGGTTCGCCTTCGTGGGGTTTCACCTTGGTGCTGAGAATGTGCACGCCGATCACCGGCGCAAACAGAACCGCCACCACCCACGACACCAGCATCGCGCAGGCGATCACCGCAAACAGGGTGTAGGTGTACTCACCGGCGGAGCTGGCGTTCAAGCCGATCGGCACGAAGCCTGCCACCGTCACCAGCGTACCGGTGAGCATCGGGAACGCCGTGGAAGTGTAGGCGAACGTCGCCGCCTGCTCCTTGGTCTCGCCCATTTCCAGGCGCGTGACCATCATTTCCACAGTGATCATCGCATCGTCCACCAGCAGGCCGAGGGCGATGATCAGAGCACCGAGGGAAATCCGCTGCATGGTGATGCCGCTGTATTCCATGAACACGAACACCATCGCCAGCACCAACGGGATCGAGCACGCCACCACCAGCCCGGCGCGCACGCCAAGGCTGACGAAACTGACCAGCAGCACGATCACCACCGCCTCGAACAAGGCACTGGTAAAGCCGCCGACGGCCTCTTCCACCACCACGGCCTGGTCGGACACGTTGTAAATGCCGACACCCACCGGCAGGTCGGCGGTCAACTGGTCGATACGGGCGTGCAAGGCCTTGCCGAATGCCTGAACGTTGCCACCCTTTTGCATGGCAATCGCCAGGCCGATGGCCTGTTTGCCGTTGTAGCGGAATTCCGGCGAGGCCGGATCGACGTAGCCGCGACTGATTTCGGCAATGTCGGCCAGACGATAGTAGCGGTCGTTGAGCTTGAGGTTGACCTCGGCCAGGTCTTTCTCCGAAGCGAACTTCCCTGAAGTGCGCACCGAAATCCGCTCCGGCCCGGCCTCGATGACACCTGCCGGGGTCACGGCGTTCTGAGATTGCAGGCTCTGCACCACTTGACGCTCATCGATGCCCAGCGCTGCGAGTTTGCGCGTGGAGAAGTTCAGGTACAGCACTTCGTCCTGCTGGCCGACCATTTCGATCTTGCCCAGCCCCGGCACGCCGCGAATTTCCATGCGCGCCTGTTCCACGTAGTCGCGCAACTGACGCAGGGTCAGGCCGTCGGCGGTGAAGGCGTAGATCGAGCCGAAGACGTCACCGAACTCGTCGTTGAACGACGGCCCCTGTATGCCCTGCGGGAACTGGTATTTGATGTCGTTGATCTTCTTGCGCACCTGGTACCAGATTTCCGGGATGTCCTTGGCACTGGTGGTGTCGCGCAGGTACACATACACCGTGGATTCACCGGGGCGCGTGTAACTTTTCACATAATCGAGGGAGTCGAGTTCTTCGAGCTTTTTCTCGATCCGGTCGGTGATCTGCTTGAGGGTTTCCTCCTGGGTCGCCCCCGGCCATTTACTCTGGATCACCATGGTCTTGATGGTGAACGAAGGGTCTTCTTCGCGCCCCAGGTTGAAGTACGAGAACACACCCATCAACAATGCGACGAACATCAGATACCAGATGAACGACTGATGCTTGAGGGCCCATTCCGAGAGGTTGAAAGGCCCTTTCATTGACTGTCCTCGTCGATTTTCACTTGTTGCCCCGGTTTGAGGCTGTTGACACCGGCACTGACCACCCGCTCGCCGTTCTTCACGCCGCCAGCCAGCACCACGGTGCTGTCGGTACGGCTGATCACCTGGATGTCACGGGGAGAGACGGTTTTACTCTGTGCATCAATCACCCAGATGCGTGGCTTGCCATCGACCTCCTGCAACGCGGTGACAGGCAACTCGATGCGCGGCTTGATCGCAGAACTCAGGGTGACGCTGATGGCCGTTCCCAAGCGAAAGCCGGGCGGCGTTTCGGCCAGGGTCAGGCGGGCGCGACGGGTGCGTGTGGCGCTTTGAGCCTTGGGTTCGATTTCGCGGATGATGGCGGTGGAGTTGATGCTTGGATCAAGTTGCGCAGCGACCAGGAACACCACATCGCTGGGCAGTTGATCGACCAGCGTATCGGGTAGGTCGATCACCGCTTCCTTGATGTCCGGTTGCGCCAGGGTCACCACTTGCTGACCGGCCGACACCACTTGCCCGGCCTCGGCACTCCACTGGGTGACCACGGCTTTATGGTCGGCGCGCAGCTCGGTGTAGCCCAGTTGGTCCTTGCTCTGGTTGACGGCCGCCCGGGCCTGATCGAGTGAGGCCTGGGTGGTTTTCAGGTCCGTGTTGGCCTCGTCGAGTTGCGCTTGTGCACCGACCCCGCGGTCAAACAAGGCTTGCTGACGCTGGGCCGTGGCCTTGGCGTTGATCAGTTGCGCCTGGATTTTCGACAGATCGCCCTGGGCCGAGCGCAATTGGTTCTGCTGGTCGGAAGGATCGAGGGTGGCAAGCAGCGTACCCTTCTCCACCTCGGTGCCGACATCGACGTTACGGCTGGCGATTCGCCCGCCCACACGGAAGCCGGTATCGGTTTCATAACGCGCCTGGATGCTGCCGGCGAAGCGGCCCAGGTCCTCTTCGATCAAGGTCTGGACCTTGATCGACAGCACCGGCCGCACCGGCGCCGGCGGCGGTTCGCTTTCAGAACAGGCGCTCAGCACCAGCCCGATGGACAACGCCCATAAAGGCTTCATGGCTTGGCTCCCCACGTCAGATCCTTGTAAGTGTTTTCGGCAATCTCGACTTCCATGTCCGGGTGCAAGAGTTGTCCGCCTGCGATGATGACTTTGTCCCCGTCCTTCAACCCGTCGCTGATGATGACCTTGCCGGTCAGGTAGCGGCTGACCGTGACCGAATGCAATTGAGCCTTGCCCTTGTCGTCGACAATCCAGACAGCGGGGACACTGATGTTTTTGGTCAACGCCGACCACGGCAACTCGATGACCGACTTGCCCGATCCCCTGGCCGTGGCACTCACCACCGAGCCCAGTTGCATACCGTCGGGCAGTTTGTCGAGGCCGACCTTGACCTGCACGGTTCCGGATTGCGCCGACACCGCGGGGGTGACTTCGCGCACGGTGCCGGTGGTTTTGATCGCCGGGTTGTCGAGCAGACTGAGGACGATGGTTTGATCTTTCGGCTTCTCGGCCAGCAGTGATTCATAGACGTTGAACACCGCATCCCGGTCGCCGTCACGGGCCAGGCTGAAGACCGGCATGGTCGCTTGCACCACCTGGCCGACTTCGGCCTGGCGCTCGGTAATGATCCCCGGCGCATCGGCGATCAGCGCCGTATAGCTCAACTGATCCTTGGCGTTGGCCAACTGCGCCTGGGCAGCGCTCAAGGCACTCTGACTACTGTGCAAGGCGGCTTGGGCCGAATCGTATTCGCTCTGGCTGGTGTAGCCCTTGGGCAGCAATTTTTGCTGACGCACGAACGCCGCCGCACTCTGCGTCACCCGCGCCTGCTCGGCGACGACTTGCGCCTGGGCCGAATCGACATTGGTCTGCAAATCCTTCGGGTCGAGCCGGGCCAGCACTTGCTTGGCTGTCACTCGATCACCGACGTCAACCGAACGCTGGATGATTTTGCCACCCACACGAAAAGACAGTTCGGTCTGTATCCGCGCCTGGATATCTCCGGTGAGGGTAACCGAGGCCGCGTAATCCGCCGGCTTGACGACTTGCACGAACACCCGCGGCAGGTATTCCTGCACGGGTTTTTTCTCGTCGCAAGCCGTCAGCAGGGTGACGACACTCAAGGCCATTACTGCTTTCAATCCGGGAACCACCATGCAAACTCCTTGGCCTTTTTCATATACAACACGACAGAGAGCTTAGAACAGGAATTCGACCTTGCACGTTCGTCTTATGAAGAAAAAATTCGCTATGTTTTACCCCTAAAACACTTGCAATAGACGCCTGCACATACCGGACAATGAGCCCCGGTCGATCCCGCCTCAGGACCCCACATGCTCAACACTCTCGCGGTAGCCAATTACCGCTCGATCAACAAATTGGTGATCCCGCTGGGCCGGCTGAATCTAATCACCGGCCCCAACGGCAGCGGCAAATCCAACCTTTACCGTGCGCTGCGCCTGCTGGCGGAAACCGCCCACGGCGGCGTGGTCAATGCCCTGGCCCGTGAAGGAGGCCTGGATTCGACCTTCTGGGCCGGCCCGGAAACCATCACCCGGCGCATGCGTAATGGTGAAGTTCAGGTCGAAGGCAGCGTCCGTCAATCGCCCATGCGTTTACGCCTGGGATTTTCCGGTGAAGACTTCAGCTACGCGATCGCACTGGGACTGCCGATGCCGCAGCCGGATCACATCACGTACTTTTCGCTGGACCCCGAGATCAAACGAGAATGTATCTGGGCCGGCGCCGTGTACCGTCCTGCCAGCCTGCTGGTGGACCGCAATGGCCCGATGGTCCGTGCGCGGGACGGTCGCCAGTGGGAAGTGCTGGCCCAACACACGCCGGATTTCGACAGCCTGTTTGATCAGATCGGCAGCTTTCGCACCACGCCGGAAGTCATGCAACTGCGTGAATTTATTCGTCGCTGGCGTTTCTACGATCACTTTCGCAGTGACGCCGACGCGCCGGTTCGCCAACCGCAACTCGGTACCCGCACACCCGTGTTGCACCACGACGGTCGTGACCTGGCGGCGGCTTTGCAGACGATCAGGGAAATCGGCGATCCCGAGGTGTTGCAGGCGGCGATCAGCGATGCCTTTCCCGGCGCGCGACTGAACATCGCGCCGTTGCAGGGCGGGCGGTTTGCCATTGAGTTTTATCAGGAAGGGCTATTGCGGCCGTTATCGGCGGCCGAATTGTCGGATGGCACACTCCGTTATTTGCTGCTGGTCGCCGCACTGCTGACACCACGCCCACCCACGTTGATGGTGCTGAACGAGCCGGAAACCAGCCTGCACCCGGACCTGCTGCCGGCGCTGGCACGCTTGATCATCCGCGCCTCCGGGCAGTGCCAGGTGTGGGTGGTGTCCCATGCCCGGCGCTTGATTTCGGCCTTGCAGCAGGACCCTGACTGCAACTGCATCGTGCTGGAGAAAAATCTTGGCCAGACCGGGATCGTGGGCCAGCGCATGCTGGATGAGCCGGCATGGTATTGGCCGGATTGAGCGGCGCCTGATTTGCCGGGGCAATGGAAGACGTCTATTTTCCCTTGCACCGTAGGAAGGATCTTTTTTCGAAACACAGCGCCAAGGACGAACCACTTTTGGCCAGACTCCCGGGCAAAATCTCACAAGGACGAGAACATGGCAGACGAACCAACGCCGCAACGGCTGGATCCGCAAGACATTCTGAAATTATTGATGGCGTTGCGCAGGGCGTTGAAGGCCGGGCCGGTCTGAGCAACTCCAGGGTCAACAGGCTCTTTGTGGCGAGGGGGCTTGCCCCCTCGCCACAAAAGCGTCCTCGCCACTGGTAAACCGACACACATAAAAAAACGCCGACGCTAAATCAGCCGTCGGCGTTTGAAACCTTGAAGGGGTTTGCTTCGCGAATCAGAACGCCGGCAATACCGCGCCGCTGTACTTCTTCTCGATGAAGGCTTTCACTTCCGGGCTGGTCAGGGCCTTGGCCAGTTTCTGGATGGCAACGCTGTCCTTGTTGTCCGGACGGGCCACCAGGTAGTTCACGTAAGGCGAATCGGCACCTTCAATGATCAGCGCGTCTTTCGCCGGGTTCAGGCCCGCTTCCAGCGCGTAGTTGGTGTTGATCATGTCCAGGTCGACCTGATCCAGCACACGCGGCAACATGGCCGATTCGAGTTCCTTGAACTTGAAGTTGTGCGGGTTCTTGGCAATGTCTTTCGGGGTCGACACGGCGTTTTTCGGGTCTTTCAACTCGATCAGGCCAGCCTTCTGCAGCAGGATCAGGGCACGGCCGCTGTTGCTGCCTTCGTTCGGGATGGCAATGGTCGCGCCGTCTTTGAGCTCAGCCAGGGTTTTGACTTTCTTCGAGTAGCCACCGAAGGGTTCAACGTGAACACCGATCACGGTTTCCAGGTGAGTGCCTTTGCCTTCGTTGAAGCTCTTCAGGTACGGCAGGGTCTGGAAGTAGTTGGCGTCCAGGCGCTTCTGGTCGACCTGCACGTTTGGCTGAACGTAGTCGGTGAAGACTTTGATTTCCAGGTCCACGCCTTCTTTGGCCAGGGTTGGCTTGATCAGCTCGAGAATCTCGGCGTGTGGCACCGGGGTCGCGGCAACCACCAGTTTCTCGCCAGCCTGGGCCAGGCCCGTGGTCAGGGCAGCCGCCAGTGCGGTGAACAACAGAACCTTTTTCATGCAGTGTCCTTATCGAAAATCACAGTCGCTTGTGGCGACGGCTTGAACATGAGGGTGCCAGTGAAGTGCTATCGCTGGCGTGAAGCGGACAATACCGGGATTTTTTATTCCCGAATAATAACTTTTATTCAAGTTTATATTCCATTTTGAAAGCATCCAAATCTCTGGTCATCATTGCTCAAATGCCACGCAGCGTGACAATCTGCTCGCCAATCTCATGGGTGAATGACTCCAGAGCGTCCACCGCATCGCTTCGAAACCTCTGAGCACTGAAATCCTCAGCCAGTGATGACCAGTGATCTTGAAGAAATGCGTCGGCTTTGGCGGCGTACTTTTCCGAATTCGCGACCATGAAAGCTGTTGTAGAAGCGATACTCGCCCCACTGATTACCTTTTTTGCCGTCAACACGTTGTTGAGCCGGCTCTGCAATTTGACTGTACTTCTCAATGCCTCATTTGCCGTGGAAACAGCGCCGTATAGACGCCGCCCCACCGCCACGCGCGCGACTCCTCGCTGTGCAGTCATCACGTCCGCCAGAGAGTCCACACTTTTCGTCAACGCAAAGCCAATGCCTTTACCGCCAACTTTTGCAACCGCGGTGGCCCCGAACGACACCACACCCAGCACTATCGACGAGTAGGTCAATATCTGGCCGCCAACGGTATCCGGAGCCAGCTCATCGACAACCGCCGAGGCAATTGAAACCGTCGCGGAAATGACCTCCAGTGTTAACAAGGCGAAGGCGTTAGCCGAGATCGGCACGAGTGGTGCGGTTGCGCCCATGGTAACGACTGTCAGCGCAATCGCAGCGGCGGCCAGGGCGGCGGTCACACCGATTTTCACCCACCCCAAGGTCGAGATATGCCCGGTGGGATCCTTGAGATTGACCGGATCTCCCAGACAATAGGCATAGGCATTGATGCCGCCACCCTCAAAGGGGCTCCAACTGTCGGGGCTGTGAAACCGCATCAATCGGGGGTTGTAGGCCCGATAACCCCTGCCGAGCAGATAGCACCCGGTTGACGGGTCCAGTCGCTCACCCTGAAACCCCAGCAGGGCGCCAAGTCCGCTCGATGCGGGGCGATCACCATAGGGAAGACAGGACAAAACAGATTCGTCTTGAGATCCAAGACGAGCAAGGGCCGTGCCCTGACCATCCGTGACAAACAAGACAACGTCGTCACCTTGCTGCTCGGCCAAGGACTTGCCGTCGCCTGACAACAGACTGCGTCGGTGGTTACCCGCCACTTCGCTGCACAGCGCATGCTCGCTATAGAAAAACCTGATCAGCTCTCCGGATTCGGCAGCCACCGCATGCAATTGATCTTCGCCGTCGTATTGATAATGCGCACCACCGCCAGCGCTGGCCACACTTTCGAGCCGACTCAGAGTGTCATACCGGAACGTGCGCCCTTGGTTATCGTTGAGCAGATTACCGTTGGCATCGTATTCGAAGCTCACATGCCCGGGCTGATAGTGCGCATGACTGTGAGTCAGTGAACTCAACTGGGTTTTGTCAGGACGATCGTAGGAAAACGTGCACAGGTCCTCCTCCCCATCGAAACCCGTACGCACCGTCAACAGGTTATCGAGGTAGTCGTAGGTGAATTTCTGAAAATCAATGCGTTTCCCCCAGGCATCGGTCGGTGCCTGCGTGCCTGCACAGTCATAGCGCTTCAGGCGCCCGCGACAGTCGTAGGCGAAGGCGAAGGTTTCTGTACGTGATTGCGCACCGGATACCAACGATCGCTGCTGAAGTTTGTCATCGGCCCCAAATACTTGAAGGATTTCCAGGCGAGATCCGTCGCCGAACTGCGAAGTACGCTGGATCTCACGACCGAACTCATCGTGAATCAAGGTGGTCGTCAGCGAGCGTTTCGAGGCGGTGTCTTCGACACTCAATGTCAGCAACTGGCCCCGGGCACCGTAGGTGTACTTCGCCAGAACCGGTCCCTGCTGAATTTCTACGGGCCGCGCCGCAGCGTCATAGATATAAGTAGTTTCTACATCGTTAACATCGGTAAAGCTGATGGGCAGCCCATTCAATGAACGGGTAGTGGCGGTGCCGAAGCGGCCTTCACTGGAGATCCACTCCTGGGACTTCTCTTTGCCTGACCTGGCGTACTCAACCCGGCGCTGGATGGCAGGGCTGGAGGTTTCGACGAGTTGCCCGGTCAATGGATCAAATCGATATCTGGCTGATTGAGCGTGGCTGCCGATCCGCGCGGTCACTGCCCCGTTGAGCTTGGGATCAAGGGTGAACCTGAAAATATCGCCCGCCGCCGTCACTTGCTGCAAAGCTTGAGCGCCACCACCCTCATAGGTCCTTGCTTCGGTTCTGCCGCCGACAGTCGTACTGGTGACACGCAATAAACCGTCATAAGTCCGGGTGCCCAACACGTAGTCATCGGCACTGATTTCGATCGGATGATCACCCGTGCTCAGAGGGTCATACTTTTTTTTAATCGAAGTACCATCCGGCAGAATCGTCTCGATCAGACGACCGAAAAGGTCATAACGGAAGCTCGTTTCGAATCCTGCCTCGTTGGTTTGCGTCAGGCAACGCCCAAGTCCGTCGTAGGAAAAAGTCGCGGTAATCGTGACCACACCCTCGGAATCGATGCGTTCTTCCCGATCTGGCTTACCGAACACGTTCAATACAGAACGGGTTTTTCCAGCGCCGTCGCACCAGCATGTTCGAGTCAATGAAACCGGGTCAAACACATCGTTCACCGCGACACCATCAGGACCTACCGTTCTGCATACGCGCCCCCAGCCGTCGTGGCTGTAGGTCGTGGTTGACGCAGTGACCTTGCCATCGAGCCAGTCCTGGCTGACTTCGCTCACCAGTCGACCAAAATTGTCGTAGTGGGCCTCATAGCTCAGACGCATTGGCGTGTCGGTTGAATCGAAATCCTGAACTTCGACTTTGGTCGTGCGCCCGACCCCGTCGAGCCAAATCTTGCTCAGCACACCCCGTATGCTGGTGATGCCGATGGTTGCGCCGTCCTCTGGCTGGCTTTCACCGTTGAATTCGGTGATGCGTGACGCGATATCCGTTCCATCGAATGCCACTGTCTCGCAAACAACACGGTTCAGATTGTCGTACGTCTTCAACAACTCATTACCGGCCCCATCCCGAACCTTGACTTCCTGTCCGATAAATCGGTCATGCCAGACTTTGCGATCATGCCTTTCGCTACCCACGTACAATTGTTGAAGGGTTTCTACCCAATCTCCATCAATTGAATATTTGAATTCGAGACGGCGGTTGCCGTTGTGCTCGACTTGCGAGCGACTCTTGAGGCGTCCGTAAAACGCATCACTGGCATCATCGATGTACTCGAATCGAGTATCCACGCTTGGCTTTTTATTCCCTCCTTCAAACAGCCTTTCGCTTTGAGGCAACAAAAACCGATGACCGTCTTCGCGCATGGAGGGCAAGTCAATGTAGGAAAAACAGACAATGACCATCGGCGCCTGGGCAAAATCAGGTGAAGGCGTGACCGATCGCTCCTTCAATGCCGTGATGAAACCCAGTGGGTTGGGGGGGCAACCCTCGGCACCTTCTGCCGGATAATAGACGTAATCCTCCCGGGCTCCGCTCGGATTTATCTGCGTTAGCAGATTGCCGGATTCATCATAGGTCGTATGGGTGGTTTCGGTTCGGGACGCGGCGCTCGTAGAGGTATCGACATAACTGACGACAGATGTTTTCTGCAGTTGGAAATGGGCGGGCTGATCGGAGAAGTCCAGACCGTCAACATCGTGATAGCTAATCGTTCTTTGCTGCACTTTCCCGTTGGTAAGTGACTTTTCCGAGATCATCAGGTGGAAGCGGTTGTAGGTTCTTTCGATGCGACTCAGTTCAACTGTCTTTTTGCCCACGCCCCTAACCAGGCTTTCGGTACAGGAGTAGGTGTAAGGCCCTTTGTGCCCATGCAGATGGTCCCCGTCCTGCACCCAACGAAGTCCCGATTGATAGCCGAGGAAATTTTTGTCGGAGTATTCATAGACACGGGTGATCGTCGGCAACCCTGAACCCGGCACCAGAACACTGCGCCGTACCGCCGGCAAAGCACTGATTGGTGCCCCGAGCGGCAACTGATGCTGCTGAGGAGCGTACACAATACTCTCGACACTGCCACCTGGCGCGCGGACCTCCGTCATGACCAGAAAACCATTGTGTAACTGGTAATCGAATGACCATGCAAGGTGCTCGGCGGGACCGTGATCAAGGGTTATCTGCCGGAGCCATCCATCGCGAACCCCTAAAACAAACTTCAAGCGTCTTTGCGGATGATCAGGCCATACGGTAATGCTGGCGGGTTGATCTTTCGCTTCATAACTCAGGGCCACGACGCGGTGTTGCTGATCGTGAATTTCGTGCAGGACGCGGCGACCCCGTACCAACATGTATTTCAGACTGATCGAGCGCCCTTCGTTGGAGTGAACATGTTCGGGTAACCATTCGTCATACGTTTCATCCGGCCTGACCAACCTCTCGATCAGACCGTTTTTATGGCTGACAACCAGATTGTCGCCGTCGAGCGTGACCCAAGTGTCTTGAAGCTTTTTATCCCTGACGATGAGCTGCCCTCTGCTGATGTAGACACGATAAGAAACACCGCTTGCAAGGGTCAGCTTACGGGTCTTCCGATTGTAGGAACTCAAACCCAATGACCAACCGCGTCCCCAACCGAAATCTGTTGTGCGGAAACTATCGAATGAAATACTGAAGGATATCTGCGGACCGTTGATATTGTTAGCCACCCACCCCGCGAGATTAATGCTGGTACTATAAGAGCCGGTACGGACATCAACTCCAGACTGGATAAATTCAGAAAAATTGAATGCGTTGGATTCCACTTCTGGCACTGCTGTACTCATCATCATTCCTTGACTTTGCAGATACAGTAAAATTAAACAACTTCGATCATCGAAGGATTTCGGGTGTTCATTGCGACGTCGATTTCATGCCTGTTCCCATACATATCCCGAACAAACACCTTCACCAACAAATGATCATGTCGAACCTGGGACGTTCCGCCCTTTCTGGCAAAATGCATCAAAAAAGTGACTTTGCCTTGCTCTTCATGGTAGGTCGCAAGTGTATCGGCTGTTTCCCACAATACCTCCGCGCCATGATTAGCCTTGAGCCCTTTAAAATAGCCAACGGCGTAATACCCGAGATAGTCGGGATGCTCACTGCGTGCATGCAACACGCCGGTAATCGAGCAATCGATGAATTTTATATGGCGCTGATCCTCTAACAGGTCCAGAACATATCGATCAACCTTGGCAACGTTCTCTGTCGGTTCCCAGTTGCCGGATAGGTGTTTGACCCTGAACTGTTCTTTTCGATAGATCGGCGGTGGAACAGTCGTCAGGAATATTCCACCGAATTCCGAGGTTTCTTCCGAATAGAACACCTCCCCGTCCGAACGGGTAATGGCTGCAATCAGCTTGATGGGATCGGGAGAGTTGCTGCTAACGTAGAACTCCTTGAGAAAGATGGCTTTCCCCCGCACAACCGGGCCATGTAGTTCACCCGTGTGAGGATACGGCTCGTATGGTAAGCGTCGCTCCAGCGTGCACTTCCACGCCGGATCCTCGCCGTCTCGAATGTTGTCTATCGGCAGGGCTTTGTCGGAATAGGCATCCAGCAGTTGAATGCTGTCTAACTCGCTTTGGGAAATTCCTGCTACCTTTTGCCCATCGCCTACAACTTGCACAACCACCATCAATTTCAACTGCTGATACCCATTGGCGTAAATTTTATTTCCGCCCGAAGTCGAGAAGACTTGAAATCGTTTGAGGTCTATCCACTCAGGAAAATCAGCCTCTTGAACAGACAGGGGTGCCATCCCCGGATCAGCAGGCATATGACCCTCGACAAAGGGATTGATATCTTTCAACTCATCGTCGACACCTGGAGCTATCGCAGCATTATTTTCAACAAACCTCACAGAAAATCCTTTTTCATATGATATTTAACAATGACGGATATCAATGTATCCAGGAGAAATTAAAAGATATGTCAAACCCCACCGGCCTGCAAAACGCAAAATTGTTACAACCACACTACAAATAGTACAAAATATAACAACAAGGATCAGCGCCCACAAAAACCAAGCAACAATCAACTCCCTGGTTTCGTTATAAAAACAACCAATGAGCCTATATATTTATGCTTGTGAAATATTTTTTCAGCGCTTGGACTTCAGCGACATCTCCTTGTTGAACAAGTTGATCTATCCATCCTTGTATAAGAACCGCAGATGGCCGGACAACCGACAGATTCAAATGCTCCGGCAAGATTTCGTCACCTGTACTGACCAGCAATGCAAAGTGAATGACGTTCTCCAGCTCCCGGGTATTGCCCGGCCAACTGTGCCGTTCCAACACTTGTTGCGCCTCCTCGCTGATCAGCGGTACTGGCAAGTCGAGGCGCTGGCTGTAGATCCCGAGGAAGTATTCGGCCAGCGATAGGATGTCACCCACCCTCTCACGCAGTGCCGGCAGTTCGAGCTGGCCTTCGCTGAGGTAGTGATAGAGCCGTTCATGGAATTTTCCGGCGGCAACCGCCTGGGCCAGATCGATGCTGGTGGCCGCTACCAGCCGCACATCCACCGGACTCGGCTGCTGGGCACCGACGCGAGTGACTTCGTGGTTTTCCAGCGCAGCGAGCAATTTGGTCTGGATCGGCAGCGGCAGGTCGCCGATTTCGTCCAGGTACAGCGTGCCGCCGTTGGCCGAACCGAACCACCCGGCACGACTGCTCGCCGAGCCGCTGTAACTGCCGGCGGCATAGCCGAACAACTCGGCGTCGGCATAAGTCGGGCTGATGGCGCCGCAGTTGACCGACACGAACAACCCGCCGCGATCACTGGCGCGGTGGATATGGCGGGCCAGCAATTCCTTGCCGGTGCCGGTTTCGCCACGGATCAGCACTGACACTGAGCGCGTTGCCAGTTGCTCAAGGTCTTCACGTAATTGCCGTGACCGTGGATCGACAAACACCAGTGCCTTGGCGCGGATGCTCAGGGGACTTTTTTCGGCATCGGGAAAGGTCAGCAGCGGCTGACCGAAGGTTTCAAAGCTCATGGCAGACTCCCGCCCAAAACCGCCGGGAGACGGGGGCGTTAAATAAAAAAAGTGTTCAAGCGCGGCGCAGGGCGTGGTGTTCCATGCGGTTTTGCAGGCGATAGAGATAGGCAAAACCCTGCTCCCAACGCTGGTGACCGGACTTCACGTTGATATGCCCTGCCCCCGCCAGAATCCCCGCTTCGGCGCCCCAGTGGCGCGCCAGTTCCAAGGCTCGCGGTGCACTGACGGCGCTGTCGTTGTCGGAGCTGACGATCTGGCTCGGGAATGGCAGCAGATCCGTCGGAATCGGCGCGAAGTTGCGCAAGGCCGGCGCGCAGGCCGGGCGTTCGACGTCTGCCGGCGCGACGAGCAAGGCGCCGCGCACTTGACGCAAAAACTGCACGGGGGCGCTCGCCGCCCAATGGGCGACGGTGATGCAACCCAGGCTGTGGGCAATGAGAATCACCGGTGTGCTGTCGGCGGTAATCGCCTCGGCCAGCGCCGCGACCCAGTCTTCACGGCGCGGCGTCAGCCAGTCGGCCTGTTCCACCCGTGCGCTGTTCGGCAGGCTGTTCTGCCAGTGGCTTTGCCAATGATCTTCTGGCGATCCTTGCCAGCCCGGCACAATCAGGTAGCGAATTGATTCGTTGCGCATGGGGGAGCTCTCCTGCTGCGTGTCTGTTCCCGGTCGAGTATAGGGAGAGGATTTATATTCGTTAAGGAATAAGAAGCTATTTATTAAGACTCATATCGAATATAAACCACCGTCAACTGTGGGAGCGGGCTTGCTCGCGAAAGCGATGGATCAGCCACCCTTGATGTTGAATTTGAAGATGCCATCGCGAGCAGGCTCGCTCCCACAGGGGTACTGCGGTGTTCGCGAAAATCGAGGCAAAAAAAGGGCCGCACCCTGCCAAGGAGACGGCCCCGGAAAACGAAAATCTGTTAACGCGCAGTAATCACCGACAACCTGGTAATCCCTGCCCGTTCAATCGACGCCATGGCCCGCGCCACTTCGCCGTAATTCACCCCATCGTCCGCCTGCAACTGCACGCGCACCTCGGGGTCCTTGGCCTTCGCCGACTTGAGGTTGAACTCCAGCAAGTCCGGTTGTATCTCGTCCTTGTTGATAAACAGTTTGCCGGCACCGTCGATGCTCACCACCAACGGGTCTTTCTGTTCCACCGGCGCCACCGCTTCGGTCTTGGGTAGGTTGATCGGTATCGCGTTGGTCAGCAGCGGTGCGGTGACGATGAACACCACCAGCAGCACCAACATCACATCCACCAGCGGCGTCACGTTGATCTCGCTGAGCACCTCATCGGTGTCTTGCGTGGAGAAGGCCATATCAGGACGCCTCCTTCACTTTCTGCGCATTGCCCTGGGCTGCCACCTTGTGCGCCGTCGAGTGGATCAGTACGCGGAACGAACTCTTCTGCGCCAGGCTGTAGAAGTCATGGGCGAAGTCATCCAGGTCCGCCGCCGTCAGTTTCAAACGACGTAAAAAATAGTTGTAAACCAGCACCGCCGGCACCGCGACGGCGATCCCTACACCGGTGGCGACCAGTGCCGCGCCAATCGGTCCGGCGACCGTTTCAAGGCTTGCCGAGCCTGCCGCGCTGATGCCTTTCAACGCTTCCATGATTCCCCACACCGTGCCGAACAAACCAATGAACGGCGAGGTGCTGCCAATGCTCGCGAGCACCGCCAACCCGGTTTCCAGCGACCGGCGCTCACGCACGATCTGCTGACGCAAGGCACGCTCCAGACGATCCTGATGATTGATCGCCTGGCTCAAGTCCGCCGCCTGCGGCGCCTCGCCCACCTGGATTGCCGCATAACCGGCCTGTGCAACCCGGGCTGCCGCTCCGGGTCGGGTTTCGCTCAGTTCGGCCGCCGAGTCGAGGCTCGAAGCGGCCCAGAACTGTTGATGAAACTTTCGATCCTGTGCCTTGAGGCGACCGAACTGCACGCCCTTGAGCAATGCCAGACCCCAGGTCGCGACGGAAAAAACCACCAGCAGCCAGATCACCGCGCTTTCGATGGATTCAAGTGGAGAGGCCAGTAACGTCATGGTGTATTCCTCGTGTAAACGTTTCGCGCGAAATTGGTTTCGGTTTAATGAATCTTGAAATCGATGGGCACGCTGACCCAGCCGTCCTGGGCGACATCGCCCTGCTTGGCCGGCACGAAACTCCAGCGTTTCACTGCATTCAGCGCGGCTTCGTCGAGTGCATCGCGACCGCTGCTTTTCTGGAGCTGGATCTCGCCGGGCTTACCGCTGGCCAGCACCTGCACGCGCAACAACACCGTGCCTTCCCAGCCGCGACGCTGGGCCAGTGACGGGTATTGCGGCGCCGGGTTTTTCAAGTAACCGGCGGTGGCCGAGGCTGGTGTCACAGGTGCGGGCGCCGGCGGTGCAGGTGGCGCCGGGGCCGCGACAGGCGCTGCCGGTTGTGGCGGCGCAGGTGGTTGTTCAACGGCTTTTGGTGCCGGTTTCGGTATCGGTTTGGCCACCGGCCTGGGCTTGGGAACCGGCTTCGGTGGAGGTGGTTTCACCGCCAGTTCGTCTTCCACGGGCGCAGGCGGCTCCACCACAGGCTGGACAGGTTGCGGTGGCGGCGGCTCGACCACCGGTGGCGCCGGACGCGAGAACTCGATGGTCATCGGCGGAATCTGCGGTGGCACGATGGGCAGCACGGTGGTCGGTTGCTGATTGACCCAAAAGATCACCGCGCCATGCACCAGCAACGCCAGCACGCCCAGCACGATCGCTTCCCGTCGGCGAAGGACGTCTTTGGGTGCACGCTGCAAACGCAACTGGCCCAAGGGCACCCGATGCGGTCGGCCGAGGTCGACCAACTCACCACCGGGTGCCTGGCGCCACAGCACTTCATGTGCACCGGCGGCGGTCTGGACATTGCCCATTGTTTAACTCCCTGCGGTCTCTTTGCGGATTAGCGAAACATCGTGCTCAACATCCCCCACACGACAGGTCGCTGGGTGAATCATTGGTCGGCACGCTTATCCCCGAAAGTAATTTTTAAAGTTGAAAATAGAACCAAAACGAATAACAGAAATGTTCGAATGGCTGCACGCCTGATTCCGCAAGGCGTCTGGCCAGGGGCCTGCAACCACATGCTTACAAGGCATGGAAAATATTCTCGGCAGGCATGCTTTTTGGCCGTTTTCGGCAAACGCACATGCCCCCTTACAACCGCAACATTGCTAAAGCGCCACCGCCCGTTTTAGAACGACAAGCGATGTACCCACACCAATCAATCAACTCAGGATGAGTACCCATGACATTCACTACCCGGCCATTGATCTGCATGGCGCTGTTACTGGCGCCACTCTCGATTTTTGCGGCCACCCCCAAGGACACGGGAGCGATTGAACTCGAGATCAGAAACAAGACCAGCTACCCGATCAACGTCTTCCAGGGAAAATGGAAAGGTGTCGTATTGCCGGATGAGCGCTTTCAGACCCAGGACTTCAAAGACGCAACCCTCACCTTTTCCACCTCCACACCCGAAGCGGTCATCAGGTTCGTTTCACTGAGTACCGGCAAGGGTTGTAAAGCCCAAACCTGCGTATTGATCACCGGCAACTGAGGCGATTTCCTCCTGCGGTTTTCCCCGGAAAGCCGCAGGTTTTTTTGTGCCGTTCAAAAGTCATATCGACCGGTCAGACCCAATGTCCGAGGCGTGGCAAGCAGGCCTTCATACCCGCCGTTCGCGGCCGTCCACAGCGTCGTGTAGTAGGTTTTGTCGAAGGCGTTTTTCAGCCACAGCGAAACGTCCCACTGCCCCTGGTTGAAGTCGCCGCGAAGGCCGGTGGACAGGTTGACCACCGCATAACTCGGGATCTGCCCGAAGTCGGAATCTTCCACCGTGCCCACCGCCTTGGAGCGGAACGCATAGCTGGCGGTGACGTACTCTTCGAAGCCGTTGCTCAGGTTCCATTTGTATTCACCATTGGCGTTGCCGATCCATTTCGAGGCGCCCACCACTTGATGGCCGCTGAGGTCGCAGGACGCCGGAGCGCCCGGCGCCAGGCTGACTTCCGGCGGGCACGGCGCGTCCTTGTACGAGAGGTAGCTGACGTCGTTGTACGAGCCATTGATGTTCAGCGTCAGGCCACGCAGCGGGATCAGGGTGCTTTCGAACTCCACGCCGCGGGAGCGCACGGAGCCGGCGTTGGTCAGGTATTGCACGCGATTGACGTCGTCGTAGGCGTTGGTCTGATAGCCGTTGACCTGGGTCCAGAACAGGTTGGCGTTGAGTTGCAGGCGACGCTCCCACAGGGTGCTCTTGAAACCGAGTTCGGCGTTGTTGGCGCGCTCGGTGCCGATCAGCAGCGAGTCGGCACCGGCCACCGGCGCCGTGCCGACGGCCAGGTTGACCCCACCGGATTTTTCGCCATGGGACAACGTGGCGTAAGTGAGCAGGTCGTCGGTGAGGCGGTAGCTAAGGTTCAACAGGCCCGAGGGACTGGAGCTGTACTGGTTCAGATCGCCGGAATCGAAGACGCCGGCGCGAGCACGTCGTGCCGCGGCCGCCGCACCGGTGACCGCTGCACCACCGGCCGGTGCATCACGGGTCACCCTGGCGTTTTTCTCCTCATAGGTGCCGCGCAACCCGGCAGTGAAATCCAGGCGTTCAGTCAGGTGCCAGGTGCCTTGGGCGAACAGCGCGAAACTGTTGGTTTCGATATGACCGTTGCCGACACTGTCGATGTTGTTCAATGCACCGTTGGGCGTGCCGTTCCAGATGTCCGCTTGCGGGCCGTAAAAGGCGAAGGATTTGTTGTCCAGATCGGAGCCGAAGTAATAAGCACCGAGCACGTAATCGAAGAGTCCGCCGGTAGGCGATGCCAGGCGAAACTCCTGGGAATACTGCTTATCCTCCACCGAAACCCCGGCATTGAAGAAGGTGGAGACGTTCAGGCCGTCATCATTGCGCGGGGTAAAATTCCACCAGCGATAGGAGCTGATGGAGGTCAGGGTGAAGTCGCTCGGTAGCGTCCAGTTGGCCTCGACCGAAGTACCGCCCTGATGCACGGTGACGTGCTGTTCGTTGTTCAGATTGACCTTGCGGTGCGTGCCGTCAACCAGTGTCGCACCCGCCGCATTGGCCCGGCGCTGGTAAAGATTGGTGCCATTGATGGTCGGGCCGGTGTTGAACAACACACGGGTGCCGGCGCTGGAATCTTCTTCGTTGTAGTCGCCGATCCAGCGCAGGCTGAATGACTCGTTGGGCTTGAACAGCAACTGACCACGGAAGCCATCGCGCGAGCCGCCGTTCAACTCGTGGCCGTCGAATTCATTCTTGATATCACCGTCGCTACGGGTGCGATACGCGGAAAAGCGTCCCGCCAGCTCGTCATTCAGCGGGCCTGAAATCGTGCCCTTGGTCTGGAAGTAGCCGTCCTCGCCCACCGAAGATTCGATGCTGCGTTCAGGGGTAAAGGTCGGCGCGCGGGTGCTGATGTTGATCACGCCGGCGGTGGTGTTCTTGCCGAACAAGGTGCCCTGCGGACCGCGCAGCACTTCGAGCTGCTCGATGTCCATCAGGTCGAATACGGCCATACCGGGGCGGCCCAGGTAAACGTTGTCGATGTACAGGCCGACACTGCCTTCCAGGCCATCGCTGGCCGGGTTGTTGCCCAGGCCACGGATCGACACGCTGGACTGGCGCGCATGCATGTAGGCGACGTTGACGCTGGGCACCAGCTGCTGCAGATCCTGGATGCGATAGACCCGCTGGATTTCCAGGGTCTGGCCGCTGACCACACTCATGGGCGTCGGCACATCCTGCGAACTTTCTTCGCGGCGGCGAGTGGTGACCGTCACGGTTTCCAATTGCGCGCTGTCGGCCGTGGCGGTTTTTTTGGGAGTGGTTTCAGGGGGCGTGCTTTCGGCCGCATAGCCCTGGCTCCAACTGGCGCTGCCTGCCAGCAACAAGGCCAGTGGCAGGCGTTTGAGCCGTTGGGGTGAAGAGGTTGAAGCGACGTGCAACGGACTCATAAGGCGGGGTTCCCGATCAAAGTAAATTCTTTGTTGCTTGATAGGCCGCCATCGCGAGCAGGCTCGCTCCCACACTGGTCCTGTGAACTCCGAAGATCCCCTGTAGGAGCGAGCCTGCTCGCGATAGCGTCGGCTCAGACGCCTTCGATATCCGGCCCTTTCACCGTCTGGCTGACCTGCCCGTTCACACCCACCGGCACTTCACCCTTGAGCGTCACCCGCCGCACGATGCGGTCCTGGGTCCCGTAGTCATCAACCGCGTAATGCTGGGTGGAGCGGTTGTCCCAGATCGCCACATCACCAGCCTTCCAGCGCCAGCGCACGATGTTTTCCTGGCGGATCACATGGCTTTGCAGCAGGCCGAACAGGTGCGTCGAATCAGCCTGGGAATAGCCCTTGATGCGCTTGACGAAATGCCCCAGCAACAGGCTTTTCTCACCGCTGAGCGGGTGCACGCGGACCACCGGGTGTTCGGTCTCGTAGACGGTCGAAGTGAAGATCTTGCGATAGCGCTCCAGCTTCTCGGCCGAGACGTCAGGCCGGGTGCCGGCGTAGTCGTATTCATTGCTGTGCACGGCGACCAGTTTGTCGGTCAGCTCACGCAGCTCCGCCGACAACCCGTCATAGGCAGTGGCGGTGTTGGCCCACAGGGTGTCGCCGCCGAAAGCCGGGGCCACCACCGAGCGCAGGATCGAAGCTTTGGGGTAGGCCTCGACGAAGGTCACGTCGGTATGCCACGAGCTGGCTCGCTGGCCCTCGGCACCGTCCAGTTCCAGCAGAAAACGCGTGCCTTCGCGCACCGGTACGGTCGGGTGTGCAACAGGTTCGCCGAGCAGGTGGGCGAACGCCTCCTGACGCTGATCGTCGAGCTGGGTCTGCTCGCGGAAGAAGATCACTTTGTATTGCAGCAGTGCCTGTTGAATGGCTTCAACAGTGGCGGCATCCAGCTCGCCCGAAAGCTGTACGCCACGGATTTCGGCACCGATGCGACCGGCCACCGGATGGATTTCAAGCGCGTGAACAGCGGGTTGTACTGCGAAAGCGGCATTGCTCATGGGTAGACCCTCATCAGACTGCTTGCGGTTGAACCGGCCGCGAAACACTGCTCTATATATATTCTATTTAGATCTAATAGATATCTTAATGCTTCGTTGACGGAATAAGAGCTTGCATTTAAAACCTCAGTCAACCCTCGTCGCAAATGCCTTCGAGCTATTTTTAGGATGCCGGAAAAGCATATGGATCTTCGCCAGTTGCGTTACTTCATCGCCCTCGACGAACACCGCAGTTTCGTGCGCGCGGCCGAGGCCATGGGCATTACCCAGCCTGCCTTCAGCCGCAGCATTCAGGGGCTCGAACACGAGTTCGGCTGCGTGCTGGTGGACCGTGGCAACAAGGACTTGCGCCCCACCCCCGAAGGCCTGGTGGTGCTGCAACATGCCCGCAGCCTGGTGCAGGGTGCGGCGTTGCTCAGCTGCGAAGTGACGCAGATGACCAAGCTTGATGCCGGTGAGCTGCGCTTCGGTTGCGGCCCGGCACCGGCGGTGAAACTGGTGCCGGATGCGGTGGCGCAATTCATCAATGCGCATCCGAAAGTGCGCACCTGTTTCGAGGTGGATAACTGGGAAAAACTCAGCCGTGCGCTGAGCCGTGAGGAGATCGAATTTTTCATCGCCGACATCCGCCATTTCGAGTCCGACCCGAACTTCCAGACCCAGGCCCTGACGCCCAAGCGCGGTGTGTTTTTCTGCCGGCCCGGGCATCCGCTGCTGGCCAAGGAAAGCCTGTCGACCAACGACATGTTCGATTACCCACTGGCAACCACGATGATCCCGCCGGGCATTCGCAAACTGCTGGCGAACCTCAGTGGACGGGTGGACTTTTCGCCGACCATCGAGACCGAGCATTTCCCGGCGCTGGTGAAAGTGGTGCTGCAATCGAATGCGATTGGCGTGGGGACTGAAGAAGCGTTTGTTGAAGACATTGCCCAGGGTTCACTGGTGCTGCTGCACTGGCGCAACCTGCCGCAGAACATCGAGAGCATGAATGCGCGGTGCGGGATCGTCAGCCGCACCGGGTTCCGCTTGTCGCCGGCGGCGCGGGCGATGATCGAGACGTTGGTGGCGGTGGACAGGCAGCAGATCGGCGTCGCGGTTTAGGGCCTCTTCGCGAGCAAGCCCGCTCCCACAGGGGATCTCCGGTGTTCACACGGTCAGTGTGGGAGCGAGCCTGCTCGCGATGAGGCCAGTGAGCTCACTGAAGATTCAGAGCTTGGCCGCAGCCAGTTCCGGCGCCACCCAATCGCTGACCTTGAACGACTTGCGAATCAGCTTCTGCTGCGAAGCCAAATCCACCGCGTCCTGCAATTTGCCAAGGAACACCGGGTCAAGCGTCGACGGGAAAACCTCGCTCAGTTTCTGATCCTTCAAATCCTGAGAAAGAATTACCGCCGGATAACTCGCCAGCCCCGACACCAGCTGAATGTAGGCGTCCTTGTTGCTGTCCTGGGTCAGCCACTCCACGGCCTGCTGTTGGGCCTTGAGCAGTTTCGCCACTGCCTCCGGATGCGCATCGACAAACTTCCCGGTCCCTATCAGCACCGCCTGTACACTGCCGGCGCCGCCCAGGTCCTTGGTATTGAGCGGCAACTCGGCCAGCCCCTTGGCCTGCAACGCCGTCAGCCCGGAACCGCCCCACGAGGCATCGATCTGCTTCGCCGCCAGCGCCGCGACCGCCGCGTTGAAGTCCAGGTTGATGACTTTCACATCCTTCTCGCTCAACCCCTGGCTGGCCAGTGCCGCATCGAAGGACAACTGGCTGGCGGTGCCACGGAAGATGGCCACGCGTTTGCCCTTTAGGTCCTGCAGGGTCTTGATCCCCGAACCCGGCACTACGCCGAGGTAATGCTTCACCCCGCGCGCCGAGGCACTGAGCAGTCGCGTATCCAGACCATTGGACTTGCCGATGATGGCCGCCAGATCGCCGAGGTAGGCCAGGTCCACCTGACCGTTGGCGAACGCCTCGTTAATCACCGGGCCTGCGCCTTTGAAGAAGCTCCACTGAATCTTGATGCCTTGATCGGCGAAAGCCTTTTCGAAGATCTGTTGATCACGCAGCACATCCACGACACCGCCACCACTGTGCTGGGTTCCGGCACTCAGGTCCGGCACCGCGATGCGGATTTCCTTGAGCTCATCGGCGTTGGCCGTGAAAACCAGCAGCCCCGCAAGGGCCGGTGCGGCGAACAGACTGATGACACGTTTGAATGGAAGGTTCATGGGTGCGGCTCCTTGGGGCAACGGGCGTTGAGGAGCCGAAAGTAGGCCGAAGTGGAACCAACACTTAAATACTATAAATTCACATTTTTAGATCTTTTAGATCTATATCAACGCATCCGGGGCTCTTGGCCGATATGCCCAAACGGCATCAAAAATATTCTTCGAATGCATTGGATGCGGAGGCTTAGGGAGGCCATAAATGGCTTCTCTTATCTCTCAATAGTATTGATTTTTAATTTTATAGATCAATTTTGCATACGCCTTGAACCCTTGTAGGAGCGAGCCTGCTCGCGAATAGCGGAAGGTCAATCGAGACATCTTTGCCTGACACACCGCTATCGCGAGCAGGCTCACTCCTACAAAAAAGCAGGCCTGTATTGCAACCCGACAACGGAGGTCATCCATGGCCCGTGTTTCTCTTCTCAGCCTGCCGCTGGCCGTGCCACCACTGGAAAACCAGCGCCTTTGGCCCAGTCTGAATCGTCGGCTGTTGCCTTGGTTGCTGCCGGTCACCCTGTTCACGCTCTGGTGGCTCGCCAGCCACAATCACTGGATGAGCGAGCAGATCCTGCCGGCGCCGACCCAGGTCTGGAGCGGCGCACTGGAACTGTCCCAAGGCGAGTTGTGGAGCCATTTGTGGATCAGCCTGCAACGCTTGTTCTGGGGGCTGCTGGCCGGGATCAGCGCTGGTGCTGTTTTGGGTGCGGCACTGGGTTTCAGCCGTCGACTGGAGCGTCTGGTATTTCCAACCTTCGCCGGGTTGGCGCAAGTCCCGACCCTGGCCTGGATTCCATTGTTCATGGTGTTTTTCGGCATTGGCGAAGTGCTGAAGCTGGTGGTGTTGATCAAGGCCATCGTGGTGCCGGTGACCCTGCATACACTGGTCGGTGTGCGCGACGCACAACCCAAGCTGCGCGAAGCCGCCGCCGTGTTGCGCCTGCCCAGGCACTTGTTGATCCGCCGCCTGGTGCTGTCTGCCGCGCTACCGGCGTTCATGGCCGGTGTGCGCCTCGCGCTGGCCGCCGGCTGGACTTCACTGCTCGCTGTCGAACTGCTCGCCTCCAGTGAAGGCATCGGCTACCTGATGGTCTGGGCGCGGCAGTTGTTCATGCTCGACATCGTGTTCGTGTGCATTGTGGTGATCGGTTTGATCGGCGTGGCGATGGATCGCGGCATCGGTTTGCTGGACAGGAAACTGGTGCACTGGCCGCACCCGGCCACCGCCGAAATCCGTCGCGGGCCGCGTTATCAAGGCTGGCAGCGCTTGCAACCGTGGCTGCTGCCATTGGTGCTTCTGGCGTTGTGGCAACTGACCTCGGATCAGCAGTGGATTGACGCGAACATTCTGGCCAGCCCGCTGGCCGTCCTGCAGACCACCCGGGATGGTTTGCTCGACGGCACACTGCTTGGCGGCATGGCCCTGAGCCTGGGCCGAACCCTTGGCGGATTGCTGCTTGGTGGCGGGCTCGGGTTTGCCCTGGGGTTGCTACTGGGGTTGTCGCGCACCAGCGAACGCGTGCTCGGCCCCACCCTCGCCGCCATCCGCCAGATCGCCATATTCGCCTGGGTGCCGCTGCTCACCGCGTGGTTCGGTCTGGGGGAATTGGCCAAGTGGGTGTTCGTTGCCCTCGCCGCCTTTTTCCCGCTGTTCATCGCCACCCAACGCAGCGTCGCGCACCTGTCGCCACAACTCAACGAAGCCGCGCAGGTGTTGCGTCTGAACCTGCGCCAGCGCCTGGGTCGACTGGTGTTACCGGGCGCGGCGCCGGGGATTTTTGCAGGGCTTCGGCTGAGCCTGATCTACGCCTGGCTCGGCACCATCGGCGCCGAATATTTTATGCCGTCCAACGGCGGCATCGGCAGCCAGATGATCGGCGCCCAGCAATTGCTGCGCATGGACCTGATCATGGCCGGCATGCTGCTGGTGGGCCTGACCGGTGCCCTGCTCAACCTCATTGGCCAACGCCTGGAAATCCGCGCCACTCGCTGGAGACACGCATGAACGCACCGATTGTCAGCTTCAATCACGTGGGCAAAACCTTCGACGTCGACGGCTTTACACTTGAGGCCATTCGCGAATTCAACCTGGACATCGCCGAGGGCGAGTTCGTCGCCATCGTCGGCTCCAGCGGTTGCGGCAAATCCACCTTGCTGCGGCTGCTGGTGGGCCTCGATACGCAGTTTCGCGGGCAGATCAGTGTGGACGGAAAAGCCGTCACCGGCATCGGCGGCGAGCGCGGCATCGTCTTCCAGGAACACCGCTTGTTCCCGTGGCTGAGCGTGGCCGACAACATCGGCCTGGGCCTGGTCAACGAGCCACTCAGCGCTGCGCAAAAGCACAAGCGCATCCATGATTTCATCGAACTGGTGGGCCTGGGCGACTTTGCCCGCGCCTATCCGCACCAGCTCTCTGGCGGCATGGCGCAGCGCGTGGCCATTGCTCGCGGCCTGGTGGCCAGCCCGCGAATTCTGCTGCTGGACGAGCCCTTCGGTGCCCTCGACGCCCTGACTCGCCAACAGATGCAGGACGAACTGTTGGCGATCCGCGCCCGAGCAAAAATCACCACCGTGCTGGTCACCCACGATGTCGAGGAAGCGATCTTCCTCGCCGACCGCGTGGTGGTGATGGAGCCGCGTCCGGGGCGGATAAAGCAAGTGGTCGACATTGCCTTGCCCCATCCACGCCAGCGCAGCAGTTTCGACTTCCACCAGCTGCGCGAGGAACTGCTTCACGAACTCACCAGCGACGATCACTACCAGCCCCCCGTGCCGGTGCAGGTCCGCGATCTGCCGTTGTCCTTCATTGCCTACTGAAAAAGGAAATGCTTGATGCCGCAACGTCCCAACTTTCTAGTGATCCTGGCCGATGACCTGGGCTTTTCCGACCTCGGTGCCTTCGGTGGCGAAATCAATACGCCGAACCTCGATGCATTGGCCAACAATGGCCTGCGCCTGACCGATTTTCACACCGCACCGACCTGCTCGCCGACCCGTTCGATGCTGCTCACCGGCACCGATCACCACATCGCCGGCATCGGCACCATGGCCGAAGCATTGACCCCGGACCTGATCGGTAAACCGGGTTACGAAGGGCATTTGAACGACCGCGTGGTCGCCCTGCCCGAACTGTTGCGCGAGGCCGGTTACCAGACCTTGATGAGCGGCAAATGGCACTTGGGCCTAACCGCAGAACTGGCGCCTCACGCCCGGGGTTTCGAGCGTTCGTTTTCGCTGCTGCCCGGCGCCGCCAATCATTACGGCTTCGAGCCGACCTACGATGAAACGACGCCACGGCTGCTGAAATCCACCCCGGCGCTGTACATCGAAGACGACCAATTCATCGATGAACTGCCCAAGGATTTCTATTCCTCCGATGCCTTTGGCGACAAGCTGCTGCAATACCTCAAAGAGCGCGACCAGACCCGTCCGTTCTTCGCCTACCTGCCGTTTTCCGCCCCCCACTGGCCGCTGCAGGCGCCGGCCGAGGTGGTGGAAAAATACCGCGGGCGCTATGACGCCGGCCCTGAAGTGCTGCGCCTTGAGCGCCTGGAAAAACTCAAAAAACTCAGTCTGATCGAGGCCGATGTCGAGCCGCATCCGTTGATCCAGTTGACTGCACAATGGGCTGCCCTGAGCGATGAGCAACGACAGATCTCCGCGCGGGCCATGGAGGTTTATGCGGCGATGGTCGAGCGCATGGACTGGAACATCGGGCGGGTCGTCGATTACTTGCGCCAGCAAGGGCAACTGGACAACACCTTCATCCTGTTCATGTCCGATAACGGTGCCGAAGGGGCGTTGCTGGAGGCCTTTCCGAAATTCGGCCCGCAGTTGCTGACTTACCTCAACCAGCATTACGACAACAGCCTGGACAACATCGGCCGCGCCAACTCCTACGTCTGGTATGGGCCGAACTGGGCACAAGTGGCGACCGCGCCGTCGCGGCTGTTCAAAGCCTTCACCACCGAAGGCGGGATCCGTGTTCCGGCGCTGGTGCACTACCCGCAGCTGCCGCTCAAGGGCCAGATCAGCCATGGGTTTGGCACGGTGATGGACATCACACCGACCATTCTGGATCTTGCCGGCGTGCGCCATCCGGGCAAGCAATGGCACGGCAAACCCGTGGCAGAAGTTCGCGGGAAGTCGTGGCTGGGGTTTCTGTCGGGCGAGACGGCGCAAGTGCATGACGAGCACACCGTCACCGGTTGGGAACTGTTCGGACGACGGGCGATTCGGCAGGGGCAATGGAAGGCGGTGTACATCCCGGGACCGGTGGGGCCGGCGACCTGGCAGCTGTATGACCTGAGCAATGATCCGGGGGAGATTCATGACCTGGCATCGAGCCAACCGCAGAAGCTTGGTACCTTGATCGAACATTGGCAACGGTATGTGGATGAGACCGGGGTGATCCTGAGCGAGTCGCCGTTTCAGCCGGATTGATGTTGCCTAATACACCGCTTTCGCGAGCAGGCTCGCTCCCACCTTTGATCTTCAGTGAACACAATATTTGTGAACAACCGAGATCTCATGTGGGAGCGAGCCTGCTCGCGAAGAGGCCCTTACAAACAACCCTCAAGCCTGAGCCGTACGCCCCTTTTCTGCAGCCACTTCTTCCTTGCCCTCAAACCGGTTAGCCCGCGCAAACGTGCCGAAATCATTGAACCGCACGCCCATCTCGCGCATCACCTTGTGCCCCACCGGCACAGTCAGTTGGCGGATGTAAAACGGTTCCTTCACCACAAAGTGATGGATCCCGTGACTGCTGCCGAAGTTGAAGCAGAACGCCTGCAACGGCCACAGCCACCAGGCATTCAGGACCTGGGTCTGCTGCATCACGTTGCCCGGCTCCACGTCACCGTAGTAGTGCATGTTCGAACTGATGAAGTGCAGGCAGAACGTGCGCAACACATTCGGGCCGATGATCACCACCGCCGCGATGTCGATCACCTGCATCACCGACAACGTGGTCGCCGACCACTCGATCGGTGCGCCCATCAGATGCGCAATGCCGTTCGCTGCGTGGAAACCGAGAAACACGTACCACGCGCCCCAATGCATCAGCGCCAGCGGTGCGTAGACCTTCAGCGTGCGCTGGACGATGCTGATCTTTTGCGCCCAGGTCTTGGCCCGCAGCATACGGATGAACGACGACATCATGTTGTCGCCGATCATCAAGAATCGCGCGATACCCCATGGTTCGCCATTGGTGATAGCGCGTTCTTCCATGTCGGTTTCAGAACCCGACACCTTGTGGTGATTGAGGTGCAGATGGCGGCGAATCCACGGATTGATCGTGCTCGGCCGCGCCAGCCACACCAACCCCATCATCAGGTTGTGCGGCATCTTCTGCTTGCGGAAGTACATGCTGTGGATCAGGTCGTGTTCCAGCTCATGGGTCAACGAGGCGAAAAATGCGTTGAGCAACAGGCACGCCCACCACGCCATGTGCCCGGTCATGTAGAGCGCCGCCGAACCGAACATGCCGGCCAGGGCGAAGGCCAGAATGCCCGCGCCGAGGGCGTCCTGATGCTTGAGAATCGGGTATTGCTCGCGCAGCTCGACGCCTCTGGCCAGCACCACTTCACGGATATGGGCTGATCGTTGGGATGCATTCAGTCGTTGGGGGCTTGCAGAAGTACGGTCCATGCTTCCATCCTCTGGTTATTGATGGTTGCATCCTGCCTTGCGATCCTTCGCAACGCGGTAGCCGAGAACGCCAACCTGTTGACCGGAAGCGCCAATCAGCATGACTGAACCGACCTCCCTCGCCAGCTGGACCCGCGCCCTGCGCAAGCAACTCGATGCCCTGGGCATCGACAGCACCGCTCTGTGCCAGCAAGCGGGGCTCGATCCACAACTGATGGACGACCCGAACGCGCGCTATCCGCTGTCGGGCACCACGCACCTGTGGAATCTGGCGGTGCAGGCCAGCGGCGACCCGGCGATCGGTTTGCGGGTTTCGCGTTTCGTCAGCCCAACCACTTTCCATGCGCTGGGTTATGCGCTGGTGGCCAGCGGCAGCCTGCGGGAAGTGTTCGAGCGCATCGTGCGTTATCACCAGGTGGTCAGCGATGCCCTGGAACTGGAGCTGACCCGCGCCGAGGATCGCTACTGTTTCAGTCTGAAAATTCCGCTGGGCAACCCGGCTCCTGCCTTCGAAGCCATAGACGCGTTCATGGCGATTTACGTGCGCACCTGCCGCAATCGCCTGGGGCGCGACTACGCACCACTGGCGACCTACCTGCGCCGCCCGGAGCCGGCAGACGCACACCAATGGCATAAAGTCTTTCGCTCGCCCGTGCACTTCGGTGCCGACGAGGATCGACTGGAGTTCGCCCTCGTCGACTTCGACAGCCATCTGGACGACGCCAACCCGGAACTGGCCGAGCACAATGAAACCGTGCTCAATCGCACCCTGGCGCAACTCAAGCCGCTGACATGGGAGCGCAAGGTCCGCGACGCCATTGAAGAACAACTGCCCGAAGGCGAACCCAGCGCCGAACACATCGCCAAGGCCCTGCACCTGAGCCTGCGCAGCCTGCAACGGCACCTGGCCGATGAAGGCTACCGGTTCGACACGCTGCTCAACGAAAGCCGTGAAAATCTGGCGCTGCTGCACTTGCGTGACCCGCAATGTTCGTTGAGCGAGATCAGTTATCTGCTCGGGTTTGCCGACACCAGCAGCTTCAGTCGTGCGTTCAAGCGCTGGACGGGGATGACGCCTGGGCAGTTTCGGGATGGGTTGCGCTGATCAGCCTTTGACCAGGCTGCGCGCCATCCCCTCGTTCCACTGCTCCAGCATTGCCTCTCCAACCTCGGCAAAAGCACTGTTTGCCTTTATGTGTTGGCCCATCTCGCCCATCGCCACTGCCATCCCATGGATGACTTGTTGCAGCAATTCGTTGCAGCGTCCCTCGGTCAAATTGCAGGCGGAGCGGCCAAACCGCATCAGCATTTTGTACTTGGGCCACGCCTTCGATCCGCCCAATAGCAACGCCATGCTATCGGTCTTGATGTAGACCGACGTGGTGATGATGTCGTAGGCAGGTGCCAGGCTGATTGGTGCATCGACACCACAGTCTTCGTACAGAACGCCAAAGTTCTTGAGGTGCGCGTCGCCATTTTTCAGACCCGATGACAGCGCGACGATTTTGAAAAACGACTCCAGTGCCTGATTGAGCAAAGGCGGAGAAACAAAGGCCTTGATCTGCTTGGCCGCACCTTCGTACGAACCATCGTATTTGGCTTTTGATGGCCAGGCATTGAGCACGCAGAAGTCCTCGAACCCCAGGTAACCCTTTTCATTCAGGTCGAAGCGTTCAACGATCAAAAACTTGCCGTGCTCACTGAGTTCAAACTTCGGCACCTCAAGACCCGAATGCAACGCCGCCCGCATGCAGAAGTATTCATTGGCAGCGAGTTCCGGGTATTGCTCAGGACGAAAGGCTTTGACCAGATGTGTGGCACCCCGATGGGACAGCCGATCGATGGTTGACGCGCTGTCACGCACCAGTACCTTCGGCTGTACACCGGAAACACCTGAATACTGGCCATAGGTCTGCAAGAGGTCTTCGAACAGACCTTGCGCACCATCATGTACAAGAAGCTCCGCCAGGCTGGTTTCAGGTGGCTGGTCGCCCAGACCCTGGGCCTTTGAAATGCCGACTCTTCCGAGCTGGTGCGGGCCTACGATGGCAAGCATCGAAAAATCGTCAAATCCTCGGACGGCCTTGCTGAAGCGACGAGTCAATTCATCGCGCAGGGCTCCCTCAGGCAGATTCATTTCAAAAACCGGCGGAACACCTGGTTCCCACGCGTAACTCTCCAGCCGCACCGGCATGGTCAACGAGACGGCGTTTTGTTCGGGCGCGTTTTCGGCGTAGGCAAACACGGTATCAACAGGTGACTGACCACGGCCAAGGACTCCCACCGCACTGTTGGAAACGCTGATAGTCAGTCGATCCTTCTCCTGCGGCTCATCCATGGAAATCCACCTTTTTCAGGGTGTCCAGCGTCGGCCGCTTCGTCTGTCGCGGCACGGCAGTCAGCTCATAACCGAAGCCATTTAGGATCGCCTCGACCTTGCGCAGACCAATTTCGGAGAGGGTGTTGTTTTCGATGCCGGAGATCGTCGCCCGGCTCATTCCGTATTGCTGTGCCAATGCCTGCTGGGAGAGTTTTCTTTCCTTGCGTAAGGTTCGGATCAGCTTGCCAAGGTTTTCCATTTCACCACCATGCATCGTATACAGTGCATAATTTATCAAATTAATGATTATGCATTGTATTTAGTGCAGTTAGAGACTGAAGTCCAGCTACATTTGACGACGCCCCTACCTGGCATCAAACCAACGCCAACAACCGCAACCGCTCGGCATCGATGATTTCAATTTCGCCGTAACTCAGCCCGATAATCCCTTGCCCCTGCAACTCCTTGAGGATCTGGTTGGTGGTCTGGCGCGACAGCGACAGCATCGACGCCAACTGTTCCTGGGGCAGTTGCAGGACGCGACGCGGGGGAGCGGTCTCGCCATAGCCTTCAGCGATCATCAGCAAGCGATGCGCCAACCTTGCCGGGGCCGGCAACAGGCTCAGTTGTTCGAGGTTGATGAAGGTCATGCGCAGTTTCTGGCTCATCAGCAAGGCCAGTTGTCGCCAATGCTGCGGATGCTCGTTTAGCAGCGCCAGCAAGGTGTTCTGGGGAATGTGCAGCAGCGTGCACTGGCCCACGCCGTACGCATCGTGGGTGCGTGGCTGGCCATCGAACAGGCAGATTTCGCCGAACCAGTGCGGCGGCTCCACCAGGCTCAGCAACGCTTCCTTGCCCTGCTCGCTCACGGCACCGACGCGCACCGCGCCTTCAAGCACCGCGTACAGGCCGCAGGGTGGATCGCCACGCTTGAACAGCCGCTGGCCCGGCGACAGCCGCCGCAGCCTGGCCGCCGACAGCAGGCTATCCTGTAGGGAAACAGGTAAATGGCTGAACCACTGACCGCTCATCAGGCGTGGACGCCAGACCTGCATATCCATGAAAACTCCTAAAGATTGTCGCCTGGCTGACAGAGCGGGAAGTGGCCCCGGGGCATGATCAATCACCCCACAGGAGAACAACAATGAAAAGCCTCGTCGACCACCTCAGTCAATACGCCGCCTACCACCGTGACCCGCGCAACATCGCCTCGCACTTTATCGGCATTCCGCTGATCGTGGTGGCCGTGGCCGTGCTGCTGTCACGTCCGCAGTGGGCCGGGGGCTGGCTTTCGCCGGCGGTGCTGGTGTCACTGGCCTCAGCGTGGTTTTACCTGCGCCTTGAACTGCGCCTTGGGGTGCTGATGACGGTGTTGCTCGGGCTGTGTGTCTGGGCAGGTCAGGTGCTGGCGCAACAAAGCACGCTGGTCTGGCTGGGCAGTGGCGTGGCGATGTTCGTGATCGGCTGGGCGATCCAGTTTGTCGGCCATCACTACGAAGGACGCAAACCGGCATTTGTCGATGACGTGACCGGGTTGATTGTCGGGCCGTTGTTCGTGGTGGCCGAGTTGGCGTTCATGCTGGGGATGCGGCATGAGCTCAAAGAGCAGATCGAGGCGCGGGCGGGTAGGGTGCGGGTCAATCCGAAGCGTGCCGCTGTTTAGATCGCATTCGCGAGCAAGCCCGCTCCCACAGTGGATTGGCGTTGAACACAAAAGTTGTGAACACCCCGAAACCTGTGGGAGCGAGCTTGCTCCGGGCGGCGATCCGACGAAGCTTTTGATTTTAAATATTCGCAACCTTCTGCCAGACCTTCGGCTTGAAAAACAACGTCTCGCCTTTTGCCAAACCAACCAGGCTGTCGTGATCCTTGACCACTTCAGCTTCGATCAGATCGCTCTGTCCTTCGACCTTCAACGTCACCCGCGTCGTCGCGCCCAGCGGACGAATATCGCGCACTTCCGCTGCGTGGTGATCTTCCAGCTCATGGCGCGACAGCGACACCTCGTGCGGGCGGAACAGCACGTGCCTGTCTTCGCCCAGGTGCAGTCGGTTCGAATCACCGAGGAAGTGATAGACGAAATCGCTGGCCGGGTTTTCGTAGACGTCACCCGGTGAACCGATCTGCTCGATCACACCCTTGTTCATCACCACGATGCGGTCGGCGACTTCCATCGCTTCTTCCTGGTCGTGGGTCACGAACACCGAGGTCAGGTTGATGTCTTCGTGCAGGCGCGCCAACCAGCGGCGCAGCTCTTTACGGACCTTGGCGTCGAGGGCGCCGAAGGGTTCGTCGAGCAGCAGCACTTTCGGCTCCACCGCCAGCGCTCGGGCCAGGGCAATGCGCTGGCGCTGACCGCCGGAGAGTTGTTCCGGATAGCGATCCGACAACCAGTCCAGTTGCACCATGTTCAACAGTTCGTGAACCTTGGTTGCGATCTGGCTTTCGCTCGGGCGCTGGTTTTTCGGCTTCATGCGCAGGCCGAACGCGACGTTGTCGAACACCGTCATGTGGCGGAACAGGGCGTAGTGCTGGAACACGAAACCGACGTTGCGATCACGCACGTCGTGGCCGGAAACGTCTTCACCGTGGAACACGATGTTGCCCCGGTCCGGGGTCTCCAGGCCGGCGATGATCCGCAGCAGCGTGGTCTTGCCGCAGCCCGACGGGCCGAGCAACGCGACGAGTTCGCCGCTCTGGATGTCCAGGCTGATGTTGTCCAGCGCCTTGAACGCGTTGAAATTCTTGCTGACGTTACGCACTTCGATCGACATGAATTATTCCTCCGCGGCGCTGGCGCGCAGGCGGTTAATACGGTTTTCGCTCCACTGCTTGAGCAGCAGGATGAAGAGCGCCAGGATCAGCAACAGGCTCGCCACGGCGAACGCGGCCACGTGGTTGTATTCGTTGTAGAGGATCTCGACGTGCAACGGCAGGGTGTTGGTCACCCCTCGAATGTGCCCGGAAACCACCGACACCGCACCGAATTCCCCCATGGCCCGCGCGGTACACAACACCACGCCGTAGATCAGGCCCCATTTGATGTTGGGCACGGTGACGTGCCAGAACATCTGCCAGCCGTTGGCCCCGAGCAGGCGCGCGGCCTCCTCTTCCTGAGTGCCTTGTTCCTGCATCAGCGGGATCAGTTCACGGGCCACGAACGGCACGGTGACGAAGATCGTCGCGAGCACGATACCCGGCAGGGCGAAGACGATCTGGATGTCGTGGTCCGAAAGCCATGGGCCGAACAGGCCCTGGGCGCCGAACATCAACACATAGACCAGACCCGCGATCACCGGCGACACCGAGAACGGCAGGTCGATCAGTGTCACCAGCATGCTCTTGCCGCGGAACGAGTACTTGCTCACGCACCACGCAGCACTGACGCCGAACACCAGGTTCAGCGGCACCGAAATCAGTACGGCGATGACCGTGAGCTTCAGTGCCGACAGCGCGTCCGGCTCAAAGATCGCGGTGAAAAACGCCCCGAGGCCGAGCTTCAGCCCTTGGGACACCACGATGAACAGCGGCAGCAACAGGAACAGCGCAAAAATCAGCCAGCCAAGGCCGATCAGGATTCGCCGCGAAGTCGCACTGCCACGGCGGGCAGCGTTCGAGGAAGCGGCAGCAATAGACGATTGGGACATGGGTGCGCCTCCTTATGGGGTTTCGATGCGCCGCTGCAACAAGTTGATCAGCAGCAACAGGACAAAGGAAACCACCAGCATCAGTACACCGATGGAGGTAGCGCCGGTGTAATCGTATTGGTCGAGCTTGACCATGATCAGCAGCGGCAGAATCTCGGTTTTCATCGGCATGTTGCCAGCGATGAAAATCACCGAACCGTACTCGCCGACCCCGCGGGCAAAGGCCAAAGCGAAACCGGTAAGCCATGCCGGAAGCAGTGCCGGCAGCAGGATATGGCGGAAAACCTGCAACGGTTTTGCACCCAGGCACGCTGCAGCTTCTTCCACCTCACGAGGAATATCCGCCAATACTGGCTGTACGGTACGTACTACGAATGGAAGTGTCACGAAAGTGAGGGCAAGGGTGATGCCCAAGGGGGTGTAGGCGATCTTGAAACCCAGATCCGCTGCAAATTGACCCACCAGACCGGTAGGGGTGTACAACGCCGTCAGTGCAATACCGGCAACCGCCGTGGGCAATGCGAACGGCAGGTCGATCATGGCATCGATCACTTTTCGTCCAGGGAAGGTATAGCGCACTAATACCCAGGCCAGCAGCGTGCCGATGATGCCGTTGATGATCGCGGCACACAGGGCGGTGCCGAAACTGAGCTTCAATGCGGCCAGCACCCGTGGCGCCGAGATGATTGCCCAGAACTGATCCCAGGTGAGTTGAGCGGCATGCACGAACATCGCCGCCAGTGGTATGAGCACAATCAGGCTGAGGTACACCAAGGTGTAGCCCAGCGTCAGCCCGAAGCCGGGTATGACGGGGGAGATACGACGCGACATAAAAGTCCTTGGTTAAAAAGCGTTCCGCTAAAACCATCCCTGTGGGAGCGAGCCTGCTCGCGAAAGGGGAGTACCCGTCAACATCCCTGTCGACTGAAACACCGCCTTCGCGAGCAGGCTCGCTCCCACAGGTTAAGCACCCATGCATGGGTGCTCGTTGATGGCTATTTAAGATTACTGCGCCTGGTAGATCTGGTCGAACACGCCCCCGTCATTGAAGAATTTCGGCTGTGCGGTTTTCCAGCCGCCGAAGTCCTTGTCGATGCTCACCAGTTCCAGTTTTGGGAACTGCTGGGCGTACTTGGCGGCCACATCCTTGTCACGTGGACGATAGAAGTTCTTCGCCGCGATTTCCTGGCCGGCCGGGCTGTACAGGTGCTTGAGGTAGGCTTCGGCGATCTGCTCGTTGCCCTTTTTCTCGGCGTTCTTGTCGACCACCGCCACCGGTGGCTCGGCGAGAATCGACAGCGAAGGCACGACGATGTCGAACTTGTCGGCGCCGCCCTCTTCCTTCAGGGCCAGGAAGGCTTCGTTTTCCCAGGCCAGCAATACGTCGCCCTGACCGTTGTTGACGAAGGTAATGGTCGAGCCGCGAGCGCCGGTGTCCAGCACTGGCACGTGCTTGAACAGGGTCTGTACGTATTCCTTGGCCTTGGCTTCGTCGCCGCCATTGGCTTTCAGGCCATAGGCCCACGCCGCGAGGAAGTTCCAGCGCGCACCGCCGGAGGTTTTCGGGTTCGGCGTGATCACCGAGACGTCATTCTTGACCAGGTCGCCCCAGTCCTTGATGCCTTTAGGGTTGCCCTTGCGCACCAGGAACACGATGGTCGAGGTGTAAGGCGTGCTGGCGTCCGGCAGGCGTTTTTGCCAGTCGGCCGGCAGGGATTTGCCGAGCTTGGCGATTTCGTCGATATCACCGGCCAGGGCCAGGGTCACGACGTCGGCACGCAGGCCATCGATCACCGCCCGGCCTTGCTTGCCCGAACCGCCGTGGGATTGCTGGATTTTCACGGAGTCACCAGCGTGGTCCTTTTGCCAGAACTTGATGAACTCGGCGTTGTAGTCCTGATACAGCTCGCGGGTCGGGTCGTACGACACGTTGAGCAGCTCGTAGTCCTTGGCAACGGCGGAACCGGCAAAAAGGGCGCTGGCCAGGGCGGCCAAAGCAAAATGACGAATCGACGACATGGTGAAAGCTCCTGGAATTCTTGGTTTGTTGGCTTTTTCTTATGGGATATCGCGTTGCCTGATTCGCCTCAGCCCGGCTTGTTGCCCGGCTGCTGCAAACGGAATTTTTCCTTGCGTTCGATCTGCACCACCTGGGCGTTGTGCACGGTGATTTCCACGGCACCAAAGCGCAGATCGCGCAGGGCACTCTGGATTTCACGCAGGATGGTGGCTTCGTCTTGACCGTCGACGCTACGCAGGGATGCGCTCATATTGCTGCTCCTTCAACTGAGAGGTTGCCTCGCAGTGTCGGCACTGCTTGCGGCTTGAGAGCAATACTAGAGAGACACAGATATTCTTAAAAAGACTATTTAAGAATGTTTATATAACCATAAGAGATTAACTGGAGGGACAAGGGTTTGAGGTGAATCACCCTTTTTCAGACACACAAAAAAACCTGTGGGAGCGGGCTTGCTCGCGAAGAGGGAGTGTCAGTCACCAGAAATGTCGACTGATATTCCGCTATCGCGAGCAAGCTCGCTCCCACAGGGTTTGCGCCTATCCAATCACCGGCGCATGCATCCAATCGAGCTGCACCGCCGGCACCGGCCGTCCGAACCAATAGCCCTGCCCCAGATCACACCCCTGCCCGAGGAGGAAAGCAGCCTGTTCGACCTGCTCGATCCCCTCGGCATGCACCTGCATGCCCATGCTCTGGGCCAGAGCGATGATCACCCGTGAAATCGCCGCATCGTCCTCATCCCACGGTAATCCGGCGACGAAGCCCTGGTCGATTTTCAACTTTTGCACCGGCAGGCGCTTGAGCCGCAGCAGCGATGAATAACCCGTGCCGAAGTCGTCGATGGCCAGGCGCACACCCAGCTCGCGCAGGCGATGCATTTGTTCCAGTGCGACTTCCGGGTCCTCCATCACCGCGCTTTCGGTGACTTCCAGCTCCAGAAACGCCGACTCCAGCCCGGTTTCGCGCAGGATTTGCGCCACCTGCTGATACAGCTCTCGACGGGCGAACAGACGCGAAGACACGTTGACCGCGACGAACGACAGCACCACCCCGCCCTGCTGCCACTGGCACATCTGCCGACATGCCTGCGTCATGACCCAGGCATCGATTTCAGCAATCAGACCGGTTCGTTCGGCGACCGGAATGAATTCCGCTGGCGACACCAGCCCCCGCTGCGGGTGCTGCCAACGCACCAGCGCCTCGACGCCAATCAGGCGGCTGGTCTTGAGGTCGTGAACCGGCTGGTAATGGACCCGCAGCTCTTGCCGGTCCAGGGCACGGCGCAATTCGAAGGCGATCTCCACCCGTTGCTGGGCGTGGGCCGTCAGCTCTTCGGTGTACAGGGCATAATCATTGCGCCCCGTGCTCTTGGCCTTGAACAGTGCAGAGTCGGCATTGCGCAGCAGTTGCTCGACGCTCAACGCATCGCTGGGGAACAGGCTGATGCCGATGCTGGTGTTGATGGGCAGCTGGTGCCCATCAATAAGGAACGGCTCTTTAAGACCATCGATGATTCGCTGGGCCAACGCAGCGGCCTGAACCAGTTGCGGACAGCTTTCGGCGAGTATGGCGAACTCATCCCCGCCCAACCGCGCCAGGGTGATGCCCGGACCGAACATGGCGCCCAGGCGCCCGGCCACAGCCTTGAGCAACTGATCACCGATGGTATGCCCGAGGCTGTCGTTGATCATCTTGAAGTGATCGAGATCGATCATCAGCAGCGCACAGCCACGTTTGTGCACCTGTGCCGAGGCCAGGGCCTGTTCGGCGCGGTCGGTGAACAGCAGGCGGTTCGGCAGGTCGGTCAGCGGATCGTGGTGCGCCAGGTGCTTCAGTTCGTGTTCGGAGTTCTTGATTGCACTGATGTCGGAAAACACCGCCACATATTGGCTCGGCCGGCCGTAGTCGTCATGGATCAGGCGGATCGTTTGCCATTGCGGGTAAATCTCGCCGCTTTTGCGCCGGTTCCAGATTTCCCCACTCCATTCCCCGACACTGGCGAGCGTGGCAAACATCACCTGATAGAACTCAGGAGAATGTCGCCCGGACTTGAACAGATTGGGCCGCTGCCCCAGCACGTCCCCACACCCGTAACCGGTAATTTCCATGAATGCCCGGTTTACATGGACGATCACGCCTTCCCGGTTGGTGACAAGCACGCCTTCGCGGGTGCAGTCGAACACGGCCGCCGCCTGGCGCAAGCGCATGCGGTCGGCATCGCGCTCACGCAGTTGGGCGCCGATACCCAGACACCGCAGCAACCGCGCCCGGGCAATGAAGATCAACCCGGCGCTGAACAGCACCCAAACATAACCGTTGATCAGTTGCCATCGCAGTCGCTCGGCAGAGCTATCGAAGAAACTGTTTAATAAATAGCCACTGATCTGCATCCAAACCACAGAAAGCAACAGATAGAGCAGCGCTGCGCGCAAGGCATCGCGATAGGTGGCAGACATCCGGCGATCCATGTCCCTACAAAAAGGTTGGAATGATGGTTTAAAGACACATCCAGCCACTCTTATCTGAAAGGGCGACTGGTTTTCTGTGTGGGCTTAGTGATAATGCAACGGCTGTTTTTTTCTTTATCGAGGGCCCTACAGCCTATGTGGTACGAAGGTTTTCTTGGCTTGTCGCCCTGGTCGCTGGTAGCAGTCACCCTGCTGATGACCCACGTCACGATCATCGCCGTCACGGTCTATCTGCATCGTTACTCGGCCCATCGCTCCCTGGAGCTGAATGGGGGCCTTAAGCATTTCTTCCGTTTCTGGCTGTGGCTGACCACGGCGCAGAACACCCGCGAGTGGACCGCCATCCACCGCAAGCATCACGCCAAATGCGAAACCGTCGATGACCCGCACAGCCCGGTCATCAAGGGGTTGTCCACGGTGCTGCGCAAAGGCGCCGAGCTGTACCGCGCCGAAGCGGAAAACCCCGAGACGCTGCGCATCTACGGCAAGAACTGCCCCGAAGACTGGATCGAGCGCAATCTCTACAGCCGCTTCCCGCTGCTGGGCATTGCGATCATGGGCGTTATCGACCTGCTGCTGTTCGGCACCATCGGCATCACCATCTGGGCCATCCAGATGATGTGGATCCCGGTGTGGGCCGCCGGCGTGGTCAATGGCCTGGGCCATGCCATCGGCTACCGCAATTTCGAATGCCGCGATGCGGCGACCAACCTGGTGCCTTGGGGCATCCTGATTGGCGGCGAAGAACTGCATAACAACCATCACACCTACCCTAACTCGGCAAAACTGTCGGTGAAGAAGTGGGAATTCGACCTGGGCTGGGCGTGGATTCAAGTCTTCAGCTTCCTGCGCCTGGCCAAGGTCCAGCGGGTTGCGCCGATTGCCCATCGCGTCGAAGGCAAGGGCAACCTGGACATGGATACCGCCATGGCGATCCTCAACAACCGCTTCCAGATCATGGCCCAGTACCGCAAATTGGTGATCGGCCCGCTGGTCAAACAAGAGCTGGAAAAGGTCGATCACTCGGTACGTCACCAGTTCCACCGGGCCAAACGCCTGCTTTCGCGAGAAACCAGTCTGCTGGATGACAAACACCATGTACGCATCCAGAACATGCTCGAGCATAGTCAGGCACTGAAGGTAATTTACGAGAAACGCCTGGCCTTGCAGCAGATCTGGGTCAAGACCAGCTCAAATGGTCACGACATGCTGGCGGCCATCAAGGATTGGGTACACGAAGCCGAAGCCAGCGGGATTCAGTCCCTGCGCGACTTCGCCGGTCAGTTGAAGACCTACTCCCTGCGTCCTGCCGCCGTCTGACCTGTGGGAGCGAGCCTGCTCGCGAAGGCGGCGTGTCAGTCAATATTGATTTGACTGGCACCCCCCTTTCGCGAGCAGGCTCGCTCCCACATTGATTTGTGGCCGCAAAAAGGCATCGCCAGTACCGCCCGGCGGGAGCCAGTTCCCTCGCCGCAAAAGGCGGGAACTTCATCTGAAAAGCCCTATCTCAAAGACACTTCGCCATCCCCGGCGGGCTTGATGTTGGCCGCGATCGCGCGCGGCATGCCCTTTGAGATTTGTGTCGATGGCCGAAAAAAACCTGCAAGACTCATCTCCGTCCCATTGGCCCGAGGCCGCGCAGACCCTGATGGCGCTGATGCACGCCCAAAGTGAAGTCGCACGCCTGAGCGAACGCGAACAGTTGCTCAACACCTTGCTGATGAGCGTCAACGCGGTGCTGTGGGCATTCGATTGGGAAACCCGCCAGGTGCTTTACGTCAGCCCCGCCTACGAACGGATCTTTGACCGTTCGGCCGATCTACTGCTGGCCGACTGCAACCAATGGCGCGACAGCATTTACCCTGACGACCTGGACTACGCCGAACGCAGTCTGGCCGAAGTGCTGGACAAAGGCGCCGTCGAAGACCGCGAGTATCGAATCATTGCCGCCGATGGCCAGGTGCGCTGGCTCAGCGACAAATGCTACGTCAACCGCCAGGCCGAGCCGGGGCAACCGGTGATCATCGTCGGCATCGCCGAAGACATCACCGACAAGAAGCAGATGGAAACCGAGCTGCACCGCTTGGCCACCACCGACGCGCTGACCCAGAGCAGCAATCGCCGGCATTTCTTCGAATGCGCCCACCGCGAGTTCGCACACGCCCGGCAACAGGGCGAGCCATTGTCGTTCCTGATGCTGGACATCGATGACTTCAAAATCATCAACGACACCTATGGTCACCAGGAAGGCGACAACGTGTTGCAACGCATCGCCGATAGCGGCCGCGCAGCGTTGCGCCGTGGCGACCTGTTCGGGCGCATTGGCGGTGAGGAGTTCGCAGCGGTGTTTCCCGGCTGTACGCCACAGATGGCCCTGCAAGTGGCTGAACGCTTGCAACAGCAGATTCAGCGATTGCGTTTCACCCATGCAGGCCAGACGTTCGGCATCACCGTCAGCCAGGGCCTGACCAGCCTGAGCGCCGCGGACGAAAACGTGGAGAACCTGTTTTCCCGGGCGGATACCGCGATGTATCAGGCCAAGCGCGAGGGCAAGAACCGGATTGTTACTGCCTGACAGGAACACCATAGAACCCTGTGGGAGCGAGCTTGCTCGCGATGGCGGCGGCTCATTCAACATCAATGTTGGCAGACAGTCCGCTATCGCGAGCAAGCTCGCTCCCACAGGGTTGAGTGGTGGCTTTACTTCCTGCGCAAACGCATCAACTCCGGCAAGCCAATCTTGAGCAACCGCGCCGTCCGGCTCTTCGCCAGCGCCTCGATGCCCTCATGCTCGGTCAGGCGCGCCATCTGCGCCGCCATGTTCATCACCAGCGCTTCGCGGGAATAAACCCCGCCACCGAGCTGGTAGGCGGCTGCAATCAGCTCCCGCAACTCCAGTGGCAGGCGCCAGCGCGTGCGCAGGGCCGAACCATAGGCCGCGCCAAATTCAACCAGCGCTTCGCCCACGTCCTCCTGCTCGTCCAGTTCACCACCGGCCTGTTTCCACTCCTGCAAACAGCGCAGCAGCGCCAGATCGCCGAGACGATGCAACATACCGGCGCAATAGCAGCGCTCCTGATCCAGATCGAGCAGGCGCGCCAGGGTTCGCGCGTATTCGGCGGTGTGCAGCGACAGATCCCAGAAGCGCTCGGCATAGTCGGCCAATTGCGGATCGCTGAGCCGTGCGCTGCGCTTGAGTGCCAGCCCGAGAATCAGGTTCATGCTCTGCCCGGTGCCCAGGCGATGCAGTGCCTGTGACAGGGTTTGCACAGCGGCGCCGTGGTGCTGGGCCGCGCTGTTGGCAGCGGCGATCAGCACGGCCGTGACCTGCGGATCGGTGCGGATTTCGCCTTCCAGAACCGTCAGGTCGAGGCCATTGGGATTGAGGCTGCGCTTGACCGCCACTTGCACGTCGGTCATCAGCGGCGCGCCGTCGGCCAATTCCCGGCGACGCTCCAGAAACACCGACAACGTCATGCCCTGTGCCAGCGCCGGCACTTCGCACGAAACTTCTTCGCCAGCGTTCAGCAGCAACCCCTGCAACCTATGGGTGAGGCTTTGCATATTCAGGGGCTTGGTCAGGTAGGCGGCCGGCACCAGCGACAAGGCCTCGCGCACGCTGGCACTGTCGTTACGACTGCTCATCAGAATGAACGGCATGGGCGGATTGCGTTTGCGCTGACGGACGTTGCGCAGGACATTCAGGCCATCGACGCCCGGCAACTCCCAGTCGGCGATGACCAGGTCATAGGGGTTGGCAGCCAATAGCTCCAGCGCTTGCTGACCATCGGCGCACAAATCCAGCCGCGCATCGCAGCGTACGTTCAACAACACTTCCTTGAGCAAATCCCGGGACCAGGGGTCGGCCTCGGCAATCAGGACTCTTGGAACCGCGGGTAAAATGACGGTTGTCATACAGCTCTCCCTGGCAATGCGGAAACCTTAGCCAATGCTGGCCATTCGATACAGCGCTAATGCGCGGGATGTGTTTCCAGGGGCATGAAAAAACCCGCCGAAGCGGGTTTTTTGTGGATCAGGTCACACTGGGTGATCAGAGCTCGGAGAAGCACTCTTCGATGATCGCCAGGCCTTTGTCCAGTTGCTCGTCCGGCGAGGTCAGCGGTACCAGGACGCGCAGAACGTTGCCGTAGGTGCCGCAGGACAGCAGGATCAGACCCTTGTCGCGAGCCTTGGCCACAACGGACGCCACGGCTGCAGCGTTCGGCTTGTGGCTGTCGCCGTTTTCGAACAGCTCGACAGCGATCATCGCGCCCAGGGCACGGACTTCACCGATCACCGGGTACTTGGCCTGGATGGCCTTCAGGCCGGTTACCAGACGCTCGCCAACAGCCTTGCAACGATCCAGCAGGTGTTCTTCTTCGAACACTTCCATCACGGCCAGGGCCGCGGCGCAAGCGATCGGGCTGCCGGCGTAGGTGCCGCCCAGGCCGCCTGGAGCGATGGCGTCCATGTATTCGGCCTTGCCGCACACACCGGCCAGCGGGAAGCCGCCAGCGATGGATTTGGCGAAGGTGGTCAGGTCGGCAGCGACGCCCATCTGTTCCATGGCGAAGAAGGTGCCGGTACGGCCAGCGCCAGTCTGTACTTCGTCAGCGATCAGCAGGATGCCGTGCTGGTCGCACAAGGCACGCAGACGCTTCATGAACTCTTTAGGCGCGACGTAGAAACCGCCTTCGCCCTGAACCGGTTCGATGATGATCGCGGCGATGTCTTTCGGCTCGGCGTCGTTCTTGAAGATGCGTTCGATGGAAGCGATCGAGTCGTCGATGCTCACACCGTGCAGTTCATTCGGGTACAGCGCACGGAAGATGCCGCCTGGCATCAGGCCCATGCCGGCCGAGTAAGGCACGACTTTACCGGTCAGGCCCAGGGTCATCATGGTGCGACCGTGGTAAGCGCCGGTGAAGGCGATCACGCCGGCACGGCCAGTGGCAGCACGGGCGATCTTGATCGAGTTTTCCACGGCTTCGGAGCCGGTGGTCACCAGCAGGGTTTTCTTGTCGAAATCACCTGGGACCTTGGCGTTGATTTTTTCGCACACTTCCACGTACGGCTCGTAGGCCAGTACCTGGAAGCAGGTGTGGGTCAGCTTGTTCAGCTGCTCGGTCACGGCGGCGATGACTTTCGGGTGCAGGTGGCCGGTGTTCAGTACGGCGATACCGCCGGCGAAGTCGATGAATTCACGACCTTCAACGTCGGTTACCGTCGCGTTCTTCGCGGAATCGGCGAAGATCGGGTGAATCTGGCCAACACCACGTGGAACAGCAGCGGTACGGCGGGCCATCAAAGAAGCGTTAGTCTTGCTCATACATTCCTCATTCACCGCTCATCGGGCGGCGTGGTTCAAGGATAAAGCGACGGGGAGCAACGGCGGCAGCATGCGATGATCGACTGCCACGGTGTTCCCGGCCACCGAGAAAATTCCGGTTTGAAGCGGCGCAAAAGGACAGCGCTCTCGTGCCCTTTGCGCTTGAAGCAATGCTCTTACTGGCTTAGATGCCCAGGCAGAGGTATTTGATTTCCAGGTAATCTTCGATGCCGTACTTGGAGCCTTCACGGCCCAGGCCCGAGGCCTTGATGCCGCCGAACGGCGCGACTTCGTTGGAGATCAACCCGGTGTTGACGCCGACCATGCCGTATTCCAGGGCTTCAGCCACACGGAACACGCGACCCAGGTCGCGAGCATAGAAGTACGAGGCCAGACCGAACTCGGTGTCGTTGGACATCGCGATCACATCGGCTTCGTCTTTGAAGCGGAACAGCGGAGCCAGTGGACCGAAGGTTTCTTCCTTGGCCACGGCAGCGTTGTTCGGCACGTTGGTCAGGATGGTCGGTTCGAAGAAGTTACCTTCCATCGGCTTGCCGCCGGACAACACGGTGGCGCCTTTGGAAATGGCGTCAGCGATGTGCTCTTGCACCTTGGCCACGGCTTTTTCGTCGATCAGCGGGCCAGTGGTGGTGCCGTCTTCCAGACCGTTACCGATCTTGAGCTTGGCCACAGCCACTTTCAGCTTCTCGGCGAACGCGTCGTAGACCGAATCCTGAATGTACAGGCGGTTGGCGCAGACGCAGGTCTGACCGTTGTTGCGATACTTGGAAATGATCGCGCCTTCGACGGCCTTATCCAGATCCGCGTCGTCGAACACGATGAACGGAGCGTTGCCGCCCAGTTCCAGGGACACTTTCTTGATGTCCTTGGCGCATTCCGACATCAGTTGACGACCGATCTCGGTCGAACCGGTGAAGGATAGCTTGCGCACGATCGGGTTGCTGGTCAGCTCGCTGCCGATGTCGCCGGCGCTGCCGGAAACCACGCTGAACACGCCAGCCGGGATGCCCGCACGCTGGGCTAGTTCGGCCAGGGCGAAGGCGGAAAATGGAGTTTGCGAAGCAGGCTTGAGCACCATGGTGCAACCGGCGGCCAGGGCCGGGCCGGCTTTACGGGTGATCATTGCAGCCGGGAAGTTCCACGGGGTGATTGCAGCGGTCACGCCGATTGGCTGCTTGATCACGATCAGGCGCTTGTCTGGCTGGTGGCCCGGAATCACGTCACCGTAGATGCGCTTGGCTTCTTCGGCGAACCATTCGATGAAGGAAGCGGCGTAAACGATTTCGCCCTTGGCTTCAGCCAATGGCTTGCCTTGCTCCAGGGTCATCAGGCGAGCCAGGTCGTCCTGGTTCTCGATGATCAGCTCGAACCAGCGACGCAGTTTGGTCGCACGTTCTTTGGCGGTCAGTGCACGCCAGGCCGGCAGCGCTTTGTCAGCGGCTTCGATCGCACGGCGGGTTTCGGCAGCGCCCATTTTCGGCACGGTGCCCAGAATTTCGCCCGTTGCCGGGTTGTTGACCTTGATCGTCTGACCATTGTCCGCATCAACCCACGCGCCATCGATGAAGGCTTGCTGGCGGAACAACTGGGTGTCTTTAAGCTGCATGTCGGCTTTCCTTAACAGCACCGCAACGAATGCGGAGCAAATTATGATTGTAGAAAGGCGCCTCGATAGGCTGCCGTCAGGGAAATCATTCACCGGGCTGAAGCACATAAATAGCGCACTGATTCAAATCGTGCGGTTCAGCACCCAGACAAGAGCGTTTGAAATCTCAAACGAATCCTAGGATCAAAGGGGGTAAAGGACAATAGCCTGTTCGAAAAAAAGAACGAAAACGACGCTTTTGCCTATTTTTTCTGATCAACGTAGCAAACGCGCGTTACAGCTTTAAAAAAACGCAGGCGATTCAGCAGCATGGACGCCCGCAGTGCATATGAGTATCATGGCGCCCGCTGCACCAGTAGCTCAGCTGGATAGAGTACTGCCCTCCGAAGGCAGGGGTCGTGGGTTCGAATCCCGCCTGGTGCACCATACGTTGTAGCGAGAAAGCCTCAGGCCTTATGGGTCTGGGGCTTTTTTGTGGGTGTTTGAAGGCTTGGCGCCTAATGGTCAATGCTGTTTTTTTCAAACAGCCGGGCGATGTCTCTCGCACTGTGCAGTATGCGTTCGACCTTGATCTCGTCATCCACCCAACAGTAGAAAATCAGATATCGGCCATGGGCAAGCATTCGCAATCCCTTGGCGCAATCGTCTCTTGAAACACCCAGGTTCGGTTGATCGATCAATCGTGTGCACTGCATGCGTAGTTCGCGCACAAACGTCCGGGCCCGTTCAGGATTGTCTCGAGCGATAAAACGAGCGACTTGCAGCAGATCGTCCCGTGCCAATGCAGAGAAAAGCAATTGCCTCATGGACGGCTTTGCTCGGCTGCTACTTCATCAATCAGCGCATCAAGCTCGGCGAACACGGTATCGGCAGCAATGGCCGGGCGCGGATCGTTGCGGCTGGCCGCAATGGCTTCACGAAGTTCGGCAGCCTGTAGCCGATCCAGCAGCTGTTTATAGGCCGCGTGCGGTAGAAGATAGGCGGCAGGACGATTGTGGTTGAGCACGGCAACAGGCTCGGAACCCGCTTGCTCGATCACCGTGCTCGGGCTGCGCTTGAGCTCGGTGATGCTGACCGAACGGCTTGCAAGTAGCTGCTCCATGACGGCTCCAAAGGCACGAAAAAAAGTACCTTATAGTGTTCCATTCTCTGCATGTGGGTCAACGAATCTCCGACCGGTGCTGCCCTGACCCACAAAAAAACCGCCGAAGCGGTTTTTTTTTTATTCTGTCGTCCAGTCGAACTCGTCGTACTCATCATCGTCCTCGTCGTCCTCGAAAAACTCCTCTTCAAGGTCGTCGTCTTCAACAACGTCTTCTTCCGGCTGATTCAGCAGAAAATCCTTGCGACTCTCGGTAATCGCTCGCCGCAGTTCCTCGCCCTTTTGCGGGCAGTTGAGCATTTGGGCGATGCGGTCGATTTTTTTTGCCACGGCATCCTCCAACGCATCGGCTATGGCCTGATAGTGCGCGCTTTCGGGTCGGGATGCCAAATTCCCCGAGCGCTGCGCACTTCAGTTTATTCCTGAAGATGGTTAGCGATGATAGCGCCGCACCACGCTGCTGTTTTTCAGGACGTGGCCTTTGACTTTTTCCAGCAACTGCGCACGGGTCAGGCCGGCGGGCAAGGCGTCCGGGGGCAGGTCCAGGGCATAGATCTGGATGATGTAGTGGTGCGAGCTGTCGCCAACGGGCGGGCAAGGGCCGATGTAGCCGGTGGTTGTCTTGCTGTTGGTACCGCCGACACCCTCGAGGCCGGGTTTGCTCCCGGCACCGGCCGGGATCTGGTGGGTGCCGGCCTTGATGCCGTAATGCACCCACTGATCGATGCCCTGGCCCTTCTGGCCGTCTGGGTCGTGCATGACGATGGCGTAGCTTTGGGTCGCTTCCGGGCCGGCGTTCCAGTTCAATGCCGGGGAAATGTTATGCCCGCCACAACCCGCGGAATCGCTCGCTGCGGCCGACGTGAACAGACGGTCATCGGAGACACCGGGAATGTTCAGGGTGAAGCGCTCCTGGGCCTGCGCCGGGAACTGCACGCAAAGGGCGACTGCCAAGGCCGCGAGCCAAGGGTTCATTGAGGTCAATCGGGGCATACCGGAGTACCTTGTGCGTGTTGGGCCGTCGTCGGCGCGCAAACTATAGCCGGACCGTTCACGCCGTGGCAGGGGCAATTGGCTGAACCTCGCGATAAGTACCAGACTCATAATTGAAACGTCTGTCTGGAGAGCGATCATGACTCTGCATCGCGTTGCGCGTGTCGCCAATGTGCCCGAAGACCGGGGTCTGGAAGTGCAGGTCCAGGACAGCAAGGTTCTGCTGTTGCGGGCCGGCGAACAACTGCGCGCTTATCAGGCCGAATGCCCGCACGCCGGAGCCCCGCTGGCTGACGGTGCGGTATGCAATGGGCGCCTGACCTGTCCGTGGCACAAGGCGCAGTTTCGGATCGAGGATGGCGGGCTGTGTGAGCCGCCAGCCCTGGACAGCCTCAAGCGCTATCCCCTTGAAGTGCGTGACGGCGACATCTGGGTCGGCGACCAGCCGATGCCGGGTGCCCACACGCCACCGGCCGACGATCCACGCACCTTCATCATTGTCGGCGCTGGCGCGGCAGGCACGGCGGCGGCAGCGTGTTTGCGCGAGAAGGGTTTCGGCGGCCGGTTACTGTTGATCGACCGCGAAACCGATGCCGGATACGACCGCACCGCGCTGAGCAAATACGTGATCGCCGGAGAGATGCCGCTGGACGAAGTCCCGCCGCTGCGCGACGAGGATTTTTACCGCGAGCAGCGGATCGAGCGCCTGCGAGGCGAAGTGGCAAGCCTGGATGCGCCAAACCGGACGCTGCGGCTGACTGACGGCCAATTACTGACATACGACGCCGCGCTGCTGGCCACCGGCGGTGTACCCAATCCGCTGACGCTGCCCGGTGCCGAGCTGCCGCAAGTGTTCGTCTTGCGCTCCAAAGCCCATGCGCAGCAGATTCTGGACAGCGCCAGCGCCGGCCAGCGGGTGGTGATCATCGGTGACAGTTTCATTGCCATGGAGTCCGCCTCGTCCCTGCGCCAGCTTGGCCTGCACGTGACCGTGCTGGCCCGCCACGAAGTGCCGTTTGCCAAACAGTTCGGCGACACGGTCGGCAAGGCCATTCGCGCACGACATGAAGCCCATGGCGTCGTGTTTCATACCCAGGGCAATGCGGTACAGATCGAAGGGACGGACAAGGTCGAAGCCGTGCGCCTGGACAACGGCCAACGCTTGGCGGCCGATCTGGTGCTGGTCGGCATCGGCGTCACGCCAGCCACTGCTGCCTTTACCGGGTTGCCGAAGGAGCAGGACCACTCGCTGCGTGTCGATGGCGCAATGCGCGTGGCCGACGGCCTCTGGGCGGCTGGCGATATCGCCACGTTCCCGCTGAACAACCAACACCTGCGCATCGAACACTGGCGACTGGCCCAACAGCAGGCGCGGATCGCCGCGGCCAATATGCTGGGCGGTGACGAGCATTACCTCGACGTGCCGTATTTCTGGACCTGGCATTTCGGTAAAACCTACGACTACCTCGGCCACGCCGAGGCCTGGGACGAAGTCGAGTTCAAGGGCGATCCCTACGATCCGCCGTTCATCGGCCTGTTCGGCAAAAACGGTGTGGTGTCGGCGGCGGTAGCCTGCGAGATGGACCGGACAATGGCGATGCTCGCCGAGCGGATGAAACAACCGCTGCCATGGGAAGAGGCATGGCGCCTGATCCGTGACGTCCCCTAGGGGGCGGACAGCAAAACGCCCGGCGCCTGCGCGATGCAGAGGCCGGGCGTTGCAGAGTTAACAGCCGCCGTTACTCGGTGGCACCAGCATCTGCGAACTTGCTCATCACAAAACTGGCAAACTCTTCGACGGTCATTTTCTGGCCGTTGAAGTCCACCTGATTGTTGGCGTAACGCAAGTTGGTGACGATGTTATTGCCGTCCAGTTTTGCCAGTTGGCTGCCGACCGCCATGCTGCTGAACATGTCTGCGGTGGCAGTGGCCTGGTCGGCAATCAGTTTGGCGTCGGTCTGACCATCGATTTGCGATTGCACGGTGAGCACATCGACCAGCATGGCTTTGGACACTTGCAGTTTGAAGTCCAGCAGCGCGATCAGCTGTCTGACCAACTGATCGGTCGGCAGATCGATGGCTTGTGGCTTGGTCAGGTCGAGCACCATGTTGGCGCGGCTCTCACCGTTGGCGGTGTTGAACGACAAGTTTTCCAGGGCCACTTGTGGTCCGGCCGCCAGCAGTTTTTCCAGACTGGACTTGAGCAGCGCCTCTTCGGCTTCGGTCAGTTTCAGCTCTGGCGCCGGCAGGCCGGCCGCCGCTGCTTCGGCCGCAGCCCTTTCATACGGCTGCAGTTTGCTCTGGTAAACCTGCATCAATGACAGGGTGGCCGGAATGTCGAGGTTCTTCAGGCTCATGGCCAGCGCCCCGGAACCGATGGTCTTGCCGTTCAGGGACACGTCGCCGACCTTGTAGTCGGCACGCCCGGAGACGTTGCTACCCTTTTCTTCAGTCAGGTTTTTCATTTCGAATTTCTTGAAGTCCAGTACCGACTGCTTGACGCCAAAAGTCGACTTGCCGCTGGCCAGTTCAACAACGTTCTCACCGGTGTAGAAACCGTAGGTACTTTTTGTCAGGTTGCTGGCCAGGGTCAGGCCGTTCAATTCAACCTGCACCGGTGCCTGATCCTCGGACACTGTGGTCACCTTCAGGCTGTCCATGTAGCCGCTGGCCTTGACCTTCTGCGCCTTGGCGCTGGCGTCGACGTCCATGCTCAGGCCGGAGAACTTCAAGCTCGACTTGTCATCCAGGGCCATTTCCAGCGGCTGCAACTCGAGGGTGCCATTGGTAGAGTTGTCATAACCGATGTTGACCACACCGGTCAGCGGGGATTTGTCCTTGGCGGCGGCAAACCACTTCTCGGTGGACGGGGTCTTTTCCAGTTCGTAGTGACTGGTCGCCAGGACCGGCAGCCACTTCAGCGACATCAGGCGCGAGAACGGCAACGGGCCGTGTTCGATGTGATCGACAAACAGCAACTCGACCGGCGCTTCGCCGAACATTTCGCCTTCGCCCTTGAGACGGTAGTGCGCGGTGCTGCTGAATACATGACGCTCCAGCGACACCAGTTCCAGCGACGCCGTGCCGTTTGAACCGACCATCGCCGCCTGCAATTCCTTGTTGGTATCGGCAATCGAGGTGTTCAACACACCTTCGATTTTGGTGCCGGTGAACCAGGCTCCGCCTGCGCTGATGGCACCGATTGCGACAACAATTCCCAGTAGCACGCCTGCTGATTTATTCATGTATGCCCCGTTCATGTCCGTTGTAGAAAGTGAGGTCGTCTTCCCTGAACCCATGACGGGTTGCGGCTCGACTGTGCTGAAAGTGAATTGCAGATTAGCACCGGGCGCGACGAACGGCTCAATGATTAAAGGTGAAAGAGTGTCTTGGGGGTGTTCACTGGGCTGGAGATATTCGCAGTCAATGCAATCGCCATCGCGAGCAGGCTCGCTCCTACAGGGGGAATGCATTCCAATGTAGGAGCGAGCCTGCTCGCGATGGCGATCGAATAGCCAATATCAACTCAAGAGTATTGGACCTCGATCTCATCCAGCTGATGATCAAAACTTTTGAGCCGCGCAGTCCAGGTGTACACCAGCACTTCGAAGTCCCGGTTGATCACCGCCCCGCCCGTCACTTCCTCGCGCGGGTCGCAGAAGTCCAGTTGATAGCGTTCGCGGGCCATGGCCGTGGCGACATCGGCCAGTTCCCGGGCATTGCTGAGCCAGTGCCGACCGTCGTCAGCCACTTGCCGGTCCAGCGCCAGGCATTGTTTTTTCAGGGTCTCGAGGCTTTTTTCCAGCGGCGTGCCGGTCAATTCGCCCATGACTTCCTGAAAGGTGCGCCCCGGTTGCCAGTAACTGCCCCAGAAATAGCGGTCGAACACGGTTTCGACACGACGCAACGCCACCTTGGTGTCCCAGATCAGGACCAGGGTCTTGCCTTGTTCGAGTTGTCTTTTCTTGATGCGTTGATTCTGGACCGAGGCCCAGGCCACCACCGCAATGGACATCACGGCAATCAGCGCGGCGGCACTGTCGAGGAACACCAGAGCCTTGTCGATCTGGTGGGCCAGCATGATGCCGTAGAAATAGGTGGCCGACAGCAGCACCAACGCCACGATGGCGCACCAGAAGCCGAGAGCGTAAGGGTTTTTCATTATTGGTTTCCCCCTGACCTGCGCGAGCCTTGTGTGAAGAAAGGGCGCTTTGCACGAGGCGCCCCTCCAACACTTCAAAGCATAGCAACGGCCTCAGGGTTTGCCGGAGTTCGACGCTTGCGTTCGTCCGCTTTCCCATCCGCCGCCCAAGGCGAGGAACAAATCGATCTGACTGGCGGCAACCTGGGTGTTCGCGGCCGCCAGTTGCGCCGTGACGTCGATGTAGGTGCGGGTGGCTTGCAGGTCCGCCAGGAACGAGGCGCGGCCGGCCTGGAAGAAGCGATGGGTCTGGTCGGCCGCCAGTTTTGCCGATTGCTCGGCATCGGCCAGTGCATCGCGGCGTTGCAGCAATGCCGTGTACTGGGCCAGGCCGGTCTGGGTCTCGCGAATGGCGTTGAGCACCACCCCATCGAAATGCGCCAAGGTCGCCTGGGTCACCGCTTCGGCTTCGCGGATGCGCGCCCGGGCGCCGTTGGTCGGCACGTTCCAGGTCAGCGACGGACCGAAGCCCCAGCGGTTGGTAGACGGATCGCCCAGATCGTCGAGGATACCGACGGTACCGATGGTCGCGCCGATGCTGATATTCGGGTACAGCTCGCCCGTGGCGACGCCAATACCGGCCGTCGCGGCCGCCAGTCGCCGCTCGGCCTGCCGTACATCGGGACGACGCTTGAGCAATGCGGCGCCATCGCCCACCGGGATCAATTGCGCGATTTTTGGCAGCTCGTCGCAGGTGGCGGTGCCGGCCGGCAGTTGGTCCACCGGCTTGGCCAGCAACATCGACAAGCGATACAGCCCGGCCTGACGAGCGGCTTCATAGCGCGGCATGTCGGCGCGCAGGGATTTGAATTGGGTCTGCGAGCGGGTGACCTGGGTTTCGTCGCCACGCCCAGCATCGCGCAAGCGCTGGATCAGCGTGGTGCTCTGGGCTTGCAGATCGAGGGAATGCTGGGCGATTTCCCGCTCTTCATTGGCCGCACACACTTGGGTGTAGGCGCGAACCACGTCGGCCACCACGGTAATGCGTGCAGTATCGGCGGCGGCCTGCGTCGCATCGGCATTGGCCTTGGCCGCTTCGATGCCGCGTTGCAAGGTGCCGAACAGGTCGAACTGGTACGACGCGCTGATGCCGATATCGCCGATGTTGGCCACCGGCACTTTTTCCGGCAGCAGGAAGGCCTGGCCGGACTCCTGCAAGCGCTGGGCGCCCATCTGCACGCCGCCGCTCCAGCCGCCCGCCGCTTGCGCCTCATCGACCTGAGCGCGAGACCGCGACAGACTGGCCGCCGCCACACGCAAATCGGTGTTGGAAGCCATGGCCTGTTGTACCAACTGGTCGAGTCGCGGGTCCTTGTACAGGCGCCACCAATCGGCCGGCACCGGCGCGGACACCACGGTTTTACCGTCGACCGCCAGATCACCCTGGAAGTCTTGACGATGGACGGCCGCTTCTTCGGGCAAGTGATAATCCGGCCCGACCATCTGACACGCCGACAGCAGCAAGCTTAACCCGGCGACCGCCAAACCCGAGGCCTTGCTCATTGCGCCGGCTCCCGCTTCTGATCGTCGATGATCGATACCGTGGCGGTACGCCCGGCGATCATGCGGAAATCTTCCGGCACGTCATCGAAGGCAATCCGCACCGGAATCCGCTGGGCCAGCCGCACCCAGCTGAACGCCGGGTTGACGTTGGGCAGCAGGTTGTTGCCGCTGGTGCGGTCGCGGTCTTCGATACCGGCGACGATGCTCTCCACATGCCCGCGCAGGCGCGCATTGTCGCCGATCACCCGGATGTCGACGCTTTGCCCGATATGAATGCCGTTCAGTTTGGTTTCTTCGAAATAGCCATCGATGTGGAACGAGTTGCTGTCGACCACCGACAACACCGGACGCCCGGCGCTGACGAACTCCTGGGCCCGTGGCGCGCGATCGTTGACGTAGCCGTCCACCGGGCTGCGGATCACCGAGCGGTCGAGGTTGAGCTGCGCGCTGTCCACCGCCACCTGGGCTTCCATCAAGGCCACTTGGGCGCGGGCCACTTTCGACTGGCTTTCTTCCAGCTGCTCACCCGGCACCAGGTTGCCAAGACCCTTGTTCCGCTTGGCCTCGCGCTGGGCCTGGGCCAGGGTTTCTTCGCGGTCGGCGACGGCCGCTTTCGCCTGGCGCAGGGCCAGCCTGAAGCGGTCAGGATCGATGCTGAACAACACCTGGCCGCGCTTGACCAGCTGGTTGTCGCGCACCTCCACTTGCTGGATCAGCCCGGACACGTCCGGCGCGATTTGCACGATGTCGGCACGGATGTGCCCGTCGCGGGTCCAGGGCGCGAACATGTAATACATCACCATGCGCCAGACCACGACAACGGCGAAGCTCACGATCAGCAGGGTCAGCACCACGCGACCGAGGGTTAGAAACGGTTTTTTCATGTCATCAGGTATCGACTGAGTGAGTCCACGGCGCCAAGCAGCAAGGCGTAGAGGGCCACGTTGAACAATGCCCGGTGCCAGACCAGACGGTAAAAGTGCAGGCGCGTCAGCACCCCGTGCACCAACAGGTACAACACATACGTAATGCCCATCAGCACCAGCAGCGTGGGCAGGAACACCCCGCTCAGATCCAGGTCACCGATCATAAAGGCGCTCCATCAATGCCATGGGGAAGCGGCTCTTCGGCCTCGGCGGAACCGACGAACTCGACGCCGGGCAACAGTGCCAGGCGCAGGCCGCTCAGGGCGTGCAGCAGATGCCGACGGGTTTCATCGTCGCCGGCACCGCTGAGGGCGCGACGCGTGCGGTCGAGGGTCATCAGCAACGGGCTCGGTGCCTGCAAGCGTTCACCGGCCTTGAGACAGGCCTTGAAGTACTCGCCCACCTCGGCCACCACCTGACGCAGCAACACCTGCGGCACACCAAGGACCCGCGGCGTATAAGCGAGCAGGTCCAACAGATTCAGCGCCACCCGTACCTCCCGCAGCGCCACGCCGGAGTCCTGGCCGGTCATGGCCAGGCGCGGCAGATGCTGCATCAGCCGATCGAGCATCCGTATGCCCAGAAGCCGATGCTCAGACAACGCGGCCGGCTCGGAGAGGCTGACGATGTCACGCCAGCTGAAACGGGTCAGGCGCTTGGCCGCCAGCTCGGCACCGAACGGCCGGGCAATCAGGGTCCAGATGAACGCGAACAGCAACCCCATGGGACCGGCCAGGTTGGAGTTGGCGAAACTGAGGAAGTCCGCGTCGTAAGCGCCCTGAATGCTGATGAAGGACGAGGTGTTGACCAGGGTCAGCAACATGCCCAGGTAAAACTGCGGCTTGACCGTCAGGGTGCCGACGCAAATGAACGGCACGGCAAACGCCAGCACCAGCATCGGAAAGTCATGCAGGTTGGGCAGCACCAGAAACAGATAAAGGCTGGCGAACACCACCGACATCGCTGTCCAGAAAAAGAACCGGTAAATCTGCGGCGCCGGGTCGTCCATCGAGGCAAAGAAACTGCACGCCACCGCCGCCAGGATCACGGCGCTGCCGCCATCGGTCCAGCCGAGCAGAATCCACAGCACCGAAGCGACGATAATCGCGGTGACGGTGGACGCCGCGGAATAAAACATCAGGCCTCGATCCAGGAACGGGGATAACCGTCCCAGCCGCCAGTGCCGATACACCGCGCGCCAGCTGTCCTGGCTTTCGCACTGGATGGCGTATTGCAGGCTGCGGCAGTCCTGCCACAAATCAATCCACTCGCCGAGACGGTAAATGGCGTTGGAGAACAGCAGTTGCTTGCGGTCATCCAGCGCTTCGGGAGCCGGTTGCAGGGCCTCAAGTTGATCCTTCAGGGCTTGCCAACGGTCGAGATCGGCATCCTTGTGCTCGAGCCACTCGGTGGTGGCGGCCAGCAAGGGTGCGAACTTGTCCACAAGCTCAGGGGTGCGCCGTTCCAGGGCGTAAAGCGCATCGTCGAGGGCATCGATCACTGGCAGCAGATGAATCATCCGTCCGCGCAATTCCTTGGTGTTGCGCACCGTCTGCGGACGCGAGCCTTCGTGGGGCAACTGGCCGATCATCAATTCCAGTGAGTTGAACGTGGCGACCATCGATGCCCGCAACGCGCTGACTTCTTCAGGCTGCACGTTGCGGCTGATGAAGCGCAGGCTGTAGGTCGATGCATCGGTAAACCATTTGCTCACCGAATCATTGAACACCGGCGCCAGGCGCCGGGGCCAGAACATGGCACCGACCACCGCCGCCACGGCAATGCCGAGAAAGATTTCTTCGGTCCGCGCTTCGGCCACGTCCCACACCCCCAGCGGGTTGTTCACCACCGGCAGGGCGATCAACGGCAAGGTGTAGCCGGCGAGCATCAGGGCGTAGTTGTTCGCGGTGCGCAAATGCAGGGACAGAAACAGCAGCGTCCCGGTCCACAGCGCAATCACCACCACCAGCACGTAGGGGCTCTGCACGAACATCGGCACGAACAGAACCGCCGCCGCAGCGCCGATAAAGGTGCCGACCGCCCGGTACAGCGCCTTGGAACTGGTAGGGCCGAGAAACGGACTGGAAACGATGTACACCGTAGCCATCGCCCAGTACGGACGCGGCATTTGCATGAGCAGAGCGATGTACAGCGCGATCATCGATGCGGCGAAGGTGCGGACTCCGTAGAACCAGTCCCGCGCCGGGGGCATGCCAGAGAAAAATCCGTTCAAGAGTTGGCCACCGATGGTGGCGTGGCCGCTTCAAAAGCTCTCAGTACCCGCAGCGTAGCCTCCAGATCACTCTGGTCAATGCCTTCAAGGACTTCGTGGCGCAAGCGCACCAGTTCAACTTCGACCGCCTGCACCAGCTCCCGACCGGTTTCGGTCAGGCTCAGGCATTTGGCGCGGCGGTCCTGTGCATCTTCTGTGCGGCAGACGTAGCCGCCATGGCACAACTGATCGAGCAAGCGCACCAGCGACGGGCTCTCCATCCCGGCTGCCTGGGCCACCGTCACCTGCCGCACACCCTCGCCCAGACGCCCGATCATCAACAGCGGAACGGCGCAGGCTTCGGAGATTCCATAGTTGGCCAGCGTGGTCTGGCAGATTTTGCGCCAATGCCTGGCGGCCACCACCATGGCACTGCTGATGTTCATCTGGAGAACGTCGAGGTTATTCGGCACGAAGGAAAATACACACTGTTAGTTTGCTAACTATCAATATTGCATTGGAGGGGATTTTCCGTCAAGTTTTGAAACAAATACGTAACAGCGACCTGCCGAGAGCCCTCAACGTTTCCTTGCACGCTCATACACTTCACTGCGTTCGCGCTTTCCTACTGCAACGACAGAAACGACGACACGCTCATCTATCACCTCATAGACGAGTCGATATCCCGATGACTTCAACTTGATTTTGTAGCAGTCGGGCATGCCATGGAGTGAGTCGGAAGGGATTCGAGGCATTTCGAGCCGCTCTGCCAACTTCTTTTTGAATTGTTCACGCAGCGTGTGCCCCAGCTTGTCCCATTCTTTGCGTGCAGACGGCAGAAATTCGAGCTTATAAGTCATCCAGCGTTACCGAAATCGGCGTTTCATGACGACGAGAACGCACAATTTCCGCCAACTCCAGATCATCCAGGCGTTCCATCATGGCTTCGAACACATCGGCAGGGACCATGTAACCCATGACGCGATTGTGATTGAGCACTGCGACGGGCCCTCCATGGGCGCCATTCAAAACGGCAGAGGGGTTTTTCTTTAGTTCAGACACGCTGACAGCCATATCAGCCAATACACTTTGCATAATTAAGACCTCAAATAAGGTCTTAATTCTGGTCAGTTATTGTGATCAGAGCAACCTCGGTGGACCACCGCCTATCAGTTTTTTACACCCCCCGCCCCTTCCTCAACAGCACATCCAGCTGATCCACCACCTCCGCCCAATCCGCGTCATCGAGTATCTCTTCACGCAGAAGATCCGCCTGACTCGGGCTCCAGAAAAATGCATCCGCAAGGTGCAGCTCCGGTTTGAGCGGTGAATGGGTGGCGATGAATTTATCGATGCTTTCGGCGTCGTCCGGCAGGCCGAGTTGCTTGAACAGGGATGGAAGGTTGTGGGTCGGGCTTTCCATGACGAACTCCTGATGACCAATTTAGGGACCGCTGCGCGGTCATCGCGAGCAGGCTCGCTCCCACAGGAAAATGCGTTCTCCCTGTGGGAGCGAGCCTGCTCGCGATGACGGCAGCGAAGACACTGCAGACCTAATGACTCAACTCCCGCACCTCGGCATGCGGCACCATTTTCAGAAACTCGGGCATGTCCATACGCACCAGGTTGACGTGGTTGCCGGCCTCCAGATAGATGTCTTTCTGCCGGGTCAGCAGCGGATCGATCACCACCTCCAACCCATAGGACTCACCCAGCGCCGGTACGGCACCGCGTTCGCAATCATCGAACAGGTGCGCCAGGTTGCTTTCGCGGGAAACCTGCCACTCACCGCTGCTGCGGACTTTGCTCAGGTCAAGGTGACGGCTGGCGGGCAGCACAGCCATCAGGTAATGCCCATGGTGATCGTCGAGGATCACCGATTTGGCCACCCGTTCGGCAGGAATACCTGCGACCCGTGCCGTTTCGAGGCTGCTGGCCGAGTGTGGGTGGCTGACGATGTCATATTCGCATTGAGCCTTTTCCAGGCTTCGCTGCACGGTTCTTGCCATACGCATGATGCACCTCGGTGCCCGCCATGACCGCTGGCGGACGATGGTTAAAGTTTTGCTTGCGTAGTAAAAGTCTAGGCCCGTCAGCGCGATCCGGCGGGAAATCCGCCCATCGGATGTCGATGGCAGTTGAGCAAAATTCATACCGGCCAAGGCTCAACTAAACTGAATGCAGAGCCACTCCACGACTCTCCCGGAGGGTCAAGTGAACACGCGTTGCTGTGCAGTTGCGTTGCTGTTGGCGTTGAGCGGATCGGCCTGCGCCGCCGACACGGTGGTGGTGCTGTTGCCCAACCCCGTCGGGATCTGGCTTATCACCTTCGGCATCGCGTTCCTGATCGCTGAGGCGGCCCTGCCCAATTACGGCGTGATCGGCTTGGGCGGCATCGTGATGTTCGTGATCGGCGCGGTGATCCTGACCAATACCGATGTGCCCGTGCCGTTGATGATCGGCCTGGGACTGATCAGCGCACTGTTGCTGATCTACCTGGTGTTTCACGCCCTGAAGACCCGACCGCGCCACACGGTCAGCGGTGATGCCGGGCTGGTCGGCAGCGAAACGCCGGTCACTTCAGTACAGCTCGGCAACGCCTATGGCGGCTGGGTTCATCTGCAAGGAGAACGATGGCAAGTGCTCAGCGCGACGCCGCTGCAACCCGGGCAACAGGTACGGGTGGTGGGGCGCAAGGGCTTGCTGCTGCAAGTGGCCGCGGCTGACGCGGCGCCGGGCGGAGAATAGTCATGGGTTTGCAATTGGGTCTTGTCGCGCTGCTACTGTTGATCATCGCACTGGCGGGGTCGACGTTCCGCATCCTGCGCGAATACGAGCGCGGCGTGGTGTTCCAGCTCGGGCGCTTCTGGCAGGTCAAGGGCCCTGGCCTGATCCTGCTGATTCCGGTGGTCCAGCAAATGGTCAGGGTCGATTTGCGCACCGTGGTGCTGGACGTGCCGCCGCAAGACGTGATCACCCGCGACAACGTGTCGGTCAAGGTCAACGCGGTGCTGTATTTCCGCGTACTCGATCCGCAGAAGGCAATCATCCAGGTCGAGGATTTCCTGGCCGCCACCAGCCAATTGGCGCAAACCACGCTACGGGCGGTGCTGGGTAAACACGAACTGGACGAACTGCTGGCCGAACGCGAACGCTTGAATCTGGACATCCAGCAAGTACTCGACGCCCAGACCGACGCCTGGGGCATCAAGGTTGCCAACGTCGAGATCAAACACGTGGACCTCAACGAATCGATGATCCGCGCCATCGCCAAGCAGGCCGAAGCCGAACGGGAACGGCGAGCCAAGGTGATCCACGCCGAAGGCGAATTGCAAGCCTCGGAAAAACTCATGCAGGCCGCCGAAATGCTTGGCCGCCAACCGGGGGCCATGCAGTTGCGCTACATGCAGACCCTGAGTTCGATTGCCGGCGACAAGAGCTCGACCATTGTCTTTCCGCTGCCGATCGAGTTGCTCAAGGGCATGGCGGACTTGTCGTCGAAAGCCTGAAGGTTTGCGATGACGCCACTCATTGCCCGGTATTGCCGGACAAGTACAACCCATAGTCATTCGGCCGGCTCGAAGTACGCCGTCTCTGCCACGGGATACACTGACTGCCATCCACCACCCAACGCCTTGTACAACCCGACGGCCGCCAGCGACACGCCGGTCGAGCTCTCGACCCACTGCTCCTGCGTCGCCAGCAACGCCCCCTGCACGGTGAGTACGGTGACGAAATCCACCACGCCCTCGACGTACTGCTGTTGCGCGGTTTCCAACGCGATGCGGTTCTGGCGCACGGCTTCGGCCAGGCTGTCGCGGCGTAACTGGCTGGCGTTGTAGGCGGTCAGTTGATCATCGATTTCATGCCAGGCGCGCAGCACGGTTTGCTGATAGGCGATAGCGGCTTCCAGTTGTTGCGCTTCACGCAACTCGAGCACGCCACGCAAGCGGCCTCCGTCGAACAGCGGCAAGCTGAATTGCGGGCCGATGCCGAACGAACGCGATCCCCAGGAGCCGAAATCGCTCAGTTGCATGGCCTGGGAACCGATGTTCCCCGACAGGGTGATTCGCGGATAGAAATCGCCCTTGGCCACGCCGATGCTGGCAGTGGCGGCATGCAGTCGCGCTTCGGCCTGGCGAATGTCCGGCCGACGTGCAGCCAGTTGCGAGGGTACGCCGATGGCGACCTGACGCGGTGTTTGTGGCACCGGTGCGTCTGTGGATAGCTCCGCCGCCAATGCCTGGGGCGGTTCGCCCATCAACAGGCTCAAGGCGTTGATCAGTTGCCACTGGCGCTGCTCCAGTGCGGGCAGGCGTGATTCGATGGCCGCCACTTGTGCGGCGGCTTCGGCGACATCCAGGTCCGTCGCGACGCCGTCGGCCAGGCGCAGTTGCGAAAGTTTCAGGCTATGGCGGGCGACGTCGAGATTCTGCTCGGTGACGAGCCGGGTGTTCTGCACACCGCGCAGCTGGATATAGTCCTGGGCGGTTTCGGCCAGCACCGACAGCAGCACACCGCGTCGGTCGTTCTCGGCGACTTCCAGGTTAGCGTCGGCGGCTTCGGTTTCCCGACGCACGCGGCCCCAGAAATCCAGCTCCCAGGAGGCGGAAAAGCCGGCATCCCACAGGTTGAAGGCGGATTGGCCGTTATGTCCTGACGGGTCGTTCAGGCCTTCACCACTGTTGCGGTTGCGTCCGTAACGTCCGCTGGCGGCCGTGTTGGGGTAGCGCTCGGCGGTGATGACCTGACGCACCGCACGACTTTGCTGCAAGCGGCTGCTGGCCAGCTTCAGGTCGAGGTTGTCGGTCAGGGCGCGCTGGCTCAGGGCTGAAAGTTTGGGGTCGTGGAACACCTCCCACCAGCGCTCGGCCATCGATTCGGCGACAGCCTGGCTGGCGGCGGCCCTTGATGGTTTCGACCATTCGGTGATTTCGGTGGCTTCGGGCGTCTGGAAGTCCGGACCGACGGTGCAGGCGCTGAGACTCATGACGAGCAAGGCACTAAAGGTGAATGGCTGCCACAGGCCTCTTCGCGAGCAGGCTCGCTCCCACAGTAAACCTGCGATGGAGCCAGAATTGTCAGCACTGCGCGGGTCCCTTGTGGGAGCGAGCCTGCTCGCGAAGGCGCCTGACCAGCCAACACAGTCCTTCATCGCTGAGTCACCTCACGCACAGGCGCCGCATCGCTGCCGGTATCAATACTCGCCTCCACCGACATCCCCACCCGCAAGCGCTCGGCCAGCGACTGCCCCGGCTCCAGCACGATCTTCACCGGTATCCGCTGCACCACTTTGGTGAAGTTGCCGGTGGCGTTGTCCGGTTTGACCGCGGCAAACGTCACCCCGGTGGCCGGGGCAATGCTTTCGACACGACCGTTCAATGCCGCACCACCCAGGCTGTCGACGCGCACTTGCACAGCCTGCCCCGGCTGCACATCTGTCAGTTGGGTTTCCTGGAAATTGGCCATCACGTATGCCTGCGCCAGCGGCACCACCGCGAGGATTTTGCTGCCCGGAGTGACGTAGGCGCCGACCCGCACCGCGCGTTCGCCGACCATGCCGTCCTGTGGCGCGACGATCCGCGTATAGGACAACTCGTAGCTGGCCATTTCCAGCTGCGCTTGCGCCCGTTTCAGCCCCCCTTCGGCTGCGTCGCGCTGGGCTGTGAGGATCTCCACTTGCTTGCGCTCCGCCGCCAATACCGCCGTGGCATTGGCCAATCGTGCCGAGGCCTGGTCGATACGCGTTTGCGCCTGTTGCGCATTTTGCACCGTGCCGGCGCCCACCCCGGCGAGGTGTTTGTAGCGGTTCAATTCATGCTCGGCAAAGGCCATTTCCGCCTTGGCCGAAACCACCGAGGATTGCGCCTGGGCAATCACCGACGCCTGACGCTCGAGGGTCGCCCGGGCGTTTTGCAGTTGCGCCCTGGCCACCAGCGTTTCGGCATCGGCGGCCTGGGCGGCTGCGCGCAAATCCCGGTCATCGATCAGCGCCAGCAACTGCCCGGCCTTGACCTGCTGGTTGTCCTCGACCAGCACTTGCTTGATAAACCCGGCAACGCGCGGCACGACCAGGGTGAAATCCGCCGAGACATAAGCATCGTTGGTGTTCTGCTGGGTACGCTTGCCGAACAGGCCGGGCATCGCCAGGTACATCAACACGCCGACGGCCAATGCGGCGGCCACGGCAACCGCGACTTTCTGCTTTGCTTGAGTGTTCATAAAAACCTTCTGTATCAGTGGAGCATTCAGGTCGGTGCGCGCGGCGGAAAGATCCGCGTCGGCAGCCAGAAAATCAGCAGGATCAAGGTCACGGCGATACCGGCCATGCACAGGTAAAGATCAGAGGAAGTGAGCACCACCGCTTGCTCATGCAGACGATGAGCGAGGCTTGCGCTGTCGCGCTCGGCCAGCGGCGAATTGCCGAGGCGGTCGACCAGCATGGTCGAGTGAAAATGCAGGCGAGCCGTGGTCAACGCCTCGATCACCCCGGTGGCGATGACCGCCGACAGGCCTTTGACGGTGTTGAACCAGGCCGATGCGAACGGCCCTTCCATCGGGCTGATGCTGCCGGTGGACAGCATCAGCAACGGCAACACCGCCATGGGCTGACCGAAAATCTGCAGCCATTGCAGCACATAGAAATCATCGCGAATCCACGCGGACGTCAGTTGCGAGCCGCCGACGCACGACAGCGCCAGCATGCTCAGGCCGATGCCCAACACCCAGCGGCAATCAACCCAGCGAAAGTTGCACAGCGCCGCCACCAACGGCAGCGCAATCAATTGCGGCAGCGCCGCCAGTAGCATGATCGGCGCGGTCTGCACCGGGCGATAACCCTGGACCTGCGCCAGGTAGCTGGACGGAATGATGATCACCGCCTGCAACACCACCAGCACGCCCGCCAGGGTCAGCAGGGCGAAAGACAGGTTACGGATGCCGAGCATCTGCATCTTGAAAAACGGCATCGGCTGCGACCACTCGCCGACCAAAAACAGCACCAGCAGCGACAGCCCGCCACCGAGCAATCCGCAGATCAGGTTCGACTCGAACCAGTCCAGGCGATTGCCCTGCAGGATGCCGATCACCAACATGCAGATGGCGGGAAAACCCAGTAGCACACCGCGCCAGTTGAAGGACTTGAAGCGCTCCAGACGCAGGGGGTCCCGGGGTAAGCCATACGCCACTGCGGCCATGGCAATCAGGCACGGCGCGATGATTTGCCAGAAGGTCCATTGCCAGCCGACATACTCGGTCCACAACCCGGCCAATGGCGTGCCCAGGCCTGGGCCGAACGTCGCCGTCAGGGCATAACCGGCCAGGCCATACAACTTCACGTTGGCGGGCAAAAACCGCAGGGCCACGGTCATCAGCATCGGCGGCAAAGCACCGCCAGCCAGACCTTGCAACGTCCTCAGCAGCAACAAGCTTTCGTAATTCGGGGCGAAGGGGCACAACACGCCCAGCAGGGTGAACAGGCTGATGGCCCACAGGGTGAAACGCCGCAACGAGAACGTCACCGCACACCACGGCGCGAAGGCCATGGCCGCCACGGAGGTCGCGGTGTAACAGGCGACCAGCCAGGTGCCTTCGTCGTAGCCGATTGCCAACGCGCCACGGATGTCGGCCAGGGCGACTTTGGTCACCATCTCGTTCAGGCCCGACACCAGCACCGCCAGCAATACGCCCACCAGGCCGATGATGATTCGAGGGCCGAAGACGGGTGGAGCGGCTGCCGTGCTGGCCGCAGCAACAGGTGCCGTGACCGTGAGGGAAGTCATGTACTGCGAGCTCCGGAGTGAAAATACCGAAGCATTTTAGGAAGCGTGATGCTTGACGAAAATCAACTTATCGGCAGGTTATAAGTGCGCTAAACGCAACGATAGTCCCGCCATCCCTTGTGGGAGCGAGCTTGCTCGCGATAGCGGCAGGTCAGCCAATAAAGATGTCGAGGCTGCCGGCCTCATCGCGAGCAAGCTCGCTCCCACAGGGGTTCAGCGGTGACTTTCAGGTTGCGCGGCCAACCACGTTTCATCGCAACACGTCTTGAGCGTTTCACGCAACCAGCGGTGGGCCGGATCCTTGTCGAAGCGCGGGTGCCAGGCTTGGGTCAACATCAAGGTTGGCAACGGGATCGGCAAATCGAACGAGCGCAGCTTCAGTCCGAGCCGTCGCACACTCAGCAGCGCCTCTTTGGGCACCGGCAGAATCAGGTCGGAATCGGGCAAGGCAAACATCGCCGCATGAAAGCTTGGAGCGATCACCGCCACCCGCCGCTCCAGCCCCAGGGCATTGAGTGCGGTATCGATCGGCCCCCGGGCAATGCCACGCCGGGACATGCTGATATGGGAATAACCCGCATAGCGCTCTGCCGTGATCTCACCTTCCAACAGCGGATGATCCTCGCGCACCAGACCAACGAAGTGGGTGGAAAACAGGTTCTGAATCTTCACTTCCGGGGTCAACGGCCGGGTGTTACTGATGCTCAAATCGATCCGCCCTTCGCGCAACGCCTCATCATCGCCATCGCCTTCCGGGACGAAACGCAATTCGCAGTGCGGCGCCTGCCGGTCGAGAGTGTCGAACAGCTTGCCGCCGTAGACGCCGACAAAAAAGTCGTTGGCCCGAATACTGAAACGCCGCCGCAGCGAACTCAGCTCCACCGCATCGGCCGAACGAAACAGCAACCCGGCCTGCTCCACCACACTGCGCACCTGTTCGCGCAATTCCAGCGCCTTGGGGGTCGGCACCAAGCCACGGCCGGCGCGCACCAGGATCGGGTCGCCAATGGCTTCACGGATGCGCGTCAACGTCCGGCTCATGGCTGCCGGGCTAAGGTTCATCCGCCGCGCCGCGCCCACCACACTGCCCTCATCGAGCAAGGCATCGAGGGCGACCAACAGGTTCATGTCTGGGAGTTGCATGGTGAGCACTCATCGTCGATCTGGATTAACTCGGGAGCAATGCTAACAAGGAAGGGGGATGGTTGAGCGACGAGATGACACTTTTCGTCGCTTATTGACCTGATACAGCGCTCACCTCGATTCGGACGGTAGAGTTTTGGCGCCTTGGCGGACGCCTTCGCGGGCAAGCCCGCTCCCACAAGTATCTCTGGTGTTCACAAACTCTGTGCTCAATGAGGTACCTGTGGGAGCGGGCTTGCTCGCGAAGAGGTCGTCAACCACGCTGCAGGACTAGCGCTCGTGCAGCGCCTCGGCCCGCGCGCGGATGATCGGCTTTAGCAGGTAACTCAGCACGGTCTTCTTGCCGGTGATGATGTCCACGGAAGCCACCATCCCCGGAATGATCAGCAACGGCTTTTCATCGGTGCCCAAGTGGCTGCGGTCGGTGCGCAGTTTGATGATGTAGTAGGTGGTTTTCTTGTCTTCATCGGTGATGGTGTCGGCGCCGATCTGCTCGAGCCTGGCCTTCAACCCGCCGTAGATGGTGTAGTCATAGGCGGTGAATTTCACCGTCGCTTCCTGCCCCGGATGCAGGAACGCGATGTCCTGCGGGCGGATCTTCGCCTCGACCAGCAAGGTGTCGTCCAGTGGCACGATTTCCACCAGGTCGCTGCCTGGCTGGATAACCCCGCCGATGGTATTGACCAGCAACTTGTTGACGATGCCCCGCACTGGCGAGGTGACCAGCGTCCGGCTGACCCGGTCCTCCAGGGCCTTGCCGGTGGCCTGGGCCTTGTTCAGGTCGGTGCGTGCTTCGTTGAGTTGGGTCAGGGCTTCGCTACGGAACTTGCCGCGGGTTTCATCGACCTTGCGCTGCACTTCTTTGATCGCCGATTCGGCACGCGGAATAGCCAGGGTGGTGGCGTCGAGCTGACCACGGGTCTCCGCTTCGGCACGCCTGAGTCGCAGGACTTCCACCGGCGATACCGCGCCCTGGGCCACCAACGGCTCGGACATGCTGATTTCCTGACGCTGGAAACCCAATTGCTGGCGATACTGCGCCTGCTTGGACGTGAACTCGCGCAGCTCTTGCTGGCGCTGGATCAGCTGCTCCTGCAAGCCGCCAATCTCATCGTGCAACTGTTGGCGGCGGCTTATATAGAGCGATTCTTCGCTCTTGGCCTGACCCGGCACGGCCTTGAGCACATCCTCGGGGAAGTTCAGCGGGCGATCTTCGACTTCGGCGCTCAGGCGTTCGACCCGCAGCAGCATCGACAACCGATCGGCCTCGGTTTCACCAACGTTCGAAGCAAATCGCGTGTCGTCCAGACGAATCAGCGGTGCGCCGGCTTCGACGATCTGGCCTTCCTTGACGAACAGCTCGGCAACGATACCGCCTTCAAGATTCTGGATTTTCTGAATCTTCGACGATGGGATCGCCTTGCCGTCGCCCTTGGTCACTTCGTCGATCACCGCGAAGTTGGCCCAGAGCATCAGGAACACGAAGAACGCGATGATCGCCCAGATCGTCAGCCGCACCACTCGCGGCGCATCCTCGATCAGCGCCTTGTTGACCTCAGGCAGCGGCTGGCCCTGAAGTGAAGCAGAGCCTTTGAAGTAGCGACGGATCGAATCCTTACCCGACTTAAGCAACACTGATCTGCCCCTTCTTCAACGCTTCCATCACCGCGGCTTTCGGGCCGTCGGCGAGTATCTGCCCGCGGTCGATCACGATCAGCCGATCCACCAGCGACAACAGCGATGCCCGGTGCGTCACCAGCACCATGGTCTTGTTTTCGATCACCGCTGCCAGGCGCTGCTTCAAGCGCTCTTCACCGGTGTTGTCCATGGCGCTGGTCGGCTCGTCGAGCAGCAGGATCGGCGGGTTGAGCAACAATGCACGGGCCAGGGCGACGTTTTGCCGCTGACCGCCGGAGAGGTTCTGCCCGCGCTCGCCGACTTGCAGTTCATAGCCCTGCGGATGCAGGCGCGCGTACTCGTGGACGCCGGCCAGTTCTGCGGCTTGCAGCACCAGCTCGTCCTCGACATACCGCGCGCCGGAAACCAGGTTGTCGCGCAAGGTGCCGGCGAGCAACTGGATGTCCTGGGGCACGTAGCCGATGTTGTAGCGCAGCTCGCTGACGTCGATCTGGCGGATATCCACACCATCGACCAACAACGCACCGTCATCCGGCTGGTACAACCCCACCAGCAGTTTCGCCAGCGAGCTCTTGCCCGAGCCGCTTCGGCCAATGATGCCGACCTTCTCGCCGGGACGAATCGACAGGTTGATGTTCTTCAGCGCCAGGTTCTGCTGTTGCGGGTAGGTGAAGTTGAGCTGGCGGCACTCAATGCCGCCCTGCAGCACCTTGCGGCTGAGCGGACGCTCTTCGAAATTGCGCTCCTGGGGCAGCTCCATCATCTGGTCGACCGAGGTCATGGTCACCCGCGCCTGCTGATAGCGGGTCAACAACCCGGACAGTGACGCCAGCGGGCTGAGCGCACGGCCACTGAGCATGTAGCAGGCAATCAGGCCGCCCATGCTGAGGTGACCGTCGATGATCTGGTACACGCCGAAGACGATCATGATCACCCCGGCCAGTTGCTGGATCAGCAAGGTGATGTTCATCGCCAGGCCGGAGAGCATTTTCACCCGCAACTCAAGGCGGCTGAGGGTGCCAATGGTCTGCTCCCACTGATACTGGCGTTCGCTTTCGGCGTTGTTGACCTTCACCGCATCCAGGCCGGCCAGGGTTTCGATCAGGCTCGACTGACGCTCGGCCCCGAGCGCCATGGTCCGCTCCATGGTCGCCACCAGGGGTTTCTGCAAGGCATAGCCGATGGCCAGGGCAATCGGGAATGCCAGCACCGGTATCCACACCAGATGCCCGCCGAGGATCGCGATGACGATGAAAATCAGGAGGGTGAACGGCAAGTCGATCAGGCTGGTGAGGGTCAGCGAGGCGAGGAAGTCGCGCAGGTTCTGGAACTCATGGATGTTCTGGGCAAAGCTGCCGACCCGCGCGGGCCGGTATTTCATGGCCATGCCGACGATGCGCTCGAACAGCGTGGCCGAGATAATCAGGTCGGTTTTCTTGCCGGCCAGATCCAGGCACAAGCTGCGCAGGCTTTTCAGGATCAGGTCGAAGAGGTAGGCGCCCGTGATGCCGAGTGCCAGCACCCAGAGCGTCGCTTCAGCCTGGTTCGGCACGACGCGGTCGTAGACGTTCATCACGAACAACGGCGCGGCCATGGCAATGATGTTGATCAGAAAGCTGGCGGCAATGGCGTCGACATACAACCAGCGCGAACGCTTGAGGGTGTCGCGGAACCACGAGCGCGCACGCGGAATCAGCGTGCCGTGGTTGACGTCGAATTTGTGCTGCGGCTGGGCAAAAAAGACCCTGCCGGTGTAGTCGTCGGCCAGCAGCTCACGGCTGACCAGGGACTCGCCGCCATCGCTTTCGCTGAGCAGCACCCGTACCTGATCTTCGCCTTGCCAGCCAAGCAGGACGGCACTGCGACCGCCCTTGAGCAGCAGCAATGCCGGCATGGCAATCGCCGGAATATCCTCCAGCTTGCGTTGCAGCACCCGACCTTGCAGCCCCGCGCGAGCTGCCGCACGTGGCAGCAACTCGACACTCAAGCGTTGCTCGGGCAGCGGCAGGCCGGTGGTCAGCATTGCCGCGCTGGCAGGCTTCTGGTGCAGCATGCAAAGAGCGAGCAGACCATCCAGCAGCGGATCGTCATGCAACGCGCGCGGATCATGAATGAGTTGAACCCGACTGACTTCTGATTCCACGCTCGGCACTCTTGGCTAACAATTGAATAATGAAGGTCCTGCTCAATTCATACCGGGCAATTGGACCTTGGGCTTCACATCGTTTTGCACAACGGATGCCAATGGTGCGACTACTCCCTGGCTCTTGAGCAACTCGCCCATGGTCGCTTTGATTCGGTACTGCGTAAATAACTGAGTATTCCTGATCTCCGCCAGACGGCGAGAGGAGGTAAACAGTTCGTTCTCACTGTCGAGCAAATCGAGCAGGGTGCGCTCGCCGAGGCTGAACTGACGCTGATAAGCGGTACGCACGGCGGTGCTGTGATCGACGTATTGCTGGGCGATCGGCACCTGCGCGTTGGCATTGTTCAGGGCGTTCCAGGCCAGGCCCAGCTCCTCATTCAATTGGCGCAGGGCGTTGTTGCGGATGTCCAGCGCCTGGTTCGACAGGTACGCCCTGGATTCCAGATCGGCCTTGTTGCTGCCGCCGGCATACAGGTTGAAGCGCATGCGCAGCATGGCTTGCCATTCGTTGTTGTGGCCGTCCTGACCATCAATGTCGTTGTCCGCGGTACGGCCCAACTCAGCATCGAAGCGTGGGTAGAACGTCGACTTGGCCGTGTCGTACTGCTTCTCGGCAGCGGCGATATCGGATTCGGCCGAGCGCAGGATCGGGCTGTTTTCCAACATCTGCGCACGGGCCTCATTCAGGTTGGCCGGCATCAGCGCCATGAAACTCGCCGGGCGCTCCAGTTGATCGGGCATCTGGCCGACAGCGGAGAGGTAGTTGGTTTCGGCATCAGCCAGGTTGGTCTGCTCGGTGATCAGGTTGTTGCGCGCCTGAGCCATCCGCGCCTCGGCCTGATCGAGGTCGGCGCCACTGCCAACGCCACGCTGGGTACGCAGCTGGATCTGGTCGTAAATGCGTTGGTGGCTCTTTAGGTTGTCCTCGGCCAGACGCACGAATTCGCGACGGGTCAGCACGTCGAGATAAACCTGGGCCACCGTCAGCCCGGTACGCTCGGAAGTACTCAACAGCGAGTAGGCGCGGGAGTTGACGGCGGCTTGTTGACGCCCCACTTCGCTGGACGTCGCAAAACCGTCAAAAACCATTTGGGTCAGTCGCAAACTGGACTCACTGCGATTCAGGGTTTCCCAGTGCTTGTTGCTGCTGCTGTCCGTGCGCGTCGTCACGCTATCGGTGCCTTCACGACCGTAACCACCCAGCAGGTCGACCCGTGGCAGGTATCCACCTTTCGCAGCCTGCAACTGATAGTCCGCAGCCAATCGGCTGTTGACGCCTGCCTGGACCTCCGGATGGACATCCAACGCTTGTTGCATGGCGTCTGGCAAGGATTGCGCCTGGACGAAAGACGCGGCAAGGGCGAAAGGTAGAGCCATGAACAAGGGCGAACGCATGTAGGAATTTCCCAGAACTTCTTGTCTTGAATCACAGCAAAAGAGCTCGCTGCGTCGGAAGATGGCAAGCCGAATGACCGTATGTCGGAAAGTTCAAAAGCGGAACTGGATCACATACCGAGGACAGGTCACCACTGAAATATCAATGTGACATTACAGGGGCGATTGTTTAGGATGACCTGCAGAAGGTCAATAGTTTGGCATAAAGTTAATAGCGAAAAAACATAGCCAAATTATTGACTAAATTATGCGTCAAACTTGTGCATCCATTTTGCATACGTCCTGATTGGTCAGCGCAGACGCCATCAGGTCTATGGACGTCAACTGAACGTGACACCCCGGAGAGTCTTCAATGAGCAGTGTTGTTGCCATCGTCAAAAGCATTGTCGGTCAGGTTTTCGTGGTGTCCCCCGAGGGCATCCGCCGCGTTCTCGTGGAAGGCGACAAACTGTTTGCCGGTGACCAGATCGACACAGGCCTTTCCGGCGCCGTGTCCCTGGAACTGGCCGATGGCCGCACCATCGACCTGGGCCGTGACACCCAATGGAGCGCTGACGCTCCGGACTCCGGCACTGATCTGGCAGTCGCCACCGCGCAGGCCGCGCCGTCCGTTGAAGAGCTGCAACAAGCCATTGCCGCCGGTGCCGACCCGACCAAAGACCTTGAAGCCACGGCGGCGGGTCCGACGGCGGCGGGTTCTGGTGGTGCCGCCGGTGGCGGTCACAGCTTCGTGATGCTCGATGCTACAGCTGGCCGCGTCGACCCGACCATCGGCTTCCCGACTGCGGGTATCAACTCTGCCGGGCAAACGACCCTGGAAATCCCGGGTGGCCAGTCCACCAATGCCAACGTTAACGCCAACACCAACACCAACACCAACACCAACACCAACACCCCGAGTGAATCAGTCCTCAGCCTCAGCGCCACACCAACCATCACCGAAGCCGGTGGCGTGCTGGTGTACACCGCGACCCTGACCCAGGTGCCGCTGAGTGACCTGACTGTTACCTTGTCCAACGGCGCCGTGATCGTGATTCCCGCAGGCTCGGCCACCGGCACCGCCAACGTGCCACTGGCTGCGAACGACACTGTTTATAACGACGCGACCCAGATCGAAGTAACTGTCACCGGAACCAGCGGCGGCAGCGGCATCACCGTGACGCCGCCGACTACCCCGGCCGTGACTCAAGTCACCGACACCGTCGACACCACCACGGTCACCCTGACGGCCGGCAACACCGTCACCGAAGGTGGCCAGATCACCTACACCGCGACCCTGACCAATCCGGCGCAGACGCCAGTAACCGTCACTCTGTCCAACGGTTCGACCATTACCATTGCCGCCGGCCAGACCAGCGGCATCGTGAACGTGCCGACTGCGGCCAACGACGTTTACAACAATGGCAGTACCGTCAGCACCACCATCACTGGTACCACCGGCGGCAACTTCGAAAACCTGGTGCCCAACACCACACCGGCTGTGACCACCATTACCGATTCCGTGGACAACACCGGCCTGACCCTGACGGCTACCGGCAACATCACCGAAGGTGGCCAGATCACCTACACCGCGACCCTGAGCAACCCGGCCGGCACGCCGATGACCGCGACCTTGAGCAACGGCTCGGTCATCACCATCGAAGCGGGCCAGACCAGCGGCAACGTCGTGGTCGAGACCCCGGTCAACGACGTTTATGTCAACGGCAGCACCGTCAGCACCACCATCACCGGTACCACCGGCGGCAACTTCGAAAATCTGGTGCCAAACACCACCCCGGCGGTGACCACCATCTCCGATTCCGTGGACAACACCGGGCTGACCCTGACGGCCACCGGCAACATCACCGAAGGCGGTCAGATCACCTACACCGCGACCCTGAGCAACCCGGCCGGCACGCCGATGACCGTGACCTTGAGCAACGGCTCGGTCATCACCATCGAAGCGGGCAAGACCACCGGCACGGTCGTGGTCGAGACCCCGGCCAATGACGTCTATGTCAACGGCAGCACCGTCAGCACGACCATTACCGGTACCACGGGCGGCAACTTCGAAAGCCTGGTGCCGAGTAAAGAGCCGGCAGTAACGTCCATCACTGACTCGATCGACACCACGACGGTAACGCTAACCGCGACGCCGAGCGTGGACGAGAACGGCACCATCACCTACACCGCGACCCTGACCGATGCCCAAGGCAAGCCGGTCACCGCGCAAAACGGTCCGGTGACCGTGACCCTCGACAGCGGCAAGATCATCACCATCGCCGAAGGTCAGAGTTCCGGTAGCCTGCCGGTGACGGTGGGCAACGACGTCTACACCGGTCCAACCACTATCACCGAATCCATCAAGGAAGCGGCCGGTGGCAACCTGGAGTTGGTGTCGCCAAACACAACGCCAGTGACTACCACAGTCAACGATGTCAACGACACTACCACCGTGACCCTGAGCGCGACGCCGAGCGTGGACGAAAACGGCACCATCACTTACACCGCGACCCTGACCGATGCCCTGGGCAAACCGGTCACCGCGCAAAACGGTCCGGTGACCGTGACGCTGGACAGCGGCAAAGTGATCACCATCGCCGAAGGCCAGAGCTCCGGCAGCCTGCCGGTGACGGTCGGTAACGACGTCTACCAAGGACCGACCACCGTCACTGAGTCGATTAAATCGGCTGACGGCGGCAACCTCGAGTCCATCGAACCGGTGAAAACACCGGTCAGCACCACGGTCAATGACGTCAACGACACCACCACCGTGACCCTGACTGCCACGCCGAGCGTGGACGAGAACGGCACCATCACCTACACCGCGACGCTGACCGATGCCCAGGGCAAACCGGTCACCGCACAAAACGGTCCGGTGACCGTGACGCTGGACAGCGGCAAGGTCATCACCATCGCCGAAGGCCAGAGCTCCGGTAGCCTGCCGGTGACGGTCGGCAACGACGTCTACACCGGTCCAACCACTATCACCGAATCCATCAAGGAAGCGGCCGGTGGCAACCTCGAAGCGATCAACCCGGTGAAAACCCCGGTCAGCACCACGGTCAACGATGTCAACGACACCACCACGGTGACGCTGAGCGCGACGCCGAGCGTGGATGAAAACGGCACCATCACTTACACCGCGACGCTGACCGACGCCCAAGGCAAACCGGTCACCGCACAGAACGGTCCAGTGACCGTGACCCTCGACAGTGGCAAGGTCATCACCATCGCCGAAGGTCAGAGCTCTGGCAGCTTGCCGGTGACGGTGAGCAATGACGTCTACCAGGGTCCGACCACGGTTACCGAATCCATTAAGGAAGCGGCCGGTGGCAACCTCGAAGCGATCAACCCGGTGAAAACCCCGGTCAGCACCACGGTCAACGATGTCAACGACACCACCACGGTGACGCTGAGCGCGACGCCGAGCGTGGATGAAAACGGCACCATCACTTACACCGCGACGCTGACCGACGCCCAAGGCAAACCGGTCACCGCACAGAACGGTCCAGTGACCGTGACCCTCGACAGCGGCAAGGTCATCACCATCGCCGAAGGCCAGAGCTCTGGCAGCTTGCCGGTGACGGTCGGCAATGACGTCTACACCGGTCCAACCACTATCACCGAATCCATCAAGGAAGCGGCCGGTGGCAACCTCGAAGCGATCAACCCGGTGAATACCCCGGTCAGCACCACGGTCAACGATGTCAACGACACCACCACCGCGACCCTGACCGCCACCCCGAGCGTGGACGAGAACGGCACCATCACCTACACCGCGACCTTGACTGATGCCCAGGGCACACCGGTCACCGCGCAGAACGGTCCAGTGACTGTCACGCTGGACAGCGGCAAGGTCATCACCATCGCCGAAGGTCAGAGTTCCGGCAGCCTGCCAGTGACGGTGGGTAATGACGTGTACCAAGGTCCAACCACTATCACCGAATCCATCAAGGAAGCGGCCGGTGGCAACCTGGAAGCGATCAACCCGATCAAGACCCCGGTGAACACCACGGTCAACGATGTCAACGACACCACCACCGTGACCCTGACCGCCACCCCGAGCGTGGACGAGAACGGCACCATCACTTACACCGCGACGCTGACCGACGCCCAGGGCACACCGGTCACCGCGCAGAACGGTCCAGTCACCGTGACGTTGGACAGCGGCAAGGTGATCACCATTGCCGAAGGCCAGAGTTCCGGCACCCTGCCGGTCACCGTGGGCAACGACGTCTACCAAGGCCAGACCACCGTCACCGAGTCGATTAAATCGGCCGACGGCGGCAATCTCGAAGCCATCGTTCCGGTGAAAACCCCGGTCAGCACCACGATCAACGACGTCAACGACACCGCCACGGTGACCTTGACCGCGACGCCGAGCGTGGACGAAAACGGCACGATCACTTACACCGCGACCCTGACCGATGCCCAAGGCAAACCGGTCACCGCGCAGAACGCTCCGGTCACCGTGACCCTCGACAGCGGCAAGGTCATCACCATCGCTGAAGGTCAGAGCTCCGGCACCCTGCCGGTCACGGTGGGCAACGACGTCTACCAAGGACCGACCACCGTGACCGAGTCGATTAAATCGGCCGACGGCGGCAATCTCGAAGCCATCGATCCGGTGAAAACCCCGGTCAGCACCACGATCAACGACGTCAACGACACCGCCACGGTGACCTTGACCGCGACGCCGAGCGTGGACGAAAACGGCACGATCACCTACACCGCGACACTGACCGATGCCCAGGGCAAACCGATCACCGCGCAGAACGGTCCAGTCACCGTGACGTTGGACAGCGGCAAGGTGATCACCATTGCCGAAGGCCAGAGTTCCGGCACCCTGCCGGTCACCGTGGGCAACGACGTCTACCAAGGCCCGACCACCGTCACCGAGTCGATTAAATCGGCCGACGGCGGCAATCTCGAAGCCATCGATCCGGTGAAAACCCCGGTCAGCACCACGATCAACGACGTCAACGACACCGCCACGGTGACCTTGACCGCGACGCCGAGCGTGGACGAAAACGGCACGATCACTTACACCGCGACCCTGACCGATGCCCAAGGCAAACCGGTCACCGCGCAGAACGCTCCGGTCACCGTGACCCTCGACAGCGGCAAGGTCATCACCATCGCTGAAGGTCAGAGCTCCGGCACCCTGCCGGTCACGGTGGGCAACGACGTCTACCAAGGACCGACCACCGTGACCGAGTCGATTAAATCGGCCGACGGCGGCAATCTCGAAGCCATCGATCCGGTGAAAACCCCGGTCAGCACCACGGTCAACGACGTCAACGACACCACCACCGTGACCTTAACCGCCACCTCGAGCGTGGATGAAAACGGCACCATCACTTACACCGCAACCTTGACCGACAAGAACGGCGCCCCGATCACCGCGCACGACACGCCGGTCACCGTCACGCTGGACAGCGGCAAAGTGATCACCATCGCCGTCGGTCAAAGCTCCGGCACCCTGCCGGTCACGGTCGGTAACGACGTCTACCAAGGCCCGACCACCGTCACCGAATCCATCAAGGACGCGGCCGGTGGCAACCTCGAAGCGATCAACCCGATCAAGACTCCAGTGAACACTACGGTTACCGATGTCAACGACGCCACCACCGTGAAGCTGACTGCTACCCCATCGGTGAGCGAGAACGGCACGATCACATATACCGCGACCATCACCGACAAAAATGGCGTCCCTGTCACTGCACACGACACCCCGGTGATCGTGACCCTGGACAGCGGCAAAGTGATCACCATTGCCGTCGGGCAAAGCTCCGGCACCCTGCCAATCACCGTGGGCAACGACGTCTACAACGGCGCGCCAACCGTTACCGAATCAATCAAGACCGCCAGCGGCGGCAACCTGGAAGCCCTCGGCACGGACAAGACGCCAGTGTCGACCAGTGTCAGTGACTTCGCGGACACCACCACTGTCAGCATCAGCGGCAGCACCTCGGTGACCGAAGGCCAGACCGCCAGTTACACCGTCAGCCTGACGCACCCGGCGCAGACAGAAGTGACGCTGAATATTGTCTACAGCGGTACCGCTGCCGACGGTTCGGACTTCACCGGCGTGTACATCGTGAAGATCCCGGCGGGCGCCAGCAGCGCCGACTTCAACGTCGCGACCATCGATGACAAGATCACCGAAGGCACCGAAAACTTCGTGGTCAAGATCGACTCGGCCACCGGCGGCAACTTCGAGAACCTGGCGATCAGCTCGTCCAACGGCAGCGTCAGCACTTCGATCATCGACAACGATGCACCGCCAGTGCTGGATCTCGATGCCAACAACTCCAGCGGCGCGTCCGGGGCCGATTACCAGGTGACGTTCACTGAAAACACGGCCGGTCCTGGCGTGTCGATCGGCGATACCGACCTGAGCATTACCGACCCGGACAGCACCCTGCTGACCGGCGCAACGATCGTGCTGACCAACCGTCAGGACGGCGATGCGCTGAACCTGGGCAACAGCGTCAACGGCATCACCATCAATGCCAACAGCACCAATGGCACCGTCACCCTGACCTTGTCGGGCAACGCGACGCTCGCTGACTACATGCAGCAGATCAAGAACATCACCTTCACCAACAACAGTGAAGATCCGGGCACCGTGCCGCGCATCATCACCGTGACGGTGACCGATGGCAGCAACTACTCCAACACCGCGACCACCACGGTCAACGTGGTGGCGGTCAATGACGCACCGATTGCAGCACCGGTCAATGTCACCGGCACCGAAGACACGCCTCTGATCCTCGGCTGGTCGACCTTCGGCGTCAGCGACGTCGACAGTCCGGCCACCAGCCTGGGCGTGAAAATCACCCAGCTGCCGGGCGAGGGCAAACTGCAGTACCTGGACGGCGAGACCTGGAAAGATGTCGCCACCAACCAGACATTAAGCAAGGCTGATATCGACGCTGGAAAACTGCGCTTCATGCCGGATGCCAACGAGTCGGGCGTGGACGGATACGGCCCCGGCATTGGCGACCAAAAGGCTGACTACGCGCAACTCCAGTTCCAGCCAACCGACGGCCAGGCGCTGGGCAACACCGGCACGATCAAGATCGACATCACCCCAGTGGCGGATGCGCCGACCCTGAGTGTTGCCGACAACAGCGTGAAGTCCACCGGGTTGATCAAGGAAGTCTGGACCGGTCTCTCGGGTCTGGGCACCAACGGCAACGGCGCGGACTCGACCACGCTGAAAAACGTGATCGACGCCGCTGGCACAGCGAACTCCAAAAGCACCGTGACCAACGTGCAGTCCGACGGTGGCGTGACCGCCGGTACGGCGTCGAAAACCTCCGGCCTGATCTACCTCGAAGCCGGCAAGACCTACACCTTCAGCGGTACCGGTGATGACAGCCTGTTGGTGACCATTGGCGGCAAGAATGTGGCCTCGACCACATGGGGCGCGGGCGGCAATCTCAATGGTTCGTTCACCCCGACCAGCAGCGGTTACTACACCCTGGACATCTACCACCACAACCAGAGCGGCCCGGGCAACTATGACGTCAACCTGTCGGTCAACGGCAGCACGCCGATCGACTTGAGCAGTGCCGGCGTACCGATTTACACCGGCGTGTCGGATCTGGTGAATGCCGGTGTGACCGTGTCCGACTTGCACGGCACCCATGGCGAAGGCTACTACGACGGTTACAAACTCAATACCGGCGCCGAAGGCACCAGTGTGAAATTGTCCGCCATCACCACCGCGCCGACCGACACCGACGGCTCGGAAAGCCTGAGCCTGAAGATCAGCGGCATGCCGGTCGGCTCGGTACTCACCGACGGCGCGGGGCATACCTTCACGGTCACCGCAACCAATGGCGAGGCCAATGTGACGGACTGGAGCCTCGGCTCTCTGACCGTCACTCCACCACCGTACTACAACGGCCAGTTCAACCTGAGTGTGACCTCAACCTCCACCGAAGCCCTGGGTGGTTCGGCCAGCAGCACTTCGCAGATTCCCGTGACCGTGTACCCGGCGGTCTACAACGCCGTCACCGCCACCGCGGCCAATGACACCGTCACCGGCACCGACGGCAATGACATCATCGTCGCCGACATCGGTGGCCTGACCGTGGTGCCGGGCACCAACTACAACATCGCATTCATGGTCGACAGCTCCGGCAGTATGAGTACCTCGTCGATCAACTCGGCCAAGGACTCGCTGACGTCGGTGTTCAACACCCTCAAGCAAAGCCTGGGCAGCAATTCGGGCACGGTGAACATCTTCCTGGTGGACTTCGACACCCAGGTCAACAAGTCGGTGTCGGTGAACCTCAATGACCCGAATGCGCTGACTCAGTTGAAGGCGATTCTGGACTCGATGTCGTCCGGCGGCGGCACCAACTACGAGGACGTGTTCAAAACCACGGCCAACTGGTTCCAGAGTGCGGACGCCGTGGCCAACACCGGGGCGAAGAACCTCACGTATTTCATTACCGACGGCAAGCCGACTTACTACCAGAGCGGCGAGTCGACCAACCCGACCCTGTATGGCAGTACAACACTCGATAGCCTGATCACCACCAGCAACTATCAGTTGGGTAAAGCGATCAGCCTGTTCCCCGACAGCACGCACCAGATCGACATTACCGCCTCGGGCTACGTGACGGTCTGGACCAAGAACGGCAATGACAGCGGCAATGGCAACGGCAACGGCAACGGCAACGGCAATGACAGCGGCAATGGCAACGGCAATGGCAATGGCAATGGCAATGGCAATGGCAACGGCAACGGCAACGGCAACGGCAACGGCAACGGAGATGAATGGTCATCCAAGGACTTCGGCTATCTGCATGCCCAGGGCGACGGCACCTACGAGTTCTCGGGTCGTGACGGCGACGGCAACAGCACCGACGGGGACACCACCAGCAACGCCACCGACAGCTTTACACTGCTGAGCAAGCTGTCGAATGTCGAAGCCATTGGCCTCAACAGCGGAGTGAGCCTCAACGACCTGAAGTCGTACGACTCGGATCAAACGCCACAAACCAACATCGATCCGAAGGATCTGGCCAACTCGATCATTGGCCACACCGAAGCGACGATGCCGGGCAACGACACTGTCAGCGGTGGCGACGGCAACGACATCCTGTTCGGCGACCTGGTGAGCTTCAACGGCATTGCCGGTGAGGGTTACCAGGCGATGCAAGCCTTTGTGGCGCAGCAATCCGGTGTGGACGCCAGCAAAGTCACCACCAGCAATGTGCACCAGTACATCACCGAGCATTACACCGCGTTCGATGTGTCCGGTGCCCATGACGGCAACGACACCCTGCTGGGCGGTGCGGGCAATGACATCCTGTTCGGCTCAGGCGGTAACGACACCCTCGACGGTGGCAAGGGCAATGACATCCTGCTCGGCGGTACTGGCTCCGACACCCTGATCGGCGGTTCCGGTGGTGATACCTTCGTCTGGAAAGCCGGCGACACCGGCAACGACGTGATCAAGGACTTCAAGGCCAGCGAAGGCGACCGGATCGACCTGCGCGATCTGTTGCAGGGCGAAACCGGCAGCACCATCGACAACTTCCTGAAGATCACCACGGTCGATGGCGTGTCGTCGCTGCAGGTCAGCTCGGCCGGTCAGTTCAACTCGGGCAACGCCGCAGCCGCCACGCCGGACGTGACGATCAAGCTGGAAGGCAACAACTGGTCGAGCGCCAACCTGCACAACCTGATTGCCGGTAGCGACCCGACCATCAAAGTCGATCACAACAACAGCTGATGCACGAAAACGACCGCCCCTTATGGGGCGGCCGTCACGTTTGCGTCCACTGCCCGGTGACGATTTCGTCGCTGCGCCACATACTGACGTGCAGTTGACCTATGCTGCTGACAGCACGACGCTGGCTCAAATCCGAGGGGTGCTCAATGTTTTACGTGCAACGCGATGCGCAGGGCCTGTTGGTACGCGTGGAACCCGCCGCCTACGCCGAGGCCACGGAAACGCTGGCGGCCGACAATCATGAAATCCAGGCCTGGTTTGCCAACGCGGCTGTGGAGAACAGCCTCAAACAACTCAAGCAAAGTGACCTGGAAATGATCCGGGTACTCGACGACTTGATTCAGGTGCTGACCCAGAAAGGCGTGATCCGCGTCACCGACCTGCCGATGGCGGCCCAGGCCAAACTGATGGACCGGACCCAGGCGCGTGAGGCGTTGGGTGGGTTGAGTCAGTTGATCGATGAGGATGAAAGCGGATTGATCTGATCATTGATCTTCAGTGACTGTTCCAACCTCATCGCGGGCAACCCAGCTCTAAAGAGTTACTTCCAGGGCTTGGGCTCGCCGAACAACTGGCCCTGCACACCGTACAGCCCCATCTCGCGAATCACCGACAACTCGCCTTCAGTCTCGACCCGCTCGGCAATCAACGGCAAATCAATGCTGTGCGCCGCTCGCTGGATCGCCTCGATGAACAGGCGTTTGTCACTCTCCAGATCAATCGACCGAATGTAGCTGCCATCGATCTTCAGGTACGCCAGCCCCAGCCGTGCCAGGTTGCCGATCATGCTGAAGCGGCCACCAAAACGTTGCAGGCTCAGGGAGAAGCCGAGCTCACGCAGGCGCCGGGTCAGTTGCTCCAGCACCGCCTGGTCAGGCAATTGCTCTTCACCAATCTCCAGGGTCAAACGCGGGCCGAGGTTGGAATTTGCGCGCAGTATCTCGAAGATTTTGTTTTGCGCCTGCGGGTCGGCCAGGGTAGCCGACGACAGATTCAGCGCCAGCGACGCCTCATGCCCGCTCATTTGCTCCAACACCCGCTCGAGCATCAGCCGATCCAGACGCGCGGTCCAGCCGAAGCGCTCCAGCCAAGGCAGAAAACGCCCGGCGGGGATGGTCTGACCGTGCTCGTCGAGCAGTCGCGACAACACTTTGTAATGCAGTACCAGTTGCGTGTCCTGGGCGGCGACTACCGGTTGGAAATACAGCTCGAAACGCCGCTGTGTCAGCGCCTGGTCGAGCATCAGATGCCAGGCGTGGTGATCGTCGCCGACACTGGCCGCAAGGCTGTGTTCGATACAGGCCCAGTTCTGCTCGCCCTGGCCTTCGGCCTGCGCCAGCGCCTGGTCACCCAGGCTGAGCACGGTTTGCGGTGAGTCACCATGAGCAAAAGGCGCCAGGCCGATGGACGCCACGGCAGCCACATCGGTGGCGCCGGTAGCGTGAAGACTGGCCAAGGCGCTGTCGAGGTTCTGTGCCAGTTGCAGCGCTTCTGCCCGCACCAGCCCCGGTGCCAGTACGGCAAATTCGCCACCACGGATACGGGTGACCAGGTTCTGGGTTTCCGGGTATTTGGCGCACTCGCGAGACAGTTGCTCACCGACGGCTTTGAGCACTTCATCGGTGCGCTGGCCGCCGAGACGCTGATTGAGACCGGCCAGATCCTTGACCCGTAACAGCAGCAGATAACCGGAACTGGCCTGCTCCGGATTGCTTACCCGCGCATTCAGTTGCATCTCGAAATAACGCCGGTTGGCCAACCCGGTCAACGAGTCCTGATAGGACTCGACCCGTAGTTTTTCACTGCGCTCAGCCTGCTCCTGGAACAGCGCCTTGAGCTTCTCGACCATCTGGTTCATGGCCTGCACGACCCGGCGAAGTTCGGGGGTGCGCGGCAGTTCCGGCAGACTGAGGAATTCCCGTCGGGCGATGGCATGGGATTGCTGGACCATGTAATCCAGCGGTCGCAATTGCTGACGCAGTAACAGTGCGCCGAGTACCGCACTGACCGCGCCACATAGCAGCAACCAGCCCAGGCTGCCCAAAGCGCTTTGCCACAACTTGGCCAGCGCGAACATCGGGTGGCTGACCACCTCGACCCGGGCTGCCTGCTCCCAGCCGCGGCTGACGATCGCGTCACCACCGGCAGGTTCCAGGCCGATCAGTTTGACGAACCAGTCCGGAACGTTGTTGACCGTCGGAATGCCTGTGCGCTCGACCAGGGCCTGGTCGGTCTTCAGATCGACCACGCGGATGCTCGCGTAGTAACCGCTGTCGAAAATCGAGCTGACCAGCAACTCGACCATCGCCGGGTCGTCGATGTTCGGTGTCAGGGAAAGCGCCAGCGCCGTCGCGGCGTCCTGGGCATGGGAGCGCAACTGGTTGACGTACTGAGTGCGCGAGCTCTCCAGACTGACCATGAAACTACCGGTGAAGGCGACCACCAGGAACAGACAGATAGCAATCAACAGCTGTTTGAACAAAGACATCTGAGCGTGTGCTCCTAGTTAGTCGTCTGGACCGGGAATCCTTCGGCCTGCATTTTTTTCAACACATCCTGCCAACGCGAAAGGCGTTTGGTATCGCCGACCTTTTTGTTGCCCTTGGCACCCGGCAACCACAACCCTTCTGCATTGAAAGAGTAGACCGGCAGCAAATCCATTCGCTGGCTGGCCGGCTTGATTGCATCAATCAGGCTGTCGAGCACCAGGGGCTCGACTTCCAGACTCGAGTAGTAGGTCAGCACCATGTGCGCACGGTTCTGGGTCAGTGCCTTGACATAGGTGATACGCAGCTTTTCACTGGCTACACCGAGGTGACGCAGGCTGAAGTACTTGGCAATAGCGTAGTCTTCACAGTCGCCAGCGCCTTTCCAGAGGGCTTCGATCGGGGTTTCCCAGTAGTCGACTTCGTGCCACAGGTCGATGTCTTCGACGTATCGCAGCTGTTTGTTGAAAAAGCGATTGACCACATTGAGTTGTTCCAATTCGCCGAGCTGCTTCTGACTGGCCAGCAAGTATTGCCAATCATTAATGCGCTGCTGACCTTCTCCCAAAGGTCCATACAATGCCTGCGCCCGTCGGCTGATCAGGGAAAAATCCCAATCGGCGCTCAAGCTGCCCAGCATCACGCCAGTCAGCAACAATGCGCTGCACAGCCAGCGTAAAATCCGGGGGATCGTTAAACTTGCCGCCAATGCGAGGCATCCTGGATAGGCAGGAGGGAGTCGTTTGAATGGTGAAGGTTAGACCGGGAAAAGACAATGGCACAGTGAGATCACTGGCGGCGCGCTAAACTGCAAGAAGGGCACTCGTGAGCCTGTTTGACAAGCCGTCAGTCAGTTACTAGGGTCACTTGGATCCAAAAAAATTCCATCAATCAGGGTGCGTTTAGTGACACAAAAGCCCAACCCTCTCAGCAGTATCAAGGTCAACGGGCCGATTCCCGCTCATATGGCACGCTCGGTGATCGAAGAAACCCTGCGCGCGGCCATACTCGACGGGCGCATTCCTTGCGGTGCGGCCCTGCGCCAGCAAGACCTCGCCGACCTGTTCGGCGTCAGCCGCATGCCCGTACGCGAGGCCTTGCGCCAGCTCGAAGCACAATCGTTGCTCAACGTGATTGCCCATAAGGGCGCCGTGGTCGCGCCGCTGGTCCAGGGCGACGCCGTGGAAACCTATGCGCTGCGCATCCTGCTGGAATCCGAAGCCCTGCGTCTCTCGGTGCCACTGCTCCGGGACGAAGATCTCGAACAGGCTGCCCGTTACATCGACGAACTCGAAACGCAAAGCGACTACACCGAAATCGGCCGGCTCAATCGCCTGTTCCACATGGCGCTTTACAGTCGGGCGCCCAATCGCCGGCTGTTGAATCTGGTCGAAGACGGTCTGATCGAAGAGGAGCGGTTCCTGCGTTTCAACCTGGAAGCCATGGGCCTGGGCAAACTGTCCCAGGACGACCACCGGGCACTGTTGCGGGCCGCCGAAGACCGGGACGTCGAACGCACCGTGAAGTTGCTCGAACATCACCTGAACCGAGGGGTCGAGGTCATTACGCGCTACCTCAACAGCCCTGAAGTCCAGGCCAGGAACAGGTCGAAGTAGCCCGCGGCGGCAAGCCCGGGGAACCTATCGAAGGGTTCACCTCGCTTGCCGCGCATCCCCCCAAAAAATGCTCCGCGAATAATTTGATTACAAATCCCCCCGCCCCATACCACACCACCTTTGCGGTGCCATGCCGCGCCCCAACGCCCCGCCGCCTTAAAGCCCGACCATTGCAACGCTTGCGTGATGCCTCAGTAATGGCGGCCACCTCGATTTACGCCCACTCTGGATAACCAGGACAAATAACGGGTGACGCTCCGTGCGAATGGAGCAGTCCCTGCCCCCAGAAGCGAAGGAAGGAGCCTCATCACGGGAACGGAAGGATCGGCATCACTCGCGCCCCACTTCCACCCCCTCAGACATCCCCAACGACACCCGCTAAAGAAGTTACTTCGAGTGAGGCATTCACTCTTTATTCAATTCTGACTCATATAAGCCGGAAGGAGTAACTACGCCAAAATAAAACCAATATAAAAAGTTTTATTGAAACTTATCATCTTCAAAAAAGTTGAATATTAAAATAATACCGAAACAAGTTGATCAACACTTTATATGTGTATTAGTTTTTCTTCGCCGTCAGCCACAAACGGCTACAACGCCTCAGCCACTCGGCATCCATGGCACTGAAAAAGATCAATTAGTTTGAGGTACCCGTTCGCCAGAGGAAAACTTCCAGCGAACTTCAGTGCTTGATTACTTTTCACCCCGGATCATTTACAGGCTCATCCATGAAACCAACTAAAGAACGTCTGATTCAAAAAAAATCCGAACTTAGCGAACACCCGATCTTCTCTGAAATACATTCGCTGCCGATCCTGCGACGCTTCATGGAAACCCACGTGTTTGCCGTATGGGACTTCATGTCGCTGACCAAGCGCCTGCAACAGGAACTGACCTGCATGCGACTGTCCTGGCTGCCGCCGCAGGATCCCCAGGCCGCGCGGTTGATCAACGAGATCGTACTGGGTGAGGAGTCGGATGATCGCCCGGTCCAGGGCCATTACAGCCACTTCGAGTTGTACCTGGATGCAATGCGCGAGGTCGGGGCATGCACCGTTGCCATCGAACGCTTCGTGGCCCTGCAGCAAGAAGGCGTGAACTACGACGTGGCCTTGCAGAGCGTCAACGTCGATCCGGCGGCCGCCAATTTCGTTCGCCATACGCTACACACAGCACTGCATGCGCCGGGTCACAGTGTGGCCGCGGCGTTTCTGCACGGTCGCGAGAGCGTTATTCCGCAGATGTTCCGGCGCATTCTCGACGATTGGGGTATCGGCATCGAACAGGCGCCGACTTTCCGGTACTACCTCGAACGGCACATTGAGGTCGATTCCGAGGACCACGGCCCGGCAGCGGAAAAGCTCCTGTCGCGACTGGTCGATAGCGACCCGCAACGGCAGGAAGACGTGTACGCCAGCGCCATCGCTGCCGTGGAAAGTCGTATCGCCCTGTGGGACGGGTTGCGCCTGAGCATGAACGAATCCGTCGTGGAGATGAGCGCATGAACGCCGCCGACTACCAATCCTTCGCCGATGCCTGGGAGAGCCGCGCGACCATCCGTACGCGCCCGCGCCGCGTGCTGGAAAACGACGACAAACTGATCTACCCCTTGAGCCGCCAACCGCTGGTGCTGAGCGAAACCTTTCTGCGCGCATGCCCGGAACAGCGCGACTTCGCCCTGGTGCAGACGCTCTACAAGTTCATCAACGATGTGGTGATCTTCGAAACCGAGATCGTCGACAAAACCGCCCGCAGCATTGCCAAGAATCGCTTCGCGGTCGAGTTCCCGTTCGCCTGCCGCTACGACGCCATGACTGTCGTGGTGGACGAGGATTACCACGCGTTGGTGGCGATGGATTTCATGCAACAGACCATCGCCATGACCGGCATCGCCCCCATTGAGTTGCCGGATGAGATCGAGCTGAGCCGGGCGATACCGGCGGCCATGGCGCTCGCACCGGAACACCTGCGTAGCGCCGTAGAACTGATCTGCGTGGCCATCGCCGAAAACACGGTGACCGGTGATGTCGCCGCGTTCGCCAAGGACGATACGGTCAAGCACTCGATCAAGGGCCTGATGGCCGATCACTTGCTGGATGAGGGGCGTCACTCCGGTTTTTGGGCGCGGCTGGTACGCATCTACTGGCACACCGCAAGTGCAGAGGACCGCCAGTGCATCGCGCAGATCCTGCCGGTGTTCGTTAGTCACTACCTGACCAACGACATCCAGAAATCCTTCGACTTCCGCTTGATCGACGCACTGCAGATCAAAGATACGGCGCGCCACGCCCTCAAGAACGAAGTGTCGGCACTGGCCTTCCCGATCAATCGCCATCACCCGCTGGTGGCCAACATTGTGCGGTTTTTCCACAGCAGCTCGCTGCTCGATTCGCCGTGCGTACAAACCGCCCTCAGCGACTACCTGGTTTGACGAGGAGCCCATCATGAGACGTCTCGACATTTTGCTCAGCGGACAAAGCCAGGCCCTGACCGACCTGGCATTGGAACTCGAACAACACGGTCACTCATTGACGCGGATATCCCCACTCGACGAAGTGCCGGGGCCTGCGGATCTACTGATCGACGATGGCACGTCGCTTCAGTTCAGCTGTCAGGCGCCACGACTGACATTGCAGTTGGGCCTTGGCCTGCCGCAGGCATCCGGCCTGCCATCGCTGGACGTGTTGTGCTGCCATGGTTCAACGCTGCTGGCCCGTGTACCCATTGCCGATGAACCGTCGGGCAACGGCCAGGCGTTGCGTATGCAGGCCATGACAGCACTGGTTGACCACGTGGCGCTGCTGGTCAGCCGCTACTCGCGCGATGCCGATTATTTTCAACACGCCGAACCCGCCGTACCTGCCCGCTTCGAGCGCATAGAGAGCCTGCGGTTCCTGGACAGCCTCGCGTTCATGCATCGCCTCAATGCCACCGCCGACCGACGACTGCAGCAACTCGCGCAAACGCCGATGATCGAAAGGCTGGAACAGCAATGCATCCAGAGTGCCGACCATCCGGCCTTGAGCATCGACGGCAACACCCTCGACTATCGCCAGTTGCACGCCCACAGCCGCGCCATCCAGCAACGTCTGCGACCGCTGCTGGAGCAGCATCAAGGCTTGGTCGTCATCGGGATCTGCCTGCCCAAATGCAGTGCGCTGTATGCGGGAATCCTGGCGATCCTGGGCAGCGGCGCGGTGTACTTGCCGCTGGAGCCGAGCCATCCGTTGCAACGTCAGCAGTACATCCTGTCGAATGCCGGCGCGGTGTTGTTGCTGCATGACGGCGAGCATCCCCTGGCGAACGAGATGCCAGGGCTGGACATCAGCAATATCGACGCCCATGAAGCAGACCTCTCTCAACCTTTGATGCGCAAACGCCCCGACCTCGATGCGCCCTGCATGGCGCTCTACACCTCGGGTACCACCGGCCATCCGAAGGGCGTGTTGCTCAGCCAGGCTAACCTCGCGCACTTCACCCACTGGTACGCCGACTATGTACAGCTGACCCGCCAGAGCCGGGTGCTGCAGTTTTCTTCGTTGGGTTTCGACTCATCGCTGATCGATATCTTCCCGACCCTGTTGCAGGGCGCCGAGCTGATCGTGCCCGGCGATGACCAACGCCGCGATCCGCTGCAACTGGTGGAACTGATCCGTCATCGGCAATTGAGCCACGCCTTTTTACCGCCGGCGTTGTTGAGCATCCTGCCGCTGGAGCAATTGCAGTGCCTGGATCATGTGATGACCGGCGGCGATGTCTGCGAGCCGTGGGTCATCGAGCAGTTGAGCCGTCAGGGCAAGCTCTACAACCTCTACGGCCCCACTGAAGCCACGGTGCTGATTACCGCGCGCAAACTCCTAGCAGGCGACAACAACCGCTCGCTGGGCGCTCCAATCGCCAACAGCCAGGTGTTGATTCTCGATGACGACTTTCAACCGGTGGCCGAACAGACCGTCGGTGAGCTGTACATCGCTGGCCCGGGTGTGTGCCTGGGTTACCTGAACAACCCGCAGCAAACCGCTGAGCGCTATCTGCACTTGAACTTGCCTGATGGCCGGACCCTGCGCGTCTATCGCACCGGGGACATGGCGAAGTGGACGGCGGAAGGGATCGAGCTGTGCGGTCGGCGTGATAATCAGGTGAAGATTCGCGGCTTCCGGGTCGAACCGGAAGAGATTGAGCGCTGTCTGCGCGACAGTCAGTTGTACCGCCAGGTTGCCGTGGTAATCGATAGCCAGCGGCGGGTTCTGGCTTTCGTTGCCCAACCCCGGGAAGACCTTACCGGCACCGCTCGCCAAGCGTTGAAGGCCCACGCGACACAGCACCTGCCGGACTACATGCGCCCCCTTGCATGGACCGAGCTGACAGCCATGCCCTACGCCAGTAATGGCAAGGTCGACCGCAAAGCGCTTCTGGAGTTGCCGCTCAACGTCACCGAGCACCCTCCACGACGCCTGCCCGCCAGCGCCGATGAGGCCCTACTGCTGGAGATCTGGGCCGAGTTACTGGAGCTGCCGGCGAGCGACATTTCCACCGACGAAAGCTTCTTCAATCTGGGCGGGCATTCGATCCTGCTGTCGCGCATGCTCCTGCGACTGCGCGAGGAGTTCGGGCGCAGCATCTCGATCAACCGTTTCATCGAACTGCCCACTCTCGCGAAACTGGCGACACTGGTACGCGGCTCCGGCAGCGAAGAAGCGCTGAGCGAACAAGCCATGCGCGACGCCTTCCGCGAACTGGATGTTCAGCCGCTGCCCGTCAGCCGCATGGGCGATGTGCACAAGGTAATCGTCACCGGTGCCAACAGCTTTGTCGGTGTACACATCGTCGAGGCGCTGCTGGCCTGGGGTGCCAGCGAAGTCGCTTGCCTGGTTCGCGACAGCAATGGGCAATCGGCGGGCGAGCGCTTTGCCCAGGCGTTGCGGGAGAACCGTCTGGAGCATCTGGATATGAGCCGGGTGCGGGTTTACGCGGCAGACATCACGCGGCCGGAACTCGGTTTGGCGCCCGAGGTTTACCAGCTACTGGATCGAGAGTTTGGCGCACTGGTGCACAACGCGGCCAACGTCAATCACGTCCTCGATTACGAGTCGCTCGCCCCGGACAACGTCGAGCCGATTTTCGAGTGCTTGCGCCTGTGCGAAGGACGCAGCAAAAAAATCTTCAACTTCGTCTCGACGCTCTCGGCCTCCAGCACGATATCCGCCGACGGCCGAGTGCTTGAGTTGCCGGCCGCACCCACACCACCGATCTACATCAAGAACGGCTACAACCTGTCCAAATGGGTCGGCGAGCGCATCCTCGAACGGGCGCGGGAGCTTGGGGTGCGGGTCAATCTGTACCGACCCGGCAACATCAGCTTCAACAGCCTCACGGGCGTGTGCCAGCCGCACAAGAATCGCCTGATGCTGATGCTCAAGGGCTCGATTCAGCTTGGCCAGGTGCCGGAATTCGCCTTGAACTTCGATTTGATGCCGGTGGACTTCCTCGCCCGATTCATCGCCTTCCACGCCAGTCGTTATCAACCGGAACAAGCGGTGTTCAACCTACACAACCCCGAACCCTTGAGCTGGGACAACTACGTGGCGTCCTTCCGCGAAGCGGGCCGCGAATTCGCGATGGTCAGCGTCGCCGACTGGCAACAGCAACTGGGTCGGGTGGACAGCGACAACGCTCTGTTCGGCGTGCTGGGGTTCTACCTCAACGGCTTCGAGGAGGACATCGGCGACATCTCGATGATCGGTCACGACAACGCCCAGGCCGGTGTTCGGCTAATGGGCGCGCACTACCCGCAAAAGTCCCCGGCGCTGCTGCGTCGCGGCTGCGACTACCTCAAAGAAATCAATTTCATCTGACTCAACCCAACGGAGCAAAACCATGAGTACTCTGCAACCCGACACCCTGATCAAAAACCCTCAAGGCTGCCACGTGGTGTCCTCGGTGGACGTGCCCGCCGATGCTGCGCAGGTATGGGCCGTAGTCGGTGACTTTGCCGGCTTCGATCGCTTCATCCCGGCGCTGTCGCACATCGAAATGACCGGTGATGGCGTGTCATCGCTGCGCAAAAAGGTTTTCAAGGACGGCAATCTGGTGGTCGAACAACTCAACTCCCGGGACGACCAGGCACGGCATATGACCTGGACCACTATCTACAACACTCTGGGTGTGGCCAATCTGTGGGCAGCGATGAGCGTTGAACCACTGGATGCGGGCAAGTCCCGAGCCACCTGGACCATCATTGCCGAACCGACGCAGGGTGGCGCCGAGGCACTGCCGGGCTTCAAAGACTTCGTACAGGGTTTTGCCGATGATGCGATGAACAATGTGCTGAAGCTGTTTGCATAAGACGTGAAAAAGCCCGTTGTGGAGAGGTTCCACAACGGGCTTTTCAGTACCCCTGAAACGACAAAACCCCTGTCTGCGTTAGCAGACAGGGGTTTCGGAATTCAATCTTGACGATGACCTACTCTCACATGGGGAAACCCCACACTACCATCGGCGATGCATCGTTTCACTGCTGAGTTCGGGATGGGATCAGGTGGTTCCAACGCTCTATGGTCGTCAAGAAATTCTGTGACCAGCCCGTTAGAAATTTAACGTGCCAGTGAAAACTGGTGACTTCTACTAAAACAAAACCCCTACCTGCATACGCAGATAGGGGTTTCGGAATTTAATCTTGACGATGACCTACTCTCACATGGGGAAACCCCACACTACCATCGGCGATGCATCGTTTCACTGCTGAGTTCGGGATGGGATCAGGTGGTTCCAACGCTCTATGGTCGTCAAGAAATTCGGGTACTGAGTCGTGGCCGGTTGGCCGCGCTTCAGCAAATTGGGTATGTGACAGTTTTCGGTGTTTTGTGAGATTCGAACTTTCGGTTCGTTTCGTCTTCACACACCGCAATCTGGCCTTTCGACGCAAATTGCTTGGGTGTTATATGGTCAAGCCTCACGGGCAATTAGTATTGGTTAGCTCAACGCCTCACAGCGCTTACACACCCAACCTATCAACGTCGTAGTCTTCGACGGCCCTTCAGGGGACTCAAGGTCCCAGTGAGATCTCATCTTGAGGCAAGTTTCCCGCTTAGATGCTTTCAGCGGTTATCTTTTCCGAACATAGCTACCCGGCAATGCCACTGGCGTGACAACCGGAACACCAGAGGTTCGTCCACTCCGGTCCTCTCGTACTAGGAGCAGCCCCTCTCAAATCTCAAACGTCCACGGCAGATAGGGACCGAACTGTCTCACGACGTTCTAAACCCAGCTCGCGTACCACTTTAAATGGCGAACAGCCATACCCTTGGGACCGGCTTCAGCCCCAGGATGTGATGAGCCGACATCGAGGTGCCAAACACCGCCGTCGATATGAACTCTTGGGCGGTATCAGCCTGTTATCCCCGGAGTACCTTTTATCCGTTGAGCGATGGCCCTTCCATACAGAACCACCGGATCACTAAGACCTACTTTCGTACCTGCTCGACGTGTCTGTCTCGCAGTCAAGCGCGCTTTTGCCTTTATACTCTACGACCGATTTCCGACCGGTCTGAGCGCACCTTCGTACTCCTCCGTTACTCTTTAGGAGGAGACCGCCCCAGTCAAACTACCCACCATACACTGTCCTCGATCCGGATAACGGACCTGAGTTAGAACCTCAAAGTTGCCAGGGTGGTATTTCAAGGTTGGCTCCACGCGAACTGGCGTCCACGCTTCAAAGCCTCCCACCTATCCTACACAAGCAAATTCAAAGTCCAGTGCAAAGCTATAGTAAAGGTTCACGGGGTCTTTCCGTCTAGCCGCGGATACACTGCATCTTCACAGCGATTTCAATTTCACTGAGTCTCGGGTGGAGACAGCGCCGCCATCGTTACGCCATTCGTGCAGGTCGGAACTTACCCGACAAGGAATTTCGCTACCTTAGGACCGTTATAGTTACGGCCGCCGTTTACCGGGGCTTCGATCAAGAGCTTCGCGTTAGCTAACCCCATCAATTAACCTTCCGGCACCGGGCAGGCGTCACACCCTATACGTCCACTTTCGTGTTTGCAGAGTGCTGTGTTTTTAATAAACAGTCGCAGCGGCCTGGTATCTTCGACCGGCGTGGGCTTACGGAGCAAGTCCTTCACCCTCACCGGCGCACCTTCTCCCGAAGTTACGGTGCCATTTTGCCTAGTTCCTTCACCCGAGTTCTCTCAAGCGCCTTGGTATTCTCTACCCAACCACCTGTGTCGGTTTGGGGTACGGTTCCTGGTTACCTGAAGCTTAGAAGCTTTTCTTGGAAGCATGGCATCAACCACTTCGTGTTCTAAAAGAACACTCGTCATCAGCTCTCGGCCTTAGAATCCCGGATTTACCTAAGATTCCAGCCTACCACCTTAAACTTGGACAACCAACGCCAAGCTGGCCTAGCCTTCTCCGTCCCTCCATCGCAATAACCAGAAGTACAGGAATATTAACCTGTTTTCCATCGACTACGCTTTTCAGCCTCGCCTTAGGGACCGACTAACCCTGCGTCGATTAACGTTGCGCAGGAAACCTTGGTCTTTCGGCGTGGGTGTTTTTCACACCCATTGTCGTTACTCATGTCAGCATTCGCACTTCTGATACCTCCAGCAAGCTTCTCAACTCACCTTCACAGGCTTACAGAACGCTCCTCTACCGCATCACCCGAAGGTGATACCCGTAGCTTCGGTGTATGGTTTGAGCCCCGTTACATCTTCCGCGCAGGCCGACTCGACTAGTGAGCTATTACGCTTTCTTTAAAGGGTGGCTGCTTCTAAGCCAACCTCCTAGCTGTCTAAGCCTTCCCACATCGTTTCCCACTTAACCATAACTTTGGGACCTTAGCTGACGGTCTGGGTTGTTTCCCTTTTCACGACGGACGTTAGCACCCGCCGTGTGTCTCCCATGCTCGGCACTTGTAGGTATTCGGAGTTTGCATCGGTTTGGTAAGTCGGGATGACCCCCTAGCCGAAACAGTGCTCTACCCCCTACAGTGATACATGAGGCGCTACCTAAATAGCTTTCGAGGAGAACCAGCTATCTCCGAGCTTGATTAGCCTTTCACTCCGATCCACAGGTCATCCGCTAACTTTTCAACGGTAGTCGGTTCGGTCCTCCAGTCAGTGTTACCTAACCTTCAACCTGCCCATGGATAGATCGCCCGGTTTCGGGTCTATTCCCAGCGACTAGACGCCCTATTAAGACTCGCTTTCGCTACGCCTCCCCTATTCGGTTAAGCTCGCCACTGAAAATAAGTCGCTGACCCATTATACAAAAGGTACGCAGTCACCCAACAAAGTGGGCTCCCACTGCTTGTACGCATACGGTTTCAGGATCTATTTCACTCCCCTCTCCGGGGTTCTTTTCGCCTTTCCCTCACGGTACTAGTTCACTATCGGTCAGTCAGTAGTATTTAGCCTTGGAGGATGGTCCCCCCATATTCAGACAAAGTTTCTCGTGCTCCGTCCTACTCGATTTCATGACCAAGAGATTTTCGCGTACAGGGCTATCACCCACTATGGCCGCACTTTCCAGAGCGTTCCGCTAATCTCAAAGCCACTTAAGGGCTAGTCCCCGTTCGCTCGCCACTACTAAGGGAATCTCGGTTGATTTCTTTTCCTCAGGGTACTTAGATGTTTCAGTTCCCCTGGTTCGCCTCTTGCACCTATGTATTCAGTACAAGATAACCATCTTATGATGGCTGGGTTCCCCCATTCAGACATCTCCGGATCAAAGTCTGTTTGCCGACTCCCCGAAGCTTTTCGCAGGCTACCACGTCTTTCATCGCCTCTGACTGCCAAGGCATCCACCGTATGCGCTTCTTCACTTGACCATATAACCCCAAGCAATCTGGTTATACTATGAAGACGACATTCGCCGAAAATTCGATTGAGCTCCTAAGAGCAACTCACAAATTTTACCTTAGCCTGATCCGTTACCAGTGAAAGTAACGTTCAGTCTATCTTTCTATCACATACCCAAATTTTTAAAGAACGAACTAGTCAAAGACTAGAAATCAACATTCACCATCGTCTCGATGGAATGCTCATTTCTAAGCTTTATACAATCAGAAGCAGTTAGTGGTGGAGCCAAACGGGATCGAACCGTTGACCTCCTGCGTGCAAGGCAGGCGCTCTCCCAGCTGAGCTATGGCCCCGTATTTCTACAGGCGTTTCCCACACAAAATTGGTGGGTCTGGGCAGATTCGAACTGCCGACCTCACCCTTATCAGGGGTGCGCTCTAACCAACTGAGCTACAGACCCAATTTCGAGCTGCTAAGGCCGACCTCACCCTGCTCTTTACCACAAAGCACGGGGTGCGCTCTAACCAACTAAGCTACAACCCTTTTGGCTGCTTCTTATCGTCTTCTTCAATGAATCAAGCAATTCGTGTGGGAACTTATGGAGCAGCTGAGTCGTCGATTAAGGAGGTGATCCAGCCGCAGGTTCCCCTACGGCTACCTTGTTACGACTTCACCCCAGTCATGAATCACACCGTGGTAACCGTCCTCCCGAAGGTTAGACTAGCTACTTCTGGTGCAACCCACTCCCATGGTGTGACGGGCGGTGTGTACAAGGCCCGGGAACGTATTCACCGCGACATTCTGATTCGCGATTACTAGCGATTCCGACTTCACGCAGTCGAGTTGCAGACTGCGATCCGGACTACGATCGGTTTTGTGGGATTAGCTCCACCTCGCGGCTTGGCAACCCTCTGTACCGACCATTGTAGCACGTGTGTAGCCCAGGCCGTAAGGGCCATGATGACTTGACGTCATCCCCACCTTCCTCCGGTTTGTCACCGGCAGTCTCCTTAGAGTGCCCACCATGACGTGCTGGTAACTAAGGACAAGGGTTGCGCTCGTTACGGGACTTAACCCAACATCTCACGACACGAGCTGACGACAGCCATGCAGCACCTGTCTCAATGTTCCCGAAGGCACCAATCCATCTCTGGAAAGTTCATTGGATGTCAAGGCCTGGTAAGGTTCTTCGCGTTGCTTCGAATTAAACCACATGCTCCACCGCTTGTGCGGGCCCCCGTCAATTCATTTGAGTTTTAACCTTGCGGCCGTACTCCCCAGGCGGTCAACTTAATGCGTTAGCTGCGCCACTAAGAGCTCAAGGCTCCCAACGGCTAGTTGACATCGTTTACGGCGTGGACTACCAGGGTATCTAATCCTGTTTGCTCCCCACGCTTTCGCACCTCAGTGTCAGTATCAGTCCAGGTGGTCGCCTTCGCCACTGGTGTTCCTTCCTATATCTACGCATTTCACCGCTACACAGGAAATTCCACCACCCTCTACCATACTCTAGCTTGTCAGTTTTGAATGCAGTTCCCAGGTTGAGCCCGGGGCTTTCACATCCAACTTAACAAACCACCTACGCGCGCTTTACGCCCAGTAATTCCGATTAACGCTTGCACCCTCTGTATTACCGCGGCTGCTGGCACAGAGTTAGCCGGTGCTTATTCTGTCGGTAACGTCAAAACACTAACGTATTAGGTTAATGCCCTTCCTCCCAACTTAAAGTGCTTTACAATCCGAAGACCTTCTTCACACACGCGGCATGGCTGGATCAGGCTTTCGCCCATTGTCCAATATTCCCCACTGCTGCCTCCCGTAGGAGTCTGGACCGTGTCTCAGTTCCAGTGTGACTGATCATCCTCTCAGACCAGTTACGGATCGTCGCCTTGGTGAGCCATTACCTCACCAACTAGCTAATCCGACCTAGGCTCATCTGATAGCGCAAGGCCCGAAGGTCCCCTGCTTTCTCCCGTAGGACGTATGCGGTATTAGCGTTCCTTTCGAAACGTTGTCCCCCACTACCAGGCAGATTCCTAGGCATTACTCACCCGTCCGCCGCTGAATTCAGGAGCAAGCTCCTGTCATCCGCTCGACTTGCATGTGTTAGGCCTGCCGCCAGCGTTCAATCTGAGCCATGATCAAACTCTTCAGTTCAAACATCTTTGGGTTTTGAGAAAACCCTAAACTTGGCTCAGCAATCGTTGGTTACATCTTTGATTTCTCGCGGAGTAACTTGTGATGCTGATAATCTGTTGACTAGCAGTCTGACTCCACAAGCACCCACACGAATTGCTTGATTCAGTTGTTAAAGAGCGGTTGGTTAAGATCTTTCGTCTCAACCGAGGCGCGCATTCTACAGCAGCCTCATTTGCTGTCAAGTGATTATTTTCAGAAGTTTTCCAAGTTTCCTTTTCAACTTCAACCACTTGCGCTTCAGATCTCTCATCAGCGGGAGGCGAATTCTACAGCGTTACACGCTGCTGTCAACACCTCTTTTTCAACTTCCTTTTGGCTTCGATGAACTGAAGCAACCTGCTGCCGAAACCTGCCTAACTCGTTGTTTACCAAGGAGTTTTCCGTTTCGACTGCGCCGGAAGTGGGGCGAATTATAGACTTCCAGAATCTGCCGTCAAGCACTGATTTAGGTTTTCTATCAACAAGTTGCAGAAAGCACCAAAACCACTCAAAGGAAGCCTATATAGAGGAGCCGAAACACCCCTCTATATAGAAGAGACCTATCAGAGAACGCCCGAAGCCTTGAATGCGGACACCGCCCCGGCATCCAGGCCCAACACCCGCTGCAAAACTTCCAGCGTGTGCTCACCCAGCAGAGGAGGTGCAAAACGGTACTCCACCGGCGTTTCCGACAGTCGAATCGGGCTCGCCACCTGAGGCACCATCCCGGCCAGCGCATGCGGCAGCTCGATAGCCAACCCACGCGCCTTCACCTGAGGGTCGGCAAACATCTGCGCCACGTCATTGATAGGCCCGCACGGCACGCCAGCCTGTTCCAGCTGCGCCACCCACTCAGCGGTCGTCTTGAACACCGTTGCCTGGCGGATCAGCGGAATCAGTACTGCCCTGTTTGCCACCCGCAGCTTGTTGGTCGCAAAACGCGGATCGTCCGCCCACTGCGGCTGCCCGGCCACTTCCGCGAACTTGCGGAACTGCCCATCGTTGCCGACGGTAAGGATGAAATCGCCATCAGCCGTAGGAAAATCCTGATAGGGCACGATGTTCGGATGAGCATTACCCAGGCGTTTAGGCGCATTGCCTGTCGTCAGATAGTTCATTGCCTGGTTGGCCAGACAAGCCACCTGCACGTCCAGCAGAGCCATATCGATATGCTGACCACCGCCGTCGTGGTCCCGATGCGCAAGCGCAGCCAGGATCGCAACAGTCGAATACAGCCCGGTCAGGATGTCCGTCAGCGCTACGCCAACCTTCACCGGCCCCGCGCCTTCTTCGCCTTCAGGTCGCCCCGTCAGGCTCATGAGGCCGCCCAGCCCCTGGATCATGAAGTCATAACCCGCACGCTTGGCGTAAGGACCAGTTTGGCCGAACCCGGTGATCGAGCAATAGATCAGATCCGGATTGATCGCCTTCAGCGATTCATAGTCCAGGCCATAAGCCGCCAGACCGCCGACCTTGAAGTTCTCGATCAGGATGTCCGACTTGGCCGCCAGATCACGCACCAGCTTCTGCCCTTCAGGGCGAGTGAAGTCGATGGTGACCGATTGCTTGTTGCGATTGGCCGACAAGTAATAGGCGGCCTCGCTGGTATTCTCGCCATAAGCGTCTTTAAGGAACGGCGGTCCCCAGGCGCGCGTGTCATCGCCGTTACCCGGACGCTCGACCTTGATCACTTCGGCGCCAAGGTCGGCCAGGATCTGCCCGGCCCATGGCCCGGCCAGCACCCGCGATAAATCCAGTACCCGTAGATGCGATAGCGCGCCCATGGACGTTCTCCTTAATAGAACGCCTGGAGGCCAGTTTGCGCACGACCGAGGATCAGCGCATGGACGTCATGAGTACCTTCATAGGTGTTCACCACTTCCAGGTTGACCAGGTGACGCGCGACACCGAATTCATCGGAGATGCCGTTGCCGCCCAACATATCGCGAGCCATGCGCGCGATGTCCAGGGACTTGCCGCAAGAGTTGCGCTTCATCATCGAGGTAATTTCGACTGCAGCGGTCCCTTCGTCCTTCATACGACCCAGACGCAGGCAGCCTTGCAGCGCCATGGTGATTTCAGTCTGCATGTCGGCCAGCTTCTTCTGGATCAACTGAGTGGCGGCCAGCGGGCGACCGAACTGTTGACGATCCAGGGTGTACTGGCGAGCGGTGTGCCAGCAGAACTCGGCTGCACCCAGCGCACCCCAGGAGATGCCGTAACGTGCCGAGTTGAGGCAAGTGAAAGGACCTTTCAGGCCACGGACATCCGGGAAAATGTTCTCTTCCGGCACGAACACGTTGTCCATCACGATTTCACCGGTGATCGATGCCCGCAGGCCCACCTTGCCGTGAATCGCCGGAGCACTCAGGCCTTTCCAGCCTTTCTCCAGAACGAAGCCGCGAATGTCGCCGGCATCGTCCTTGGCCCAGACCACGAACACATCGGCAATCGGGCTGTTGGTGATCCACATCTTGCTGCCGGTGAGGCTGTAGCCGCCTTCCACTTTGCGCGCACGACTGATCATCGCGCCCGGGTCGGAGCCGTGGTTAGGCTCGGTCAGGCCGAAGCAGCCGATCCACTCGCCCGACGCCAGTTTCGGCAGGTACTTTTGCTTCTGCGCTTCGGTACCGAATTCATTGATTGGCACCATCACCAGCGAGGACTGCACGCTCATCATCGAGCGATAGCCGGAGTCGATGCGCTCGACTTCACGGGCGATCAGGCCGTAGCTGACATAGTTCAGGCCGCTGCCACCGTACTGCTCGGGGATGGTTGCGCCCAACAGGCCGATCTCGCCCATTTCGCGGAAGATCGCCGGATCGGTCTTCTCATGGCGGAAAGCTTCAAGAATGCGCGGTGCAAGGCTCTGCTGAGCAAACTGCGCAGCCGTGTCGCGAATCATGCGTTCTTCTTCAGTGAGCTGTTGATCCAGCAGCAGGGGATCGATCCAGTTGAAGCTAGCTTTACCGCCCATGAGTGTGTCCTCTCGAATTGGGTCAAATAACGTGGACTGATCCTAGGCCCGGATCGGCGCTACGGCAAACGAGGATTTTGCATACTGTTGTGCTAATTTCTCACTCCGAAACGTCGCGAAAGAGCCTTTATGCGATGTATTAGTGAGGTTGACGTACATGCGCAGAAAGATACCCAGCACCACCGCCCTGATCAGCTTCGAGGCAGCGGCGCGCCACGAGAGCTTCACCAAGGCCGCCCAGGAACTTTCGCTGACTCAAGGGGCGATTTGCCGACAGATCGCCAGCCTTGAAGAGTTCCTCAGCGTGGAACTGTTCCGACGCTCGCGGCGCGGGGTCAAGCTGACGGAAGCTGGTCTCTCCTACAGCCGTCGAGTGGCTACCCAACTCGATGCGGTTGAGCGCGACACCCTGTCCGTGATGGGCCAGCAGGGCACCAACGTGATCGAGTTGGCCGTGGTTCCGACATTCGGCACCCAATGGCTGCTGCCGCGACTCAAGGACTTCCAGCAAAAGCACCCGGAGGTGACGGTCAACCTGACCAACCGCACGCGGCCGTTCCTGTTCGCCGACACTGATTTTGATGCCGCCATCTACTTCGGTGACGCGGATTGGTCGGGTACAGAATCCCACAGGCTGATGGGTGAAAATCCGATGCCCGTTTGCAGCCCCAACCTGCTCGGAAACAAAACCAGTCTGACGCCCGGCGAAATCGCCGACTTACCTCTCCTGCAACAAACCACCCGCCCCTATGCCTGGCGCCAATGGTTCGACTCCCAACACCTGAATGTCCCACGAGACATGACAGGCCCCCGCTACGAGCTATTCTCCATGCTCGCCCAAGCGGCCATGCACGACATGGGCATTGCCCTGATTCCGCCGTTCCTGATTCAAAGGGAGTTGAAAGAGAAACGCCTGGTGATCGCCAACCCGCAAGCACTGTCCAGCATCAAGGCTTACTACCTGATGATTCCTGAGCGGAAGGTCGAATCCGCGTCTTTAAGGGCATTTCGTGACTGGCTGGTAAATCAGGCGCACAGCTACAGCCTAGAGGGGTAGAGGCTCTTCATGATTATTTGACCTCGTAGTCAGCAAAATAAAAGCCCTACAGATATACGTATTTGTCGCATACCAGCAAACTGTATCGAAAAGTCGTACAAACGTCCCACAAGCGCCTGACAACGCGGCTTTGCGCCACTATTTCGAGGCGATGCCGCATCATTCATACGGCCGATGTGTAAATTCTTCAATTTCGGCCAGAATCCTTGAAAAGCACGGTCTGCAAGGGATTGAGCCGGTTGGTTGCGACATTCGGTCACGGGGTGACTTGTAGTTAATTTTCCGTCACCCGTCATAATCCCTTGAAGGGCACAAAGTTCGCCTGCAAAATGCCGCGCCCCGCCCTGATTTGGCGGGATCGTGCTGATCGGCCGCCCCAGCCGCACCATCCGTAGTGCATGGGTTTACTCTATAAGATCACGCAGGAGATTTGACGTGCACATTGGTGTTCCTCTCGAAACCCAGACCGGTGAAACACGGGTTGCTGCAACCCCGGAAACCATCAAGAAGCTGATCGGCCAGGGCCATAAGGTCACTGTACAAAGCGGCGCCGGTATTAATGCCAGCGTTGTCGACAGTGCCTATGAAGCGGCAGGCGCAAGCATTGGCAGCGCCAACGATGCGTTTGGTGCAGAGCTGATTTTGAAGGTGGTCGCTCCCAGCGACAGCGAGCTCGCACTGATCAAGAGCGGCACCATAGTGGTGGGCATGCTCAATCCGTTCAGCAATGAAACCATCGCCAAAATGGCCGAATGCGGGATTACCGCCTTTGCCCTGGAAGCCGCGCCTCGTACCTCCCGTGCTCAGAGCCTGGACGTACTGTCGTCGCAAGCCAACATCGCCGGTTACAAGGCTGTGTTGCTGGCCGCTCACTACTATCCGCGCTTCATGCCGATGTTGATGACCGCTGCGGGCACTGTGAAAGCGGCGCGCGTGCTGATCCTCGGTGCCGGCGTGGCCGGTTTGCAGGCCATCGCTACCGCGAAACGCCTGGGGGCGGTGATCGAAGCGTCTGACGTGCGTCCTGCGGTAAAAGAGCAGATCGAATCCCTCGGCGCCAAGTTCGTCGACGTGCCTTACGAGACCGACGAAGAGCGTGAATGCGCCGTCGGTGTCGGCGGTTACGCCCGTCCGATGCCGGCCAGCTGGATGCAGCGCCAGGCCGCCGCGGTGCACGAACGCGCCAAGCAGGCTGACATCGTTATCACCACCGCGCTGATTCCCGGCCGCAAGGCACCAACCCTGTTGAGCGCGCAAACCGTGGCCCAGATGAAACCGGGTTCGGTGGTCATCGACCTGGCGGCAGCCCAGGGCGGCAACTGCCCGCTGACCGTGGCCGATCAGGTGGTCGTCGAAAATGGCGTGACCATCGTTGGCCCGACCAACCTGGCCAGCGCCGTGGCGGCTGACGCTTCGGCGCTGTACGCCCGCAACCTGCTGGACTTCATGAAACTGTTGTTCGATAAAGAAGGACAACTGGTGATCAACCTTGAAGACGATATCGTCGCCGCGTGCCTGATGTGCCGCGACGGCCAGATCGTGCGCAAGAACGGCTGAGGATAAAAACAATGGAAGACATGCTGATCTCTGACGGTATCTACAACCTGATCATCTTCGTGCTGGCTATCTATGTCGGGTACCACGTGGTCTGGAACGTGACACCTGCACTGCACACGCCACTGATGGCGGTGACCAACGCCATCTCGGCCATCGTGATCGTCGGTGCCATGCTGGCAGCGGCTTTGACCGTGACCCCGCTGGGCAAGACCATGGGCACCCTGGCCGTGGCCCTGGCCGCGGTCAACGTGTTTGGGGGCTTCCTGGTGACCCGGCGCATGCTGGAAATGTTCAAGAAAAAAGCGCCTGCGGCAAAAGCTCCGGCAGCCAAAGCCGCAGCAGCCAAGGCTGAGGTGCAGCAAGCATGAGCATGAACCTGGTTACTTCCCTGTATTTGATCGCCTCGGTCTGCTTCATCCAGGCGCTCAAGGGCCTCTCGCATCCCACCACGTCGCGTCGTGGCAACCTGTTCGGCATGCTCGGCATGGGCCTGGCGATCCTCACCACGGTCGGCCTGATCTACAAGCTCGGCGCCGAGCTTGCACATGACGGGATCGTCTACGTGATCGTCGGCCTGCTGATCGGCGGCACTGCCGGGTCGATCATGGCCAAACGCGTTGAAATGACCAAGATGCCGGAGCTGGTCGCCTTCATGCACAGCATGATCGGCCTGGCGGCGGTGTTCATCGCCGTGGCTGCCGTGGTCGAGCCGCAGTCGCTGGGCATCGTCAAGCAACTCGGTGACGCGATCCCGGCCGGTAACCGCCTGGAACTGTTCCTCGGTGCCGCCATCGGTGCAATCACCTTCTCCGGTTCGGTGATCGCGTTCGGCAAGCTGTCGGGCAAGTACAAGTTCCGCCTGTTCCAGGGTGCACCGGTACAGTTCACTGGCCAGCACAAGCTGAACCTGCTGCTGGGCCTGGCCACACTGGGCCTGGGCGTGACCTTCATGCTCACCGGTGACTACACCGCTTTCGCCGTGATGCTGGCCCTGGCCTTCGTGCTCGGCGTGCTGATCATCATCCCGATCGGCGGCGCGGACATGCCAGTGGTCGTGTCGATGCTCAACAGCTACTCCGGCTGGGCAGCGGCGGGTATCGGCTTCTCGCTGAACAACTCGATGCTGATCATCGCCGGCTCGCTGGTGGGCTCAAGCGGTGCAATCCTCTCGTACATCATGTGCAAGGCGATGAACCGCTCCTTCTTCAATGTGCTGCTCGGTGGCTTCGGCAATACAGCGGATGCGGCCGGCCCGGCAGGTTCGAAAGAAGCCCGTCCGGTGAAATCCGGTTCGGCTGACGACGCGACCTTCCTGCTGACCAACGCCGACACCGTGATCATCGTGCCGGGCTACGGCCTGGCGGTAGCGCGGGCACAGCATGCGCTGAAGGAGCTGACCGAGAAGCTGACCCACCGCGGCGTGACCGTGAAGTATGCGATCCACCCGGTTGCCGGTCGTATGCCCGGCCACATGAACGTGTTGCTGGCCGAGGCCGAAGTGCCTTACGACCAGGTGTTCGAGATGGACGACATCAACTCCGAGTTCGGCCAGGCCGACGTGGTGCTGGTGCTGGGCGCCAATGACGTGGTCAACCCGGCCGCCAAGAACGATCCGAAATCGCCGATTGCCGGCATGCCGATCCTCGAAGCGTTCAAGGCCAAGACCATCATCGTCAACAAGCGCTCGATGGCCAGCGGCTACGCCGGCCTGGACAACGAACTGTTCTACCTGGACAAAACCATGATGGTGTTCGGCGACGCTAAAAAGGTCATCGAAGACATGGTCAAAGCCGTCGACTAACCCTCTGCGGCACACGGAACGCCCCGACTCGTCGGGGCGTTTTTGTTTGCGCAAATCGTCGGACAAACTATCCTTTTGTTACCGATCCGGTAACGGTGTTTTGCTTGAAAGGCCCGAAATAGACGCCTCGATTGCGACCTTGGTAGCGGGACAGAAGCTGGCGCAATTCACTAGACTGCACGTCCTGCTACCTGTTGCCCGAGATAACAATCCATGTACCGTGACCGTATTCGCCTGCCTTCGTTGTTGGACAAAGTGATGAGCGCTGCCGACGCTGCCGCTCTGATTGAGGACGGCATGACTGTCGGCATGAGTGGCTTTACTCGCGCAGGCGAAGCCAAGGCCGTCCCCCAGGCGCTGGCCGAGCGTGCCAAGGTCACGCCGCTGAAGATCAGCCTGATGACCGGCGCAAGCCTGGGCAACGACCTCGACAAGCAGTTGACCGAAGCCGGTGTGTTGTCACGACGCATGCCGTTCCAGGTCGACAGCACCCTGCGCAAGGCGATCAATGCCGGTGAAGTCATGTTCATCGACCAGCACTTGTCGGAAACCGTGGAGCAATTGCGCAACCAGCAATTGAAACTGCCGGACATTGCCGTGATTGAAGCCGTAGCGATCACCGAGCAAGGGCATATCGTGCCAACCACCTCGGTCGGCAACTCGGCCAGCTTCGCGATTTTCGCCAAGCACGTGATCGTCGAGATCAACATGGCGCACAACCCGAATCTCGAAGGCTTGCACGACATCTATATTCCGACCTACCGTCCGACCCGTACGCCGATTCCGCTGGTCAAGGTCGACGATCGCATTGGCAGCACCGCCATCCCGATTCCACCGGAAAAAATCGTCGCCATCGTGGTCACCAACCAGGCTGACTCGCCCTCCACGGTGCTGGCGCCGGACGCCGAGACCCAAGCCATTGCCGATCACCTGATCGACTTCTTCAAACAGGAAGTGGCAGCCGGGCGCATGACCAACAAGCTCGGCCCGCTACAGGCCGGCATCGGCACCATTGCCAACTCGGTGATGTGCGGCCTGATCGACTCGCCGTTCGAAGACCTGACGATGTATTCCGAGGTGCTGCAGGACTCGACCTTCGACCTGATCGATGCGGGCAAGCTGAGTTTTGCTTCGGGCAGTTCGATCACCCTGTCGAGCCGCCGCAATGCCGACGTGTTCGGCAATCTGGAGCGCTACAAAGACAAACTGGTTCTGCGCCCGCAGGAGATTTCCAACCACCCTGAAGTCGTGCGCCGCCTTGGCATCATCGGCATCAACACGGCACTGGAGTTCGACATCTATGGCAACGTCAACTCCACTCACGTCTGCGGCACGCGGATGATGAACGGCATCGGTGGCTCGGGTGACTTCGCGCGCAACGCGCACTTGTCCGTGTTCGTGACCAAGTCGATCGCCAAGGGCGGTGCGATCTCCAGCGTGGTGCCGATGGTCAGCCATGTTGACCACACCGAACATGACGTCGACATCCTCGTGACCGAAGTGGGCCTGGCAGACTTGCGCGGCCTGGCGCCTCGGGAGCGTGCCCGGGTCATCATCGACAAGTGCGTGCACCCGGATTACCGCCAGGCGCTGAATGATTACTTCACCGCCGCGTGCGCCATCGGCGGGCACACCCCGCACATCCTGCGTGACGCCCTGAGCTGGCACATCAACCTGGAAGAAACCGGGCAAATGCTGAAGAAGTAATTGGTACAGATAGCAGCTGGCGCAAACACAGTTTCGTCAGCTTGCTCTTGCCTCCTCGGAATATGAAAAAACTGTACTGCTGTACTGGTCATTTCTGAGGGATAATTCCTACCTTACTGAGCAAAAACAGCATTTTCGCACCTTAATAGTGCGCATAGGTACAGTTGCCTCAATTTCGACCAGTACACCCCCTATAAACAGTTAACTGAGCTCTCACAATACAGATGAACTGTATCTACAGAGACTAGGCAAACGAGAGGATCATGGGCACCAGTTAAACCACTACCTAATCCCGCCATAAGCGGAAGGATGACCACCATGGAACGTACACTCAGTTCCGATCTGTTCTTCGAAGACACTGCTGCAAAAACCCAGGCTTCCCTGCCTCTGCGCGTTATCGCCAACCTGATGCTGTGGCAGCGCCGCATCACCAGCCGCCATCAACTGGCTCGTCTGGATTCGCGTCTGCTGGCTGACGCCGGGATTAGCGAAGCACAACGCTACGAAGAGCTGAGCAAGCCGTTCTGGCGCTAAGTTAGCGTCGCTGGCTCTGACCTGAAGGGTCCACCGCCAGCAACCCGAATTGAAAAAACAAGACCCGTCGTGGGAAACCACGACGGGTTTTGTCGTTTCAGGGGAAGAAAGAAAAAAGCAGTACAGTTTAAATAAAATTAAATTACACCTGAACAGTTAATCCGCCAGATTTGATACAGTCTGGAAACTTCGCCAGATCAACACGATCAGACTGTCGCGGCGTCACGCACAGACAGCTAATATCAATCAGAATCTGGCGGGCTACGAGCGTCTGACTCAGCAGACACTGCGCCATCTTCCAATCGGCTTACCCTAGGAGTTACACCATGTCCCGACTTCGCCTGCTCAGCGCTGCAGCCCTGCTTGCCGTGGCTGCCAATTCCCACGCCACCAGCTTTATCGTGACCACCGACGCAGTCGTTGGGGCACTCAAATCCAGTTCCGATGCGACGTCCAACATCACGTCTTCGTTCAAAGATGACAAGATCGTGCTCGCAGCGCGTGACGACGCCGCCAGCTTCGTTGCCAGCGAAGGCTCCATCCGCGGGGTGAAACTGGAAAGCGCGCTCGACCATATTCGTCATCAGGTACCCCAGTTGAACGCAACCGATACACAACTGGCGCAGGCGATCCTGACGATCTGATCGACTGTTCTGGCCGGGGACACGCTCGACGTGTCCCATTATTTCCGTGCTGGCTCTAGAATGGGCCTTGCGCTAGCCTTGGGACTCACTTTTAACTGTCGAGTCTCATGCGTTTTCTTGCAAATCTGTTGATCACTCCAGTCATGATTACTGCCGCCTGTTCAGGCTCAGCCCACGCTTACGACGCCTTTAACCTGTCAACCCAAGGGATCGTGGCCAGTGGATATGCCACAAGCATGGTGACCTCCGCCCCCTTCGACCATAAACTGCTGCTCGCGGCCCAAGATGACGCCGCGGCATTCATTGCCAGTGACGGCCAACTAAGAGGCGCACGACTGGAGTCGGCCCTGCGCTATCTGCGCCGAACCCAGGCAAAACTTCATGCCAGCGACCTTGAACTGGCACAAGCAATTCTCGTCCAATAGTTATCCCTGTTTTTTCTGGAGTCATTCCATGCGTAACCCGCTGATTGCTGCCACCTTAGGCCTGCTGCTGTTGGCCGATGTGGCCCAGGCACATACTCTGGTTGCCACCAGTAATATTCTGATCCGTGCTACCCAGCGCACCCTCGATTTCACCTCCGACACCACCACGTCCATTCGCGATTCGAAAATCGTGCGCGAAGCCCAGGACGACGCCGCCAGTTTCGTTGCCAGCAATGGCGACATTCGTGGCGCTCACCTGGAATCCGCCTTCGATTTGCTGCGCACCCGCGTGCCGGAAGCTCGTGACGCCAGTGACCAGGATCTCGCCGAAGCCATCCTCGCACTGTGAAGTGTCCAGGTGCCTGGCTGCTGGCCGGGGCCCTGTTGCTGCTCGGCAACACGGCCCACGCTGGCCTTCAATTACAGCTCAAGACCGAAGGTCTGACTCCCGCGCAACAGCAAGCCAGCCAGGCGTTGCTCGATGAAGCCGTGCAGGCACTGCCGCCACGCTTTGTCGAGCAACTCGATCGACGCATCGACGTCGGCTGGACCGATGACATGCCGAGAAATGCCTACGGTCAGGCGACACTGGTGTCCGAACTCGATTTGAACCGCAACCTGCTGGCCGGCCTCACCGATGGCAGCGCCGCGACCAAAAAAACCCAGCGCCCCCATGGCACCGTGCGCCGGGAAATGCTGGCCACGGTGTTGCACGAGCTGACTCACATCTACGATCGCTCACGCCTGTGGCCAAAGGCGGAGCGCACTCTGATTCAACGCTGTACCCGCCAAGACAGCAGCTCAGGGCTGGTCGGCATCCCCGACCAATGCCGCGGCCAGACCGGCCGTCGCTTTACCCTCAGCGATGATCCACGCCTGCTCGACCTCGCCGGCTGGCCGCAATACGTCGGCCGTCGTGGCGAGCGCGAACAGTACAACCGGCAGATCGCGCGCAGCCCGGACATCTACGAGACGAGCAGCCCCAAGGAGTTCGTCGCAGTCAATATGGAGTACTTCCTGCTCGATCCGAGCTACGCCTGCCGTCGTCCCGCACTGTACCGCTACTACAAAGAGCACTTTGGCTGGGCGCCCGCTGCCAAAAACGCTTGCGGCAAAACCGTCGCCTTCCTCAATGCCGGCAGTGATTTCGCCAAAACACCACTGGGACAGGTCGATCCGGAACGGGTTTACGCCATCGACTACCTGCTGGCCGAGGCTAACCAGAACTTGTTCAGCTACTGGGGTCACAGCATGTTGCGCCTGGTCATTTGTGCACCGGGCCGACCTCGCGGACCGGATTGCCGACTGGACCTGGACCAGCATCTGGTGCTGTCGTACCGCGCATTTGTCGGTGATGTGCAGATGTCGAGCTGGAATGGGCTGGTCGGTAAGTACCCATCGCGCCTGTTTGTCCTGCCGCTTTCCCAGGTAATCGACGAATACACCAAGACCGAGTTGCGCAGCCTGGCCTCAGTACCACTGAACCTGTCGCGCCGCGAGATCGAAGATGTGGTGGAGCACGCCGCCGAAATGCACTGGAGCTACGACGGCAACTACTTCTTCCTGTCCAACAACTGTGCGGTAGAAGGACTGAAACTGCTGCGTAGCAGCACTAACAACCCGCAACTGGTTGGTCTGGACAACATCATGCCCAACGGCATGCTCGAAGTGCTCAAGGGTCGTGGTCTGGCCGATACCAGTGTGCTGGATGATCCTCGCGAAGCATTGCGCCTGGGTTATCGCTTCGACTCCTTCCGTGATCGCTACCAAGCGATGTTCGAAGTGTTGAAAAAGCAGATGCCGATCAAACAGGAAACTGTCGAAGAGTGGCTGGATTTGAAAGCCGCAGAGCGGCGGCAATGGTTCGAACAGGCTGATTTGCGTACTAGCGCAGCATTGCTGCTGCTGGAACAGGCGAGTTTCCGTCGACAGATGTTGCTGGCCCAGGACGAAGTGAAGCAACGCTATCTGGGCGCTCGGGAGCTGAAAAACGGCGGTATGGACAAAGCCAACGAGACGCTGAAGCAGATTCTCGCCAACAGCGGCTTCCTCAGCCGCCCGGCAGAGCTGCTGGGGACCGCGGGTTACGGGTTGCCACAACCGAACGAGTGGGAGCATCTGGAAGCGGAAAGCAGCCAGCGCCAGAAGCAGCTCCTGGCGCTGTCCGGGGATCTGGACAAGGAGGTGAGGGCGTTGCTTGAACCGGGCCGCGCCGCCGAAATGGCCGCTAACGAGGCCAACGTGAAGCAGATTGGTGAACACCTGCGCAAACTGCACAAGGCATCAGGCGGGATAGAGTTGCCTTGATACCGCAACCTTGTGGGAGCAAGCTTGCCCCCACAAGGTTTACAGCGTTCAGGTGCTTTACCTTCAGCTGATGCGAGCCTTACGCACGCCTTCGGCCAACGCCGAGCACAGGCTCAGCACGCCATCCACGGCTTGTTCCGGGGAGGTGGCATTGGCGATGTGATCGATCAACGCCGAGCCCACCACAACACCATCGGCCAGACGTGCAATGGACGCCGCCTGTTCCGGAGTCCGGATACCGAAACCGATGCTGATCGGCAGGTCGGTATGGCGACGCAGACGGGCGACCGCTTCCTCGACGTGTTCCAGCGTGGCGGCACCGGCGCCGGTCACACCGGCCACCGAGACGTAGTAGACGAAGCCGGAGCTGCCGTTGAGAACGGTCGGCAGGCGCACATCGTCGGTGGTTGGCGTGGTCAGGCGAATGAAGTCCAGGCCCGCGGCCTGTGCCGGGTCGCACAGCTCGCCGTTATGCTCGGGCGGCAGGTCGACCACGATCAGGCCGTCAACACCGGCCTCCTTGGCTTCGGCGATGAAGCGCGGTACGCCGTACATGTGGATCGGGTTGAAGTAACCCATCAGCACCAGCGGCGTTTCGTTGTTGTCCTGGCGGAACTCGCGAACCATTTGCAGGGTTTTCGCCAGATTCTGCTTGGCACCCAACGCACGGATGTTGGCGAGCTGGATTGCCGGGCCATCAGCCATCGGGTCGGTGAAGGGCATGCCCAACTCGATCACGTCGGCGCCAGCCGCCGGCAAACCCTTGAGGATGGCCAGGGAGGTGTCATAGCCCGGGTCGCCAGCGGTCACGAAGGTCACCAGGGCGGCGCGGTTCTGTTCCTTGAGTTCGGCAAAACGCGTTTGCAGGCGGCTCATCAGTGTTTCTCCTGCTTTGATTGTTCCATGTGGTGCATCACGGTCTGCATGTCTTTGTCGCCACGACCGGACAGGTTGACCACCATCAGGTGATCTTTTGGCAAGGTCGGTGCGCGCTTGAATACTTCAGCCAGGGCGTGGGCGCTTTCCAGGGCAGGGATGATCCCTTCCAGGCGGCAGCACTGGTGGAACGCAGCGAGGGCTTCGTCGTCGGTCACCGAGGTGTACTGAACGCGGCCGATATCATGCAACCATGCGTGTTCCGGACCAATGCCCGGGTAGTCCAGGCCAGCGGAGATCGAGTGGGCGTCGATGATCTGGCCGTCGTCGTCCTGCAGCAGGAAAGTACGATTGCCGTGCAGGACGCCTGGAACGCCACCATTGAGGCTGGCTGCATGCTTGCCGGTCTCGATGCCGTAGCCGGCGGCTTCGACGCCGATGATCTCGACACTCTTGTCGTCGAGGAACGGGTGGAACAGGCCCATGGCGTTGGAACCACCGCCAATGCACGCCACCAGGCTGTCCGGCAGGCGACCTTCCTGGGCTTGCAGCTGTTCGCGGGTTTCCTTGCCGATCACGGCCTGGAAGTCGCGAACCATTGCCGGGTAAGGGTGCGGACCGGCCACGGTGCCGATCAGGTAGAAAGTGCTGTCGACGTTGGTCACCCAGTCACGCAGGGCTTCGTTCATCGCGTCTTTCAGCGTGCCGGTACCGGCTACCACCGGGATCACTTCGGCACCCAGCAGCTTCATGCGGAACACGTTGGCCTGCTGACGCTCAATGTCAGTGGTGCCCATGTAGATCACGCAATCCAGACCGAAACGCGCAGCGACGGTGGCGGTGGCCACACCGTGCATGCCGGCGCCGGTCTCGGCGATGATGCGCTTTTTGCCCATGCGCCGCGCCAGCAGGATCTGGCCGATGCAGTTGTTGATCTTGTGCGCGCCGGTGTGGTTCAGCTCTTCACGCTTGAGGTAGATCTTCGCGCCGCCACAGAACTCGGTCAGACGCTCGGCGAAGTACAGTGGGCTCGGACGCCCGACGTAGTCGCGCTGGAAGTAGGCCAGTTCTTCCTTGAATGCAGGATCTTCCTTGGCCAACTCGTATTCGCGGGCCAGGTCGAGGATCAACGGCATCAGGGTTTCGGCAACATAACGGCCGCCGAACGCGCCAAACAGGCCGTTGGCATCAGGGCCGTTGCGCAGATTAGTCTGGGTCATGGGGCGCTCCAGTTGAATGCGTGAAGTGATGCATAAAGAGATAGTGGGCTTCACTCTACCCCTGACGCCCCGACCTGAAAACCGATAAGATCGCCACAACCTGTCAGGAAAACTCACAGATCAAATGAGCCATGACCTTCCTCCGCTGAACGCGCTTCGAGCCTTCGAAGCCACTGCCCGCCTGAACAGCGTCAGTCAGGCGGCCGAACAGTTGCACGTCACCCACGGTGCGGTCAGCCGGCAACTCAAGGTGCTTGAAGAGCACCTCGGCGTAAGCCTGTTCATCAAGGACGGTCGCGGCCTGAAACTCACAGATGCCGGATTACGCCTGCGTGACGCCAGCAGCGAAGCCTTCGAGCGCCTGCGCAGCGTTTGCGCCGAACTCACACAAAGCACAGCCGATGCGCCATTCGTGCTCGGTTGCTCGGGAAGCCTGCTGGCGCGCTGGTTTATCCCGCGATTGGGGCGGCTCAATGCCGACCTGCCGGACTTGCGCCTGCACCTGTCGGCCGGAGAAGGCGATCTCGATCCGCGAAGACCGGGGCTGGATGCCTTGCTGGTATTTGCCGAGCCACCCTGGCCGGCGGACATGCAGGTTTTTGAGCTCGCCAGCGAACGCATCGGCCCGGTCATGAGCCCGCGGTTCGTCGGCTATGAACGGCTCAAGCAGGCGCCGGAAACCGCGCTGCTGAGCGAACCCTTGCTGCACACCACCTCACGCCCGCAAGCCTGGCCGAACTGGGCGCAACCACGCGGCCTCGACGCCAGGGCGCTGAAGTACGGTCAGGGATTTGAACATTTGTATTATTTGCTGGAAGCCGCCGTCGCAGGTCTGGGCGTGGCGATTGCCCCCGAACCCTTGGTGACGGAGGACTTGAAGGCCGGCCGCCTGGTTGCGCCTTGGGGCTTCAGTGAAACCCCGGCACAACTGGCGTTGTGGCTACTCAAGCGCGCCGCGGACGGGCGCGCCCGACAACTGGCGCAGTGGCTCAAGAACGAACTGCGTCGCGCGGATTAATCACGCTTGCACAACAGATAAGCGGCCAGCAGGCCCAATGCACCCACGGCGACACCGGCTGTTGTCCAGGGGTGTTCCTGGGCGTAGTCCCGGGTGGCAATCCCGGTTTCGCGGGTTTTGACCTTGACCTCCTCATAAGCATCGGCAAGCAGATGGCGCGAGTGCTTCAAGGCATTCTCGGCGTTGCTTTTCAGGGTATTGAGGGTTTTACGCGACTCGTCCGAGGCGTCGCCCTTCAGGCTTTCCAAAGACTTGAGCAGACTCTCGATCTCGGCTTCCATGCTTTGCAATGAGGCTTTGCGTAACGAGGTGTTGGCCATGGTGGCTCTCCTGCATTGGTGATGAGTGGCGTGTGTAGGTTGGGACTTCACGGGTTCGAGAAAGTGCAGAAAATCTGAACTTCACCCTCAGGACGGCCAACAGAAGAAATAGGAAAAATCACTGCTAGTCTGTAATTCACACGCCGAGGAGAACGCCATGTCTGACCATCACACCTACAAGAAAATCGAGCTGATCGGCTCGTCCACCAGCAGTATCGAAGACGCGATCAACAACGCGCTGGCCGAAGCCAGCAAAAGCATCAAGTACATGGAATGGTTTGAAGTGACCGAGACCCGTGGGCATATCAGGGACGGCAAGGCTGCGCACTTTCAGGTGACCTTGAAAGTCGGATTCCGGATTGCCAGCAGCTGACTTTGGGCTAGTCTTCTGAACTTGCACGCCGGTCGAATGCCATAGGGAATGGCAAAGCACTACATGAGTGCGTCCGGCTGACGGCTGGTTACCCCTATGACCCGACCAGGGAATGCAACCGATGAAGAAGTTTATGTTGGCAGTAGGTTTGTTGAGCCTTGCGGGGAGCGCATTGGCGGGCGGCAAGCCATGCGAAGAGCTGAAAGCGGAAATCGCAGCGAAACTTGATGCCAAGGGCGTTTCCGGTTATTCGCTGGAGATTGTCGATAAAGGTGCCGCTGCCGGCGGGAAAGTTGTTGGCAAATGCGAAGCGGGCGCCAAAGTGATCGTCTATAAAAAGTAGACCGATTCCCACTTGAATGAAAAAGCCGACGTCAGGGCGTCGGCTTTTTCATGCCTGCATTTTGAGTATCAGCCTCGCATGACCTGCGCCAGCAACTCGTAGGAATGCACGCGATCAGCATGTTCGTACAGGTCACAGGTGAAAATCAGCTCGTCGGCCTGGGTCTGTTCGATCAGGACTTCGAGTTTGGCGCGGATTTTCTGCGGGCTGCCGATCATGGCCAGGCCAAGGAAATCGTGCACGGCCTCTTTCTCATGGGGCAGCCACAGGCCGTCCATGGTCTTCACCGGCGGACGTTGCACCAGGCTTTGGCCACGCATCAGGGCGAGAATCCGCTGGAATACCGAAGTGGCCAGGTACTCGGCCTGCTCGTCGGTATCGGCTGCCACCAATGGCACGCCGAGCATCACGTAGGGCTTGTCCAATACGGCTGACGGCTTGAAGTGATTGCGGTAGACCCGAATCGCTTCATGCATGTAGCGCGGCGCGAAATGCGATGCGAAGGCGTAGGGCAAACCGCGCTCACCCGCCAGTTGCGCACTGAACAGGCTCGATCCCAACAACCAGACCGGCACATTGGTCCCGGTTCCCGGCATCGCGATGATGCGTTGGTCCGGTGTACGTGGCCCGAGGTAGCGCACCAGTTCCGCCACATCTTCCGGGAAGTCGTCGGCGCTGCCGGAACGCTCACGGCGCAACGCACGTGCGGTCATCTGGTCGGAGCCGGGGGCGCGACCCAGGCCCAGATCGATCCGGCCCGGATAAAGGCTTTCCAGGGTGCCGAACTGTTCGGCGATCACCAACGGTGCGTGGTTGGGCAACATCACCCCGCCAGAGCCGACTCGGATGGTCGACGTACCACCGGCCAGGTAACCGAGCAGCACCGAGGTCGCAGAACTGGCGATGCCATCCATGTTGTGGTGCTCAGCCACCCAGAAGCGGTTGTAACCGAATCTTTCGACGTGCTGCGCCAGGTCCAGCGAATTGCGCAGCGACTGGGCCGCGCTGCCGTTCTCGCGCACCGGCACCAGATCGAGGGTCGAGAACTTGATATCGGACAGTCGTTTCATAAACCTGCTTCTCCAATTGAGGGCGCAGGTTTGTTTTTGCGAACGCAAACCTGCCGAATCCAAAAGCGTGATTCATGCAATGAGGGCATATACCCGAGTTTCAATAGCCCGGTAAAAAATCCCGCGAAAAAGCGGATTGATCGGACAGAACCACCCGGTGTCCAAAGTCCTGAATGCGAACATCAGACTGGAGGCCACACGGGTCAGCTAGATTTTCGTTGAAAACAAAAGATCGCAGCCTTGCGCAACCTGCCGGGATCATTCGGTAGAAGGTGCTCAGTCTGCGATCTTTTTTGCGTGGAGACAGACTTGCCCGCTAAAACTGTGGTCGAATAAATGACAGCAGCGAAAACCCACGACTGTGCGTGCTGCCTCAAAGGAGCTTCAACCATGAAACGTTTTGCCCTGGCGGTTATCTGTTGCGCACTGGCCACCTCGGCCCTCGCGGCGCCGAAACCCTGCGAAGAACTCAAGGCCGAGATCGAAGCCAAGATCCAGGCCAGCGGCGTCACTTCCTACACGCTTGAAATTGTCACTAACGACGAAGTACACGACCAGAACATGGTCGTTGGCTCGTGCGAAAACGGCACCAAGAAAATCATCTACCAGAAAAACGACCGCTGAACCGCTCACATCAGGCAGTAGGATTCCCGGTCTTCAGCAACGATTTCGCGCTTGGCGTTGTACAGCCGGGCGCCCGGGGTAAAGGCGATGGAACGGCCTTCGAGCACATAACGCTGGCCGGCTTCAAAATGATCGTATTTGATGGTCAGGTAGCACAGCCGCTCAGAAGGGCCGCCCATCATGCCCAACCCACCACCGGGTACTTCAAAGTCGAAACGCACGATCAGTTCATGGCTGCCCGGCGTGACCTCGAAAAAACGCCCGTCGCGCAGGCGTTGTTTATCCAGTCGTTCGGCCATCAGCAATTTATCGTTGGGGAAGGGCGTAGAAAATTCGACCCAGGCCATTTGTGGATTAGGTGTCGGCATCGGGCTTTGGCAACCCACGACAACACTGGCGGCGAGTAACAGCATCAACCTGCGCATGATGGATGTCCCAAGGGATATGCATCCAGCATAACGCCGATCAGCTGTGTTGACAGCCTGCCGGCGTGCCTTGGCCAATCACTTTGCGCTGTTGATCGTAGAGTTTCGCCCAAGGCCGAAAGCCGATGTTCCCCGCCTGTAGCTGATAACGCTCGCCCGCGTTGAAGTCGTTGAATTTCACGTTCAACTGGCAATCGCGCCACAACGGCTCGGCGTCGGGGCCGATGTTGGTGGGCTGGACCGTGAATTGGTAGCGGACCGTCAACTCATGGCCGCCGGGTTGAACCTGGAAATAGCGTTTATCGTCGGTGGCCTTGTCATCGACCTCCAGCGCTTGCAGCGTCGTATCTTCTTGCTTCGAGTCCAGGTCGATCCAGGCTTGCGCAGGATCAGGGCGGGGTAGTCCAAAATAAGCACAGCCGGCCAGCATCAGCAGGCCTCCTGTCATTATCAACATGCGCATAGCGGAGCTCCAGTCAGGCGGGATAGTCTTGCGGAAAGACTCTCCAAGGAAGAATTATTGTGATCAGGCCGCTTCCTAGCCTTGGGTTACTTGATCGCGTTTTTCGCGTTTTGTTTCCAGGTGTGTTGTTTTTGTTGCTAAACGGTTGCGCCAGCATCAGCTATTACAACCAACTGGCCAGCGGCCAACTGCAGTTGCTGCGGGCCAGGGAGCCTGTTTCCAGCGTGATTGCCGACCCGGCGCGCGATCAAAAATTGCGCACACACCTGGAGCAATCGCAAAAGGCCCGAACCTTCGCCAGCCAGCAATTGCACCTGCCGGATAACCAGAGTTACCGCCTGTACGCGGACATTGGGCGTCCCTTCGTCGTCTGGAATGTCTTCGCCACACCGGAATTTTCCCTCAAGCCTGTAAACCACTGCTTCCCCATCGCCGGTTGCGTGGCCTATCGCGGTTACTACAGCCAGAGCGCAGCCCGCGGCGAAGCGGCTTTGCAACGCTTGCAGGGCATGGACGTGTCGATTGGCGGTGTCGAAGCTTATTCGACACTCGGCTGGTTCAACGACCCGATCATCAGTTCGATGATGGGCTGGGGGGATGAGCGACTGGCCACGCTGATCTTTCACGAGCTGGCCCATCAGCGCGTCTATGTGAAAGACGACACGGAGTTCAACGAATCCTTCGCCACCTTCGTCGAGCAGGAAGGTACTCGCCAATGGCGCGCCTACCGCCACCTGCCACCGGATAACAATGCGCAGGCACGTCAGCGCGAACAGTTCACTGGGTTGGTGCTCAAGACCCGCGCCCGCCTGGAAAAACTCTACACCTTGCCGTTGCCAACCGAACAAATGCGCCAGCGCAAGGCGGCCGAGTTCGAGCGCTTGCGCCGCGAATACCGGCAATTGCGCGACAGTCAGTGGACCGCAGACAAACGCTACGACGCCTGGATCTATGCTCCCATGAACAACGCCCGGTTATTGCCGTTTGGTTTGTACGACCAATGGGTGCCGGCTTTTGCCGCGCTGTTTCATCAGGAGGATGGCGACTGGCTTAAATTTTACGCCGCCGTGGAAAAGCTTGGCGCCTTGCCGACGGACGAGCGCAAGGCCGCGCTGAAGGTTTTGGCTGACGGAGCCGATCAACCAAAGAACCAGTAGCAAACCCCGATCGCACCCAGCACCCCGGCAAGCTCGGCCAACAATGCACAACCGACGGCATGGCGTGCGCGCTGGATGCCCACGGCGCCGAAGTACACCGCCAGGACATAGAACGTCGTTTCGGTACTGCCCTGGACTGTTGCCGCCACCAGCGCCGGGAAGCTGTCCACGCCCGAGGTTTTCATGGTTTCAATCAGCATCGCCCGGGCGGCGCTACCGGAGAAGGGTTTGACCATCGCCGTCGGCAGGGCGTCAACGAAACGCGTGTCCCAACCGGCCCATTCCACCAGATGACGGATCCCGTCCAGACCGAAGTCCAGTGCCCCGGACGCGCGCAGTACGCCCACCGCGCAGAGCATCGCCACCAGGTAGGGCAGCAGGTTCTTGGCGACGTCAAAACCCTCTTTGGCTCCTTCAACGAAGGCCTCGTAGACCTTCACTTTGCGCAGCGCGCCGATCAGTAAAAACAGCATGATCAGGCCAAACAGCGTCAGGTTGCCGAGGATCGATGACAGGCCGGCCAGCGCAGTCGCCGAAAGGGTCGCCAGCAACGCCATGAAACCACCGAGGGCGAGGGCGCCAGGGATCAGGTAGGCCAGCACCACGGGGTCCCAGATGCGCAACCGCTGCATGAATGCCACCGACAGGAAGCCGACAATGGTCGAGCAACTGGTCGCCAGCAGGATCGGCAGGAACACCAGCGTCGGGTCAGGCGCACCTTGCTGGGCGCGATACATGAAGATCGTCACCGGCAGCAGGGTCAGCGAGGAGGCGTTGAGCACCAGGAACAAGATCTGCGCGTTGCTGGCGACGGTAGCGCTGGGATTGAGTTCTTGCAGCGATTTCATGGCCTTGAGGCCGATCGGTGTGGCGGCGTTGTCCAGCCCCAGGCCATTGGCGGCGAAGTTCAGGGTGATCAGGCCAATGGCCGGATGACCCGGCGGGACTTCAGGCATCAGGCGCAAGAACAGTGGCCCCAGGGCCTTGGCCAGCCATTCGACGATGCCGGCTTTCTCGGCAATGCGCAGAAAACCCAGCCAGAGAGTGAGAGTGCCAAACAGCAGCACCATGACTTCGACCGACAGCTTGGCCATGGCAAAAATGCTTTCCACCATCGCCGCGAATATCCCGGCGTTGCCGCCAATCAGCCACTGCGCCAGCGCCGATACGGCAGCCACGATGAAGAAGCCAAGCCAAAGGCCATTGAGCATCAGTCAAATCCCCCCAAAAGATCCGCGAATGATAGCGGGGTGGCCAGAAACGACAAACCCCGGATTTCTCCGGGGTTTGTCTGGTACTGCTGGCACTGCTCACTGTAGGAGCGAGCCTGCTCGCGATAGCGGTGTATCAGTCGACATCAACGGTGACTGTCAGTCCGTCATCGCGAGCAAGCTCGCTCCCACAGGTTTTGTATCAATTGCTGGAGGTTTCACCCGCCGGCAGTTTTTCCTTGCTGCGCCAGTGCGGCAGGGAGTTCCAGTAACGCTGGCCTTTGGCGTCGTCGTACATGCCTTCCCAACGAGCGATAACCAGAACAGCCAGTGCGTTGCCGATCACGTTCAGGGCGGTACGGGCCATGTCCATGACGCGGTCGACACCGGCAATGAACGCCAGGCCTTCCAGTGGAATACCGACGCTGCCAAGGGTGGCCAGCAGTACCACGAAGGACACGCCCGGTACGCCGGCGATACCCTTGGAGGTGACCATCAAGGTCAGTACCAGCAACAGTTGCTGGCTGATCGACAGGTCGATGCCATACAGCTGGGCAATGAAGATCGCCGCGATGCTCTGGTACAGGGTCGAACCGTCGAGGTTGAACGAGTAACCGGTCGGCACCACGAAGCTGCAAATGGCTTTCGGTGCGCCGTAGGCTTCCATCTTCTCGATCACGCGCGGCAGCACGGTTTCGGAGCTGGCGGTGGAGTAGGCCAGTACCAGTTCATCCTTGAAGATGCGCATCAGCTTGATCACCGAGAAGCCGAACAGGCGAGCGATCAGGCCCAGGATCACGAAAGCGAAGAAGGCGATGGCGACGTAAACCAGGATCACCAGTTTGGCCAGCGGTATCAGCGATGCGAAGCCGAAGTTGGCCACAGTCACCGCGATCAGTGCGAACACGCCGATCGGGGCGTAGTTCATGATCATGTGAGTGACCTTGAACATACTTTCCGATACGCCCTGGAACATCTTCACCAGCGGCTCGCGCAGGTCCGCCTGCAGGCTCGACAAACCGAGACCGAACAATACGGAGAAGAAGATGATCGGCAGCATTTCGCCGCGAACCATGGCCGCGAAGATGTTCGACGGGATCAGGTTGAGGATGGTTTCAATGAACGCGTGTTCATGCTGAACCTCGGCCGCCGTAGCCTGGTACTTGGAAATGTCCACAGTGCCCAGGGTGCTCATGTCGATGCCGGCACCCGGATGGAACAGGTTGGCCAGCAGCAGACCGACCACGATGGCGATGGTGGTGACGATTTCGAAGTAGATGATGGTCTTGAAGCCGATGCGCCCCAGCTTCTTGGCGTCACCGACGCCGGCAATGCCGACGATCAAAGAGGAGATGACGATCGGGATCACGATCATCTTGATCAGACGGATAAAGATATCGCCTGCCGGTTGCAGGACGTTGCTGATCCACCAGGCTTTTTCGGCACTGAAATGGTTGAGCAGCGCACCGATTGCAATCCCCAATACCAGACCGATGAGGATCTGCCAGGCGAGGCTAAGCTTTGCCTTCTTCATATCTTTACCCTTACTTGTTGTTTGACTCAGGGAGATGCGCGAACTGGAACGCTTGTGGCGAAAAAGTCCAGTGCATCTGCCCCCCGTATAAGGTGCCCCGGAGCGCGTGTTTACGGCTCTCTGGCAGGCGAAAAAAGGCGCAACTATTCCGATGCAAGGGAGCGCCGTCTAATGCCGTAAACGCCTACCCTATGCCGAATCGGCATGAGGTTTTTTTAGCGAAACGCGCGTCCCAACCGGTTCGAATACGACATTTCAGCAGGCATAAGTGCCGTGAACCGGCCATCACAGAGCAGATTGAATGTTTTTTGAGCAGTGGCCGAGCGTTGATTTTTCAGCAAAATCTCGCCGGACGAAGCGAAAAATCGCGGCCAAAGAAGGGTGATTTTTCTCGATATACGGTCGCTGGTGAAACACCGGGAAAAGTATTTTCCGACGTAACAAGGACAAGAACGAGAAAACAGTGATGAAATCGGGACGAGCGCTCTATTTCAATGTGTTGCGTGATCAAGCCCTTCGCAAGCCCGTCGAGCCTTGGCGGTCCGGCGAACTTGCGCAGCAGCTTTTCCTGACCCGGCCCTTGCGCAGGTACTCCCTGTACCCGTAGGTCACTCCGCCCCTGAAACAGGCAGAACGTCCCGACCCCTTGGTCATGCGCCGGCCCTCCTCAGGTGGCGCAGGTGGAAAGAGGCGCTGTGGCCTCCTTCGTGTACAAACTCAAATGTTCTATCAACAAGACCTGCATGCGCAGGTCAGGCATGTCGGGGAAACGCCAGCCCGCATGCCATGGCACTACCGCCCAACAGGGCGGCTGCCGGTGTCTTGAACAACCCTCTCATGTCAGCCTCGACCGCGACGGCCAAAGAAGAAGGAGGCAATGAACATCACCAGGAACACGACAAACAGAATCTTGGCGATACCCGTGGCGGTGCCCGCGATACCACCGAAGCCCAATACAGCGGCGATGATGGCGATAATCAGGAATGTGATTGCCCAGCTCAACATAGTGATTCTCCTTACGCTTGTGTTTAGAGGTGCTGCGTTTCCCGGCGCATGGGGTGCGGCGGAAGTTTTGCCTAGAACACCCAACGCTCTTGATGACGCATCTCACCCACAGGCCCGGCCTGGTCGACATCCATCATGCGCATCGGGGTGCTATCGGCCTGACCGCTGCTGACAGCGCTGAAATGGGTTTGGGTCGAATGCGGAATCGACAGGCATGGCGCTTCCGGCTGCAGGCTCTGCTCCCAGCGCAGAAACTGCTGGCTGACGATCAGGGTGATCAACAGCGCCAGAACAGCAAACAGGCCTTGCTGGATATGCACAGGCGAGAGATGCAGGTGAGCGACACGTTGACGATTCATCCTGGAACTCCTACCACTCGGGTCGGTATTCGATAGCGGGCGTTTGTTTTTGAATGCCCTGGTCAACCAGACAATTGCAGAGCGCATGCCAGCTTTGAATCGAATTAATTACCTTTAATATCAATATCTTATGAGCATCAAAGAAATCACTTCGCGCGCATCCTGCACGATGCCACTGGTGCAGTCGTGCGTATTGCACGATTGGTTTGAAGGAAGACGTAATTTTTTTGAATTGAGAGGAGGACGCGGATGTCAGAAATTCACGCTGGCCGCTGTCAGAAACCAGGCATCCATTAAAAGACCCGAAAAATCAGGTGGCTAACCGATACATCGGATGAGAGCTACCCTGCCATGACAGGAATGGCTCAGAATCAATCATGCAACTTGCCCGATTTCTCCGGGACTAAATAAAGATCAGTCATTAAGGAGCGCAGGAAAATGGAATCAGCCACTGAGCATCAAGGCCGCATTCTGCTGGTGGATGATGAGTCCGCCATCCTGCGTACTTTCCGTTATTGCCTCGAAGACGAAGGCTACAGCGTGGCCACCGCCACCAGCGCCGCGCAGGCAGAAGCCCTGTTGCAGCGGCAGGTCTTCGACCTGTGCTTCCTCGATTTGCGTCTGGGTGAAGACAACGGCCTCGATGTGCTGGCCCAGATGCGTATCCAGGCGCCCTGGATGCGGGTGGTGATCGTCACTGCGCACTCAGCCGTCGACACGGCAGTGGATGCGATTCAGGCCGGTGCCGCCGACTATCTGGTCAAACCGTGCAGCCCCGATCAACTGCGGCTGGCAACCGCCAAGCAACTGGAAGTGCGGAAACTGTCGGCGCGACTGGAAGCCCTGGAAGGTGAAGTGCGCAGGCCCAAGGATGGTCTGGACTCCCACAGCCCGGCCATGAAAGTGGTACTCGAAACCGCCCGTCAGGTTGCCACGACCGATGCCAATATCCTGATTCTGGGTGAATCCGGGACCGGTAAAGGCGAGCTGTCCCAAGCCATCCACGGCTGGAGCAAACGCGCGAAGAAATCCTGCGTCACGATCAACTGCCCGTCGCTGTCCACCGAGCTCATGGAAAGCGAACTCTTCGGCCACAGCCGCGGCGCCTTCACCGGTGCCAGCGAAAGCACCTTGGGGCGAGTCAACCAGGCCGACGGCGGAACGCTGTTTCTCGACGAAATCGGCGACTTTCCCCTTACGTTGCAGCCGAAGTTGCTGCGTTTTATTCAGGACAAGGAATATGAGCGCGTCGGTGATCCGGTGACCCGCCGTGCCGATGTGCGCATCCTTGCGGCCACCAACCTCATCCTTGAGGACATGGTCCGCGACGGTCGCTTCCGTGAAGACCTGCTCTATCGCCTGAATGTCATCACCTTGCACCTGCCACCGCTACGCGAACGCCGCGAAGATATTCTCAACCTGGCCGATCGTTTCCTGGCGCGCTTCGTCAAGGAGTACGCCCGTCCCGCGCGCGCCTTCAGCGACGAGGCCCGGGAAGCACTATTGGGTTATCGCTGGCCGGGCAACATCCGTGAGCTGCGCAACGTGATCGAGCGGGCGAGCATCATCTGTCCACAGGAGCGGGTCGAGATCAGTCATCTGGGCATGGCCGAAACCCCGGTCAACAATACACCGCACATCGGCGCGGCACTGAGCCTGGAGGAGCTGGAAAAGGCCCACATCGGCGCGGTCCTCGCCACCGCCGATACGCTGGATCAAGCGGCGAAAACTCTGGGCATCGACGCCTCGACGCTGTACCGCAAACGCAAACAGTACAACTTGTGAGCAATAGCCGATGAAACTGGCGCTGAAATTGCGGACCCGGCTTTTCCTGAGCATCTCCGCACTGATCACCGCCGCCTTGCTCGGACTCTTGCTCGGGCTGGTCAGCGTGATGCAGATGGCCGGCAGCCAGGAAGCCCTGATCCGCAGTAACTTCATCACCCTGGACCTGGGGCTCAAGCTGCGTCAGACCCTGGGTGATCAACTGATCATCATGCTCAGCGAGAAGCCTGACTCCGCCGCTTTCGCCGCCTCGAAGCAGCATTACTTCGAACTGCTGGAGGAAGGCATCGCCCAGGAGCCGGAGGAAACCGCAAGCGAGCACGGCTTCAGAAAAGCCAAGGCCGACTACGAGAGCTTTATCCAGGCTTATGAAACGTCCCCGGACCCGTCGAATGTGCTTAGTAGCCACGATAACCTGACGGAAAAATTCAACGCGCTACGCAATGGCCTGATCGCCGAGCACAAGCGCGCGCTGGATAACATCAGCGATACCGAGCGCCAGGCCCGGGAGCAGGCACTGCTGATTGCCGGGCTGCTTGGCCTGGTGGGGCTGGCGGTGCTGATCATCGGCTTCGTGACCGCACAGGCCATCGCCCGGCGTTTCGGGGAGCCCATCGAGGCGCTGGCCAAGGCGGCGGACAATATCGGCCAGGGCAATTTCGATGTCACCCTGCCGATTTCTTCGGCGATGGAACTGAACCAGCTGACCCGGCGTTTCGGGATCATGGCCCAAGCGCTGCGTGAACATCAGGCCACCAATGTCGATGAGCTGCTGGCCGGTCAGCAGCGTTTGCAGGCCGTGCTCGACAGCATCGACGACGGCCTGCTGATGATCGACCGTCAGGGTCATCTGGAACACCTTAACCCTGTAGCCCAGCGTCAGTTGGGCTGGGAGTCCGATCGTCTGGGTCAAGGATTGGGCACGGCGCTGGAGCGCCCCGAACTCGATGAGCAGCTGCAACTGGTACTGCGCGGCGGCACGCTGGAACGGGCGCCGGAAGACTTGAATGTCGAAGTCGACGGCGAGTCGCGACTGCTGACCTATAGCCTGACCCCGGTCAGCCATACCCAGGGCCATATTCTCGGTGCCGTGATGGTGCTGCATGACGTCACGGAACAGCGTGCCTTCGAACGGGTACGCAGCGAGTTCGTATTGCGCGCCTCCCATGAATTGCGCACACCGGTCACCGGCATGCACATGGCCTTCGGATTGTTCCGTGAGCGCGCGCACTTTGCCCCGGATTCCCGGGAAGCCGACCTGCTCGATACCGTGAATGAAGAGATGCAGCGGCTGATGCAGTTGATCAATGACCTGCTGAATTTCTCCCGTTACCAGAACGGTTTGCAGAAACTCACCCTGGCGCCGTGCTCCATCGAGGCATTGCTGGAACAGGCTCAGTCACGCTTTGCCACATCGGCTGAAGAGAAGGAAATCAATCTGCTGGTGGAAGTACAGGGACCTTTGCCGCGGTTGCAGGCCGACCAGCCACAACTGGAGCGGGTACTCGACAACTTGCTCGACAACGCCTTGCGTCACACCGGCTCCGGCGGGCAGATACGCTTGCAGGCCCGGCGCCACGGTGACCGGGTCATCATCAGTGTCGAGGACAACGGCGAAGGCATTGCCTACGGCCAGCAAGGGCGGATCTTCGAGCCCTTCGTGCAGGTCGGACGCAAGAAGGGCGGGGCCGGGCTCGGCTTGGCGCTGTGCAAGGAAATCGTGCAATTGCATGGCGGGCGGATAGGCGTCTATTCACGGCCGGGGCAGGGTACTCAGTTCTATATGACGCTGACCGTGTAGGTCACCCTCACGCTTCATCATCCAGGCGCCGGCCTCCCCGACGCCGCCCCCGGGTAATCAATTCAGTGAACTGCACTGCGCTCAGCGCGCGGGCGAAAAGCCAGCCCTGGCCGAACTTCACGCCTTCGCTGCACAGAAACGCGGCCTGGGCCTCATGCTCGATGCCCTCGGCAATCACCTTCAGGTGCAGCGACTGGGCCATGTGAATGATGTGCGGAGCCACACCGCTGCTGGCGGCGTCATGACCCAACGCATCAATGAACGCCTTGTCGATTTTCAGGCAATCGACCGGCAGGGTCTGCAAATAGGCGAGGCTGCAATAGCCGGTGCCAAAGTCATCGATCAACACCTGGTGCCCGACATCCCGTAGCGCTTGCAGGTTTTCCCGGGCCACCACCACATCGACCAGCCCGCGCTCGGTGACTTCAAAGGCAATTTGCCGCGCAGCGACGCGATGCAGGGTCAGCAGCCGCGCCATCACCTGGCCAATCCGCGGAACCATCACATCACACGCCGCGAGATTGACCGAGATGTACAGTTGCGGGTTGGCACGCAACAACTGGCCGAGTTGCTCGAGCAGGCGTTGCAGGACGAAGTCCGTCATCTGGCGAATCTGCCCGGTGTTCTCCGCCATCGGAATGAACAGGTCGGGACTGGTCAGGGTGCCGTCCGGCCTGCGCCAGCGAAGCAGTGCTTCAGCCCCGACACAGTTGCGGCTATCAAGGTCGAAGATCGGTTGATACAGCACCTGCAACTCGCCACGGCGAATCGCGCCGGCCAGTTCGGCGTCCAGCGACTGCCGCTGGCGCACCAGCAGAAACACCAGGAACCCAACGCATATGCCCAGCGCGAGGCTGGCCGGCAGCAACCACCACCAGACCGCCGGGATATGCATGCCGGTGCGTGGGCTGATCAACACCAATTGATATTCCGGGTTGTCGGTGGGCATGCGGTATATCAGGCGTGTCTGGGTGATCTGCAGCGCATCACGGTTTTTCGGTGGCCAGGCCTCGGCCGGCGGCCAGACCTGAGAAGCGCCGAGCACCGGAATCGCGCGCGCGCCATGGTCCAGGACCACCAGCAGGCTGCTGCCCGGCGACAGGTCGACCATATCGGTCAAATGCCCGCGAGAGGTCGCCACCCGGAAATTCCCGCGCCCGAGCATCAGCGCGGCGCGGTTTTCATCGGGTTCGGTGGTGGTGTTGAGCCAATAGCTGTAAGTCGGGCCTTTGATGTCTGGCGATCGACTCAGCGACAGCCCTTCCTGGCGAGGACGATTGGAGCAGATTCGCGAGGAGTCCATGTAGGCGGCTTCGTAGACGAAGCGATAATTGAACGAAACCTGTTGCAAGGTTGCGATCATTTCAGCATCGCAACCGCGCAACGGTTGCGCTTCAAGGTCGTCAAGGCTTTCACGCAGTTGCCCGAAGAGCTGCTCCAGGCGGGCGAGGAAGCGTTCGCCCTGAGCATTCATTTCTTCGCTTTCGTTTTGCTCGACCTGGTGTATGGCGACGAACAGGCTGCCGGCCATCAATAACGTTGCGCTCAAGACAGTAGACATCAGCCCCAGGAACCAGGGGCGATGGAACCAACTACGGAGGGTCTCTCGAGCAACAGTCATTGTGTAATATCCGAAGGATTACCAATGAGTTATAGCTGCTGATTGGAAAAAAGCCCTGACCGTCGGGCGGGCGTCATTATTTTGTCTGATTCAACACCAAAAGTAGCGCGGCAGTTTGCGCATCCGGAGTGCCATCGAAGCGCGCCGGACGGAAACGCATCTGAAATGCCGCGATCACATGTCGTGTCGCGACATCGAGCTCACCGGTTTGTGGCGAGGCATAACCCAGGCGGGCCAACTGCGCCTGAAACCAGCTGATGCTCGGCAACTGCTCGGCGAACAGCATTTGCTGGCGCGCCACCGACTGTTCATTCGGCCAGAGGCCCAAGCCTTCGGCGGCCAGACGCTTCCAGGGGAACAGCGGCCCCGGGTCCAGCTTGCGCATTGGTGCAATATCGCTATGGCCAATGATGTCGCGAGGCTTTATGCCGTGGCGTTTGCTGATGTCCTTGAGCAACACGATCAACGACTGGACCTGATCTTCGGTGTAGGGATACCACACCCGTCCGGTCGGGGTGTCCTTGAAACCCGGATTGACGATTTCGATACCGATAGAGCTGGAATTCAGCCAGGTCCGGCCATCCCACTCGCTCTCCCCGGCGTGCCAGGCCCGCACATTTTCATCCATCAACTTGTAGATGGTGGCGCCCTTGTCGTCGCCGATCAGGTAATGGCTGCTGACTTCACCGTGGGTCAGCAATTGCAACGAACGCTCCAGCGAGGCATTGGTGTAATGCACCACCACAAATTGCACGCGGCTGTCGTAATTGGCCGAAGGGTGGCTGGTGTCGAAACGGGGACCGCTGGCGCAGCCGGCCAGCAGAATCAGAGACGCGATCAGAGCAAAATATTTCATGGGAAGACAGTACACACAAGACAATAATGCAACAGTGTAACGTAGTGCCTGGCGGGCTGACGGCAATCAAACAAAATGGAACAATTGACGATCAGCCCGGCTCCACGCGGTTGCGGCCGGCATTTTTTGCGCGATACAGCGCCTGATCGGCTCTTTTAAGCACTTGATCGCCGTGCTCTCCCGGCCTGAACGCTGTCATTCCGATAGACACGGTGATGGTCACCGGCTCTCCCTTGAAGTGGAACGGACAGGCCTCAATGGAGGCACGCAAGCTTTCCAGCAATTTCAGCCCCGCCGCCGGCACCGTGGATGGCATTAACAGCACAAACTCTTCGCCGCCAAACCGGGCAATGAAATCCGTCCCGCGCAGCCGCTTGCGCAACACGCTGGCGATGATTTTCAGCACTTTGTCACCAGCCAGGTGCCCATAGTTATCGTTGATACGCTTGAAATGATCGAGGTCGAGCATGGCCAGCAGCAGCGTGTTGCCATGTTGCTGCCATTGCGTGACTTCATGATCCAGGCGCTCGCTCCAGGCCGCGCGGTTGGGCAGCCCGGTCAACGGGTCGACCAATGCCTTCTGCCGTTGCTCTTCAAGGTGCTCGCGATAGCCCTGGGCCTCCTGCTCCATATGGGCAACCCGCTCGGCCAGACTGTGCAGGCGCACAGCGACCTCTTGCTCGCGCTCATCGCGCTGTTTCTGGTGCTGGTCCATGGTGCCCAGCAAGCCTTCGAGATGGTTTTCCAGAACGTGCTTGAGATCTTCCAGGTCTGCGGCTTCCTGCATGCTGCTTTGCAGGCCATCGACCTGTTCGCGGATCTGCGTGTCCATCTGCCGCGCAGCCGAGCGGTTGTCGGCGTGTCCAGCAGTGGCGGCCTGCAAGTTGCTCTGGAACGATTCGAGGCGCTCGTTCAGTCGTTGCAGATAGGCTTCGAACTCATGCTGGCCGCTGTCGGTAATGGCCAGCATCAACGTGGCGAAGTCGTCGAGGATCGGCAGTAATTCGTACCAGTTCAGACCGTTTTTCAGACGATCGCGCATGGATTCGGCTTGCGGGCGATGACGCTCGGGCAATGTCAGGTCGTCGAGCAGCCCCAGCAGCGTGTCTTCGATGTGACTGGCCACCGAGCTGTAGGAGGGCTCGGGGGAGTCCGGGAGTGCGTAGAGAATGTCGTGTTCGGATGGCGCCTGATCGACGACGACCACGTCCTGCGTCGGAATCGGAGGTAAGGGCAAGCTATCGGGCGATGCTTGCGCGGTCAGCTCGTCGGGGTTTGTTTGCGACTCAGGACGCGTCGCGATGGTTTCCGGGGTCGGTTGCTCGGCCGATCCGATTTCTGCCGCGGTTGCACTGGCTGGTTGAGGCTCCACAGGCGCTGGGGCAAAAGCCACGACTTTCGGAGCAGACGCAGCCACGGCTGGCTCGGTCGGCGCAGACTCGCCTTCAACTCGCGCAGCAGGGGGTACCTCGAAAGTTGCCGCAGGGTTCTCGGCTACAGAGGCCTGGGCAGGAGAAGTAGCCGCTGATGCCACCACCTCCTGCACTTCACGCCCGCCGAACAACCGCAGCAGCAAGCCCGGCCGGCCGTTCTCCGTCGGGGTCTCCAGCTGGCTCAGGGCCTTGCCTTGCAAGCCGCTCAGCTCGCTGAGCAGCAAGGGTATCTCACGCGCCTGACTGACCCGCGCATCCAGCTGCTTGGCGAAACTCTTGAGTGGCCGACTCACATCCCGTGGCAGCGGCAATGTTTGCAGTTGCGTGACCAGCGCAGTCAGGGCGGCACTGGTCTGGTTGACCCGGGTTTCCCGACGCTGTTCGGAGTCGAGCACGGCTTTTTCCAGGCGCGGAATCAGCGCGGCCAGGCCGGCGTCCATGTCATCGGTGCGCACGACCTCGCGCATTTCCTTCATGCATTGGTCAACGGCGCGGTCAGTACCTTCCGCCGCCAGGGTGCTGCGCACCAGACCGCGACGCAGCAAGTCGAGCCGTGCGTCCCAGCGACGCTCGAGTTTTTCCTGTTGTTCGATGCTTTTGAGGTATTTCTCTTTCCAGCGCTGTGCTTCGTCGCTCATTCATGGGTTCCGCGAAGGGCAGGACTCAACGCGGGCAATGCATCGGCCGTGAGCGAACCCGGCAAACGAATCTCTACCGCGACCGGCAGGTGATCGGAAATGGGCTGTGCCAGCACCTCGACCTTTTCCAGGGTCAGGCTCGGGCTCAGCAGGATATGGTCCAGGCAGCGCTGTGGGCGCCAGCTGGGAAACGTTGCTTCCAGTTGCGGCGCGAGTAGACCGAGATCGCGCAACGGGGAATGTTGCAGCAGGTCGCTGGCATGGGTGTTCATGTCGCCCATCAGTACCTGATGCTTGTAGTCGCCAATCAACTCGCGGATGTAGGCCAGTTGCAGGCTGCGCGCCCGGGCGCCCAACGCCAGGTGCATCATGACCACCACCAGCGCTTCCGGGCCTTCGCCGAACCGTACCAGAATGGCTCCGCGACCCTTTGGCCCCGGCAACGGATGATCTTCAATTGCCCACGGGCGCAATCGACTGAGCACGCCGTTGCTGTGCTGGGCCAGGCGACCGAGATTGCGATTGAGTTGTTGATACCAGTAGGGAAAGGCACCGAGATGGGCCAGGTGTTCAACCTGATTGACGTAGCCTGATCGCAGGCTGCCGCCATCGGCCTCTTGCAAGGCGACCAGATCGAAGTCGCCCAGCAGATTGCCGATTTTCTGCAGATTGTCGGCACGCCCGGTGTGCGGCAGCAGGTGCTGCCAGCCCCGGGTCAGGTAATGCCGATAGCGCTCGGTACTGATACCGACCTGGATATTGAAACTGAGCAAGCGCAGACGACTGTCTGCGGGCAGGCCCGTGGACTCCAGATGATGCTCGTTGACCCGCGGATCATGCAGGCCAACGATGCGTTCAGTACCCCATCGGCGCATGGCAGTGACTGCCCTTAGTTGGCGGCAGCCTTGTTAGCCGCTCGCTCTTTGTCGATCAGTTTGTCGGCCAGTTGCAGGGCCTGTTCAGCGCCGCCGGCAGAACCCACGTCGAAGCGATATTTGCCGTTGACGATCAAGGTTGGAACACCGGTGATTTCATATTTTTTGGCCAATTCAGTGGCTTTGTTGATTTGGCCTTTGATGGCGAAAGAATCGAAGGTCGCCAGGAATTTATCCTTGTCGACGCCCTGTGTGGCCAGGAAATCTGCCATGTCATTCTTGTCGGTCAGCTTTTTATGTTCTTTCTGGATCGCTTCGAACACCGCAGTATGGACCTTGTGTTCGACACCCATCGCTTCGAGGGTCAGGAACAACTGGCCATGTGCATTCCAAGGGCCACCGAACATGGCCGGGATACGGACGAAGTTCACGTCGGAAGGCAACTTCTCGGCCCAGGGATTGATCACTGGCTCGAAGGCGTAGCAATGCGGGCAGCCGTACCAGAACAGCTCTACCACTTCGATCTTGCCAGGTACGGCGACCGGAACCGGATTGCTCAGTTCAACATAAGGTGCGGCGGGGGCGTCAGCGGCCTGGGCAGTCATGCCGAACAGGCTGGCAGCGGCAAAAACGGCGCTGATGATCAGATTACGCATGCTTTACTCCTGGACAAATTTTATCGCCTCGCGCGACTTGTTATCAGACAGATCCTGGCGGGCTTGAGTTCTGTAGTGTAGCGGCAGCGGCCACAAAAAAGGGCGGCCAAGGCCACCCTTTTTATACTTGCCGGGACGGATTAATCGAGCGTTAACGTTGCAGGCGATAAGCACCCCGTTCAACGCCCGATCCACCGGCCTTAGTGCAGGCCCTGAATGTAGCTGGACACCGCGGCGATGTCTTCGTCGCTCAGCTTCTTGGCAATGCTCTGCATGGGCTTGGTATCGCCGTCGTTGGTGCGGCCGCCTTCTTCCTTGCGGAAATCGACCAGTTGCTTGCCGACGTATTGAGCGTGCTGGCCACCCAGGTGCGGGAAACCGGCAGCCGCGTTACCTGTGCCATTTGGCGAGTGGCAACCGGTGCAGGCTGGCAGGCCCTTGGCCAGGTCACCACCACGGAACAGGGCTTCACCGCGAGCGACGATCTTCGGATCGGCGGCACCGACGCTGCCTTTCTGGCTGGCGAAGTAGGCGGAGATGTCCGCCAGGTCCTGATCGCTCAGGTTGGTCAGCAGACCGGTCATTTCCAGAACAGTGCGCTTGCCCGACTTGATGTCGTGCAATTGCTTGGTCAGGTAGCGTTCACCCTGACCTGCCAGTTTTGGAAAGTTTGGCGCCATGCTGTTGCCATCCGGGCCGTGGCAGGCGCCACAGACGGCGGCTTTGGCCTGGCCGGCTTTTGCATCACCCGGTTGTACTGCCTCACCTGCAGCATGGGCCATGCCGGAGATGCCCACGGTCAACAGCAGACTCACGATCAATTTCTTCATCAGCTAATCCAACTACGGCTAAGGGTTAAGAGTTATGGACCGGGCTTACTCGCTCATCCAAAGGATGATGGCTTGGTAATCCTCGGCACTGCAGTCCATGCACAAACCACGCGGCGGCATCGCCTTGAAACCCTGGGTCACGTGTTGCACCAGCGTCTCCATACCTTTCGCCAACCTCGGCGTCCAAGCTTCCTGATCGCCTTTTTTCGGCGCCATGGGTAGTTGGCCGGAATGACAGGCACCACAAACACGGTTGTACACAGCTTCCGGATCCTGTGTAGCCTGAGCGCTGTAAAGCGGCATCAAGACACCGGCAGCTAGCAGCCATTTCGTCATAAAACGACCTTTTCAGGGTTGAGAGCGAGCTGCGTTCTAGTGCGCAATCAAGGTCTGTCGCTCTCGTGAACTTCATCCTACGCTGGGACAAAGCGCACACAAAATCTGCGGCATTATATACTGGCGTCACTGAAACGGAAGCGACACTGCTTGCCGCGCCCATTCCTGGCGCCGCCCACATCGGAAATCCCATGCAACTCAAGAATCCCATCCTCGGTCTGTGCCAACAGTCCACCTTCATGCTCAGCGCCGCCAAAGTCGACCAATGTCCGGATGACGAGGGCTTCGAAGTCGCCTTCGCCGGGCGTTCCAACGCCGGCAAGTCGAGTGCCTTGAACACCCTGACCCACGCCAGCCTGGCGCGCACCTCGAAAACCCCGGGGCGCACACAGCTGTTGAACTTCTTCAAGCTAGACGATGAACGCCGTCTGGTCGACCTGCCGGGCTACGGTTATGCAAAAGTACCGATCCCGCTCAAGCAACACTGGCAGCGTCACCTGGAGGCATATCTGGGTGGTCGCGAGAGTTTGAAAGGTCTGATCCTGATGATGGACATCCGCCATCCGATGACCGATTTCGACCTGCTGATGCTCGACTGGGCAGTGGCTGCCGGCATGCCGATGCACATTCTGCTGACCAAAGCGGACAAGCTGACCTATGGCGCGGCCAAGAACACGCTGCTCAAGGTTCAGGCGGAAATCCGCAAGGGCTGGGGCGATCTGGTGACAATCCAGCTGTTTTCGGCCCCGAAACGCATGGGCCTGGAAGATGCCTACACCGTACTGGCTGGCTGGATGGAGCTGGCGGACAAGGGTGCCGAAGCAGAGATTCAATAAATATCAAAAACTGTTTGTGGTGCGCTCAGGCAAGGCAAAAGCGCGGCTCGAAAGCGGAGTTTAGGGTCCTAAATGAGCATTTCGAGCCGCGCTTTTAACGCAGCATGAGCGCATCACGGACAGTTTTTCTCGGGGCAAAAAAAACCCCGGGCTTCATATGGGGAGGGAGAAGTTCCGGGGTTGAAGCTCTAGACCGCTAGGGCGGGGTCCAGATATCTGCCAACACTTAACACAACATAGGAGCATCGAAGGGCTTCACCAGCCATTCAGTATCTCTGAGTGGTGGTGTGCAAGATTAGTTCAGATCTTTTTCAAATAGCTTTGAAATAACTCTGATAGCCCTCCGGACTGAGCTGTTTTGCACCCTTCTGCCGCGGCACTATGCCGCAGCAGAAAAGGTCTGTTCAAAGGCCTCAGTGAGCCTCATCCCAGTTATTTCCAATACCCATTTCGACCAGCAACGGCACATCCAGTTTCGCCGCCTCGCTCATGTGCACGCGAATTTCATCGCGAACCTGGTCGACCAGGTCTTCACGCACCTCGAGTACCAGTTCATCGTGTACCTGCAAGATGACTTTGGCGTCGAGGCCCGACGCGGTCAGCCAGTTATCCACCGCGACCATGGCTTTCTTGATGATGTCTGCTGCGGTGCCTTGCATCGGTGCGTTGATCGCCGTGCGTTCGGCGGCGGCGCGCTCTTGCGGCTTGTTGGAGTTGATGTCCGGTAGGTACAGACGACGGCCGAAGAAGGTCTCGACATAACCTTGCTCGGCGGCCTGGGCACGCGTGCGGTCCATGTACTGGCGAACGCCGGGGTACCGGGCGAAGTAGGTATCGATGTAGGCCTTGGCGGTCTTGGTGTCGACGCCGATGTCCTTGCCGAGCTTCTGCGCACCCATGCCATAGATCAGACCGAAGTTGATCGCCTTGGCGCTGCGACGCTGGTTGGAGGTCACGTCGGCCAGTTCGACCTTGAACACTTCGGCGGCGGTCGCGGTGTGTACGTCCAGATTGTGGCGGAAGGCGTTCATCAGCCCTTCATCCCGGGACAGGTGCGCCATGATACGCAGTTCGATCTGCGAATAGTCCGCCGCCAGCAGCTTGTAACCGGCCGGGGCCACGAAGGCCTGGCGGATGCGTCGCCCTTCGGCGGTGCGCACCGGGATGTTCTGCAGGTTCGGATCGCTGGAGGACAGCCGCCCGGTGGACGCCACCGCCTGGTGATACGAGGTATGGATCCGCCCGGTACGCGGGTTGATCTGCTCCGGTAGACGGTCGGTGTAGGTGCTTTTCAGCTTGCTCATGGAGCGGTATTCCATGAGCACTTTGGGCAATCGATAGTCGTCTTCTGCCAGTTTGGCCAGCACTTCTTCGGCAGTAGACGGCTGGCCCTTGGCGGTTTTCTTCAGTACCGGCAGGCCGAGCTTCTCGTAAAGGATGACGCCAAGTTGCTTGGGTGAACCGAGGTTGAATTCCTCCCCTGCAATCTCGAAGGCTTCACGCTCCAGCGCCACCATCTTGTCGCCCAGTTCGATGCTTTGCACGCCCAGCAAGGCGGCGTCGACGAATGCGCCCTGGCGCTCGATACGCGCCAATACCGGCACCAACGGGATTTCGATGTCGGTCAGCACACTGGCCAGGCTCGGAATGGCCGAGAGCTTTTCGAACAGGGTCTGGTGCAGACGCAAGGTGATATCCGCATCTTCGGCGGCGTAAGGCCCGGCCTGCTCCAGGGCGATCTGATCGAATGTCAGCTGTTTCACGCCTTTGCCGGCGATGTCCTGGAAACTCACCGTGGTGTGGTCCAGATACTTCTGCGCCAGGCTGTCCATGTCATGGCGCGTGGCCGTGGAGTTGAGCACGTAGGACTCAAGCATGGTGTCGAAGGCGATGCCACGCACGGTAATGCCGTTGTCCTGATCGCCGCCGATGGCGCAGTTGGCCAGGATGTTCATGTCGAATTTGGCGTGCTGGCCGACCTTGAGCTTGTTCGGGTCTTCCAGAATCGGCTTGAGCGCGCGCAGGACCGTGTCGCGGTCCAGTTGCTGCGGCACGCCGATGTAGGAATGGGTCAACGGGATGTAAGCCGCTTCGTTAGCCTGAACGGCGAACGAAAGGCCCACCAATTGCGCCTGCTGCGCATCGATGCCGGTGGTTTCGGTGTCGAAGGCAAACAGCTTGGCGTTGTTCAGCTTTTCCAGCCAGGCATCGAACCGCGCTTGATCGAGGATGGTTTCATAGGCGGCTTCAGCAGCGGCGGCCGGTGCTTCGGCCTCTGGTTCGCTGAAAAGATCGGCGGCCGGTGCAGGCTCGGCGGCAGCGCTCAGTTCCAGGCGTTTGGCGTCGCGATCAAGGTCGTTCAGCCAGCTCTTGAACTCCAGCAGGGTGTACAGCTCGTAGAGTTTGGCCGGATCTTCAGGACCCATTTGCAAGTCGTCGAGCCCAACGTCCAGCGGCACGTCGACCTTGATGGTCGCCAGTTGATAGGAGAGGAATGCCATCTCCTTGTGCTCTTCGAGCTTGGCCGGCAGGGTCTTGGCGCCGCGAATCGGCAGGGTCGGCACGATGTCGAGCTGCGCATAGAGCTCGGTCAGGCCGCCGTTCACACCGACCAGCAGGCCGGAAGCCGTCTTCGGACCAATCCCCGGAACACCCGGAATGTTGTCGGAAGAATCGCCCATGAGCGCCAGATAATCGATGATCTGCTCCGGAGCGACGCCAAATTTCTCCTTCACGCCCTCCACGTCCATGCTGCTACCGGTCATGGTGTTGACCAAGGTAATGTGACCGTCGACCAGTTGCGCCATGTCCTTGTCACCGGTAGAGATGATCACCGGACGATCCGCCGCCGCGCTGCTGCGGGCCAGGGTACCGATCACGTCATCGGCCTCGACGCCTTCGACGCACAGCAGCGGGAAGCCCAGGGCGATCACGCTCTGGTGCAGCGGCTCGATCTGCACGCGCATGTCGTCGGGCATGCTCGGACGGTTGGCCTTGTATTCGGCGAACATCTCATCGCGAAAAGTCCCACCCTTGGCGTCGAACACCACGGCGAACGGACTATTCGGATATTGCTTGCGCAGGCTCTTGAGCATGTTCAACACGCCCTTGACCGCGCCGGTCGGCAGGCCTTTGGACGTGGTCAGCGGCGGCAGCGCGTGAAAGGCGCGGTACAGGTAAGAAGAACCGTCCACCAGGACGAGGGGGGCTTGGCTCATGAGCAGGATCAACCTTTTCGGCGGGTCCGGCGCTAGAATAGCGGGACCGTTGACGACAAAGGGACAAGGTTATCATGTGCACACTAAATCGCCTGTTGCTGGCTGGCTTGTTTGCAATCACACCTTTGGCCGTCATGGCGGCGGATGACGCCCCATCGGCAGATCCGGATGTCACGATCCGCACGGAAGGGGACAAGCTCATTCAGGAATACCGCCAAAACGGCTTTTTGTACGCCATCAAGGTCACCCCGAAGGTTGGCAAGCCGTATTTCCTGGTGCGAGCGGATGGCTCGGAGGGTAACTTCGTCCGCTCCGACTACCCGGATATGCTGATTCCGGCGTGGGAAATTTTTAAATGGTAAGTCGTCCTTAACTTTAATCGGCGCTGGCTCACGAGCGGCGCCCGTACTGGCAGTTTAAACATGTCTGTGTTCACCCCCCTGGCTCGGCCCGAGCTGGAAGCTTTTCTCGCCCCTTATGGCCTCGGCCGCCTGCTTGATTTCCAGGGGATTGCCGCCGGTAGCGAAAACACCAATTTCTTCATCAGCCTGGAGCAGGGCGAATTTGTCCTGACCCTGGTCGAGCGCGGCCCGGTTCAGGAAATGCCGTTCTTCATCGAACTGCTCGACGTGCTGCACGGCGCGAACCTGCCTGTGCCTTACGCCTTGCGCACCACCGACGGCGTGGCCTTGCGCGAACTGGCGGGCAAACCTGCACTGCTGCAACCACGCCTGGCCGGCAAGCACATCAAGCAAGCCAACGCGCAACATTGTGCGCAGGTCGGTGAGCTGCTCGGCCATCTGCACCTGGCGACCCAGGCCAACATGATCAAGCGCAAAACCGATCGCGGCCTGGACTGGATGCTGGAAGAGGGCACGCAGTTTTTGTCGCACCTCGGTGCCGAACAGAAAGACTTGCTGCAACGGGCGCTGGAAGAAATCACCCGGCAGAAAGAAAAAATCCTGGCACTGCCACGGGCGAACATTCACGCCGACCTGTTCCGCGACAATGCGATGTTCGAAGGCACGCACCTGACCGGGCTGATCGACTTCTACAACGCCTGCTCCGGGCCGATGCTCTACGACGTGGCGATTGCCTTGAACGACTGGTGCTCGGACGACGATGGCGTGATCGATGGACCGCGAGCGCGGGCCTTGCTCGGCGCTTACGCGGCCCTGCGACCGTTCACCGCTGCCGAAGCCGAGTTGTGGCCGACCCTGCTGCGGGTGGCTTGCGTACGGTTCTGGTTGTCACGCTTGATCGCGGCGGAGTCGTTCGCCGGGCAGGACGTGTTGATTCACGATCCGATGGAGTTCCAGTTGCGCCTGGCGCAGCGGCAGACGGTCAATACGCCGTTGCCTTTCGCCCTTTAAAAGCTTCGCTCCTGCAGGGTCACCGCAACCCTGTGGGAGCGAGCTTGCTCGCGATAGCGGCGGGTCAGTCAACATTGATGTTGAATGTAATGCAGCAATCGCGAGCAAGCTCGCTCCCACATGTCTGGTGCGGTTACAACGACTCCAGACACCCCGCCAGATCATTCCCCAATTTCTCCAACACCTGCTCATAACCCTGGGCAGTCGCCGGCGTGTACCCGCCCAGCGCATCCAGTTCAGCCAGCTTTACCGGCAACCCCGCCACCAGGGTTTCCGCCAGGCGCGGCCGCAGCGGCGGTTCGCTGAACACGCAGGTCTTGCCGACTTCCTGCAAACGCGCGCGCATCGCCGCGACATGCTGGGCACCGGGTTGCACTTCGGCCGCGACGCTGAACACACCCACGTGCTTGAGGCCGTAGGCGTCTTCGAAGTAGTCGAAGGCTTCGTGGAAAACGAAGTAGGGCTTGCCCTGAACATCGGCCAGGCGTTTCTTCAGGCGCGCATCCAACGCATCGAGACGCTCGTCGAAGGCTTTCAGATTGCTCTGATAGCGCGCGGCATTGTCAGGATCGGCGGCACTCAGGTCAGCGGCCATTTTCGTGGCGATGACCCGGGCGTTGACCGGCGATAGCCACAGGTGTGAATCCAGGCTGCCCGGACGGTGATCGTGGTCATGTTCGTCGGCTTCTTCAGCGTGGGAGTGGCTATCTTCGGCAAAGCGGCGCAGTTTCATGCCTGGCAAATCCTGCACGGCGACGTTGGGCAACGTACGACCATTGAGCACCCGTGGCAGGAAGCCTTCCATATCCGGGCCGATCCAGTACAACAGGTCCACCGATTGCACCTTGCGCACGTCGGAAGGGCGCAACGCATAGTTATGCGGCGAAGCACCCGGCGGCAGCAAAACCTCAGGAATCGCCACGCCGTCCTGCACCGCCGCGGCGATCAATTGCAGAGGCTTGATACTGGTAAGGACCTTGACCTCGGCCTGCGCCGAACCGATCAGCAGAAAACTTGCGATAAATGCGACAAAAACAGAAAAAAGTCGGGACACGATGACCACTCGAAGAGGCGAGAACGGGTAACATAATAACGTCTCTCACAAACGTCGTCGCCGCTCATGCTAAAAACACCGATCGCCAGCCGTCCCCACGACCACTCACATTGCGTTCACAGCGCTTTGTCCGAGGCCGATGCCCTGTGCGCACGTCAAGGCCTGCGCCTGACCGCGTTGCGCCGGCGGGTGCTGGAACTGGTGTGGCAAAGCCACAAGCCGCTGGGTGCCTACGACATTCTCGCGGTCCTCAGCGAGCAGGACGGTCGCCGCGCCGCGCCGCCGACGGTGTACCGCGCGCTGGATTTCCTGCTGGAAAACGGCCTGGTCCACCGGATTTCCTCGCTCAACGCCTTCATCGGCTGCAATCACCCGGAACATGCTCACCAGGGTCAGTTCCTGATCTGCCGTGTGTGCCACGCTGCGATCGAACTTGAGCAAAAATCCATCAGCGACGCGATCATCGCCAGCGCCAGGGATGTCGGGTTTGTCGTCGAAGGCCAGACCGTTGAAGTGGTCGGTCTCTGCTCGGGTTGCCAGGGGGCTTGATGAGCAACGCACTGATCCGTCTTGAGCAGGTTGCCGTCACGTTCGCCGGGCAACCGGTGCTGGACAACATCGAGCTGAGCGTCGAGCCGGGGCAGATCGTTACCCTGATCGGCCCCAACGGCGCTGGTAAAACCACCCTGGTGCGTGCCGTGCTCGGCCTGTTGAAACCGGACAGCGGCAGCGTCTGGCGCAAGCCGAAACTGCGGGTCGGTTACATGCCGCAAAAACTTCACGTCGATCCGACCCTCCCGCTGTCGGTCCTGCGTTTCTTGCGCCTGGTGCCGGGCGTGGACCGTGCGATGGCCTTGGCGGCACTCAAGGAAGTCGGCGCCGAACAGGTGATCGACAGCCCGGTGCAAAGCGTTTCCGGTGGCGAAATGCAACGCGTGTTACTGGCCCGGGCCTTATTGCGCGAACCGGAACTGCTGGTACTCGACGAACCGGTACAGGGTGTCGACGTGGCCGGCCAAGCTGAGCTGTACAGCCTGATCACCCGCCTGCGTGACCGTCACGGTTGCGGTGTGCTGATGGTTTCCCATGATTTGCATCTGGTGATGAGCACCACGGACCAGGTGGTTTGCCTCAATCGTCACGTCTGCTGTTCCGGCCATCCCGAGCAGGTCAGCGGCGATCCGGCTTTCGTCGAGCTGTTCGGAAAGAACGCACAAAGCCTGGCGATTTATCACCACCACCACGACCACGCCCACGACTTGCATGGCTCGGTGGTCAAGGCGCCCGCGTCGGGCCAACCCCATGTTCACGGAGATAGCTGCAAGCATGGCTGATTTTCTGCTCTACGCCCTGCTTGCAGGCCTGGCCCTGGCCGTCGTCGCAGGCCCGCTGGGGTCTTTCGTGGTCTGGCGGCGCATGGCCTATTTCGGCGACACCCTGTCCCACGCGGCATTGCTCGGCGTGGCCCTGGGCTTCCTGCTGGATGTCAGCCCGACCGTTGCCGTGACCGTAGGCTGCTTGCTGTTGGCGGTGATGCTGGTGACTTTGCAACAACGCCAGCCGCTGGCATCCGACACGCTTTTGGGAATTCTCGCACCCAGCACGCTCTCTCTGGGCCTGGTGGTACTAAGCTTCATGCACGAAGTGCGGATCGACCTGATGGCTTATCTGTTCGGCGACCTGCTGGCGATCAGCCCGACCGATCTGGCCTGGATCCTTGGCGGTAGCGCTGCGGTACTGCTCTTGCTGGTTGCGTTGTGGCGGCCATTGCTGGCAATCACAGTGCACGAAGAACTGGCCAGGGTCGAAGGCCTGCCGGTGGCGGGATTGCGCCTGGCCCTGATGCTGTTGATCGCCGTGGTGATTGCCGTGGCGATGAAAATCGTCGGCGTATTGCTGATCACTTCGTTGCTGATCATCCCGGCTGCTGCGGCACAACGTCACGCCCGCTCGCCGGAGCAGATGGCACTGGGCGCGAGCCTGCTGGGCATACTCGCCGTGTGTGGCGGGCTGGCGCTGTCCTGGTTCAAGGACACCCCGGCCGGCCCGTCGATTGTGGTGACGGCCGCCGCGCTATTTCTGCTGAGTTTTGTTCTGCCCCGCCGAGGGGTGTAGACTTGCTCGTTTTTTGCGCAAATAGAGAGTCGCAGGAATGAAGTCGTTCGCCTCCCGTTATCTGCTCCTTGTCGCATTTTCTTTGCTGCTGGGCGCCTGCCAAAGCACGCCACCGGCGGCCACCGAGGCCGCCGATGCGCGGGCCACGGCCATCGTACAGCTGGAACAAAACATCGCCAGCGATGAACTGGCCATCGCCGAAGACCAATTGGCAGCCTTGCAGGCCGCATCGCCCAACGATGCGTCCCTTGAGCAATACCAGCGGCAGCTGGCCGAAGCCTATCTGCGCCGCAGCCAGAGCGTGCTGCAAAAGGGTGATGTGGATGCCGCCGCGACCGCCCTGAGCCGTGCCCGCGCGTTGATGCCCAAGGCTCCGGCACTGACCGGCGGAGTCAACGGCTCGATTGCCCAGGCGCGCAAGGCCGAGCTGGAAAAAGCCGAAGCCGCCCTCAAGGCTGCCGAAGCCAAGCCAAAAGCCAAGGTTATCGACCTGACGGCTGAAAGCACCACGGTCGTGCTGAATATCAACGATATGGGCAAACTGCGTCGCCAACTGGATGCCATCGCCGCCGATGTGGTGAATTTTCAATGCGACGTGAGCATTCAGGCTCCACGCACCAACGATTACCCTTGGCTGGCTAACTTGTTGACCAAACGGGTGAAGAAACTCGATCCTGAGTTTGATCTGAAGCTGGAGCGGCAGATTTTGCGCAGTGTTCCGGCGCAGATGGTTCTGACTCCGCGCAAACCGTAAAGCATCGTCGGAACGCCGCCCGGAGCAAGCTCGCTCCCACAGGGTTCACGATTGATCACAGCTTTTGTGATCAACGCTTATCCCTTGTGGGAGCGAGCCTGCTCGCGATGGCGTCCTTTCTGGCAAAAACAATTTCAGATCGAAATTGCCTTCCAAGTTGGGCCAGCTTCTTCAGCCGTTCCTTTTTCCTGACCTTTGATCGCGTTATTGCCAAATGACAGGACAAATGCGAAATAAATGCTAAGAACCTCTATACGGACAGGCTAAAATGCGCGCCCGGCTAACCGCTGATCCTTTTCTAACGCGCCCCACAAGGTTCGCTACGTGATCGAGTTTCAAAACGTCCATAAAACCTACCGCGTCGCCGGTAAGGAAATCCCCGCCCTGCATCCGACCAATCTAACGATTGAGAACGGGCAGGTTTACGGCTTGATCGGTCATTCCGGCGCAGGAAAAAGTACCCTGCTGCGTCTGATCAATCGCCTGGAAAACGCCAGCGGCGGCAAGATCACCGTCGACGGTGAAGAAGTCACCGCACTCGACGCCAACGGCCTGCGCCGCTTCCGTCAACAGGTCGGGATGATTTTCCAGCACTTCAACCTGCTGGCCTCCAAGACTGTCGCTGACAACGTCGCGCTGCCCCTGACCCTGGCCGGCGAATTGTCGCGCAGCGAGATCGATTCGCGCGTGGCCGAGCTGCTGGCACGGGTCGGTTTGTCCGACCATGCGAAAAAGTACCCGGCGCAATTGTCCGGTGGGCAAAAGCAGCGTGTCGGCATTGCCCGAGCCCTGGCGACCAAGCCAAAAATCCTGCTGTGCGATGAAGCCACCAGCGCCCTGGACCCGCAAACCACCGCATCGGTCTTGCAATTGCTGGCCGAGATCAATCGCGAGCTGAAACTGACCATCGTCTTGATCACCCACGAGATGGACGTGATCCGCCGGGTCTGCGACCAGGTAGCCGTGATGGACGCTGGCGTGATCGTCGAGCAAGGCTCGGTGGCCGAGGTGTTCCTGCATCCAAAGCACCCGACCACCAAGCGCTTCGTGCAGGAAGACGAGCAGATCGACGAAAGCGAACAGCGTGACGACTTCGCTCACGTACCGGGGCGCATCCTGCGTCTGACCTTCCAGGGCGAAGCGACCTACGCGCCGCTGCTGGGTACCGTCGCCCGGGAAACCGGTGTGGACTACAGCATCCTGGCCGGTCGTATCGACCGCATCAAAGACATCCCTTACGGGCAACTGACCCTGGCCGTGACTGGCGGTGACATGGAAGCGGCCTTTGCCCGCTTCACCGCAGCCGACGTCCACATGGAGGTGCTGCGCTAATGGAAGCCCTGACAAGTTTCTTCGCCAATATCGACTGGTTCGAAATCTGGCTGGCCACCGGCGACACCCTGCTGATGCTCGGCGGTTCGCTGTTGTTCACCGTGTTGCTCGGCTTGCCGCTGGGCGTGCTGCTGTTCCTGTGCAGCCCGCGCCAGTTGCTGGAAGCCAAAGGCGTCTACGCGATGTTGTCGCTGGTGGTGAACATCCTGCGTTCGCTGCCGTTCATCATCCTGTTGATCGTGATGATTCCGTTCACCGTGTTGATCACCGGCACGTCCCTGGGTGTCGCCGGTGCGATCCCGCCGCTGGTGGTGGGTGCCACGCCATTCTTCGCGCGCCTGGTGGAAACCGCCCTGCGTGAAGTGGATCGCGGCATCATCGAAGCGACCCAGGCCATGGGTGCGACCACGCGACAGATCATCACCAATGCCTTGCTGCCGGAGGCGCGTCCGGGCATCTTCGCGGCGATTACGGTGACAGCCATTACACTGGTTTCCTACACGGCGATGGCCGGTGTCGTGGGCGCCGGTGGTCTGGGTGACCTGGCGATCCGTTTCGGTTACCAGCGTTTCCAGACCGATGTGATGGTCGTGACGGTGGTATTGCTGCTGGTATTGGTCCAGGTGCTGCAAACCGTCGGCGACAAACTGGTTGTGCATTTCTCCCGTAAATAAGACAAGACATGAGCCGGCCATACGCTGGCAGGCGCCGGAAACGGTGCCGCACAAGGAGTTAGCTGAATGAAAAAACTACTCGTCGCCTTCGCTGCTGTTGCCGCATTCTCGGCCCACGCGGCCGACACCCTGACCGTCGCGGCCACTCCGGTGCCACACGCCGAGATCCTCGAATTCGTGAAGCCGGCCCTGGCCAAAGAAGGCGTGGACCTGAAGGTCAAGGTATTCACCGACTACATCCAGCCGAACGTGCAGGTCGCGGAAAAGCGCCTGAACGCCAACTTCTTCCAGCACCAGCCGTACCTGGATGAGTTCAACAAGGCCAAGGGCACCCACCTGGTTTCCGTGGCCGGCGTGCACCTGGAGCCCCTGGGCGCTTACTCCAACAAGTACAAGACCATTGCCGAACTGCCTGGCGGTGCCACCGTGGTCATCCCGAACGATGCCACCAATGGCGGCCGTGCACTGTTGCTGATGGCCAAGGCGGGTCTGATCAAGTTGAAGGATTCGAACAACATCCTGTCGACCGTGAAGGACATCACCGAGAACACCAAGGACCTGAAAATCCGCGAACTGGAAGCCGCGACCATCCCGCGCGTGCTGACCCAGGTCGACCTGGCGCTGATCAACACCAACTACGCGCTGGAAGCCAAGCTCGATCCGTCCAAGGACGCGCTGTTCATCGAAGGCAGCGACTCGCCTTACGTAAACATCCTGGTGGCTCGCCCGGACGACAAGGACAGCGACGCGATGAAGAAACTGGTCGCTGCCCTGCACAGCCCGGAAGTGAAGGCCTTCATTCTCGAGAAGTACAAAGGCGCGGTGGTGCCGGCGTTCTGATTGGCTGAAAGCAGCAAAAAAAGGGGCGCATCGAATGCGCCCCTTTTTTGTGCCTTGAAATACAGGCCCCCTGTGGGAGCGAGCCTGCTCGCGATGGGGCCGTCACATCCGACATAGATATTGAATGTCAGTCCGTCATCGCGAGCAGGCTCGCTCCCACAGGGTTTAGTGGTGTAGTTACTGACGCTTGAGCATCACCGGCAACTGCGCCACCAGCTTCGCATTGTTCAACGGCGCCCGAATAAACCCGCGCTGGGTGCCGTCCGGCCCGATCACGGCGAGGTTGCCGCTGTGGTCAACGGTGTAGTTCGGCTTGCTGGTGTCCGCCGGAATGAACGGAATGCTCACCGCGTTGGCGATCGTTTGCAATTCATCGGTCGACGCCGGGGTCAGGCCGATGAACTGCGGGTCGAAGTAACCCAGGTACTGCTTCAGTTGCTTGGGTGTATCGCGGTTCGGATCGACGCTGACCAGCACGATCTGCAATTTATCCACAGCCTCGGGCGGCAACTCGCTCTTGATCTGCCGCAACTGGGCGAGGGTGGTCGGGCAGATGTCCGGGCAGAAGGTGTAGCCGAAGAACAGCAGGCTCCACTTGCCTTTCAATTCATTGATCGCGACCGGCTGGCCGTCCTGATTGGTCATCATCACGTCCGGCAGATTACGGCTCTGCGGCAGCAAGATGATGCCGGCGTCGATCAGCGCCGTCGGATCGCCCTGGTTTTTCCCGGACAGCACCTTGTTGACGGTCAGGCCCAGGATCAGTGCGACCAGGGCGACGAGTATGAAGACGGTTTTCTGGGTTCGAGTCATAGGTTCAACAGTAAGTAGTGGTCTACGAGCAGGGCGATAAACAGCAGGAACAAGTAGTAAATAGAGTACTTGAACGTGTTGATCGCCGCGTGCGGCCGAGTGCCACGGTACAGCACCACGGCCCATTGCAGAAACCGCGCGCCCAGCCCGAGCGCGCAGACCAGGTAGAGCGTGCCGCTCATGTGGATCACATAAGGCATCAGGCTGACGGCAAGCAATGCGAAGGTATAAAGCAGGATGTGAATCTTGGTGTAGTGCTCACCATGGGTGACCGGCAGCATCGGGATATCGGCCTTGGCGTATTCCTCCTTGCGGTGGATCGCCAGCGCCCAGAAGTGCGGCGGGGTCCAGGCGAAGATGATCAACACCAGCAGCAGCGGTTCGGCGCTGACGTGGCCGGTGGCGGCGGTCCAGCCGAGCAACGGCGGCGCGGCACCGGCCAGACCACCGATGACGATGTTCTGCGGGGTCGCGCGCTTGAGGAATCCGGTGTAGACCACCGCGTAGCCAAGCAACGAGGCGAGGGTCAGCCACGCTGTCAGCGGGTTGGTGAACGCCAGCAACATGGCTTGTCCGAGAACCGCCAACACCAGCGCGAACGTCAGCGCTGCGGTCGGCGAAACCCGGCCTTCGGCGAGCGGCCGTTTGCGGGTGCGCGCCATCACCGCGTCGATGCGCCGGTCCACCACATGATTGACCGCCGCCGCGCCACCGGCACACAGGGCGATGCCCAGGTTGCCGAAAATCAGCACCGTCCACGGCACTCCGGCACGGGTCGCAAGAAACATCCCCACCAGCGAAGTGATGAGCATCAGCACCACGACTTTGGGTTTGGTCAGTTCCAAGTAGTCACGCCAGATCGCCTGACTGGGACGTTCGCCGATCAGAATCGCCATGGCATCTCTCCTTTTATTGTTATGGGCCCGGCTGAGTGTTTACGCGGGCTGAAGTGCCAGCGCGCTTGCTTGACCCGGACCAGACTGGTTCGGGCGTGGTAATTGACCAGCACCATGGTCAGCAACAGCGCCGCGCCGCCCGCGTTATGTGCGACGGCCACCGGCAGCGGCAGATGGAACAGCACGTTGCTGATGCCCAAGGTGATTTGTGCGCCAAGGGTGATCAGCACCAGGCCTGCCAGGCGCGTCATGCCGACCGCTTTCAGTTGCCAGGCCAGACCGAGCAATACCAGGGTGACCAGCAACGCGCCGATGCGATGGGTCAGGTGAATCGCCGTACGGGCGTCGCTATCCAGTTGTCCGCCAAGATAGTTCGGGCCGATGTGTTGGGTCAGGTGAAAGCCGTTGGCGAAGTCGGCCGGTGGCAACCACTGGCCGTGACAGGTCGGGAAGTCGATGCAGGCCACGGCGGCGTAATTGGAACTGACCCAGCCGCCGAGGGCGATTTGCCCGATCACCAGCAACAGCCCCGCCGTCGCCCAGTGCTGCAAACGTCGTGGCACGGTCAGCGCCGGCAGTACGCCGGACAGGCGCAAGGTCAGCAGAAACAACAGGCTCAAGGTCGCGAAGCCGCCCAGCAAATGCCCGGTGACCACCTGCGGCCAGAGCTTGAGCGTTACCGTCCACATGCCAAACGCGGCCTGGCCAACAACCACCGCCAACAGAAACAACGGCAGCTTCACCGGTTGCCCGGGATGGCGGCGATGCATCCACGCACGACCGGCCAACACCGCGATCAACAGCCCCAGCGTGCCGGCGAAGTAGCGGTGGACCATCTCGTTCCAGCCCTTGTGGGCCTCGACCGGAGCGTCCGGGAAATGCAATTCGGCGTGGGCCAGCTGGGCTTCGCTTTTCGGCACGCTGATGAAACCGTAGCAGCCGGGCCAGTCCGGACAGCCGAGGCCGGCGTGGGTCAGGCGGGTGTAAGCGCCGAGCAACACCACAATCAGTGCCAGCAAGGTGGCAAACAGCGCGAGGCGAAATCCAGGCTTGGCCATGACGATGCCCTTATCCGATGTTCGACAGTTTCAGCAGGTGGCGCAGATCGTTGAGCAGGTCCTTGCCCTTCACCGAGGGGTCGTAGCGCAGCACCAGATTGCCGTGGGGGTCGATGATCCACAGGTGCGGCGCGTCATCGCTCTGAGCGCCTTTAGTGTAGGCAGGCAAATCCAGTGAATAGCGTTGCAACTGCGGGTACTCGCGTTGAAGTTTAGTCTCGTAATCGCTGTTCAGCGTCTGCGCGGCGGCCAATGCATGGCTGGCGCGGGACGCATCACGGCCGAGGCCGATCTGGACTTGCCGCGCCAGATACACCAGTTGCTGGCAGTCCACCGCGCAATCCTTGGGCGCCGTTACCAGTATCTGCCAGCGAGCTTCCTGGGCCTGCACGCCGATGTCCGCGCGGGTCTGACCGTTGCCGATCAGTTCGCCGTGATAACTGCGGCCCTCGGGCACCCAGAAGTTCAGCTTGTACATGCCGGTGGCGAGGATCATCGGACCGATCACCCCGAGCAGGATCAGCAGCAATTGCATACGGCCCTTGCGCCGGTTCACCGAAGGTTTCGCCTCAGACATGCTGGGTGGATTCATGGCCGCTCCCATGGTGTTTCTCCTTTGCGTTGTGCCAGCCGAGATAGAGATAAAGACCGAACAGGGCGATCGCCATGGCGAACCACTGCACGGCATAAGCGATGTGTTTTTCCGGGCCCATGGCGACTACTGGCCAGTCGGCCTGATAGATGGCGGGGCCGGTTTCGGCGCGCAGTTCGTAGGCAAAGCCTTCGCGATTCAGTGCTGTCCAGAGCTTGTCTGGCTCAACGGCCGTAATCAGCTTCGGCCATGTCAATGTTGTGGGATCTGCGTGCAATTGGAACGTCGCGCCGGGGGAGACGTAGACCCACGCGTCGAGGCTGACTGCTTCGGCAGGCGTCTTGAATTGCGGTGGTGTGCGGCGCTCCGGCCAAGGCAACCAGCCGCGATTGACCAGCAGCCAAAGCCCGGAGGCCTGATCGTGAAAGGGTTGCAACAGCTCAACGCCGACCTTGCCGTTGCGTTGACTGTTATCCAGCAGCAGGCTGTGTTCAGCATCGAACTGGCCGTACAGGTGAACCCGACGGAAAGCCGGATCGGTGGTGTGTTGCAGTTCGGTACTGGCCATCGGCTCGGCGGCCCGGCGTTCGGCGTAGGTTTGCAGCAGCGCGCCTTTCTCCGCGCCCCGGCTCAATTGCCAGAACCCCAGGGACACCAGTAGCGGCAGCAACAGCGCCACCACCAGCGTTGGCACGATACCCGGCCGAAAGCGCTTCATGGCATCGCCAGAAAGTCGGTCATCGCGATAGCTATACTCAAGTGCATCGCTTGTCCCCCCGGAGTCTCACCATGCTCAAAGCAGCCATCGTCCTGATGCTGATTGCCACGGTTGTCAGCCTGTTCAGCGGCCTGTTTTTTCTGGTCAAGGACGACAGCCGCTCAAACCGCCTCGTCATTGCCTTGAGTGTGCGAGTGACGCTGGCCGCCCTTACCCTCGGCCTGATCGCCTGGGGGTTTTTCAGCGGCCAGTTGGTGTCCCATGTCCCTTGGTAGCTTGCTCGCCAAGGCGTGTCAGTTACCCTGATTTCGACTGATAAACCTTCGCGAGCAAGCTCGCTCCTACAGCACATAGACGAAAACGAACAGCCCGATCCACACCACATCCACGAAGTGCCAGTACCAGCTCGCTGCTTCGAAGCCGAACTGGTGCTCGCTGTCGAAGTGCCCGCGCATGATCCGCATCAGCATCACGAACAGGATGATGGTGCCGATGGTCACATGGGCGCCGTGGAACCCGGTGAGCATGAAGAATGTCGCGCCGTAGATGCCCGAACCCAGGGTCAGACCCAGCTCGCGGTAGGCGTGCATGTACTCTTCGGCCTGGAAGGTGAGGAACGCACAGCCCAACACTACGGTGAGCGCCAGCCAGAGTTTCAGTGCGCCGCGATGGCCCTTTTTCAAAGCGTGGTGGGCGATGGTCACGGTCACGCTGGAACTCACCAGCAACACGGTATTGAGCAATGGCAGACCCCAGGGGCTGATGACTTCCTTGGGCGGCGGAAACAGTTTCGAGTCGGGGTTGCTCAGCAGCGGCCAGGTGAACTGGAAGTTCGGCCACAGCATGTGCGCCATGCCTTTGGCGCCTTCACCACCGAGCGCCGGCCCGGAGATATGGCGGACATAAAACAGCGCGCCAAAAAAGGCGATGAAGAACATCACTTCCGAGAAAATGAACCAGCTCATACCCCAGCGGAACGAGCGATCCATCTGTGCGCTGTACAAGCCGCCGCGACTTTCCTTGATCACCGTGCCGAACCAGCCGAACAGCATGTAGGCCAGCAACAGGCCACCGACGAAAAAGATCAGCGGCCCGTGGGATTCGGGGCGTGCGGCCTTCAGATCATTGAACCAGGTGGCCAGGCCAAACACCGTGACGAACATGCCGACCGTGGCGATGATCGGCCATTTGCTCTGGGCCGGGACGTAATAATGTTCATGAGTTGCCATTTATTGTTCTCCTTATCGGGCACGCTCAGCCGCCAGTGTTTACAGCTACCGGTGGATGTCGGGCGGTGATATCGAACAGCGTGTAAGACAGCGTCAGGTGCTTCACATCCTTGGGCATGTCGCGGTCAACGATGAAACGCACCGGCATCTCGATCCGTTGACCGGGCTGCAGCACTTGCTGGGTAAAGCAGAAACATTCGGTCTTGTGGAAGTACGCCGCCGCGTTGCTGGGCGCGATGCTCGGCACGGCTTGGGCGCTCATCGGTTTATCGGTGGGGTTGTGGGCGATGAAGATCATCTCGTTCACCGCCCCCGGGTTCGCGGTCAACTCGTCATGCTTGGGGTAAAAGTCCCACGGCATGTCGGCGGTGTTGGTCGACAGAAACTGCACGCGCACCTGCCGCGAGGTGTCGACCGTTTGCTCACCCTCGTACTGCCCGCCGGTCTTGCCATTAATGCCGAAGGCCCTGCACATCACGTCGTAGATCGGCACCAGTGCAAAGCCGAAGACAAACATTGCCACCACCACGGTCAGCAGGCGCGTGACCAGTTTCTTCAACGAAATCGAGTCAGCCATGGTTTTGAACCTCGACCGAGAACCCTGTGGGAGCGAGCCTGCTCGCGAAGCAGACACCGCGGTTTAGCAGGCACACCGCGTTATCGTTCTTCGCGAGCAGGTCGGATCGCCGCACCGTCGCTCCCACAGAAGGGCAGGCGTTCATTTCACTTCCGGCGGCGTGGTGAAGGTGTGATACGGCGCCGGCGACGGAATGCTCCACTCCAGGCCTTCAGCCCCATCCCACGGCTTGGCCGGTGCCGGCGGGCCGCCGCGAATGGTCTTGATCACGATGAACAGGAAGAAGATCTGTGTGGCGCCGAACATGAATGCGCCGATCGACGACACCATGTTGAAGTCGGCGAATTGCAGGTTGTAGTCCGGAATCCGTCGCGGCATGCCCGCCAGCCCCACGAAGTGCATCGGGAAGAAGGCCAGGTTCATGCCGATGAACGACAGCCAGAAATGCAGCTTGCCCAGGGTTTCGTCGTACATGTGGCCGGTCCATTTCGGCAGCCAGTAGTAGGCCGAGGCGAAGATCCCGAAGATCGCCCCCGGCACCAGCACATAGTGGAAGTGCGCGACCACGAAGTAGGTGTCCTGGTACTGGAAGTCCGCCGGGGCGATGGCCAGCATCAACCCGGAGAAACCGCCGATGGTGAACAGGATCACGAACGCCACGGCAAACAGCATCGGCGTCTCGAAGGTCAGCGAGCCTTGCCACATGGTGCTGGCCCAGTTGAACACCTTCACGCCGGTAGGCACCGCGATCAGCAGAGTGGCGTACATGAAGAACAACTCGCCCACCAGCGGAATGCCGACCACGAACATGTGGTGCGCCCAGACGATGAACGACAGGAACGCGATACTCGCCGTGGCGTAGACCATCGAGGTGTAGCCGAACAGTGGCTTGCGCGAAAAGGCCGGAATGATCGAACTGACGGCACCGAAGGCCGGCAGGATCATGATGTACACCTCGGGGTGACCGAAGAACCAGAACACATGCTGGAACAGCACCGGGTCTCCGCCACCGGCGGCACTGAAGAAACTGGTGCCGAAGTGGATGTCCATCAGCATCATGGTCACGCAACCCGCCAGTACCGGCATCACCGCGATCAACAGGAACGCGGTGATCAGCCAGGTCCAGACGAACAGTGGCATTTTCATCAGCGTCATGCCGGGGGCGCGCAGGTTGAGGATGGTGGCGATCACGTTGATCGCCCCCATGATCGAACTGATCCCCATCAAGTGGATGGCGAAGATGAAGAAGGTCACGCTTTCCGGCGCGTAGGTGGTCGACAGCGGCGCATAGAACGTCCAGCCGAAGTTCGGCCCGCCACTCGGAGTGAACAGGGTCGACACCAGCATCAGGAACGCCGCCGGCAACAGCCAGAAGCTGAAGTTGTTCATGCGCGGCAGGGCCATGTCCGGCGCGCCGATCATCAGCGGGATCATCCAGTTGGCGAGGCCGACGAAGGCCGGCATCACCGCACCGAAGACCATCACCAGGCCGTGCATGGTGGTCATCTGGTTGAAGAATTCCGGCTGGACGATCTGTAGCCCCGGCTGGAACAGCTCGGCGCGAATCACCATCGCGAACGAACCGCCAAGCAGGAACATGGAGAACGCAAACCACAGGTACAGCGTACCGATGTCCTTGTGGTTGGTGGTCAGCACCCAGCGCATCAGGCCTTTGGCGGGGCCGTGGGCGTGGTCGGTGGTGGTATGAACATGTTCATCGATTACAGCAGTCATGTTCTGTCTCCTGCAAACAGATGGGCTGGGCAGGCCGGGGGACGTAGCCCCGACCGGTTCCTTAAGTGCGCAATAGACCGGGTCATTTGCTTTCCGCCTGTTTCAGCTCCAGCACTTCTTTAGGCGTGACCATGTCGCCCTTGTTGTTGCCCCAGGCGTTACGTTCATAGGTCACGACCGCCGCGATATCGACTTCCGAGAGTTGCTTGCCGAATGCGGCCATGGAAGTGCCAGGCTTGCCGTGGAAGACAATGCTCAGGTGAGCGTCTTTCGGTCCGGTGGCGATTTTCGAGCCCTTGAGTGCCGGGAACATCGGTGGCAGACCCTGGCCTTCGGCCTGGTGACAGGCCACGCAGGTGGTGTGATAGACCTTGTCGCCGCGCTCTTTGAGCTCGTCGAGCGTCCATTCCTTGCTGGTCAGCTCTTTGAGCTGCGCGGCCTCGGTCTTGCGATCGGCCAGCCATTTTTCGTAATCGGCCTTTTCCTTGACCTCGACCACGGTCGGCATGAAGCCGTGATCCTTGCCGCACAACTCGGCGCACTGGCCACGGTAGATGCCGGGTTTGTCGATACGGGTCCAGGCTTCATTGACGAACCCGGGAATCGCATCGCGCTTGACCGCGAAAGCCGGCACCCACCAGGAGTGGATCACGTCGGCGGAGGTCACCAGGAAGCGCACTTTGGCACCGACCGGCAGCACCAATGGCTTGTCGACTTCGAGCAGGTAATGCTCGCCCTTGGCTTCCTTGTTGTGGATCTGATCCTGGGGGGTGGTCAGGTTGCTGAAGAACTCGACGTCCTGGCCCAGGTATTTGTAGTGCCACTTCCACTGGTAGCCGGTGATCTGGATATCGATTTCCGGCTCGCTGGCGTCGTACATCTTGATCAGGGTCGCGGTAGCGGGAATAGCCATGGCTACCAGGATCAGGAAGGGCACGATGGTCCAGAGGATTTCGACGGTGGTGCTTTCATGAAATTTGGCGGCCACCTGCCCGGTCGAGCGGCGGTGGAGAATCATCGACCAGAACATGGCACCAAAAACGATGATGCCGATCACCACACAGATCCAGAAAATGATCATGTGCAGGTCGAATACTTCGTGACTGATTTCAGTCGCTCCAGGCGCCATATTCACAGTCCAGGCCGCTTGCGCCTGACTGAAAATCGACCACAACAGGAGGCCCATCCAGACATGTGGATGTCGCATCATTGCGGGTTCCCCTTATCGTTCTTGTTATCCCGCCGGCTTTCACCTGCGGCAAGGGAGCGGCTGCATCAGACTACGAACTTGAGCACCGGGCCTTGCTGCATATGCAGTCGGGCGTCATCAGCTAACTCCATTCCACCCCGAGTATAGACAGCACCTCTGACCTCGCAATGCGAAGGCGTAAATCATCTGAAACAGCATTAACTTGCTTTGCAGGGTACGAATGGAGAAGGATGCAGACGAGTGGTGGCTAATCGATATAACGGGGCCGTCTCAAGGATGAAATAATTATGACAAATGCGTCTTAGCATTTTTCGTAAGCCAGCTAAGTTATGTCTTCCCTATTTCATTGCCTTGTTTCCTGGAGTTTTCATGAACACCGCCGCATTGCGCGAGCAGATCCAAAAAGCCCAACAACACGAAGCCGAGACCGGCCTGCTGACGCGTCAGCTGGAAAGTAAACTGCCTCATCTGCACCCGGCGATCCAATTGCCGGAGACCGATACCAACGGCGTACTGACGCGATTTGTCGCCGCCTACATCGAAGAAGTGCCCGATCTGCTGGATGCAGCCAATGAAGTCGCCAGGGAAGCGGGCATTGAGTCACAGATCAAACCGGTGCTGGCAATCGCCGAGCAGTACTTCCTCCAGCCGCCAGCCATCATGGCCGGCCATGTCGGGCTCGACAGCCTGCTGGATGAAGCCTATCTGGCGCACCGGTTTGTCGAAGAGGTCAATGACCTGTACATCAAGCATTTCGGCCAGCCACTGATCCCCTTGGACATGACTGTCGCCAACCTGATTGCTCACCAATTGATCGGTGAGTCGTTCGCCAACCAACTGGACGAAGTGGTGCATCACGCCATCGACGAGATGCTCAACGACGAAAGCTTCGCGCTGGAATCGGTGGAAGCCTACCGCGAGAAGCTCAACAGCCCTGACACCGGCGCCGCGTGGAAACGCTGGCCGTGCATGTCCCGCCGCTTGGGCGTAGGCCTGGAACTGGATCAGCCGGCGGCTTGATCCATCGGTAAACACAATCCCCTGTGGGAGCGGGCTTGCTCGCGAATGCGGTTTCACATCCAACATATGTGTTGGCTGATCCACCGCTTTCGCGAGCAAGCCCGCTCCCACACTGTTATCTACCCGGCCGCGCCGACACCGGTATTCGTCCGCACCCGCCCCTCAAGTCTGCGCTTCAACCCCCGCGATTCAATCATCAGCTTCGAACCCTTGGCCGCATTCGCCCGCCCCCATTCCTCCAGCAACTCCAGACACGAGTGATCGATGTAGCTCAGATTATTGAGCGGCACATGCACCGTCGCGCCTGGTGGAATACTACCCAGCACCTGGGTCAGCGCCGGCACTTTGAGGAAGGTCGCTGCGCCTGCCAGGCGCAATTCCATTTCCCCTTCCTGAGGCAGGTCGATCAGGCTGATTTTCAACCGCGAAGCTTTCAGCGCCAGTTTCACCAGCGTCAGGCCGAAGCCAATCAACACGCCAGTCAGCAGGTCCGTGAAAACGATGGCGAGCGCAGTTGCCGCATAGGTGAACATCGGCGCCCGACCATACCGGCCCAAACCACGGAAGACCTTGAGATCCACCAGCTTGAAACCGGTGTACACCAGCACGCCCGCCAGGCTCGCCACCGGAATGCTTTGCAGCACGCTGGACAGCAACAGCACGAACGCCAACAACCACAGGCCGTGGAAAATGGTCGAAAACCGCGTGGTTGCTCCAGCCTGAACGTTCGCCGAGCTGCGCACGATAACCCCGGTCATAGGCAAAGCCCCTAGCAGGCCACACAGCATGTTGCCGATACCTTGCGCCGACAATTCCCGGTCGAAGTCCGAGCGCTGACCACTGTGCATGCGATCAACCGCGGCGGCTGAGAGCAAGGTTTCGGCGCTGGCGATGAAGGCCACGGCAAACGCCGCGATCAGCAAGGCCGGATCAGCCAGGTTGAGCAGATCCGCTGGCTTCAGCCAGTCGATGGCCTCCGTCAGGTTGGCCGGAACCTCAACCCGTTTGACCTGCAACGCCAGCACCAGGCTGGCAAGCGTGGCCAGACCGACGCCGAGGAGCGCGCCAGGAACGAAGCGCAGGGATTGCGGACGGAATTTCTCCCACAGCCACATGACGGCGATCGTCGACAAACCGAGCAACCCGGCTTGCCAGCCAAACGTGGGCAACGCCTGAGCCATCGCCGCCGGGAAGGCCGCCAGGTTATCCAGGCCCGAGGGTTTGGGCACGGCATCCAGCATTACATGCACCTGAGACAGCACGATCAGCACGCCAATCCCGGCCAGCATGCCGTACACCACCGCGGGTGCCGTCACCCGAAACCAGCAGCCCAGCTTCAAACGGCCAGCCACCAGTTGCAGTAAACCCGCCAGCAACAGAATGGGCCCAAGCATGGCGATGCCGTGCTGGCGGACCAATTCGAATACCAGAACGGCCAGGCCCGCCGCCGGACCGCTGACTTGCAGCGGCGAGCCGGCCAACCAGCCGACCACCAGACCACCGATAATACCGGTGATCAGACCTTTGGCTGGCGGCAGCCCCGAGGCAATCGCGATGCCCATACACAGGGGCAGGGCGACCAGAAAAACAACCACCGAAGCCAGCAGCTCCCGTGGCAAAACAGCTTTGAGTCGAGCAGCACGCATGGTGAGTCTCCCGAAGTTTTCTTCAGGCATGGCAAAGCCAGGCTGCCTGAACGGCAGCCTCGGCTGAACCACACAACGATTTAGGAGGGTTTAGAAGCGCGCTTTGGGCGTCGCCACGGGAATTGGCAGGCTGCCATTGAGCGGCAGGAAACAGCCTTGATCGGCGTCGTACGCTTTGATTTCGCTGGTTTCGATGTTGTAGACCCAGCCGTGAATAAATAACTGACCGTTGGCCATGCGCGATGCCACCGACGGATGGGTGCGCAGATGCTGCAATTGGGCGATCACATTCTCTTCGGTGAGGATGTGCATGCTTTCGCTTTCGCTAGAGCAGTTGCAGTTCTCCTGCACCATGGTTTTGGCCACTTCGGCATGACGCAGCCAGGCTTTGACCGTGGGCATTTTTTCCAGACTGTCCGGGTTGAGCACCGCGCGCATGGCGCCGCAGTCGGAATGCCCGCAAATGATGATGTGATGCACTCCCAGAGCCAGTACGGCGTACTCGATGGCCGTGGAAACACCACCGTTCATTTGCCCGTAAGGCGGCACGACGTTGCCGACGTTACGGGTCACGAACAGGTCGCCGGGGGAGCTCTGGGTAATCAACTCGGGAACGATGCGCGAATCGGCGCAGGCAATGAACATCGCTCGTGGCCGCTGGGCCGTGGCGAGTTTCTTGAAGAGCTCTTCCTGCTGGGGAAAGACCTCATGATGAAAATGCAAAAAGCCGTCAACGATGTGCTGCAACGCTGCATCGGCGGTTTCCGCCTCGGGTTGGGCTGAAGCCGACGCAGCCAACGGCTGTTTATCCTTGTCACTCATGATTCATCCTCATTGGCGGAGTCAGGGAATCTTCCCGTGTGGTCCGGTGCGAAGCCAGTGGCTGGTTAAAAACATCCAGGTCAAACATCTCGACCCATCAGTCACTCGATGAACAAGGTAGCGGCCGAATCTTAATTGAAACTGAATAAAACGCTCTAGGACGCGTGTTCCAGGTCACAAAAAACGTGACCAGCCTAAGACCTGAGCGCGCTCTTCAGTACTCAACCATAGGCCAATTGTCCTCAAATCAACGACATTTGGCGACCGGGCGGACAAAAGGCATTGCAGTCCAGGTCAAAGCCTTCCCGTCGATTGAGCCCCAGGCGCTTGATGGTTTTGGCAAAGCGCTGTGCCAGCAGGTCGGCGAAGGGGCCTTCGCCGCGCATTCGAGCACCAAAGCGGCTGTCGTAGAGTTCACCGCCACGGCTCTGACGAATCAGGCTCAGCACATGCGCCGCCCGTTGCGGATAGTGGGCACCCAGCCATTCTTCGAACAGCGGCGCCACTTCCAGCGGCAGGCGCAACATCATGTAAGCAGCACTTTGCGCCCCGACCGCATGGGCCTCGGTGAGCAGGCTTTCGAGTTCGCTGTCGTTGATCATCGGAATCATCGGTGAACACAGCACGCCCACCGGAATGCCCGCCTCGCGCATCACCCGGATCGCCCGCAACCGGGCCTTGGGCGCCGCGGCGCGGGGTTCGAGGATGCGCTTGAGCTCGTCATCCAGTGTGGTCAGGCTGATCATTACCGCCACAAGTCTCTGGCTGGCGAGCTCGGTCAGCAAGTCCAGGTCGCGAAGAATCAGCGAGCCCTTGGTGACGATAGTCACCGGGTGTCGGTAACGCAGGAGTACTTCGAGGGTTTGCCGGGTGATCCTGTATTCACGCTCGATCGGTTGATACGGGTCGGTGTTGGAGCCGAGGTTGATCGGCGCACATTGATATCCACGCCTGGACAATTGCTCCTCCAGCACGTCCGCGGCGTTGGTCTTGGCGATCAGTTTTGTCTCGAAATCCAGCCCCGGTGACATGTCCCAATAGGCGTGACTGGGGCGCGCATAGCAATAAATGCAACCGTGCTCGCAGCCTCGATAGGGGTTGATCGAGCGATCGAAGGGCAGGTCCGGCGATGTGTTGCGGGTGATGATGGTTTTAGCCGTCTCGATGCGCACCTCGGTGCCTTGAGTCATTGGCGCTTCCTGATACCAGCCGTCGTCCTCGGCCACCGAGTGATTCGGGGCAAAGCGGTTGTGCGGGTTGGTGGCAGTGCCGCGGCCGCGGGGAGGTTGAGGGGTAACCATCGACGGGCTCCTATATCTGTATATTCATACAGTATCCGAGACAACGCATGTCGGCCAGTACCGTTCAGCCTGTGGTTCGACGGCAGATCTTTCAGGACAGCTTTATCAGGTAACTAGCAAATAAACGAAACATATAGACCGTGGCTGAATTTAATATCAGCTCGTATATTCACACCTCCAATTAATCCCCGACACAGAAAAAATAAAAGGATTTATTTATGTCTAACATTAATCAGCGCGGTATTTTTCTTCAACTTATGCGGCCGAACGCTTCGGAGCCTAATACACTTGTTTCGTTGCAACTTGCTCGCAAGGAGACAAGTTGGGATGCAGAGAATGAACAAGAAATCGAAGCTTTGGTGGATTCGGTTTATTTTACAGCTGTCTCCACCGACCGTGGTGAGTCTTTCAGTATCCGGACCGTTGGCAAGGATGTTGACGGGGACGGCGATATTGATGCGGATGACAAAGCAAAGCTTCTTGCCTTGGCTAAAGCCTACGCCAGTATCACCAATCCCTGAGCCCTGACTTTCGAGTCTTCGGAATATGAATATCAACGCTCATAGCTGATTGCATGTGAGCTACCCAATGCATTCAAGACAGCCGCGAGGACAAAAATGTCTACTCCCATAAAAACCGGTGCTTATCTACAACAAATAGAAACACCGCAAGATGTGCAGGTAATTGTCAAACTAATAAGAGCAGACAAACACCCGGACAAAACTATGGAGCAATTCGCTGATATCCTCGCGAGTGCTCCCACCGTTACGCTTCATATAAAAGACGGCGGCAAAACTTTAAAGCTCGACTTGGATCCTAAGTCCGATATTAATGTCACTCCAGACAATTGCATCGACGAAAAGGACAATGCAATTCTCACGGATGTAGCACTCGCCTTTTATCAACAACAAATAATTGTTCCTGAGGGCATTGCGTACCTTTATCGTCTTCCCGCTGAACCACCCGAGCTTCGAGTAGATGTTGAGGTATTTGACATTGATGAAGATGATCATCAACTGTATAGCCGCGTTGTGTTCGAGACCAAGTCAGCGGATGCCGGCTTGTCTTTTGAAGGTAGTGAGCGTAACCCTCTCACTGGACAGGTGTTTGACTATGGGGCCGCACTGAACGAGTTGCTCAAAGCATTCATCAAACTGAAACTGTAACCTGAGCGCGGACTTCACGATTCTTTGACGGTCCGCTCACAGGCCTTTGACCGTGCATGACTGATCCTTGCCACCATCTTCCCGTCCCTTTCTGAACGGTCGCTCAAGCATGCCTTTACCACGTTTTTTATCTGCAATATGCCTGTCGCTGGTCGCACTCGTTAACCTGACATCGGCACTTGCTGACGACAGTGTGATGCAGCGTCCGGCAGACTGGGCTCAACCGGTCGAGAAGCAATACAACCTCTTTCAAATGTCGCCGACCCTCTATCGCAGCGCCTTGCCGGACAAAGGGGCAGTGCCGCTGCTGGAGAAACTCAAGGTCGGGACGGTAATCAACTTCTTGCCCGAAGCAGACTCCAGCTGGTTGTCCACGCCAGGCATCACGCAAGTACAACTGCCTTATCGCACCAACCATGTGGATGACGCCGATGTGCTCAAGGCCTTGCGTGCCATCAAGGCTGCCGAAGCCAAAGGCCCGGTGCTGATGCATTGCAAACACGGTTCCGACCGTACCGGCCTGATGGCAGCCATGTACCGGGTTGTCATCCAGGGCTGGACCAAGGAGGAGGCACTGAACGAAATGACCCAGGGCGGCTTTGGCGACAGCACCCACTTCAAGGACGGCATTCGCTACATGATGCAGACCGACGTGGAAAAACTGCGCACGGCCCTGGCCAATGGCGATTGCAGCACCAGCCCGTTTGCCGCGTGCTCAATGAAGAGCTGGTTCAAGTCCGCTCACATCGAATAAGAAAAGCCCCCGTTGCATGGCGCAACGGGGGCTTTTTTTCACTCAGTGCTGTTCGTCCGGCTTTTTCTTCAGTTTCGGGTTCGGGAAGAACTGAACCGCCTGAACCTTGGTGTCGGCTGGTTTGAGTGCGCTGGTATTAACCCGCGTACCCAACTCCTTGGGCACCGACAGCCCTTGCTCATTGAGTGTGTCGGAGTAACCGCAGGCCACGCACTCTCGGTGCGGGACCTGGTCTTCGTTCCACATCATCAATTTGTCCGGCTCGCTGCATGCCGGGCAGACCGCCCCGGCGATAAAGCGTTTTTTCGTAATCACAGGTCCCTCACTCATGCTGCCGCGTCCTCACTCAGGCCGCTGTGGCGCAAGAGTGCGTCAATTGATGGCTCACGACCACGGAAGTCGACGAACAGCACCATCGGCTCCTGGGAGCCGCCACGAGCCAGGATTGCTTCGCGGAAGGCGCGACCGGTGTCGGCGTTGAGCACGCCTTCTTCTTCAAACTTCGAGAACGCATCGGCCGACAGCACTTCAGCCCATTTGTAGCTGTAATAACCCGCGGCATAACCACCGGCAAAGATGTGCGCAAAGCTGTTGGGGAAACGGTTGTAAGCCGGTGGACGCATCACCGAAACCTCGTCGCGCACGCCTTCGAGCACTTGCAGCACGCTACGGCCGTCGCCGTGGGTGGCGTGCAGTTCGAAGTCGAACAGCGAGAACTCCAGTTGGCGAACCATCATCAGGCCGGACTGGAAGTTTTTCGCTGCGAGCATTTTCCCGAGCAAGTCCTGAGGCAGCGGCTCGCCGGATTCATAGTGACCGGAAATCAGCGCCAGGCCTTCCGGCTCCCAGCACCAGTTCTCCATGAACTGGCTTGGCAGTTCGACCGCATCCCAGGCCACGCCGTTGATGCCGGACACGCCAGCATGCTCGACGCGGGTCAGCAGGTGATGCAGGCCGTGACCAAACTCGTGGAACAGGGTGGTGACTTCATCGTGGGTCAGCAGTGCAGGCTTGCCGCTGTCGGCCGGGGTGAAGTTGCACACCAGGTTGGCCACCGGGCTTTGCAATACACCGCCAGCGGTGCGACGACGGTCGCGTGCGCCGTCCATCCACGCCCCCCCACGCTTGTTGGCGCGGGCGTAGAGGTCGAAGAAGAAGCGGCCGACGTGCTGGCCGTTTTCCTTGATTTCAAACAGGCGGACATCCGGGTGCCAGGTGTCGAAACCTTTCTGCTCGGCAATCTCGATGCCGTACAGGCGCTGGACGATGGCGAACAGGCCGCTGAGCACCTTGTCGATCGGGAAGTAGGCGCGCAGGGCTTCCTGGGCCACGCTGTAGCGTTGCTCACGGAGTTTTTCACCGTAGAAACCGCTATCCCAGCTTTGCAGATCCGGGCAGCCTTGTTCGGCGGCGTAAGCCTTGAGCTGCTCCAGATCCTGGGCAGCGAACGGCTTGCTGCGCTTGGCCAGGTCGCGCAGGAAACTCAGCACCTGATCGCTGGATTCGGCCATTTTGGTCGCCAGGCTCAGCTCGGAGAAACTGCTGAAACCCAACAGTTTGGCCAGCTCCTGACGCAGGTCGAGGATTTCTTCCATGACCGGGCTGTTATCGTTCTGGCCGGCATTCGGCCCCTGGTCCGACGCACGGGTGCAGTACGCGGCGTAGACTTCTTCACGCAGCGCGCGGTCCTGGGCGTAGGTCATCACCGCGTAATAGCTCGGGAATTCCAGGGTGATCAGCCAGCCGTCCAGATCCTTGGCCTGAGCCGCGGCGGCCATTTGCGCCTTGGCCGAATCGGTCAGGCCGGCGAGGGCGGCTTCATCGGTGATGTGCTTGGTCCAGGCCTGAGTGGCATCGAGCAATTGGTTGGAGAAACGGCTGCCCAGTTCGGACAGCTTGCTCTGCACTTCGGCGTAACGCTTCTGTTCGGCTTCCGGCAGGTCGATACCCGACAGACGGAAGTCACGCAGGGAGTGTTCCAGGATAGTTTTCTGCGCCACGTCGAATTCGGCAGCTTCCGGGCTGCTGGCCAGGGCTTCGAAAGCCTGGAACAGTTCGCGGTTCTGGCCCAACTCGGTGGAATAGGCGCTCAAGGCCGGCAGGCACGACTCGTAGGCTTCACGCAGTTCGGCGCTGTTGCAAACGGCGTTGAGGTGGCTGACCGGGCTCCAGGCGGCACCCAGACGGTCATTGAGTTCGTCCATCGCCAGCACCAGGCCAGCCCACGTTGGCTGTGTGACCTGGGTCTTGAGGATCTCGACGATGGCGGCACGGTTGTCAGCCAGGATCTGTTCAATGGCCGGTTGTACGTGTTCAGCGCGGATGGCGGAGAACGGCGGCAGGTCATAGGACTGCAAAAGAGGGTTGTTCACGCTCACGGTTGATACCTTGGCTGGAGAAACATGCAGCCATCTTAATTACAATCGACGTTCACCGCAGCTATCAGCAACAGAGAGAAACCCTATCGTGAACCTTCGCAAGTATCAGAACCACACGCCGCTGCTGGGTAAAGGCGCTTTTGTCGATGGCTCGGCGGTGGTGATCGGCGACGTTGAAATTGGCGAAGACAGCTCGGTCTGGCCGCTGACAGTGATCCGTGGCGACATGCACCGCATCCGCATCGGCGCGCGCACCAGCGTGCAGGATGGCTGCGTGTTGCACATCACCCACGCCGGGCCGTTCAACCCGGACGGCTATCCGTTGCTGATCGGCGATGACGTGACCATCGCCCACAAGGTCATGCTGCATGGTTGTTCGGTAGGCAGCCGGGTGTTGATCGGCATGGGCAGCATCGTCATGGACGGCGCGGTGGTCGATGATGATGTGATCATCGGTGCCGGCAGCCTGGTGCCGCCGGGCAAGCATCTGCAAAGCGGCTTCCTGTATGTGGGCAGCCCGGTGAAGCAGATCCGCCCGCTGGCTGACAAGGAACGTGCCTTTTTCACCTACAGCGCGGCGAACTACGTGAAGCTCAAGGACCTGCATCTGGCCGAAGGCTACGACCAGCTTTGACCTGTCCCCCTTTTTCAGGATTCGACATGCATTACCAAACCGTTTTGTTCGACCTCGATGGCACCCTCACCGACCCGCGCGAGGGCATCACCCGTTCGATCCAGTTCGCCTTGGGCAAACTGGGTATCGATGAGCCGGACCTGGCGAAACTCGAACACTTCATCGGCCCGCCGCTGTTGCAGGCATTCATGCAGTTCTACGACTTCGATGAAGCCAGGGCCTGGCAGGCTGTGAATTTCTATCGCGAGCGCTTCAAGGTCACCGGTCTATACGAAAACCGCGTATTCGATGGTGTCGCGCCGCTGCTGGAAAGCCTGAGCGGACAAGGGCGGCAGCTATACATCGCTACCTCGAAACCGTGGGTGTTCGCCCGGGAAATCGCCCGGCATTTCGACTTTGCCAAACACTTCAAGGTGATTTACGGCAGCGAACTGGACGGCACACGGACCAACAAGGTCGAGCTGATTGCTCACCTGATGGCCGAAGAAAACCTGGACCCGACCAACACCCTGATGATCGGCGACCGCAAGCACGACCTGATCGGCGCGCGCAGCAATGGCCTGGATGCGGCGGCGGTGGGTTACGGGTTCGGCAGCCACGAAGAGTTGAGCGCCGAAGCGCCGGCGTATCACTTTGAAACACTGGAAGCGCTGCATCAGGCATTTTTGAAACGCTGATACGACTGACCCCTGTGGGAGCGAGCCTGCTCGCGATGACGGTCTCACATGCAAAATCGATGTGTCTGACATACCGCTATCGCGAGCAGGCTCGCTCCCACAGGGGGACTGCGTAAGTCTTCAAGGTCTTGGCGGTGGGGCTAGCCTCTGTCCTTGCTCAATCGCCCAGCTCACCACCTGCGCGGTCAACTGATCGTTCGCCTGACCGAAACCGACCACCACCGCCGGGACCTGCACATCGCTGAGTGACTGGCGCACTTCAAAGCGGCGGCTGGCGAGGATGCGCTGGTCGTAACTGCGCACCAGCAATGCGTCCAGACGCACGACCGCGCTGACATTCGTGCCCTGGTATTCAGTCTGGAACGCCTGCAGGCTGCCGCCCAATTCAAGATCGGTCTGGAAAATGCTGTCATCGGTGCTCAGCAACGACACCCGTCCGTCATGCTGGAAACCTTCCAGCAGTCGATTGCGCACCAGCACCGGCGCCGGGTCGCTCCAGCGTGAGCCCTTGTAGTGGCTGATCACATCGCCCTGGGGAATCACTGCAATGTTCGGACTGTTCAACGCTTCGCTGGACTGGAATTTGCTCAGGCGCAGCGACCAGCGCTGCGGCGTGCCATGGCCGGCCGATGCGCTCTGGGCCGACGGCAATCGATAGACCTCGAAGGGCTCTGGCTTGGGCAGGATCGAGCACGAACCGATCAGCGTGAAGCCAGCGAGAAGGGCAATCCGAATCAGCTTCATGGCGTGAATTCCTTGGTCTTTTCACTACCCAGCAGGTAACCGCTGGGGTTGGCTTCCAGGCGTGTGGTAATGGTGCGCAACGAACTCAGGGTTTCGCGCATCTCACGCACGGCCGGGCCCAGGCCATTGAGACCTTGCATGCCGCTGTTGAGCGAATCCTGATTGGCGGTGATCAATTTGTTGAGGGTGGCGCTGCTCTCCTGCAGCGACTTCATCGCCTGCTCGGCGCTGCCCAGCGCCTCCTTGCCATGCTCGTTGAGCAGCCCGTTGGCATTGCGCATCAGCGCCGTGGTCTGCTCCAGCATGGTGTTGGCCTGCTTGCCCACCGAGGCCAGCTGATGCATGGCCTGACGGATATCGCCGCGCTGCTCGGCAATGGTCCCGGTGGTTTGCTCCAGATGCTCCAGGGTGTTGCTGATGCGCTCGATGTTTTCCGTGGAGAACATCAGGTTGACGTTATGCATCAGCGTGGTCACCCCGGCCATCAGGTTTTCGCTGTCATTGAGCAGGCGGGCGATGGGCGAGGGCGAGGCGACGATGGTCGGCAGGTTGCCGTCCTTGCCCTTGAGCGTCGGGCTCTGTGGCGTGCCGCCGCTGAGCTGGATGATCGAGGTCCCGGTGACGCCGGTCAGGGCCAGTTTGGCCTGGGTGTCTTCCTTGACCGGGGTATCGCCGGCCAGGCGAATTCGCGCCAGCACCCGACGCGGGTCTTTCGGGTCCAGCCGCAGCAAGATCACGTCGCCGACCTTGATCCCGCTGTACTGCACCGAACTGCCCTTGGACAAACCGCTGACCGCCTCGTTGAACACGACTTCGTAGTCCTTGAACTCGGTGTCGACACTGGACTTGGCCAGCCACAGGCCGAACAACAGAGCGGCCGTCACCACAATCACGGTGAACAGGCCGATCAATACATGATGGGCTCGGGTTTCCATGTCAGACCTCGTTGAGCTGTTGGGCGGCTGTCAATGCCGCGCGGCCGCGGGGGCCATGGAAGTATTCGTGAATCCACGCATCGTTGGTTTCCGAGACCTTGTCGATGGCGTCCGCCACCAGCACTTTTTTCTGCGCCAGCACCGCCACCCGGTCGGTGATGGTGTAGAGCGTGTCGAGGTCGTGGGTCACCAGAAAGACACTTAGGCCCAAAGCATCGCGCAGAGTCAGGATCAATTGGTCGAACGCGGCGGCGCCGATCGGGTCGAGACCGGCGGTGGGCTCGTCGAGAAACAGGATGTCCGGGTCCAGCGCCAACGCCCGGGCCAGCGCGGCACGCTTGATCATGCCGCCGGACAGCGACGAGGGGTACTTCTCTGCCGCCGACAGCGGCAACCCGGCCAGGGCCATTTTCACCGCCGCCAGGTGCTCGGCGTCGTTGCGGCTCAAGCCCGCGTGTTCGATCAGCGGCAAGGCGACGTTCTCGGTTACCGTCAGTGAAGAGAACAGCGCGCCTTTCTGGAACAGCACGCCGAATCGCCGCTCCACCAGCGAACGCTCGTGTTCGGACAAGGTCGGCAGGTTTTTCCCGAAGACTTTCACCACGCCTTCACTGGGCTGGCGCAACCCGACAATACTGCGCAGCAGCACCGACTTGCCGCTGCCGGAGCCGCCGACTACGGCGAGGATCTCGCCCTTGTACAAGTCCAGGTCGAGGTTCTCGTGCACGCTCTGGCTTCCAAAGCGGTTGCACAGCCCACGGACTTCAATCACCGCCTCGGAGGGCGCTCGGGGTACACGACTCACCAACCCATCTCCATGAAAAACATCGCGGCGATCGCATCCATCACGATCACCACGAAAATCGACTGCACCACACTCGACGTGGTGTGCGCGCCCACAGACTCAGCGCTGCCACTGACTTTGAAGCCTTCAAGACAACCGATGGCGGCGATGAGGAAGGCGAACACCGGCGCTTTGACGATCCCCACCAGGAAGTGCTGAACGCCGATGTCCGTTTGCAGCAGCGACAGGAACATCGCCGGCGAGATATCCAGCGCCACCGCGCAGACCACGGCACCACCGATGATCCCCGACAGCATCGCCAGAAAGGTCAGCATCGGCAGGGCGATCAGCAACGCCAGGACCCGCGGCACCACCAGCAACTCCACGGGATCGAGGCCCAGGGTGCGGATGGCGTCGATTTCCTCGTTGGCCTTCATCGAACCGATTTGCGCCGTGAACGCACTGGCGGTACGCCCGGCCATCAGGATCGCGGTCAACAACACACCGAATTCACGCAGGAAGGCAAACCCCACCAGGTCCACGGTGAAGACGGTGGCGCCGAAAGTGGCCAGCACCGTCGACCCCAGGAACGCCACGACGGCGCCCACCAGAAAAGTCAGCAATGCAACGATGGGGGCGGCGTCGAGACCGGTCTGTTCGATGTGGGCGATCATCGGCGTGACGCGCCAGCGCTTGGGACGGAACAGGCCACGGGCGATGGTTTCGATGATCAGGCCGACGAAACCCAGTAGTTGCAGGGTGTCCTGCCAGACGGCGTCCACCGCGCGGCCAATGCGGGTCAGCAACTGAATGGAAACGCTGACTTCCGGTTCCTTGATCGGTACGCAGAAATCGGTCAACGAGCAGTAGACGGTTTGCAGCAACGCGCGGTCGGCAGCGGAGAGTGTGCAATCAGGATGTTCGGCGGAGCGGCCGAGGCGCTCGGAGCCGAGCAGCTCGACCAACAGCGAGGCGCCGGCGGTGTCGAGGGCACCGAGACCATTGAGGTCGATGGGGGTGTTGGCGTCGTACTGGCCGTGGAGTTTTTCGCTCAACAGCTTGAGGTCAGCGTAATGGGCAAGCGTCCAGTCGCCCGTCACCCGCAACCGCGCAGGGGTAATCGACGTGTCCAATCGGGCATTGCCGGCCATTGTGCTGCTGATCATAAGCTCCGTGCTTGTTCAGTGATTACGCAGCTCTACGTAATAGCACGAACCGGACTACTTTTCTTTGATCGCTGTGCTGTCCGTGACTTTGAAGCGCAGCACGCCGATGACCTGGCCATCTTCGGTCAGCACCCGAACCTGCCATTTGCCGGCCGGGTTGCCCGGGAAGTTCTGCTTGTGGGTCCAGGCCCGGTAACCTTCCTTGCGCCCGCCACGAATATCCAGGGGGATGCGGTCGACCTCTTTACCGTTGAATTTCCAGACGTGATAAATCCGCTCGTCCAGGCCACGCGGGGCGTTGATCGCGGTGTACGCATAGAGCCCGCCACTGCGAATCTGCTCGGCGCTGACTTCGTCGAGGCTGACGCCAGGCGTGCGGTCCTGCATCTGCGTGCTGATGGCCACGTCAGTCATCCACAGCGTCGCCGGCGGCACCCACGAGCGCAGCGCCCAACCAACGGCGCCGATGCCCAGGGTGATACTCAAGATCGCCAGTGCATTGCGCAGGGTACGAATCGGGAAGATCGATGCCAGGCTCGGGAACGACAGCAGCACCGAGATACCCAGTGCCCATTTGAAACTTTGCGCGGTGGTCAGGTGCATGATCACCGGCAAGGCGGTGAGCAGCGCGGCGAACAGGGTCAGGGTGTGCAGGGCCAGAAACGCCCAGCGCCGTGGAGCCAGCCACTTGTAGTAGAGCGGGTCGATGATCGATATCAGCGCCGCGACGCCCAGCAGCCCGGTGAAAAACAACTGGCCGCTGTTCCACGTCGTGGTGATGAAGAAGAACGGCAGGACAAAGAACAGGCTTTCCTGATGGATCATCTGCGTCGCGTAACGCAGCAAGGGTTCCGGTATTTCGCGCTTGAAAATGCGCGTGAACAGCTTGGTCAGGCTGTTTTCCAGCATCAGCCAGATCCAGCTGATCAGCATGATGGTGGTGATCCAGCTCGCCAGGCCTTGCTGGCGATCGACCAGAATGAAACTGCCCACCCCGGAGATGAAACCACAGAGCGCAATGACCCCAGGGTAGCGCTTCATCAATTCGAGGATGCGCTGTAGGAAAAGGGGCAGGTTTTGCATTCGGCGGTTTCACAGTCGTCGTAGGAAAAAACCTCGACAGGGTACCGCTGGTGCGGCCCTGTGGCGAGGGTTCACGGTCAGTTACACCACGCAACCTGTGGGAGCGAGCCTGCTCGCGATGAGGCCAGCACATCCAACATTTTTGTCGACTTACAATCCGCTATCGCGAGCAAGCTCGCTCCCACAGGGAACCGGCAAGGCCTCTCAGTCCGCTGTCACATGGAATGGTTACTTCTTGCGATGCAAACGCCAGCCCACCAGCATCAATACGATCAAGCCCACCCCACCGACCACCAGCCACATCAACTGGTCATAACTGAACAACGGCTTCTCGATCCGCAAATACCCCGGTTGCAGGAGCAATTCACGCACGGCCTTGTTCGCTTCTTCCTGGGTCACTTCTTGCAGCTCCCGGGCCGGGTTGGCGAAGTGGCCATCTTCGTAGTTGCCGATGGCGCTCCAGTAGTAGTCGGCCAACGCACTGTTGCCTTGTACGGCCCAGGCCTGGCGGGCAATCGCAGCCTGCTTGAGGCGGTTGAAGGTGTCGGCATTGAGGCCGTCCTTGAGCAGTGCGGCCTTCAGGTCCTCGAGTACTTGTTCGGCCTCGGCCACGTCGTCGCGCTCAAGGTCGGCGTTGAGGCTCATGAAACCCACGCCGCCGAATACCTCGCGTTCCGCCCACGGACCGTAGGACAAACCGTGAGCCAGGCGTAACTGGCGATAGAGCGCCCAATCCAGATAGTCCTTGAGCAAATCGAAGGTTTCGTCGTGCTGGTCCTCCAGTACCGGCTCCGGCACCAGCCAGTGCAACTTGGCGCCGTTGCCGACCAGACCGTGGGTCAAGGTGCGCTCATGGGCGGCGCTGGTCTGGATTTGCGGCAGCGGCGGATGCTCGCCAGGCGTAATCGCTTCCAGCGCGCCATACGCCCGCTCCAGATAAGCCGGCAGCAACTTGTCGAGATCGCCGACCACGATCAGGGTCATGTTGTTCGGCGCGTACCAGTCCTTGCGCACCTGCTCCAGTTGTTCACGGGTCAGGTCATCGACTTGCGCACGCTCCGGGCATTTGAGGCCCAGCTCCACGGCCAGTTGTTTGCTGGCCGTGTGGCCCAGGTCCTGACGATCGAGCCAGCGCTGCAGGTGCGAATAGTGGCCGCCGTCTTCTCGCTCGACCACTTGCTTGGCGGCGTTTATGGCGTTGTCATCGAAGCGGGTCTGGATCAGCAGCGCCAGCAACAGGTCGAGCACCTTGCGCTGGTTTTTCGCCGGGGCTTCGATGACGAAGGTCGTATCGGCATTGCTGGTGAACGCGTTCCACTCGCCGCCCAGAGCCTGCATGCGTTCTTCCAGCCCGCCTTCGCCGCTGGCGTCGATACCGCTGAACAACAGGTGTTCCAGCAGATGCGGCAGCTCCTTTTCTTCGCACTTGAAATCGTCCAGGCCAACGCCGACCACCAGCCGGATCGCCACATGCCCGCGGTCAGTGCCGGGTTTGAGCAGCAACTGCAAACCGTTGCGCAGGGTATAGCCCTCGACCTGGAAACGATCCAGGGCGAATGACGGGAATGAACCAAGCAACAGGCAGGCGAACAACAGACAACGCATAACAAGCTTCCGTACGGCTAGCTAAGTTCAACAGACTTCAGGTAACCGTGGACGTTCAGGGTGAATGTGTGATGTCGCTCAAATCGTCGACCACCAGCGCACCGGTGTCCGATGTTTCCAACACCACGTAGGCACTGCTGCAAAACAGCGAATTGAGACGCTTCATGTCGGCGATCAGCTCCAGGTGCAACGAACTGGTTTCGATACTTTGCACGATTTTACGTTGCAAGCGGCTGACATGAGCATGGGCCAGACGCCGTTCCTGTGCGCGGAAACGACGTTTTTCACGCACCAGCTGGCGGGCACTTTCCGGGTCTCCACTGAGAAACACAGACATCCCGAGCCGCAGGCTGGAAATCAACTGCGCATGCAGCCCGGTCAATTCGTCCAGCCCGACTTCGGAAAACGACCGGCGCTGCGAGGTTTTCTGCTGCTGAATCTTGCGCAGCATGCGTTCGATCAAGTCGCTGGCGAGTTTCAGGTTGATCGCCAGTTCGATGATTTCCGCCCAGCGCCGGCTGTCCTGATCGCTGAGATCTTCCCGGGGCATTTGCGCCAGATACAACTTGATCGCACTGTAGAGCGCTTCCACATCGTCGGTCAGGCGGCGGATTTCCTGGGTGACGGCGGTCTGTTTGCCGCGCAACACGTCGAGCATGGCTTCGAGCATGTTGTCGATCAGGTCGCCCATGCGCAGGGTTTCCCGGGCTGCGTTGGCCAGCGCCAAACCGGGCGTGACCAATGCCGTGGGGTCAAGATGCCGGGGCTTGGCCGTGCCATTGGCCTGCTGGCGCTCCGGCAGCACCCAGGCACAAAACCTGGCCATCGGTTCGAGGCTGGGCAGCAGGATCAGGCAGCGCACGGTGTTGTAGAGCAGATGAAAACCAATGACCATTTCCTGAGGGCTGAAATCCAGACCATCGAGCCAGTGCACCAGCGGATCGAGCACCGGAATGATCAATAAAAGACCAATCAGTTTGTACAGCAGGCTGCCAAGCGCCACTTGGCGCCCGGCGGCGTTCTGCATGCTGGTGCTGAGGAAGGCGAGTACACCGCTGCCGATATTGGCGCCGATCACCAGCCCGATGGCCACCGGCAGACTGATCACGTTGGCACCCGCCAGTGTCGCGGTCAGCAGCACAGCGGCCAGGCTGGAGTAAGAAATCATCGCGAACAGCGCACCGACCAGGGCGTCGAGCAGGATGTCGCCGGTGAGCGAGGCGAAAATCACCTTCACCCCTTTGGCCTGGGTAATCGGATGCGCCGCTTCGACAATCAGTTGCAGCGCCAGAATGATCAGCCCCAAGCCAATGGCGACACGACCCATCTGCCCGAGTCGGGTCTGCTTGCGCGACAGAAAGAAAATCACCCCGACAAAAATCAGCAACGGCGACAGCCACGACAGATCGAACGTCAGCACCCGCGCCATCAGCGCCGTACCGACGTCCGCGCCAAGCATGGTGGCCAGCGCCGGGGTCAGCGTCATCAGGCCCTGGCCGACAAAGGAGGTGACGAGCATGGCGGTGGCGTTGCTGCTCTGGACCATCGCTGTCACGGCGATCCCGGAGGCGAAAGCCAGCCAGCGTTTGGACATGTTGTGGCCAATGACATGGCGCAGATTGGTGCCGTAGACCCGCAGGATGCCGGTTCGGACGATGTGCGTGCCCCAGATCAGCAGGGCCACGGCAGAAAGTAAATTGAGCAGGGTGAGCATAAAGACCCCCTGTGGTGTAGCGCCCCAAAGGAGCAAGTTGACGGTACCGCGCGACGTTCTACGTTCTGTACTTAAGCTGTAGTTGGCTAACGGTCTGAGCGCCAGCATCGCATAGCCAAAGAAGGGATTGAAACAAAACTGTCATGAAACATTGGCCTTCCAGCCACACAAAACAATGTGGGAGCGAGCCTGCTCGCGATGAGGTCATCAGATTCAACTTTGATGTTGATTGACAGACCGCCATCGCGAGCAGGCTCGCTCCCACAGGTTTTGCGTATTTAGCGCTTTCGGGTTACTGGCCCGGAATGTCCTTGCGCAGCTTTACCGGATCCTGCTGTTTCCTCTTTTTCGCAATGGCGGTGCGCATCTTGATGTTGATCGCTTCCACAGCCAGCGAGAACGCCATGGCAAAGTAGACGTAGCCTTTTGGCACGTGCACGTCCAGGGATTCGGCAATCAGCACGGTACCGACCAATAGCAGGAACGACAACGCCAGCATCTTCAGCGATGGGTGCTTGTCGATGAACTCACTGATGGTGCCCGATGCCCACATCATCACCAGCACGGCCACGATGATTGCCGCGACCATGACCGGTACCTGGGACACCATGCCGACCGCAGTGATTACCGAGTCCAGGGAGAACACGATGTCAATGATCGCGATCTGGATGATGGTGTAGAGGAAGTTGCCGCCCTTGCCCGAAGGCTCGTCGTGGCTTTCGTCTTCACCTTCCAGTGCGTGGTACATCTCTTGCGAGCTTTTCCACAGCAGGAACAGACCACCGAAGAACAGGATCAGGTCGCGTCCGGAAATACCCTGGCCGAACACTTCGAACAGGTCCGTCGTCAGGCGCATGACCCAGGTGATCGACAGCAGAAGCAGGATTCGCGTGATCATGGCCAGCGCCAGACCGAAAATCCGGGTGCGCGCCTGCATGTGTTTGGGCATGCGGCTGACCAGGATCGAAATCATGATGATGTTATCGATACCCAGGACGATTTCCAGGGCGGTCAGGGTGAAGAAGGCAACCCAGATTTCAGGGTTGGTCAGCCATTCCATGTGTATTCCTTTGAGCGATTGTTAAACCACAACGGGCCCGGGCTTCAAACAGCGAAGCCTGGACCCGAAGTGGTGAGTCTTGGGCTTATAGAGTGCTGAACACCGGGAAAGTCCCCAACAGCAGTGCAGCAATCAGTATGCAGATACAAACCAGCACTGCCCACTTGAGAGTGAAGCGCTGGTGGTCACCGAAATCGATGCCGGCCAGGGCCACCAACAGGTAAGTCGATGGAACCAGCGGGCTCAACAGGTGGACGGGCTGACCGACGATCGAGGCACGTGCCATTTCCACCGCGGTTATACCGTAATGGCTGGCGGCTTCGGCAAGTACCGGTAACACGCCGTAATAAAATGCATCGTTCGACATGAAGAAAGTGAACGGCATGCTTACCAGTGCCGTGATCACAGCCAGGTACGGGCCGAGGAAATCCGGAATCACCGCCAACAGGCTTTTCGACATGGCATCGACCATCCCGGTGCCGGTCAGGATACCGGTGAAGATACCGGCCGCAAAGATCAACCCGACCACCGCCAGCACGCTACCGGCGTGAGCCGCGACACGATCCTTCTGCTGTTGCAGGCAAGGATAGTTGACGATCATGGCGATACTGAACGCCACCATGAACAGTACTGGCAACGGCAGCAGGCCGGCGATCAGGGTGCACATCAAGGCCAGGGTCAGGGCGCCGTTGAACCAGATCAGCTTCGGACGACGGGCATCCGGGAACTGCGAAACGCTGATTTCACTGTGGTCGATTTCCTCGCCCACCAGGTGCAGTTCACCCAGGCGTGCACGTTCACGCTTGCCGTAGAAATAGGCAATGACCAGGATCGCCACCACGCCGGCCAGCATCGCGGGAATCATCGGTACGAAGATGTCGGACGGGTCCACATGCAACGCACTGGCTGCGCGAGCGGTCGGGCCACCCCACGGGGTCATGTTCATCACGCCACCGGCAAGGATGATCAGGCCGGCCATGATCCGCGGGCTCATGCCGATACGGCTGTAGAGCGGCAGCATGGCGGCCACGCAGATCATGTAAGTGGTCGCGCCGTCACCATCGAGGGAGACAACGAGCGCCAGAACGGCGGTGCCGACCGAAACTTTCAGCGGGTCGCCCTTGACCAGTTTGAGGATCTTGCGCACGGCCGGGTCGAACAGGCCGGAGTCGATCATCAGGGCGAAGTACAAGATAGCGAACATCAGCATCACGCCGGTTGGCGCAAGCTTGGTGATGCCTTCGAGCATCATCGGGCCGATTTTCGGGCCGAAGCCGCCGAACAGGGCGAAGATGATTGGAATGAGGATCAGCGCGATCAGCGCAGACAGGCGCTTGGTCATGATCAGGAACATGAACGTGATGACCATGGCGAAGCCAAGGAAAGTCAGCATGGGAATACTCCAGGCGTAGCGCGGCTAGGGAATGGGCGGATCGGGCGGGATCAGCGCAGAACGGGAAGCACGAGACGTACGGGCGGAGTGACAGCGAAGCGGCGGGTAGAAGAGGACATCAGAATCACCATTGTTGTTGTTAAATGGGCTGTGCGAGCGATAAAACGCTGGCATTGGCCAACCGGTCTGTTGCCGGTAGTGGGGGCGATCCTAATCGGGGAAGCTTTCAGCCAGCTTTCGCCAATGAAAGCAAGGACCGGATGTGCAACCGATCGTCGGATAGGGGCAGGGATGGTAAACCGGGTTGGGGCCTTCGCGAGCAGGCTCGCTCCCACAGTGGATCTTCGGTTACCACAGACGCTGGCATGGCGCGGACTTGATGTGGGAGCGAGCCTGCTCGCGAAGGCGTCAGTCAAAGCGCATCAGGAGGAAACAGCATGGGCGAACTTCACACTGGCGGCTGCCACTGCGGGCAACTGCGCTATCAATTCAGCGGGCCGCTGCACGATATTGCCCACTGCCATTGCTCGATTTGCCGGCGGGTCAGCGGCGGCATCGTGACCACCTGGATCACCGTACCGGCATCGGCCTTTCAATGGCTCGCCGGAATACCCTCGCGGTACGATTCTTCATCGACCTGCGCGCGATATTTCTGCGGCCACTGTGGGGCGCAACTGGCGCTGGTGACGCAATTGAGCCCGGAAAGCATCGACCTGACCATCGCCACCCTCGACCATCCCGAGCGAGCACCGGCCGAGCGGCACATCTGGACCGACAGCCGCTTGCCATGGCTGCACCTGGACGAACATTTGCCGGGCGAGGCCGAAGAAATACTCTGATCAAAAAACAGTCAGGTCCAGCGGACGAATAGCGCCCATCCAGATCGCGTGCTCGGTGTGGTCGAGCAGATCGTCTCCGGTGTCCGGGTGCAGAAACACCACCAGACCCTTGCGGTTCAGCGCCAGCCACGGCAGCACGTCGCCCAGCACCTGCGGCTCGAACGCCAACTGGCAGCTCCAGTCCGGGTGCGGACCGACCGGGCGCTCATGCACACGGCCCATTTTCAGTGGAAACAACTGCGCTGCCTGTTCACACAAGGCCCGCGCCTGCCCGATTGTGCTGGCATCGAAATAAACGTGGGCGTGGTAACCCGTGATCTGCTGCATCTGAACCCCTCTGAAAACTGTTCGAACCCTCGCCGGTTCCTGCGGGTCAAACATCATATAGGCGCTGGAAAACGGGAAGCCCAGCCATGAAAAATGCCGAAACCCCCGTCGTGAAAGTAGTGCTTTATGGTGCCATGAGCAGCCTGGGCAGTGCGCTGATGGCTGAAATGCTGCGGCGCCAGCATGAAGTGATCGCGATTCTCGATGACCTCAATGCGCTGACACCCCGTCCGGGGCTGCGTACCAAGACTGGCGACCTGTTCGACGCTCAACGGGTCAAGCAGAGTGTGGCTGGCAGTTCCGTGGTCATCTGCTTACTGGACGCTCCAGGCTTACCGTTCAACAGCGAACACGTAGAAAAAACCATCGTACCGGGCCCGGTCGAGCAGGTGCTGGCAGTGGATGCGCTGATCGATGGCATGCAGGCAGCAAACATCGCCCGATTGTTTCTGGTAGGTGATTTCGACGTGCTGGACGATCCTGAAACCGAGGACAGCTTGCAACGTCACGCTGCCGAGGAAATCCGCGAGGCACTGCAAAGCAGTCCTTTGAAGTGGACGCTGGTTAATGAACCGCGCGGGGTACCGGGGCTGACCATCGAACATTTTGCCCAGATCGGTGGCAATCTCGAGCCGGGGTTGGCCGAACCGCTCGTACGACTGGCCCGCACCGCCGTGGGCATTGCCGATGAATTGCACTTGAACCTGCACATCCGAGAGCACGTCAACTTCATCGCCACCGACAGCTAAACCGCAATGGACGGCAGCGTCAGACCATTGAGCGATTGCGCACTGCTGGCCTGTTCGGCCATCAACCAATCCACAAACTGCTGGATCAATGCTCCGCGTCGTTTGCGCTGGGGCAGCACCACGTAGTAACCCAGCCTCGACATCACCGTTTCGCCGATCGGTCGACACAACAACCCTTGCGCCAGCAAGTTATCCACAAGGTGCCGCCAGCCAATGGCCACGCCCTGACCGCCAATCGCGGCCTGAATCAGCAGGGTGTAGTTGTCGAAGCGCAACTGCCCGGGCGCCGGGGGCGAGGTGATGCCCAGTTCGCGGAACACACCACTCCAGTCGAACCAGTTACTGCTGTGTTCCCCACGCAGGTGCAGCAACGGAAACTCCAGCAATGCCTGGGCTGGCAAGGGCAGGGGACGCTCGCTCAACAACTGCGGGCTGCACACTGGAAACACTTCCTCGCTGAACAGCCAATGGCTCTCACCCTGCTTGAAGCGGCCGTCGCCGAACAGTACCGCCACATCGATATCGGTACGTAGCATGTTATGGCTGCGTTCACTGGTGACCAGGCTGACATCCACCTGCGGATTGGCCGCGTGAAAGCGGTGCAGACGCGGCATCAACCAATAGGCGGCGAAGGCAAAGTCCGTGGCCACCTGCAGCACTTCATGCTGTTGCTGTGCGCTGATTGCGCTCAATCCTGCGTCGATATTCTGCAAACCGAGCTGAACCTGCTCGAAAAGAATCTGCCCAGCCTCAGTCAGTTCGATTCCACGATAAATGCGGTCGAACAGGCGTGTCGCCAGTTGTTCTTCCAGGCGCTTGATCTGCTGGCTGATGGCCGGTTGTGTGGTGCCCAGCTCAACCGCCGCCGCGGTAAAGCTGCGCTGACGGGCCGCCGCTTCGAAGGCGCGAAGCAGATCCAGTGACAGGTCACCAAGGGCGTCATACATAAGCTGTGCTTATCCTAGTCATTGCCCCGCATGGGCTTTACCGCAAGGTGCTGGGGTTTCATTCTCGAAGCCAGCACTCTCGCATAAACATCCACTATGGAATGCCGCGATCACATGAAGCGCAAGAACATTCTTTTCATCATGGCCGATCAAATGGCCGCGCCAATGTTGCCGTTCTACGGCCCATCGCCCATCAAACTGCCTCATCTCAGTCGCCTCGCCGCACAAGGCGTGGTGTTCGACTCCGCTTATTGCAACAGCCCATTGTGCGCGCCATCGCGTTTCACCCTGGTCAGCGGCCAGTTGCCGAGCAAGATCGGCGCCTACGACAACGCCGCCGATTTCCCCGCCGACGTACCGACCTACGCCCACTACCTGCGCCGCCTCGGCTACCGCACCGCCCTGTCGGGCAAGATGCATTTCTGCGGGCCAGACCAGCTACATGGCTACGAAGAACGCCTGACCAGTGACATTTACCCGGCCGACTACGGCTGGGCGGTGAACTGGGATGAACCGGATGTACGCCCGACCTGGTATCACAACATGTCGTCGGTGCTGCAAGCCGGCCCGTGCGTACGCACCAATCAGCTGGATTTCGACGAAGAGGTGGTGTTCAAGGCCCAGCAGTACCTGTTCGACCATATCCGCGAGGATGGCGACCAGCCGTTCTGCCTGACCGTTTCCATGACTCACCCACACGATCCGTATACGATTCCCAAGGCTTTCTGGGATTTGTACGACAATGCCGACATTCCATTGCCTGCAACCCCGGACCCGCATGACCTCGATCCGCACTCGCAACGTCTGCTCAAGGTCTACGACCTGTGGGACAAGCCGCTGCCTGTGGATAAGATCCGCGATGCCCGCCGTGCCTATTTCGGCGCGTGCAGCTATATCGACAGCAACGTCGGCAAACTCCTGCAAACCCTCGAGGATACCGGGCTGATCGATGACACCATCATCGTGTTTTCCGGTGATCACGGCGACATGCTCGGCGAGCGTGGCCTCTGGTACAAAATGCACTGGTACGAAATGGCCGCACGGGTGCCGCTGCTGATCAGCGCACCGGGGCAGTTCGGCGCCGGTCGGGTCAGCGCCAGTGTTTCCACGGCCGACCTGTTACCAACGTTTGTTGAATTGGCCGGCGGTTCACTGGAACCGGGCTTGCCACTGGACGGCCGCTCGCTGGTCCCGCACCTGCAAGGGCAGGGTGGCCACGATGAAGTGTTCGGCGAATACATGGCCGAAGGCACCATCAGCCCGTTGATGATGATCCGCCGCGGTGCCTACAAATTCATCTACAGCGAAGACGACCCTTGCCTACTCTTCGACGTACACAACGACCCTAGCGAACTGGAAGAACTCAGCCATTCTCCGCAACATCGCCAGCTTTTCGACGACTTTCTCGCCGAAGCGCGGACCAAATGGAACATCCCGGAGATTCACCAGCAGGTGCTCGCCAGCCAGCGGCGCCGACGTTTCGTGGCCGAGGCGCTGACTCTCGGCAAGCTGAAGAGCTGGGATCACCAGCCGCTGGTGGACGCCAGTCAGCAGTACATGCGCAACCACATCGACCTCGACGATCTGGAACGTAAAGCACGTTATCCACAACCCTGCCAAAACCAATAATGTTAAGGGGAAGTCCATGCAAAGGTTATCCACAGTACTGACGGTCGGGCTCCTGGCTCTGGGCAGCGCTTCGGCGTTTGCCGATCAGAGTTGCGAGACCGTGAAAATGGCCGACCCGGGCTGGAGCGACATCGCCGCGACCAATGCCATCACCGGGTTTCTGCTGGACGGCATGGGCTACAAGGCCAAGGTCGACACCCTCGCGGTGCCGATCACCTTTGGCGGACTCAAGGATGGCCAGGTCGATGTGTTCCTGGGTAACTGGATGCCGGCGCAGCAGGGCTTTTACGACAAGTTCGTCGCCAACGGCGATGTCACGCAATTGGCGAAGAACCTCGACGGCACCGAATTCACCCTCGCCGTTCCGGACTACGTGTGGGACGCGGGTGTGCATAACTTTGCCGACCTGAACAAATACGCCGACAAGTTCGACCGCAAGATCTACGGCATCGGCTCCGGCGCTCCAGCGAACATCTCGCTGCAAGAGATCATCAAGAAAAACGATTTCGACATGGGCCAGTGGAAACTGGTCGAATCCAGCGAGCAGGCAATGCTGGCGGAAGTGTCCCGCGCGGTGAAAAAACAGAAATTCGTGACCTTCCTCGGCTGGACCCCGCACCCGATGAACGTGCAGCTTAAGATGCATTACCTCAAGGGCGGCGAGAAATACTTCGGCGACACCGGTAGCGTGCATACCCTGACCCGCAAAGGTTATGCACAGGCCTGTCCGAACGTTGGCAAGCTGCTGACCAACCTGAGCTTCACCCAGGACATGGAGAACAGCATCATGGCCGAGGTGGTGAGCAGGAAAGTCAGCAATGCCGACGCGGCCAAGGCGTGGATCAAGGCCAACCCGGCGGTGCTGGATAAATGGCTCGATGGGGTGAAGACCGTGGATGGTAAGGATGCGTTGCCGGCAGTCAAAGCCAAGCTTTAAGGTTCAAGGACGCCTTCGCGAGCAGGCTCGCTCCCACAGGTCCGCGCAGTCTCTGTGGGAGCGAGCCTGCTCGCGAATCGATTTATGCTCTTGCGTCATGACATCTGACACACCACCCTGACGCATTTACAGTCATTCACCGAGAGGCCCCATGGCCCTGCCAAGCCGCCATTCACTCTTCCCCTTCCTCACCTGGCTACCCCGGCAAACCCGAGCCAGTGTCGGTCGCGACCTGATCGTTGGCCTCAGCGGCGCGATTCTGGCGTTGCCGCAATCCATTGCCTACGCACTGATTGCCGGCCTACCTCCGGAATACGGCCTATACGCGGCAATCATCCCGGTGCTGATCGCTTGTCTCTGGGGTTCGTCGTGGCATTTGATCTGCGGTCCTACGGCGGCCATCTCGATTGTCCTGTACGCCAGCGTCAGTCCTCTGGCCGTTCCGGCGTCGCAGGACTACGTCATGTTGATCCTGTTGCTGACGTTTCTTGCCGGCATCTTTCAATGGCTGCTGGGTTTGCTGCGCTTTGGCGCACTGGTGAATTTCGTCTCGCACTCCGTGGTACTCGGCTTCACCCTGGGTGCCGCCGTGGTGATTGCCATCGGTCAATTGCCTAACCTGCTTGGGCTGGACTTGCCCAGCCAGGCCACCGCGCTGGACAGTTTCATTACGTTGTTGCGCCATCTCGGCGAAATGGACAAACCTTCGCTGGCGCTGGGGCTGGCGACGGTGGTGGTGGGCGTGATCCTCAAGCTGTGGTTGCCACGCTGGCCGACGCTCTTGATCACCCTGATTATCGGCGGTTTGCTGGTTTGGCTCTGGCCATCAATGTTCGGCCATGTGCAACTGGTCAGCGCCTTTACCGGCAAGCTGCCGCCTTTCAGTCCGTTGCCGCTGGACCTCGATCTAATCCTGCGCCTGCTACCTAGCGCGGTGGCGGTCGGCATGCTCGGGCTGGTCACCAGCCTGTCGATTGCCCGTTCGATTTCTGCACGTTCGCAGCAATTACTCGACGCGAATCAGGAAGTTCGTGCCCAAGGCCTGTCGAACATCGTCGGTGCGTTTTTTTCCGGCTCGCTGTCGGCCGGCTCCTTCACTCGCTCAGCCCTGAGCTATGAAGCAGGGGCCTGTTCGCCACTTGCGGGGATTTTTTCGGCATTGTGGGTGGCGCTGTTTGCAATCTTCGGCGCGAGCCTGATCGCACACATCCCGATTCCGGCCATGGCCGGCAGTATTCTGTTGATCGCCTGGGGACTGGTGGACCATCGCGGCATTCGCGCATTGTTGCGGGTCAGCCGCGCTGAATTCGTGGTCATGGCGCTGACCTGCGTCGCCACGCTGCTGCTGGAGTTGCAAACGGCTATCTATGCCGGCGTGTTGGCCTCGCTTTTTTTCTACCTCAAGCGCACATCGCAACCACGGGTGCAGCATGTGCGAGATGGCGAGGAAGACATACTACGGGTGGGCGGTTCAATCTTTTTCGGCGCCAGCCATTACCTGCAAGTGCGCCTGCAACGCATGCACGGCGCGCGCGTGGTGATCGAGGCGCAGCAGATCAACTTCATCGACTATTCCGGGGTGGAAATGCTGCATCAGGAGGCGCGGCGCCTGCTTCGCCAGGATCGCAGCCTCACCTTGCGCCGGGCCCGGCCGCAGGTGGTGGAAGAGCTGAGGAAGCTGGAGGGGGCGCAGAAATGCCCGATCCGGTTTGAGGATTAATCCGACGTTTCGCAAATCCCTGTAGGAGCGAGCCTGCTCGCGATGACGGAATCACATTCAACATCTCTGCTGACTGTCCCACCGCAATCGCGAGCAGGCTCGCTCCTACAGGGGTTACAACGCCAACTGCCGGCGAAGTTCGGCCAACACCGGCGCCGTCTCCGGACGCACACCGCGCCACAGGAAAAACGCCTCCGCCGCTTGCTCGGCCAGCATCCCCAAGCCATCCATCGCCACCGCCGCGCCGTGCTCATTGGCCCAGCGGCAGAACGAAGTCGGTTCCTTGCCATACATCATGTCGTAGCACACCGTTTTGCCCGGTTCGATCAGGCTGGGCGCAATCGGCGGCACATCGCCCGTCAGGCTTGCCGACGTCGCGTTGATAATCAGATCCACAGACTCCTGCAACCAGTCGTAGCCGCTGGCCGAGACCGGCCCCAGATCGCAGAACAGTTCCGCCAGCAACTCGGCCTTTTCCACCGTGCGGTTGGCGATGATCACCGATGCTGGCTGCTCGGCCAGCAACGGCTCCAAAGCACCGCGCACCGCGCCGCCGGCACCGAGCAGCAGGATGCGTTTGCCCTTGAGGCTGAACCCGGCGTTGACCGTCAGGTCGCGCACCAACCCGGCGCCGTCGGTGTTGTCGCCCAGCAGACTGCCGTCGGCCAGTTTGCTCAGGGTGTTCACCGCTCCCGCCCGTTGCGCCCGCGCCGTCAGGTTGTTCGCCAGCCGATAGGCTTCCTCCTTGAATGGCACCGTTACATTGGCGCCGCGTCCCTCGAGGAAAAACGTCCGGGCACAGGTGGAAAAGTCGTCGAGTGGCGCCAGCAGCGTGTTGTAGTCCAGCTTTTGCGCGGTCTGTTCGGCGAACAGGCGATGGATCAACGGCGACTTGCTGTGGCCAATCGGATTACCGAATACGACATAACGGTCCATCAGTATTCCTCGTTCAGGCTTCGGCCAACCAATCGCGGTCTTGCAGGAAGTACTCGGTCAGGCGCACTTCTTCGCTGCCAGGCTCGGCCTTCCAGTCGTAACCCCAGCGTACTTGCGGCGGTAGCGACATCAAGATCGACTCGGTACGCCCACCCGATTGCAGGCCGAACAGCGTGCCGCGGTCGTAGACCAGGTTGAATTCAACGTAACGGCCACGGCGGAATTCCTGGAACTCACGCTGTTTGGCCGTGAACGCATCGTTCTTGCGGCGCTGCACGATGGGCAGATAGGCGTCGATATACGCATCACCGATGGCTCGCATGAAGGCGAAGCTGGTGTCGAAGTCCCACTCGTTCAGGTCGTCGAAAAACAACCCGCCGATGCCACGCGGCTCGTGACGATGCTTGATGTGGAAGTAGCTATCGCACCAGGCCTTGTAACGCGGGTAAACATCCGGGCCGAATGGCGCACAGGCCTGCTCGGCGACGCGGTGCCAGTGGATGCAGTCTTCTTCGTTGCCGTAATACGGGGTCAGGTCGAAGCCGCCACCAAACCACCAGACCGGTTCTTCACCTTCTTTTTCCGCGATGAAAAAGCGCACGTTGGCGTGGGAAGTCGGCACATGGGGGTTGTGCGGGTGAATCACCAGCGACACGCCCAAGGCTTCAAAGCCACGGCCCGCCAGTTCCGGTCGATGTGCGCTGGCAGACGGAGGAAGGCCGCTGCCGAAGACATGGGAAAAGTTGACGCCACCCTTTTCAATCACCGCGCCGTTTTCGATCACGCGGGTGCGACCGCCACCGCCCGCCGGCCTGGTCCAGGCGTCTTCGACGAATTGCGTGCCACCATCTTCGGCTTCCAGGGTGGCGCAAATACGGTCTTGCAGGTCGAGCAGGTAGGCTTTTACGGCCTCGGTGCGGGTCGTCATGTCATCACCTTGAATCGGGCAAAACAACGCGGCGCTCCATTGGAGCTCAGCCTGCGCAAATGGGCCCGTAGCATAACATCGCAAGTTACCCCTTCGCAGTTGACGAAGATCAAGCTTAGGAGTCCGATAGGGCGCTTGGTAAAACGACCTATGGAGAGTTCTGATGGCAAAGCGTATCCAGTTCCGCGCCCATGGCGGCCCCGAAGTACTCGAATATGTGGATTACCAACCCGCCGAGCCAGGTCCGAAGGAAGTGCGCGTGACCAACAAGGCCATCGGCCTGAACTTCATCGACACCTATTACCGCAGCGGTCTGTACCCGCCGCCATCCCTGCCGTCGGGTGTCGGTTCAGAGGGTGCGGGCGTGGTCGAGGCGGTGGGCAGCGACGTGACCCGCTTCAAGATTGGCGATCGCGTGGCCTATGGCAGCGGCCCTCTGGGCGCCTACAGCGAAGTTCACGTCTTGCCCGAGGCCAATCTGGTGAAACTGCCGGACGCCATCAGCTTCGAACAGGCCGCCGGCGTGATGCTCAAGGGCCTGACCGTGCAGTACCTGCTGCGTCAGACTTATGAACTCAAGGGTGGCGAAACCATCCTGTTCCATGCGGCGGCGGGCGGGGTCGGCTCCCTGGCCTGCCAATGGGCCAGGGCCTTGGGCGTGAAGTTGATCGGCACCGTCAGCTCGGCGGAGAAAGCCGCGCTGGCCAAGGCCAACGGTGCCTGGGCGACCATCGACTACAGCCACGAAAACGTCGCTCAGCGCGTGCTGGAATTGACCGACGGCAGAAAAGTCCCGGTGGTGTACGACGGCGTTGGCAAGGACACCTGGCTGACTTCACTCGACAGCGTCGCGCCGCGTGGGCTGGTGGTGAGTTTCGGCAATGCGTCCGGCGCGGTCGACGGTGTGAACCTGGGGATCCTGGCAGGGAAAGGCTCGCTGTACGTGACCCGGCCAACCCTGGGCACTTATGCGAACAACGCCGAGAACCTGCAACGCATGGCCGACGAGCTGTTCGAGATGATCATCGGCGGCAAGCTGACCGTGGACATCAGCCAGCGTTATCCACTGGCTGACGCGGCGAAGGCGCAGACCGAGTTGTCGGCTCGGCGCACCACAGGTTCGGTTGTTTTGTTGCCCTGACTGACGCCATCGCGAGCAGGCTCGCTCCCACAGGGGATTTGTGTTCGACACAGAACCAATGTGGGAGCGAGCCTGCTCGCGATGGGCGCACCTCGGTATCAGTCCGGGCGCACAACCTTGCCGGTGGCCAGATCGCGAATCACGCTCGGGTTCTTGCGCCCGCCAAGATTACCACCCAGCACCAGATCCACCTGGCCACGGAAGTACTGCTCGACGCGAATCCGCGTACGTGCCGCGGGGCGCCCCTGCGGGTTGGCCGACGTCGACACCAGCGGCCCGACCAGCGCGCACAAGTCCCGCACCAGTGGGTGATCGCTGACCCGTAGCGCCACGGTTTCATGCACGCCGGTAATCCACTCCGGCAGCAGGTTCTGATGCGGCACCAGCCAGGTGTTCGGACCCGGCCAGGTGCTGGCCATGCGGTCCATCCACAACTCGGGGAAGTCTTCGAAGAGGAAATCGAACTGACGGATGTTGTCGGCGACCAGAATCAGCCCCTTGTCCACAGACCGGCCCTTGATCAGCAGCAGACGTTCCACCGCTTCCTCGTCCCACGGGTCGCAACCCAGGCCCCAGACTGCTTCGGTTGGGTAGGCAATCACCGCCCCGGCGCGAATTGCTTGCGCGGCTTGTTGCACACGCCAACTGTTGACCATGAAAAACACTCCAGACTAAGGCTCTGCGCAGTTTACCGATCTTGTTTATAAAACCTAGCTCACCCGCGCAAACCAGCGCCCGCTTTCGCACACGGCGCGGCCATCCATTTCCAGTTCCGTCAACGCCGCCAGCACTTTCGGCAAGGCCCAGCCGCTTGCGTCGGCCAGCGCTTCACTGGTGTGAGGCGCGGCGTGCAGCAATTTCAGCAGTGGGTGAGTTGTTGCAGGGGAACAGGTTTCTGTGGACAACGACAGTCGTTGCCAGCCGCGTAAGGCTTCGAGGATATGTTCGATGGTTTCCACCAGCACCGCACCGTCCCGGATCAACTGATGACAGCCGCGGGCGCCGGGGTGATGGATCGAACCGGGCATCGCAAACACCTCGCGCCCCTGTTCCGCCGCCAGCCTCGCGGTGATCAGTGAACCGCTGGCGACACTGGCTTCGACCACCAGCACCCCGAGAGACAAACCACTGATGATCCGGTTGCGCCGGGGGAAGTTGCCGGCGCTGGGGCCCGCATCCAGCGGAAACTCCGAAAGCACTGCGCTGCCGGAAGCGATCATGGCGTCCGCCAAGCGTCTGTTTCGCTGTGGATAAAACTTCTCGAGCCCCGTGCCCAGCACACCGACCGTTTGCCCGCCGACGTCGAGCGCGGCCTGGTGCGCGGCAGCGTCAATGCCCAGGGCCAAGCCACTGGTAATGACAAAACCGGCACCCGCCAGGCTGCGGGAAAACGCGGCAGCGGTGTCCATCCCCGGCCGGGACGCACGACGGCTGCCGACCATCGCCAGTTGTGGTTTTTCCAGAATGCCCGGATCGCCCGCAACAAATAACAGCGGCGGTGCATCGCTGATTTGTGCCAGCAGGGCGGGGTAGTCCGGTTGGTCCCACATCAGTAAATGCTGGGCCGGATGCTCCAGCCAGGCCAATGCGTGGCTGGCGCCGTCACGGATTTCAGTGCTACGCCTGGCCTCGGAACAAGCCAATGGCAAACCCAGCGCGCGCCAGGCACTGGCTGGCGCACTGAGGGCTTTGGATGCCGAGCCGAAGGCTTCGAGCAATTTCTTGAAACGCGCCGGGCCGAGTTCCGGCAAACGATGCAGACGTAAACGAGCGTCCAGTTCCGCAGGGGAAACCGGTGTAACAGTAGGCAGCGACATGGATCATCCTTGATCGTAATAAGCACCCGTACAAACGGGAATAAGCTGTGGATAACTCTGTTGGTAACTTGTGAAGCAGTCTTACGGATTTCGCACCTTGTCCATCACCGACAGCGAACGCGAAGCACTCAGCACCAGCCCATAACTGAGTTTGTCGTAGGTACGGAAAACCATCAGCAGACCGGCGCGCTCATCGGGAATTTTCAACGGCTGACCGGTGATCCGGTCGCGCACGGTTTCGCCGGTTTTCATCACCGCCAGCAGATTGCCTTCGGCGAGACCGTCGCGCAGCCCCTTGTTCAGCGTAACCACGTCCAACTCGCCGATCTGTGTGACCCCGCGCGGAACATCGATGATCAAACCGTTGATATCGTGGCTCGGTGCACTGGGCGTGAAGTTCGAGTTGATCATGTGTTCTTCACCGCTGAACAAGCGATCGCCGATACGGACCTCCTGGGTCGTGCGTTGCAACTCCAGGGTGGCGACGTCACCTTCGATCGCCACAACCTCGCCGCCGCCGACGTCGTCGGCGTTGATCCCCAAAATTTCCTTGCTCTGCGGATCGGTGTAGACCTTGCCTTGGCGGAAGATGCCGTACGCTGGTTGCGCCGGATCGAAATGGCCGCGGGCAAAGATGCGGTCACCCGCGCCGCTGAGCACGCGTTCGGCATTGCCAGCGACGATGTAAGGCGCTTTGTCGAAATCCTCGGCCTTGTCGACGATGCGATTGCTTAGTAGAAAGCTGTTGATCGATTTCAGCGCAATGCCAGGGATAGCCTCGGTCACCGGGCTGCTACGCACCTGAGGCGACAGCTTTATGGTGGGAATATCTTCCCGAAGTTGCACTTGCCCGTACGCCAGACCGGCCGAAGCCAGAAGCAGCAGGGCGAGTAGTGATTTCCTCATGCGGTGAATCCCTTTATTATGTGCATTCGCGTGAAACGCCAGAGCCGTCAGAGGCTCACTCCCTGCTTGCTTATCAAGACTTGCTTGTCAACAAAAGGGAACTACGTTTTACAACGGTAGCCTGCATCTTCGGACCGCCAGGCCATCGACCCGACCTTACTTCACACGTGCACTAATCAAGCTTATGGCCATTTTAAACATCCTCGAATTCCCTGATCCGCGTCTGCGCACTATCGCCAAACCAGTGGCCGTAGTGGACGACGAAGTGCGTCAGTTGGTCGACGACATGTTTGAAACAATGTATGAAGCGCCTGGCATCGGCCTCGCCGCTACCCAGGTCAACGTGCACAAACGTATCGTCGTGATGGACCTCTCCGAAGACCGCAGCGAACCGCGAGTGTTCATCAACCCCGAGTTCGAACCCCTGACCGACGAGATGGGCCAGTATCAAGAAGGCTGCCTGTCTGTGCCGGGTTTCTACGAAAACGTCGATCGCCCGCAACGGGTCAAGGTCAAGGCGCTGGACCGCGACGGCCAGCCTTACGAACTGATCGCCGAAGATTTGCTCGCCGTGTGCATCCAGCACGAATGCGACCACCTCAACGGCAAATTGTTCGTTGATTACCTGTCCACGCTCAAACGCGACCGCATCAAGAAGAAACTGGAAAAGCTTCATCGCCAGAACGCCTGATGCCCATCTTCAAAGGCTTGCTGCGGCAAGCCTTTTTCTTTTCAAGATGCTTTGCAATAGAGAACACCCATGACTGAGCCACTGCGCATCGTCTTTGCCGGCACCCCCGAATTCGCCGCCGAACACCTCAAGGCCCTGCTCGACAGCCCTTACGAGATCGTCGCGGTCTACACCCAGCCGGATCGTCCGGCCGGTCGCGGGCAAAAACTGATGCCAAGCCCGGTCAAGCAGCTGGCGCTGGAAAACAATATCCCGGTGCTGCAACCGCCGACCCTGCGCAACGAAGATGCTCAGGCTGAACTGGCTGCACTGAAGCCGGACTTGATGGTGGTGGTCGCCTATGGCCTGATCCTGCCGCAAGTGGTGCTGGATATTCCGCGCCTGGGTTGCATCAACAGCCACGCCTCGCTGCTGCCACGCTGGCGTGGTGCGGCGCCGATCCAGCGCGCCGTGGAAGCGGGGGACGCCGAAAGCGGCGTGACCGTGATGCGCATGGAAGCCGGTCTCGATACCGGGCCGATGCTGCTGAAAGTCACCACGCCGATCAGCGCCGAAGACACCGGCGGCAGCCTGCATGATCGCCTGGCCGAAATGGGCCCGCCGGCCGTGGTCCAGGCGATTGCCGGCCTCGCCGCCGGAACCCTGGAGGGCGAAGTGCAGGACGACAGCCTCGCTACCTATGCGCACAAATTGAACAAGGACGAAGCACGCATCGACTGGAGTCGCCCGGCGGTTGAGCTGGAGCGTCTGGTCCGTGCCTTCAACCCGTGGCCGATCACCCACAGCACCTTGAACGGCGAAGCCCTGAAAGTGCTGGCCGCAAACCTCGCTGAAGGCAAAGGCGCCCCGGGTGAAATCCTTAGCGCCAGCAAGGACGGCCTGATCGTCGCCTGCGGCGAGCAGGCCTTGTGCCTGACCCGTCTGCAATTGCCCGGCGGCAAGGCGCTGAACTTCAGCGACCTGTTCAACAGCCGTCGTGAGAAATTCGCCACCGGCACTGTCCTCGGTCAAACGGCGGACGCTCAATGAACCCGCGTCTGGCCGCCGCCAAGGCACTTGCCGCTGTCCTGAGCGGCAAAGCCTCGCTCAACAGTTCGCTGCCAACGCAGATGGACAAGGTCGAGGACCGTGATCGCGGCTTTACCCAGGACCTGGCCTTCGGCACCGCACGCTGGCAGCCACGCTTGTCGGCACTGGCGGCCAAGCTGCTGCAGAAGCCGTTCAAGGCCGCCGACGCCGATGTCGAAGCGCTGTTGCTGGTCGGTCTCTATCAGCTGCTCTATACCCGTGTCCCGGCCCATGCCGCCATTGGTGAAACCGTCGGTTGCGCCGACAAGCTGAAAAAACCCTGGGCCAAGGCATTGCTCAACGCTGTGTTGCGTAATGCTCAGCGCGAAAGCGAAACGATTTTCGCCGAGCTGGAACGTGATCCGGTGGTGCGCACCGCTCACCCACGCTGGCTGCAGAAATCCCTGAAGGCGTTCTGGCCGGAGCAATGGGAAGCCATTTGCGCGGCGAACAATGCGCATCCGCCAATGATCCTGCGGGTCAACCGTCGCCATCACAGCCGGGATGCCTACCTCGGCTTGCTGACTGACGCGGGAATTGCCGCCACGTCGTGTGTCTACAGCCGCGACGGTATTGTGCTCGACGCCGCCGCCGATGTGCGCAGCCTGCCGGGTTTCGCCGAGGGCTGGATCAGCGTGCAGGACGAAGCCGCGCAACTGGCTGCCGATCTGCTCGACCTCGCGCCGGGCCAACGGGTGCTGGACGCTTGCTGTGCGCCAGGTGGCAAGACCTGCCATATTCTCGAAGCCGAGCCAAAACTGGCCGGTGTCGTGGCGGTAGACCTTGAGGCCAAGCGGTTGGTACGGGTGCGGGAAAACCTCGAACGCCTGAAACTGAGCGCCGAACTGATTGCCGCCGACGGCCGCGACACTCAAGCGTGGTGGGACGGCAAGCCGTTCCAGCGCATCCTGCTGGACGCGCCATGTTCGGCCACCGGCGTGATTCGTCGTCACCCGGATATTAAGCTGACCCGCCAACCCGACGACATCGCCGCGCTGGCGCTGCTGCAGGGCGAGTTGCTCGATGCCATGTGGAAAACCCTGGAGGTCGGGGGCATCCTGCTGTACGCCACCTGTTCCACGCTGCCGACCGAAAACACCGAAGTCATCGAAGCCTTCCTCGCCCGCACGCCGGGTGCCCGGGAACTGGACCTCGCCACGGCGGCCGGCATCAAGCAGCCCCATGGTCGCCAGTTGCTGGCCCAGGAAGGTGGCCACGATGGCTTCTACTACGCCAAGCTGATCAAGATCGCCGCCGCGCGCGGTTAAATGGATTCAATGGAGTGACTGGATGAAAATCATCATCCTCGGTGCAGGGCAGGTCGGCGGTTCGCTGGCGGAACACCTGGCCAGCGAAGCCAATGATATTACTGTGGTCGACACTGATGGCGAGCGCCTGCGCGATCTCGGTGACCGCCTGGACATCCGCACGGTACAAGGTCGCGGCTCGTTCCCGACCGTGTTGCGCCAGGCCGGAGCGGATGACGCCGACATGCTGGTCGCGGTGACCAACAGCGACGAAACCAATATGGTCGCCTGCCAGGTCGCCCACACCTTGTTCCATACCCCGACCAAAATCGCCCGGGTTCGCGAAGCCGCGTACCTGACCCGCGAGGAGCAGTTGTTCCAGAACGAAGCGATTCCGGTGGACGTGCTGATCAGCCCGGAACAAGTGGTCACCAACTACATCAAGCGCCTGATCCAGCATCCCGGCGCCTTGCAGGTGATCGACTTCGCCGAAGGCAAGGCGCAACTGGTGGCGGTGCGGGCGTACTACGGCGGGCCGCTGGTGGGCCAGCAACTGCGGCAGTTGCGTGAGCACATGCCGAACGTGGAAACCCGTGTAGCGGCGATTTTCCGTCGTGACCGGCCGATCCTGCCCCAGGGCGACACGGTGATCGAGGCCGACGACGAGGTGTTTTTCATCGCCGCCAAAGCGAACATTCGCGCAGTCATGAGCGAAATGCGTCGTCTCGACGAAACCTATAAACGCATCGTCATCGCCGGTGGCGGACAGATTGGCGAGCGTCTGGCCGAGGCCATCGAAAGCCGTTATCAGGTGAAAATCATCGAGATGAACCCGGCACGCTGCCGTCATCTCTCCGACACACTGGACAGCACAGTGGTGTTGCAGGGCAGTGCTTCGGACCGCGACCTGTTGATGGAAGAGAACATTGCCGACGCCGACCTTTTCCTGGCCCTGACCAACGACGACGAAGCCAACATCATGTCGTCGCTGCTGGCCAAACGCCTGGGCGCGAAGAAGGTGATGACCATCATCAACAACCCGGCCTATGTCGATCTGATCCAGGGCGGCGACATCGACATCGCCATCAGCCCGCAACTGGCGACCATCGGCACCTTGCTGGCCCACGTGCGCCGCGGCGACATCGTCAGCGTGCATTCGTTGCGCCGGGGCGCGGCAGAGGCCATCGAGGCGATTGCCCATGGCGATTCGAAATCGAGCAAGGTGATCGGCAAGGCCATCGAGAACATCGGCCTGCCGCCAGGCACCACCATTGGTGCGATTATCCGCGACGAAGAAGTGATCATCGCCCACGACGACACTGTGATCGAAGCGGGTGACCATGTGATTTTGTTCCTTGTGGATAAAAAGCATATTCGCGATGTGGAGAAGCTGTTCCATGTGGGGTTGAGCTTCTTCTGATCCGGATTTTTCGGTGATCAGGCTGGCCTCATCGCGAGCAAGCTCGCTCCCACAGGGTTCTCGGTCGTACACAGCATTTGTGTTACTGAAGATCAACTGTGGGAGCGAGCTTGCTCGCGATAGCGGACTTTCAGATCCCGGACATCTTCCTGACAAATTTTAAAAAGGAATCCACTGATGATCGAATCCCTGGAAAAAATGCTCGCCAAGGGTGTGGATAACGCTTTGCTGCGCTTCGGCCTGGGCAAGGGTTATCTGGATCTGGGGGAGAACGCCAAGGCTGCGGAGCATTTCCAACGCTGCGTCGAATTCGATCCGAAGTATTCGGCGGCTTGGAAACTACTGGGCAAGGCCCATCTGGCGCTGGCGGACTTTACGGCCGCGCGGCAGGCCTGGGAGCAAGGCCTGGAAGCCGCTCGCGGCCATGGCGACAAGCAGGCCGAGAAGGAAATGACGGTGTTCCTGAAGAAGCTTGACCGTCAGGCGCACGCAGGCCAATAAAGATCAAAAGATCGCAGCCTTCGGCAGATCCTACGGGGTGTACACCGAGCCTTTGTAGGAGCTGGCGAAGCCTGCGATCTTTTGATTTTTTGCATCAATACCAGCGAGCTTCGCCCGGCGGACGCTTCTTGAAGCGCTTCATGCTCCACATGTACTGGCTCGGATAGGCCCCGACATATCGCTCGACCACTTTACTCATGGCCGCACAGGACTCGGCGGTATCGGTGCTGTACATGGCTTCGGGCGCAGCTTCCAGGATCACTTTGTAGCCAGAACCGTCCGGCAGGCGCAACGCATGCAGGAACACGCCGACCGCTTTGCCGCCCGCGAGCATGTTCGGCACAAACTTGCTGGTCAGCGCCTGGGTGGCGAAGAACGGCACGAAGATCCCGGCGGATTCGGACGGTTCCGGGTCAGCGGGAATGCCCACTGCACCACCTTTGCGCACTTCCTTGATGACGCTGAGGATGCCTTCTTTTGTGGAAGCGGCGACCTTGTTACCCAACTGCACCCGCTGCTTTTGCAGCAACTCATCCACCGCCTTCAACTTCGGCGGGCGGTAGAAAATGATCGGTTTGCACTGGCTGCAATAGAAGTGGTTCAGCACTTCCCAGTTGCCCAGGTGGCTGGTGATGCCGACCACGCCTTTGCCGGAGGCGAGGGCGTCCTTCAATATGTCGAGGCCTTCGACTTCGCGCACCAGATCAATGGAGCGCTGGGCCGGCCAGATCCAGGCGCAGGCGCTTTCGGTCAGGGACTTGCCGATGTCCTTCAGGCTCTGACCCACCAGGCGTTCACGCTCGGCGGGGTCCATGTCCGGAAAGCACTTGGACAGATTGATCCGCACCACGTCGCGGGAACGGTTCGGGGTTTTCCACATGACCCAGCCAATCGCCGAGCCCACGGCTTGCACGGCCCGCCACGGAAGCAGGGCAAACAACCGCAGAGCGCCTACCAGCAAGGCGCCTTTCAACTTATCCACAGGTCACTCCTGATCTTGTGCTGTGCGCGAGGCGGCCATTCTAACCGCCGTTCGCCAACTGCGAGTAGCGGTCGCAGTCCCGGGTGTGATCCATGACCATGCCCGAAGCCTGCATCAACGCGTAGCAAATGGTCGGCCCGACGAACGTGAAACCGGCCTTTTTCAGGCCTTTGCTCATTTCCACGGCGGTCGGCGTCACGGCCGGGACTTCGCTGCGATCCTTGAAATGATTGATCACAGGCACGCCACCGACGAACGACCAGAGAAACGCCACCGGATCCTCCAGCGCCAGCCAGGCCTGAGCATTGCGCCGGGCCGCGTTGAGCTTGAGGCGGTTGCGGATGATCCCCGGATCGAGCATCAACTCGTCGATTTCGGCATCGCTCATCTGCGCCACGCGCTGGACATCAAACCCGAACATCACCTGGCGATAATGCTCGCGTTTGCGCAACACAGTGATCCAGGACAGCCCGGCCTGGAACCCTTCGAGCAAAAGCAACTCGAACAAACCCTGCGCATCGCGTAGCGGCGTGCCCCACTCCTGATCGTGATATGCCATGTACAGCGGATCTTCGGAACACCAAAAGCAGCGTGGCATAAGGCTCCAGGGGGCGTGCGCAGCAATGAATCGGGTATACTCCCGCTCTTTAAATCGCAGCCCAAGAAACAGGTGAATTTCGTGAGCCAGCCTACGCCAGCCGTGCGTACCTTCCAAGACTTGATCCTCGCCCTCCAGCAATACTGGGCCGAGCAAGGTTGTGTGGTACTTCAGCCCTACGATATGGAAGTAGGCGCCGGCACTTTCCACACCGCAACATTCCTGCGCGCCATCGGCCCGGAAACCTGGAACGCCGCCTACGTGCAGCCAAGCCGCCGTCCGACTGACGGCCGCTACGGCGAAAACCCGAATCGTCTGCAGCACTACTACCAGTTCCAGGTGGTCCTGAAGCCGAACCCGGACAACTTCCAGGAACTGTACCTGGGCTCACTCAAGCACGTCGGCCTGGACCCGCTGGTCCACGACATCCGCTTCGTCGAAGACAACTGGGAATCGCCGACCCTCGGCGCCTGGGGTCTGGGCTGGGAAGTCTGGCTCAACGGCATGGAAGTGACCCAGTTCACCTACTTCCAGCAAGCGGGCGGCATCGAGTGCTACCCGGTGACCGGCGAGATCACCTACGGTCTCGAGCGTCTGGCCATGTACCTGCAAGGCGTGGACTCGGTCTACGACCTGGTCTGGGCTGACGGCCCGATGGGCAAAGTGACCTACGGCGACGTGTTCCACCAGAACGAAGTGGAGCAGTCGACCTACAACTTCGAACACGCCAATGTCGACAAACTGTTCGAACTGTTCGATTTCTACGAAAGCGAAGCCAAGCGCCTGATCGAACTCGACCAGCCGCTGCCGTTGCCGAGCTACGAAATGGTGTTGAAGGCTTCCCACACCTTCAACCTGCTGGATGCGCGCCGGGCGATCTCGGTGACCGCGCGTCAGCAATACATCCTGCGTGTACGCACCCTGGCGCGTTCCGTTGCGCAAGCCTACCTGCAGGCTCGCGCCAAGCTGGGCTTCCCGATGGCGACCCCGGACCTGCGTGATGAAGTACTGGCCAAGCTGGAGGCTGCACAATGAGTGCTCTGGATTTTCTGGTTGAACTGGGCACTGAAGAACTGCCACCCAAAGCCCTGAACACCCTGGCCGAGGCGTTCCTCGCCGGTATCGACAAGGGCCTGCAAGCCGCCGGCCTGAACTACGAGAGCAAAACCGTTTATGCCGCCCCGCGCCGCCTGGCCGTGCTGATCACCGCACTGGCCACCCAGCAGCCGGATCGCAGCATCAACCTCGACGGCCCGCCACGTCAGGCCGCGTTCGATGCCGAAGGCAACCCGACCCAAGCGGCACTGGGCTTTGCCAAGAAATGCGGTGTCGACCTGAGCGAAATCGATCAGAGCGGCCCGAAACTGCGCTACAGCCAGAGCATCGCCGGCAAGGCGACCGCGAGCCTGCTGCCGACCATCGTCGAAGATTCCCTGAACGACCTGCCGATCCCGAAACGCATGCGTTGGGGTGCCCGCAAGGAAGAATTCGTTCGTCCAACCCAATGGCTGGTGATGCTGCTCGGTGACCAGGTCATCGATTGCACCATCCTCGCCCAGAAGGCCGGCCGCGACTCCCGTGGTCACCGCTTCCATCACCCGGAAAACGTGCGCATCGGTTCGCCGTCCAGCTACCTGGCCGACCTGCGTGCCGCCTACGTTCTGGCCGACGCCAACGAGCGTCGCGAGATCATCAGCAAGCGCACCGAAGAGCTGGCCACCCGTCAGGAAGGCACGGCAATCGTTCCGCCAGCCCTGCTCGATGAAGTGACCGCGTTGGTCGAATGGCCGGTGCCGCTGGTGTGCTCGTTCGAGGAACGCTTCCTCGACGTGCCGCAAGAAGCCCTGATCACCACCATGCAGGACAACCAGAAGTACTTCTGCCTGTTGGATGCCGACGGCAAGTTGCTGCCACGGTTCATTACCGTGGCCAACATCGAGAGCAAAGACCCACAGCAGATCATCGCCGGTAACGAGAAAGTGGTTCGCCCACGCCTGACCGACGCCGAGTTCTTCTTCAAGCAAGACAAGAAGCAGAAGCTCGAAGACTTCAACCTGCGCCTGCAGAACGTGGTGTTCCAGGAAAAACTCGGCAGCGTCTACGACAAGGCCGAGCGCGTTTCCAAACTCGCCGCCTACATCGCAGCGCGTATTGGCGGCAACGCTTCGTGGGCAGCCCGTGCGGGCCTGCTGTCCAAGTGCGACCTGTCGACCGAAATGGTCGGCGAGTTCCCGGAGATGCAAGGTGTCGCCGGTTACTACTACGCCCTCAACGATGGCGAGCCGGAAGATGTCGCACTGGCGCTGAACGAGCAGTACATGCCGCGCGGTGCTGGCGCTGAACTGCCGAGCACCCTGACCGGTGCGGCCGTGGCCATCGCCGACAAGCTCGACACCCTCGTGGGCATCTTCGGTATCGGCATGCTGCCGACCGGTAGCAAAGACCCGTACGCCCTGCGCCGTGCCGCACTGGGCGTGTTGCGTATCCTGATCGAGAAGCAACTGGATCTGGACCTGAACGACGCGGTGGCCTTCGCTGTGAATGCGTTCGGTACCAAGGTCAAGGCTGCTGGCCTGAACGATTCGGTGCTGGAGTTCATCTTCGACCGCCTGCGTGCCCGTTACGAAGACGAAGGCGTCGATGTCGCGACCTACCTGTCGGTACGTGCCCTGAAGCCAGGCTCGGCCCTGGACTTCGACCAGCGCGTGCAAGCGGTACAGGCTTTCCGCAAACTGCCGGAAGCCGCCGCCCTGGCCGCCGTGAACAAGCGCGTGTCGAACTTGCTGAGCAAGGTCGAAGGCTCCGTTCCGACAGTCGTGGAAGCCAAGTACTTCGACAACGCCAACGAGTTCTCCCTGTACTCAGCGATCCAGCAGGCTGACCAGGCTGTACAGCCAATGGCCGCCTCGCGTCAGTACAGCGAATCCCTGGCACGCCTGGCTGCACTGCGCGAGCCGGTGGATGCGTTCTTCGAAGCCGTGATGGTCAACGCGGAGGACGCAAAAGTCCGCGCCAACCGTTATGCGTTGCTGGCGCGTCTGCGTGGTTTGTTCCTCGGCGTTGCCGACATTTCGCTGCTGGGTTGAGGGATTGCTGTTGAAACTGCTGATTCTCGATCGGGACGGAGTGATCAATTACGACTCCGACGCTTACATCAAGTCGGTGGAGGAGTGGATTCCACTCCCCGGTTCGATCGAAGCCATCGCGCAGTTGAGCAAGTCCGGCTGGACGGTAGCGGTCGCTACCAACCAGTCGGGCATCGCTCGCGGCTATTACGACCTTGCCGCCCTGGATGCCATGCACGAGCGCTTGCGCGCGCTGGTGGCGGAGCAGGGCGGTGAGGTCGGGCTGATTGTCTACTGCCCTCACGGGCCGGACGAAGGCTGCGATTGCCGCAAGCCGAAACCCGGGATGTTGAAAACCATCGCCGCTCATTACAACGTGTCGCTGACCAATCTCTGGTTCGTCGGCGACAGCCTTGGTGACCTGGAAGCCGCCAAAGCCGTCGATTCACAGCCAGTTTTGGTAAAGACCGGAAAAGGCGAAAAGACTTTGGGTAAAACCCTTCCGGTTGGCACATTGATTTTTGACGATCTGGCGGCGATTGCCGCAGAACTTATCCACAATGAGAGTGCTTCTGATATTTCCTGATAAAGGATTGATCAGGAGTGCGCTTTATACAGGCGGGTATTGCCCGCAACGGTAAACGTCACCATGTCGATACTGCAGGCCATCAGAACCTTCCTCTTTTACCTGCTGCTGGGCACCAGCTCCTTGCTGTGGTGCAGCCTGAGTTTTTTTATCGCGCCGTTTCTGCCTTTCAAGGCGCGTTATCGCTTCATCAACGTGTATTGGTGCCGCTGCGCCTTGTGGCTGAGCAAGGTGTTTCTGGGCATTCGCTACGAAGTGAAGGGTGCCGAGAACGTACCTGAACGGCCTTGCGTCATTCAGTCAAACCACCAGAGCACCTGGGAGACGTTCTTTCTCTCAGCCTACTTCTCGCCGTTGAGCCAGGTGCTCAAACGTGAATTGCTCTATGTGCCGTTCTTCGGTTGGGCCATGGCCATGCTGCGACCGATCGCCATCGATCGCGGCAACCCGAAAGCCGCGCTCAAGCATGTGGCGCAAAAAGGTGATGAGTTGCTCAAGGACAATGTCTGGGTGCTGATCTTCCCCGAAGGAACGCGCGTTCCTTTCGGCACCGTCGGAAAGTTCTCGCGCGGTGGCAGCGCCTTGGCGGTCAACGCCGAATTGCCGGTGCTGCCGATTGCACACAACGCAGGCAAGTTCTGGCCGAAAACCGGTTGGGCGAAGAAGCAGGGCGTCATCACTGTGATCATTGGCGAACCGATGTATGCCGCAGGCACCGGACCGCGAGCCATTGCCGAATTGAACGACCGGGTTCAGGCGTGGAATGAGCAGATGCAACGGGAAATGGGCTCGCTGCCACCGGCTCCGCAAGCGCCGGTTTCAAACGATCAGGTGGCTGTCTGAGATTCTGTGGATAACCTGTGTACCGTTTCATTGAAAAACGTCGTTATTTGTACGTAACTTTATGATTTTTTTACATATTTCTCAGAGAGATAAAAACCATAAAAGCGTGCATAAGTTTTTTTCGGACGTAAAAAAACCGGCTGATATAGCCGGTTTTTTTATGCCCGGAACAATCGCAGACTGTCGACATGACAGGGCGACTTGGGTCGCTCGCTTTCATTCTGTAAACAGCGGAAATTGCAGCCTGAATGTCGTGCCCCGCCCCATCTCGCTCTGACACTCGATTCGCCCGCCGTGCCGATCCACTACGGCTTTGACCATCGATAATCCCAACCCCACGCCATCGATACCCTGTGCGGAAGAAAAACGCCGGTATTGGCTGAACAGTTCGGGTAACTCCTCAGCGGCGATGCCTTTGCCCTGATCGATGAGCTCACAGATCAGCCAGCCGTCACGTTGACTGACGCACAAACGGATGCGAGTACCTGAAACACTGTACTTGATGGCATTTTCCAGCAGATTGAACAACGCCCGGGTCAGCAACGCCTGATCCGCCAGAACCAGACTTTCCTGTGCCTCATCTTCCACTTGATGAACCAGTTCGATCTGTTTCAGCTGCGCAATGGGCAGCGCCTGATCGAACACATCCAGCACCAGCATCGCAAACAGGCTCGGCTGAAACTGATAAGCCTCGGACTCGGCCCTCGCCAATTGAACGAAACCATCAGTCAATTCCAGGGCCCGGCGTACCTGTAGCTCGATTTGATCAAAGAGTTGCGAATCACCGCCCACCTGATGGCGGTGGACGTCGAGCAACGCGAGGATGGCCGAATGAGGCGCCCGCAGGTCGTGAGACAGGAACCGCAACAGGACCGCGCGCTGTTCCTCCGCATCGCGCTCCACACTCAAATCAGTCAGGTTCCATAGCCAGCCAACCGGAATATCACCGTCTACCGGCAACAACCCGGCACGCTCCAGACGCAAGCTGCGTTCCTTGAGGTCGCGAAACTCCAGCAGCGGCAGTGTCGATAAAGACAAGCCAGGCCCACGGCTCATATCCGGATAACCGAGCTGTTTAAGTCGCCCGAGTACATCATCGCCGACCAGATCCCCGCCAAACAGGTCGCGAGCCTTGCGGTTTCCGAGGAGAATCTGCCCCTGGGGATCGCTGATCAACGTGGCCACCGGCAAGTACTCCAGGGCATCGGCGATGAATCGGTGGGTATCGCGGGTCAGGCTCATGGCTTGTTCCAGCGCCATGATTTGCTTCTGCAAACGGTCGCCACCGGGATACCGGGCACGACGACGCTCCGGAAACACTTTCGGCTCGCTGTCCAGCCGCGCCAATTCCCAACCGAAATAGGTCAGCACCACACTGAGGCGCCGCCAGTTCCAGATCAGATAACCAAACAGCATCCCCAGCACCGCAGGCGTCGGTGACCACCACCAGCGCTTGAACTCAGCAAGGCCGGCACTGGTCAGCAACGCACAAGCCATCCCCGTGAGCGTCAGCCAGAGCGCCAGGCGCGGGCGCCACAGCAATAACCCGAGTACGCACATCACCAGACCAAGGGAAAGCCATGCGCTAAAGCCTGGGGATGCATCGCTCAAGTTGATTTGCGCGCGATAGGACAGCAACGTCGTCAGCGGCAACAGCACAAGACTTATCCACAACCACTCGCGCACCAATTGTCGAAACAATCGCTGTACCTGGCTTGGCTCTCGGCTTTCGCGGCGACGTTGGTCAAACATGGCCAACAGGGCAGGGCGGGGTGAATGGTTTCATGATTCCTACGCCTGAGGTTTCGACTCAAAGAATCATAGCGGACGCCGCGACCAACGGCGGGCCGCTTGCTTTCACTGTTTCGATTGAGCCGCTATGGTCGATAAAGAGCTGCCCAAGCGACAAGGAATCACCCTGTATGCGCGTAGCGATTCTGGACGATGAGCCCGCCGAACTGCGCCGGGTCGAACAAACCCTGCAACAGATGGCCGAAGCCGGAGAGCAGCCGTGGTCGCTGTACAGCTTCGAACGGGGCGAAGACCTGCTACGCCAACTGCGTCGGGAAACCTTCGACCTGCTGATCCTCGACTGGCAACTGCCCGACCTCACGGGTTTGTCATTGCTGCTCTGGACCCGCGAACACATGGAAGCGCCGCCTGCGGCAATCATGCTCACCAGTCGTGACGGCGAAAGCGATATCGTTCAGGCCCTGAATGCCGGCGCCGATGACTACGTCAGCAAACCGTTCCGCCCCAATGAACTGAAAGCCCGTGTTGCCGCAGTCCTGCGCCGACATGCTCAGCAGCGCGCGTCTGCCGAAGGGTTGAGCTTCAATGACCTGGTTTTCGACGACGCCGAACTGACCATCACTCGCGACGGCAAACCAATCGTCATGACCGAACGCGAATACCGCCTGGCGCATTGCCTGTTCAGCAACCTCGGTCGACCGCTGTCGCGGGATTACCTGTACGAACGATTCTGGCCCCATGAAGAATTGTCGTCGTCACGGCCGCTGGACACTCACATCTATCGTCTGCGCAACAAGCTTGGCCTGACGGCGGATCGCGGTTGGCAGTTGCTGACGATTTATGGGTATGGGTATCGGTTGGAGAGTGTGGCGTCGGCGAGCGAGTGAAACGCAGGATCGAGTAGGACGCGGGGTTGCCCCCGCCGTCCTCTCACACCACCGTACGTACGGTTCCGTATACGGCGGTTCCTGCCTACTGACAAACAACGTCAGCGAGCTTGGTTCCGTTGATGTGTCGCCTGCGGTATCTAAGCGCCCAGACCGGCCCTCGGAGCTTCCGGCTCCTACCTCCTAATGGTCTTGACCTCCGCTACGCGGAGTTTCTGCTTTACGCTCCAACAGAGATCACACCCGACTATCCACTCATGGCAGGTTCAGCCCTTCATTACTCCGGTTTCGAGCAACTACTACGGCCTCTGCTGACTTCTGTCGCCCATCCCGTCATCTCGCGACGCCGGTAGCACATGGCAGGCTAAACAGATCTCCCAGGGTAATTCGCGCGACCTTCCTGCTTATGCCTGTCGGATCTACGTCGCAGCGTTCCGTGCAAGTATCGGGCTTTGAAGATATTGGCCTTCTTACCCCGCTGCGCCGCCTCTATCCGCTTCCTGTTCGTCAGGCCAGCATTTTGCCTCGGGCTTCCTTCAGATTCGCAGTCACCCGCGACACCCTTGCCTCTGGCTAACACTTCCCCTTGCCGGGTGTGTAGAGGACTTTCACCTCCAAGTCACCAGCGTGGCCACCACAGCCAAGCTGGTTGCGCTTACGCGCAACGCGCCATGCCTGGCGCACCAATAAAAAAGGCCAACGCAATGCGTTGGCCTTTTCGTTGGCATCGACCAGGATCAGAAGTCCAGGTTGGACACCGCCAGGGCGTTGCTTTCGATGAAGTCACGGCGAGGTTCGACCGCATCACCCATCAGGGTGTTGAAGATCTGGTCCGCGCCAATGGCGTCTTCGATGGTCACTTTGAGCATCCGGCGCTGGCTTGGGTCCATGGTGGTTTCCCACAGCTGATCCGGGTTCATTTCGCCCAGACCTTTGTATCGCTGGATGGTGTGACGCTTGGTGCTTTCAGCCATCAGCCATTCAAGGGCTTCCTTGAACTCGGTCACCGGCTTCTTGCGCTCGCCACGCTGGATGTACGCGCCGTCGTCCAGCAGGGTGCTCAGTTGAGCGCCTAGCGAAACGACAGTCTTGTAATCGTTACTGCCGAAGAAGTCGCGGTTGAAGGTGACGTAGTTCGACAGGCCGTGGGAGATCAGTTCGACCTCTGGCAGCCAGACGTTACGTTCACGGTCTTCACGCAGGCTGGCTTTGTAAACCAGGCCGGACTTCTCTACGGTGCGCAAGCGAACTTCGTACTGAGCCAGCCAATCTTGCATTGCTGCGTGATCGGACAGTTGCTCCATGCTCACCGCTGGCAGGTAGATGAAGTGCTCGGTCAGCTCCTGTGGGTACAGGCGCGACAGACGCTTGAGGGTCTTCATCACCAGACGGAAGTCATTCACCAGACGCTCAAGCGCTTCACCAGAGATACCAGGTGCTTCTTCGTTCAGGTGCAGGCTCGCATCTTCCAGGGCCGACTGTGTCATGTACTCTTCCATGGCGTCGTCGTCTTTGATGTATTGCTCTTGCTTGCCTTTCTTGACCTTGTACAGCGGTGGCTGAGCGATGTAGATGTAGCCGCGCTCGATCAGCTCCGGCAACTGACGGAAGAAGAAGGTCAGCAGCAGGGTACGGATGTGCGAACCGTCGACGTCAGCATCGGTCATGATGATGATGTTGTGGTAACGCAGCTTGTCGATGTTGTACTCGTCGCGGCCGATGCCGCAGCCCAGCGCGGTAATCAAGGTGCCTACTTCTTGCGAAGAGATCATCTTGTCGAAGCGCGCCTTCTCGACGTTCAGGATCTTGCCCTTCAGCGGCAGGATGGCCTGGGTCCGACGGTTACGCCCCTGCTTGGCGGAGCCGCCAGCAGAGTCACCTTCCACGAGGTACAGTTCGGAAAGGGCAGGGTCTTTTTCCTGGCAGTCAGCCAGTTTGCCCGGCAGGCCGGCGATATCCAGCGCGCCTTTACGACGGGTCATTTCACGGGCTTTACGCGCCGCTTCACGGGCACGGGCCGCGTCGATCATTTTGCCGACGACCAGCTTGGCTTCGTTCGGGTTTTCCAGCAGGAAGTCGGAGAAGTACTTGCCCATTTCCTGTTCGACCGCGGTCTTCACTTCGGAAGAAACCAGCTTGTCTTTGGTCTGGGAGCTGAACTTCGGATCCGGTACTTTCACCGAAATGATCGCGGTCAGGCCTTCACGGGCATCGTCACCGGTGGTCGCGACTTTGTGTTTCTTCGCCAGACCTTCGGCTTCGATGTAGGTATTCAGGTTACGCGTCAGTGCGGAACGGAAACCCACCAGGTGAGTACCGCCATCGCGCTGTGGAATGTTGTTGGTGAAACACAACAGGTTCTCGTTGAAGCTGTCGTTCCACTGCAGGGCGATTTCCACGCCAATGCCGTCTTCGCGCTGAATGTTGAAGTGAAACACCTGGTTGACCGCAGTCTTGTTGGTGTTCAGGTATTCAACAAACGCTCGCAGGCCGCCTTCGTACTTGAACAACTCTTCCTTGCCGCTGCGCTCATCCTTGAGGACGATGCCGACACCGGAGTTGAGGAAGGACAGTTCACGAATCCGCTTGGCCAGGATGTCCCAGCTGAAGTGGATGTTCTTGAACGTCTCGGCCGATGGCTTGAAGTGAATCTGGGTGCCAGTGGTTTCACTCTCACCAACGATTTTCATCGGCTCTTGTGGAACACCGTGGACGTAAGTCTGTTCCCAGATTTTGCCGCTGCGGCGCACCGTAAGAACAAGCTCTTTGGACAGTGCGTTCACCACCGACACACCTACACCGTGGAGGCCACCGGATACTTTGTAGGAGTTGTCGTCGAACTTACCGCCGGCATGCAGTACGGTCATGATGACCTCGGCTGCCGAAACACCTTCTTCTTTGTGCACGTCTACCGGGATGCCACGACCGTTGTCACGAACGGTGATGGACTCATCCGGGTGAATGATGATGCTGATGTCGTCGCAGTGGCCGGCGAGAGCTTCGTCGATCGAGTTATCGACCACTTCGAACACCATGTGGTGCAGACCGCTGCCATCGTCGGTGTCACCAATGTACATACCGGGACGTTTGCGTACGGCATCCAGGCCTTTCAGCACTTTAATGCTCGTTGAGTCGTACGTATTTTCTTCGCTCAATGCCTTCACTCCCGATGGTCGTGGGTCTGGGTGATACGGCCCTGTTCCACGTGGAACAGAGCGACTGGCGTTTCCGTCTGCCAGCCTTCCCTCAATAATTCGTGATCTACACAGGTGATAAAGACCTGGCAGCGTAAGTCTTCCAACAAGCGGCAAAGCGCGCGACGGTGGTGCTCGTCCAGTTCGGACGGCAAGTCATCCACCAGATAAATACACTGACCGCGTCGAGCCTGGCTGACCAGGTGCCCTTGGGCAATCCGTAATGCGCAAACCACCAACTTCTGCTGGCCACGGGACAAGATGTCCGCAGCGTTATGCGCGCCCAGTCTGAGCCGCAAATCAGCACGTTGTGGTCCGGCCTGGGTATGCCCCATTTGCTGGTCCCGCTGCAGAGACCCAGCGAGCACAGCACTCAGTTCACGGTCCTTGTCCCAGCCGCGGTAATAGCTGAGCGTCAAGCCTTCAAGCTCAACCAGTTCGCTCAAGGTTTGTTCAAAGACTGGTTTCAAGGCTTTGATATAAGCGCGGCGGTATTCATCAATTTCAGCGCTGGCCTGGCACAGTTCCCTGTCCCAAACCGCTTGCGAAACGGCGTCAAGTGTACCATGCCGCAGCCAAGAGTTTCTCTGGCGCAGGGCCTTCTGCAAGCGCTGCCAGGTTGACATGAAGCGCGGTTCCACGTGGAACACACCCCAGTCGAGAAACTGCCGGCGAATCTTCGGCGCACCTTCCAGCAAGCGGAAGCTGTCTGGGTTGATCAGTTGCAGGGGCAGGATTTCGGCCAGTTGTGCCGCACTGCGCGCATTCTGCCCATCGATACGGATCTGGAATTCGCCTTGTCGATCCCGTGAGATGCCCAAGGCGTTATGCCCACCCTCCGCCAGTTCAACCTGGCCAAATACCGTACAGGCAAGCTGTTCGTATTGAATGACCGGCGACAGACGGGTGCTGCGAAACGAACGGGCAAGCCCCAGCAGATGGATGGCTTCCAGAACACTGGTTTTGCCGCTGCCGTTGGCGCCGTAAAGAATATTGATGCGGGGGGAGGGGGAGAAGGTCACCGGGTGCAGATTGCGCACCGCGGTGACCGAGACGCGACTTAAGGACATCTAGCTTCTGCTGAGCATGATTACAGACGCATCGGCATGACAACGTAGGCCGAGTCGTCGTTATCCGATTCCTGCACCAGCGCGCTGCTGTTGGAGTCGGACAGGATCAGACGAACCTGCTCGGTGGTCATCACGCCCAGTACGTCGAGCAGGTAGCTCACGTTGAAGCCGATTTCCAGAGAGCCGCCGTTGTATTCAACGCCCACTTCTTCTTCCGCTTCTTCCTGCTCCGGGTTATTTGCCTGGATCTTCAGCTGACCGCTGGCCAGTTGCAGACGGATACCACGGTACTTCTCGTTGGACAGAATCGCGGTACGGCTGAACGCTTCGCGCAGAGCCTGGCGATCGCCAAGTACCAGCTTGTCGCCGCCTTTAGGCAGAACACGCTCGTAGTCCGGGAATTTGCCGTCGACCAGTTTCGAGGTGAAGGTGAACTCACCGGTGGTGGCGCGGATGTGGTGCTGACCCAGCACGATGCTGACATTGCCGTCCGGCTCGGTGAGCAGGCGTGCCAGTTCGAGGATGCCTTTGCGCGGCACGATGACCTGGTGACGATCCGGCTGACCGATATCGGCCTGCATCGAGCACATGGCCAGACGGTGACCGTCGGTGGCCACGGCGCGGATCACGCCAGCGGACACTTCCAGCAGCATACCGTTGAGGTAGTAGCGCACGTCCTGCTGGGCCATGGCGAAGCTGGTGCGTTCGATCAGACGACGCAGCTTGCTTTGCTCCAGGCTGCAGGTCAGCGACCCCGGGCCCTCTTCCACGGTAGGGAAGTCGTTGGCCGGCAGTGTCGAGAGGGTGAAGCGGCTACGGCCAGCCTTGACCACAAGCTTCTGCTCGTCGACCTTGATGTCGATCAGCGCATCGTTCGGCAGGCTTTTGCAGATGTCCATCAGCTTGCGCGCTGGCACGGTGATGGAACCCGGATCCGCCGGCTCTTCGAGTTGAACACGACCGACCAGCTCGACTTCCAGGTCGGTACCGGTCAGCGACAATTGCTGGCCTTCGACAACCAGCAGCACGTTGGAAAGTACCGGCAAGGTCTGTCGGCGTTCGACGACGCCTGCGACCAGTTGCAGGGGTTTCAACAGGGCTTCGCGTTGAATGGTGAAATGCATGGTCTAGTCCCTTGCCTTAATAAGCTGCGCTGGTGTTCATCAAGTGGTCAGCGTACGCAGCAGGTTCTTGTAGTCCTCGCGGATGTCCGCGTCGGATTCCTTAAGTTCGTTGATCTTGCGGCACGCGTGCAAGACCGTTGTATGGTCGCGACCGCCAAACACATCGCCGATTTCCGGCAAGCTGTGGTTGGTCAGTTCCTTGGACAACGCCATGGCGACCTGACGCGGACGAGCGACCGAACGCGAACGGCGTTTGGACAGCAAGTCGGAGATCTTGATCTTGTAGTACTCGGCGACCGTGCGCTGAATGTTATCCACAGAGACCAGTTTATCCTGCAACGCCAACAAGTCCTTAAGGGATTCGCGAATCAGCTCGATGGTGATATCGCGGCCCATGAAGTGCGAGTGGGCGATCACGCGTTTGAGCGCGCCTTCCAGCTCACGGACGTTGGAGCGAATGCGTTGGGCAATGAAGAACGCGGCGTCGTGCGGCAACTCGACTTTGGCCTGATCGGCCTTCTTCATCAGGATCGCCACGCGGGTTTCCAGCTCCGGCGGCTCGACCGCTACGGTCAGGCCCCAGCCAAAGCGGGATTTGAGGCGTTCTTCAAGGCCTTCGATTTCCTTCGGGTAGCGGTCACTGGTGAGAATGACCTGCTGACCACCTTCAAGCAGGGCGTTGAAGGTGTGGAAAAACTCTTCCTGGGAACGCTCCTTGCGGGCGAAGAACTGAATGTCATCGATCAGCAACGCATCCACCGAACGGTAGAAACGTTTGAACTCGTTGATAGCGTTCAGTTGCAGGGCCTTGACCATGTCCGCCACGAAACGCTCGGAATGCAGGTACACCACCTTGGCATTCGGGTTCTTCTTTAATAGGTGGTTACCCACAGCATGCATCAAGTGGGTTTTACCCAGGCCGACGCCGCCATAAAGGAAGAGCGGGTTGTAACCGTGCTTTGGGTTGTCTGCCACCTGCCAGGCGGCAGCGCGCGCCAACTGGTTGGATTTACCTTCAACGAAATTCTCAAAGGTAAAGGTGCGGTTCAGGTAACTGGTGTGCTTGAGCGCACCTTCGACCTGCACGGTACGTTGCTCGGCGCGAACCGGGGCCTGTTGCGAACTGGCACCGGCCATTGGGTCGAAGCTATCACGGGAAGGTTCTTCCTCGGTGACCTCAGCCATTTTTTGCGTCGCACGCTTGGTCGACGCGGCGGCAGGTGACGGCGGCGGACTGGCGGGCGCTTGAGCAGCCTGGGCCTGGGAAGCCGCGGCAGCCAGGGGCGCATTGGGCGCGGCACGGGGTGCCGAACTGCGTTTGCTGCCTATTAATAAGGAAAGCGCAGGCGCCATGCCATTGCCGTGTTCATCGAGCAATTCGAGAACACGCCCCAGGTACTTTTCGTTGACCCAGTCCAGAACAAAACGATTGGGCGCATAGACACGCAACTCGTCGCCTTCGGCTTCGACCTGTAGTGGACGGATCCAAGTGTTGAATTGTTGGGCAGGCAGCTCATCGCGCAAAAGCTCCAC